>NZ_JBHVIC010000007.1:0-595445 GCF_042799795.1 Nocardia sp. NPDC057668 | reverse complement strand
TGCTTCGAGCAGGGTTTCCGCCGCGGCACCGAGTGCGAGTGCACCCTGCGCGGCTGTGGATTCCCCTCCCGAATTCATACCCCCATTCTACGCCTCAATAGCAAGCAGACATAGACCAATTCGATTGTGATACAACAGTTTTCAGACTCATCATCGATTAACAATCCCCTCACACCCACCTGAATGTTTAGAGACGCAGCACCCGCCTATCTCCGAAGCCCGCACCAACTTCGAAACGCTCCCCATCCGCGATCCGCATACGATTCCCACCATGTCCCACCCAGCGCGCCGGCAAGCCCCGCTCGGCGAGATCATCACGAAGGTCTCGATCCACGCACCCACCGCCCGGTCGGCTACCGATCCGATCTACTTCGCCGCCGCACAGACCCTGCCGTGCCACGCCCGCGCCGCCCGAACAGACTGGCCGACAGCGGGCCACCACCGATGACATCCACTGAACTGATCAGGCGCGCAAGCATTCAGGACCTACACGAACTGCTCGCAGACCAATCCCGGTACTGGGGCGACCGGGACCTCCGCGCCCAACACCTACCGGTCCTCGTCCGCGAGTTCCCCGAGACCAGCTTGGTCGCGGTGTGCGACAACGAAATACACGGCTACATACTCGGCTTCGTGACCCCCGCCGCCACCGCCTACGCGCATTTGATCGCCACCCGCGACGACGCCCGCGGCACCGGCCTGGGCCGCCGCCTCTACGCCGCGTTCGCCGACGCGGCCCGCCGACAGGGCGCCGCTCGCCTCAAAGCCATTACCTCCCCCACCAATGCAGGCTCGATCGCCTTTCACCGCAGCCTCGGGTTCGGTACCGAACTCGTGCCGGACTACAGCGGCCCGGGCCAGGACCGGATCGTCTTCGGTATGGAGTTGCGGTAATCCCCATGGCCGCAAGGAAATCCACAGGAGTCGGTGGATGACTGTGGACAAGGTGGCCGCGTGGCTTTTGTGCGCGAGGATTTGCCGTTCGACCCGGACGACCTGACAGACAACCGACCGAAGCGAACTCCGTTGCCGTTGCTGTCCGCGCTGTCGTTCCTCCTCAGCGCCGCCGCGGTGGTGTCGGTCCCGCTGCTGTGGATTCCCGCGCTCTACATCGCCGGGTTCGGCCACCGACGCAAGGAGGAGCCCGCGAAATACGCGGTGCTGTGCTCCATCCTCGCGCTGGTGGTCGCGATGTTCGCCAAGCCCCTGCTGGCCTCCCTGTAGTCGGGCTCAGGCGTAGGAGGACAGGAACAGGGCCACCGACAGGGCCAGGTTCTCTATCTCCGACGGGTCGACACTCTCGTTGGGGGCGTGGATCAGGCAGGTCGGCTCCTCCACGCCAAGCAGGAGGATCTCGGAGTCGGGATAGGTGGCGGCGAAGACGTTGCACAACGGGATCGAGCCGCCCTGGCCCTGGGTGGTCGACGGGCGGTCGTAGGCCACGGCCAAGGCTGATTCCAGGGCCGTGCGGGCGGGGCCGCCGGCGGCCGAGCGGAACGGAGCGCCCGTCGCTTCCGGGGTGATCGTGAGTTTGGCGTGCCAGGGGACGTTGGCTTCCAAATGGGCGGTCAGCGCCTTCAGGGCGGACTCCGCATCCGTGCCCGGGGGGATGCGGAGGTTGACACGGGCCGCGGCCTTCGCCTGGACCGCCGCTGCGGAGCCCACCACGGGCGGGACGTCCATGCCGAGGACGGTCAGGGCGGGGCGGGCCCAGAGCATGTCGGAGACGGTGCCCGAACCGACCACATCGACACCGTCGAGAATGCCTGCGTCCGAACGGAACTGGGCATCCGGGTACTGGACACCGTCCCATGTCTGATCGTTGGTCAGGCCCGCGACGGTGGTGTTGCCGTCGGCATCGCGCAGGGTAGACAGGACGTGGATCAGGGCGGCCAGGGCGTCGGGAGCCGCACCGCCGAACATGCCCGAATGCATGGAGCTCGCGAGGGTTTCGACCGTCAGGACGAGATTCACGTTCCCGCGCAGGGTTTCGGTCAGGGTCGGCACTCCCACCGCGAAATTGCCGCAGTCGCAGATCAACAGGGTGTCGGCGCGCAGGAGGTCGGCGTTGCCGGGGACGAACTCCTCCAGGCCGCCCGTGCCCTGTTCCTCGGAACCCTCCGACACCAGGATCAGGCCCACGGGGTACCCGTCGCCGTGCACCTCGCGCAGGGCGCGCAGCGCGGTCAGCAGCATGACGATGTTGCCCTTGCAGTCGGCGCTGCCGCGGCCGTACCAGCGACCGTCGCGGTCGGTCAGCTCCCAGACCGGGGTATCCCAGGCGGCCTCGTCGACCGGCGGCTGCACGTCGTAGTGGCAGTACAGCAGCACCGTCGGCGCGCCGGCCGGGGCCGGGTAGCGGGCGATGACGGCCTTACTGCCGTCGGGAGTTTCGTGCAGGCCCACATCGGTGAGCCCCTCGGCGGCGAAGGCGTCGGCTACCCACCGCGCGGCCCCTTCGCATTCCTCGACGGGGAACTGCCGCGCGTCGTAGACGGACCGGAACGAAACGAGCTCGGTCAGATCGCTTTTCGCCCGCGGCATCAGGCCGCGGGCCGCCGCGCGCAGGGCGGCGGTACGGGAATCGTCGGTCATCCCGGCATTTTCGTCCATCCGCGCGCCGACCGCCGCATCCGCGCGCCCGGCGGGTCCGGACGCCGGGCTCAGAACACGGCTCAGAACACCGAGAGCTTGGACGCCGTCGCGAACTCCCGCAGCGCGATCCCGCCCGTCACCGAATTCCCCTTCGCGTCCAGCCCCGGCCCCCACACCGCCACCGAACACACCTCCGGCACCACCGCCAGAATCCCCCCGCCCACCCCGCTCTTGCACGGCAGCCCGACCTCGTACGCGAATTCCCCTGCCGCGTCATAGGTTCCGCAGGTCGCCATGAGCGCGGTGATGTGCCGGGCGGGTTCGGGGTCGAGCAGCCGGCTGCCGTCCGCGCGCACCCCGTGCCGGGCCACGAGCAGGCCCGCCCGCGCCAGCTCGGCACAGGTGAGCGTGAACGAGCACTGCCGGAAGTAGTGATCCAGCGCCTCGTCCACCCGGCACCGCATGTTGCCGAAACTGGCCATCAGATAACCCATGGCCCGATTGCGATCCCCGGCGCCGAGTTCGGATTCGGCGATGACGCTGTCGACTTCGAGCGCCGGGTTCCCGGTCTCGGCGCGCAGCAGTTCCCGCAGCGCGGCCAACCCGTCGCCGGTATCGGCGAGCAATTGATCCGCTACCACAATGGCACCGGGGTTGATATACGGATTGCGCGGCAGACCCCGCTCCAGCTCCAGCTCGATCAGATCATTGAACGGCATCCCGGAGGGCTCACGCCGCACCCGCTTCCAGATGCCGGTGTTCTTGCGCGCGAGCACCAGCGCCAAAGCGAAGACCTTGGAAATACTTTCGATAGCAAAGGGAACGGCATGGTCGCCGCCGTGGAACTCCCGGCCGTCGACCGTCGCCACACTGATCGCGAACTGCCGGGGATCGACCGAGGCCAGCCCGGGAATGTAGTCCGGGACCGCACCCTCCCCGACGTGTGGCGCTGTCACCGCCAGCACCTGTTCTATGACATTCTCATAGTCCATAGCGCTGAATAGTAATCGTTCAGCAACCATCGCTTGACGGCGAAACGGGACATTCCACAACGAATTTCGCAGTGGGCGATGAGCATTCGGCAGTCGAGGAAAACCAGCAGTTTCACGCGAAAACTGGAGGTCGAATGAGCGGCACACCGGAACCCGACGATCTGTTCGCGCTGCCGGGGCTGAGCAGAACCGCGCCCAAACACGGATTCCCGGACCGGGAAATGGCCGCGCAGGTCGCCTACGAGGTTGTGCACGGCGAACTGCTGCTCGACGGCGTCTCGCGGATGAACCTGGCCACCTTCTGTACCACCTGGATCGACGACCAGGCCAGACGACTGATGGACGAGTCCCTCGACAAGAACATCGTCGACAAGGACGAGTACCCGCAGACCGCCGAACTCGAGAAGCGCTGCGTGCGGATGATCGCCGACCTGTGGCACGCACCCGACCCGGCCGCCACCCTCGGCACCTCCACCACCGGCTCCAGCGAAGCCGCCATGCTCGGCGGCCTCGCCGCCAAGACCCGCTGGCGCAAACGCGGCGGCACCGGCACCCCCAATTTCGTGTGCGGCCCGGTCCAGGTGTGCTGGGAGAAGTTCGCCCGCTACTTCGACGTGGAGATCCGCCAGATCCCGCTGCGCGGCGACCGGCTCACCATGCATCCTGAGGACGTGGCGGCCTTCTGCGACGAGAACACCATCATGGTCGTCGCCACGTTCGGGCAGACCTTCACCGGACTGTTCGAGGACGTCGCCGGCATCAGCAAGGCCCTGGACGCGCTGGAACGCAAGACCGGCCTGGACATCCCGCTGCACGTGGACGCGGCCAGCGGCGGCTTCCTCGCGCCCTTCGCCGCACCGGATCTGGTGTGGGACTTCCGGTTGCCGCGCGTGCGGTCCATCAACGCCTCGGGCCACAAGACGGGACTCGCGCCGCTGGGCGCGGGCTGGGCCATGTGGCGCACCCCCGCGGATCTGCCCAAGGAACTCATCTTCAACGTCGACTACCTCGGCGGCAGCATGGCCACCTTCAACCTGAACTTCTCCCGCCCCGGCGGCCAGGTCATCACCCAGTACTACGAGTTCATCCGCCTGGGCCGCACCGGCTACACCCGGTTGCAGGAGTCGATCTACGGTGTCGCACGGCATCTCGCGGCCGGGCTGGACCGCATCGGCCCCTTCCAGCTGATCCACGACGGTGATCCGCTGCGCGGCATCACCGCGGTGTGCTGGCGGCTGCGCGGCGAGCAGGTCTTCAACCTGTACGACCTGTCCGATCGGCTGCGCTCGCGCGGCTGGCTCATCGCCGCCTATCCCCTGCCCGCCGACCGCGGCGACGAGACCATCATGCGCGCGGTCATCCGGCACGGCTTCACCGTCGATATGGCCGATCTGCTGCTGGCCGACGTCGCCCGCTGCCTCACTCAGCTCCGGGCGCACCCCATGGCGACCTCGCTGACCAGCGCGGAGGCGGGCGGCTTCACGCACAGCGCCCACGCCGCGGTGCCGCTGCCGCGCACACCCGCGCTGCACGTGCTGCCGGAATCGTCCGGGGGTACGGCGAAGTCGAAGGCAGCGGCGAAACCGGCTGCCGCGAAACCGAAGTCGGCGGCGGCGAAGTCGAAGACAGCCGCTGCCAAGCCGAAGCCGGGCAGCAAGCCCACACCCGGAAAGGGTAAAGGCAAGTGAGGTAACGCGGCCGTCCCGGATGCAGCCCGCGGAGCGGCGGCGAGCGACAGCACCGAGGCTCGACACGAACCGCGTGGGCCCGGTCGCGGGGTTATTCCGCCGGCGTCGGGATACCCGCCCGGCTGCAAGAAGCTCGGCGCACGGCGCGCCGCCGGGCCGTGGATCTGCTCTTCGAGGCCGGGCGGGATAATCCCGCAGGCATCCGGATCTCGGAACCAGGCATCGAATCCCGGTAGAGCCGAAGGGGTTTGCGGATCGAATCCGCAAACCCCTTCGCGCCGTTCGGAACCGGAATCAGCTCGCGGCGGCGGCCTCCGCACCGGCCGGCTCGACCTCGCCGAGCCCCACGGTGTCCAGCACCCACGCCCACTCGAAGGCGATTTCCTTCCACTGCTCGTACCGGCCGCTGGGGCCGCCGTGCCCGGAGGTCATGTCGGTCTTGAGCAGCAACTGCGCGTCACCGGTCTTGGTGGCCCGCAAGGCCGACACCCATTTGGCCGGCTCGACGTACAGCACGCGGGTGTCGTTCAGACCGGTCATGGCCAGGATCGCCGGGTAGTCCTTGGCCTCGACGTTCTCGTACGGGGAGTAGGACTTCATGTAGGCGTAGACCTCCTTGTCGTCCAAGGGGTTTCCCCACTCCTCCCATTCCGCGGCCGTCAGCGGGAGCGAGGCGTCCAGCATCGAGGTCAGCGGATCGACGAAGGGCACATTGGTGAGGATGCCCTTGAACAGCTCCGGCGCGAGGTTCGCGACCGCGCCCATCAGCAGCCCGCCCGCGCTGCCCCCGTCGGCGATCAACCGGTCCGGCGCGGTCAGCCCGGAATCGATGAGATGCCGTGCGCAGGAGACGAAGTCGGTGAAGGTGTTCTTCTTGGTGAGCATCTTGCCGTTGTCGTACCAGAGCCGGCCCATCTCGCCGCCGCCACGCACGTGCGCGACCGCGAACACCATGCCGCGATCGAGCAGCGAGAGCCGCGCCACCGACAGGTACGCGTCGATGCTGGACTCGTAGGAGCCGTAGCCGTAGAGCAGCAACGGTTTCGGGCCCGCCGGGACGTCCTTGCGCTGCACGATCGAGATCGGCACGCGGGTGCCGTCCTGTGCGACCGCCCATTCCCGGCGCTGCTCGTACTCGGCCGGATCGTAGTGGCCCAGCACCTTCTGTTCCTTGCGCAGGATCAGCTCGCCGGTGCCGGGCACGTAGTCGAAGACCTGGGCGGGGGTGATGAAGGACTGCACACCCATCCGCAGGGTCGGGGTCTCCCATTCGGAGTTGACGCTCAGGCCCGAGGCGGACAGCGTCAGCCCGAAGTCGACCTCGGTCAGTTCGCCGAAGCCGCCCTCGGATGTCAACGGCCACACCGCGACTCGCGGCAGCGCCTCGCGGCGGTAGCTCAGCACCAGCTTGTCGGAGAAGGCGTCGACATCCTCGAGCCGAACTTCCTTGCGGTGCGGAATCAGGATCGTCTGGTTCTCCGGGTCGTCCCACGGCGCGATGGCGAGCAGGAAGTTCTCCGACTTCACCCCGTCGACCACGTCGTTGTGCAGAATCAGCGCCTTGTCCTGGCCGCCGATGATCGCGTGCTCGGCCGCGTAGGAGACGCCCTCGCGGCGCGGCAGCAGCACGCGGAACTCGCCCGCGGGGTTGTCCGACTCCAGGATCAGCATCTCGCTGGTCAGCTTGGAATCGACGCCGATCACCAGGAACTTCTTGGAGCGGGTGCTGCCGACCCCGACCCCGAAGCGCTGATCCGCCTCGAAGTACACCTTGACGTCGTCGTCCTTGCCGGTGCCGAGCCGGTGCCGCCACACGCTGTCCGGTCGCCACGACTCGTCGACGGTCACGTAGAACACGTGCGTGCCGTCCACCGACCAGGTCGCGCCGCCCGCGGTCCCGGGAATCTCGTCGGGCAGGATCTCCCCGGTCCCGAGGTTCTTGAACCGCAGCGTGTACCGCTCGTCGCCCTCGAAGTCGGTGCTGAAGGCCAGCAGATCACCGGCGTGGTTCACCGAGTGCGCACCCAGCGAGAAGTAGTCGTGACCCTCGGCCAGCTCGTTCAGATCCAGCAGGACCTGCTCGCCCGGGATCTCGACGCCGACCTCGAGCTCGGGCGGCGTCCAGTCGTCCGGGCCCGCGATGGGGCAGCGGCAGGACACGGCGTACTGCTTGCCCTCGAAGGTCCGCGAGTAGTACCAGAACTCGCCCTTGCGGCTCGGCAGCGACAGGTCGGTCTCCTGCGTGCGCGCCTTGACCTCCGCGAAGATCTTCTCGCGCAACGGCGCCAGATGCGCGGTCTGTGCGTCGGTGTAGGCGTTCTCGGCCTTCAGGTACTCGATGACCTCGGGATTGTCCTTGTCCCGCAGCCACTCGTACTCGTCGATGAACACGTCACCGTGGTGCTCGCGCTGGGTCGGGACCCGCTTGGCGATCGGCGCGGTCACCGCCGCGCCGGGATTCGAGGTCGCGCTGTCGCTGCTGTCCAAAGCCATGCGTCCACGTTAGTGGTGCACCCCCGCACCCCACCGCCGACCCGCATCGCCCGCTCCCGCATTCGAGTCCAAGGAAACCGCAAGGTCCCCTGACTAGGCTCCCCGCCATGTTCTCGAGTAAGGCCGTGCGCCTGGTCGCGGTGGCGGCGATGATCGTGACCGCGGGCGGAATCGGCTTGGCCGCACCGGCTTCCGCCTGCGCCTGCGGCGGGGTGGCCGCACCCGCCGGCGCGACCGCGACGGTGGGCAACGAGGTCGCCCTGCTGGGCTGGGACGGCACGACCGAAACCATCGTGATGCAACTGGCACTGCGGAGCGGCGGAGATCACGCGGCGCTCATCGTGCCCACGCCCGCACCGGCCACCGTCACCGCGGCCGACGCCGCGGTGTTCACCGAGCTGCGCGAACGCACCGCGCCGGAGGTGGTGACGAAACACCGCTGGTTCGAGGAGACCGCGGACGGCTCGATGGGCGGCGCGCCGGGACGGGCCGCGCCGACGGTGCTGGACCGGGTGCAACTGGGTCCGCTGGAGGCGACCACCCTCACCGGGGGCGACATCTCCGGCATCCAGGCGTGGCTGGACGAGAACGGGTATGTGATGCGGGCCGAGGTCGTCGCGACCATGGCCCCGTACCTGGCCGAGGGCTGGTCGTTCGTGGCCATGCGGCTCACCGGGACCGCGGCGCTGAGCGGGGACCTGGATCCGGTCCAGCTGAGTTTCCCCGCCGACCGGCTCGTCTACCCCATGCGCATGTCGTCCGCCGCGACGAGCGTCCAGACCGTGCGGCTCTACGTGTTGGGTGAGCACCGGGTCCAGCGCTCGGATCCGGATCGTGGAAAACAGCAGGTGAACGTCGAATTCGCTGGGCGGGTCACCGAACTCGACGACCCGGCGCTGCGGGAACTCGCCGCGAACGGCCGCGACTACCTGACCGAACTGTCGGTCGTCATACCGAAGCCTGCCGAGATCACCTCGGACTTCGCGCTCACCGCCACCGAGGACAAGGACTACCGGCGGGTCGTACACCGCACCGAAACGCTCGAATTCCTGGGATTCCCCGCCGGTTCGGCCGCGCTGGCGGCCGGGCTGCTGGTGACCGTGGGGGTGTTGCTGGCCGTGGTGGTGCGGGTGGCCCGCCGCTGAGCCGGTGTCCCGGCGGGGTCAGCGACGCAGTTCGCGGTGCTCGTAGAGGTAGAAGACCGCCGATTTTCGGCGGGCGCACTGATCGGTGGGGCAGGATTGGTGAATCCCCAGAATGCTCTGTGCCATCTCCACCGTGAACCGTTCCGGGACGACATCACAGCTGTCGGAGATGGGGGCAGCGCGCTGGTGTGACCAAGACGTACGCACCACATACCTCCTTTCGCGGACACAGAATGGAATATCCGATCCGACAGCTCCGCAAACACTGGCATCATGAGTGCGATCTACATCACCGACCAGTACCCGCAGCCAGGTAGGGGGCCCCGCAGGTGGAAGCCAAGAACCGCGAGATCGAACCGGACGTCGTATGGCGGCGCAGCGACGATCGCACCGAGGGCGTCGAAATCGCCTTCCTGGCAAGCGGAAACATCGGTCTGCGCGATTCACGCAATCCGGACGGACCGGTGCTGATCTTCACCCCGGGCGAGTGGAAAGCCTTCGTGGCCGGGGCCAAGGACGGCGAATTCAACCGTCCCACCGCCTGA
Organism: Nocardia sp. NPDC057668; assembly: GCF_042799795.1. NCBI lineage: Bacteria > Bacillati > Actinomycetota > Actinomycetes > Mycobacteriales > Nocardiaceae > Nocardia > Nocardia sp. NPDC057668. The sequence goes on along the minus strand of NZ_JBHVIC010000007.1, from coordinate 585,987 downwards.
TTCGTCCCGATTCGCGGCCGCTGGGAGCCTAGGCTCCCAGCGCACCGCCGATGGTCGGCCAGGACGCGTGCAGGGTGTCCTGCCAGTACGACCACGAATGCGTGCCCACCGGGCTGTAATCCACCCGCGCGGGAATGTTCAACTGCGCCAGCCGGGACGCGAACGCGCTCACACAGGCGTTCACCCCGACCTCGATGGGACCGCCGAAGAACAGGTTCTCCGGCAGCTGCGGCTTGATCTCCAGCTCGTGCGGGCCCGGGATACCGGTGCCGGTGGACAGGAAGATCGTCTTGCCGCGCAGGCGCTCGGCCAGCAGCGCCGGATTGTGTTCGGCCCAGGCGGGATCGCCGGGCGGACCCCACATATTGAGCGGATTGCCACCGCGATTGGCGATGGAGAACATGGTGGCGCCCTGCGCGATCGTGGTGTCCGGGCAGGCGCTGTAACCGGCTACGGCGCTGTACAACCAGGGATGGCGCACCGCGAGGGTGAAGGCGGCGTTGCCGCCCATCGAGAGCCCGCCGATGGCGTTCACGCCGTTGCCGCTGAAGTAGTCGTCGACGATCGGCGGAAGTTCCTGTGTCAGAAAGGTTTCCCAGCGATACCGGCCGAAGCGGGGATCATCGCTGATCCAGTCGGTGTAGTAGCTGGCCTGGCCGCCCATCGGCAACACCACGTTGACGTTCTTGCCGCGGAAGAAGGGTTCGGCGTCGGTGGCCTGGGTCCAGGTGGACTGGGTCGCGCCGGGGTCGAGACCGTCGAGCAGGTAGTAACTGCCGCGGGAACCGCCACCGGCCGGATGCAATACCTGCACCTGAATGACGCGGCCCATGGCGGGCGAATCGATGAACAGGGCCGAGCGGGTGGAATTCAGCTCGTCCACCCGGACGACCTGGGCCGCGTTCGCCGCTGGCGGCGATATGGCAACCGGACTCAGCAAACCGCAGGCAATCGCAAGAATTGCCGCGGCGACGGTTCTTCGACGCATGGCCCCACCTCCATCAGCCCATCACAAGCGCTATCCAACGTAACTCGAGTGATGGGCATAGCGAGGAATAATCATGATTCCGCGTGTCCCTGGCAAACCGTGTAGCTCACATATGGTAATGCGATTCGGCTATTAAATGTCAGCGTTTCGCTGTACTGCCCCACGGATGGATCCGGCCAGGTAATCCAGGTCCGCCCGCGGCGGCGAGGTGGGTCGCCCGCGCAGCCCGAAGCCGTCACCGGGGGTGCGGGGAATCACATGCAGGTGAACGTGGAAAACCTCCTGTCCCGCGGTCACGCCGTCGGCCAGGAAGAAGTTCACCCCGTCCGCGCCCACCTCGGATTCGCGCAGCGCCGCGGCCAGCTGCTGCCCCACCCGGAACAGCTTGCCGCCGACCTCCGGGTCCAGCTCGGCCAGACTGCGCGCGGGGACCTTCGGGATGACCAGCAGGTGCCCGGGGGTGAAGGGGCGAATGTCCATGAACGCCACCACATCCGAGTCCTCGTAGACCTTGCTCGAGGGTGCGCGACCGGCGACGATATCGGCGAAAATCGTGTACGGATCCATGCTGGGAGCGTGCCATACGCGCCGGTCGGGCTCGCGCCGCACCGCTTGTCGGCGAGGCTGACACGAGACATGCTCGGGCACTACCGAATACGAGAACCTCGACTGATCGGGCGGCCGCCTTCGCCGCCGGCCCGGCCACCCCGCGGATACGACGCGGCCCGGTTCCCAGGGAACCGGGCCGCGACAGCGCTCGCTCTAGAGGATCGCGCCGGGGGTGTACCGCGCCGCCTCCGGATTGTCCGCAACCAGCTTCTCGACCTGGGCGATGACCGCCGCGGTCTGCGCCTCGGCCGCGCCGATGAACGCCGAGCGGTCGGCGAGGGCGGCATCGAGGCCGGCGCGGTCCAGCGGCATGCGGTCGTCGGCGGCCAGGCGATCCAGCAGATCGGGCTCGCGGCCCTGCTCGCGCATGTCCAGGGCCACCGCAACGGCGTGCTCCTTGATGACCTCGTGCGCGGTCTCCCGGCCGACCCCGGCCCGGACCGCGGCGATCAGCAGGCGGGTGGTGGCCAGGAACGGCAGGTAGCGCTCGAGCTCGCGATCGATGACCGCGGGGTACGCGCCGAATTCGGCCAGGATGGTCAGGAAGGTCTCCATCATGCCGTCGACGGCGAAGAAGGCGTCCGGCAGCGCGACGCGGCGCACCACCGAGCAGAACACGTCGCCCTCGTTCCACTGCGCGCCCGCGAGCTCGGCGGCCATGGACCCGTAGCCGCGCAGGATCACCTGCAGGCCGTTGACGCGCTCGGCCGAGCGCGAGTTCATCTTGTGCGGCATGGCCGAGGAACCGACCTGCCCCTTCTGGAAGCCCTCGGTGACGAGCTCGTTGCCGGCCATCAGGCGGATGGTGTGCGCGAAAGACGAAGGGCCCGCGCCGATCTGCACCAGCGCCGAGACCACGTCGTGGTCCAGCGAGCGCGGGTACACCTGGCCGACGCTGGTGAGCACGTTCTTGAAACCGAGGTGGGTGGCGACCTTCTGCTCCAGCTGCGCCAGCTTGGCGGCATCGCCGTCGAACAGGTCCAGCATGTCCTGCGCGGTGCCCATCGGGCCCTTGATGCCGCGCAGCGGGTACCGGTCGAGGAGTTCCTGGATCCGGGTCAGCGCGATGAGCACCTCGTCGGCGGCCGAGGCGAACCGCTTGCCCAGGGTGGTGGCCTGCGCGGCCACGTTGTGCGAACGACCGGCCATGACCAGCGACTGGTACTGCGCGGCCCGCTCACCCAGCCGGGCGGCGACCGCGACGCCGTGCGCGTACACATGCTCGAGCGAGAGCCGGATCTGCAGCTGCTCGACGTTCTCGGTGAGGTCGCGCGAGGTCATGCCCTTGTGCACGTGCTCGTGCCCGGCGAGGGCGTTGAACTCCTCGATCCGCGCCTTCACGTCGTGCCGGGTGACGCGCTCACGGTCGGCGATGGACTTCAGGTCGACCTGGTCGATGACCCGCTCGTAATCCTCGACGACACCGTCCGGAACGTCCACGCCCAGTTCGGCCTGGGCGCGCAGCACCTCGAGCCACAGCTTCCGCTCGAGCACGATCTTGTACTCGGGCGACCACAGCTGCACGAGCTGCGGAGAGGCGTAACGGGTAGCAAGAACGTTCGGCACAAAAGTCACGGAGTCTATTTTGCCTGCACTTCGCTCCGGCGGGTTCGCGGCCCCTATGTCTCGTTCTTCCCTCCCTCCGCTCCTCCGCTTCGCTCCCCCGCTCCACTCAGTCCAGAACGAGACGGCCGCGAACCGGAAAGCGCTGTCATACGGGAGATGTGAGCGACCGCGCTGGTGAGGACACGCGGCTAGGCGGGCGGGGCGACGACGTCTATCACTTCCAGCAGGGCGCCGCGGGCCATGCGGCGGGGTTGGGGGTCGGGCTCGCCGAGGGCGGTCACCACGGCCCCGTCCACCACCGCGACGAGTCTGCGGGTTTGCTCGGGGCGGACCAGGCGGTCGGAGCGGCGTAGGACGTCGGCCAATAGCTCGTCGAGCTGGGCGCGTAGTCGGAACTGGACCTCGCGTAGCTCGGGATGCCGGGCCGAGGCCACGGTTCGTTCGTAGCGGGCGATCAGCTGGCCGCGGGCATCGTCGTCGTTGTGCTCCGGGCCGACCAACAGGTCCAGCACCAGATCGACCGTGGCTTCGGCGCCGCGCCGGCGATGGGTCACCTCGCCGACCCGGCGGCGCATGGCCTCCAATTCGGCATTGCCGGAGAATTCGACCGCGCGCGCGATCAAATCCTCGAGGGACTCGAAGTAGTAGGTTGTCGAAGCCAGCGGCAACTCCGCCCGCGTCGCTACCGAGCGGTGCCGCACCGCCTCGAAGCCGCCCTCGAGTAGTAGCTCGGCGGCGGCACATACCAACGCTTGGCGACGCTTCTCGCCTTTCGGAGTCGTCGCAGTGGTCACGGTGCAATCGTGCCAGTCATCATCGGTTCATCTGTGCCGAATCTGTGCGATCTGTGGTGATTCCAATTCCCTGGGCGATTCGACTGGGGAATCAGGCGAGATACCGTTCCAACCGGTCCAGTGCTTCCTCGATATCGGCACTCGCGCCCGCGAACGAGAACCGCACGGTGTGAGACCCATTGACAGTGTCGAAGTCGATGCCCGGCGCCAGCGCCACCCCGGTCGCGTCCAGCACCTCGGTGCACCAGCGCATCGAATCATCGGTCAGGTGCGCGATATCGGCGTACGCGTAGAAGGCGCCGTCGGCGGGCGCGAGATCGGTGATGCCGAGTTTCGGCAGCCCCGACAGCAGCAACTGGCGATTCGCCGCGTACCGCGCGACATGCCCGTCCAATTCGGCTTTCGCCTCCGCGCCGAACGCGTGCACCGCCGCGTACTGGGAGATAGCGGGCGGGCACACCGTCATATTCGAGGCCAGCCGCTGCAACGCCGGGCGCAGACCCGCGGGCACCAGCATCCAGCCCAGCCGCCAGCCGGTCATGGAGAAATACTTCGAGACCGAGCCGATGACAATGGATTCGCGCGAGGTCTCCCACGCCGAGGACGTCGGCTCGGCCCCCGGCGACTCGGTGTCGTACGCGATGCCGTGATAGATCTCGTCGGAGATGAGCAGCGTGCCGTGCTCGTCGCACCAGCGGGCCAGCGCGGCCAGCTCGCTCGGATCGATCATGGTGCCGGTCGGATTGGCCGGGCTCGCCACGATCAGGCCGGCCGGCGGCTCGGGCAGCGCCTCGAGCATGGCGACGGTCGGCTGGAATCGGGTCTCCGGACCGCAATCGAGCTCGACCACCCGGCAGCCCAGCGCGGTGAGGGTGTTGCGGTAGGCCGGGTAGCCGGGCCGGGCCACCACCACGGTGTCGCCCAGATCGAAAGCCGCCAGGAAGATCAGGGTGAACGCGCCCGAGGAACCGGTGGTCACCACGACGTCATCGGCGTCCACTTCGATGCCGTAGACACTCCGGTGATGCGCGGCGATCGCCTCGCGCAGCGACAGAATGCCGAAAGTCTCGGTGTAGCCGAGCAACTCGGCGTCCATCGCCGCCTTCGTGGCCCGCAACACCGGGCGCGGCGCGGGCGTGGACGGCTGCCCGGCCGCCAATACCAGCACATCTCCGTGTGTACGCGCCCGTTCAGCTGCTGCCTTCCAGACATCCATGACGTAGAAAGGTGGGATGGCCGACCGCCGAGATTCGATACGCACCCGACAGACGGTAGAGCACTCGCTCTCCCCACTGTCCGGTAATAGGCGTGTGAATGGCTGAGGAGGGACGCGTGCCGGGGGGAGCGGCCACCGAGGAAGACTCGGCGGCAGCCCACCCGTTCGCCTACACCGCGGCCGAGCACCCCACCTCGACACCCGAGCTGAGCCCCGGCAGACCCGGGGGCGGCGCGGAAGACACGGCGAGACCCGGAGGCGACGAGTCGCACACGCCCGCCGGAAGATCGAGAACCGAGACCGCGCGCAGACGCGGGCTCGGCCGGTGGCGCGGCGGCCGCGCGGCCGGGAGTGCACCCCGGGCCGAAGGCGCGGAGGCACCGGACGGCAAGGCACGAACCGGTGGCGAGTTGCCATCCGTACGCGAGGCCGACGGCGAATTGTCATTCATTGCCGAGGACCAGAGCGAGTCCTCACCCGGCGGTGGAACAGGTGTCGGCAGATCGACCGCGGCTCCGGGGCTGGACGTCCACAAGTCGGCGGCGGCCCGTGGGGCCGGTCGCGGATTCCGGCGGCTACGCCCGGCGCGGACCGGCTCGAGCAGCGCGGCGCGGCCGTCCGAGCCCGAAGCGCCAGTGCCCGAAGCGGACACGGTGCGGCGGGCGATGCCGGACAGCTACACGCCCGGGCTACGACTACCGCTGCACGGCGACGCGGACATTCCGGCGCGGGAGCGGGTCGCCCGGGCCGCGCGGGCGGGAGCCTCGGGGGTGGCGTGGGTGCGCGGGCGAGCGCCCGCGGTGCGCGACAGAGCGCTCGAATTCTGGGGGCGGCGACCGCGGTCGAGAGCCGAGGCGGCCGAGCTGCTCGCGCGGGGGCGGGACGAGGCGCGACGGCAGGCGCCGATCGCCAGGGACTGGGCCGTCGGACATCGGGTGCTGATCGCCGGGCTGGTCGCGGTGGTCGTGTTCGTGGGAGCGGACGGCGCCCTGGGCCGGTTCCCCACCGACGCGCCCCTGGAACCCGGTACGGCGCTGCGTGTTCCGAGCGCGCATCCGATTCAGGTGCAGACACCCGCGGAATCGGCCAAGCGCTATCTCGACGCCATCAACAACGGCGAGAAACTGCGCGAAGGGGCGGTGGTGGCCGCCGCCGCCCGCGCCACCCTGGAACGCGCCAAGGCCGAAGCCGCGGCCGCCGTGGCCGGGGAACATCAGGACTGGATGACCACCACCGCGCCCGGCACCTTCGTGCTGCCCGGCGTCGGCAATTTCGCCCTCCCCGCCCAGGGCATGTTCACCTCCGGCTTCGGACCGCGCTGGGGCACCTTCCACGCGGGCATCGACATCGCCGGGCCGCTCGGCTCACCCATCTACGCGGTCGCCGCGGGCACCGTCATCGAAGCCGGCCCGGCCCAGGGCTTCGGGCTGTGGGTGCGCATCCGGCACGACGACGGCACCATCTCCATCTACGGCCACATGTACGACTTCTTCGTCTCCGCGGGCGAACGCGTCCCGGCGGGCATGCAGATCGCCCGCATCGGCAACCGCGGCGATTCCACCGGGCCGCACTTGCATTTCGAGATCGTCCAGAACGGGCAGCGCGTGGATCCCCAGGCGTGGCTGGCCCTGCACGGGCTCATGCTCACCTGAGGCGGGGTGCCCGCCGGGAAGCTCCGGCGGGCACCCGGCCCAGCTACGGCTCGGACGCACATCGGCACGACTTGCGAACGGGCGCACCACCTGCCGTCCGAACGCGGGTCGGCGGGGCGCGTGCGACGAGTCGGCCACGCGAACGCCGCCCGGCTCGGCCTCCGGACGACCCTGCCCGATCACCACGGCCGGCGGAACGACGTCGCCCGGAAAGCACTCGGCCCCTTGCGTGATCGCAAGGGGCCGAGTCTTCGGAGACTTCTCAGACCGCCGGGGTCGGCACGCTGATCCGGCCCTCCACCGCCGCGAGGGCGATGTCGGAGCGGAAATGCCCGCCCGGCAGCTTGATTCCCGCGAGGCGGTCGTAGGCGTTGCGCCGGGCCACGGTCAGGTCCGCGCCCTGGCCGACGATGGCGAGCACGCGCCCGCCCGCCGAGACCAGCGCGCCGTCCTCGCGCAGCGCGGTGCCCGCGTGCAGCACCTCGGATTCGGTTCCGGTGCCGGTGGATTCGGCCCCGGTGATCACGTCGCCGCTGCGCGGGCGCGCCGGGTAGTTCTCCGCGGCCAGCACGACGGTGACGGCCGCGCCGTCCTTCCAGCGCGGGGCGGCGACCTGATCCAGGGTGCCGGTGGCGGTCGCGTTCAGCAGCTCGCCGAGCGGGCTGTCCAGCATGGCCAGCACCGCCTGGGTCTCGGGATCACCGAAGCGGCAGTTGAATTCGATGACGGCCGGGCCGTTCGAGCCGATCGCGAGCCCCGCGTACAGCAGGCCGCTGAACGGCACCCCGCGCCGGACCATCTCCGCCGCAACGGGTTTGACCACGTCGTCGACGATGGCCCGCAGCGTCTCGTCGGTCAGCCAGGGCAGCGGCGTGTACGCGCCCATGCCGCCGGTGTTGGGCCCGGTGTCGCCGTCGCCCACCCGCTTGTGATCCTGTGCGGGCAGCAGCGGCACCACGTTCTCGCCGTCGACCAGGCAGAACAGCGAGACCTCGGGACCGTCCAGGAAGGACTCCAGCAGCACCGGATGCCCGTTCTCCAGCAGTTCCGCGCCGTGGTCGCGGGCGACCGAGCGATCGGCGGTCACCACCACGCCCTTGCCGGCGGCCAGGCCGTCGTCCTTCACGACCCAGGTGGGGCCGAAGCGATCCAGCGCGTCGTCGAGCTCGCCGGGATGATCGACGATCTCCGAATGCGCGGTGCGCACACCGGCCGCGTTCATGACGTCCTTGGCGAAGGCCTTCGAGCCCTCGATCTGCGCGGCGGCGGCCGACGGCCCGAAGGTCGCGATGCCCGCGGCCCGCACCGCGTCGGCCACGCCGAGCACCAGCGGCACCTCGGGACCGACCACGACCAGATCGGCGTTCAGCTCCTGGGCCAGCGCCGTCACCTCGGCGCCGGAGGAGGCGTCCACCGGGCGCACCTCGGCGTGCTGGGCGATGCCCGCGTTGCCGGGCGCCGCGTACACCGCCGACACCGACGGGTCCCGGCGCAGGGCCAGGACGAGGGCATGTTCACGGGCTCCGGAACCGATGACGAGTACGCGCACGGCTGACAGCTTAAAGCGTGCGCGAACACCGCCGGGCCGCCGGTCGCCTCGCCCGGTATCCGTGCGCTGCCCGCCGGTCACGGGGATGATGGTCGATGACGGCGGTCACCGCGAATCACACTGAGGATGTGCCTGCGATGGGCTTGATCGACGGAATCATGGGCAATGCGGGACGCATCGATCCCGCGGGGGCGCAACAGGAGTACGGCAAGCTGCTCGGCCAGGGCGAACAGGTCTACGCCGCGTACCTGCTGGTCCGCGATGCCCTGCTCTTCACCAACCGGCGGCTGATCCTGGTGGACAAACAGGGCGTGACCGGCCGCAAGGTGAGCTATCACAGCGTGCCCTACCGGGCCATCACGCACTTCTCGGTGGAGACCGCGGGCACCTTCGACCTCGACGCCGAACTCAAGATCTGGATCTCCGGCGCGGACGATCCGCTGCAGAAACGGTTCAACCGGCAGGTCGACATCTACGAGGTGCAGGGCATCCTCTCGCACTTCGTCGCCGTCTGACCGCTCGCGCGGCGCGGTCCGGGGGCCCGGCCGCCGCCCCCGTGCCCCCGGAATCCGGAGCCGCCCCGGATGTCCGGCGGACATGCGGGCGAGGCGCGGGCGACCGGACCGGATCCGCGTAGTCTGCCCGGCATGGCTTCTGTTTTCTCAATGATCATCGAAGGTCAGCTGCCGGGCCGATTCGTCTGGGAGGACGACGAATTCGTCGCGTTCCTGACCATCTCCCCGGTCACGCAGGGGCACACGCTGGTCGTGCCGCGCAAGGAGATCGATCAGTGGCAGGACGTCGATCCCGGCACGTTCGCGCGGATGACAGCGGTGTCGCAGAAGATCGGGCAGGCCGTGCGCGCGGCATGGGACGCCCCGCGGGCGGGCATGCTCATCGCCGGCCTGGAGGTGCCGCATCTGCACCTGCACGTGTTCCCGGCGTTCGAACTCGGTGACTTCGACATCACCGGCGCGGATCCCGAACCCAGCAAGGAGTCGCTGGACGAGGCCCAGGCCAAGATCAAGCAGGCGCTGCGCGATCTCGGCTACGGCGCGAACGTCCCCGAATAGCCGCTATCGCTCGCGCGGCAGGCGCACGGTGAAGGTGGTGCCCGAGCCCGGGACGCTGGCCACCGACACCGTGCCGCCGTGCGCGGCCACCAGCGCGCGCACGATCGACAGACCCAGACCGGTACCGCCGCTGACCCGGCTGCGCGAATCGTCGGCGCGGTAGAAGCGCTCGAAAACCCGCTCGGCCTGTTCGGGTTCCAGCCCCGGGCCGGTATCGGCGACCGCGAGCAGCACGTAGTCCGTTTCGGGGGTGAGTCTTACGGTCACCGCCGCGTCGGGCGGGGTGTGCACGAGCGCGTTGTTCACCAGATTCGCCAGCACCTGACGCAGGCGCTGGTCGTCCCCGAGCACCTCCAGTGTGCCCGCGCCGGAACAGATCTCGATGTCGATGCGCCGGGCCGGACCGTCGGGGTGCTGCACCGCGTCCAGTGCCCGCGCGCCGTGCACGGCGTCGCTGGCCACGGTGAGCAGATCCACCGGCCGCCGTTCTATCGGGCGCTGGGCGTCCAGCCTGGCCAGCATGAGCAGGTCCTCCACCAGCAGGCCCATCCGCTTGGATTCGTGTTCGATGCGATCCATGACCAGCGCCGGATCCTGGATCGCCCCTTGGCGATACAGCTCCGAGAAGCCCTTGATACTGGTGAGCGGGGTGCGGAGTTCGTGGCTGGCGTCGGCGACGAAGCGCCGCATATTGGCCTCCGAGCGCCGCGCCGCCTCCTCGGATGCCTCCGTGGCCGCGAAAGCCTGCTGGATCTGGGTCAGCATCGTGTTCAGCGATTGCGAGAGCCGATCGACCTCGGTGTCGGTGCCGCGCACCGGGACTCGCTGATGCAGATCACCGCCCGCGATGGCGGCGGCGGTCTGCTCGACCTGCTGCAGCGGCCGCAGGCTGCGCCGGATCACCAGGCGCGCGACGAACGCCAGCGCCGTCAGCACGGCCAGCCCGATGCCGGCCTGCAAGAGGATGAGCCGGTCCAGGATCGAGCGGGTCTGATCCATCCGCAGGGCCAGGGTGCTGGTGCCCTTGTCGGTGCGCACCCGCAGTACCCGCCACTTCTCCCCCGCGTCGCCGACCGAGCCGACCGTGATCGGCTTGTTCCCGAGGTCGGCGGGCACATCGGGCTGCCCCGTGCCCACGTCCAGGTGCAGGGTGTTCTTGCCGGTCGAATCCTCCACCCGCACATACATCAGGTCCGGCGGGCGCTCCTTGTTCTCGGCCGGCTGCGGCAGCACCTCGGGCCGGCGCGCGCCCGGCGCGGCCCAGCCGTGGCTGGCGTCGGCGAGCTGGCGATCCATGCGGTCCACCAGGACGTCCCGCATCAGCGCGGTGACACCGATCCCGGAGACCAGCAGGCCCAGACCCGCCAGCGAGACCAGCGCCAGCGCCAGGGTGGTGCGCAGCGGGATCGCGGACAGCCGGTTCGACAGTGCCGCTCGCACACCGGTTTCGCGCGGTGACGCCGTCCCGCCGGGCAGTGCGCGGCCGGCCGGGGCGGGCTCGGTCATCGCGCGCCCGGCGTGCGCTGCGATTCCCGCATGACATAGCCGACCCCGCGCAGGGTGTGAATGAGCCGATCCGGGCCCGTGTCTACTTTCTTGCGCAGGTACGACACGTAGGTCTCCACCACCCCGACCTCACCGCCGAAGTCGTAGCGCCACACGTGATCCAGAATTCGCGGTTTGCTCAGCACGGTGCCCGCGTTGACGAGAAAGTATCGCAGCAGCGTGAATTCGGTGGGCGAGAGCGGCACCGGCTCCCCCGCCTTCCACACCTCGTGCGTGTCGTCGTCCAGTTCGATGTCGGCGAACCGCAGCCGCGAGGACTTCTCGATCGGCGCGCTGTGCCCGGCCCGCCGCAGGATCACCCGCAACCGCGCCACCACCTCTTCGAGGCTGAACGGCTTGGTCACGTAGTCGTCCGCCCCCAGCGTGAGCCCGGTGACCTTGTCCTCCACCTCGTCCCGCGCGGTCAAAAACAACACCGGCGCGTCGATCCCGTCCGCCCGCAGCCGCCGCAACAACCCGAACCCGTCCATCCCCGGCATCATGACGTCCACGATCAACGCGTCCGGCCGGAAGCTCCGCGCCCGGTCCAGCCCTTCGGTCCCGCTCCCCGCCGTAGCGACCTCGAACCCCTGGAACCGCAGACTGACCGACAACAATTCGACGATCATCGGCTCGTCGTCGACAACCAGCACCTTGGCCTCGACCTCGCGCACAGACCCCACACCGCTCATACCCCCATCCTGCGCGCACCCCCGGTGATCTCCCTGGACCTTCCCTGTGAGTTTCCTGCGAGCCCCCGGCGGCCGGCTACTGCTCGGCCCAGAACTGATTCAGCCGCTCAACCGCCTGTTCCTTGGTCAGGTGCTCGACCTCGTCCTCGGTCAGGCCCACCAGGCGCAGCAGTTTCTCGACGACACCGAGCGGTATGGGCTCCTTGGCCGGGATCGCGACGACGGACACCCGCACCGGGCGGACCCGGTCATCGACGCACGCCCAGAACTCGGCCGAGCTGACCTCGAGCTGCTCCTTCAGGATCTGGCACCACATCTTCGGCCCATGGTCGGTGCTGTCTGCGGGACGGGAGATGCGGGTCCGCAGGATCCGGCCGTCGGTCAGCTCGAGCTCCCACGTGCTGTGATGAGCAACGGTGCCGCCCTTGGCATTCCGCACCTGCGCCCATTCGTCGTTCCGGCAGAAGGTCTCGTGCGCCTTCTTGGTGCCGGGACGGTGCGCCGTCACTGCTCGGCCGCCGTCAACCATTCTCTCAGCTGGTCATCCGTCGATAGCTCGACGAACTGGACGAAGTCGACGTTGTTGCGATGGTTGGGCGCGGCATGCAGCCGTTCCTGCCAGTCGGAGGCGTATTCACGCATGGCGTCGATGAGCACCTCGATCGCCGTCCCGAAATCGGCCTCCTCCACCGCGAGCGGCAACCCCGGCAGGTACGCGACCCAGGCCCCGTTCTCCCGCACCACCTGCGGCTCATGCGGCCGAATGATGTGCGCCAGCAGCCATCTCAGCCGCCCGACCTGCACCAGCGCCGAGTCCTTACCCCGCCGCGTAACCACCGCGACATTTCCCTCTTCGGCGGCGGTCAACATCTGACTGAAGTTCTCCCGCGCCCGATTCATCGAATCGTAGCGACGCACAGAGGTAATCCGTTCGCTGGTCGTCATCGGCTCCTCGATCCCCGAACACCCCGTATGTACAACATGTACATGATGTACACCCGCGCGGAGACACACCAACCCGAACACGCGAACCAAGAATCCCCGAGAACAGGAAACGACAAGTCCGCCGCCGCGCAGACCGCAGACCGCAGACCGCCGAGATCACACGGCCTGATCAACCCCCGAGCGCGATGCCGAAGGCGAGCCGAAAGGGGTACGCAACGCCTGATCTCGCGACCTTCGGGGTAACTCCCGGGGTACGCCCAGAACTCAGCCACCTTCGTAGGTGAGTCCGGGGATGAAACGCAATGGCCTCCCCGGCGACCGTAAAAGTCGCGGGGAGGCGGGGGAGCCCCCTGTCAGGATTGAACTGACGACCTTCGCTTTACAAGAGCGGTGCTCTACCACTGAGCTAAGGAGGCGGGAAAGCGGTGCCCATCATAACCAGGTAGGCCGGCTGCGCGGAAAAGCCGGGTTCCCCAGGTGATTTCGATACCGTCGGGGTCAGGGCCGAGCGGCGGCCGGGCGGGGCTTGTGGCCCCACCGGCCGCGTTCGGAATCGTTCCCACGCAGTATCGGGTCAACCGCTCTTGTCAGGACTGCGCCGCCTGACGGGCCGCGTCATCGGCGGCCATGGCATCACGCAGGCTCTTCGGACGCATATCCGTCCAGTTCTTCTCGACATACTCGACACACGCGGCGCGTGAGTCCTCGCCGAAGACGACTCGCCAACCCGCCGGGACCTCGGCGAAGGCGGGCCACAGCGAATGCTGCTCCTCGTCGTTGACAAGGACGAAGAACCGGCCGTCTTCGTCGTCGAAGGGATTGGTGCTCATTTCACCTCACTGGATACTGGCGCTGTGTACGGGAACGCTGACGGTTCGTCCGTCGACCACGGTAGGGCACCGCGGCGACGGGACTAGCCCCCGACGTTGATTCGACCCTAGCAAGGGTGGTGTTACGCCCGGGCGGTTACCTTCACGCGGCGAAGAATTCCAGCAGGATCTTGTTCACCGCTTCGGGTCGTTCCAGGTAGCCGAAGTGCCCGGCATCGGGGATCTCGTGGTACCGAGCGCCCGGGATGGCCTCGGCGACCTCGCGGGACAGATAGGGCGGAATCATGCGGTCATCGGCGAATCCGACCGACAGGCACGGCACGTTGATCGCCCGGTAGGCCGCCAGGCGCTCGAAGTCGTGGTCCATGCGGCGCTGGGCGCGCACGCCGGGCTTGGACGGCCCGCCGGTGAACTCGAACAGGTCCAGCCAGTCGCGCGCGGCGTTGACGTCGGCCATGGTCGCCGGGGACAGGTTCATCAGCGCGGTCAGCGCGGCCTCGTACTTGGCCGGCAGCTGCACCCCGGAATCGTCGAGCGCGTGCTCACCGAGCGAGAGCGTGCGCTGGAACTGGTCCAGGCGGGCGTGCCCGGCCAGGAAGACGGCCTTGCGCACGAGATCGGGTCGGGCCAGCGCCAGTTCCTGGGCGACCCGCGACCCCATGGACTGCCCGACCACCAGCGCCGGGCCCTCGTCCAGGAATTCGATGAGGGCGGCGGTGTCGCGCACCAGATCATCGATGGTCATGCCGTCGGCCGCCTCGTAGGACGGTGCGATGCCGCGATTGTCGAAGGTGCAGACCCGGTATCCGGCGGCCACCAGCGCGGGCACCTGATGCAGTTCCCACACGCGGCCCGGACTGCCGGTACCCATGATCATGACGACCAGCGGCCCCGCGCCCTTGACGTCGGTTCCCCGGGTGCGGTCCCCTTTGACCTGGTAGTTCAGCGAGATTCCGTTCACCGTGGCCAACGGCATTCTGGCTACCCCTTCATCCGATTCGAGCGACTGGTTTCCACGCTCACCGTAGCGGTCGCGATTCGGACCTGCTTCCGCACCGGTTGTCGGGTTCCGGCCCCGCGATGTTTCAGATCCCCGGTCCATTGCGTTTCCGGCTCGCTGTGTGCCGAGGGGTGCGGTTGAGGATCCGAGGCCAGATACGATGGACTCCGCGACACTCGAGCAGAATTCCCCGAGAGGACATCATGATGGCCGCGAAGAGCAGCGCAAACGACATCGCGGACGACGAACTGGAACCACTCGCCGACGAGACCGCGCGTCAGGCGCAGCGCGTCGTGGCCGCCTACGCCACCGATGCGGACGAATGCCGCATGCTGCTCTCGATGCTGGGCATCGCTCCCCTCACGCGAGGCGAATGAGAACGTGAACCCGGACAGTTCGGGCGCCGGTTCCGGCTTCGTCGTCGTAGCCAATCGGCTACCGGTCGACCTGGAACGCCTGCCCGACGGCACCACACGATGGAAGCGCAGTCCCGGGGGCCTGGTCACCGCACTGGAACCGGTCCTCCGCAATAACAAGGGCGCATGGGTCGGCTGGGCCGGTGTTCCCGACGTCGAGATGGACCCGATCACCGAGGACGGGCTGGATCTGCATCCGGTGCCGTTGTCCTCGGAAGAGGTCGCCGACTACTACGAAGGTTTCTCCAACGCCACGCTGTGGCCGCTCTATCACGATGTGATCGTGCGCCCGGTCTACGACCGCAAGTGGTGGCAGGCGTACGTACAGGTGAACCGCCGCTTCGCCGAGTACACCGCCAAGGTGGCCGCCGAGGGCGCCACCGTCTGGGTGCAGGACTACCAGTTGCAGCTGGTGCCCAAGATGCTGCGCATGCTCCGCCCCGATCTGACGATCGGCTTCTTCCTACACATCCCGTTCCCGCCGGTCGAGCTGTTCATGCAGATGCCTTGGCGCACAGAGATAGTCGAGGGTCTGCTGGGTGCGGATCTCATCGGCTTCCACCTCCCCGGTGGCGCACAGAACTTCCTATATCTGGCCAGAAGGCTTGCCGGGCAGCCGACTTCGCGCGGCAACGTCGGCGTGCGCTCGAAACTCGGTGTGGTGCAGGTGGGTTTCCGCACCGTGCGCGTGGGCGCGTTCCCCATCTCCATCGCCTCGACCGAGCTCGACGAGTACTCGCGCCGGCGCGGCGTGCGCGAACGCGCGGCGAAAATCCGTGCCGAACTGGGCAACCCGAAGACCATCCTGCTGGGTGTCGACCGCCTGGACTACACCAAGGGCATCGACATTCGGCTGGCGGCGCTCGAAGAGCTGTTGCACGAGAACAGGATCGACCCGGCCGACACGGTGATGGTGCAGCTGGCCACGCCGAGCCGCGAACGCGTCGAGTCCTACAAGCAGATGCGCGGCGACATCGAACGCCAGGTGGGCCGGATCAACGGCGAGTTCGCCCGGGTGGGCTACCCGGTGGTGCACTACCTGCACCGCCCCATCCCCAAGGAGGAGCTGGTCTCGTTCTTCGTGGCCGCCGACGTCATGCTGGTGACCCCGCTGCGGGACGGCATGAATCTGGTCGCCAAGGAGTACGTGGCGTGCCAGGGCGGCCTCAGCGGCGCCCTGGTGCTGTCCGAATTCACCGGTGCGGCAGCGGAATTGCGCCAGGCATACCTGTGCAACCCGCACGACCTGGACAGCGTCAAGGACGCGATCGCGGGCGCCATCGAGGACGACCGGGACACCCGCCGCCGGCGGATGCGCTCGCTGCGCCGCCAGGTCCTTACCCACGACGTCGACCGCTGGGCCCGGGCCTTCCTGGACGCCCTGGCGCACGATCGGGTGGCGGGCAGCGCCCTGCTCACCGACGACGACGTCGATCCGGACATCAGCGGCTAGGGCCGGCACACCACGGCGGCCTCCACCGATTCCGGTGGAGGCCGCCGTCGTCGCCCGTCACTCGTCGAATGTCAATCGCGCGATCAGGTGCCGGTGATTGCGGATCACCGGCGCCTTGCGCATCAGCGTGAGGACGGCCGGCCGACACCAACCGCGGCCGGGTGTCATCACCAGCTCGCGGTAGTGGCTGACACCGGGTATTCGCCGCGGCAACGCCCGGGTCTCGGCCACCGTGAGACCGAACGGCATCGGCGGTACCACGTAGGTCGAATTGCGGGCCAGCGTCGTGCCCTTGACGGTGCGGGCCGTGAAGGAGGGCGGAAGGACATCGAAGATCAAACTCGACCCGGGAAACCGCCGCGCCATATCGCCGATCAACCCGTAGACTTCATCCGGCTGCAGATACATGAACAATCCCTCAGCGGTGATCAGCACCTCACCCGCGGGGACCAGATCGAACCAGGAACGGTTCAGAGCCGACATCGCCACGCCGCGATTCCACGGCCCGGCCGGCAGCAATCGCTCGCGCAGCGCGATCATCTCGGGTAGGTCCACCGAAATCCAGTTCAGGTCCGGCGCGCCCAGTCGCCAGTACGTCGTCTGCAGGCCCTCACCCAGGGCGACCACGGTCCCATCGGGCGAAACTCGTTGGAAACGTGCGACTTCCGCGTCAATGGTGCGCGCCCGCAGCACTTGAGTCTGGGACGGGGTGCCGAAGCTCCGGTAGTCGAAGTCGAGGCCCGCGCACACCTGCTCCGCCAGTGGATCGGTGAATTCGCTGTCATTACGCGCAGATTCGACCGCACGGCTCCACAGGGTCCACAGCGCCGTCACCGGAACACCTTGCAGCGCGGCCGCGTTCACGTCGTTCACAGTTCGTGTAACCGCACCAGCGGAATCCGGCGCTCGGTCCGGGATTGGTAATCTCGGTAGAATTCCCGGTCCGTGGTCAACGCGTCCCACAACCGGTGATATTCGGGCTCCTCCACGATCTCGGGGCGGGCGAGCAGCTCACCGGACCGCAGTTTCACTCGAACCTTCGCGTTGGCTTCACTGTCGGTGAGGTTCCAGTACCAGGCCGGATGACGCGGTGCGCCGACGAAGGAAGCCACGACGACGCGGCACCCCGTCGAGTCGATCCAGAACGGAAGCGCCACCTTGTGCGGTTTGCCGCTCTTTCTACCCACGGTGCGCAGGAGCAAGTGTTCCATCCCCGAACTGATCCAGACCTGTTCCGCGTCGGTGTATTCCATACCCATCACGTGTTTACGTCCGAGTTCGATGAGCCGCTGAACCTCCGGCTCGATGAACGATTCGTTGCGCTGATCGGTCACGCCCACATCAAACCTCCATTGACATCGAGAACCGCTCCGTTGACGTAGGAAGCGTCAGCGGAAGCGAGGAAGACCGCCGCCTGTGCGGCTTCGCCGACCCGTCCGGCCCGACCGAGTGCGAATCGCTTGCGATACGCGGCCCACACACGGTCGTTCTCGGCCAGCCGCCCGCCCATACCGGCGTCGAGGATTCCCGGAGAGAGCGCATTTACCCTGATTCCGTACTGCCCCAGCTCTATTGCGCTGGTCCGGGTGAACATTTCGATGGCCGCCTTGGTGGCGCTGTAGCCGGCCGCGCCGACCGCTATCCGGCTGGCCATGGACGACGACATGTTGATGATCACGCCACCGTGATCGCGCATATGCGGCACAGCTGCGCGGGTGCACAGGAAGGTGCCGGTGAGGTTGGTGGTAACCATGGCATCCCAGGCCGCGGGCTCGAGATCCTCGATCCGACCGTCACAGCTGACCCCGGCATTGGCGACCACCACATCCAGTCCCCCCAGCGCTTCCACCGTCGCGGCCATCAGTCGCTCGACCGAGTTCGGGTCGGCGACGTCGGCCGGATGGAACAGACAGCGATCGGGGTATTCGCTCTTCAGGAGTTGAAAGTCCCCGGCGGTTCGGGCCGAGACCATGACCGAGGCACCTTCCGCGAGAAACGCTTTCGCGATCGCGAAGCCCAGCCCTCGGGTGCCACCGGTCACCACCGCGGCTCTTCCTTCTAGTCGCATCGGCTGGACTTCCTTCCGGTTCGCGTCAATACCACGTCAAGACCGCCGCCCCGGCGCTCATGCCACCGCCGACTCCGGCCAGCAGGATCCGCTCGCCACGCCGCAACGGGCGTTCCCGATGAGCGCTGTGCAGGGTGATCGGGATCGAGGCCGCACCGGTGTTCCCATAGCGGGGCGCGGTCAGCGGCACCCGATCCGGGTCCATGCCGAGTTCCCGGATCAGCGTCTCGAGCAGCCGAGTATTGGCCTGGTGCAGAATGATCCGGTCCATGTCCGCGAGTGTGAACCCAGATTCATCCAGCACCTCGAACACCAGTTTCGGCAGTGTCGTGCGAACGTAGTCGCGTACCGCGCGGCCGTCCATCCGGAACAGCCCCGTATCACCGGGAACCTCTACCAGCGAGCGCAACTCACCGTCGGTGACCAATCTGGACGCGAGCAGTCCATAGCCCGTCGGCACCTGTCCGACCAGGGTCGCACCGGCACCGTCGCCGAACAGGCTCACCGTCTTGCGGTCGGCCCGATTCATGATCCTGGAGTA
Source organism: Nocardia sp. NPDC057668 (assembly GCF_042799795.1). Lineage (NCBI taxonomy): Bacteria > Bacillati > Actinomycetota > Actinomycetes > Mycobacteriales > Nocardiaceae > Nocardia > Nocardia sp. NPDC057668. Next base: position 567,050 of record NZ_JBHVIC010000007.1, on the reverse strand, counting down.
GATGTCGGCCCCGACCACGAGAGCGACTCCGTCGTCACGGCCGCGCGCGATCAGCCCCGCAGCCACCTCGAACGCGAACAGATACCCCACGCAGACCGAGTTCAGATCGAACGCCGGTATTCCAGTCAATCCCAACTTGTCCTGCAACGCGGCGGCGGTGGCGGGCTGGGCCTGATCGCCGGTCGAGGTGGCGACGATGACACTGTTGATCCGGGGCCAGCCCTCGCGCGGGCCAAGCAGGTCGACGGCCGCCTGGAACGCCAGATCGGAGGTGGCCTCGCGGTCATCCGCGTAGCGCCGGGTGTCGATTCCGGTGCGATCGCGTATCCACTCGGGGGTGGTTCCGGCCCACTCGGCGATGGTCGTGTTGTCCACCGCCCGGGGTGGGACATACGCACCGGTGCGCAGGATTCCGACGGTCATCGGCACGATCCCGTTGTCATAGGTCAGCACCCTCGAACAGCACGGGTTCCTCGCGTCCGGCTGCTACTCCCAGATCCACCGGAAGTTCCGCCAGCTGCCAGACCGCCGAGCCGCTGTGCCACCGCACCTGGGCGGGATCGACCGCCAACCGAGCGTCCGGATAGTCCCGCAGCAGCATTCCGACCGCGACTTCCAGTTCCATCCGAGCGATCTGCGAACCCAGGCAATAGCGGGTACCGTGCCCGAACGCCATATGAGCCTTGGCGTTTCGACCGGTATCGATCCGGTCCGGATCGCTGAAGACGGCCGGATCCAGGTTGGCCGCACCGATGGCCGGTACAACGAACTCACCGGGCGTCAGATCGACTCCGCCCAGCTGGACCGGCTCGCGCACCCGCCACGGCAGTCCCTCACCGCCGGCCAAGGTGATGGTGCGCAGCAGTTCGTCTACCGCCGCCGGGATCCGCTCGGGATACGCGCGCAGCTCGGCCCGCAGGTCCGGGCTGAGCAGCAGTCGCAACACGATCTTGCTGAGCATGTGCGCGGAGGATTCGTAGCCGCCGACGATGAGAGCGAAAACCACGGTCACCAACTCCCACTTCTCGAGATCGTCGCCGTGGCGCACCAGGTCGGATACCAAATCCGAGGTGGGATTGGCCCTGCGATCACGAATGAGCTCCATGACGAAGGCACCGAGTTCGGTGAGTGCGGTCTCCGCGCCCGAGGCACCCTCTTCGGAGGTAGAGGCGTCGGACAGCAGCGCGCTCACTCGCTCGCCAGTGAGTGGTTGATCGGCTTCGGCGATACCGACGAGCTCGCCCAGCACGTTCAGCGAAAATGGTTTGGCGACAACGGATACGTAGTCGCCCCTCCGCTCGCTCGCGAGTTCGGCCAGGCGCCGAGCCATGATCGATTCGGTAGCGGTGCGCAACCCGGCCATACGCGCGCCGGTCAGCTCCCTGCCGATGACCCGGCGCAGTTTGATGTGAACGCTGTCGTCGAGACTGCCGATGCCACCCTGCAGCAGCAGGCCCGCCGTCAGTCGTGGCGCCGATTCCTGTGACATACCGGTGCGAGTGAATGCCTTCTTCGAATAGACGGCGCGGACGTCCTCGTAACCGGTGACCAGCCAAGCGGTGTCACCGTAGGGATATCTCACCCGCGCGATTCCGGATCCTGCACGCACCTCGTCCATTACCGGATCCAGGCCGAGCGATCGCGTCGCCGCCGACGGATATCGGTGCACCGGACAGTCGAATTTCTCCACGATATGCCCTCCCATCGGCGAAGCGCTCGTGCACAGCTCCGCCAATCCGTTTCACGTCCACAGCGCGACGTTGCGCATATACGTTGCAGCGCTTGAGATTTCGCTGCTCTTGTGATCAAGAACCCCACTCCGTCTTCGAGGCTATAACGTGTTCTACCGATCATGACAGTGATTCTTCGCAAAAATCCGCTGTGACTAAAGACATATGGACCATCTCCTCACTTTTCACTAGAACTCGTTCTATCTGTGCTGTGAGGCTTCACCGGAGACGGTGTGTGCCAGCCGATTTCACTGGGGAGCGCGATGAATCCGGTCACTAGTCCATACGCCGTCATCGAAGGCCGGCCCATGTACCGATTGCGGCGCTACTTTCCACAGCGGCCCGCGAGCGGACCGGCAGCCGTCCTGATACCGCCGCTGATGATGTCCGCCGAGGTGTTCGATCTCGATGCCGAGCAAGGGGCGGTCGCGCTCCTCCGCAATGCCGGAATCGATCCCTGGGTAATCGATTTCGGCTCGCCGGCGACCGAGGAAAACGGCTGGACGCGCACGCTGGACGATCACGTGCTCGCCGTGTCCGCGGTCGTGGACACGATCGGCAAGCAAACAGGCCGCGAAGTACACCTGGTCGGATACTGCCAGGGCGGTATGTTCGCCTACCTGACCGCGGCGTACCGGCGCGGCTCGGGGATCGCGAGCATAGTGGGCATCGGCAGCATGGTCGATTGGACTGCCGCCGGGCTGCCCTTCGGTCCCAGGGTGGCGAACTACCTCGCTGAGACCGTGCGCGAGGGCGCTCAAATCACCGATACCGTGCTGAAAACCTGGTGGGATCTGGTCGATCCGGTGAGCATGGTGCGTAACCGCGCGCGAAGCCTGCGGAATCGCTCGGCGCCCACGCTCTCGCCCGCGCAGGAGCGCAGGCGCCGGTTCATGGCGGGCGAGGGCCGGATCGGCTACCCAGGTCCGGCCGCATCGGATCTACTACGGCAGTTCGCCATCGGGAATCGTTTGCGCAACGGCGGGTTCGTGATCGGCGGCCGGGTGTACAGCATGGCCGAATCGACCTGTCCGATCCTGGGTGTGATCGGACATCGAGATCAACTCGCTCCTGCGGCGTCGGTACGCGGCATCACGCACGCGGCCCGTAGTGCTCCCGTCTACGAGATCGGCGTCGATGCCGGGCACTACAAGATGGTCTCCGGGGGCGATGCCGTCCGCGACACCTGGCCCACCATCGCCGATTGGCTACGCTGGCACGAGGGTGCAGGATCGCGGCCTGAGCAGATTGTGGAGATGGCCACGGCGACCGCGCCGGTTGCCGGCCGGAAGCCGGGCTCGAAAGGCGCGCTGTTCGCCCCGCCTCGACTCGTCCGGGCCGGCCGGATTCGCCCCGCTACTCGAATCTCGCTGGGCTTGACCTGGAGCAGACGCGCTTCCTCCCGGGATTGCCTGCTCCACGCCGGCCGGGCATATACCGAGTCGGATATGAACGGGCGGATCGACGCCATCGTGCGCGCGCTCATCGCGGTCGGCGTAACTCCTGGCGACCGTGTAGGGGTGGTGCCGGGATTGCGCCCTGGAACGCTGATCGCCATGGCCGCGTTATCCCGGCTCGGCGCGGTGGCGGTTCTGCTACCGGCCGACCAGCATCTCGCGGCCGCTGCGGCGCACGCCCGAGTCGGCACGGTCGTAGCGGGTCCGATGGATATCGACCGGATCGGTGAGCACGATTTCCGGCTCCTGGTGCTTGCCGACGACGAGTCGTCCGAAAGCCGAAAGCTGCTCACACACAACGAGATGTATCTCGACGAGATTGACTCCTCGCTGGTGCGGTTGCCGGACTGGTACGCCCCGAACCCCGGGACCGCGGACGAACCGGCTGTCGTCCTGTTCAGCTTCGCCACGGCGTCGCCGAGCGGCCGGGAGGCTCGGCCCGAGGCGGAGGTCTTCACCAACGCACAGTGGGCCGCCCGGGCCTACGCGGCTGTGTCCGTGACCAGTGTCGACTATCGCGACACCGTGTATTGCACAGGCGCGCTGGCCGATTCGGCGGTTCTAGCGGCCGCCGAGGCAGCCCTGGTCAGCGGTGCACGGATCGCGCTGGCGAGTTCGCAGCGATCCGAGACGATCGACGACGAGATTCGCCTCTACGGCCCGAGCGTCGTCGCCGGCGCCACGAACACGCCCGCCCGAGTGACCTCCCCGGTGCGTGGCGCGATGATCCGGCCGGAGTAGCGCGGTGGCGCACCGCGACTTCTCCGACCGAGTCTCGGCGTACATCTAGGTGATCGAATAGTTCTCGATGTCGAACACGCTGAGTTGCTCTTTCATGTCCCGAAGCGGTCCCGGCCACAGCGCCGTGTTCACACCACGATCATTGTGGAAGTAGCTCGAGCAGCCCCCGGCGTTCCATACCGAGGCGGCGAGCTTGGCGTCCTTATCCCGGTTCCACGCGCGCTCGGCAGCCAAGGTGACCTCCACGGTACGAACGCCCCTGCGGTGCAATGTGTCTATCGCCGACAAGATGTAACGAGTCTGTGCCTCGGAGACGAGAGGGTTGGAGGCCGTGATCCCGTTCGGCCCCACCATGACGAACATGTTCGGGCATCCGGCCATGGTCGTCGCCTTGTACGCGTGATCCGTTCCGGACATGTCCGCGCCGTCACGGCCTCGAATACGTTTGAGCACCTCGGTGTGCCCCGGCTCGAAGCCGGTTCCCCAAATGATCGTGTCCACCAAGAATTCCCGGCCATCGGCGGCGATGACCGAGTTCTCGGTTATCCTCACCAACCCGGCGGCGACATAGTCGACGTTGGCACTGGAGACAGCAGGGTAGTACCTGTTGGATTGGAGCACTCGCTTGCAGTTGATGCGGTAGTCGGGGGTGAGCGCCGCGCGCAGGATGGGATCCTTGATCGAGTCGCGTAGATGCTTGCGCGCGGCCCATTCCACCAGCCGCGAGCGCTCTGCGCGGGCGGCTACGAAATGGAACAGCTCCAGGAGCGTGAGCACCAGCCCGCGTAGCCGGCGTTGCCGGCGCTGCGCCCGGTGACGGTTCAGTTTCCTGTGGACCACATCATTTTTCGGCAGTACCCACGCCGGTGTGCGTTGCAGCACGACCAGGCGTTCGGCCATAGGCTGCACGGCCGGAACGAATTGCACCGCGGACGCACCATTGCCGACGACCGCTATCCGCCTGCCCGCTGGATCGAAGTCCTCCGGCCACTCCGAGGAGTGGAACATCGTTCCGGCGAACTCCGCCTTTCCCGCGATGGGCGGGATGTTCTTGTTGTGCAGGACGCCCGTCGCGAGGATGAGAAACCGTGCGCGAATGAAACCCCGGTTGGTCTCACAAATCCAGCGATGAGCACGCGAGTCCCACACCGCTTCCAGCAACTCGGTTTCGAATCGGATATGCCGGACCACGTCGTTGTCCGCGGCGACCTGCCGGAGGTAGTCGTGTATCTCCGCGCCCGGGGCGAACAGCCGGCTCCAGTCGTGCAGGGCGAAGCTGAAACAATATGCGGGAGAAGGAATATCGCAGGCGACGCCCGGATACCTGTTGTGGTGCCAGGTCCCACCCACGTCATCGCTCTTCTCCAGGACCACAACGTCCTCGATGCCATGGAGTTTGAGCGCCCGAGTGAGGCAGATCCCGGACATTCCCGCACCGACCACCACGGCTTCGGCCTCGCCTGGCCAGTCGCCGTCAGTGGTCCGCGCGGCGGCGTTCGACCGGACTTCACTCATTCCGTGCCCCTACAGGGCCGTGGCCAGCGTCGCGCCGAGCGCCCGGAGATGATCCGTCGCACCACCGAGCGCGAATTCATTGTGCTTGGCGGCGGTGAAGTACTGGTTCACGATGTGGTCCCGATCGATCCCGACCCCACCGTGCACGTGCACGACCGCGTGTGCGACCCGGTGACCCGCCTCGGCCGCCCAGAACTTCGCGGTGTGTACCTCGGCGGTGGCGGACAACCCCTCGGCCAGCCGCCACGCAGCCTGGGTCACCGTGAGGCGCAGGCCTTGCACATCGATGTAGCTGTCGGCCAGCCGTTGTGCAACCGCCTGGAAGCTACCGATCTTGCGCCCGAACTGTTCACGGTCGCGGGCATAGTCGGCGGCCAGCGTCAGCGCCCGTTCCAGGGTGCCCAGCTGACTCGCGGCGGTGCCGAGCCACGCGTGCTCGAGAAGCCGGTTCATGATATCCGCACCCTGTTCGACCGAACCCACCAATTCGCCCCGCACGGAGTCGAATTCCACCGCGTACTCGGCGCTACGGTCGGTCGGGACCTGCGGAGTCAGGGTCACGCCCTCGGCGCCGGGATGCACCAGGAACAGCGCGGTTGATCCGCCGACCGTTGCGGGCACCAGAATTCGTTCCGCCTGTGCCGCGAACGGTACGGCGTTCTTCGCCCCGGTCAGCTTCCAGCCCTCGGCGTCGGCCGCGATCGTGAGCGGCTCACGCGGTTCCCAATTCAGGGCCTCGCTCAGGGCGACGGTCAGAATGATCTCGCCGGACGCCGCCCTGGTAGCGAATTCTCGCTGGGTGTCCGAACCGAACGCGGCGAGGGCATCCGCCGCGAGCGCGATGGAGCACAGATAGGGCACGGCCGCGACGGATTTGCCTAGCTCTCGCAGGACGGCGGTCCGCTCCAGCACGCCGAAGTCGTCACCCCCCACCGTCGACGGCAACGCCGCGGCCAGGACGCCGGCGCCGGCGAGCGCTTTCCACAGCTGTTCGTCGAACCGTACGACCGCCTCGCCGTTGGCGTCGGCATTCCGGTCGAGCTCACGCAGCCGCTCCGGCGTGACCAGCTCGCGACATACCTCGCCGGTCAGCCGGGCAAGATCTTGCTGAGCTTCTGTTTGAGTGAAATCCATAGTGAATACCTAGCTTTCGAGAATATTCAGCGCACAGACGGCGGCTGCTTCAGGGCGAACATGGCGATAATGTCGCGCTGCACCTCATTGGTGCCGCCGCCGAAGGTCATGATGAGGCTGGCGCGATGCAGCCGCTCGAGGACACCGCCCAGTTGCGCCCCCGGCGAATCCTGGCGCAGATGCGCCTGCGGTCCGAGAATCTCCATCAGCAGCCGATACGCCTCGGTCGCCAGTTCGGTGCCGTATACCTTGCAGGCGGAGGCATCCCACGGGCGAGGGGCGGTGTTCCCTGCATCGACGCGCGCCGCGATCTCGTAGTTCAGTAGCTTCAGGTACTCGACTTTGGCGTGTACTCGAGCCAAATTCGTTCGCACCCACTCGCTGTCGATCACACGGGCGCCGTCGGCGGTCTTGGTTTCCCGGGCCCAGTCGATGGTGTACCGCAGCGCCATGACCAGATGTCCAGCGCCGCTGAGTGCGACACGCTCGAAATTGAGCTGGTTGACGATCAGGCCCCAGCCGCCGTTCTCCGGACCCACCATGTCGGTGTGTGCGACACGCACATCCTGGTAGTACGTGGCGGAGGTGTCCGGCCCGGCCATGGTGTGCACCGGTGTGGTGGAGAACCCCTCGGCGGTGGTCGGCACGATGAACATGGATATTCCGCTGTGCTTCTCGGCCTCGGGGGCGGTGCGCACCGCCAGCCACACGTAGTCCGCGTAGCCGATGAGGGAGGTCCACATCTTCTGCCCGTTGATGATCCAGTCATCACCATCGCGAACCGCCGAGGTGCGCAGCGCGGCCAGGTCGGTGCCGGCGCCGGGCTCGGAATAGCCGATGGAGAAGTGCAACTCGCCGGCGGCGATCTTGGGCAAGAAGAACTTCTTCTGCTCTTCTGAGCCGTAGTGCATGATCGTCGGCGCCACCGTGTTGATGGTCAGGAACGGCACCGGCACCGTCGCGATAGCTGCCTCGTCGGTGAAGATGAGCTGGTCCATGACCGAGCCGCCCTGTCCACCGAACTCTTTCGGCCAGCACAGCGCGAGCCAGCCGTCTCGGCCCATCTCGGCGATGACCTCGCGATAGGTATCGCCCTCGCCGTACTCGCCGACCGGAGCCGCTAGCGCCGCGCGCCGCTCGGGAGTCATCAGGCGGCCGAAATACTCACGCAGCTCGGCCCGCAGGGCCTCTTGTTCCGGTGTGAACGCAATCCGCATCGCGGTTACCTCTCATGGTCTATGTGGTGTCGAGTCAAGAGTTCAGAGCGGCTTCGTCAGCGGAGGCGGCCACCTCGGCGGCGTAGCTCGCGGGATCGACCCGGCGAACGTTGGAGACGCCGGTGGCGACGCATACGCCCAGTGGACCGCTCCGGTCGTACAGGGTCGCGGCAGCGATGGCCACCCCGCCGGTAGCCAGGTGTTCCTGGGCTTGCAGGCCGATCTCGGATCCCACGGGCAGCCGGGAAATCGCCAAGGTCGTGTCGCAATTGATGTAGCCGATTCCGTCGGTGCCCCAGTTGCACACCAGATTGGTCGTGTCCGCGACATAGGCCGCCATCTGAAACGGGCTGTTGACCTCGCCTTCAACCAGCGGAACCACGTCGTGCCAGACGCACTTTCGCTCGCCGTTCATACCGGCGGTGAGATCACCGGTCCATTCGAGCTCTCCCGATTTGAATCGCAGCGGATTCCACTCGCCCTGCTCCGGAACCGGCAATTGCCGCACCGGCTGCCACACCTGCCCGGGCGATTGCGCCGAGACGGACAGGTACATCAGGGTCGCGCGAACCCGCAACTGCTCGCGCTGCATGATCGAGACATCAACCACTCGAACCCGGGATCCGTCACGCACCACCTCGCTGCGCAATTCGATCGGTTCTGCGACCACCGGCCGGAACAGATCCACCGTGAATCGACCGGGAATGAATCCCGTTCCGGGGTCATGTGTTTCGGCCTGGCGCGCCAAAAGGCCGCACAGCGCGGTACCGCTCACCTGTCCGGCTGCCCACGGACTCGACGCCAGTTCGGTCGGTACATAGCGAGCCCCGGCCCGCTTGAAGAATGAAACCACCGTGTATTACCCATTCCGTCGGCTCTTCGAGTATTTGTTTCACTTCCGGCTGCCGGACGAACTACCGAGGAAGGCAGGTACGCAGGGCGTCCGGTTCCAGTCGGGGCGCGGAATCTCTGCTCGCGGCGGGGCGGCAGACTCGGGCGCCGGCCCGACGATGGCATGCGCGTTGGTACCGATGAGGCCGAACGAGCTCACTCCGGCCAACGGACCCGAATCCCCGAGATCCCACGACGCGGCCTGCCCGGATATCCGAATATCACTTCCTGCCAAATCGATTCGTGGATTCAAGGTCCGGAAGTGCGCTACCGGTGGCACCGTACGCTCACGTATGCACAGCAGCGCCTTGATCAGGCCGATCACGCCCGACGCCGCTTCGAGATGGCCGATGCTGGCTTTGGCCGACCCCACATGCAGACCTTTGCCACCATTGCGAGAGCCCAGTGCGGCGACGATCGCGCTGACTTCGATGGGGTCGCCGAGGGCGGTACCGGTGCCGTGGGCCTCCACCAGCCCGATCTCCGCGGGCTCGCACCCGGCATCGGCGAGCGCCGCCTCGATCACTTGCCGTTGGGCGTCGGCATTCGGCGCCGTGAAACCCGAGGACCCGCCGTCTTGGTTGACCGCGGTGCCGTGAATGATCCCTAGCACCGGATCGTGATCACGCTCGGCGTCGGCCAGTCGTTTCAGTACGACCATCGCACAACCCTCACCCCGGACGTAGCCATTGGCTCTCGCGTCGAAGGTCTTGCACAAACCGTCCGGAGCGAGCGCTCCGGTCTGCGCGATGACCTCGGTGGATCCGGGGGCCAGAACGAGATTCACACCGCCCGCGAGCGCGACCTCCGATTCACCACGCCGCAGCGCGCCGACCGCGTGATGAATGGCCACCAGCGATGAGGAACAAGCGCTGTCGAAAGCGACAGCGGCGCCGCTGAATCCGAAGTGATAGGCAATGCGCCCCGCGGCCAGGTAGTGGCCGTTTCCCAGTGCCCAGTGCGGGTCCATATGATCGCGGCCCCAGTCGGCGTAATCTTGTCGGCCCGTGATGCCGACGAAGGTGCTCACCGATTTCCCGGCCTCGTCGCGACCACGAATACCAGCGCTGGCCAGCGCTTCCCAGCTCACTTCGAGCAGCAGGCGATGCTGCGGGTCCATGGCCTGCGCCGCACGTGGTGTCAGGCCGAAGAAGTCGGGGTCGAAGTCGAGCGCGTCGTCGATGAAACTGCCGCTGCTGGGCAGGAATTCCCATTCGTCGGCGAACGGCCATGCGCGATGCCTCGGCATATCGGAGATGAGACTGCGACCTTCGAGCAGCGCCGCCCAGTAGCCATCCAGATCGTCGATACCGGCGGCCAGGCGGAGGCCGACGCCGACCACCGCGATCGGCCCGCCCACCGGTTGCTGGTTCGCCGCCTGTTCCCTCAGCTCCCTGATGGTTTCCGTGGCACGACGCAGAGCCGCGGCCCAGGCATCGTTCTGACCTGGTTCATCCATGTGTGCCTCCTGGTTTCTTGTCAGCCCTCGACCGTGGCGAGCGACTCGGCGAGCTGGTCGCCGATCGCCCCCGCCAAGGCTTCTGCGTTGCCGTAGGTCCACAGCAAAGTGGTGGAAAAGCGCAGTGCGAAAACCGATTCCAGTCGGTTTCGCATCTCCAGGCTCATGAGTGAGTCGAGCCCGAGCGCCTTGAACGAGGCTTTGGCATCCAGGTCCGCAGGGCGCATGCGCAGGACACGCGCGGCCACCTCGGCAATCTTGTCGCGCACCAGAATCCGGCGATCGTCGGCTGTCGACCCGGCGAGCGCGGCATGAAACTCTCCACCGCCCGCAGCAGTGCCGATCGCGGCCCGCCGCAGCAGCATCTGCCAGCTCGTCTGGGCCGCGGAATCGGGATACGCATCGAACCACTGGCGTGGTTCGAACGACGCGTAAGCGACCTGCGACCGGTCTTCGGCCAGGAACGTGGACAAGGCCGCCCATGCTTCCGCCGTACTGAAACTCGAAATGCCGTGTTCGATCAAACGCGCGCTGCGGTGTTCGGCCGCGGCGGCGAGCCCCACGTCGGCGAAGAACCCCCACTGGATGCTCAACCCGGGCCGGCCGTCGTACCGACGAGCCACCGCCAGCGCGTCGAGGTAGGTGTTGGCCGCCGCGTACGCGGCCTGTCCCGGGTTGCCGATCAATGCGGACACCGACGAGAACAGTACGAAGAGATCCAGCGGGTCATCGGCGGTGAGCGCGTCCAGATGCCTGGCGCCGTCCACCTTCGGGCGCAGGACTCGCTCGAACCGCTCGGCGTCGACGCCGAGAATCGTAGCGTCGTCGAGTATGCCCGCGGCGTGGAACACCCCGCGCAGTGGCGGCATGTCGGAGCGGATCGAATCCAGCACGCGGGCCAGCGTGTTCCGGTCGGCGACATCGGCCCGGAAATTGCGGACGGTGGCGGAGTCCACCGCGTCGGAAGCGCCGCGGCCCACCAGCGCCACCGCCCCCGCTCCGTTGGCGAGCAGGTGAGCGGCAAGGCTCTGCCCGAGTGCGCCACGACCGCCCGTGATCAGATAGGTGCCGTCCGAGCGGAAGCGACCCTGTGGCATGGGACTCGGTCCGATGTCCGTGACGCGCCCCGGATGGGTGAGCACGACCCGAGCGGACGATGCCCCGTCTCGCATCGCGGGCAACAGCGCTGCCGCGCAGTCGAATTCGTGCGCTTCAACAGGTTCGGCAGTGTGCCCTCCGGCCCAGATCTTCTGCCACGCGGTACTCAACGCCGCAGCGAAGCGGGTGGGACGACGGGCCATCAGTCCGGCGAGATCCGCCGCCGCGAACATGATTCCTCGCGCGAGGGGAGGCACGCCGATCCGGCGATCCTCGCGAACTCCGGCATCGCCGAGTTCGATGAAGCGGCCGTCCGCGGCCAGCAGATCCAGGCCCGCACCGATCGCCGCGCCGGTCAGGGAATTGAGCACGACGTCGACACCCTGTGCGCCCGCCACCGCCCTCACCTTGTCGGCCCAGGTCCGCGAGCGGGAATCGAAGACGTGCTCGATATCGTGCGTACGTCGCAGGTGATCACACAGATCCGCGCCCGCGGCGGTCGCGATGATCCGGGCGCCGGTGCTTCGGGCGATGGTGATCGCAGCCGATCCCACTCCCCCGGGGTCCGCATGAATCAACACCGTCTCCCCGGGTGCCAGCCGAGCGAGAGCGTCGAGCGCGTACCAAGCCGTCGCTACCGCCATCGGCGTAGCCGCCGCCGTGGTGTGCGCCATGCCGTCCGGGATCGGCTGGGTGTGGTCGGCACGCACCGTCACATGCGATGCCGGAGGACCGAATCCGCAGGCCACCACACGATCTCCCACCGCGCGATCCCGCACCTCGTCCCCGATGGCCCGAATCACGCCCGCGCATTCGTGCACGAGCCGATCGTGCCCAGGTTCGTCAGCTGCGCGAATAGCGGTAGCCGCGGCGGCGAACGAATTCAGGATGGATGCTTCGACCTCGATCACCACCTCGTCCCGTGCGGGCGACCGCACCTCCAGCGGCGCGAAGCGTACGACCTCGCCCTCGTCACCGGGTGTGAGTTCGAGGCGGAACGGCTGCGGCGCGGAACACCACGGACGGCGAGCAGCACTCGGCTCCCTTCGCCGCCCCTGCGCGATCCAGCCGATATAGCGCTGCCCGGAACGCAGCGCGACCTGGTCCGCGCCGACCCCCGCGACGAGTTCGGCCGCACAGTCGTCGAATTCGCCGTCTCGCTCCTGTCCGTCGCCATACAACGTCGTGAGATCGATGATCTCGGCGGACAGCCCGGGATGCTCACGCCGCGCCACGCGCACCAGTCCCCAGAACATGGCTCCGCCCGGATCAGGTGATTCGGTGGTGTCCACCGCTTGTGCCCGGCTGGTCACCACGACCAGACGCGTTGTCGCCGAATTGGTTCGGGCACACAAGCCGATGAGCTCGGCCAGGTCGACCAATCCGCGACGTTGCGCGTCCAGCCCGGCCACCTCCGAGGGCGCGACATAGACAACGGTTCCCGCCCTGGCCGCCGCGCCGGGTTCGGCCGGAGTCGAAACCTCGGTGCCGGCCCGGCGCAACGCATCGGACAAGGCTTCGACGGCGGTGCCGGCGCCGATGATTGCGAAAGAACCGGGGACCGCATCCGTTTCCGCGCGCTCATCGGGACTCCAGTCGAACCCGAACTCACGGTCGTATGCCCGGTCCTCGGTTCGCTCGTCATCGACAGCGTGCAGTTCCAGACCGAGAATGCGGGCCAGCGGTGCGCGCCGGGTATCGAAGAGATGAATATCGGCCGAGTTGTCCGAGCGCCGGATCGCATACGCCCACGCGGTACCGACGGGCTCGGACGGCACCCCGTCCAACAGCAGTTCACCGATACCGGCGGGAAGCACCGCACGTTCGTCGTCGAACAGCGCGAGGGCGGTCTGCATGGCGCAGTCCACCAGTGTGGCGTGGAGTTCACCCGGTTGAACGTGGACACGGGCGCGTTCACCGAGCACGATCTCGGCCAGCACACGATCGCCCCGTGCGTCGCGCAGGCGTCGGATGTCGCGGATACCCCTGAAGTCGGGCCCGTAGTTCAGGCCACGCCGCGCGCAGTGCGCGTAGAAATCGTCGATCGAAAGTACCTCGCCGGGCGCGGGGACATCGGCGGCGTCCACCGGGAAGGGCAACGGTGCGGCGAGCTGCACGGCCCGATGCCTGGCGTGCCCGTGCGCGTACAGGCTCCAGCTGTTCGATCCGGCATCCAACGCAGCGACCTCGAAGCTGATCTCGTCCGAGAGGTCTTGGCGCAGAGTCACTTCGACCCTGATCGGATCGTCGCCAATGGTGAGTACATCCAGGAAGCGCAGCCCCGAGAGCTGCGCGGGAAGGACACCGAATCGAGTACGGACGACCGCGATGGCCAGCGCGGCCTGCATCGCACCCGGAATTACCACCGCGTCGCCGACCCGATGATCGGTCAGCCAGGGCATGGCCCGAAGCCCTATGGGAATGGACGCCTGCCAGGCGCCGGGCTCGATGGAACTGGGATACACAGGCACCCGCAAGGTACCCGTTCCCACTTCGCTGCCGGACGCGATATCCGGCAGCCAATACGCCCGCGCCTGCAGCGGATACGGCGGCAACTCGATCGCGGAATCGGCGACCGCGCCGAAAGGACGCAGACCCGAGACGAAGGCGCGCGCCCGCGACCGGTTCAGTTCTGCGACCGGATCGCAATCCCGATAGAACGACGGCAGCACGACCGGGGGATCGGGACGCTCGGCTGCCTGCTGCTCCACCGCGGGCAGCAGCACCGGATGCGGGCTGATCTCTACCACGTGCGTCACGCCGGAATCGAACAGTTCTGCCATGGCGTCGGCGAAAAGCACCGGCCGGCAAAGGTTTTCCACCCAGTAGTCGCCGGTCAGGTCCACCGCGGTGACCGTGCCCACGCGCACGGTAGACATCATCTCCACGGCGCCCGCCAGCGGCGCGACGCCGGTCAGTTCGGCCCGCAGCGGGTCACGCACCCGCGTCATCAGCGGGCTGTGTGAGGCGTAGTCGACGTTCACCATGCGGCAGAACACACCTCCGGCGGTGAGCACTTCGCCCAGCGCCTCGATGGCGTCGGCGTCACCGGACAGCACACAGGAGGTCGGCCCGTTGTGCACCGCCAGAGCCACCAGGCCCTCGAATCCTGCTATGGCGCCGGGAACCTCGGCCGCGGACAGCTCGACGGACAGCATGCGGCCGGTCCCGGCCACCGAACGTAACAGAGCGCTGCGCCGGGCCACGATGAGTGCGGCATCGTCGAGGCTCAGCAGCCCCGCCACGGTCGCGGCCGCGATCTCGCCCTGACTGTGTCCGATAACGACGTCGGGCACGATTCCGGCGCGTTGCCAGCTCGTCGCGATCGCGACCGAAAGCGCCCATAGCACCGGCTGCACCTCATCGACACGCTCGAGCCAGCCCGGACCCGAAGCGCCGGACAGCACCGCGACCGCATCCCAATCGACGTGCGGTTTCAGTGCGCGCGCACAGGCGTCCACGGTCTCGGCGAATACCGGGTCGTGTTCGTAGAGAACAGCGGCAAGGCCGTGCCACTGGCTGCCCTGACCGGGAAAGACGAAAGCTGTCCGGTCGGCCGTACGAGCTCGGCCGGACAGGATCGCGGGCGACTCACGTTCCGCATCCACGGCGTGTGCACGTAATTCAGCCATCACCTCGCCGGGTTCAGCGGCCAGGATCGCACAACGCAGCGGCAGTGTCGGCGCGCGCCGGGCCAGCGCCGCGCTGATCTCCGCCAGCCGGGTCGGCGCGTCCGCCACCAGGTCCGCGATGTCGCCGCAGCGGAGCCGCAGCGCATCGCCGTTGTGCGCCGAGATGGGCACGAAGCCCGGGCTGCGTGGCAGTGCCGTCGCCATCGGGGGGGCCACGTCGGCATCGGACCTGCGCAGGACCACGTGCGCGTTGGTGCCGCCCCAACCGAAGGAGTTCACACCGATGAGGGCGGTGCCGTCGACGGGAAGTGCGCTGTGCTCGTGGACGATTCGCACGTTCAGCGCGTCGAACGCGATGTCGGGATTCGGAACCTCGGAGTGCAGGCTCGGCGGCACCGTGCCGTGTTCGAGGCACAGCACCGCCTTGACCAGACCCGCGATGCCCGCGGCCGCTTCGAGATGACCGATGTTGGACTTGACCGAACCGATCAGCAGCGGACCGTCGGCCGGCTCGCGGGCCGAGCCCAGGATCTCGCCCAGCGCCCGCGCTTCGATCGGATCGCCACGACGCGTACCGGTTCCGTGTGCTTCGACATAGGCGAGCCGCCCGACATCCACCGCGGTTCGCAGGTATGCCCTGCGCAGTAGATCACGCTGACCGTCGAGGCTGGGCGTCACCAGGCTCTCGCCACCGCCGTCGTTGTTCACCACGGTCTCCACGATCACCGCCCGCACCCTGTCACCGTCGCGTCGCGCGGCGCGCAGCGGTTTCAGGTAGAGGGCGATCACACCCTCACCACGGACGAAGCCGCTGGCCCCCGCACCGAACGCCGCGCAGCGACCGTCCTGGGTCAACCCGCCAAAATGCGTAAAGCCGATCGAAACATCCGGTGTGAGAAGCAGATTCACACCGCCGACCAGGGCCGAGTCGACATCCCCGGACCTGATCGCCCGAACCGCCAGATCGAGTCCGACCAGCGCAGAGGAACATCCGGTCTCCACCGTCATGCTGGGTCCGGTCAGCCCGAGCGTGTAGGACAGCCGCGAAGCGATGACGTCCAGCTGGGTTCCGACCAGACTGTGCGGACCGGCACCCAACCCACGACGCTGACGCAGGGTCTCGTAGTCGTGCCACGACGCCCCGACGTATACGCCGGCGCGGGTCCCGCGCACCCTGTCCGGTTGCACCCTGCCGTCTTCCAGGGCTCGCCAGGCCATTTCGAGCATGAGACGCTGCTGCGGATCCATCTCGGCCGCTTCGCGCGGTGACACTCCGAAGAAGCCCGCGTCGAATTCGTCGACGCCGTCCAGAAATCCGCCCATCGACGGAATTGGCTTCTCCGGATCCAACGGCACACTGGTGTCCCACCGCTCCGGTGGAACGGGCCGGATTGCGTCACCACACGAATTCAGCAGCTCCCACAGCGCGTCGATACTCCCCGCGCCTGGGAACCGACCCGACATGCCGACGATCGCGACGGGTTCGCCCATTGGGGTGGTCATCCGGTTCTCCTGCTTCGCAGTATCAGAATCGTTGGCGCCGACACCGAACTCATGGCCGGCTCGCCGCCGGTCCGTGCGGCTGCGGTCGCAGACGTGACAGGCTCGCCCCCAGGCGGGTCACCAGTTCCGCGGGGACCGGGGCATCGGCGTGTACGACGGACAGGCGATCGAACAGCATCTCGATCTCGGCGACGATCGGCGCGGCGAGTTCGGCGGTGCGCGGCGTGATCTGCTCCAGCACTCGACCAGCCAGCAATCGCACGGTCGGGTACTGGAAGATCACCGCGTTGCCCAGCTTCACACCGGTCAACGCCCTGATGCGAGCACCGAGCTCGATGGAATTGAGGGAATCCAAACCCATATCGGCGAACTGACGATCCGGCTGCACTGCCTCGGGCGTCGCGTAGCCACACACCATCGCGACCGGCTCCCGGACCAGTTCGATCAGTGCCTCGTGCTGCGCCTCTGGGGTGAGTCCCGCCAGCCGCGCGCCGAGCGTGCCCTGGTCGCTCACCTGCTGACTGCCGCGAGGGCGCACATTGGGCAGGGCGTGGAAAAACGGTGGCAGTTCGGTCTCGGGCTCGGCAGCTCGCAGCACCGACACATCCATTCCGATGGGGAGGGCGCACGGCTCGCCGGTGCGCAACGCGTCATCGAACAGGCTCAGGGCGGCGGATGTCGGAATCGGGGTTATCCCCATGCGGCCCAGGCGTGCCCGGTCTCGGTCGTCGAGTCCGGCGGTGTTGGCGGTTTCCTGTCCCCACCAACCCCACGCCAGGGCCGTGGCGGGTAGACCGGCACGGTGCCGATATCGGGCGAGCTCGTCGAGGAAGACGTTGGCCGCGGCGTAGTTGGCCTGCCCGGCGGTGCCGAATGTGCCGGCAGCGGAGGAGAACAGCGCGAACACCGACAAGTCCATATCCCGGGTGAGCTCGTGCAGGTACCAGGCCGCAGCGGCCTTCGCAGGCAGCACAGCGTCGAGATCGCCGGGGGTGAGTGCGGCGAAGGTCGCGTCGGCGAGCGTGGCCGCGATGTGGACGACCGCGCCTACCGGATGGGAGGGGGGCACGTCCGCGATCACTCGGGCCAGCGCGTCACGATCGCTCACATCGCATGCCGCCACCGACACATGCGCCCCAGCTGCTTTCAGTTCCGTTGCCAGTTCGGTGATTCCCACCGCCGCCGCGCCACTGCGCCCGAGCAGTAGCAGATGCTTCGCACCGTGCGCCGCGACCAGATGCCGGGCGATGATCGCACCGATCGTGCCGGTGCCGCCGGTGATCAGTACCGTCCGGTCCGGCTCGAAGGAGCCGAAGCGGGCGAGTGCCTGATCGCCGGGCGGGCCGACAATCTCTGCCGGCCCGCCGTCGCAGAGCAACCGCCTGCCGAAGAACTCGCCGTCGCGCACCACGATCTCGGGTTCGGCCGCACGCAGAGCGATGGTCAGCTGATCCAGGCCTATATCACCGGCGCCGATGTCTACCTGCACGATCCGGCCCCGATGCTCGGATTGTGCGCTGCGCACCAGTGCCGCGACCGCGGGCGCAATCAAGCTCGCCGCGTCGTCGGTGGCTTCGACCGCATGGACACCACGGGTGAGAACAATGAGCGAGGTGTCGGCGAATCGTTCGTCTGCGAGCCAGGTTTGCAGTTCGACCAGGGTTCGGCCGAGCTCGTCGCGCAGCCCGCGCACCGGAGAAACAACCGACTCCCCCGCTACCCGGGACAGCACCACCACCGGTGGCACCGGGACGCCGGAAGCCACTGCCGCGTAGAGATCGTCGAGAACGGAATAGGACCTGAGGCCTGGTTCGCCGCGAACACCGGCGGGTGCCGGACCGACCACCGCCCAGTCACCGAGCCTGGAGGAGTAGCGTGCCCGCCATACCGGAAGCGGAAGCCAGCCGACGCGATAGCGTGAGTCCGGCCGACCAGCGATTGCCCGGGTGTCGATTGCGGCGGTATCGAAAGCACCCACCCGCACATGCCCCTCGGCCACAACTCGACCACCGGGATCCGCCAACGACCACGCGAAACGATCAACGCCCGCGGGGGTCAACCGCGCTCGGACGGCAGTCACGCCCAGCACGCGTAACTCGACGTCCTCCCACTGCACCGGCAAGCGTGTAGCGCCGACTTCGGCAGGGACGGCCGCCACTACCGGCCGCACAGCCGCGTCCATCAGGGCGGGATGCAGGCAATAGCCCGTCGAATCAGCACTGCCGCTCGGCAACTCGACCTCGGCGAAGAACTCCTCGGCACGCCGCCATACCGTCCGCAGGCCTTGAAACAGCGGGCCCAGCCGTTGCCCGAGGGCTGCGGGATCCGCATCCACGGCCTCGAGATCCCTGGCCCGATCCGCGCCGACCGGCGGCCAGACGCCGAACCCGCGGCCAGCTATTCCCGCGCTCCCGGACGCCGGGCCGAGCGCCCCCTCCGCCTGCAGGCTCCAGCGGGCCTGCCGGTCCGCATCCGCCGGTCGCGAATAGACCGATACCGCGCGCTTTCCCCCCGCCCGGGGATCTCCGACTACGACCTGTACCTCAACGACGGCGTCGACCGGCAGAGCGACCGGGGAGTGCACGATCAGTCGCTCGACCCGTGGCACACCGAGTTGTTCGCCGGCGTGCAACGCGAATTCCAGCAGGGCCGTACTCGGCAGCACCGGGGTCCCGCGCAAGGAGTAATCCGCCAGCCAGGGGTGGCTCACCGGCGAGACTCGAGCGCGAAAGAGGACGTTCCCGGTTCCCGGTACCTCGATCGAGTCGCTGAGCAGCGGATGCGCCGACAGCTTCGTGTCGGCCGCGATCCGCGTAGCACCCCCGCCGCCGGTGGCGAAGTTGGGCCGGTAGGTTCGACGCTGAAAAGCGTAGGGCGGCAGCGGAATCGACTGCACGGAACCCCTGGGATAGATTGTCGACCAGTCCGGGGAGACGCCTCCGACATGCGCCCGGGACACTGACGACAGCAGACGCCGCAGCCCGGAGTCCGCACGTTCCAGAGAATCGACGACCAGACAAGAATCCGCCGCAGGGCCGAGAGATTCGTGCACAGCGGCCGTGAGGACCGGGTGCACGCTGATCTCCAGAAAAGCGTCGTATCCGGCGGACGCGGCCGCCAGTACCCCTTCTTCGAAACGCACCAGGTCACGCATATTGCCGAACCAGTAATCGGGGCCCAGCTTCTCGGTCGCCAGCGCGCCGCCGGTGGTAGTCGAGAAGAAGACGATGTCACGGGCTATTGCGGTGATCGGGGCCATCGCGTCATCGAGCCGCTCGCGTAGCGAATCGACGTGCGAGGTGTGTCCGGCGCACGACGCCGGAACCCGCCTGGCTCGAATCTTGTCGCGATCGCAGGCCTCGATGATTCGGTCCACGCCCGCGATGGCGCCCGCGACCACGGTCGCGGACGGCGAGTTGATCGCGGCGATGTACAAATCGTCGATCCCGGCCAGGAGTTCACGCACCCGCGCGACCGGTGCGCCGATCGAGGCCATGCCGCCGGTGCCGTCGAGTTCGCGCAGAAGCTTGCTGCGCAGTGCCACGACCCGTGCCGCGTCGGAAAGCGTCAGCGCACCCGCGACATACGCCGCGGCGATTTCGCCCTGCGAATGCCCGAGCACCGCTGCGGGTTCGATGCCGAACGAACGCCATAGGGCCGCGAGTGACACCATGGTCGCGAACAGCGCGGGCTGGACCACGTCGATCCGTTCGAGCGACGGCGCTCCCTCGGCTTCGTGCAGTACCGCGGTCAGCGACCAGTCCACGAACTCCGACAACGCCGCCTCACATTCGGCGATCTTCGCTGCGAATACCGGAGATTCGGCCATCAACCGCACCGCCATCCCCGCGTACTGCGGACCCTGCCCGGGGAAGACGAAGACCACTCGGCGTGGGACAGCTGTGCCGCGAATCGGCCCGCGCGGCCTGTGCTCGGCCAGCGCGGAAAGCCCACCGAGTAGCTCGATCGTGTTCTTGCCCAGTACCACCGCGCGATGGGCAAGATCGGTCCGTGTCGCCGTGAGAGCGTGCCCCACCTCACGCGCGGTGAATTCCGGATGCGTCCGGACGTGGTGCGCCAAACGTTCCGCCTGTGCGGTGAGCGCTTCGGGGGTATGGCCTGAAAGCGGCCACAAGGCCAGCGGCACACGCAGTCCGGCCGAAACCGGGGCGATAGGCGGGGTCGGGGGGGCCTGTTCGAGGACCAGGTACGCGCCGTCGGAACCGGACTGCGGTACCACCACACGCCGCGGGTGATCCGGACCGGACCAGGCGGCACCGCCGACGGCCGGATAGGGCGGTGCGATTCCCGATCCCAGAGCCTCGATCAGGGTGATCACAGTTGCAAGCCCCATCACACCGTGAGCCGGTGGAATCACCACCTCGAACTCATCGACCTCCGCTCCGCTCCGCGGGCCGACAGCCTCGTGTTGCACGGCCAGCACCCGGTGACCGAGCCGATGGGCATCGGCAAGCCGCTCCAGCACGAGGACGGCAACACCATCGGGAGCATCGTCGGCGTCACAATCGCCGCGAGGCAATGCAATCGAGACTGCACCGGCCAGAGCAAGGGAACACTCCCGCGCGACGAGCGCCCTCGCGGCCAGGCGTAGCGCGCCCAGTGCCGACGAGTCGGCCATGTCGACACCCAGCGCAGGCCCACTCAATCCCAGCAGCCCTGCGACGGGGCCGGGCAACGCGCCACGGCCGACACCGGTGTTCGCACCCACGTACATGCCGGTCGCGCTGTCGCACAGTTCTGTCGGCAGAATCCCCGCGGCTTCCAGTGCATGCCAACATGATTCGAGTAGAAGTCGCTGTTCCGGATCCATCGCCGCGGCGATATCCGGCCCGGTTCCAAAGAAATCGGCATCGAATTCCTCCGCGTCCGCGATCGCACCGGAGATCGACTTCCCTGCGACCACCGAGCCCCACAGCTCTTCTGGTGACTCGATACCACCTGGGAAACGGCATGAGATTCCGACCACGGCGATAGCACGATCGGAAACGAGATGATCTGTCACAACTGGATCCAATCCGGGCCTGTCGCCCGTCAGCTATCCGACCGAGCGTTGACAAGCACAGCCATGTTCCCCGGGGGCTGCCGGTTGTCACACATCAGCTGATGCAATTTGCCGATTTCCGAAAACGCGCCGACCTGGGAAAGACAGGGATCCACATCCCCGGCCGAGACCAGTTCGGTAATCGCACGGCATTGTTGAAGATTCGCGAAATGCGAACCCTGCAAACGCTTCTGCCGCATCCACAGGTAGCGGAGATCGATATCCGCGTTGTACCCGGTAGTACCACCGCAGATGACCACCATGCCGGCGTTGTCACACAGATAGATCGAGGTCGGAATGGTGTCCTGACCGGAGTGCTCGACCACGATCCTGGGCGCTCGCTGGGATCCCAGCGCCGCCCGATACGCGCCGCCGAATCGGCGCACCTCGGAGAGCCATTCGCCCATCCCGCATTCATCGCCGATATCGGGCAAACGTCCCCAATGCGAGAAGTCCCGGCGATCGACGACGCCGACCGCGCCCAGATTCGCGCAGTGTTTCTCACGCTCGGCACTCGACACGACAGCCACCGGACGCCCGCCGTGTGTCCTCGCGATTTGAATAGCCATGGAACCGAGCCCACCTGCCCCACCCCAGATCAGAACAGGATCTCCGGGGCGCACCACGTTCGGATACCACCCCAGCAACTGCCGGTACGCGGTCGCGCCCGTCAGTATGTACGCGGCGGCCTGTGCCCAGGAAAGCCGGTCGGGCTTGGGATGACACTGGTAGTCCTGAACCACTGTGAACTGCGCGAAAGAACCGTAATTCTGTTCGTAGCCCCAGACGCTCTGGCTCGTCGACGTCATCTGGTCCGCGCCCATCCTGATGTCCTCGGCCGACTCGTTCCAGACGCAGGACGACAGCACGACGGCGTCGCCGACGCGGACGCCGTGTGCGCGATCGCCCACCGCCCAGACAATGCCCGCGCCCTCCGAGCCGCCGATGTGAAAATCTTCCGTCTCCCCGCGCCGGCGTCGGGCGGCGATCACGTCGAGTGGTGTGCCGCGCGCGGCCCAGACATTGTTGAAATTGATTCCGGCCGCCATCACATAGACGAGCACCTCACTCGGCCCGATCGGCGGCACGCCGACGACCTCTTCGCGAAACGCGTCGGCCGGTTCGCCATACCGTTCCGGCCGGATGACCGAGGCCAGCATTGTCTCCGGTACGTAGCCGACCGGCGGCAGCTCACCCAGCTCGTACAGTGCCTTCTTCAACGATTTCCCCTAACCGCGAATGCCCCCGACAGGCCCGTACTCCCCACTACCTCAGGGTTTTCGCGGCCACTTCGAGTTCGCCGGGGGTCAGAATCAATGTCATCGTCAACGGCGCTACTACCAGACCCTGCGGCAGCCCGGGCCCGAGACCGACCACCGCGCTGGCACCCGCGCGTTCCACCTCGACCATCAGCGGCTTCACGCCGACAGGCCGAACATGGTTGTGCAGAAACAGATCTCGCACCGTATCGGCGTCTGTAACCACGCCCGCACTGTGCGAGGAGAACAGCGGCAGCTTCGGGTCTCGGAACGTCATCGAGGCGATGTGTGGCGCCATGTAGTCGACCGCGTACTGCGCCAGTGGACTATGGAAGGCACCCGGGTATTCGTCCAGCATCTGCATCTTGCGGGGATGCTCGGCGACCAGGTCCTCGAGGGCGTCCACGAATCCCGATAGCACGATCACGTGCACATCGCCCCCGTACGCCGCGTCGTAGTCCGCGGCGAGATATACCCCAGGTCGGCGGTCTCCGTAGTAGGCAAGTGGATCGTCGCCCAGCCTCAGGGCCGCCACGGCCATCCCCTGCGGGGGCGAATCGGCGGGCAACGGCGGAATCAGCCGGTGGTGGTGCAGCATCTCGAACAGTTCACGGCGTTCGACGGCGCCCGCCAGACAGGCGCCAACCAGTTCACCGAGGCTGATTCCACCCAGTGCGCCCGGATGCACGCCGGACTCGGCCAATACGTCGTGCAACCCGATCACCAGCGCCGACTGCCGCAGCGCGTCGTAACTGTGCAGCACTTCCCGTTCCTGATGCTGCCCGCCGGCGAGCAATTGCGCGACCGACAGCCCCGTCCACTCGGAAGCCTTTTCGAACGAGCGGCGTATCGCTGAGAATCGATCGTGAAATTCCCGGACAGACGAATCGGTCAGCGGAATATGCCCGCCGAGCAGGTATGCCGTAGTCACTTCGAACAGCCCTCCCAGCTGTCGCGGGGTCGCCGAACCCACCCCTGATCAGCCTTGAAATACGTTCGCCCGCAAAAGTTCTCACATGATGGAGCTTCAAGAAGGAAGCCATCGATGCCCGCGGCGCCTGCGCGCCGTCTCCCCACCCGGTTCAGGATGTACCACCGAACTTAGAACCGGTTACAGTTGCTGTCAAGTCGAACCGCTCACGAAAGTTGCTGTAACTCAACATACTCCGGCAGCGGTCGAATAGAAGTGCTCGAAAGTTGCTAATTATCATCGGCATTCAAATAACTTGCCTGCGCGATGCGCGAAATGCGCTGCAAACTAACCGATTTCAGTCTCGGCCGTTGTCGAAGGAATGCTGCAACAAGCAGAAAAGCCCGGGTACACACCTCAGTAGGTGCGTACCCGGGCCGTAGGAGTCGGTTTTCGAGTGCTCTAGACCGGCGTCACCTCGGCGACCAGCCAGCGATCGCCATCCTTGTCGAGAGAAACCTTGACGCGGCTGCCGCTGGTGGTGGCCTCCGGTTTGTCCTTGCTGGTGGTTACCTGATTGAGGAAGAGCAGTACCTCGGCGTGCTCGACATCGACGCTGATCACGCCACCGGCCTGCGCGGTCGCCTGAACCGTCAGGCTTTTTTCCTTGGCGCCGGGCGCGATCGCTTCCTTGACCAGCTTGAGGTAGTCCTCTTGAAAACCGGGTGCGAGGTTGTCAGCGACCTTGGGCAAGGTCGCGTCGACGGTCTTGAAGTCGTAGCTGAACATGGATTCGACAGTCTTACGTGCGGCCGTCACCGAGTTCTCACGTGCCTGCTCGAGCCGGTCGTATTCGTAGGCTCGATAGCCCAGAAATCCCGCGCCGGCCAGCACGGCGGCGATGGCCGCCAGAGCGATCGCTACGACAGGCCAGGTGAGGGTGTGCTTGATTCTCATGCCACGAACTCCAACTGAGAGGCGGTGAAGTGGTCGCCGTCGCGGGTCACGGTGACGCGAAAGCGGTAGTACCGCTGTTGCGGATCGGCGGACCCGGCATTGGTCAGCGTCTGCTTGGCCGCGATCAGCACTTGGGCCGTGTTCTCATTGGAGGACTCGATGGCCACCTCGATGATCTCGCCGGTGGCCTTCACATTGGCGGTCTTGACCACATCGGCGTAGGCGTCCTTGCGCGAAGAATACTCGGCCGCGAGCTGCCCCGAAGCCACCGCGAGCACGCGGTCGATATCCTCAGCGGCACTGTCCGCCTTGATCGTAGTGATGTTCAGGATCGCCTGTTTGGCTGTCTGGGCGTAATCCGCGCGCAACTCGTCCACGTTGCCGCTCTCGCGGTAGGCCGGGACCCAGAAGGCGAGGCTGACGATCAATGCGATGATCGCGACGGCGGCAGCGGCGGCCAACGCGGTAACGGTCCAGTTGCGGGGGATCTTCTCGCCCGCCGGAGCGGTCGGTTCATCCGCCGTGCCGGCCGTGGACTCGGCAGCCGGCGGCCCGGCCCCCTCCGAGCTCCCCGCTTTGCTGAGACTCACGACTTCAGCTGCTGCTTCTTCCTTCGGGACCGCGTCGGCGACAGCTTCGTCACCACCGGTCGTGGAGTCGGCATCCACGGCCGGAGTGGGTTGCTTATCGATCTTCACGGTGTCCGCCGCCGCAGGGGCGGCAGGCTTCGCCGCGGAGACCTTGACATCGACCTGCTCGGTGACGTCCGTCGCCGGTGGCGGCCCTTCGGACCGCTGTGCCTTGCGTCGGTTCCGACCGTTCACCGAACTGGTTTCACTCATTTTTGCTGCTCCTGGAGCATTGACTGCCAATTCACCGGAACGGTTCCCGAACCATCTTTCGCGATGTCTGCCTGTCGATAAAGCAGACCGTCTGGTCCGACATACGTACCGTTCTTCGGATCATACGTGCGCGTCGTCACACCGGCAGGTTGGGTATCCGGTTGGCCACTCGCGGGCTGCTGATTGTTCGCTGGCGCCACGCCGCCGGCGGCGGCATCACTGCGCGGCGGCACCGAAGGTGAGTTCGGGCCTTCCGGAACATAACCCTGCGGGTCCCGGCACAGCTCCGGCGTCGGCGCCCGCTTGCCCGGCACCTCCATACACGGGACGTTGCGCAGGCCGCGGACTTCCTCCTTCGAATCCACCGGAGTCTTGCAGTACATCCCCCGCGGCGTCTCCGGCGTGGGGCCGCGCCAATCATCCGCGCCACGACGCTGTTCCGGCGCCAGGAAGCCGACGGTGCAGCCGGGCGGGTCGTTGAGGCTGACCATGAAGTCCACCCGCACGCCATAGTCCAGCGGGCTCGTCTTCGCCGAAGTCATCAGCGCCGCCACGAGCGGCGGGTACACGACGAGGAGTTGTTCGATACCGGCGTTATAGGTGACTGCGACCTGTCCGACACTCACCAGATTGCGAGCCAGCAGCGGCAGCGTTGGTTGCACGTCCCGGAAGAGCTGCGACGCCTTGCTCAGCGCGCCGGGTGCGTTGTTCAGCACGCCGCGCAGGGCCGGATCATGTTCGCGCAGTTGATCGGTCACCGTCGCCAGATTCGCGGTCCAGGCCCGCATCGCGCTGTCGGACTCGATCTGGGTGTCCAGCAACGGCCCGATCTGATCGAGCAGATCCTTGGTCACCTGGGTGTTGTCCTTGGCCTCCTGCACCAGCAGCGCAGCGGAGTCGATGAGCCGGGCCAGTTCCGGTCCTGCGCCGTCGAACGCCTTGAACGCCTCGTCGATGACCAGGCGCAGCCGGGTGTCGGCAACGCTGGAGAGCAGGCGATCGGTCTGATCGAGCAGGGTGCCGACATCCTGGGGCAGTTTGGTGCGATCCACCTGGATCACCGAACCATCGGACAGATTGCCGCCCTTGGGATCTTCGACCGGCTTCAAATCGACGTACTGTTCGCCGATGGCCGAGACACTGCGAACCCAGGCGTCCACATCGGCGGGGATCTTGTAGTCGCTGTCGATGGAGAGCTTTGCGTCCACACCCTCACGGGTGAGCCGAACCTCTTGTACCTTGCCGACATTCAAGCCTCGGTAGGCCACATTGGCATGCTCGTACAGGCCGCCGGTGGCGGCCAGTTTCACGGTCACCTCGTAATGACCGATACCGAAGAGCATGTTGGGCAGACCCACATAGGTACCGCCCATGACGAACAGTCCGATCACCGTCAGTATCGAGAACGCGATGAGCTGGAACTTGACGAAGCGGGTGAGTTTCATGGTCCTTAACCCCCTTGCGGCACAGTGATACCCGGGATCGCGGGCAGACCCGGGATCGGGGGCAGACCCGGGATGCTCGGCACCGGCTGGGTCGTCGGATCGGACGGGGGCGCCGGCTGCAGCGGTGCGACGGACGGGTCGTTCTTTTCACCGGCGGGACCGGAGAACGCGCCCAGCGCGCCCTCGATACCGCCGAAGCGCCCGCCCAGCGGGGTGCCGGTCAGGAAGTTCGCGTCCAGCCGGGCCGCGGTGATGTCGTACATGATCTTGACGTTCATGTAGTCGCCACGCATGTACTGATCGAGGTGCTTCAGCGGGAACGGGAACGACAGCATGATGTCCAGCGCGTCGCCGAAGTTGGAGCCGGTATTGGCCAGCGCCTCCAGGGTCGGCCACAGGTTGGCCAGGTTGGCCTTCAGATCGTCGCCACTCTCGGTGATGATCCGGTGCACGATATCGCTGAGACCGGCCATGGCCGTGAGGGTTCCGGTGATGTTCTCACGCCGATCGGCGAGCACCGTCAGTGCCGGATGGATCTGATCGATGGCAGCGCCGAGCCGGTCCTTCTCCGCCGCGAGCGTTCCGGTCAATCTGTCCAGCCCGCTCATGGCGTTGATGATGTCGGTGGTCTGCGCGTTCAGATTGGTCGTGAGCGTGGCCAGCTGCGGCAGCAGGTCCGCGATGGCGTCGGTGCGGCCGTTGAAAGCGGTGTTCAGCTCTTTGGTGATGTTCTCCAGCTGGCTGATTCCGCCGCCGTTGAGCACCACGGACAGCGAAGAGAGAACCTGTTCGGTGGTCGGAAAGGCCCCGGCACGGTCGAGCGTGATGCGATCTCCGGCGTGCAATTCACCCTGTGCCGCCACGTCGGTAGGCGGACCCAGCTCCACGTGATTGCTACCGAGAAGGCTGGTCTGCCCGATCTTGGCGATGGCGTTGGCGGGCAGCTTGACCGCCTTGTCGAGACTCACGGTGACCAGCGCATGCCAGCCCTCGACCTCGATCCCGGTCACGGTGCCCACGGTGGCGTCATCGACGCGCACCGGTGAATTCCTGGTCAAGGTGGTCACATTCGGCATTTCGATCTGGACCTGATACGAGTCGCCATCGGTGCCCGTGGTGCCGGGCAGGGGCAGCGAGTTCAAACCGTCCCATTCGCAACCGGAGGTGCCCAGGGCGAGCGTCACACCCAGTGCAACGCCCGCTACCCGCATGCGTCGTGCGCGCGTCATCAGTTCCCTCCCGGAACGGCGAGTCCGGCGATGCCCTGGGGCACGCTCACCGGTGCACCACGCTGCGCGGCCGCCGCGGCGGCGACATCGGGCGTGCTGTAGACGAGTTGATCCGGCGTAGCACCGGCCGAGGTAGCCGGGCCCAGCATCAGCGCCGGGTAGTTGATCGCCATCTGCTGCATGACCGGCGCGAGGTAGGTCGCGCAGAGGTCGGCGCTGCGGTCGGAGTCGTTGGCTTCGAGGGCCTTGACGCCGCCGCACAGGAAGCTCAGCGGGTCGGCAAAATTGGTGAACACCGGGTAGCCGGTGAGACTGCCGGTCGCGGGCTTGTAGATCTGGTAGAAGTTCACCAGCGCGGTGGGACCGCTGTGCAGCACCTGCTCGATCTGGGGCTTCTTGTCCACCAGCAGCTGGACGACATCGTTGAGCCGCTCCAGATCCTCGGTCAGCGCACCGCCGCGACTGTCGATGAATCGCTCGACATCTCGAACCGCGGTATCCAGGTTGTCCAGACCGGCGCCGAGATCGCTGGAAACGCCGGCCAGTACATCGGTCACCGAGGCCAGGCGGCCACCGAACTGCACGATCTGGTCATTGCTCTTGGAGAGCACATCCACGAACTTCTGCAGATTGCGAATCGTAGAGAAGAGATCGGTCCGGCCATCCGAGAGCGTTGCCATGGTGTTGGACAGCTCTCGCAGGGTCGAGCGGAACGCGTCGCCATTGCCGTCGAGATTGTTCGCGGCGGTATCCACGAAGCGCCCGAAGGAGCCCTGTTCGTCATCGCCGACCGGTCCCAGAGTGGTTGCCAGCTTGGACAGCTCGGTCTTGATGTCATCCCACTCCACCGGAATCGCGGTGCGCTCGATGGGCACCACCGCACCGTCCTCCATCTTCGCGCCGCCGTCGTAGGCGGGCGCGATCTGGATGAACCGCGCAGCGACCAGGGACTGCGAGACCACGACGGCCTTGGCGTCAGCAGGTAGGTCGATGCCCCGATCGATGGTCATCTTCACAACGACCTCATCGGCGTTGGGCTCGACCGAGTCGATGGTCCCGACCTTCACACCGAGAATGCGCACATCGTCACCGGCGTAGAGACCACTGGTGGCCTGGAAGTGCGCCGTGATCTGCTTGGTGCCCACGGTTGCCACCGCGGTATAACCCAGGCCGATCACCAGTGCGGCGAGCACGGCCACCGCGACGACCCGTGCCCAAGTGGGCAGGCTTGCGAGTGCTTTCATCGCGGCAGCTCCGGAAGGGGAAGGTTGGGATCGAACGAGGGCAGGGGCAGGAAGCTCTTGCGCAGCGTCTCGGGCAGGTGCTCGGGCCAGACCAGCGCGTCGACCAGCGTCTGCAGGTAGTAGCTGGCGGCGTTGGAGATGTACGCCTGGAAGTACGGGCCGCTGCCGACCTGTTCGCCGAGCGCGCCCGCGTACGGTCCGAGCTCGTCGAGGGCATCGGAGAGGTTCTGCTTGTTCTTCTGCAGCAGAGCCAGTACCGAATTCAGCTTGTCCAGCGTCGGGCCGAGTTGCGCCTCGTTGTCGTTCACGAAGCCGGTGAGCTGCTGAGCCAAGCCGTTGATATAGACGATCATCTGACTCAGCGCGCTACGACGGGCATCGAGTTCACCGAGCAGGTTGTTGCCGTCCACGATGAGGGCGTTGACCTTCGCCGCCCGGTCCGAGAGAACGCTGGTAACACCCTGCGCCTTGGAGAGCAGGTCGGTCAGTGCTTGATCGCGGGTATTGATGCTGCGAGACAGAGCGGAGATGCCGTCCAGGGCAGAGCGCAGCGGCGCCGGGGTATCGGCGAAGGTCGTGGACAGGGTGTCGAGTGTCTTGTTGACCGACTCCATGTCGAGATCCCGCACGGTGGTGGACAGGTCCCCCAGCGCGTCATTGAGCGAGTATGGAGAAGTGGTGCGCTCCAACGGGATCGGCTCGTCACCTCGGATGGCGCCGGAACCCGATGGCGTGACCTCCAGCGACTTACGACCCAGCATCGTGTTGGTCTTGATGGCTGCGGTCGTCTTGCCGCCCAGCTCGATTTGCTCGTTCAGTCTGAAGCGAACCTTCACTTTCGGACCGTCCAGCTCGACCGACTCCACCCGGCCGGACCGGACGCCGGCGACCTGCACCGGATCTCCGGTCACCAGCCCGCCGGCATCGGCGAAGTATGCCGAGAAGGTAGCGCCCGAAGCGACGAGCGGCAGCCGATCGAACTGCAGCGAGGACAGCGAGATCGTCACCGCCAGCACGATTCCGACAATGC
Organism: Nocardia sp. NPDC057668; assembly: GCF_042799795.1. Classification (NCBI taxonomy): domain Bacteria; kingdom Bacillati; phylum Actinomycetota; class Actinomycetes; order Mycobacteriales; family Nocardiaceae; genus Nocardia; species Nocardia sp. NPDC057668. Next base: position 536,695 of record NZ_JBHVIC010000007.1, on the reverse strand, counting down.
CGATATTGATTACGCGGTTTCCGGTGCTCATGGTTACGCACACCTTCCCGTGTCCTGATGGGCAGCGAGGTTGACCTTCACCGGCTTTCCGTTCGGACCGTCGATGAGCAGGTCGGTGCCGCACACATAGATGTTCATGAACGAGCCGTATGCACCGACGCGCGCGAACTTCCGGTACGCGTCCGGCAGCTGCTCCACCGTCCACTGCACCATGTCGGAGTTGCTGTCGATAGTGGTCGCTGCGCGGCCCAGCTGCTCGACGGTCGCCTTCAGATCCGGGCGGGCCACGGTCAGCAACTCGGTGAGATCGCCTGTGGCCCCCGCGATCCGCGGGATGGCGTCGGCGATCGGATCCTTGTCCGCCGCCAGGCCGCTCACCAGCCGCTGCAGCTCGTCGATGGTGGTGGCGAACTGGTCCGACCGCGAATCGATGGTATCCAGCACGGTGCGCAGATTGTTGATCACGCTACCGATCAGCGCATCGCGATCGCCCAGGGTCTTGCCGAAGTCGCCGCCACTGTTGAGCAGGGTGACGAGGGTACCGCCCTGGCCCTGGAAGACCTGCAGCAACGCCTCGGTGAGGCTGTTGACCTGATTCGGATTCAGGCCACGCAGCAGGGGTTTGAATCCACCGAGCAGCATGTCCAGATCAAGGGCAGGCGCCGTGCGATCCTTGCCGATGGTGCTGCCGTCGCCGAGGACTCGCGCGTTTCCGGGGCCCTCGAGCATCTCCAGGTAGCGGTCGCCGACGAGGTTCTCGTAGCGAATCGCGAGCCGGGTGCTTTCGTAGATCCGGTATTTGCGGTCCACGTCGAACTCGACATGCGCGAGATCGTCGTCGCCGACGAAGACCCGCGATACCGAACCGACCGGGACGCCCGCGATGCGCACCTTGGCCCCGGGCAGGATGCCCGAGGACGAGGTGAAGACCGCCTGGTAACCGTTCTCCCGAGCGAAGCGCGCCTGGCTGAAGATGACCGCCAGCATGCCGAGCACCAGAATCATGGTCAGCGCGAATATGCCCAGCTTGACGCTGCTGGCGTGTGGCTTGAACTTCACTTGGTCACCCCCGGCAGGCCCGCGAAGAGCACTTCGAATACCGACTTGTTGAGGTGGAGACCTTCGGTCTCCGGCGTCCAGATATGTCCTTCGGAGGTGTCCGTGACCAGGTAGTCGGCCCGCGTGTACGGGGAGGGCCGGTCCATGACGTTCTCACAATGCGGACCACCGCTGGCGTTCACCTTGGGTAGATCCTGTGGGTACTGGTACGGGGTACCGCCCGGCATGAAGCTGGCGTTCATCTGGAAGCCGGGGAACTGACCGCCGATCATCGTGTCCATCAGCTCGCGATTCGAACCCAGGCCGTCGATGACACAGGCCACCGCGGTCCGGTACTCCTTGAGCAGCGCGGTGGTCGGGGTGAGCAACTGCAGCGCCTTGACGAGATCGCTCTCGCTGGCGCCCAGGACGGCGCCGGAGGTGTCGGCCAAGCCGATCAGATTGACGAGCAGATCGTCCACCTGCGACTTGTTCTCCACCAGGGTATCGCCGGTGACAGCGATGTTGTCGGTCGAACGCAGCAGATCCGGCACGGTGTCGGCATAGGTGCCGGCCACCTGTGCGGTCTTGCGCAGATCCTGCTGAAGTGTCGGCAGACTCGGATTGATGTCCTTCAGGAACTGATCACCGTCGGCGAGCATCGTGCCGAGCTTTTCGCCGCGGCCTTCGAGAGCGCTACCCAGCGCGAGCAGGGTGGCGTTGAGCTTCTCCGGTTGTGCCATGGCGAGCACGTCACTGAGCTTCTGAAAGATCGTATTGAATTCGACGGTTACGTCGGCGGCCGCGACGGTCGCACCCGGCTTCAGCGAGTCCGACGAAGCATTCTGCGGTGCGACGAAATTGATGTACTTCGCGCCGAAGATAGTGGTCGATCGAATATCGACGACGGCGTTCGCCGGGACGAGCTCCAGTTTGTCGGGATCGAGCGCGAGAATGATGCGAGCGCCATTCCCGTTGGTCTCGATCTTCGACACCTTGCCGATCTCGACGCCACGAATCTTGACCTTCGCGTCGGGATCCAGCACCAGGCCGGCTCGCGGCGACGCCACGGTCACCTCGGCGGTGTTCTGGAAGCCGCCGGCGAAACTGACGAGCGCGACCACGACGAGCATGACCAGGCCGAGCAGCATGCCGATCCCGGCGAGCTTGATCGCCCAGCCCCGCTCCATGATTCGCTGCCGTCGCGGTTGCGGGACGACTGCCGGAGCAAACCGGCCCGAAACGGTTTCGTTCTGTGTTCCCACCATGTCGTCTGCCCTACCCCGAGAGATGGAAATTGCCGGAGGTGCCGTAGATGGCCAGCGAGACCAGCAGCGTCACGGTGACCACCGCGATCAGCGAGGCCCGCACCGCATTGCCGACCGCGACGCCCACGCCGACCGGGCCTCCGGAGGCGTGATAGCCGTAATAGGTGTGAATCATCATGACGGCCATGGCCATCAGAATCGCCTGCGCGAACGACCAGAGGATATCGCTGGGAATCAGGAACGTCTCGAAGTAGTGGTCGTAGACGCCGGCCGACTGGCCGTAGATCTGCACGGTAGCGAAACGGCTCGCGACGAAAGACATGATGACGGCCAGTGAATAGAGCGGGATGATCGCGATGATGCCGGCGAGCATCCTGGTTCCGACGAGGAACGGCACCGGTCGGATCGCCATGACCTCGAGCGCATCGATCTCTTCCGACACGCGCATGGCACCCAGCTGAGCGGTAGTTCCCGCGCCCAGGGTCGCCGCCAGCCCGATTCCCGAGATCACGGGTGCGGCCACGCGCACATTGATGAAGGCGGCGAAGAAGCCGGTCAGGGCCTCGACACCGATATTGCCGAGCGAGCTGTAACCCTGCACCGCAATGGTGCCGCCGGCGGCCAGGGTCAAGAAGCCGACAATGACGACGGTGCCGCCGATGACAGCCAATGCGCCGGTGCCCATGGAGATTTCGGCAATGAGCCGAATGGTCTCGGTGCGGTAGTGGATCAGCGCCTTGGGCACCGAGGCAAACGACTGTGCGTAGAAGACCGCGTGTTTGCCGACGGAATCGAAGCCGTCGGATACCCGCCGTACCCGGCGCGTCACCTTGGGAAAGCGAGACTGCAGAACAAAGGCCACCGGATCACCGCGCCGTGAACTTGATGCCGGCCGCGGTGAGGACAACGTTCACCACGAAAAGCGCCATGAAGGAGAAGACAACAGTCTGGTTCACCGCGTCGCCGACGCTCTTGGGACCACCCTTGACGTTCAGGCCGAGGTAGCAGGCGACAAGTCCGGCGATGAGCCCGAACAGCGTGGCCTTGACTTCGGAGATGACGAGCTCGGGCAGGTGGGTCAGCAGCGTGATGCCACTGACGAACGCGCCAGGGTTCACATCCTGCAGGAAGACCGAGAACAGGAAGCCGCCGAGAATGCCGATGGTGGAGACCAGGCCGTTGAGCAGCATGGCCACGAACATGGACGCGAGTACGCGCGGAACCACCAGGCGCTGGATCGGGTCGATGCCCAGGACGCGCATGGCGTCGATCTCTTCGCGGATGGTGCGCGCGCCCAGATCCGCGCAGATAGCGGTCGCGCCGGCACCGGCCACGATGAGCACCGTGACCATCGGCCCGACCTGGGTGATCGCGCCGAAAGCGGTCGCCGCACCGGAAAGGTCCCCGGCGCCGATCTCGCGCAGGAGGATGTTGAGAGTGAAGATCACCAGAACGGTGAAAGGAATCGCCACCAAGAGAGTCGGAACGATCGACACCCGGGCGACGAACCATGCTTGATCGACGAATTCGCGTCGCTGGAATGGTGGCCGCACCGCGGCGCGGGCGACTGCGCCGACGAGTTCGAAGAACCCCCCGACCGCCCGCAACGGTACAGCGAGGACATCATTCATTCCCGCGATTCCTCCTGCCCTGCCTAGCTATAGCTCACGAGATCAGAATGTGATCTCGATCCCGCCCAGAGATTAGAACACGTTCTCGTGCCGTCTGGGAAGGTTTCAAGGGTTATGAACTGGGGATCTTTCTGAACTGTTGTCCAGTTTTGGAAACATGTTCATCGGCAGTTCCGCCCCGCGTGCGGGACGTCTTTGTGAGACGTCACACATAGATGAACCCCCTTCCTACCAACTATTGGTCACATGATCAACCAAGCAACCGGGCGCAACGGCCCGGCTACCGGTAGGAAAGGGTGTACTAACCGAGATCCATCAGGGCCGATGCGGAAAACGTAGCGTCCGAACCGCGTTCGGCGAAGTATCCGCCCAGTGTGTCCGCGAGATTCGCGGTGCTCCATTCACCGTCGGCGTCGAAGCGACGTTCCACGACAGGGGCGGCCATGAGCGCTACCATCGGCCCGTAGACGACGAACAACTGCCCGTTGACGGCGTCGGCGGCCGGGGAGGCCAGGAAGGTCACCAGGCGCGCCACATGGTCGGGAGAGAGCGGATCCGGACCCTGCTCCGGGGCCGCGGAGAAGACCTTCTCCGTCATGGACGTCCGCGCGCGCGGGCAGATGGCATTGGAACGGACGCCGAAGGCCGACAGCGACCGCGAGGCCGACAGGGTCAGGGCGGTGATGCCCGCCTTGGCGGCGCCGTAGTTCGCCTGCCCGGCGGGGCCCAGCAGACCGGCCTCGGACGAGGTGTTCACGATCCGGCCGTAGACCGGCGCGCCGGCCTCCTTCGACTTCGCCCGCCAGAACGCGCCCGCGTTGCGGGTCAGCAGGAAATGGCCGCGCAGATGCACCGCGATCACCGCGTCGAAATCCTCGTCGGACATATTGAAAAGCATCTTGTCGCGGGTGATTCCGGCATTGTTGACGATGATGTCCAGACCGCCGAAGGTGTTCTCGGCGGTACTGATCAGGGCGTCGGCGGTGGACCGCTCGGCAATGCTGCCCGCGACGAATTCCGCCTTCGCGCCGAGGGCGCGGATATCGGCGAGGGTCGCGCTGACCGCGTCGTTCTCGGCCAGGTCGTTGACGATGACCGAAGCGCCGGCGCGGGCCAGCTCCAGGGCTTCGGCCCGGCCCAGGCCGGCGCCCGCGCCGGTGACGATGGCCACCCGGCCGGCAAGACTCACATCAGATTCGCTCACCGGCCGACTCTAGAACGTGTTACACCCGGCGAGCAAGGCCGGATTCAGACGATCTTGAGGGCCGCTTTGGGGCACTGCGCCACCGCGGTCTCGACATCGGACTCGCTACCGGTCGGTACCTCCGCGCCGATGATGTGGAGGACATCGTCGTCATCGAGATCGAACACGTCAGGTGCGATTCCGACGCAGATTCCGTTCGCCTCGCACTGGTCGAGATCAACAGTGACCTTCATAGCCAACTCCTTTGCACAACAGTGGGGCGAGCGTAACAACACCATCGGCGCGAGGGGTAGCAAGTGCGGCCTTACAAGCGCCGATACTGGAACATGTTCCACCCGCTGTGTCATGATCGGCAGAACCCTGACACGAAGGCTAGAGGTGCCAATATGCGGATCGCATACACGCCGCAACAGGAACAGCTACGCGCTGAGCTGCGTGAGTATTTCGCCCGCCTGATCACTCCGGAGCGGCGGGAAGCGCTCTCGGCGCAGACCGGTGAGTACGGCGAAGGCAATGTCTACCGCGAGGTCGTCGAGGAGATGGGCCGCGATGGCTGGCTCGCCCTGGGCTGGCCCAAGGAGTACGGCGGCCAGGATCGGCCCACCATGGATCAGCTGATCTTCACCGACGAGGCCGCCATCGCGGGCGCGCCGGTGCCGTTCCTGACCATCAACTCGGTCGCGCCGACGATCATGCACTACGGCACCGAGGAGCAGAAGAAGTTCTTCCTGCCCAAGATCGCCGCGGGCCAGTTGCACTTCGCCATCGGCTATTCCGAGCCGGGCGCGGGCACCGACCTGGCCTCGCTGCGCACCGGCGCGGTGCGCGACGGTGACGACTGGGTCGTCAACGGGCAGAAGATGTGGACCTCGCTCATCGCCTACGCCGACTACGTCTGGCTGGCGGTGCGCACCGACCCGAGCGCCAAGAAGCACAAGGGCATCTCGATGTTCATCATGCCCACCGATGCCGAGGGCTTCTCCTGGACGCCGGTGCACACCATGGCCGGTCCGGACACCAGCGCCACCTACTACCAGGACGTGCGCATCCCGCACGCGGACATGGTCGGCCCGGAGAACGGCGGCTGGGCGCTCATCACCAACCAGCTCAATCACGAGCGGGTCGCGCTGACCTCGGCCGCGCCGCTGCAGCTGGCCGTCGCGCAGACCACCGAGTGGGCGCGCAACACCAAGGCCGCCAACGGTTCCCGCGTGATCGACCAGGAATGGGTGCAGGTCGCCCTGGCCCGCGTGCACGCCAAGGTCGAGTTCCTCAAGCTGCTGAACTGGGAGCTGGCCTCGGGCGCCGACGCCGGTGCGGCCCCGCGCCCGTGGAACGCCTCCACCTGCAAGGTGTACGGCACCGAACTGGCCACCGAGGCGTACCGCGCGCTCATGGAGGTGCTCGGGCCGCAGGGCTACCTGCGCCAGGATTCCGCGGGCGCGCAGCTGCGCGGCCGGCTCGAGCGCATGCACCGCGCCTGCCTCATCCTGACCTTCGGCGGCGGCACCAACGAGGTGCAGCGCGACATCATCGCCATGACCGCCCTCAAGCAGCCCGCCGCCGCGCGCTAACCCGAATTCAGGTAACCCATCATGGATTTCACTCTCACAGAGGCGCAGCAGGACCTCGCCCGGCTGACGGCCGAGGTCACCGGCAAGCTCGTCACCGCCGACCGGCTGCGCGAACTGGACAAGAACACCGACGCCGCCGGTGCGCGCACCGTGCGCTTCGACGACGGCCTGTGGGGCTCGCTCGCCGAGACCGGTGTGCTGGCCGCGGCGCTGCCGGAAGCCGTGGGCGGCAGCGACTTCGGCGTGCTGGAGCAGACCGCGATCCTGCGCGAGCTCGGCAAGTCCGTCGCACCCGTGCCGTACCTGTGGTCGATCGTGCTGGGCGCGGGTGCGCTGGCGAAGTTCGGCGACGAGGCCCAGCGGGCCGCGGCCGCGCAGGCCGCGAGCGGCGAGATCATTCTGACCGCCGCGCTGACCGAGGAGCGCAACTGGGAGCCCGCCGCCCCGGCCACCACCGCGGCGGACAACGGCGGCTGGCAGCTCACCGGCGTGAAGACCGGTGTGCCGTTCGCCCGCCAGGCCGCCCGGATCCTGGTCTCCGCCAGCGTCGACGGCGCGCCCGCGGTGTTCCTGGTCGACGCCGCCGACGCCTCGGTGCGCATCGAGGACCAGATCATCACCGACCGCTCCCCCGCCGCCGAGGTCGAATTCGCCGGTACCCCAGCCGAATTGGTCGGCACCGTGGAGCAGGGCGCGGACATCCTGAACTGGCTGCTCGAGCGCGGTTGGCTCGGCCTGGCCGCCACCCAGCTCGGCACCGTGGAGAAGGGCCTGGAGCTGGTCGCGGACTACGCCCGCGAGCGGGAGCAGTTCACCCGCAAGATCGGCAGCTTCCAGGCCGTGGCCCAGCGCCTGGCCGACGCCTACATCGACGTCCAGGGCGTGCGCCTGGCCGTGCAGCAGGCCGCCTGGCGCCTGGCCGAGGACCTGCCCGCCGCCGCGGAGGTCCACACCGCGAAGTTCTGGGCCGCCGACGCCGGCCACCGCGTGGCCCACACCGTGGTCCACGTGCACGGCGGCGTGGGCATCGACCGCGACCACATCGTGAACCAGTACTTCACCGCCGCCAAGCACAACGAGTTCGTCCTCGGCGGCGCGAACGACCACCTCCGCGCCCTCGGCGCGATCCTCGCGGACCCCGCGAACTGACTTTCGCCTGAGAACCGAAAGATACTGAGCGGCGGCACTTCCGGGTGCCGCCGCTCAGTTGTGTGAGCCCACAGAAATCATGGCGTTTCACTTGTTCCGGTGACAGGTACTTTCGACCGACCACAGTTCGTGACGAAGGGTGAATCCACGATGTCGATCGGTACGAAACTCGTTGCGGCGATAAGCGCTTCCGCAGCCATCCTGATCGCAGGCATCGGAACGGCCGCCGCCACAACCGTTCCCGCCGCCGGCCAGGTCGCCGGCTCCGGCTCCAGCGCGGGCAGCTCGAAGTTCGCCGACACCGGCTCCACCGGCACGACCGGCGACCCGCTCGCCCTGCTGGTGTGCATGTTCACCGGCGGCACATACATCACGGGGCAGGCCTCGCACGTGGGTGAAGCTATTCCCTACGGCTGCCACGGCGGTCTCCTCGGTCGCGCCGAGCACTAGCGGTTGGGCGAACCGGCTCCCGCGACCCGGCGCCTAGGGCACCAGCGGACCCGCGAGGATTCGTTCACCGGCGGCACGGTCGCCGTTCCAGGCCGAGGCCGGGTCGCCGGCGGGTTTGCGGCCCCACAGCACGAGCAGCAGATCCGATGCGGGACCGGCTATTTCGGCTACCGGGGTACCGGGGCCGTAGGTCCAGGTGCGGTCGGCGTCGGTGGCGCGGACCGTCAGGGCCGCGGCGGGCCCGGGGGCCAGGCCGCGGGAGACCATGCGGGGGGCGAAGAGTTCGAAGACCTCGGTGATGCCGTCGGTCGCGAGGGCGAGGTCGAAGGGCTCGGGTTTGCCGAGCGCAGCTTGGGCGTCCCACAGGTGCATCAGGGTTTCCTGGGCGCGGCGGCGGCGCCAGAAGCCGACATTGCGGGGCATGGCGCTGGTGAAGGTCCAGGCGGGGGTCTCCGGGTCCGCGGACAGGGACTCGACTATCGCCGCGGCGCTGGCGTCGAAGGCCGCGCGCAGGCCCTCCGCATCGCGGGGCGCGGGCTCGCCGCGGTGATCGCCGCGGCCTTCCGCGACCGCGGTCACGACCCACCGATTGCCCTGCACCAGGTGGTCGGTGAGGTCGTAGAGGGTCCACTCGCCGCACGAGGGCACCGGCGCGGTGAGATCGGCGTCGGGGGTCAGGAGCGCGCCGTAGGCGGTGAGCTTGTCGCGCAGTACCGGCAGGAAGTCCATGCGCCTCACGCTAATCGCGCGGGGCCGCGCCCGCGCGGGTTGTCGCGATGATCAGGACTCGAACTCGCGGATGTGCGCGATGCGCTCGGCCACCGGGCCGGGGTGATCGGGCGAGGGCTCGAGCTCGCGCATGAGCAGGTCGCCCATGGCGTCGCGCCGGATCACCCGCCCCAGTTCGGCGGCAGACCGATAGAGCGCCGGGGTGCGCAGCGCGCGGCGGACCGCGGCGGCGATGCGCTGCGGAGTCGCGGTGCGGTGCAACAGGATCGCCGCGCCGTGCGCCCGCGCGCGAGCGGCGATATCGGCGTCGTCCCGCCCGTGCGGCAGCACCACCGCGGGCAGATCGGCGGCCAGCGCCTTGAGCAGGGTGCCGTGCCCGCCGTGCGTGATGACCAGGCTGGCGTGCCGCATGACCTCGTGATGCGGCGCCGCCGCCAGCACCCGCACGTTGGCCGGCGCGACGATGTCCAGCGGGGAGACCGCGGGCCCGGTGGTGATCACCCCGCGCACCGGCAGCCTGCCCAGACCGTCGGCGATGCGCTGCAGGCACTCGGTCTGCCCCGCGAACGTGGTGGACAGCGACGCCAGCACAAGCGGATCCCCGCCGTCCGGAACCTCCCAGTCCGTCTCCAGACTCCAGTGCGGATCGTCCAGGATCGGACCGGCCCAGCGCACCCCGTCGGGCCGCTGCGCGGGGAAATCGAAAGCCTCACTGGACAATACGAGCTGCCGATACGCCAGCCGCGCCTGATCCTGATAGTGCGCCAGCCGTTCCAGCCCGAACCCCGCGCGTAGCGCATTGAGCTGGGGTAGCAACTCCTCGTCCCAGCGCCGCTGCACCAGACCGCCCACCACGCGATCACGCCAGCGGGTCACCGGCCCGTGCGAGAGCCCGAAACCCGACCCGGGCGGCGGCGCGCCCTCCATCGGCAGCGGATAGATCCCCGGAATCAGCACCACGAACGGCACCTCGCAGGCCTGCGCCGCGACCATGGCGCCGAAGGCGAAGTACGAGGCCAGCACCATATCGGGCCGTTCACCGTCGATCTCGTCGGCGATGTCGCGGGCGAATCCGGCGCCCGCGCGCGGCCGCAACCGCGCACCGGTGGCGGTGATCGCCGCGGTCAGCGACTCCTCGGCCAGCACGGTGACGCGATGCCCGCGAGCCACTAGGCGGCGCACCACCCCCAGTTCCGGCGGCACCGTGCCGCCGCTGCCGGTGAGCGCGACCAGGTAGCTGTACTTCATCAGGCACCTCCTGTTGGTCACTCTGTCACGGCCGGGCCGCACGCGACCGACCGATGACGAAATCGTGTGGCGCAGGCCACATCGAGCACGGCCGATGAGTTTCCCGCGCCCGGTTCGTCACTACCTACGAAACGCGCACACGCAAACGGATTGCGGAGGAAAGGAACACCACCATGGCCAGCAAGATGATTTTCATCAATCTCCCCGTCGCCGACCTCGACAAGTCCAAGGACTTCTACGAGGCGCTGGGCTGGAAGGTGAACCAGGACTTCACCGACAGCAACGCCGCCTGCATCGTCATCGACGACAATATCTGCCTCATGCTGCTGACCAAGGAGTTCTTCCCGACCTTCAGCAAGCGTCCGCTGGCCGACACCCGTTCCAGTATCCACGCCGCCTACGCGCTGGCGCTGGGCAGTGCCCAGGAGGTCGACGCCCTCGTCGACGCCGCGGTCGCCGCGGGCGCCACCGAGGAGGTCAACGACGACAAGCGCGCCCAGGAGGCCCAGGCCGGCATGCACGGCCGCACCTTCATCGATCCGGACGGTCACCAGTGGGAGCCCTTCTTCATGGATTACCCCGGCGCGAACTGAGCCCGTACCCCTGAAAAGCGAACGGCCCGCCGGGTTTTCACCCGGCGGGCCGTTCACGAATGTCGCCGCGGTGCGCCGGTACCACCCCGGCGCGTCCCGCCTGTGCGGCGACGGGGCCTAATCCTCGCGGTATTCCTTGGCGAGGCCGAAGAGCGGGAAGAGCTTATCGGTGTCGAGGAAGAAATTGAGCCCCGCGACCCGATCGCCGTCGAGCTCGAGGACGGTGATGGACCACGGCACCCACACCCCGGGCTCGTCGCCGGGCTTGTAGTGGCCGAACGCGGGCAGCCCGTTCGCGCCCTCGAGCCGCACCAGCCGCGAGTCGCGGCAGGCCGAACCGGTGGAGAGCATGAACGCGGCCACGTTCTCGGGCCCGGAGATCCACAGCGAGAAGGGCGGCATCGACAGCGCCACATCGGCTTTGAGCAGTTCGGTCAGCGCGGTCATGTCGTACGACTCGAAGGCGGTGACGAAATCGTCGATGAGTTTGCGCTGCTGTTCGTTCGATTCGTCGAGCACATCGGACGGGGTGGCGGTCTCCTGCGCCTTGGACATGGTGGCGCGCGCCCGCTGCAGCGCGCTGTTCACCGAGGCCGGGGACACGTTGAGCATGTCGGCGGTCTCGCTGGCGGAGAAGCGCAGCACCTCGCGCATGATCAGGATCGCGCGCTGGGTGGCGGGCAGATGCTGGACGGCGGAGACGAAGGCCAGCCGCAGGGTGTCCTTCGCGCTGGCGGCCTCGGCCGGATCCGCGCCGAAGGCCAGCGCGTTCGGAATCGGTTCCACCCATACGTAATCCGGCTCCGGCGGCGGCAGCGGGGTGTCGGGGGTACTGGCCCCGGACAGGTCCATGGGCCGGGCCCGGCGCTGCGGGCCGTCGAGCATGTCGAGGCAGACGTTGGTGGTGATCTTGTACAACCAGGACCGCAGGCTGGAGCGACCCTCGAACGAGTCGTAGGACTTCCAGGCCCGGGTGAAGGTCTCCTGTACCGCGTCCTCGGCCTCGAAGGAGGAGCCGAGCATTCGGTACGCGTATGCGCACAGTTCGCGCCGATGGCCCTCGAAGGAGCGCAGCACGTCATCGGTGATAGTGGCCGACCCTCCGGCCTTCTCGGTCATGTCCAACACTCTTGCACAACCCACCGACAAGCAGAACGGAACGAAACCACACTGTGGAGTGTGTGGCGCGAGGTGCGAAACGGGCCGTGCCCGCCCGCGGTCGCGGGCGGGCACGGCTCGTGCGGGGGCTCCGGTGCGCCGTTCATCGGCGGCGCGCCCGGAACCGCGCATGCGCTACTTGCTGACGGGCGCGGGCGCGTCCTCGTCGGCGGGGCGCTGCTCGGTCTGCTCCTTGGCCCAGCGGTAGTCCGGCTTGCCGGCCGGATTGCGCTTGATCTGATCGACGTACCACAGGCTGCGCGGCAGCTTGTAGGACGAGATCTCCTGTGTCAGAACGGGACGCAGGTCCTCGAGCGTCGGCCGCTGCTCGCCGCGGCACTGCACGACCGCGACCACGCGCTGACCCCAGCGCTCGTCCGGCACGCCGACCACGAGCGCGTCGAAGATCTCCGGGTGGCACTTGAGCGCGCCCTCGACCTCTTCGGGGTAGATCTTCTCGCCGCCGGAGTTGATGCTGACCGAACCGCGGCCGAGCATGGTCACGGTGCCGTCCTCCTCGACGCGGGCGAAGTCGCCCGGGATCGAGTAGCGCACGCCGTGGAACTCCTTGAACGTGGCCTTGGTCTTCTCTTCGTCCTTGTAGTAGCCCTGCGGGATGTGGCCGCTGCGGGCGATGAATCCGGTCTTGCCCGAGCCGGCCTCGATCGGGTGGCCGTCGTCGCCGAGCACCTGGGTGGAGGCGTCGATCTTCACGCGCGGGCCGCCGGTGTGGGTCTGGCCCTTGGTGACCATGGACAGTCCGCCGAAGCCGGTCTCCGAGGATCCGATGGAGTCGGTGATCATGCGGTTCGGCAGCGCGTCGAGCAGCTTGTCCTTGAGCGTCGGCGAGAAGAGCGCGGCGCTGGAGGCGATCATGAACAGGCTCGAGAGGTCGTACTCCGCACCGGTTTCCGGGTTCGGCTGGTCGATGGCGTCGCACATCGGGCGGGCCATGGCGTCGCCGGTGATGAAGATCAGGTTGACCTTGTGCTTCTCGATGGCCTGCCACAGTCCGTGGCCGCTGAACTCCGGCAGCATGAGGGTCTTGCCACCGCTGAACAGCGCCATGAAGGTGGCCCACTGCGAGCCGCCGTGGATCATCGGCGCGACCGGGTAGCGCACCATCTGCGGGTTGGCCGCGCCGAGCTTGGCGTGCTCCCACTCGTCGGTGACGTACTCCCCGGTGAGGAAGTTGATGCCGCCGCCGAGCACGCGCCAGACGTCCTCCTGGCGCCACATGACGCCCTTGGGCATGCCGGTGGTGCCGCCGGTGTAGAGGATGTACAGGTCGTCGGGGGAACGCTCTTCGAAGTCACGCTCGCCGGACTGGGTGGCCAGGGTGGCCTCGTACTCGGTGGCGCCCTCGGGCAGCGGCAGGTCGGTGCCGTCCTCGACCACGATGACGGACTTCAGCAGCGGCAGGTTCGGCCAGATGTTGGCGACCTTGTCCACGTACCGGCGCTCGACGACGAGCGCGACCATGTCCGAGTTCTCGAAGATGTACTGCAACTCGTTCTCGACGTACCGGTAGTTCACGTTGATCATGACCGCCCGGGCCTTGAACACCGCGACCATGGCCTCGACGGCCTCGATCGTGTTGCGCGAGTAGATACCCACCTTGTCACCGGGCTCGACGCCCTGTTCCCGCAGGTAGTGGGCGAGTTGGTTGGCTCGCACCTCCAGCTCGGCATAGGTGACCGAGCGAGTGTCGTCGACCAGAGCGACGTTGTCCGGCATGAGGTCGATTGCGTGCTCTACAAGGTCCGCTATGTTGTGGCTCACACGATGAAAATAGAACGTGTTCTCGTCAGTTGCAAGGTGTGATTTGTCCGCCCCACCAGCAAAACTTGTGTCCCCAGTCACAGACTAGCGGGTCAAATGTCCGATTGCCACCCGGGATCGGGCGCCCACTGAGCGGGAACGGGGAGGTCCGGCGCCGTCCCGCCGCAACCTCCCCCGCCCCGGTAGTGAAACGAGTTCTACGCCTCGATCAACGGCCGCAGCCGCTCGAACTGCGCCACATCGCGCACGCCGACGAGCAGCATCGTCACTCCCGCCTGCTCCCAGACCTTCAACTGCTCACGCACGTGCGCCTCGTCGCCGATGATCGTGGTGTCCAGGATCAGCTGATCGGGCACCGCGGCCGCGGCCTCGTCCTTGCGGCCGGTGCGGAAGAGCTTGGTGATCTCCTCGACCGCGTCGCCGTACCCCATGCGCCGGTACACCTCGGCGTGGAAGTTCATGTCCTCCGCGCCCATCCCGCCGATGTACAGGGCCATGAACGGGCGCAGCCGATCGAGTTCGCCCTTGACGTCGTCGGTGAGGATGACCTGCGCGGTCGCGGCGATCTCAAAGTCCTCCCGCGAACGCCTGGCACCCGCGCGCGCGAAGCCCTCGTCCAGCCATTCGTTGTACATGTCGGCCAGGCGCGGGGTGTAGTAGATCGCCAGCCAGCCGTCGGCGATCTCGGCGGTCAGCGCGACGTTCTTCGGACCCTCGGCGCCCAGCCAGATCGGCAGATCCTTGCGCAGCGGATGGGTGATCGACTTGAGCGGCTTGCCGAACCCGGTCGCGTTCGCGCCGTTGTAGGGCAGCGGGAAATGCGGTCCGTCGTTGACTACCTTGCCCTCGCGATCGAGCACCTGGCGAATGACCGAGACGTACTCGCGGGTGCGCTGCAACGGTTTGGCAAACGACTGGCCGTACCAGCCCTCGACCACCTGCGGCCCGGAGACGCCGAGCCCGAGGATGTGCCGCCCGCCGCTGAGGTGATCCAGGGTCAGCGCGGCCATCGCGGTGGCGGTGGGCGTGCGCGCCGACATCTGCACCACCGAGGTGCCCAGGCGCACCCGGCTGGTGCTCGACCCGAGCCACGCGAGCGGGGTGTAGGCGTCCGAACCCCACGATTCGGCGGTGAAGACCGCGTCGAATCCGACCTCCTCGGCGGCCGCGACCAACTCCGCGGTATTGGCGGGCGGCTGCGCGCCCCAGTATCCGAGTTGCAACCCAAAGCGCATGTTCGGTTCCCTTCCCAAGTGGGCTCTTGCACCCTTCTTTAGAACCTGTTCTACTCGATCGCGTGACTCTGGGGAACACCGAAGTACTCGCCGCGCCGCTGCGGATGCAGTTCGATTACACCCGCTCCACCGGTCCGACCATCGGACGCTTCCTCACCGGGTTGCGTTCGGGCCGGGTCGTCGGAGTGCGTGGTTCCGATGGGCGCGTCATCGTGCCGCCCGCGGAATTCGATCCGATCACCGCGGAACCGCTGACCGAATTCGTCGACGTAGCCGATGTGGGCACCGTCCAGTCGTGGAGCTGGGTGGCCGAACCGCTGCCCGGGCAGCCCTTCGACCGGCCCTTCGCCTACGCGCTCATCAAGCTGGACGGCGCGGACACCGCGCTCCTGCACGCGGTGGATGTGGCCTCGCCGGCCGACATCTCCACCGGCCTGCGGGTGCGGGCGCGCTGGGCCGGCGAGCGCCGCGGCGACATCCATGACATCGCCTGCTTCGAACCGGGCGAATCCTCCAACGCGCCCGCGGATTCCGCGGCCGACGCCGAGCCCGTAACCGGCATCATCACCCCGATCGACCTGTCCTTCAAGCACACCGCCGCACCCCAGGAAGCCGAATTCCTGAAGGCGATCATGGAGGGCAGGCTGCTGGGCGCGAAGGCCTCCAGCGACGGCAAGGTGTACTTCCCGCCGCGTGGCGCCGACCCGCGTGACGGCTCCCCCACCGATGATTATGTCGAGGTCGCCGACACCGGCACCGTGACCACCTTCTGCATCGTGAACGTGCCCTTCATGGGGCAGAGCATCAAGCCGCCGTACGTGGCGGCCTACGTGCTGCTGGACGGCACCGATATTCCGTTCCTGCACCTGGTGCTCGGCTGCGACGCCGGCGAGGTTCGCATGGGCATGCGGGTCAAGGCCGTGTGGAAGCCTCGCGAGGAGTGGAGCCTGAGTATGGGCAATGTCGACCACTTCGAGCCCTCCGGCGAGCCCGATGCCGCGTACGAGTCCTTCTCGCACCACCTGTAAAGGCTGAATACGTTGACGAACAACGAAATCGCGGTGGTCGGGTTCGCCCACGCACCGCATGTGCCCGAGACCTTCGGCACGACCAACGGCGTGGAAATGCTCGCGCCGTGCTTCCACGAGTTGTACGGCAAGCTCGGCATCAAGCAGACCGATATCGACTTCTGGTGCTCGGGCTCCTCGGATTACCTTGCCGGGCGCGCCTTCTCGTTCATCTCCGCGATCGACGCCATCGGCGCGGTGCCGCCGATCAACGAGTCGCACGTGGAGATGGACGCGGCCTGGGCGCTGTACGAGGCGTGGCTCAAGCTGCGCACCGGACAGGCCGAGACCGCGCTGGTGTACGGCTTCGGCAAGGCTTCGGCCGGTACGCTGCGCCAGGTCCTGACCCTGCAGACCGACCCGTACCTGGTCGCGCCGCTGGGCCCGGACGCGGTGTCCATGGCCGGTTTGCAGGCCCGCGCCGGTATCGACGCCGGTCGCTGGACCGAGCGCGATATGGCCGAGGTCGCCGCCCGTGCCGCGGCCCACGCCGCCGCCAAGGGTGGCAGCGCGACCGCGCGCACCGAATCCGATGTCGAAAAGCTCTTGGCCGCCGACTATGTGGCCAATCCTTTCCGCTCGCACGACATCGCGCCCATCACCGACGGCGCGGCGGCGATCGTGCTGGCCGTGGGCGACAAGGCCCGCGAGCTGGCCGAGCGACCGGCGTGGATCAGCGGTATCGCGCACTACATCGACACCCCGGTCCTCGGCGCGCGCGATCTCACCGTCTCGCAGTCCACGACCCGAGCGGCCAAGGCCGCGATCAACGGCGGCGCGAGCGATTTCGATATCGCCGAGCTGCACACCCAGTACAGCCACGAGGAACTGATCCTCGCGCAGGCGCTGGGGCTGAACGGCTCGACCAAGATCAATGTGTCGGGCGGCCCGCTGTCCGGCAACCCCATGTTCTCGGCCGGCCTGGAGCGCATCGGCTTCGCCGCCACCGAAATCTTCAATGGCACCGCGAATCGCGCACTGGCACATGCCAGCTCGGGTCCCGCGCTGCAGCAGAACCTGGTCGCCACCCTGGAGGCACGCTCATGACGAACCCCGCTGCCGTCCTCGGCACCGGCCAGACCCATCACGTGGCCAAGCGCTCGGATGTGTCCATGGCGGGCATGCTCCGCGAGGCCATCGATCGCGCGCTCGCGGATTCCGGTCTGACCATGGCCGATATCGACGCCGTGATCATCGGCAAGGCCCCCGACTTCTTCGAGGGCTCGATGATGCCGGAGCTCTTCCTGGCCGACGCCATCGGTGCGACCGGTAAGCCCATGCTGCGCGTGCACACCGCGGGTTCGGTCGGCGGCTCCACCGCCGTCGTGGCCGCCTCGCATGTGCAAGCCGGTGTGCACGGCAAGGTGCTCGCGCTCTCCTGGGAGAAGCAGTCCGAGTCCAATGCCATGTGGGCGCTGTCGAATCCGGTGCCCTTCACCAAGCCGGTCGGCGCGGGCGCGGGCGGCTACTTCGCCCCGCACGTGCGCGCCTACATCCACCGCTCGGGTGCGCCGCTGCATGTCGGCGCGATGGTCGCGGTGAAGGATCGCAAGAACGGCGCGCGTAATCCCTTCGCGCACCTGCAGCAGTCCGACATCACCATGGATTCGGTCATGGCGTCCCAAATGCTGTGGGACCCCATTCGTTTCGATGAGACCTGCCCGTCCTCGGACGGCGCGTGCGCCATCGTGATCGGCGACGAGGCCGCGGCCAAGGCCGTGGAGGCCACCGGCAAGAAGGTGGCGTGGATTCACGGCACCGCCATGCGCACCGAGCCGCTCGCGTACACCGGTCGCGACCAGGTGAACCCCCAGGCCGGTCAGGCCGCTGCCGCCGCACTGTGGAAGCAGGCCGGGATCACCAACCCACTGGAAGAGATCGACGCGGCCGAAATCTACGTCCCCTTCTCGTGGTTCGAGCCCATGTGGCTGGAGAACCTCGGCTTCATGCCCGAGGGCGAGGGCTGGAAGCTCACCGAGGCGGGCGAAACCGCCATCGGCGGAAAGCTTCCCGTCAATCCGTCGGGCGGCGTGCTCTCCTCCAACCCCATCGGCGCCTCGGGCATGATCCGCTTCGCCGAAGCCGCCAAGCAGGTCATGGGCCGCGCCGGCGACTACCAGGTGGAGAACGCCAAGAAGGCCTTCGGCCACGCGTACGGCGGTGGCTCGCAGTACTTCTCGATGTGGGTCGTCGGAAGCGAACAGCCGTGAGTGCCGAACATCCTGCGCGCGTAGCGGGTTCGGCTTCGCAGGCCGCCGTCCGCGCGCGGGACAAGGCGGCCTGGGTGGCACTGTTCGCCGCCGACGGCATCGTCGAGGATCCGGTCGGGCCCTCGTTCTTCGATCCGGACGGTAAGGGCCACCGCGGCCCCGAAGCCATTGCGGCGTTCTGGGACAAGGCGATTGCCGCGACCGAACAGATCGAGTTCCTCTTCGACGACTCCTTCGCCTGTGGCAGCGAGGTGGCCTACACCGGCCGCATCCGCACCACCATGGGCGGCGGGGCCACCGTCGACGCCGAGGGCGTATTCACCTACCGGGTGGATTCCGACGGCAAAATCGCTGCGCTGCGCGCGTTCTGGGAAACCGAGCGGGCGATGAAGACGCTGAAGCAGCCGTAAGCAGTAGTACGAAAAAGGAGCGGGGCGATCGGAATTCCGATCGCCCCGCTCCTTTTCTTATGCCCTGAGTTGTGAGAGGCAGGGCAGTCCGAGATTCAGTTGTATCGGGCGCCCGGCGATTTCGCCGAGCGCCCGATAACGATCATGCTCAGTGCGCGACCGGGCAGCCGCCGCCGGCCTTGGGCTGGTAATCGACCTGGAATTCCTTGACGCCGTTCAGCCAGCCCGAACGCAGGCGCTTGGGATCGCCGAGCGCGGTGATATCGGGCATGTAGTCGGCGATCGCGTTGAAGATGATCTCGACCTCGAGCCGGGCCAGGTTCGCGCCGACGCAGTAGTGCGCGCCGGTGCCGCCGAAGGACAGGTGCGGGTTGGGATTACGCAGGATGTTGAAGGTGTGCGGGTCCTCGAACACCTCGTCGTCGAAGTTGGCCGAGCGGTACGAGAGCACCACGCGCTGGCCCTTCTTGATCTGCACGCCCTCGATCTCGACGTCCTCGAGCGCGGTGCGCTGGAAGCTGCTGACCGGGGTGGCCCAGCGGATGATCTCGTCCGCGGCGGTCTTGGGCCGCTCCTTCTTGAAGAGTTCCCACTGGTCCGGGTTCTCCAGGAAGGCGATCATGCCGTGCGTGGTCGCGTTGCGCGTGGTCTCGTTGCCGGCCACGGCAAGCACCATGACGAAGAAGCCGAATTCCTCGGGCAGCAGCACGTTGCCGTCCGCGTCCGGCTGGATCAGCTGGGTCACGATGTCGTCGGCGGGCTCGTTCCGGCGCGCCTCGGCCATCTGGTACGCGTAGCCGAGCAGCTCGGTGGAGGCCACCAGCGGATCGGCGTCGCTGTCCGGATCGTCGTAGCTGGTCATGTCATTCGACCACTTGAACAGCTTCATGCGGTCGTCCTGCGGCACACCGATCAGCTCGGCGATCGCCTGCAGCGGCAGTTCGGCCGCTACCTGCTCGACGAAGTCACCGGTGCATCCGGCGGCCGCGGCCTGCACGATCGACTCCGCGCGAGCGGTCAGCTCGGCGCGCAGCCCGTTGATCACGCGCGGGGTGAAGCCCTTCGCGATGGTCTTGCGCAGCTTGGTGTGCTCAGGCGCATCCTTGTTCAGGAGCACGAAGCGCTGCAGCTCGATCTGCTCGCGAGTGATGTCGTCATTGAAACGAGGAATCGCGGTGTTCTCGAAGGTCGAGAAGACGTCGTCGCGGCGCGAGACCGTCTTGACGTCGGCATGCTTGGACACGACCCAGAAGCCGTCGTCCTGGAAGCCGCCGGTCTGCGGCGACTTGGGATTCCACCAGATGGGCGCGGTAGCGCGAAGTTCGGCCAGTTCCTCCACGGGGACTCGATGGGCCCAGAGATCCGGGTCCGTGACGTCGAAACCCTCCGGCACGTTCGGACGGCTCTGTGTATCCACCACCAGTTGTCTCCTTTGACTAACTGAAACACGTTCTACCGTTATTGAAGCACAAGCGGTAAGACTAGGGAAGGAGCCTCAACCGGCTTACGTTACACATGAAGAACTTGTTTCAGTTCTTACCGGAGGGAAGACACCGTGGGTACACCTGTCATCGTCGAGGCCGCACGTACGCCCATCGGCAAGCGCAACGGCTGGCTCGGCGGCCTGCACGCCGCGGAGATCCTGGGCGCGGCCCAGAAGGGCGTCCTGGAGCGGGCCCAGCTGGACCCGCTGGCGGTCGAGCAGGTCGTCGGCGGCTGCGTCATGCAGGTCGGCGAACAGTCCAACAATGTCACTCGAACCGCTTGGCTGCACGCCGGACTGCCGTGGCAGACCGGCGCGGTGACGATCGACAACCAGTGCGGGTCCGCGCAGCAGGCCGCAGGCCTGGTCGCGGGCCTCATCTCCACCGGCGCCATCGAGGTCGGCCTGGCGTGCGGCATCGAGTCCATGAGCCATGTTCCGCTGGGCGCCAACGTCGGAACGCACGCGGGCCCGCGCCGGCCGGCCACCTGGGACATCGACATGCCCAACCAGTTCGAGGCCGCGGAGCGGATTGCCAAGCGGCGCGGCATTACTCGCGACGACATCGACGCGCTCGGTGTGCGCTCGCAGCAGCTGGCCGCGCAGGCCTGGGCGCAGGGCCGGTTCGATCGCGAGGTGCTGACCATCGCGAACGCGCCGCAGATCGACAAGGAGGGCAACCTCACCGGTGAATTCCTCGATGTCACCCGCGATCAGGGCCTGCGCGAGACCAGCCTGGAGAGCCTGACGAAGCTGAAGCCGGTGCTGGAGGGCGGAATCCACACCGCCGGCACCTCCTCGCAGATCTCCGACGGCGCCGCCGCGGTGCTGCTGATGGACGAAAAGGCCGCTGAGCGTGCGGGTTTGCGCGCTCGCGCCCGCATCGTGTCGCAGTGCCTGGTGGGCAGCGAGCCCGAATTCCATTTGGACGGACCGGTGCAGGCGTGCGAGCGCCTGCTCGAGCGCTCGGGCATGAGCATCTCCGACATCGACTTGTTCGAGATCAATGAGGCTTTCGCGGCCGTGGCGCTGTCGTGGGCCTCGGTCCACAAGCCCGATTTCGACCGCGTCAATGTCAACGGCGGCGCCATCGCACTCGGGCATCCGGTGGGCAGCACCGGATCCCGGCTCATCACAACGGCTTTGCACGAGCTCGAGCGCAGCGACAAGCAGTTCGCCATGATCCTCATGTGCTGCGGCGGCGCGCTCGCGACCGGCACCATCATCGAGAGGTTGTAGTCGCTTCAATCATTTTCGGCCTAGGTTGAACGTTCATCCCACTTGTCGTGAAACGTGGCGTACGCCACACAATCCGCGATACAGACAAGAAGATGAGACGTCAGCTATCTTAGGGTTACCGACGGCCCGTCGTGGAAGACCTTCGCGACGGGCCAGAACCGGGACTCTTAAGCCCTCCGCAAGAACGGTGAGGCTAGCCCGCAAACACCCAAGCCACGGCGGCTTCACCGGATCACCGTCTAGAAGCTTCAAGGAAATCGTGGATCAGGCGTAGGTTTTCAGTTACTGAGCCGCTAATATCAATGATACGTATCCGAGATAACGACTGTTAGTACAGCGAAGGGAATTGGGCGGCTCACAATGGCTGATTTCGCGGCGCGGCTGAACAAGCTGTTCGAAACCGTGCATCCCCCGGGGCGCAAGCCGCACACCAACGCAGAGGTGGCGGCTGCACTCACGGCCTCCGGCCATCCGATCTCGAAACCGTATCTCTCGCAGTTGCGGTCGGGACAGCGCACAAACCCGTCAGACGAGACGGTCGCGGCGCTGGCGAAGTTCTTCAAGGTAAAACCGGACTACTTCTTCAACGACATCTACGCGGCCAAGATCGATCATGATCTCGAGCTGCTGTCCCAGCTGCAGGGCTACGGACTTCGTCGGCTGTCGAGTAGGGCGTTCGACCTCTCCGAAGAATCTCAGAATCTCCTCACCTCGATGGCGGAGAAGTTGCGGGCAAGCGAAGGTTTGCCCGAAATTCCTCCGGACGGCACGGAATAGGCCCTGCTTCAAGGCAACACGGTGAGGCTGGCTCGGAGGCCGCACCGCGTTGGGTTGTCGCAGGACTGCACCATGCTCGACCTGACGGGTGTGGGCGCACGGCGTTGCTTGCAGGGCGGCGCCGTGCTCCCACGGAGTCATGTGGTTCGAACGAAGAGTGTTGCACCGACCTCAGGGTGCTGAGGCCGTGTGGCGTAGACCTCTGCGCCCGTGCATTATGCACAAACCTGGCATTACCCATCCCGGGTCACTCGGGATGATTGATCCGACTGCTTTGTGCACTATGTCGTTTTGCGTGCCATGAGCGTTTCGTCCGCAATGCACGAACATCGACAATCGCGCCTCAGTGCTGCGTTACCGCGGTTACGACAAATAGGGCGCTTCTTATCGGCACCGGTGTTCAATACCGGTGCCGATTCGTTTGAAATCACCCGGATTTATATACCGACCGGACGGCATGGATACCGGCGAGCATCCACTTGCACCGAGATCGTTCGGTGATCTGCGCACACCGCCGCTGTGCGATGATCTTCCGTTCGGTGGAGTTTCAATTGGAAGCGATCCGCCGCACCCGTGGCGCGGCTGTCAGACGCCCGTATCGGGGCGCCGGCGCGCACTCGTATCGGTAAGGCAATCGGTCACCGGATCGATGACCGATACCGCGTCTCAGCGCCGGGCGGTCGCGCCGGTCGTCGCGTCCGCGCTCGCGTCGTAGGCCCGGGCGATGGCCTGGACCCAGCCGCGCGGGCCCACACCCGGCGGCGGCGCGATCCAGCGGCCGTCGACCAGGACGTCGCCGAACGGATTGCGCGCCCACTCCGCGACCTTCGCCGCGCGTTCGGCCACCGCGTCCGGCGGGGTGCCCGCGGCCGCGAACTCGATGCCGCCACCGGACTGCAGGTAGAGCGCGTCCATGATCTGGGCGATCTGGTCCGAGGCCTTCAACTGGGTCGCCGAACCGGTCTGCTCCTTGGCGACCACCTCCGGGAAACGCGCGATGAGCACCCGGTGCAGCGTGCGAATCTGCTTGAGCAGCAAGCGCGCTCGCGCCCACAGCTCGATGACGATCCAGACCGCGCCCACCGCGATGAGCAGACTCGCCAGCTGCCACATCGGCCAGTACCAATCGCCCTGGCCCGCCGCCGCCATGGGCTGCTCCTGTATCTGGCGCCGAACCGAGAGCAGCGCGAGCACGCCGACCAGCGCGGTGCCCGAGGTGTACAGCGCGATGCCGCGGCCCAGCGCGGTCCAATCCAGGTTGCGCACACCGGTGATCACGATGAAGAGGCATTCCAGCGCGACGATCACCCAGCCGAAGGTGACCGACCACAGCAGGGTCGCGATCATGGCGAGCACGCCGCCGGCGTAGATGATCCAGGCGATCTGGCGCAGATTCCGGCGCGAGACGACCGGCCACGCGGCGGCGGCCACCACCGAGGTGGCATTGCCGAACAGGATCCACGCGGCGGTGACCAGCCGGTCCGACAACCAGACCCCGCGCACGCCACCGGGCAGCAGATGATCAACCGCCACACCGATTTCCGGGACCGCGACGGTGGCCGCCGCGGCGACCGACGCCACCGCGACCACGATCGCCACCCGGGCGGTGGTCGCCGGTTTCACCAGCACCCGGCCCACCCGGCCGCCCGCGGCCATCCAGACCAGCATGGCAAGCAGCCAAAAAGTCATCCGAGTGCCTCGTCGAATCGAAGGACCGAGACGCCTGCGCCCCGGCTGTTGAATACGCGCAGTCGGGTCATGAGCATGCTCGCGAAGGTCTCGGCCTCCCATTCGCACTGCTCGTCCTCGCCGAGGTCGACCGCCTGCTGATGTGCGCGCTGGCTGAGCATGTAGGCGATGAGGTCATCGCTGGCCTCGAGCACCACCTCGGTCGCGGCCTCGCCCGGATGGTCGAACACGATGTGGCCCAGTTCGTGGGCGAGGGTGTGATCGCGGCTGGGCAGCGCCGAGGCCAGCACGATCACGTCCTTCTCCGGATAGCTGCGGCGCTGGCCGCACACGCCCGGACCCAGTTGGGCACTGGCGATCTCGATGGGACGGCGGCGCTCGGCGGAGATCGCGAGCACCACCTCGTCCAGGGTGGTGGCGTCGAAGTCGGCGGCCACCGCGCACACCGCGTCCACGGCCGCAGCGACCCGGCGGTAGGACCCGATGCTATGCGCCTTGCTCTCGGTCATCGCGGTTCCCTCACACCCTCGGTCCGAAGAAGGCGGCGCGGGCGGCGTCGATCCGCCCCTGCGCCGCGGCGGCGCTCTGGAAGCTGACCGCACCCGATCCGGTGCCCAGCAGCGCCATCGCGATCAGGCCGCCGATCACCGACAACACCTTGACCGGCGGCAGCGGCTTATTGCTCGAGGTCGGAACGAAGTCCGGATTCGGTTGCGCCAGAACGGGTGCCGGGGCGGGCGGCGGTGGCGGCGGGGCCGGGGCGGGCGCGGGTTCCGGCACGGGAGCCGCGGGAACCGCGACGGGCGCGACGACCGGCGGCTGCACCACCGGTGCGGCCGGTATCTCCAGCGGTACGGGCGGATCCGCCGCCTCCGGGCTCGGGATGGGTATCAGCAGCAACAGCAGTGGTGAGGCGCAGATCGCGGCCGAGCCGACGCCCGCGGAACCCACGGCCGCGGAACCCGCTGCGGCGGAACCGGCCCCGGCGCTGCCCGCCGCGGCCGAACCCGCACCGGCGGACCCCGCACCCGCCGAACCCGCAGCCGCCGACCCCACTCCGGCGGAACCGACCCCGGCCGAGCCCGCACCCGCGGAACCGACCCCGGCCGAGCCCGCGGCGGCGCTGCCGCCGACGGCCGAGCCCAGCCCGGCCGAACCCACCGCCGCCGAACCGACCGCGGCGGAACCGGTGCACAGCGCACCCACGCCGGCCGAACCGACAGCGGCCGAACCCACTGCGGCAGAGCCGGTTCCGGCCGACCCGACCCCGAGCAGCACGCCCAGCAGCGCCGAACCCGTGCCGAGGCCGGCCGAACCCGCCGCGGCCGAACCGGTGCCCAGTGCCAGCGCCGAGCCCACACCCGCCGAACCCAGCGCGGATCCGGTGCCGAGGCCGGCGGAACCGACTGCGGCCGAACCGGTTCCGAGCGCCGCGGAGCCGGTGCCGAGGACCGTCGCGCCCGCACCGAGTCCGGCGGAACCGGTGACCGCGCCGGCGGAACCCACGGCGGCGGAACCGGTGCCGAGCACACCGGAACCGGTGGCGCCCAGGACCGCGCCCACTCCGGCGGAGCCGGCGGCGGCGGAACCGACGCCCGCCGAACCCGCGCCCGCGGAACCCACCGCGGCCGAGCCGGTGCCGACGCCGAGAATGGCGGCGACCAGATCTTGGGGCCCGGCAACGGGATTCACGGGCACGGAGTTCACCGGCGCGGAGTTCACGGGGGCGGAATGCGCGGGGACGGGATCGCCGGGCGTTCCGGCCTGCGGCTGCGCCGAGCTTGACCCGCCCTCACCCGGCGCGGGGTCGAGTTCGATGCCCGGCTGGCCCGCGGCGGTCGCCGGCCCGAGCAGCGCGGACCCGGCGACAGCTGTCGTCACCGCCACCAAGCGCATTGCACGACCAAAGATCACGCGACAGCCATCCCCTCATCTGGTACTGCGCAGTCGGCTTACTCCAACGTCGTGGAGCGATTCACAAGACGTCCGGCAGCCCCGATTGCCGAACCTTTGCGGAACGCGGCCATCCTAACGGCGACCACGCCACCCCGCACAAGTCTTCATCGCATTAGGGAGCCCCCCAAACCGTACGCTCGCCCCCGTCGCGCCGCACCGAATATGGCCAAGCGGCCCAGCACAATTGGCCTTTCCCGCCAGCCACCCCCCTCCCCATCCGTCCCACCGGCCCCGCGATTCCCCTCGAAATCGCCCCCTAACACGGACATTCGCGACCAACACGACAGCAAACACTCGGCCCCCGACCACTCCCCCCATTCGGTGACCCGCGCCACATTTCACAACATGGACGAATGCCCAACTAACCGCGCGAACGTGACGGGTAACACTCTTCCGGCACCGGCCCGAGCCCCCCGAACCCCTCGCGATACGAGAAATCGCCGGCACTCACACGAGCACCGGCGATCGATTTGCGACAACAAGTTTCCCGTCGCCCGCCGACAACGGGTCGAGTCGGACCGGCCCACGCCCGGCCCGACCCATGATCGAATCCCGAATTCCCGCACCCCACACGAACCTCGAAAACGAAAGACCGCCGGCACTCTATCGAGTGCCGGCGGCCGAGTCGAGTCGCGACGACGCCCCTCGTTGCCCGAGTCCCCCAACCACATTGGTTCGGGCCGGGCCTCGTCACCCGAGTCCCCGACCGCACTGGTTCCGGCCGGGGTAACTCCGGGGGTACGCCCAAAACCTGGCCCCGCACCGATCAGTGACCGCGAGGACCAACCCTCGCGGCTCCCAGGTACCGCCAAAAGATTCGGGGAGGCGGAACAGCTCAGGCGCCGTATACGGGTTCCGGGGTCGGGGCCTTGGCCAGCAGGTCGCGGACGGCGGGGCCGAGCTCGGCCGGGTTCCAGCGCGCGCCGCGGTCGACCGACTCGCTGTGGCGGTGGCCGTCCATGACGGTGACCTTGCCGGCCTCGACCTCGAACATCCGGCCCGTGACACCGGCGGAATCGGCGCTGCCGAGCCAGACCACCAGGGGCGAAACGTTTTCCGGGGCCATGGCGTCGAAGCTGCCGTCCTCCGGGGCCGCCATGGTCTCGGCGAACACGGTTTCGGTCATGCGGGTGCGCGCGGCCGGGGCGATCGCGTTGACGGTGATGCCGTAGCGCGCGAACTCGGCGGCGGCGGTGATGGTCAGGCCCGCGATGCCCGCCTTGGCGGCGGCGTAGTTGCCCTGGCCGATCGAGCCGAGCAGGCCCGCGCCGGAGCTGGTGTTGATGATCCGGGCCTCGGGCTGCCGCCCGGCCTTGGACTCGTTGCGCCAGTGGTCTGCGGCGTGGCGCATGGGCGCGAAGTGACCCTTGAGGTGCACCTTGATGACCGCGTCCCACTCGTCCTCGCCGAGGTTGACCAGCATCCGGTCGCGCACGATGCCGGCGTTGTTGACCAGCACGTCCAGCCGGCCGAAGGTCTCGACGGCGGTTGCGACGAGGCGGCGCGCGCCCTCCCAGTCCGAGACGTCGTCGCCGTTCACGACGGCTTCGCCGCCGGCGGCGCGGATCTCCTCGACGACCTTGGCGGCGCCGGAGTCCGGCTTCGGGGTGCCGTCGAGCTCGGCGCCCAGATCGTTCACCACGACCTTCGCGCCCGCGGCGGCGAAGGCCAGCGCGTGTGCCCGGCCGATGCCCTGGCCCGCACCGGTGACGATGACGACGCGGCCGTCGCAGATCTTCTCGGTCATTCGAAATACCTCGCTGATGAGTGGAGTGGGAATTGTGCCGGTCTAGTTGCCCGCGACCGCGGGAACGTCCGCGGTGGAGGCGCCGAGGAACGCGGGCTTCTCGCCGCCGCCGTGCACGAGCAGCGACGAACCGGTGACGTATCCGGCCAGGGGGGAGGCCAGGAAGGCGGCGGTGCGGCCGATGTCCTCGGGGCTGGCCATGCGCTGCATGGGCACGGTCCCGCTGACCGCGGCGATGCCGTCCTCGTCGCCGTAGTGCAGGTGCGAGGACTCGGTGTTGACCAGACCGCACACCACCGAGTTCATCCGGACCTTGGGCGCCCATTCCACGGCGAGCGAGGAAACCAGGCTGTCCACACCGGCTTTGGCGGCGCCGTAGGCCGCGGTGCCGGGCGAGGGGCGATGCCCGCTCACGCTGGAGATCATCACGATGGACCCGCCGGTGTCCTGGCGCTGCATGACGTCGTTCGCGACCTGCGAAACCAGCAGGGGCGCGAGCAGATTCAGCTGAATGATCTTGGAGTGGAAGTTCGGGCTGGCGTCGGCGGCCAGGGCGAACGGCGCACCGCCGGCGTTGTTGACCACGGTGTCGAGCCGCCCGTGCCGCTCGACGATGGCGTCGATCAGCGCGCGCACCGAATCCGGGTCGCGCACATCGCACGGCAGGAACTCGATCGCCCGCCCACCGCTTTCCACGGGCACGTCGGCGGGCCTGCGCGCGCAGGCCACGACGGTCGCGCCGGCGTCCAGGAATACCCGGCTGATACCGGCCCCGACTCCCCGGACGCCGCCGGTGACCAAGACGACCGATCCGGAGAGGTTCACTTCGATTGCCACCGTGCTAACCTACCAAGCACTTGCTTGTTTTGCCAACGATGGGCTGGCACTTTCCAAAGGGAGCGCGATGGGGATCATCCGTCACACCGAAACCGAGGGCGTGGAAGTAGTCACCGTTGACTACGCGCCGGTCAACGCCCTGCCCTCCGACGGCTGGTTCGCGCTCGCCGACGCCGTCCGCGAGGCCGGGCGCAACCCGGAGACCCGGGTCGTCGTGCTGCGCGCCGAGGGCCGCGGGTTCAACGCGGGCGTCGATATCAAGGAGATGAACGCGGACACCGGGCACACCGCCCTGATCCGCGCGAACCACGGCTGCTTCGCCGCCTTCGCCGCCATCTACGACTGCGAGGTCCCGGTCGTCACCGCCGTGAACGGCTTCTGCCTCGGCGGCGGCATCGGCCTGGTCGGCAACTCCGATGTCATCGTCGCCTCCGACGACGCGACCTTCGGCCTCCCCGAGGTCGACCGCGGCGCGCTCGGTGCGGCCACCCATCTCTCGCGCCTGGTCCCCCAGCACCTCATGCGGACCATGTTCTACACCGCGGGCACCCTCACCGCACAGCAGTTGCACCACTACGGCTCGGTCTTCAAGGTCGTGCCGCGCGCCGAACTCGACGCCGCCGCCATGGAGGTGGCCAAGAACATCGCCAACAAGGACGGCCGCGTCATCCGCGCCGCCAAGAAGGCGCTGAACGGCATCGACGTGCAGGACGTGCACCGCTCCTACCGGTTCGAGCAGGGCTTCACCATGGAGCTCAACCTCGCCGGCGTGGCGGACGAGATCCGCGCCCGGTTCGACGACGACATCGCGGCCCAGAAGAAGGGGAAGTAGAAGCCATGCGCGACAAGCGGATGACGCTCGACGAGATCGTCGGCGAACTGCGCAGCGGAATGACCATCGGACTCGGCGGCTGGGGTTCGCGCCGCAAGCCGATGGCGCTGGTGCGGGCAATTCTCAAGTCGGACATCAAGGATCTGACGGTCGTCACCTACGGCGGACCGGATCTGGGTCTGCTGTGCTCGGCGGGCAAGGTCAAGAAGGCGTACTACGGCTTCGTGTCCCTGGACTCCGCGCCGTTCTACGACCCGTGGTTCGCCAAGGCGCGCACCGCCGGTGAGATCACCGTGCGCGAGATGGACGAGGGCATGGTCAAGTGCGGGCTGCAGGCAGCCGCCGCACGTCTGCCCTTCCTGCCGATTCGGGCCGGACTGGGTTCCGCCGTGGTCGATTTCTGGGAGGGCGAGCTGAAAACCGTTCAGTCGCCCTATCAGACCGACGGCAAGACCGAGACCCTCATCGCCATGCCCGCGCTGAATCTCGATGCCGCGTTCATGCACCTGGACCTGGGTGACAAGCACGGCAATGCCGCCTACACCGGCATCGACCCGTACATGGACGACCTGTACGCACTGGCCGCCGAGAAGCGCTACCTGTCGGTGGATCGTCTGGTCGAGACCGACGAACTGGTGAAAGCCGTTCCGCTGCAGTCGCTCATCCTCAACCGGCTGATGGTCGACGGCGTGGTCGAGGCCCCCGGCGGCGCGCACTTCACCTTCTCCGGCAGCTACGGACGCGACGAGAAGTTCCAGCGCCACTATGTCGAGGCCGCCAAGACCCCCGAGTCGTGGGCCGAGTTCAAGGCCCGCTACCTGGACGTGTCCGAGGCCGAATACCAGGATGCCGTCAAGGCTTTCGCCGAGGAGCAGAAGTAATGACCGACACCACCACCACCATTACTCGGGCCGAGGTCTGTGTCGTCGCGTCCGCCGAGATCTTCCGCGGCGCGGGCGAGATCGTGGCCTCCCCGATGTCCACCGTCACCACCATCGGCGCGCGACTGGCGCGGCTCACCTTCGAGCCCGACCTGGTGCTCTCCGACGGTGAGGCGCGGCTGTTCGCCGAGGTCCCGCCGATCGGCGGCCAGGCTCCGCTCGAGGGCTGGTTCCCGTTCTCCAAGGTCTTCGACGTGGTGCAGTCCGGTCGCCGCCATGTGGTCATGGGCGCCAACCAGATCGATCGCTTCGGCAACCAGAACCTCTCCGCGTTCGGGCCGCTGCAGCAGCCGACCCGGCAGATGTTCGGTGTGCGCGGCGCGCCCGGCAACACCATCAACCACGCGACCAGCTACTTCGTGCCCAAGCACAACAGGCGAGTCTTCGTGGACCAGGTCGACATCGTCTCCGGAATCGGTTACGACAAGATCGATCCCGAGAACCCGGCCTACCGGTTCCACCACCTGCACCGCGTGGTCTCGAACCTGGGCGTGTTCGACTTCAACGGCCCGGATCACACCCTGCGCGCGCTGTCGCTGCACCCGGGCGTGAGCGCGGACGAGGTCGCCGAGAACACCTCGTTCGAGGTCGCGGGGCTGGCCGAGGCCGGCGAGACCCGGCTGCCCACCGAGGAGGAGCTGCGGATCATCCGGACCGTGCTGGACCCCAAGGGCTTCCGTGAGAAGGAAGTGACGGCGTGACCGCGCGGCTGCGGACTCCGCTGACCGAACTGGTCGGCATCGAGCATCCGATCGTGCAGACCGGCATGGGCTGGGTCGCGGGTCCGGCCCTGGTCTCGGCCACCGCGAACGCGGGCGGTCTCGGCATTCTGGCCTCGGCGACCATGACCTTCGAAGAGCTCGAAGTGGCCATCGCCAAGACGAAGTCGCAGACGGACAAGCCCTTCGGCGTGAACATTCGCGCCGACGGCTTCGACGCCACCGAGCGCTGCGAGCTGATGATCCGGGAAGGCGTGAAGGTCGCTTCCTTCGCGCTGGCCCCCAAGAAGGAACTCATCGCCCGGCTCAAGGACAACGGCGTCGTGGTGGTTCCGTCGATCGGAGCGGCCAAGCACGCGGTGAAGGTCGCCTCCTGGGGCGCCGACGCGGTGATCGTGCAGGGTGGTGAGGGCGGCGGGCACACCGGTTCCGTCGCGACCACGCTGCTGCTGCCCTCGGTGCTGGACGCGGTGGACATCCCGGTCGTCGCCGGCGGCGGTTTCTTCGACGGTCGCGGCCTGGCCGCCGCGCTCTCGTACGGCGCGGCCGGCGTCGCCATGGGCACCCGCTTCCTGCTCACCCAGGAGAGCAGCGTGCCGGAGGCGGTCAAACGGGAGTACCTCGCCCGCGGCCTGCAGGACACGGTCGTCTCCAAGAAGGTCGACGGCATGCCGCATCGCGTGCTCAATACCGAACTGGTGCAGAAGCTCGAGAACTCGGGCCGGGCGCGCGGATTCGCCGCCGCCGCGTCGAACGCGCTGAAGTTCAAGGGCATGACCGGCATGAAGTGGTCGACCATCGTCAAGGACGGTCTCGCCATGCGCAAGCACAAGGACCTCACCTGGTCCCAGGTGATCATGGCCGCCAACACCCCGATGCTGCTGAAAGCCGGTCTCGTGGAAGGCAACACCCAGGCGGGCGTCCTGGCTTCGGGCCAGGTCGCCGGAATCATCGAGGACCTGCCCACCGTGCAGGAACTCGTCGACCGCATCGTCGCCGACGCCGTCACGCGCATCGAGGCCCTCGCCGCCTACCGCATCACCGACGAGGCCACCGCGTAAAACCGTCCCACCCGTTGTGGATTCATCCACAACTCCCGAGCCGCGCGGCCCGACACAATCGGCCGCGCACCCCAGGATCCGACCGACCTCGGATCCTTTCGGCGCACGGCCTCGCCGCCGTCCGCGCCCCGGCCGCCCCGGAACCTCTCGCCCGGGGCGGCTCGGGCCGCGTCTCCGCGAACTGCGGGCCGGACTCCCGGCATGCCCGGAGAAATCGGGGATGCCGATGTCGGGCGGGACTGCCACCATGTGGGCCATGGGGAACGTCTTGATTGCCGGTGACCTGCACGGGAATACCGGGCACGCGCTGAACGTGGTGCAGGCCGCGGTGCGGAACGACTGCTCGCGGGTGTTCGTGGTGGGGGATTTCGGCGCCTGGGAGCACATGCCGTCGGGGAAACGGTATTTCGACGTCGTCGACAAGGCCGCACGGAAGGCCGGCGTGCCGGTGTATTTCCTCGACGGCAATCACGACAAGAGTTCGCTGCTGCACGAGATGTACGACGAGCAGCGCGACGACGAGGGATTTCTGCGGTGCCGCAGGAATGTGCGGTACGCGCCGCGCGGGCATCGCTGGACCTGGGAGGGAACCACTTTCGCCGCGTTCGGCGGCGCGCGTTCCACCGACAAGGGGTGGCGGCTGGCACGCGAGGCGCGCACGCGGGAACAGGATCTGCGGCGCCGCCGGTACGGCTCCGCGCGGGTGCGCGCGTCCGCGGGCACGCTGTGGTTCCCGGAGGAGGAGATGACCGACGACGAGCTCGCCGAACTGCTCTGCGCCGACGCCTCGCCCGTGGACATCGTGCTCACCCACGACAAGCCGCGCGCCTCGAACCCCAAGTTCAACCGCAAGGACAAGCCCGAGTGCTTCCCCAATCAGGACCGCATTCAGGAGGTGGTGGAGACCTTGCGCCCCGGCGTGCTCTTCCACGGGCATCTGCACTACCGCTACACCGAGCTCATCGCCTGCGGCGGTGCGGGCTGGACCCGGGTCGAGGGCCTGGCGTCGGACCCGGAGTCGGCCGCGCACCCGTCCTATTCGATAGAGCAGTCCTGGTTCGTGCTGTCGCTTCCGCACACCACCGCGGAGGTCGCCGAGCCCGCCGCCGGATAGTCCCGCGCGGTATCCGGGTACCCCCGCGACGCGCCGCCCGCGCACCTCGAAACCCGCTCGCACGCTGCGACGACGATCGACGATCTTGCATACATAGCGATGCGTGCATATGATCGCCTGCGGTCGCAGGAGAGGAGATCGACATGGGTGCAGGGCACGCGCACGGCCACGATCACGGGCATTCGCACGGCGCCACGGCCGACAGCGACAAACGCCTGCTGGCGGGAGCGCTGGCGCTCATCGTCGTCTTCATGCTCGGCGAAGTCGTGGTCGGGTTCATCTCCGGATCGCTGGCGCTGCTCTCCGACGCCGCGCACATGCTCACCGACGCGGCCGCCATCGCGCTGGCGCTGTGGGCGATCCGGCTGGCCGCGCGGCCCGCGGCCGGGCGCATGACCTTCGGCTGGAAACGCGTGGAGATCCTGTCCGCCATGGCGAACGGCGCGACGCTGCTGGTGCTGGCGGCCTGGCTCACCTTCGAAGCCGTCGAACGCCTGCTGAATCCGCCGGAGGTGACCGGCGGGCTGGTGCTGATCACCGCGCTCATCGGCGTGGTGGTGAACCTGATCGCCACGCTCATGATCAGCCGGGCCAATCGCACCAGCCTGAACGTCGAGGGCGCGTTCCAGCACATCCTCAACGATCTGTACGGCTTCATCGCCACCGCGGTCGCGGGCGCGATCATCATGGTCACCGGGTTCGTGCAGGCCGACGTCATCGCCACCATGATCGTGGTCGTGCTCATGGTCAAGGCCGGCGTCGGGCTGGTGCGCGCTTCGAGCCGCATCTTCCTCGAAGCCGCGCCGGAGAACCTGGACCCCACCACCATCGGCGCTGCCATGGCCGCGCGCGAGCATGTGGTGGAAGTGCACGATCTGCACATTTGGGAGATCACCTCGGGCTCCCCCGCGCTGTCCGCCCACGTCCTGGTCGAGCCCGGCCAGGATTGCCATGCCGCCCGCGAGGATCTCGCGGGGTTCCTGGCGCACGAGTACCACATCGACCACGCCACCCTGCAGGTCGATCACGCGCAGCCCGGGGTGATCGGGCTGGGCCGCGCGGCCGCTTCACACTGCGAGCAGGCGCACGGCCCCGCTCACATCGGCTGATCGCGGCCGGTCGGCGGCTGCCCGGGCCCGGCCGAATCATGGTCGCCGGGTGCGTCATAGGACGAGGTGCCCTCGTCCAGCAGCGGTTCCCCGTCCCGGAAATGCGCGGGCGCGAGGCGGCGCAGCACGTGGTAGCCGGTGATCACGACGAGGGTGCCGAGCGCGATGCCGCCGAGGGTGAAATTGTCGGAGAACTCGATGCTCACATTGCCGATGCCGATGATCAGGCCGGCGGCGGCCGGCACCAGATTGAGCGGATTGCGCAGGTCCACACCGGCATTGGTCCAGATCTGCGCGCCCAGCAGGCCGATCATGCCGTACAGGATGACGGTGATCCCGCCGAGCACGCCGCCCGGAATGGCCGCCACGACCGCGCCGAATTTCGGGCACAGACCGAACAGCAGCGCGAAACCGGCTGCGGCCCAATAGGCCGCGGTGGAATACACGCGGGTCGCGGCCATGACGCCGATGTTCTCCGAGTACGTGGTGTTGGGCGGACCGCCGACTGCGGTGGACAGCATCGAGGCCGCGCCGTCGGCGGCGATGGCGGTGCCGAGTTTGCCGTCGAGCGAGTCACCGGTCATCTCGCCCACGGCCTTCACGTGGCCCGCGTTCTCGGCGACCAGCGCGATCACCACGGGCAGGGCGACCAGGATCGCCGACCATTCGAACGCGGGCGCGTGGAAGCTCGGCAGGCCGATCCAGTCCGCGTGCGCCACCCCGGACAGATCCAGCCGCCAGTGGTCGACGACCTCGCCGCTGCCGTCCGCGGAGTGGATGCGGCCCAAGACGCGGTCCAGCAGCCAGGACAGGCCGTACCCGAAGATCAGGCCCAGGAAAATGGCTATGCGCGAGAAGAATCCGCGCAGCGCCACCACCGCGAGACCGGTGAACAGCATGACCAGCAGCGCCGTCCACTGGTCCTGCGGCCAGTACACCGAGGCCGTCACCGGCGCGAGGTTGAAGCCGATGAGCATGACCACCGCGCCGGTCACCACCGGCGGCATGGCGATGTGAATGATGTGCGCGCCGAATTTGCGCACCGCCACCCCGACCAGGAACAGCGCCGCGCCCACCACCAGGCAGGCCCCGGTGACCGTCGCGCTGGTGCCGCCCTGCGCCCGGATCACCGCGGCCACGCCGACGAACGACAGCGAGCAGCCCAGGTAGCTGGGCACCTGCCCCCCGGTGGCCAGCAGGAAGATGGCGGTCGCGACGCCGGACATCATGATGGCGAGATTGGGGTCCAATCCCATGAGCACGGGCGCGACGAAGCTCGCCCCGAACATGGCCACCACGTGCTGCGCCCCGAGCCCGAAAGTGCGCGGCCAGGACAGCCTCTCGTCGGGCCGGACCACCGCCCCGGGCGCGGGGGTCCGCCCGTCCCCGTGCACTTTCCAGCGGACACCAAGGTTCATAAGCCGCCGCTTTCTCACCGGACCGGGATTCGAATTCGGCCAATAGTAGTGCGGGCAAACGTTCAGTTCTCGCCATCCCCGCGCCCCGCCACGCGCGCCCGCCATCAGCACCCGCGGCCGACCCGACCCGCGCACACGGTGCCGGATCGGTCACCGCTCACGAACCGCGGCCCGCCCCGTACCGCCCCCGCAACTCACGCGAGCGCGCGGACGGACTCGAGCACCCGCTGCAACCACGCCCGCCACATCGCACCGCCTGCCGCCCCGCACCTCGTGCGGGTTCGAACCGCCACCGCGAACCCGCCGTTGCGCGGACCGTGACCAGCCCGCCCACGCTCCGGCCGACGACGCCGGTACCTGTTCGCCGGACGCGCGATCGCCAGGAAACCCGAGCGGTGCTGCCGCGCGGGTGTATTCACACGGAGTTCGGGCATCATGGTGCGGACACGGGAGGGGATGGGGATGGGTGTGGGGCGGTGGGCGCTGCGCGGGGTGGGGATCGTGGTCACGGTCCTGGTGCTGGTGGGGGCGGGGCGGTTTCTGTGGCCGCAGCCGGGAATCGACGAGCAGCCCGGGAGTGCCTGGCGGCAGCTGGCTTTCGTGCGGGCGGCGATCGACGGCGGGGCCGACGTCGAGGCGCAGGGGCAGTTCCCGGAGGGGTACTACTTCTCGAACGCGCTGTACGGGCTGGCCTGGGTGCAGGTCGGGCTGGCGGACCCCGGGACGCGGGACGAGGCGTTGCGCGAGGCGCGGTGGGCGCTGGGGCGGGTCGAGTCCGAGCGGGGGCGCGAGGTTTTCAGCCCGGGGCTGCGGCCCGCGTACGGGATCTTCTGGGCGGGGTGGACGAATTGGCTGCGCGGGGGCATTCTCGCGCTCGGCGGAACCGGCGACGCCGCGGAGGTCGAGCGCTTCGTGGACGGCGCCGCGGAGATGGCGGCGGCGTTCACGGGGTCGGCGACGCCGTTCCTGCAGGCCTATCCCGGACAGGCGTGGCCGGTCGATTCCACGGTGGCGATCGCGGCGCTGCGCCTGCACGACAGTCTGTTCGCGCCGCGCTTCGGCACCGAGGTGGCGAATTGGCTGACCGCCGTGCGCGAACGGCTCGACCCGGCGACCGGCATGCTGCCGCACCGGGTGTCCGCCGCCGACGGCACGCCGGTGCAGGGCGCGCGGGCCACCTCGCAGTCGGTCATCCAACGCTTCCTGCCCGAGATCGACGCCGACTTCGCGGCCCATCAGTACGCCCGCTACCGCGGCGAATTCCTCGCGTTCCCGGGCGGTTTCGGCCCCGCCCTGCGGGAGTATCCACGCGGCGTCCCGGGCAGCGGTGACGTGGACTCCGGTCCCCTGGTCGCCGGTGTCAGCCTGTCCTCGACGGTGGTGGCGCTGGGCGCGGCCCGGGTCAACGGCGACGAATCCCTGGCCACCGCACTGGGTTCGGCGGGCGAGCTGCTCGGCCTGCCGCTGACCCTGCCCGGCAGCAAGCGCTACGCGTTCGGCCTGGTCCCCATCGGCGACGCCTTCGTGGTGTGGTCCGCCACCGCCCGCCCGTTCACGACCGCGCCGCCGCCGGCCGGGACGCGGGACCTGCCGTGGTGGTGGCGGCTGCCCTGGCTGGCCGTGCTCTGCCTCGGCGCGAGTGCGCCGTGGCTACCCCGCGTGGCCGGACTGTGGCATCGCCGCCGCGAATCCGCTCCCAAGGATCCGCGACCGGCAGCCACGAGCACGGCTAACTAGCTGATCGGTTGCCATCTCCCGGTCCGGCACGCCGAAGAACCGGCGAAACGGACGTGCCCCGGGTCGGACTATGCGAACCGAAACCCCGGCCTCACCCGGTGATCCGGATCTGCTGCATCATGTCGTGGTCCGCGTGATCGAGGTTGTGGCAGTGCCACACGTACCCCCGTATCTCCGCGTGCCCGCCGCCGTGCGCCGTCCCGTGTCCCCCGGCGGGCGAAATCGCTTCCGCCCCAGCGGGAACCGGCACGACCGCGTCCGGATCGAAGCCCAGTTCGGCGATCGAGGGCCAGTACACCAGGATTCGGGTGATCGTGTCGGTCGGGCATTCGACGGTGTCCTTCCACCCCGCCTCCCACGGCGGCGGCGACTGCGCCGGCCCGAAGGCATAGGCGTCCGCGGACGGCTGCCAGCGGGCGCCGAACGCGGGCGGCGGGTTACCCAGCCAGTACGCCTGGGTGAGGATGGGCTGGCGCGACAGCACCCGGATGCGCGCCAGGTGCAGGTGCACGGGGTGATCGAAGGGCGTGGCGTTGACGATGTCCCACTGCTCGATCGTGCCCGCGCGCGCCACATCCACGTCGGTGGTCAGGAACGGCAGGTTGTTCAGCGCCATCATGGTCGGGAACACCGCCGCGGACCGGGCGTCGTCGTTGAGCCCGATGAGCGTCATGGTGCGCACGCGTTCGGGCGGTTCCGGTGGCGCGAGCGGCTCGGGGAGTCCGGGCCCGCCGCGCAGCCGGGGCGGCACCCGCGCGGGCGGCCCGGCCCCGGCGACGGTGAACCGCATGATCCGGCGCACCTCGGGGACCATGAACACGGTGTTGCCGAAGTCGTTGAGGGCGGTATTGATCAGGTCCGCCTCCGTCCCGTCCGGCAGCGCCCCGAAGTCGACCAGCAGGTCCACCCGCTCCCCCGGGCTCACCCGCACCGCGCCGGTGGGCACCGGCGCGTCCAGCAGTCCCAGATCGCCGCCGATCACCCAGAACGGCAGTCCGCCCTCGAATTCGAGGATGTAGGGCCGGGAGTTGGAGCCGTTGAGCACCCGGAACCGATAGAGCGTGCGGCGCACCCCGAGTCGCGGCCAGACCTTCCCGTTCACACACGCCACGTCGCCGAGCTGCCCGGATTGGTTGTAGCCCTGCGGAATATAGACCCCGACCATCGGCTGCACCGTGCCGTCGGCGTTGAACGTGCGGTCCTGCACGATGAGCGGTATCTCGAATTCGCCGCTCGGCAGTCCCAGTGGGTTGTCCGCCGCACCGGTGTCGAATTCGTCCCGCACGTAATACATTCCGGCGAGCCCGGCCTGGATGTTCAAGCGCGTGATGCCCATGACGTGGTCGTGGTACCAGAGCCCGGCCGCCTCCTGCCGATTGCCGTAGGCGAAAGCGGGCGTGCCGCCGTTCCGCCAGCCGATCAGCGGATGCCCGTCCGCCGCAGGGGTATTCGCGCCACCGTGCAGGTGAACGGTGAAGCGCGGATCGGTGCGGTCCAGCTCGGTGGTGCCGTGCATGGTGAGGTCGACGTGCTGCGCGAGCACGTGCGGCCCGAGTTCGTTGCGGAAACTGATGCGCGACTCCCGATTTCGCCACGCCTCCAGGTTCGGCCCCAGCACCGGCCGGTCGAAGCCCCAGCTGCGCGCCTCGGGCAGGTCCCGGTGATAGCTGTGCGTGCCCGCGATCGCGCTCAGTTGTCCCGTCGCGGGCCGGGTTTCGGGGATCGGCAGTTCGTCCACGAACGGCTGCAGCGGCGGTGAGTGGTAGTTGAACGGCGTCACCGGCAGCGCGGGCAGCGGCGGCAGCGGGAGCGGAGCGGGCGGCAGCGGTGCGGGATCCGCACCCGCCCCGGCCGTGAAACCGGCTCCGAGAATCCCGAGGGTCCCCAGCAGGAACCCGCGCCGGGGCAGGTCATCGCTCATAGCTCAAAAGATTCGCCGGGCCGGCGGGTGCCGGGTGCGTCCGTTTTTCGACTACCCCCGATTCTCCGCTCGAACGCCGGATCACGCCCGGGAACGCCGAAGGCCGCATCCGCGGAACGGGATGCGGCCTCGATGGCGGCGCGGGCGCTGCGCCCCGGTCGAACTCGGCTCGAACGAGCCGGGCCGATCAGCCCAGGCGCTCGATGATGGTCACGTTGGCGGTGCCGCCGCCCTCGCAGATGGTGAGCAGGCCGTAGCGCCCGTTCACCCGCTCGAGCTCGTTGAGCAGCGAGGCGAACAGCTTGGCGCCGGTCGCGCCGAGCGGGTGGCCCAGCGCGATGGCCCCGCCGTTGACGTTGACCTTGTTCGGGTCCGCGCCGGTCTCCTTGATCCAGGCCAGCACGACCGAGGCGAAGGCCTCGTTGATCTCGATGACGTCCATGTCGTCGATGGTCAGCCCGGTCTTCTCCAGCGCCCACTTGGTGGCCGGGATCGGCGCGGTGAGCATGTAGATCGGGTCGGCGCCGCGCGCACTCACGTGGTGGATGCGGGCGCGCGGGGTGAGCCCGTACTCCCGCACCGCCCAGTCCGAGGCCAGCAGCGTGGCCGCGGAGCCGTCGGAGATCTGGCTGGCGAGCGCGGCGGTGACCCGGCTGCCCTCGGCGAGCGGCTTGAGCCCGGCCATCTTCTCCATGGTGGTCTCGCGCGGGCATTCGTCGATGAAGAAGTCGCCGACCCCGACGATCTCGCGATCGAAGCGGCCGTCGACGATGGCCTTGCGGGCGCGATCGTTGCTGCGCAGCGCCCACTCCTCCATGTCCACGCGGGAGATGTCCCACTTCTCGGCGATCATGTGCGCCGAATTGAACTGCGACACTTCACCGGTGCCGTAGCGGTGGTCCCAGCCCTGCGCGCCGACGAACGGGGATTCGAAGCCGTACTGCTGGCCCGCGAGCATCGCCGAGGAGATCGGGATGGCGCTCATGTTCTGGATGCCGCCGGCCACGATGACCTCCGACGTCCCGGACATGATGGCCTGCGCGGCGAAGGTGATGGCCTGCTGCGAGGAGCCGCACTGCCGGTCCACGGTCACGCCCGGCACCGATTCCGGGTAGCCCGCGGCCAGCCAGGCCGTCCGCGCGATGTTGCCCGCCTGCGGCCCGATCGTGTCGCAGCAGCCGAACACCACGTCGTCCACGTGCACCGGGTCGATGTTGTTGCGGCCCATCAGCCCCCGCAGTGCGGCGGCGCCCAGGTCGGCGGGGTGCACGGCGGCGAGCGACCCGCCGCGCTTGCCGACGGGCGTGCGCACGGCGTCGATCACATACGCCTCCCGCATCGGCGAATACTGGCGACGGGACGGTGCAGACATTGTGAACTCCTACTGCTAACTGCGGGCTGTAATTTTTCACCGGTCGGGCACGCGGCCCGTTGCCGATCCTGGTGGGATCGAAAGCTGTTATCGGGCTTCGGGATTGGTGAGTCCGTCGAGCACGATGGTGAGGTATTGCTTGGCCAGGGCGTCGACGGTGATGCGACCGCCGGGCTGATACCAGCGCACCGAAACCCATACGGTGTCGCGCAGGAACCGGTATGCGAGTTCGATATCCATTTCCGCGCGGAAACTGCCGTCGGCCACACCATTGGCGAGCACCTGGTGCCAGAGTTCGCGGAACTCTTTGTTGTACTCGTCGATATAGCCGAATGGCGCCGCGCCGCTGAGGCGTTTGGCCTCGGCCTGGTAAATGGCGACCGCGGCGTGCCACTGATCGAAGGACTCGTACGACGCGAGCACCAGCGCCTCGAGGGTGTCGCGCGCGCCGAGCCCGGAGGCCACGATCTCGCGGTAGCGCCCGAAGAGGTCGTCGAGGAAGCCGCGCAGGATCTCGTCCACCATGGCTTCCTTCGAATCGAAGTGGTGGTAGAGACTGCCCGATAGAATCCCCGCGGCGTCGGCGATATCGCGAACCGTGGTGGCGCGCAGTCCTCGCTCGGCGAAGAGATTGGCGGCCAGGCCGAGCAGCTCGCTGCGGCGAGCAGACTTCGAGGGCTCCGAGGGTGGGGTCACGAAGCCCAATATACAACCAAGCATTTGCTTGGTCGAGGGGGGTCAGCGCACCGAATAGCGGAGCGGCGAGGAAACGGACAGATCCGCCAGCAGTCGATCGCAGATCACCACCGGTGAGATCCCCGCCCGGGACAGCCTGGCCACCAGGGCCAGCCGCCGCTCGGGACTGTCCCACTCGACGGTCAGCGGCTCACGCCCCGGCCCCGCGTCCACCGTGGCCATCACCCGCGGCGGCTGCCCGTCGGCCTCGGACTCCTCGCTGAGCTTGAGCACCATGCCGCGCTGCCAGGCCCGATAGGTCTCCATATCCGCACCGGCCACCAATTTGTCCGTGGCCGCGCACAATCCCCGCGCGATGCCGTCGGTGAACGCGATGTGGTCGAAACGCAGCCGGCGGCACTCGCGCACCACCGCGAGCAGATCGGAGCGAACCTCACACAGCAGCGCCGTCTGCCTGCGGCGGTGCAGTTCGAGCTCGGAGACGCCGTTCCTGGTCTCCGCGGTCAAACCCATGCGCCGGGCGCGTTCCCGATCGCGGATCATGTCCCGGCGCAGCGCGGCCTGTGGATCGCGGGAGATTTCTCCCTCGTCCACGGCGTGTTGTTCGAGAATCTCTGCGGCGCGCGTCGCGGTCACGCGTTCGGATTCGTGCTCGAGTAATTCCGCGCCCAGCGTGAGCGCGGCCATTATGACGTTGTCGAGTCTTCGGCGCGCGAGGACGACCTCGAGAACCAGCTCGAGTTCCAATTCGCGTACACGTTCGGTCAGTGCTTCTGGTTGGCGTTCCGGACCCATGGGTCGTGCCCTTCGACTATGCGGAACCGGCCTAAACCAGGATTACACAGCCGTACGGGGGTCGCGCCACAATATTTTTCGCCCGCTCCGCGCGCACGCGGATTTTCCGGCGACGCGGGTGCGAAATACAAAGCGGCCCGGCATGTTTCCACATACCGGGCCGTTCGAGACGGGCAATTCTCAGGCGCGCTGGCTCGAGATGGAGACGACCTCACCGGTCAGGTAGGTGGTGTAGTCGCTCGCGAGCATGGCGATGGTCGCGGCGACCTCCCACGGCTCGGCCGCGCGGCCGAACGCCTCACCGGCGGCCAGGCGGTCCAGCAGATCACCGGAGGTGACCTTGTCCAGGAAGGCGTGCCGGGCGATGGACGGCGCGACGGCGTTGATCCGTACCCCGTATTCGGCGGCCTCGACCGCGGAGCAGCGGGTCAGCGCCATGACGCCGGCCTTGGCCGCGGCGTAGTGCGCCTGCCCGTGCTGCGCGCGCCAGCCCAGCACGCTGGCGTTGTTGACGATCACGCCGCCGTGCCCCGCGTCGCGGAAGTACGCGAGCACCGCGCGGGTGGCCCGGAAGGTGCCGTTCAGCGTGATGTCGATGACCTTGTCCCACTGCTCGTCGGTCATGTCGACGACGGGGGTCTCACCGCCGAGTCCGGCGTTGTTGACCATGATGTCGATGCGGCCCAGGGCCTGCACCGCGCCCGCGATCAGCTGGTTGACCTGTTCGGTCGAGCTGACGTCGCAGGGCACGGAAGCGATTCGGCGGTCCGGGAATTCGGCCTGCAGCGCCTCGGCGGTCTCCTTCAGGCGACGCTCGTGCCAGTCGGAGACGACCACGTCGGCGCCTTCGGAGAGCAGCCGACGGGCGGTGGCCGAGCCGATGCCGGTACCGGCGGCGGCGGTCACGACCGCGACCTTGCCCGCGAGCAGGTTGTGGCCGGGGGTGATCTCGGGGGCGGTGGACAGATCGGTCACGGACGAGCCTCTCGGGGAAGTCCGAGCACCCGCTCGGAGATGATGTTGCGCTGAATCTCGTTCGAACCGCCGTAGATGGTGTCCGCGCGAGTGAACAGGAAGAGCCGTTGCCAGGCATTGAGATCGGACTTGCCGTCGTGGTCGACGGCGTCGGCGATCAGGCCGGGCGCGCCGAGCACGTCCATGGCCAGCTCGCCCAGATCACGATGCCAGTTGGCCCACAGTAGTTTGGTGACCGAGGCCGAACCGGCGGCGGTGCGGGCGTCCACGGTGGCGCCGTCGTGCCCGGATTCGAGGGTGCGCAGGACATGGGCGCGCAGCACGCGCAGCCCCACCCAGGCCCGGTCGAACCGATCGGCGATGACCGCGTCGCTCAGCACGCCGCGCTGCTGCGCCACGGCCTCGAGGTCGGCGAGTTCCCGCGCGTAGCGGATCTGCTGACCGACGGTGGAGATGCCGCGCTCGAAGGTGAGCGTGCCCATCGCGACCGCCCAGCCGTCACCGGGCTCGCCGACCACGAGATCGGCTGCGGTGCGGGCATTGTCGAAGTAGACCTCGTTGAATTCCGCGGTCCCGGTGAGCTGGATGATCGGCCGCACCTCGACGCCCGGCTGCTTCATGGGCACCAGGAGATAGGACAGGCCCTTGTGCCTGCTCGACCCCTTCTCGGTGCGCGCGACCACGAAGCACCAGTCCGACAGATGCGCCAGCGAGGTCCACACCTTCTGCCCGGTGATCGACCATTCGTCGCCGTCCAGGTGCGCGGCGGTGGTGACCGCGGCCAGGTCCGAGCCCGCGCCGGGTTCGGAGTAGCCCTGGCACCACAGTTCGGTGACATTGCGGATGCCGGGCAGGAAGCGCTGCTTCTGCTCTTCGGTGCCGAAGGCCAGCACGGTCGGGCCGAGCAGTTCCTCGCCGAGGTGCGACACGCGGCTGGGTGCGTCGGCCTTGGCGTATTCCTCGTGGAAGATGACCTGCTGGGCCAGGGTGGCATCGCGGCCGCCCCATTCCTTGGGCCAGCCGAGGCAGGTGAGTCCGGCGGCGGCCAGGGCGCGGTCCCATTCGAGACGCTCCTCGAAGGCCTCGTGCTCGCGCCCGGGACCACCCAGACCGCGCAGTTCACGGAACTGTCCGTTCAGGTTCTCGGCCAGCCATT
Source organism: Nocardia sp. NPDC057668 (assembly GCF_042799795.1). Taxonomy (NCBI): domain Bacteria; kingdom Bacillati; phylum Actinomycetota; class Actinomycetes; order Mycobacteriales; family Nocardiaceae; genus Nocardia; species Nocardia sp. NPDC057668. The sequence continues at coordinate 492,375 of NZ_JBHVIC010000007.1, read as the reverse complement.
CCCGCACCTCGGCGCGGAATTCGGCGTCCTCACGGGATTCACGGCCAACCGTGATCCCGCTGGCCGGTTCGGGGGTCTGGATCATGCTCACCAACGTAGAGTAACCTACCAAGCACTTGCTTTGTTAGACCCATTCCCGGACGTTCGGAGCCCCCGTGACATCCCCACCGCAGACCGTGTCCGCGCTGCCCCAGACCACTCCCCTGGCGCTGCACGCCGCAGCGCAGGCGTACGGTTCCGCACCCGCCGTCACCGACGGTTCTGTGCGGCTGAGCTGGGCGCAACTGCTCGACTCGGTCCGTGAGACCGCCCGCGTGCTCATCGCGCAGGGCGTCGAGCGCGGCGACCGGATCGGCATCTGGGCTCCCAACACCCATCACTGGATCACCGCCGTACTGGCCACCCACTACGTGGGCGCGGTCATCGTGCCGCTCAACACGCGGTACGTGGCCGACGAGGCCGCCGACGTGCTGAGCCGGGTCCGGGCCAAGGCACTGTTCATCGTCGGGGAATTCCTGGGCCGCGACCGCCTGGCCGAATTGCGCGCCGACGCACCCGAACTCACCATCGACACCGTCATCGTCATTCCCGGTGACCGGGACGCCGCGGTCGAGAACGCCATCGCCTGGGCCGAATTGCCGAAGCTGGCCGAGGCCGTCACCCTCGGCGACGCCATCGCGCGCGCGGAATCGGTACTGCCCGACGACGTCTCGGACATCCTGTTCACCTCCGGCACCACCGGCCGCAGCAAGGGCGTGCTCATTCCGCACACCCGCGCGCTCACCAGCGCCCGCGCCTGGGCCGACTGCGCGACCCTGAACCAGCAGGACCGGTACCTGGTGGTGCCGCCCTTCTTCCACAGCTTCGGCTACAAGGCGGGCATTCTCGCCTCGCTGGTCACCGGCGCGAGCATCGTCCCGCAGGCCACCTTCGACGTGCCCGAGACCATGCGGCTCATCGCCGCCGAGCGGATCACGGTGCTGACCGGGCCGCCGACCATCTTCCAGACCATCCTCGAACATCCGGCCCGGGCCACCGCGGACCTGTCGACGCTGCGGGTCGCGGTCACCGGCGCGGCGACCGTGCCGGTCGTGCTCATCGAGCGCATGCGCGACGAACTGGACTTCGACGTGGTGCTGACCGCGTACGGGCAGACCGAATCCGGCGGTTTCGGCACCATGTGCCGCCCCGAGGATTCGGCCGAGACCATCGCCAACACCTGCGGCCGGGCCATCGACGGCTTCGAGATCAAACTGGCCGACAACGGTGAACTGCTGCTGCGCAGCTCGCAGATCATGCTCGGCTACCTGGAGGATCCGCAGGCCACCGCGGACACCATCGACAACGACGGCTGGCTGCACACCGGCGACGTCGCGGTGATCGACGAGCGCGGCTACATGAAGGTCACCGACCGGCTCAAGGACATGTACATCTCCGGCGGCTTCAACGTCTATCCCGCCGAGGTGGAACAGGCCATGGCGCGCCTGGCCGGGGTCGCCGAGACCGCGGTCATCGGCGTGCCGGACGAGCGCATGGGCGAGGTCGGCAAGGTGTACGTCGTCCGCAAGCCCGGCGCCGAGCTGACCGCCGACGACGTTCTCGCGCATGCCAAGACGCTGCTGGCCAATTTCAAGGTGCCGCGGTTCGTGGAGTTCCGCGATCAGCTGCCCTACAGCGCCGCCGGCAAGGTACTCAAGCGGCAACTACGTGAGGAGAAGGCGTGAGCGCCACCGACTCGGCACCGGGGCCCATCCCCGACGAGGGCGAGGTCGTCCTCTACGAGAAGCGCGGGCCGATCGCGGTCGTCACGCTGAACCGGCCGGACTACCGCAATGCCCAGAACTCCGTGATGACCTACGCCCTGGACGCCGCCTTCGTGCGCGCGGTCGAGGACGCCGAGGTCAAGGTGATCGTGCTGGCCGGCGCCGGAAAGCATTTCAGCGCGGGGCACGACATCGGCACCCCGGGCCGCGATCATCACGTCAAGTACGAGAACCAGGCCGCGCTGTGGTGGGACCACACCGAACGGCCCGGCGGCGATCAGCGCTTCGCCCGCGAGACCGAGGTCTACCTCGGCATGTGCCGGCGCTGGCGCGAGATCCCCAAGCCGACCATCGCCATGGTGCAGGGCGCGTGCATCGCGGGCGCGCTCATGCTGGCCTGGTCCTGCGACATGATCGTGGCCTCGGACGACGCGTTCTTCTCCGATCCGGTGGTGCGCATGGGCATTCCGGGCGTGGAGTACTTCGCGCATCCGTGGATGCTCGGGCCGCGCCGCGCCAAGGAGATCCTGTTCACCGGTGACCGTTTCTCCGCCGCGCAGGCGTACGAGTGGGGCATGGTGAATCGCGTCGTCGAGCGCGCGAATCTGGAGACCGAGACGTTCGCGCTCGCCGAGAAGATCTCGGCCATGCCGCAATTCGGATTGGCGCTGACCAAGAAGGCCGTCAATCAGTGCGAGGACCTCATGGGCATGCGCGCGGGCATGGATTCGGTCTTCGGGCTGCACCATTTCGCGCACGCCCACAATGCCGAGGTCGGAGCGGATTCGCTCGGCGGCATGAATGCCAAGTCTATGAAGAACACCGCGACGGCCACGGCCGACGCGGAGAGGAACGGGGCGAAGTAAGTGGATCTCGAATTCGACGCCAAGACAGCGGCTTTCCGGCAGGAGGTCCGGGAATTCCTGGCCGCCAACGTGCCCGCCGCTCCCCTGCCGTCCATGGACACCGCGGCGGGCTTCGAGGCGCACCGCGAGTGGGAGGGCAAACTGGCCGACGCCCGGCTCTCCTGCGTGGCCTGGCCCGCCGAATACGGCGGCCGCGACGCCTCGCTGATCGAATGGGTGGTGTTCGAGGAGGAGTACTACGCCTCCGGCGCACCGGGACGGGTCTCGCAGAACGGCATCTTCCTGCTGGCCCCGACGCTGTTCGAGCACGGCTCGCCCGAGCAACTGGCCCGCATCCTGCCGAGAATGGCTCGCGCGGAGGATATCTGGGCGCAGGCGTGGTCCGAGCCCGAGGCCGGCAGCGACCTGGCGGGCATCCGCTCGAGCGCCAAGCGCACCGAGGGCGGCTGGATCCTCAACGGCCAGAAGACCTGGAGCTCGCGCGCCTCGTACGCGGATTGGGGCTTCGGGCTCTTCCGCAGCGACCCGGAGGCCCAGCGGCACAAGGGTTTGACGTACCTGATGTTCCCGCTGACGGCCGAGGGCGTCACCGTGCGCCCGATCCCGCAGCTGGACGGCGAGCCCGGGTTCGCGGAGATCTTCCTGGACAACGTGTTCGTGCCGGATGCCGATGTCATCGGTGAGGCCAACAACGGCTGGAAGGTCGCCATGGCGACCTCGAGCAACGAGCGCGGGCTGTCGCTGCGCGCGCCCGGCCGCTTCAACGCCACCGCCGCCAAGCTCATCGAGCTGTGGCGCACGACCGCCGACGAGTCCGACACCGCCGTGCGCAACAGCGTCGTGGACGCGTGGGTCGGGGCCGAGGCGTACCGCCTGAACACCTGGGCCACCGTCACCCGGCTCGCCGACGGCGGTCAGCTGGGCGCGGAATCCTCGGTGAACAAGGTGTTCTGGTCCGATCTGGACATCGCCATGCACGAGACCGCACTGGACATCCGCGGGGCCGCCGCCGAGCAGGAATCGGAGTGGACCGACGGCTATCTCTTCGCGCTGGCCGGCCCGATCTACGCGGGCACCAACGAGATCCAGCGAAACATCATCGCCGAACGCCTGCTCGGCCTGCCGCGCTAGAACCACGGAGAAACCGACATGCGCTTCGCATTGACCGCAGAACAGATCGATTTCGCCGCCAGCCTGCGCAAGATGGGCGAGGCCGCCAAGACCCCCGCCGTCGTGCGCGCGTGGGGCGAGGGTGAGCACGCCGCCGGGCTCGCGCTGATCCGGCAGCTGGCCGAGGCCGGCGCGCTCGGGCTGACCGTCACCGAGGAGAACGGCGGCTTCGGCGCCGGGCCGGTGGAGCTCATCGTGGCCTTCACCGAGATCGGCCGGGCCGCCGTGCCCGGTCCGCTGATCGAGACCGCCGCCGCGATTCCCGCACTGCTGCAGGCGCTTCCGGACGTCGGACCCGCCTCGGAATGGCTGCCGGACTTCGCCGAGGGGTCCAAGCTGGGCACCCTCGCCCTGCCCGATCAGGGCGCGGCCGTGGCGCTGGACGCCGATGTCGCCGACCTGCGGCTGGTCGCCTCGGGTGACCGGATCGTGCTGGCGAGCGCGGGCGAGATCGTCCGCTCGGTGGACGCCGCGCGCCGGCTGTTCCCGCTGACCGGGGACGACGTGCTCGCCGAGGGCGACGGGGTGGCCGCGGCCATCGAACTCGCCTTCGACACCGGCGCGCTCGCCGCGGCCGCGCAGCTGCTCGGCGCGGGCCGGGCCCTGCTGGACACCAGCGTCGAGTACGTGAAGCAGCGCCAGCAGTTCGGCAAGCCGATCGGGCAGTACCAGGCCATCAAGCATCACCTGGCCAACGTCATGATCGGCCTCGAGATGGCGCAGCCGCTGCTCTACCGGGCCGCGCTGACCCTGCAGGACGGGGCCGAGGCCGGCATCCGCGCCCGCGACATCTCCGCCGCCAAGCTGGCCGCCGGGGAAGCGGCGTACCAGGCCGCGCGGATCGGGCTGCAGGTGCACGGCGCGATCGGCTACACCGCCGAATGCGATCTGTCGCTGTGGCTGACCAAGGTCAACGCGCTGCGTTCGGCCTGGGGCACGCCGGATCTGCACCGCGCCCGCATCGCCGCCGCGCTGCGCGCCGGCTCCCCCGAAGCCGCCGCGTGAGTCCGCGCGGCGGGAACGGTCCGGCGCCGCAGGCGGTTTCGGCCGTGGCCGCCGGAGCTCGACCGCCGCGCGCACACCGCCACGGCAGCACAGTCATCACCTACCTGGACAGGATCGGAGCCGACGCATGAGCATCACGGCTGAGCAGCAAGAACTCGTCACGACCGTGCGCGCGGTGCTGGCCAAGCACGGGGACAGCGCGGCTATGCGGCGCGGGCTGGACGCCGAGCGCGGATACGACGAGCAGCTCTGGAAACTGCTGTGCGAGCAGGTCGGCGTCGCGGCGCTGGCGATTCCGGAGGAGTTCGGCGGCGTCGGCGTCGGACTGGTCGAAGCGCTGCTGGTGGTCGAGGAGCTGGGCCGGACCCTGGCCGCACCGCCCATGCTCGGCTCGGCGGTGCTGGGCGTGCAGGCCCTGCTGCTGGCGGGCAACGCCGAGGCCAACGAGCGGCTGCTGCCCGAGGTGGCCGAGGGTGCGCGCACCCTGGCGCTGTGCTGGGCCGGGACCACCGGCTGGGACTCGTTCGGCGTCCGCGCCGAGGGCGAAACCCTCACCGGTACAGCGCATTACGTCCTGGACGGCTCGCACGCGCAGTCGCTGCTGGTGCTGACCGCCGAGGGGCTGTTCGAGGTCGACGACGACGCGGCGGGCATCACCCGCACCTCCGTTCCGACCATGGACCCCACCCGGCGGCTGACCACCGTCAAGTTCGCGGGCGTGCCCGCGACGCTGCTGGGCGCGGTCGACGTCGCGCGACTGCGCGACATCGCCTGGGCCGCGGTCACCGCCGAGCAGCTCGGCGCGGCCGAGCGGTGCCTGGACATGACCGTGGAGTACAGCAAATCCCGCGTGCAGTTCGGCCGCCCGATCGGCAGCTTCCAGGCGCTCAAGCACCGCATGGCCGACATGTACGTCCTGGTGGAGTCCACCCGATCCGTTGCCTACCTGGCGATTTCGGGCCTGGCAACCGGCACGGCCGACCCCGTCGACGTCGCCGCGGCCCGCCTGCACGCGACCACGACGCTGAACTCGGTGGTCTCGGAAACCGTTCAGCTCCACGGCGGCATCGCCATCACCTGGGAGCACGACGCCCACCTGTTCTTCAAGCGGGCACACGGCGACGCCCAGCTCTTCGGCGCCCCGGCTCGTCCTCTCCCCCGTCCCGCGTAGGCACGTCGGCCGAAAAGGCCGGGGCCGCGGCGTCTTCGCCGTGGCCCCGGCCTTTCGCGGTTCAGGGGTGCAGGATCTCCACGTCGCGGGTCGGGGGCTTGCTGCCGAAGCGGGCGCGCAGCGGATAGAGGGCGGCGACCACCAGGAGGGAGGCGGTGGAGGCCAGGAGCTGGTTGCGCTGTTCGGGCACGCGGGCCATGGCGACGAAGACCGCGACGATCGCGATGATCACCAGCCAGCTCAGGTAGGGGTAGCCCCACATGCGGTAGGTCAGGGCCGAGGGATCCTCGCGGCGCAGGCGGGCGCGCAGGCGGAGCTGGGAGATCATGATGGCCACGTAGACGTAGGCCAGGATCACGCCGATCGAGTTCAGCAGGAACGTGAACACCTGGTCCGGGGAGATATAGGACGCGATGACCGCGCCCCAGGCCGCGACCGTTCCGAGCAGCACCGCGCGGGCGGGTACGCCGCGCCGGTTCACCTTCACGAGCGCGGCGGGCGCGTCGCCGTCCCGGGTCAGCACGTAGAGCATCCGGGAGGAGACGTAGATGGCCGAGTTGAGCACCGAGAGCACGGCGGTGAGGATGACGACCTGCATGATCGTGCCCGCGGCCGGAATGCCCATGTGGTCCAGGGCGCTGACGAACGGGCTCTGCAGGATCTCGGCGTCGTTCCACGGCAGGATCGTCACCACCAGGAAGATCGAGGCCACGTAGAACAGGCCGACCCGCCACAGCACGTTGTTGGTGGCGCGGGCCACGGCCTGTCCCGGCTCCTTGGATTCGGCCGCGGCGACCGTCACGATCTCGGTGCCGCCGAAGGCGAACAGCACCACCACGATCGCGGAGAAGATCCCGCCGATGCCGTTGGGCGCGAAGCCGCCGAACGCGGTGAGGTTTCCGAAGCCGCCGTCGGAGTCCGGCCACAGGCCGAAGACCCAGGCCGCGCCGATCACGATGAACAGCACGATGGCGACGACCTTGATGGAGGCGAACCAGAATTCGAACTCGCCGAACGACTTCACCGACACCAGGTTCACGGCCGTCATGAGCACCAGCAGCCCGGCCGAGAGGGTCCATTGCGGCAGGTCGATCCAGGTGGCCAGGATCGCCGCGCCCGCCACCGCCTCCGCGCCGACCAGGATGACGTAGAGGTACCAGTAGAGCCAGCCGACGGTGAAACCGGCGAACGGGCCCATGGTCATGCGCGCGTATTCGGTGAGCGATCCGGCGACCGGGCGGGCCACGACCATTTCGCCCAGTGCCCGCATGACGCACAGGACGAGCAGACCGGCCGCGCCGTAGGAGAGGATGGCGGCCGGGCCGGCGGTTCCGATGACCGAGCCGCTGCCCACGAACAGGCCCGCGCCGACCGCGCCGCCGATGGCCAGCATGGTCATGTGGCGGCGACGCAGTCCGGTGCGCAGGCCCGCCTGCTCGGCGCCGGTCGGTTCCGACATCTGACCATCCTCCGTACAAGTTGCTCGAATGTTGCGGGCTAACCATATCGGGGCTGGTCAGGCGACAAAAATCCCGGGTCTGGTCAATCGACCAGGTCGGCTCGGCGGGCGCGGGCGGCCGCGCGGGACCGGTCCGGTCCAATTCCTTTCCGCGACTGCTCCTTCCGCGCCGGAGTACCGTCGGCGGGTATGGCAGAGACGAATACCGGGCCGATCCGCGTCGAGCCGTGCGCCAAGCGGGTGCGCGCCTATCTGGGCGGGCATCCCGTCGCCGACACCGTCGCGTCCCGGCTGGTGTGGGAGCACCCCTACTACCCGACCTACTACATTCCGGTCGCCGACCTGCGGGCCAAGCTCGAACCCACCGGGGTGACGCGCGAGCATCCGGCGCTCGGCGCGGGCACCGAGTTCGACGTCGCGGGCGACAGCGGCGTCGCGCCCGCGGCGGCCGTGCGCTATCTGGATTCCCCCGAACTCGGCGATCTGGTGCGCCTGGATTTCCCGGCCATGGACGAGTGGTTCGAGGAGGACGAGCCGATCTACGTCCACCCCCGCGATCCGTACAGCCGAGTCGACATCCTCGCCAGCTCCCGCCGCATCCGCGTGGAGCTGAACGGCGAGACGCTCGCCGATTCCCGCTCGGCCCGCATCCTCTTCGAAACCGGCCTCCCGCCCCGCTACTACCTCCCCCTGACCGACGTCCGCCAGGACCTGCTCCGCCCGTCCCCGACCAGCTCGCAGTGCCCGTACAAGGGCACCGCCGAGTACCGCCATGTCCGCCTCGGCGAAGAGGAGTTCCGCGACCTGGTCTGGCTCTACCGCACCCCCCTGCCCGAGAGCCAGAAGGTGGCCGGCCTGGCCTGCTTCTACAACGAGAAGGTCGACATCTACGTCGACGAGGTCCTGCAACCCCGCCCGAACACCCCGTTCAGCTGATGAACTCGCCGGCGATTCCTACGGGGGCGCAACGGATTTCAGCTGTCCGGCACGCAATACGTGCGGTCAGAGATCGCGGTACACGTCGCGTCTCCACCCGACCTTGATCACCAGGATGACCAGGACGTTGTCCTGCACCTGGTAGACGATTCGGAAAGAACCGACCCGCAATCGGTAGGCGTCGACGCCCGAAAGTTTGCGGCGGTCGCCGCTCGTCTCAGGACCCGGCCGGGGTCGATGCGCCGAGTAGGGCGCGGGTGACCTCGTGGGACGGGTTGGCGAAAACCGTTGGGGTGGGACCGGACTCGACCGGGCGGCCCGCGTCGATGACCAGGACCGTGTCGGTGTGGGCGGCTATCAGGGGGAGGTCGTGGGCTATCAGGACCAGGGACAGGTTGTGGCGGGCGCGGAGGGTGGAGAGCAGGTCCATGATCGACGTCGCGGTCCGGGTGTCGAGGGCGGAGGTGACCTCGTCGCAGATGAGGATGTCCGGGTCGGCGGCCAGGGCGCGGGCGATCGAGACGCGCTGGCGCTGGCCGCCGGAGAGTTCGTGCGGGTAGCGGGCCGCGAACTCCGCGCCGAGGCCGACCTGGTCGAGTAGTTCCGCGACCCGGGCGGGCACTTCGCGCCGGGGGCGTCGCCGGTGTAGCAGGACCGGGCGGCCCAGGGTCGCGGCGACCGTGCGGCTGGGGTTCAACGCGCCCAGCGGGTTCTGCGGCACCAGCTGAATCCGCCTGCGCTCCTCGCGCTTTCGCCGCGCCGATGCGGGCCGCAGTCGCCTGCCCGCGAACTCGATCACCCCGGCCCCGGCGGGCTGCAACCCCACCATCGCCCGCACCAGACTCGTCTTCCCAGCGCCCGAGGGCCCTACGATCCCCGCCGACGCGCCGGCCGCGACGACTAGGTCGATGTCTCGCACAACCTGCGCTCCGCCGGACCAGACGCGCAATCCCCGCACGACGAGCAGCGAGTCCGGCCGCGGGTCGGCCGATGCGACCGCGGGCGCTTCATCAGCGACCGCCGCATGCGACGCCACCGCATCATCGGGGGAGCCGGGCGGATCGATCGCGGGAGCGAGCACCCGGTCACCGTTCTCCGACGCCATCAGGGTCGATTCACCGGCCCCTGGCGCGATGGAATCGGTCGTCGACTGCGAATCCGGCTCTCCCGCCGGTGATTCGGCGATCTCGGCGAGTGCGCGGGCGGCGGACGGGTTCGAATCTCGGCCGGAGTTCGCCGCGCGTGCAACGACGCTCGGCGAGTGTGGCGGGGTCAGGTCGTGGACCTCGTCGGCTATGCGGGCCACGAGATCGGTGTCGTGGCAGGCGAAGACGACGGCCAGGTTGCGGTCGCGGGACAGGCGGAGCAGGAGGTCGCCGATCTCGTCGCGGAGGGCGGGATGCAGGCCGGCGGTGGGCTCGTCGAGCAGGAGCAGGTCGGGGTGGCGAGCCAGGGCGCGGGCCAGGGCCACGCGGCGTTGCTGACCGCCGGAGAGGGCGCCGGGGCGGCGGGTGGCGAAGTCGGCGTCGGCGGGTAGGCGGACCTCCCGCAGGAGGGTGGATACGGCGGTGGGATCGGGGGCGAGCTCGCGGACGAGGGTGCGCACGCGCATGCGCGGGTTGAGGCTCGAGCCCGGATCCTGGCCGACGAAAGCTATTCGGGTGCGGCGCAATTCGCGCAGCTCCTCGGGGCTCAGCGCGAAGACGTCCGAGCCGAGCACCTCGACCCGGCCCGCACGGCGCGAGGTCTCGGGCGGGAGCACCCCGAGCAGGGCGCGCAGCAGCGTGGTCTTCCCCGATCCGGACGGCCCGGTCAACGCCAGCAGCCGGCCGGGCTCGACCCGGAAACCGGCGTCGCGCACCAGGAATCGGTTCTCGCCGCCCGCGATCGACAATCCGTCCACGACCGCAACCTCACGCGAGGCACACCCGGAACCGCCCGGCGACTCGACAACGGCATCGCGACCGGCACACTCGGATTCGACCTGCGGCGCGGCCAGAACATCGCGAGCGGAGTCGTCGGATTCGATACTCACTGTGGGCTCACCGCTTTTCGTCCGGCCTGCGGCGCGAGGGCGGCCGCGGCGAGGTTCACGCTCAGTGCGAGCAGGGCGATCAGGACGCTGGGGGCCACCACCGCCCAGGGATTGAGCAGGATGCCCGGGCCGTTCTCGCGGATCATCAGGGCCCAGTCGGCGGCGGGGGGTTGCGGGCCTATCTGGAGGAACGCGGCGGTGGCGACCAGGTAGACCGCGGCGACGAAGCGCAGGCCGAACAGGGCCAGCAGGGTCGCGCGCAGATTGGGCAGCACCTCGCGTAAGACCAGATGCCACAGGCGTTCTCCGCCCGCGGCGGCCGCCTCCACGTAGCCGGACGCCGCCACCGGCGCGGCCGCGCCCGAGACCAGCCGCACCGCGTACGGCGAGCCGAGCACCACCGCGGCCGCGATGATCGCCAGCCGCCCGCCGTCCCGCCACGACATGGCGATGAGCAGCAGCCCGAGCACCGACGGCAGCAGGATCAGCATGTCCGTGGCCCGGTCGACCACCCGCCCCACTCCCGGCCGCAGCGCGCCGACCGCCCCGAGCACCGCCGCCACCGCGGTCACCAGCACCGCCGCGACCAGCGAGGAGATCACGAGATCCCGCCCGCCCGCGAGTAATCGGCTGACCACGTCGCGCCCCAGCATGTCTCCGCCCAGCGGAGCCGCCCCGCCCGCTCGCGCGTACGGCTCGGTCACCGGCGCGTCGATGGCGTGCGGCGCGAGCAACGGCCCCACCAGGGCCGCGGCTATCAGCAGCACCGCCGGTGCCAGTCGAACAACGGTGCCGAACAAACGATCTCGGCGAATCACGGAGCTCAGCCACCCGCGCCGGGTGACCCTGGCCCCGCCACCGCCGTGTCCGCTCCCGGCGGCACCTCGATCATCGCCGACGCCGCGCACCGGTTCCGACTCGTTCATCGCCGACCTCCCGAGAGCGCGTCGCGCACCAGATCCGCGGACAGCAGCACCAGGGTGATCGCCGCCCCCGCCAGCGCGGTCACCCCCGCGATCAGCGGGGCATCGCGGTCGGCGACGGCCGAGGCCAGCACCGACCCGATGCCCGGATAGTTGAACACCACTTCGACCGCCACGGCCCCGCCGAGCAGCACCCCCGTGGAGGTGGCCAGCCCCGTGACGATGGCGGGCAGCGCACCCGGCAGCACATGCCGCAGCAGCACCCGGTACGGCGAGAGCCCATCCAGCACAGCCGCTTCCACGTGCGGCTCCCGCGCCTCGTCGGCCAGCGCCGCGCGCACGATCCGCACGTTCCACCCGATCTGCGGAATCGTCAGCGCCAGCACCGGCAGCACCAGCATGTCCCAGGAGGCGGGCCGCCCGTCGGCCCCCGCGATGGTCACGGCGGGCAGCCACCCGGTCCACAGCGCGAACACCAGCACGAGCACCACCGCCACCACGAACTCCGGCAGCGCGAGCACCACCGTCGCAGCCCCGGACACGATCCGGTCCACCACTCCCCCGGCCCGCACCGCGGCCCAGCCCCCGAGCACCACCGCCCCGGCCCCCGTCAACACGAGCGCCGCCCCACCCAGCAGCAGGGTGTTGGGAAACGCCCCGCCCACCAGCTCCAACACCGGCACCCCGCGCGCGGAGACCCCCAGATCCCCCCGCACCAGCCCGGTCATCCATTCCCAGAACCGTTCCAGCACAGGCCGATCCAATCCCAGCTCCGCCCGCCGCCGCGCGACCTCCCCCGCCCCGGCCCCCCGCTCCCCGGTGGCCAGCGCCGCGTCCCCCGGCAGCAGATCCACCGCCACGAACACCATCGCAAGCAACCCCAGCAACAGAGCCACCCGCCGCGCGGCCAACGCCCCCGCGTAAGCCCCCACCCGCAAGCCCCGGGCCCACCCCCTCCGCCGAGGCCGCGCACCCCCGCTCCCCGCCCGCCCGGCCAAAACCCGAACCCCACCCCGCCCGGCCCGCACCCCCACCCGAACCACCCGCCCGAACATGTTCCCGGAGAGCCTGTTTCGCCCTCGCGCACCACCTTCGATCAGCTGATTCTCCGCCACTCCGTGCACCGCCCCGGCCTCGAGAGACCCGCCGATCGACTCCCGATCCGGCCCCATCGGACCAGATCGACCCCGTCGCCACGAACGTGATGGTCGTCGTCCGAACTCACCCCTACTCGGCTCGGCCGATCGCGCCGGGGCGACTTCCCCGCCGGCCCCCGGTGCGGCGCGATCCGCTCCCGTGTCGCCCCTGTCCGGCCCCTGTCGCTGACCGCTCAGCGACGTCACCACACCGCCCACACCACTCGGCTTCGCCTCGGCGGCATCGCCGTTCGTCACTCGGGGCAGCTCATCCGGTTCGACTCGCGCAGTGTCGTGCGCCGCGTCTTGTTCCACTTTGAGCCGCCCGACCTCGCCCCGGCGACGCCACCGACATCGCTCGGCCCTGCCCTCCCGGCCGATATCTCGCCCGTCGGGCATCCGGACTGTCATGGTTCGTGGAAGCTGCCGCACACTCGCCCACCTGGCTGAGCCTCCGAACTGCCACCTGCCGCCCCGCCTTCGCAGGGCACCGCTACCCCGAACCGCCTCACTGTGATCGACGACCGGGGCTGGCGCGGGCGGCCCGTCCGCCCGAGGTAGCCGACTCGCATCGGACCCGCCGGGCTGCGACCGCACGGCTTCGACCCCACCGCCTACCGCGTCGGCGACTGTCGCGACCGGGTCCGCCGTCTTCGGCTCGCCCCACTGCGGCGAGACCCGGGCAGCCGCCGGGCCGGTAGCCGCGATCCCGCACACATCAGTGACCGGTGCGCCTTGTCGGCGCCACCTGACGTCTACGGCACCTCGCTCGGCGGACACAACCATGGCCGCCCGGGACAGGAGAGCCTCGACCACACCCGCGGCGCGTCGCCGCCACACTGGCCCACCATGGTCGGTGGGCGGCGGCGAAAGTCCTGCTCGCGGAGGGTACGGGCCGGACCCATGCTCGCTTCGGCGCAGTCGAGCGAATGCGCCGTCACGGAACCAGAGTTCGGATCGACCACTGAAGATCGTCCCACCGGGCACGGTACGTCCGGTACGAAGCGGCTCCGGCGATCCGTCCCGATGCCGGCGGCGATGCTCGAAGCGTTTGCCGCTCAACACCTCCCGAACACGGCCGTCCGACCCCGCACCACCGGGACTCAGCGGGCCAGCCATGTTCGCTCGAGCTGGACGCGGCCGAAGCCGGGGAGGGTGGGCAGGGCCTGGACTCGGCGGTGGGCCAGGTCTATGCCGTCGGCGACGCCCCAGACTATGTAGCCGGAGCGGTCGTATTGCAGGCGTTGCAGATCGGTGAGGGCCGTGGCGCGAGCGGCGGGGTCGGGTGCGCCGACCGCGCGCTGGTAGGCGGCGTCGAACTCCGGGTCGTGCCAGGCGGCCTCGTTGCGGCTGCTGTCGGTGAGCATGATGCGGCCGGCCAGGAACAGCACCGAGTCGTTCGTGCCCCAGTAGGTGGTGTAAAGGTCGCCTTTGAGCCAGGTGTCCTCCCAGAACGACCCGGACTCCTGTTTGACCACCTCGATCCGCACACCCGCCTCGCGGACCTGGGTGGCGAACAGGGTCGCCGACTCCGCCAGTCCGGCAATGTCCTCTGTGGTGGACAGCCGATAGGTCTTACCGGTGTCGAAACCGGCTTCGGCCAGCAGCTTTTTGGCCCGGTCGAGGTCGCGGACGCGCTGCGGCAGCCCGCGGGCGAAGCCGGGATCACCGGTGCCGAGCACATCGTTGCCGACCACTCCGTACCCGGACAGGGCCTGCGCGACCATGGCCGGGCGGTCCACGGCCAGCCGCAGCGCCTCGCGCACCCGCGCGTCGGCGTACGGGCTGCCGGGAGCGGCCCGCATGACGATCGGCATCGCCATATCGTCCGTCCGCCGCAACGTCTGGATATCCTTGCGCCCCTGTGCCGTCCGCGCCGCCACCGCCCCGGCGTTCGATGCCAGGTCGATCTGCCCGGCGAGCAGCGCCGTCGCCATGGCCTGCGGGCTCTCGAAAACGCTCACCTCGACCGCGTCGAGATACGTCTCGCCGCCGTACCATTCGCGGTTGCGCACCAGTCGCGCGTTGCCGCCCCGGAACCACTCCAGCGCGAAAGGCCCGGTCCCGGGCGCGTTCTCGATGTCGGTCGTCCCCGCGGGTACCACGAAGGTGGCGAGCCGGGTCGACAGCGGCAGTTCGGCATTGGGGTAATCCGAGACGAGCACCACTGTGCCGGGCCCGTCCGCGGTGATGGACTGCGAGCGCACGCCCGGCAGCCGCGAGGGTCCCGCGGGCATGTCGCGTAATCGGCGTAGCGAGAACACCACGTCTTCGGCGGTAACCGGTTTCCCGTCATGGAATTTCGCACCGGGCGCGATGGTGAAGCGCCAGGTCCGCAGATCCGCCGACGACTGCCACGCGGTGGCCAGGCGCGCCTTGGTCAGCACTTGCCCGCCCGGCACGGTCAGGGTGTCGTAGCGCAGGCTGAGAATCAGGTAGTCGCTCTCGTTGGCCTGGGTGCCGTGCGGATCCCGGCTGATCGCGCCCGGTCGGCCGAGCGCGCCGACGCGCAGGGTGCCGCCCGGCTGCGGCGGGCCCGAGACCACCACCGGCCCATCGTCACCGGAACCGCACGCGGCGAGCATCGCCGCGAATCCCACACCCCCACCGGCTTGCAAGAGCTGACGCCTCGACAGATTCACGACGACCTCGATTCACACGCGCTGACGATCGACCACCACCGGTCTCCCGACCGGTTTTTCCCGCACGACACCTCCCTTCGAGCGCACCGGAACAGTTGCGCCGGCCCGTGGATCAGGCCGCGAGCAATTCCTCGACCAGCCGCGGCAGCGCCGCCCCGATGGGTTCGCGCACCAGTTCGGCGGCGTACGCGTCGTAGGGCGTGGGCTCGGCGTTGACGATGATCAGATCCGCGCCCGCGTCCACCGCGAGCGCGCAGACCGACGCCGCGGGCTCGACCTGGAGCGAGGTGCCGATGGCCAGGAAGATGGCACTGCCCTCGGCGATCTCGATCGCCGCGCGGATGGCCTCGGGGTCCAGTTGCTGGCCGAACATGATGATGTCGGCCTTGAGGATGCCCCCGCAGTCCGGGCAGGGCGGGTCCGGCTCCCCGGCCGCGACACGGTCCAGGGTGGCGCGCATGGTGGCCGTGAACTCGCAGTCGACGCAGACCACGTCGAACATGTTGCCGTGGATCTCGACCACCGATTCGGACCCGGCGCGCTGGTGTAGCCGATCGATGTTCTGGGTGATGATGCCGACCTCGCGCCCCGCCCCGGCCAGCCGGACGAGTGCGTCGTGCGCGGAGTTGGGCCGGGCCGCCCAGGCGGGATTGTCGCGACGGGCCCGCCAGGAACGCACGCGCAGTTCGGGGTCGGCCACGTAGTTCTGATACGTCGACAGCAGTTCGGCAATGGGATCGGACTTCCAGACCCCGCGCGGACCACGGAAATCCGGAATTCCGGAATCGGTAGAGATACCCGCTCCGGTGAGGACCCCGATCGGCCCCGTGCGCCTTCGCCAATCCGTCATCTTGACCAGGGTAGAGCGCTTTTCGCGCGCACATCCACTGCGATTCGAGAAGCCTTACACCGCAATGACATCCGGGGCGTCGATCGCACGCCGATACTGTCCGGGCGCGAGGGAGTACTCGCGTTTGAAGGCTTTCGCGAACGCGAATTCCGATTGATATCCGACTTTTCGGGCAATTCCGGCCAACGGCGTATCGGTTTCCCGCAGCAGGCGCGCGGCGGTGAGCATGCGCCAGCGGGTGACGTACGCCAGCGGCGGCTCACCGACCGTGGCGGTGAAGCGCCGCGCCAGGGTCGCCCGCGACACCCCGGCCAGCTCGCTGAGTTCAGGTACCGTCCAGTTCTTTTCGGGCGCTTCGTGAATCGCCCGCAGCGTCATGGCCACCGCCGGGTCGGTGAACGCGCCCGCCCAACCCGCCGCGCGCGCCGCCGCCTGCTCGTCGAACCAGGCGCGCAGCGCGAACAGCAGCAGGGCGTCCAGCAGTGCGGGCACCACGGCGTCCGATCCGGGCCGCGGCTCGGACAGCTCCCCGGCGAGCAGATCGACCGCCGAGCGCAGCGCCGGATGCCGGCCGGGCCGCGCGGGCAGGTGAATGAACTCGGGAAGCTCGTCCAGCATGGGATGACCGCGCCGCCCGCCCAGCGCGTAGGCGCCGCACAGCAGCGCCGTGCGCGGACCCGGGCCGACGATCTCGCGCGGCTCCCCCGGCCGGGCGATCTCGGTGATGGGCGTGCCCGGATCGTCGGCCAGCAGATGATCCGCGCCGCGCGGCATGAGCAGCACGTCCCCGGCCCCGAGCGCGATCGACTCGCCCGCCGGGGTCAGCACCCAGCACGAACCCTGCAGCACCACATGGAATCCCGTGCCCGGCACGATCGGATAGCTGCGCCCCCACGGCGCGTGCCGGACGAACATCCCCGAGGTGGGATTGGCGGTGCGAATGGCCGCGATGGTCTCGCTGAGGATGTCCACGCCGCCAGACTAGCGCGCGGGTGACATGACTTCCACACTCGGCATCTGAGCGAATCGGATATCAAAGCGAGCAATACAGCCATTCAAATGCTCATATTCGCTCATTAATCTCGAGAACATGACATCGACCAGCGTCACCCCGGCAGCCACCCCTTCCACCACCCCGGCAGCCACCACGTCCACCACCCAGGGCGGTGCGAGCACCTCCGCCACGTCCCCCAGCGGTGCAGCCACCCCCGCCACTTCCCCGGGCGGTGCGCCCACCGCGCCCCGCGGGCCCGCCACGATCGCCCTCTACGGCGCGACCGGCCACACCGCCGGGTACATCCTCGACCGGATTCGCGCGCTGGGCGCGACCCCGATCCTGGTCGGCCGCAACGCCGACCGGCTGCGGGCGGCCGCCGCCGCGGCGGGCCTGCCGGACGCCGAGATCCGCATCGCCGACCTGAACGATCACGCGGCCCTGGTGGCCGCGTTCACCGGCGCGGACGTCGTGATCAGCGCGCTGTCCGCCTTCGTGAAGACCGGCGCGGCCGTGGTGGCCGCGGCCGTCGCCGCGGGCGCGCACTACACCGACACCTCGGGCGAGCAGCTGTTCCTGCAGCGCGTCTTCGAAAACCACGGCGCGGCAGCCGAAGCCGCGGGCGTCACGCTGCTGCCGGGCATCACCGACAACAACCTGACCGGCGATCTCCTGGGCCACCTGGTCGCCCGCCGGGTGCAGGGCCCGGCCGAGCTGGTGCTGAGCCATCTCAGTCGCAGCGGCGGCAACGGCTCCAAGGGCAGCGCCAAAACCGTGCTGGCGAGCCGGGATTGGTTCATCGGCGGCGGCTACCACTACGAGGACGGCGTGCTCCGGACGAGCGTGGCGACCAAGCACCCGGAGCTGACCTTCCCCGGGGACACCGCGCCGACCCCGGTGGTGAAGTTCCCGCAGTCCTCGGTGCTGACCATTCCTCGACATTCGGAGGTGGCCTACGTCGCGGGTGCGGTGGCGGCTTCCATCAACGCCCATCTGAGCGGATTCACCGACGCGGCACTGGATTCCATGCCGGAGGCGCCGGACGCCGATCTGCGCTATTACATGATCGTCGACGCGCACGGCGCCGATGGCGCGGGCGTGCGCGGACTGGTCGACGGCGTGGATTCCTACCGGGATTCGGCGATCATGGCGGTCGAGGTCGCGATACGACTGGCGGCGGGCGGGATCCGGCCGGGCGCGCTGGCGCCGGCCGAGGCCTTCGACCCCGCGGAGTTTCTGAATTCCCTCGTGCCGCACGGCATCACGTGGAGCATCGAGGAACTGTGACGTACGAGTGCGGGCCTACTGCCGACATCGGGGGTGGGGAGATCATCCTCGATCCCGATGTCCAGCAGGGGCGTCGAGCCCCGGGCGGTGGCACCCGATGGGTGTGCCGATCCGCCCGCCCGGTGGACGGCGAACATGCCTTGGTGAGCGGTGTCGCCGTTCCGGGTTCCGACCGCGCCGGCTCGCGCCGGTTCTAGTCGTCTATTTCGAGCAGACCCTCCGCGACCGCGTGGTCGATGGTCTTCTCGAGGTTCGGGCAGGAGTCCGGCTTGCCGAAGATCGGCCCGGCCTCGGCCATCTTGCGAAAGACCGGGCAGTGATCGGCCGGGTTGACCGTCCACTGCACCGTCTTCTGGTTCGAGCTGTGCTTGCGAACCATGACTTCGGTCCCGCAGGACTGGCACGCGATCGGCGTCAGCCCGGACTCCATGTAGTGCGCTTTGTCGATGACCGTCTGGGCGCGCACCTGCGCTTGCCGCTCGGGACGGTCCGCGAAATCGGGTGCCTTCGCCCAGGTGGTCATCAGACGTTCGCCTCCTGCGAGGTCTCAGCGCCCGCGGCGTCGGCGGCCTCGGCAGCCTCCTTGGCTTCGCGCTTCTTGGCCATATTCTCCTCGACCTCGATGGCCCAGGCTTCATTGGCCTTGGTGGTATCGACCTCGAACTCGAAGCGCTGCGTCGACTTCGGATCCACGTCGGCGACGTCGACGTAGAACTGGTCGTACCAACGGCGCAGCTGGTACACCGGGCCGTCTTCCTCGGTGAGCAGCGGGTTGTCGATCTTGGACTTGTGCTTCCAGATCTCGACGTCCTGCAGGAAGCCCTCGCTGACGCCGTCGGTCATCTTGCGGGCGAAGCTCTCCGCCTGGTCGTCGGGCAGACCCTTGGGCTTCTGCAACGCGACGCCCCACTGCAGCACGAACGAATTCTGCGTGACCGGGTAGTGGCAGTTGATCAGCACGGTCTTGACCTCGAAGCCGCTGTAGATGTTCAGCAGCGGGTTGACCATGTACGACGGCCCGAAGTACGAGGCTTCGGACTTGAGCAGCGTGTCGATGCCGGCCTCGGCCGCCGCGCCCTTGTCCGGACGCCCCTTCGTCTCGAGGTATTGGGTGGCGATATGGCCCTCCAACACGTTCTTGAAATACGTCGGGTACGCGTAGTGGATGTAGAAGAAGTGAGCCATGTCCACGACGTTGTCGATGATCTCGCGGCAGTTGGCGCCCTCGATCAGCAACGAGTTCCAGGTCCAGTCCGTCCACTCGCCGGACAGCTCCTCGAGCTGGTTGCCCTGCGCGTCCTTGAACGGCCCGTCGATGTACGGGATGGTGACCTCGTCGGTGGGCTTGCTGCCCTCGTGGTCGTGCCAGACGAACAGCTGCCCGTTGCGCTCGAGCGTGTGCCAGGACCGCGTGCGCGCCAACGGCGGAACGCGCCGCGCGTACGGGATTCCGGTGCACTTGCCATCGCCGCCCCAGCGCCAATCGTGGAACGGGCACGCGATGGAATCGCCCTTGACCTCGCCCATGGAAAGATCGCCACCCAGATGCCGGCAGTAGCCGTCCAGGATCTTCAGATCGCCCTTGCTGTCCATGAATACGACCAGCTTGGTCCCGAAGGCGCTGACCGAGTGCGGCTTGCCATCACGGAAGGTTTTCGCGAGACCCAGGCAATGCCAGCCCCGGGCGTACCGGGTGGGCATGGCACCCACGTCGATTTCGCGAACCTTCCCACGGGGACCCGGCGGGGTTGTCGACATTGTCATCCTCCTCTGGAAGTACTAGAACACGTTACAAAACAGCGGCGCTTCACGCCAGCTGTCCGCCCAAACAACGGACAAAAGTCCTTGTGAGGCACGCCGCGCCCGGATCGGTCCGGCCGACGGCCTCTGTTCTCGACATAAATAAGAACGTGTTCTAGTCTCAGAGACAAACGAGAACCGCCCGATTACCCAGGCAGGAGCAACTGGCGCGATGACGCAAGAAGTAGTTGAGCGGGTCGAGGCACTGCTGCCCACTCTCCGCGAGCGGGCCCAGCAAGCCGAGGACCTGCGGCAGATTCCCGAGGAGTCCATCAAGGAACTCCAGCAGGCCGGCTTCTTCAAGCTGCTGCAGCCGCGCCAGTGGGGCGGCTACGCTGCGGACCCGGTCGTCTTCTACGACACCGTCCGCAAGATCGCCAGCGCGTGCGGTTCCACCGGGTGGGTCGCCGGCATCATCGGCGTGCACAACTGGCACCTGGCCCTGTTCGACCAGCGCGCGCAGGAAGAGGTGTGGGGCGAGAACACCGACGTCCGCATCTCCTCCTCCTACGCGCCCATGGGTGCGGGCCTGGTGACCGAGGACGGCAGCGGCTACACCGTGAACGGTTCCTGGGCCTGGTCGTCGGGCTCGGGCCACGCGGACTGGGTCGTCGTCGGCGGTCCGGTCATCAAGAACGGCAAGCCGGTCGACTTCGGCAGCTTCCTCATCCCCCGCAGCGAGTACACCATCAACGATGTGTGGAACGTGGTCGGCCTGCGCGGCACCGGCTCCAACACCATCGTGGTGGAGAACGTCTTCGTGCCCAAGCACCGCTTCCTGAGCTTCCGCGCCATGGGCGAGCTGAAGTCCCCGGGCCTCGAGCTGAACACCGATCCGGTGTACAAGATGCCGTGGGGCACCATCCATCCCACCACCATCTCCGCGCCGATCGTCGGCATGGCCTACGGCGCGTACGAGGCGCACGTGGAGCACCAGGGCAAGCGCCTGCGCGCGGCCTACGCCGGCGAGGCCGCCAAGGACGACCCGTTCGGCAAGGTCCGCATCGCCGAGGCCGCCAGCGACATCGACGCCGCCTGGCGTCAGCTCTCGGGCAACGTGGCCGACGAGTACGCGCTGCTGGTCGCCGGTGAGGACGTGCCGTTCGACGTGCGCGCCCGCGCCCGCCGCGACCAGGTCCGCGCCACCGGCCGGGCCGTGGCCTCCATCGACAAGCTCTTCGAGGCTTCGGGCGCCACCGCACTGGCCAACGGCACTCCGCTGCAGCGCTTCTGGCGTGACGCGCACGCCGGCCGCGTGCATGCCGCCAACGACGCCGAGCGCGCCTACGTCATGTACGGCACCCACGCGTTCGGGCTCCCGATCACCGACACGATGGTCTAGCCCATGACCACTGTCGAGGAGATCACCTTCGAGTCCACCTCGAAGTTCGCCCAGGTCCGCCCGGACCTGAAGCTGCACTACCACGAGGCGGGCGTCGGCAACGGCCCCACCATCGTGCTGCTGCACGGCGGCGGCCCCGGCGCGTCGTCGTGGTCCAATTTCGCCAGGAACATCCCGGTGCTGGCGCGCGAATTCCACGTGCTCGCGGTGGATCAGCCCGGCTTCGGGCTGTCCGACAAGCCGGTCGATCATCCGCAGTACTTCGTGCACAGCTCGTCCGCTCTCAAGGACCTGCTGGACACCCTGGGGATCACCGATCGCGTTCACCTGCTGGGCAATTCGCTCGGCGGCGGCGCGGCGACCCGGTTCGCGCTGGACTACCCGGACCGCGCCGGCAAGCTCGTGCTCATGGGCCCCGGCGGGTTGTCCACCAACCTGTTCGCGCCGGACCCCACCGAGGGCGTCAAGCTGCTGAGCAAGTTCAACTACCAGCCGACCCGCGAGAACCTCGAGGCGTTCCTGCGGATCATGGTGTTCGACCAGAAGCTCATCACCCCCGAGCTGATCGAGGAGCGCTTCGCCTCGGCGTCGCTGCCCGAGTCCCTCGAGGCCACCCGCGCGATGGGCAAGTCCTTCGCGGGCGCGGACTTCCAGAAGGGCATGATCTGGCGCGACGCCTACAAGCTGCGTCAGCCCGTGCTCATGGTCTGGGGCCGCGAGGACAGGGTGAACCCGATCGACGGCGCGCTCATCGCGCTGAAGATGGTGCCGCGCGTGCAGCTGCACGTGTTCGGCGGCTGCGGGCACTGGGCGCAGCTCGAGAAGTTCGACGAATTCAACCGCCTGGCAACCGACTTCCTGCTCGGCGTCAAGGAGAAGTGACCATGGGTATTCGAGCTCTCGGATACATGCGCATCGGCGCCACCGACATGGCGGCCTGGCGCGACTACGGGCTCAAGGTGCTCGGCATGATGGAGGGCACCGGACCCGATCCGGACGCCCTCTACCTGCGGATGGACGATTTCCCGGCGCGCCTGGTCATCGTGCCGCACGAGAGCGACCGGCTGCTCGTCTCGGGCTGGGAGGTCACCGACGGGCCCGCGCTGCAACGACTTCGGGAAACTCTCGCCAAGCACGACGTGAGCTTCGTCGAGGGCAGTAAGGAAGAGCTCGCCGAACGTCGCGTCGAGGGCATGATCAGGTTCTCGGATCCCGCCGGCAACGTGCTCGAGGCGTTCTACGGCATGCAGTACCTGGGCCGCCGCTTCGTGAGCCCGTACGGCCACAAGTTCGTGACCGCCGAGCAGGGTCTGGGCCACGTGGTGCTCACCTGCACCGACGACGCGGCCGCACAGGCGTTCTACCAGGACGTCCTGGGCTTCCGCCTGCGTGACTCGATGCGGCTGCCCCCGCAGATGGTGGGACGCCCCGCCGACGGTGATCCGGCGTGGCTGCGGTTCTACGGCTGCAACCCGCGCCATCACGCGCTGGCGTTCCTGCCGCTGCCGAACCCGACCGGCATCGTGCACCTCATGGTCGAGGTGGAGAACTCCGACGATGTCGGGCTGTGCCTGGACCGGGCCAACCGCAAGAAGGTCAAGATGTCGGCCACCCTCGGTCGCCATATCAACGACAAGATGCTGTCGTTCTACATGAAGACGCCGGGCGGATTCGACATCGAATTCGGCTGCGAGGGATTGGAAGTCGACGATTACTCGTGGATAGCCCGGGAGTCCACGGCGGTCAGCCTGTGGGGTCACGACTTCACCGTCGGATTCAAGTAGCGCGAACGAAGAGGGCGACGAACCAATGACCACGACCGACGAACAGCCGGGCATCGATCCGCGGCAGTTCCGAAATGTGCTGGGCCAGTTCTGCACCGGTATCACCGTCATCACCACCTTCGGCGAGGACGGTGCGCCGATCGGCTTCGCCTGCCAATCGTTCGCCGCCCTCTCCCTCGAACCGCCCCTGGTCCTGTTCTGCCCCACCAAGGGTTCCAAGTCCTGGGCGGCCATCGAGGCCAGCGGCAAGTTCTGCGTCAACATCCTGGCCGAGGAGCAGCAGCCGGTCTGCGCCCGCTTCGGCTCTCGCGAACCCGACAAGTTCGCCGGGGTCGGCTGGCGCACTTCGGAACTGGAGCTCCCGGTCCTGGACGACGCGCTCGCCACCATCGAGTGCGTCGTCGACCGGGTGGTGGACGGCGGCGATCACTACATCGTGATCGGCCGCGTGCGGGCGCTCTCGGAGTCCACCGATTCCGGGCGTCCGCTGCTGTTCTACCGCGGGCAGTACACGGCCATCGAGCCGGACAAGACGGTCCCCGCGCCGTGGCGCGCCGACCTGGAGCACTTCCTGACGAATACCACGCTCGACACCTGGCTCTGAGCCCGCTGCCGATCGTCCCGCGCCCCCGGTGATCATCACCGGGGGCGCTGTCGTTCAGATGCCCGGACCGTATCCGGTGCAGTCCGGCGCGAAGCCGGGATCGTTGGGCCCCAGCAGGTTCAGGATGTACTGCATGGTCGGGCCGTCCTTGTACATGCCGATGTGCCCGACCGGGTCGCCGGGACACCGGTCCTGCAGCAGGATGTTCGTGACGTCGCCGCCGCTCAGGAACGCGTTGGTGTACGGGGTGATCACCGCGTCGTTGCGGGTCTGGATGACCGCGTAGCGCACACCCGGCACGGTGTCGCCGTCGGCGTACAGCTCGGTGACCACCGGCGAGGCGATGGACTGCTGGGCGAACGCGGGGGTCTGCAGCACCCCGAACATCCCCGCGAGCGGATCGGTCAGGCCGAGTGCGCCCGCGAGCCCGGCCAGCCCGAAGGTGGTGGTGCCGTGGTTGCTCGGCGCCATCGCGACCAGCGCGTGCACCTTCGCCGCGCCGCCGAGGCGCTTGATGTAGTAGTTGGGCAGCACGCCGCCGCCCTGGGAATGCCCCACCACGTCCACCTTTTCGGCTCCGGTGCGTTCGAGCACCCGGTCCACGAAGTCGGACATGGTGCGGGCCGAGGCGGGAATGTCGCCGAGCCCCTTGAAGATTCCGAGCGAGGCCGGGGTCTCGCCGTAGTCGAAGGCGAACACGCAGTAGCCCGCGGCGCTCAGCAGCGGGGCGAGCGTGACCCAGTTGGCGGCCGACGAACTGCCGGTGCCGTGGGCCAGGACGACCGGGCGGGGATTGGCGGCGGACGGCGTGCAGGACCAGTCGTTCACGGCCGCGGGCGCCGGTTCGGCGAAGGCGGGGGCGGCGGCGGTGAGCAGGGCGAGCGCGGCGGTGACGGCGAGCCGTCCGGCCGTGGTGCGGCGAATCATGTTCTCTCACAGGTGATATCGGCCGGGTACCGGACGAGCGGGTACCCGGGTGATGACCGCGCCGCGGGCCCTGCGGAGTGGTCCGGGTCACGCCACTGAAACACATTCCGAATGTGTTTCACAAGGGGTGGGTTCGATTCCGGCCGAACAGGTTCGGGTGCGCAGGCCTTAGCGGGGAATTTGCACGGCGCCTTCCACCAGCTGCCGCAGCAGCAGCGTCACCTTCGGGAAGTGCTCGGTGTGACCAGCCATGATGTCGGAGTAGAAGAGCGCGTCCGCCAGGCGGACGACGGCGAAGGCCAGGGTCTCCAGATCGACCAGGGGGGTGAGCCCGGCGTCGGCGACGTCGCGGGTGAGCAGCTCGAGGTGCGCGGCGATCAGGCGCGGCTGGACCGCGCCCGCCGGATCGGTCAGCACCCGCATGGCGGTCAGGTGGTCGTTCTCCAGCAGCCAGACGAAGCCCTGATCGCGCATGATCGCCAGGCCGTAGCGCTCGAGAATCCACAGGTAACGCAGCCGGCCCTCGTCGTTGCGCACCACGCCGCCGTAGTCCCGCTCCCAGCGGCTCCGGGCTCGATCCAGCGCGCCGCGCGCCAGCCACCACAGCGCCTCGCCCATCAGCTTCTCCCGATTGCCGACCCGCCGGAACAGGGTCGACCGGGAGATCCCGAACCGGGCCGCGATCTCACCGGTGTCGAGTCGCACCCGCGCCTGGATCAATCCGGCGGCATATTGCACGATCTCATCGGCGTAAGCAGGCACCACCGCACCCTACGACGTTGTTACCCTGGGTTATTCCTCTCCCGGGGGCAACGATGATCGACAGCTTCTTCTCCAGCCTCATCGAGCCGATATCCACCCATGTCGTACCGCAGCTGAAAAAGATCCCGAAACGCGTCTGGATCGTCATCGGATGCGTCGCGGCTTCGGCGCTGCTGCTGTTCGCCGGATTCATTGGCGGGCAACGGTATATGACGAGTAAGACGAAACCGGCCGCCTCGGTGGCGATCGGCGGGCTCGACCTGGCCCAGCACTGCATCTCCTACGGGTTCACCGGCGTCAACGGCACCCAGTGCATGGCCGAGATCCAGCTCGACCAGGCGTGCAACTGGCAGTACAAGCGCACCGACATGCAGTTGCGCTTCTCGCGCGACGATCCCTACAGCGGTGTCTGCTACCGGCCGGACGACGTGGCCGTCAGCGGCATCAAGGACATGCCCGGCTACTGCCGAGTGACCTTCCCGACCAGCGACAACGTCCAGTCCGCGGTCGTGACCCTCGCGGGTGACACCAAGACCTGGGTGTGCCAGTCCGAGATCAACACCCAGATCGCGTGCATCTGGCAGTACCAGTCCCCCAACGTCCAAGCCCGCAAGGTCGAGGAGAACTGGGTCTGCTACCGCTAGCGGCCGCGCAGCTCCCGCCGCCGCACCTCCGCCACCAGATACGCCCGCATCTCACACAGTCCGCCCTGGCAGCCGAGCGGATGGTCACCCAGCCACGCCTGCAGGTCCCGGTCGGAGAACACCGCGTAGCGGGATGGGGTGCCGTGATAAATGGCCGGACGCGACGCGGGTGCGATATACGGACGGGTCATGATCGACTCCTTCGTGCGGTACGCGGAATCGCCGAATCATCCTTCGAAACTGTACTGCTTCAAAATATTCAAAACCGAAGAGTACGAATGCATTACGGCGAACCCATTACCGAGTTCTTCTGATTGGACCACGAAATAGTTACCGCACCTGGCCGTTTCGCGAGGTTTACACGTTTTTGACCGGTCCCGAGTCGCCAGATTGCGTCGAATCGAAGCCGCGCGCGACCGGGGCCCGCGGATCCGGGCGATCGAGCGGGCCTTGCCTCGGACATTTGCGACAGTTATCGTAATTTTGTCGCACAGCCGAGAGGGGTCAACGATGACCGCACACCCGTACGCCGTTCCGGACGCCGCCGCGGAGGAGCCCGCCCTGGGCTTGGACACGCTGCTGTGGCGCTACCTGGGCGATCAGCGCATCTTCCTGGTCGCCGCGCCCTTCGGGCTCATGGAGTTGATGCATCCCGCCGTGGCCGCGGGCGTCACCGACCACTCCGACTTCTTCGGCGATCCGTGGGACCGGGTGCTGCGATCGATTCCGGAGATCATCGGCACCGTCTACGACCCGGCCGACGCGGGCACCGGCGCCCGGGTGCGCGACTACCACCGCGACATCCGCGGTACGGACGTGCACGGGAAGCGTTATCACGCACTGCATCCGGAGACCTATTTCTGGACGCACGCGACCATGGTGCAGGCCGTCATCGCCGTGGCCGATGTGTTCGATCGGGGATTGAGCGACGCCGAACGCGAACAGATGTACCAGCAGACCAAGACCTGGTACCGCCGTTACGGCCTCAGCGATCGCCCGCTGCCCGAGGATTACGCGGCCTTCGCGCAGTACTTCGAGGACATCAGCGCCAACGTGCTCGAGAACACCGCCGAAGCGCGCTGGCTGCTCGACCGGGTGCGATTCACCAGTTCACTGCGGTTGCCGTATCTGCCGCCGCCCGTGGAACGGCTGCTCCGGCCGCTGATCATGAACGAGTTCCGGGTGCTCATCGCGGGACTGCTGCCCGAATCATCCCGGCGGACATTGGGATTGCGCTACAACGCCGCCGATCGACTGCACTTCCGCGCGCTGACTACCGCGCTGCGCACCGCTTGGCCGCTGCTGCCCGAGACGGTGCGCTACCACCCGCGCGCCCTCGCGGGTATGCGCCATGCGCGGGCGGTGAGGCAGAGTTAGCCCATGCGCAGCACCCCGCAGCAGCCTGCAGCCTTCGCACTCGCCCCGCCGGCGGGCGAGTCCGAGACGGACCCGCAGGTGCTGCGGATCA
This sequence comes from Nocardia sp. NPDC057668, assembly GCF_042799795.1. Lineage (NCBI taxonomy): Bacteria > Bacillati > Actinomycetota > Actinomycetes > Mycobacteriales > Nocardiaceae > Nocardia > Nocardia sp. NPDC057668. The sequence goes on along the minus strand of NZ_JBHVIC010000007.1, from coordinate 464,807 downwards.
TCGACGCGGCGCTGGCGGAGTTCCGTGAGCACGGCATCGACCGCGTGCGCATGGAACACATCGCCCGCCGCGCCGGCCTGCATCGCGCCACCGTCTACCGGGCCTTCCCCAGCAAGGACAGCGTGGTGACCACCGCGCTCACGACCTGGCTCGGCCGGGTGCTGAGCGAGGTGTCGGCCGCGGTCGCCCAGCACACCGACGTGCGCGACCGCGCGGCCGAGGGTTTCGCGATCGCGCTGCGGACCCTGCGCGCGGATCCGCTCACCAACCGGGTCCTGCTCGCCGACGAAGGCGGCCGCCCCTTCGTCATCACCTACGGCGCGACGCTCCTGGCGACCGCCCGCACGTACTTCGCCGACCAGCTCCGCCAGGCCGAGGACATCGAAGGCATCGACCCCGAAGCCGCCGCCGAGGTGGCGGCCCGCCTCTCCCTGACCCTGCTCCTGATCCCCGACAGCGTCTTCCCCCTCGACACCGACGACCAGGCCCGGACCTTCGCCCGCACCCACCTCCTCCCCGCCACCCAGGGCTGACCCCCGCCCGGGCTATTCCGGGCGTAGCAGGCCCAGCCGGGCCGCGTGCACCCCGATCTGGAAGCGGGTCGAGACCTCCAGGCGGGTCATGAGATCGGCTACGTGGCGGCGGTAGGTACGGACCGACATGGCGAGTTCGCGGGCGGCCACCTCGTCCGTCAGGCCGCGATCGAGGGTGTGCAGGACCGAACGGGTGCGCTCGTCGAGCGATACGAGGGGCGAGTCGGGGCACAGTGGTGGTCGGACGGCGGATTCCCAAGTCATGGTGGCGAATTGGTGGAGGGCTCCGATCAGAGCGGCATCGCGGACCATGACCATGTAGGGCCGGCGGGCGCCCGCCCCGCTCCAGAGCACGGCGGCATGGCGGTCGATGATGAACGTGTTGTGGAAGTCGGTGGCGGCGACCCGGATGGTGGGGCCGAGACTGGCGTCTTCCAGCAGTGGGCGACGATCTCGCGCGTCCAGGTAGTCGGCCGAATACAGCAGTCGCAGCTGCTTTCCGGTGGCCATCAGATCGCGAACCGCGGTGTGGCCGAGGCCCCGGTGCCGAGGCAGGCGGACCGGACTGGAGATCGCGAGCACCGCCTCGCTGCGCACCCGGCTCAGCAATTTCCGCACGTCCCCGTTCAGATCCGCGCTGGGGCGCAGCCGGACGATGCCGGGCGCAATAGCCTTGTGCTGCCGCATGTTCCCATCATGTGCCCGCACGGGGCCGGACCGCGCCCGATGGCAGCTTCCTGCCAGATCGGGCTGCGCGCCGGGTCCGCGTGCCACATTCGGCCGATGCACATCAGCTTCACCGAGGAACAGAATCGGCTGCGCCGGCGGCTAGTTGACTACTTCGACGAACTCATGACGCCGGAGTTGCGGGCCGGGTTGACCGGCGGGCCGGGGGGCGAGCACGGCGACGGGGTCGCGTACCGGGAACTCGTGCGCACCCTCGGCCGGGACGGCTGGCTGACGCTGGGCTGGCCCGTGGAGTACGGCGGGCAGGGCAGGCCGATGGTGGAGCAGCTGATCTTCACCGACGAGGCGGCGCGAGCCGGCGTGCCGATTCCGTATCTGACCGTCAACACGGTGGGACCGACCATCATGCGGTACGGCACCGAGGCGCAGAAGGCCGCGTATCTGCCGCGAATCGCCAAGGGCGAGTTGCATTTCTCGATCGGCTACTCCGAGCCCGAGGCGGGCACCGATCTCGCGTCGCTGCGCACCCGGGCGACGCGCGACGGGGACGAGTACGTGATCGACGGCGAGAAGATGTGGACCAGTCTCATCGAGTACGCCGACTACGTGTGGCTGGCCGCACGGACCGACCCGACCGCGGGCAAGCACCGCGGACTGTCCATTCTCATGGTCCCCACCGACGTCGAGGGCTTCTCCTGGACCAAGGTCCACACCATGGCCGGGGTGGGCACCAGCGCCACCTACTACACGCGGGTCCGAGTGCCCGCCGAGAATCTGGTCGGCGGGGAGAACCTGGGGTGGCCGCTGATCACCAACCAGCTCAATCACGAACGAGTGGCGTTGAGTTCGGCCGCACCGTTGCGTGAGTCCCTGCGGCAGGTGCTCGCGTGGGCGCGGGCGACGCGCCGGGCCGATGGCGCCCGGGTCATCGACTCCGAATGGGTGCGGATCCACCTGGCCCGGGTGCACGCGCACGTCGAGTACCTGGAGTTGCGCAACCGGCGTACCGCCTGGGCCTTCGAATCGGGCGAACTCGGACCCGAAGAGGCCTCTGCCACCAAGGTTTTCGGCACCGAGTTCGCCATCGCGGCCTATCGGCTGCTCATGGAGGTGCTCGGGACCGATGCACTGATCCGCACCGACTCCCCCGGGGCGCTGCTGCGCGGTCGCATCGAGCGCTACCACCGCTCGGCCTTGATCCTGACCTTCGGCGGCGGCGTGAACGAGGTCCAGCGCGACATCATCGCCAAGACCGCGCTCGGCCTGCCCGTCACCCGCTGAATCACGAGGAACCGTCATGGATTTCGAACTCACCGAGGCGCAGCAGGACCTGTCCGGCCTCACCCGCGACCTGGTCTCCGCCTGGACCGCCGCGCACCCGCACCCCGATACCACCGGCTTCGATCCGGCCCTGTGGCGCGCTTTCGCCACCGCCGGAATCCTGGATGCCGCACTGCCCGAACCGATGGGCGGCGGCTTCGGCGTCCTGGAGCAGTGCGCCGTCCTGACCGAGATCGGCAGGGCCGCGGCGCCGGTTCCCTATGCGGCGAGCGTCTCCGTCTGCGCCGCCGCCCTCGCCCGCTTCGGCGCACCGGCGCAGGTCGCGCGCTGGGCGGCTCCCGCTCTACGCGGTGAAACCACCCTCTCCCCCGTGTTGAGCGGCGAGTATCCCATGGTGACCGCCACGCGCGACGGGGCCGGCTGGCAGCTGAGCGGTGCGCGCGGCGTCGTCCCCGGGGGTGCGCACGCCGCCGCGTTCCTCGTCGAGGCGCACACCCCGGACGGCCCGCTGCTGGCCATGGTCGACCGTGGCACAGCCGGCGTGACCGTCCGGCGACAACGAGTCGTCGACGCCGAGGACGCCGCCCTGCTCGAGTTCGACCGCGCCGTTGTTCCCAGCGTGGCTGTCGTCGGGCCCGAACCCGCCGGATCGTCCGACGGCACCGCCGGCATGGGGACTCCCGCCGCCTGGGCGCGACGACGGTCGACCCTCGCCACCTGCGCGCATCAACTCGGCGTACTCGAACGCGCCCTGGCGATGACCGCCGAATTCGCCGTGCTTCGAGAGCAATTCGGCAAGCCGATCGGATCGTTCCAAGCGGTGCGTCAGCGCCTGGCCGACGCCCTGATCGACGTGGACGCGGTCCGCCTCTCACTCTGGCAGGCGGCCTGGCGCGAATCCCAGGGGCTACCGGCGGATTCGGAGCTCGCGGTGGCCGCCTTCTGGGCAGCCGAAGCCGGCCATCGGGTGGCGCACACCGCCGTGCACATCCACGCCGGCTCCGGCATCTACCTGGACTTGCCACTCCAGCGGTACTTCCTGGCCGCCAAGCGCAACGAGTTCGCGAGCGGCAATGCCACGTCTCACCTGCGGGTGCTGGGTGATCGGCTTGCCGTCCAGGCCGGCTGTTGACAGCGGCTCGACCCCGCTCGTATTATCTTCTTTGACGCAGATACTTCTTTTAAGAAGAAATATCTCTCGCGTCGAGCGAGCCGGGGCGAGCCTCGCCCTGAACAGCGAGAGGAGAACACCGTGGACACCGTGGACACCGACGCCATCACCGCGCTCATCCGGCGGAGTCAGGACGCGTGGGAGCGGGGGGACGGCGGCGCCTATGGCGAGTGCTTCACCGCCGACGCCAGCGACGTCACCTTCGCCGGGACCGTGTACCGGGGCGGCGGCGAGATCGGGCGGGCTCATCAGGCGTTGTTCGACAGCTTTCTGAAGGGCACGCGGCTTACCGTGCGGGTGCTCGAAATCCGGAGGTACGGAAGCGATACCGCCATTGTCATGACGCGGGGGGAATCGTCGAAGAACGAGCCGAAGAAGCTCGGCAAGCTCGCCACCTACACCGTCGTTCGCGACGGGGAGCGATGGCTGATCGCCGCGGTGCAGAAGACGCAGCGCAAGCCGCTCATGGAGGCGCTGTCGTTCCGGTTCCAGCCCGCCACCCGACCCGCCGCCTGACGATCACGATCACCGCGATATCAACCGCGCGTCCGCGGCGGACGCGGCGCGCACCGACGATCCACGAGTTCGCTTGCCGCCCGGGCTGTTTCGCTACCGGGTCAAGCGGCGGCGTGCGAACGGCGGCGGTACTGGCCGGGGGCGAGGCCGTACTCGCGTTTGAAGGCCTTGCCGAAGGCGAACTCGGAGGTGTAGCCGGTGCGGGCCGCGACGATGGAGACGGGGAGGTCGGCTTCGCGCAGGAGTTTGGCGGCGGTGGTCAGGCGCCAGTGCGTCAGGTAGGACAGGGGCGGTTCGCCGACCATCGTGGCGAAGCGTTTGGCGAAGGCGGCGCGGGACAAACCCGCGTGGTCGGCCAGGGATTGGACGGTCCAGGGAGCGGCGGGGTCCTCGTGCATCGCGGCGAGGGCGGGGGCGATCATCGGATCGCGCAGAGCCGCCGCCCAGCCCACGTTCACGTCCGCGGGCTGGTCTTCTATCCAGGCGCGCAGGATGTAGAGCAGCAGCGAGTCGATGAGGGCCGGGACGATGCCGTGCGAGCCGACGCGCGGATCGTCGAGTTCGGCGCCGAGCAGCTGGATCGCGGCGGTCAGGCCGGGGTGGTGGCCGTGCCGGGCCGGCAGGTGAATGAACTCCGGAAGCTGGCGCAGCAGCGGATGCCTGCGGGCGCCGTCCAGGTGATAGTTGCCGCACAGCAGGCTGGTGAGCGGCCCGTCGCCGCCGAGGGTGACCGCGCCGATCGGGGGGCGGTGCGCGGAGTACTGATCGGGGCGCGGGACCGCCGCGGGGGTGTCCGGATGATCCGCCAGGATGTGGCCCGCGCCGTCGCGCAGGAAGATCACATCGCCCGCGCTCAGGGCGATGGCCTGAGCGGTCTCGGCGTTCGGGATGATCCAGCAGGCGCCCTGGAGCACCACGTGGAAACCCGCGCCCAGCACCGGCGGGAGCAGCATCCCCCACGGGGCCCGGCCCTCGGTGCGCACCGAGGACGGCACGCCGGTCCGCATCGACGCCAAAGCCTCCGTGAGGACATCCATTTCGCCGCTCTCCTCGATTCGCACCGCCGGGGCCCGGATCAGTTCCGGTCGCCCACGGTGAGCACCACCTTGCCGACAGTCTGCCCCGATCCCACCGCCTCGTGCGCGCGGGCCACCTGCTCCAGGGGGAACACCGCGGAGACGTGCGGGCGCAGCTGCCCGGCGTCGATCAGCTCGGCGAGGGCTTCGAGGGCGGCGTAGTCCGGTTCGACCGAGACGCCCGCGAATCGGCGGCCCGCGGCCGCGACCTGGGCCGCTCGCTCGGGCGAGACGTGCTCCATGATGCTCACCAGCACACCGCCGGGCTTCAGCACCGTGAGCGCGCGCTCGCCGTCGGCGTTGGAATCGAACACCACCTCCAGGTCCCGCAGCACCTCGGTGTAATCCGTTGTGCGGTAGTCGATCACCTCGTCCGCGCCGAGCGAGCGCACGAAGTCGTGCTTGGGTTCGCTCGCCAGCGCGATGACGTACGCCCCGCGCGCCTTGGCGATCTGCACCGCGAAATGCCCGACCCCGCCGGCCGCGCGATGCACCAGAACCCGGTCACCGGAACCGATTCCGGCCCGGTCGACCAGGCCCTGCCACGCGGTCAGCGCCGCCAGCGGCACCGCCGCGGCCTCGACGTGGGTGAGCGATGCCGGCTTGCGCGCCACCTGCCGCGACGGTGTGGCCACGTATTCCGCGTAACCGGTTGCGGCCCTCGGGAAGAACGGCATGCCGAACACCTCGTCGCCGACCCGATACCGCGCGCCGGGCCCGACGGCTTCCACCACCCCGGAGTAGTCCCAGCCGACGCTGAACGGCGGCTGCCCCAGCAGCGGGAAGTATCCCGCCCGCACGGCCACATCCACCGGATTCACCGATCCGGCGTGCACCCGCACGAGCACCTCGCCGGAGAGCAGTTCCGGCTTCGCGACCTCGACCACCTCCAGCACCTCGGGCCCGCCGAATTCCTTCTGCACAACCGCACGCATGACAACCTCCCGGATAACTTTGCCGATCTGATGGCGTCAACGCTATGCAGCCGATCGAAGACTTTGAATGCCTCCGGATCTTCTGTTTTTGTCCATGAGTCCACCGACGGAGATCTGCGAACGACCTCGCGGGGCCGGGTCGCGAAACGCCGCTCACGCTCGCGCGGACCGCCCCGGGAGGCGGCCTACGATGCGGCATGGTGAAAGCGCTCTGGTACGGATTGGGCACGGCCCTACCGCTTTTGATCGGAGCCGCGATCGGGCTGCGCTGGACCCTGCCCCGCCCGCTGCTCGCCTCGCTGCTGGCGTTCGGGTCCGGCACCATGATCGCCGCGGTCTCGGCCGAACTGTTCGAGCCCGCGTTCCAGCGCGACGGGCTCGTCGTGGCCGGGGTCGCGCTGCTGAGCGGTGCGGGGGTCTACGTCCTGGCCGACCACTGGATCGACCGCCGCCTGGGCGCGGCCGCCATCGGCTGGGCGCTACTGCTGGGCACGATCCTGGATGGCATCCCCGAAAACATAGCGCTGGGAACATCGTTGAACGACGGCGGCGGCCTGGTGCTGCTGGTCGCGGTGGCCGTCGGCAACACCCCCGAGGCGATCAGCGGCGCGGCCCTGATGCGCGAGCAACACGACTTCCGCCCCCGCCGCGCCTTCGCGCTGTGGTTCGCCACCGCAGTGGTCCTGGTGGCGGTCACCGTCCTGGGAAACGCCCTGTCGGACAACCTCTCCGGTACGGGCGTCAGCGCCGTGCAAGCCTTCGCCGGCGGCGCGACCATAGCCGTCCTGGCCACGTCCCTGATGCCCGAGGCGTACCGCGAAGGCGGCTGGTGGGTGGGCATGGCGACCGCCGCCGGTTTCCTGGTCGCCTACCTGGTGGGCGGCTGATCCGGCAACGCCCCGCCTACCACTCGCGGGTGGCGATCAGCTCCTCCGAGTCCGCGTCGTGAAACCCGTAGGCGTTGGCCAGGATCCAGAACTCTTCACCGATCCACTCCCGGGCCACGGTGTCGAATTCGCTACCCCCGGCACAGAACTCGCCCTCGAGGTCGTTGAATTCCTCGGTGGCGGCGTGCGTGAGCACATACAGGGCCGCGAGATCCCCGGGCTGCTCGGCCTCGATCCGCTCGCACAACCGCACCAGGATCGCCTTTCCCAGCTCCACCAGATGGTCCGGGTAATACTCGTCCTCGTACATGAGCTGCAGGAATTCGTGTGTGCGCAACTGCGCGTTGGTGATCGGCACTACCGCCCCGTTCTCGATCCTCGGCTCGACGATCCCGGAGTATTCCGGATCGCACCGACACCCACCGGGCGGAAGACGATGGGCCGCGACCGAATTCCGGTCGCGGCCCATCGTCGGGTGCAGCCTGGATCAGGCGTAGGTCAGGACCACGTCGGCCAGGACCGGGGCGTCGTCGCGTTCGACCACGGTCGCGGTGATCAGCAGCTCGTTGCCCTGCTGCCAGATCCGGGTGCGCAGGGTCTCGCCGGGGTAGAGGACGCCGGCGAAGCGGGTGCGGAAGGCGCGGACCCGGGTCGCGTCGGAGGCCAGGACCGCGTCGGTCGCGGCCTTGCAGACGATGCCGTAGGTGCCGAGGCCGTGCATGATCGGGTTCGGGAATCCGGCGTTGCGGGCGAACTCGGGGTCCGAGTGCAGGGGGTTGCGGTCGCCGCACATCCGGTAGAGCAGGGCCTGCTGCGGCAGGGTGGGGGTCAGCACCTCGAAGTCGGGGGCGCGATCGGGGAGCTCGGTCTTGGTGCTGGGGCCGCGGTCGCCGCCGAAGCCGCCTTCGCCCTTGGCGAAGATGGACGAGCGCGCCGTCCAGAGCAGCTCACCGTCGGAGCTGGTGGCGGTGTGCTCCTGCCAGATCACCGCGGCCGAGCCCTTGTCGAAGATCTCGCTGATGCGGCGCTCGAACACCGCCTTGCCGGACGCCGGAATCGGGTTGTGCACCACGATCTCCTGGCTGCCGTGCACGACCTTGGCCAGGTCGATGTCGATGCCGGGGAACTGCACCTTCGGCGGCTCGGTCTCGTGGAAGAACGGCGCGACGGTCGCGAAGGTCGGCAGCACCTGCGGGGCCCGATCGTCCAGGTAGCGCAGCTCGGCCGGATCGGTCCAGCGCGCACCCGCACCCAGCGCCAGGTGGTAGATCTGCACGTCGTTCGGCGTCCAGCTGAAGTCGACGGACGGAAGCACCGCGCCGAGAGCGATATTCGGATCGATGGGCATGACATTCTCCTGGTGAGTTCGATGGGTGCGCGCGCCCGCGCGCGACCCCGCTACGTGCTGCCGTCAGCGCGAACGAGCCCGGCGCGACCCACAGGGATCCGATCCTGCGACGCGACTCGCTCGCCCGCAAGCCGCGCGCCCGCTCGGCGGGACACCGCATGCGGCCGTGCCACCGGGCCGAGCCACGCGACTCAGCGAATAGCACCGTGCCGGAAGCGTTTACATTCGTTTGTCCCGTCCGCACCGGCGCCGGAGAGCAACCGGCGCCGGTGGGGCGGGTGGGTTGGGCGCGGATTCGACGTGACCCGGACGCGCGCCCAACCCGATCCTGAACCGGGTTGGGACGGTTCAGGAGGCTTTCTCGGCGACCGGCGCGGCACCGTTCTTCGCCTTGGCGGCGATGTCGAGCGCCGCCAAGTAGCCGAAGGTGATCGCGGGGCCGATGGTCGCGCCGGGACCGGCGTAGGTGTGGCCCATGACCGGCGAGGAGTTGTTGCCCGCCGCGTACAGCCCCTCGATGACCGACCCGTCCGCCCGCAGCACGCGCGCGTCGTTGTCGGTGACCAGACCGCCCTTGGTGCCGAGGTCGCCGGGCACCATCTTGACCGCGTAGAACGGCCCGACCTCGAGCTTGTTCAGGCACGGGTTCGGCTTGATGGTCGGATCGCCGTAGTACCGGTCGTAGGCGCTGTCGCCGCGCTGGTAGTCCAGGTCCTTGCCGGTCTCGGCGAACCCGTTGAAGCGCTCGATGGTCGCGGCCAGGCTATCGGCCGGCACACCGATCTTCTCGGCCAGCTCGGCCACGGTCGGGGCCACCACGATCAGGTCGTTTTCCATCCAGCGGGACGGAATCCGCTGGCCAGGCTGCAAACCGGCGAAGATGTAGCGACTCCGGTAGCGATTGTCGAACACGAGCCAGCACGGCACGTTCTCGCCCGGACCCTCACCCTGCCCGTATTCGCCGCCGTACATGGTGTGCACGGCCTCGACGTAAGGAGCGGACTCATTACCGAATCGCGCGCCGTCGTCGTTGACCATGATGCTGCCCGGCAGATTGCGCTCGGCCAGGGCGAACCAGGGCTTGCCCTGACCCTTGAACGTGGTCGGACCCCACCAGGCGTCCTCCATGAAATCGGTGTCCGCGCCGACCGCGATGCCGGCCTCGATGCCGTCGCCCTCGTTGGCCTTGGCGCCGGTGGTCCACTCGGTGGTGATGGGCTCGCGCTGGTACTTGTGCCGCATTTCCGCGTTGTGCTCGAACCCGCCCGCGGCCAGCACCACGCCGTACTTGGCGTTGAACCGCACGGTCTCGCCGTTCTGGGTGGCCTCGATGCCGGTGATCACGCCGTTGTCCACGATCAGCCCGGTGAGCGGGGTGTCCAGCAGCACCGGCACATTCGCGTCCATGAGGCCCTTGCGCATGCCGGAGATGATGGCCTGCCCCATGCCGACCAGCGCCTTGCCGGTGACCTTGCCCCACGCCCAGCGGGTGCCGACCCGCAGCACGCGGGCGATGCCGACGGGATGGCGGCGAATCAGGTTGAGCTTCTTGAAGTCGGCCTGCATGACGACCACGTTCAGCGGCGCCTTGCTGTAGGGCGGCTCCAGCTTGAAGCGCTCGTCCCCGAGGATCTTGGTGTCGAAGGGCTTGGGTTCACACGAACGGCCGTCCGCCTTGCCGCCCGGAGCCTCCGGGTAGTAGTCGGAATAGCCCGGCACCCAGGTCATCTTCAGCGGCGAGTTGTCCAGCACGAAGTCGAACGCCTCGGCGCCGCGATCGAGGTAGGTATCGATCTTCTCCTTGGGCACCACGTCGCCGATGATGCTGTACAGGTAGGTGCGCGCCTCGTCGAGGTCGTCGCCCTTGCCCGCGGCCTTGAGCACCTTGTTGCCGGGAATCCAGACGCCACCGCCCGAACGCGCCGTAGAACCGCCGTAGTGAGCGGCCTTTTCGATGAGCACCACGCGCAGACCGCGGTGTGCGGCGGTGAGGGCGGCGGTCATACCGGCGGCACCGCTGCCGACCACCACCACGTCGTAATCCCGATCAGTCATGTAGAACACGTTATAGAATCAATCCTGGTTTGGTCTATGTTGGTCTGGCAGATGGGACTGAATAGGCGATGTTGTTCACAAAAACTCGTTTCAGTTTCTAGGCTCTCAACTGCATGGCCCGCAGCCTGGCCACCTGATGGAAGGAACACAGCGTGCTGACCGACGCGCTTCGGATTCAACTGGCGGAAGAACTCGCCGTCGCGGAACGGGACCGCATCGCGCTCGACCCCCTGGTCGCGCGGCATCCCGAGATCGACGTCGTCGACGCCTACGAGATCCAGCTGATCAACATGCGCCGCCGATTCGCGGGCGGCGCCAAGGTCGTCGGCCACAAGGTGGGCCTGTCCTCCAAGGCCATGCAGCAGATGATGGGCGTCGACGAGCCCGACTACGGGCATCTGCTCGAGGAGATGGAAGTCTTCGAGGACGTCGCCATCGACACCGCCAAGTACCTGTTCCCGCGCGTCGAGGTCGAGGTCGGCTTCATCCTGGGCGCGGATCTGCCGGGCGAGGACTGCACCGAGGAAGACGTGCTGAAGGCCACCGTCGCCTACGCGCCCTCCATCGAGCTGATCGACACCCGCATCAAGGACTGGAAGATCGGCCTCTGCGACACCATCGCCGACAACGCCTCCTCCGCCGGCTTCGTGCTCGGCAAGCAGCGCGTGGCCCCGGATCAGTTGGACATCAAGGCGATCGACGCCGTGCTGACCCGCAACGGCGAGGTCATCGCCGAGGGGCGCTCGGACGCCGTGCTGGGTGATCCCACCATCGCCGTGGCCTGGCTGGCCCGCAAGGTCGCCTCCTTCGGCGTGCGGCTCAAGGCCGGCGACATCATCCTGCCCGGGTCCTGCACCCGCGCCATCGACGCCCGCCCGGGTGACGAGTTCATCGCCGAGTTCACCGGGCTCGGCAACGTCCACCTGTCTTTCAGCTGAGCTCACCGAAGTAGGAGAAAGCCGTGACCGCAAGCAAAGTCACCGCCGCGATCGTCGGGTCCGGCAACATCAGCACCGATCTGCTCTACAAGCTGCTGCGTTCGGACAAGATCGAACCGCGCTGGATGGTCGGCATCGACCCGGAGTCCGAGGGCCTCAAGCGCGCCCGCGGCCTGGGCCTCGAGACCTCCCCCGAGGGCGCGGACTGGCTGCTGGCCCTGGACGAGAAGCCCGATCTGCTGTTCGAGGCCACCTCCGCCTACGTGCACCGCGCCTACGCGCCGAAGTACGAGGCCGCGGGCATCCGCGCGGTCGACCTCACCCCCGCCGCCGTCGGCCCCGCCGTCATTCCGCCGGTGAACCTGGATTCGCTGCGGGACGCCATGAACGTCAACATGATCACCTGCGGTGGCCAGGCGACCATTCCGATGGTCAACGCGGTCTCCCGGGTCGTCCCGGTGTCCTACGCGGAGATCGTGGCCTCGGTGTCCTCGGTCTCGGCCGGCCCCGGCACCCGCGCGAACATCGACGAGTTCACCAAGACCACCTCCAACGGCGTGGTGAGCATCGGCGGCGCCGAGCGCGGCAAGGCCATCATCATCCTGAATCCGGCCGAACCGCCGATGATCATGCGCGACACCATCTTCTGCGCGATTCCGGAGGACGCCGATCGCGACGCGATCTCCGAGTCGATCTTCCGCATGGAGAAGTCCATCCAGGAATACGTGCCCGGCTACCGCCTGCTGAACGACCCGCAGTTCGACGAGCCGTCGCTGGTTTCCGGTGGCCTGGCGAAGGTTTCGATCTTCGTCGAGGTCGAGGGCGCGGGCGACTTCCTGCCGCCGTACGCGGGCAACCTCGACATCATGACGGCCGCGGCCACCAAGGTCGGCGACGTGCTGGCCGATCAGATCCTCTCGGCTCGGGTGTAAGGGAGAACTCAACCATGAGCAATGTGCTGAAGCCCTACTCGGGCGAAATCGACGTGCGCGTCACCGACACCTCGCTGCGGGACGGCTCGCATCACAAGCGCCACCAGTTCACCGTCACCGAGGTCCGGGACATCGTGGGCGCGCTCGACGCGTCCGGCGTGCCGGTCATCGAGGTGACCCACGGCGACGGCCTCGCCGGATCCTCGTTCAACTACGGGTTCTCCAAGACCCCGGAGCAGGAACTGATCAAGGCCGCCGCCGAGACCGCCAAGCAGGCCAAGATCGCCTTCCTGATGCTGCCCGGCGTGGGCGTCAAGGAAGACATCAAGATCTCGCAGGACAACGGCGCGTCCATCTGCCGCATCGCCACCCACTGCACCGAAGCCGATGTGTCCATCCAGCACTTCGGCTACGCGCGGGATCTGGGCCTCGAGACCGTCGGCTTCCTGATGATGGCGCACAGCACCACCCCGGAGCTGCTGGCCAAGCAGGCGCGGATCATGGCCGACGCGGGCTGCCAGTGCGTGTACGTCGTCGACTCGGCGGGCGCACTTGTGCTGGAGCAGGTTTCGGACCGCGTCTCCGCGCTGGTCGCCGAACTCGGCGATGACGCGCAGGTCGGCTTCCACGGGCACGAGAACCTCGGTCTGGCCGTGGCCAACTCGGTGTACGCGGTGCGGGCGGGCGCGACCCAGATCGACGGCTCCGCACGGCGTTTCGGCGCGGGCGCGGGCAACCTTCCGGTCGAGGCGTTCATCGGCGTGTGCGACAAGCTCGGCGTCAAGACCGGCGTCGACTTCTTCGCCGTCACCGACGCCGCCGAGGATGTCGTCCGCCCGGCCATGCCGTCCGAGTGCCTGCTCGATCGGCAGGCGCTGATGATGGGCTACGCGGGCGTGTACTCCAGCTTCCTGCGACACGCCGAGCGCCAGGCCGAGCGTTACGGTGTCTCCGCCGCGGAGATGCTGGTGCGCGCGGGCAAGCGCAAGCTGGTCGGCGGCCAAGAGGATCAGCTCATCGACATCGCCCTGGAACTCCAGCGTGAGCGGGCGGCGGTCACCGCCTGATCCGCTGGCAGGAACGCACTGGGCCGCAATCGATTCCGGTTGCGGCCCAGTGCGTTTTCAGTATCGCCGGCACCGGCCGCGGCCGTGACGATGCGCATCGTCCGCTATCGGGAGAATCTTCGCAAACTTTCGGCGTACTTCGCGCCGGAACCGGTCGGTAAGTTGCTGTTATAGGCCCAAATTCGGCAGTTTTTGACCGATGTGGTACTGGCCCAATGCACCCCCTCGGTCGTATGGTGAATATCTAGCGAACTACGCGGTATCCGCTGTACCGGGTGGAACGCCATAACCGATAGGCCGAAGTAACCGCTTACCCGATCTACATCCGATAGACGAGAAGGTGAACCAATGGCCGGCTGGCAGGTGTTCACAGCCACCCTGGCAATGCTCACGATCATGGCCGTCACGTACGTGAGCCTGCATCATCCACATCGCGACCCGGACAGACTCTCGGTGGAACGGATTCGTCAGCGAATCAGCAACGAGGACACCGGATCCACCGATCTGCTCCTGAGACGCTCCGACTGGTCCCACGGCGCCCCCGACAATCCGCTCGGGCTGTACGAGGCGCACCGGACCATGCAGCAGCACCGCCGCTGCACCGTCGCGGAGTGCCCGCGCAAGGCAGCCGCCTTCCGCCTCCTGATCGACGCGGGCCGCATCAAGCCGACCCGCATGCCACCGGCGCTGCAGTAGCACCGGATCCGGCTACCCCGTACCCACCGCGTCGACCGGCCGCCGATCCTGGGACAGGCCGCGAACGATCAAGGCGTACAGCAGAATCACCGCGATCGGCGCGGCGATCGGAATCCACGCCAGCCCGGTGGGCAGCAATGTCGCGGCGCCCGCCGCCACGGTGAACACGAGTGCTCCGGCCACCGAGGGGATGGTGGTCGGAACCACTCCCACCGGGGCGGAGACCGTCGCGGTGTTCAGCAGATACGTGGTGGCCACCAAACCGATCGCGCCCGCGATCAGGGCGCCGGTATCGGTGAGGGTGAGCACGGCCAGGGCGACCAGGACCGCGCCGACCGCGCACACTCGCCACCGCCACCCGGCCACGACCAGGACCAGGGCGGGCACCACCGCCCAGGGCTCGACCAGAGCCACGGCCAGGGTCAGCAGCAGCCCCGAGAGCACCGCGAGGAATCTGGTCATCGGCGCACCCGCACGGTGCGACGGTGTTCGGGGATCAGGCGCATGACCTGATCGAGCCGCGCATCACCGGGCCAGGGCACGATATCCACGCCCACGGTGCCCATGTCGCGGTACATGGAGGTGCGCTCGAGCTGCCACATGCGCGCGAGCGTGGAGTCCAGATCGGCGTGGAAGGGCGGGCCCCGCAGGACGTCCACCACCACGACGACGTGCCCGCGCTTGCGCAGATCGATGAGCCCCAGGGCGAATTGGGTGTCCAGCAGCGTCGAGAACGCCACCACCACCGCGCCGATGGGCACGGCCCCGTGCGGGGCCAGCGTGCCCGAGGTCGGAATGTGCTCGTCGCCGACGTCCAGCACCGTGTCCACGATGCGATAGAACTGGCGGCGGCCGATGTCGGGGCGCAGCCAGCGCGGCGAACGGCCCAGGCACACCACCGCGGTGCGGTCGCCCGACTGCAGCGCCGACTGCGCGACCTGTGCCGCGCCGCGCACGGACAGCTCCAGCGACTCCGAGGCCGGGCCGGGCGCCTGCATCGAGGTGTCCACCAGCACAACCACATCCGCGGCGCGGTTGGTGAAGCGCTCGGTCACGAAGAGCCGGCCGCGGCGCGCGCTCACCGCCCAGTTCACGGTGCGCATCTGGTCGCCGGGCGCGTACACGCGCACGTCGCCGAATTCCACGCCGGGACCGTGCCGGCGAGTCAGGTGCGTACCGATGCGCTCGGGAAGTTCGGTGCGCGGCAACCGCATCGGCTGCGGATCGGTGATCGGGTACACGTACACCTCACCGGCGGGCAGCCGCACCGAGGCGACCGAGAGCCCGGCCGGGCTCAGCGCGGTCACCCGCACCGGCACCGGGTAGCGGCCCCACCGTACGGCCGAGAGCGCCAGCCGCAGTCCGGCGGGGGCGGCCCCGGAGTCGAACGCCTCCTCGACCCGCATCTCCATGGCGGGCAACGGTTCCGAATGCACCCGCAGCAGCGCGTGCCCGGACTCCACGAACGCGGACGCGGTGAGCACCACCTCCTCGGTCTCGAAGCAGCGCACCACCCCGCCGCCGTCGACCTGGATCCGGGTGCGGCTCTGCTGCAGCGGCGCGGTGGCCAGCACCCCGAGCATGGGCGCGGCGAACACCACCAGCTGCCACTGCCCGAAGATCACCGCCAAGATCAGCGCCGGGGCCGACACCGCGGCCAGCATGAACACCAACGGCGCGGGCCGCCACTGGAGTTCGGCCTCGATGGCGGTGGACAGATCACGATGTCTCACGGGCGCACCCCGCGATCACGGCCCGGTCCGGCGCCCGGCCGCGAGCACGCCGTCAGCGCGCGGGCGGCGCTCATGTCGCGACGAATCATGCGCGCCTCACGCCGGGGTGCTGGCGCGCGGCACCGGAAGCCGGCGCAGCAGTTCGGCGATCACGTCCTCACCGCGAATGCGGCGCACCCACATCTCCGGGCGCAGCGTGATGCGATGCGCCATGGCCGGAATGGCCAGCGCCTTCACATCTTCGGGCACCACGAAGTCGCGGCCGTTGAGCAGGGCGCGGGCCCGGGCCATCTGCACCAGGTCCAGTTCGGCGCGCGGGCTCGCGCCCACCTCCACCTGCGGGTGGCCGCGGGTGGCGTGCGCGAGGGCGACCACGTAGCCGACGACGTCGGGGTGCACGGTCACGTATTCCACCGACTGGCGCATCTCCATCAGCCCCTCGGCATCGACCACCTGGCCGACCTGCCCGGGCTGGGAACCGCGCTCGAGGCGGCGCCGGATCATCTGCATCTCGTCGCTCTCCGACAGATATCCCAGCCGCAGCTGCATGGCGAACCGGTCCAGCTGCGCCTCCGGCAGCGGGTAGGTGCCCTCGTACTCGATGGGATTGTCGGTGGCCATGACCACGAAAGGCTGTGGCAGCTGGAAGGTCTCGCCGTCGATCGAGACCTGGCCCTCGCCCATGGCCTCGAGCAGCGCCGCCTGGGTCTTGGGCGGGGTGCGGTTGATCTCGTCCGCGAGCAGCATGTTGGTGAAGACCGGGCCGCGCCGGAAGGTGAACCGGCCCGAATGCATGTCGTAGATCGTGGAACCGATGAGGTCCGCGGGCAGCAGATCCGGCGTGAACTGCACCCGGGTGAAGTTCAGCCCGAGCGCCGTCGCGAACGAGCGCGCGATCAGCGTCTTACCCAGGCCGGGCAGATCCTCGATGAGGATGTGACCGCCGGAGAGCACCGCGATCATGATGAGCTGCAGCTCATCCCGTTTGCCGACCACCACCCGGGACATTTCGCGCAGCACCGCGTCGGTGCGCTTGATGGTCACGTCCATCGGTGAACTCATATCAGTACTCGCATCTCAAACCCTGTTTCACATGTTCTGGAGGCGGCGCAGGATCTCGTCCAGCGCCGGACGGCCCGGCGCCGGACTGGTTTGATCGCGCAGCGCCGAATTGGCCGGATCCACCCAGCGCCACAGTTCGGGACCGAACTGCAGCAGTCCGGCGGCCTCGGTGGCGCGCCGGTTCTTCGCCATGCGGTGGCCGCTGGTGAGTTCGAACTCCTTCGCCAGCAGGGGCCGCAGGTGGCGATCCCAATCCGCGCGCGAGCCCTCGGAGCGGTCGGCGAGCATGGTGGCGCGCGCTTCCCAGCGCCGCAGCATCTCCGCCGGGCCGTTGTCGATCTCGTTGTCCTCGAGGCTCGGTCCCTGCCTGCGGGACCGCTCGAGCAACGTCCACACCAGCAGGCCCAGTGCCCCGGCGACCGGTATCCCGGCCAAGGGCAGCAGCGTATCCCGCTCGCCGCTGTAGGCCGCGAACTCCAGGGCCGCGACCACTATCAGCGCACCGACGACTATGCCGATCCGGTTCATCCCCCACACCCCGATTCCTGCTCGATACACAGTGCGACAACGTTTTTCATGCCGCCTGCCCCTGCAGGTCCGCCAATACGATACGGAGCAGTTGCTCGGCCCGCATCCGCTGCCACTCCAGCATGGAGTGCGGACTGAAGCGAGCTTCCTCGAACAGCGACACCAGCTCGCGCGCCGAGGCGTCGCGCAGGAAGCCGCGATCGAAGGCGCGCGCCAGCACTTCGGACGGGGTGTCCGAGGCGAGCGGCGCGACCTCGCGCGCCTGGGCCAGACCGCGTTCCATGGCCACGTAGCAGGCGATGATCGCGGTGCGCGGATCCTGACCCGGCGCGATCATGGCCGCCAGGCCCATTTCCGCGACCTTGGCCAGCGAGACCGCCTCGGCGGGCGTCGGCGCTTCGGGCGCACCGGCTTTCGCGGGCGGGCGGCGGGTCGAGCTCACCGCGACCACCACCAGGCCGGTCATGGCGACCAGCACCAGCAGGGCCGCGCCGAGACCGACCAGGATCAGGGCGGTTCCGCTCAGCGGCGGGTTCTCGATCACGTCCGGCGGCGGGGGC
Source organism: Nocardia sp. NPDC057668 (assembly GCF_042799795.1). Classification (NCBI taxonomy): domain Bacteria; kingdom Bacillati; phylum Actinomycetota; class Actinomycetes; order Mycobacteriales; family Nocardiaceae; genus Nocardia; species Nocardia sp. NPDC057668. The sequence goes on along the minus strand of NZ_JBHVIC010000007.1, from coordinate 446,802 downwards.
AGCGGTTCCACCGGACCGGTGGTCTCGGTGCTCGATACGCCGGGCGTATCGGTCGTGGCGTCCCGGCCCGGGCCGACCAGGTACACCGACACCACCGCGGTGCACAGCAGCGCCAGTGCGGTCACGCCGATGAGCACCAGCAGGCCGAGGCGGCCCAGTTTGCGCGGGCCGCGCGCGGGGGTGACGTCGGGCTCGGGCATGGACAGCGGCAGGCGATGCTGGGAATTGATCACTCCCGCCGCCAGGATCACCACCGAGACCAGCAGCAGCACCGGCATGAGCGCCACCGCGACGGCCGACGGGGTGTGCGGCGCGGCGGGACCGCCCGCGCCGGGAATGTGGCCGCGCAGGGCGACCACGGCCAGCACCAGCAGCGCGATCAGTCCGATCGCGCGAGATGCCAGCGTCCCCACCCCAGTCACATGTGCCCCTAACCAGAGTCCTGCAAATCAGGCACATAGTTACATGCCGGTAGGTCCGTCAGGGGGGAAATGGATAACACCGGTTACATATATGGATTACGCATATATCCCGGGGCCGAAGCAGCACTAACTGGCACGGGTTCTCCTGTGAACGCGCACAATTAGCCACGCGCGAGCGAGCGTTCGGCGACCACTGGACGCACCGCCGCGAGCCCCCGGCCCGACCGTGCGCGGGCCCGCCGCCGGGGCTGCGCGTGCACGTGCCGACTGCTCGCGACGACCGCGCCGGCGAACCACGCGCGAACACCGTGAACGCCAACGGGTCACACCGATGCGGGGATTGTCGCCCGGCGCCGACAAGGGCAGCCGGCCGACCAATGCTGCGCGGCGGCCACGTACACGCCCGTGTACGACCGAATCCGGTGGACCGCCCGCCGCGGCGCCGGCACGGGTTCGGACAGCGACTCCGTGCCGGCCCTGGGCGAGGTGCGAAAGCGGGCTCGGCCCCTGCCGAGCACCGGACGAGGTTCAGGCCGTGCGGCGGACTCGGGCGCGCAGGCGGGTGAGGGCCGAATCCGTGGGCGCGCCGGGGACTTCGGGCTGGGCGCGGCGCATCCGGGCGCGGGCCGCGGTGTAGTCCCGGACCGGGATGGACGCGGGGGCGGTGGTCGAGGCGTCGGATTCGATCAGGCGGCCCAGGGCACGGAAGTCCCAGCCCGCGGCCAGCCACGGTGTGGGATCCAGGGTGTTGCGGGCGTCGATCAGGATCCCGCCGCGGACCACCGAGCGCAGGAAAACCGGGTCCAGTTCCCGGAATTCGTTCCATTCGGTGAGGTGCAGAACCACGTCCGCCTCGTGCAGGGCGGCGGCCGCGGTCGCGGCGTAGACCAGCTGCGGGGCCACCGCGCGGGCGGGCGTCGTCGCGGCCGGATCGAAGACCGTGACCTCGAGGCCCGCCGCCTGCAGGCGAACCGCGACGTCCAGGGCCGGCGAATCGCGCACGTCGTCCGAGAGCGGTTTGAAGGCGACGCCGAGAATGCCCACCCGGCCGCGGGGGCGACGGCCGTTGCCGCGCAACAGCTCCAGGGTCATGTCCACCACGCGTTCGCGGCGGCGCACGTTGATGGCGTCGATATCGCGCAGGAAGTCCACCGATTCGCTCGCCCCCAGCTCACCCGCGCGGGCGATGAGCGCGCGCACGTCCTTGGGCAGGCAGCCGCCGCCGTAGCCCAGTCCGGCGCCGAGGAACTTGCGGCCGATGCGGTCGTCGTGACCGAGCGCGTCGGCCAGCTGGGTCACGTCCGCGCCGGTCAGCTCGCACAGCTCGGCCATGGCGTTGATGAACGAGATCTTCGTGGCCAGAAAGGCGTTCGCGGCGACCTTGATCAACTCCGAGGTCGGCAGATTGGTGATCACGACCGGTGCGCCGCCCGCGATCGGGGTGGCGTAGACCTGGCGCAGCGCCCATTCGGCGTCGGGCGTGGTGACCCCGAAGACCAGGCGGTTCGGGTGCAGGGTGTCGTGCACCGCGTGGCCCTCGCGCAGGAACTCCGGATTCCAGGCCAGATCCACCGAGATGCCCTCGGGGGCCAGCTCGGCGATGCGCGCGGCCAGCGCCTCGGCGGTGCCGACCGGCACCGTGGACTTGCCCACGATCAGGCAGTTGCGGGTCAGATGCGGGACCAGGCCGTCCAGCGCCGAATAGAGCTGGGACAGATCGGCGGCGCCGTGCGGGCCGGGCGGGGTTCCGACGCACAGGAAGTGGATATCGGCGAAGCGCGCGGCCTCGGGCAGCGAGGTGCCGAAGCGGAGTTTGCCGGCCGACACGTGCCCGGACAGCAACTCCGGCAGGCCCGGCTCGTGGAAGGGCACCAGCCCGGCCGCCAAGGCCGTGGCCTTGGCCGGATTGTTGTCCACGCCGAGCACGTCGAAACCGAGTTCGGCCATGCCCGCGGCATGGGTGGCACCCAGATAGCCGGTGCCGATGACGGAAATGCGCAGCATCAGGACGCCTCCTTGGTCAGCGGGGCGCGAAGCTCACCGCTACCTGGCAGAGAGTGGCGCTGTCCGATCACCTCGCGGTAGTGCCGGATCAGCAATTCATTGACGGCGGACCAGGATCGGTCGCGCACACTGCGCTGTGCCGCGACGGCGGTCCGCTCCCGCAGGCGTGGATCGTCCACCAGGCGGCGCACGTGGTCCACCAGGGCAGCGGCATCGCCCGGGGGGTACAGGAATCCGGCCCCGGGGTCGACCACGTCGATGGGGCCGCCCGAGCGCGGCGCGACCACCGGCACGCCCGAGGCCAGCGCCTCCTGGGCGGCCTGACAATAGGTTTCGTGCCGGCCGGTGTGCACGAAGACGTCGAGCGAGGCGTAGGCCGCGCCCAGCTCGTCCCCGTGCAGCACACCCAGGAAGGCCGCGCCCGGCAGCAGTTTGCGCAGCCGCTTCTCCTCCGGGCCGCCGCCGACCACGACCAGGCGCACGCCGGGCAGCGGTCGCAGATGAGCCAGGAGTTCGAGTTCCTTCTCCGGGGCCAGGCGGCCGACGTAACCCACGAGGGTTTCGCCGTTGGGCGCGAGGCGTTCTCGCAGTTCCGCCGAGCGGCGGAAGGGACCGAACTGCTCCAGGTCGACCCCGCGCGGCCAGCGCGCCAGGCCGGGGATACCCATCAGCTCCAGCTGGCGCAGGCTCGCGGTGGACGGGGCCAGGGTGCGATCCACCTGAAGGTGGATGCGGCGGGTGAGCGCGGCCATGGTGCGCGCCCCGCCCGGCAGGTCGTAGCGTTCGGCGAAGCCGACCAGATCGGTCTGGTAGATGGCCACCGTGGGGACGTCGAGTTCGCCCGCCACCCGCGCGGCCTGATAGCCCAGGGTGGCCGGGGAGGCGATGTGCACCACGTCAGGCTCGAATTCCCGCATGATCCGGCGCAATCGGCGCCGGGTCTCGAGACCTATGCGAAAGTCTCGGTAGAAGGGAAGTCGCGCCCCCCGCACCACGTGGACGCGGAAACCCGCGTACTTGGGTGGCCCGGTGGGCGCGACCAGCACCGCCTCGTGGCCCTTGGCGGCCAGGTGATCGAGCACCCGGCGAACGGAATTGGTGACGCCGTTGACCTGGGGAAGAAAGGACTCGGCGACGACCAGTACCCGGAGCCGGACGCCCGGGACGCTCGGATTCCGGCTGCCGGAACCCTGGAAGTGCCGGGCCTGCTGTTCGCGGATTCGCATCGGTCCCCTCCGGTTCGGTGCTGCCTCCTCCAGCACGGTAGAAAGCGGCCCGCAACGAAAGACCCCGTCCGCGTTGACGGGACATGAATCCCGCGCGTCGATCTGGTCGGCCGGTTCACCCGGGCGTCGCCGGGCGGTTGTGCGCCGGTCCCCGCCGGCCGTTGGCTGCGGGTTCGCGAAGCGAGCGGCCTATCGGGTGGCGGCCGCCGGCTCGGGGGTCAGTTCGCCGAGTCGGCTGAGGGTGCGGTAGAGGTCGGGGACGCGGGACACCTGCGTGCCGAGGGCGGATCGGGGGACGTCGGCGTAGAGGGTCAGGTCCAGGTCGGCGTCGTAGAGGATGTCGACCAGGTTCACGAAACGCATGACCCATTCGGCGTCGACCGTGGTCAGGTCGGGGACGGCGCAGACGGTCCAGTGGCGGTAGCGCTCGCACAGGGGCAGGTAATCCGCGGCGGCGACCGGGATGCCGCAGAGATCGGCGAAATCGACCGTGAGGGAGTCGGTTCCGGCTGCCCGCGCGGTGAGGGTGCGGTGGGCGATGGGTACCTCGGCGTGCCCGGTCAGGGGGCAGGGGCCGACTATGTAGCGGCCGGCCGCGAAGCCGGTGGTGCGGTCGCCCAGGGTGCGGTAGTCGACCGGGCCGTTCACCGGCAGCACGTCCAGGTGTTCGAGGATGAGGTCGATGGTCGGCTCGAACATGGTGTGGAACAGCGGGTTCGGGAGGAGTTCGCGGGGCGGGTAGTTCGAGGTCAGCACCAGGGTGACGGAGCGGGCGAACAGCAGTTCCAGCAGGCGGGCGACCAGGCGCGCGTCGCCGCTGTCGTGCACGTGGAATTCGTCGAAGCAGATGAGCTCGGCATCGCCGAGCAGGGCGAGGGCGGCGGCGTCGACGTCGCCGTGTTCGTGGATGGCCGCGTTCAGCCGGGCATAGAAGCCGTGGAAGTGGAAGCGGCGGGCGCGTTTCGGGTCGACGCCGGCCAGGAAGCGGTCCATGAGCATGGTCTTGCCGCGGCCGGGGCCGCCGTGCAGGTAGAGGCCGCGCGGTGCGGGGGTGCGGCGTGTGCGGGCGGGGTGTGCGTGCGGCCGGGCGAGGCGGTGGCCGAACAGGCCGGAAAGGCGTTCGCCCACTCCCCCGGTTCCGGTTCGGCTCCAGCCCGCGGCAAGGGCCAGCGCGGCGAGCCGATCCGCGGCAACGCGCTGATCGGGGTCGAGAACGATCGCCCGGGTATCCATCACTGCCTCCGTTCCTCTACATCCGTAGAGTCTCCTCTATAGTTGTAGAGGATTACGACCCCGCAGAGGAGCGAAGGTGACCACCTCCACACTCGATCGGCGCACCCGCATCGTGGACAGCGCCATCGATCTCGTTGCCGCACAGGGGCTGCGCGCCCTCACCCACCGCGCGCTCGACACCGCGCTCGAGCTGCCCCCGGGTTCGACGTCGTACTACTTCCGCACCAAACGCGCTCTCATCGAAGCGATCGTGGATCACATAGCCCTGCGCTCGCGCTCCGATTTCGCGGCCGCGGGCGAGACGCTGCGGGTGCCGGGTATCGAGCCGGGAGCCGGCACGTCGCCGGGAACCGAGCCGAGCGTCAACGGGCCGAGCAACAGCCGAGCAGGTGGCGGCACGCCGGGTGACAGCACGTCCGGCGACATCGATATTCCGGCGCTCGCGCTAGGTATCGCCGACTGGCTGGATCGCCTACTGGCACAACGCCGCAATCACCTGATAGTCCGGCACGCACTGATCATCGAGCTACAGGGCGACGAGGAGTTGCACGCGAAGCTGGTCGGCTGCCTGTTCTCGCATCGGCATGCGACCGAGCTCTACCGAGCTCTCGGCTCCCGATCCCCAGCCGAGGCTGCGGCCGATTTCATCGCGGTCATCGAGGGCCTTGTCTTCGACCGATTCGCAGGCGCGAGAACAACTCTCGTCCCGGGTACACCGGAAAGCCGGCGGCAGCTCACCCGTGTGCTGACAATCCAACTCCGCGCGCACGAGTAGAGCGGCGAAGTTCTACAACCACGCGCGCCGGCGCGGAAAACGACGCTGCCGCTGACCCACATTCCTGCCGGCTCGCACAGTGGCTCATCGACCGCGGCGGCCCCGGCATGCAGCCCCGGAGTACCGGGCGCGAGACGTGCGCGCGGGTTCGAGTGCGGTGTGCGCGGCGCGATTCCTCAGCTGTTGCTGGTGATCCGAATATCCGGCCACGGCGGCCTGCGTAGCATCGCGCCGGTCGCGAAGGCGGCCGCGATCAACCCCGTCAGCACACCCAGCAACGCGACCAGCTGTTTGTCGGTCGCGGGCTCCCAGGTCACCTCACCCCCGTGCACCACGAACACCCCGAGCGGGCGCGGGCGCGGCCGGAAGAACCCGCCGGTCCCGGTCACCGTGATGATGGTGGCCCCGTCGGCGGTCTCGTGCGGCGGCCCGTAGATGAGCGAACCATCCACCGCCGCAATGTCTCTGAATCGATCCTGAATCATCCCCAGCCCCTTCCCGTGCCCGGCCATCTCCCAAACTACGCCCACCGGCCGGGCACGACATCCCCTGACGAAACTTCGCACCCCTCACACCGCGAGCTGCAGCACCAGCGTGGCGATGGCCGGAATCATGTACAGCAGCGGGAACGGCAGCGTCTTGTACGACCGCGCCCGCAGGATGGTGATCTCCGCCCCGGCGAAGTACAGGATCAACCCGATCGCCGCCGCGATCCCCACGGCCGGCACGAAGAACCCCACGATCAGCCCCAGCGCCCCGGCCGCCTTGGCCAGCCCCAGCCAGTTCCACCAGCTCCCCGGCACGCCGTACTCGACGAGCGGCTCGGCAACAAACGCCTGCCTGGTGACGATCGAGTACGCCGAGAACCCGATCCAGAGAGCGGCGACAACCCCGACGACGTGGTAAGCGGTGTTCATGGTCGTGTCCTTCCAACGGTGTGAATCCCTGTTCACGAGAAGGACGACGCACCCCGCCGAGGTGTGACATCCCGGCCACGCGGTTCCACCCCCGCCCCGCCGAACCGTTGTTAACTGGCCTCATGACCGAACCCGACTCCGGCCGCGTGCCACCCCCCGATCCCCAGGGCCACTTCCTCGGCATGCCCTACGACTGGCGCCGCCCGACCCTGGCCCGCACGAAGGCCCGCTGGTGGAATCCCGACGACCCCCGCTTCCTCACCCCCAAGACCTTCGGCTGGGGCTACGACTTCAACCTCTACCGCCTCTTCCACCGCCGCTGACCCATCCACCAGGCCCGTCGCCCCGAGTCCTCCAGCAATATTGCTGAGAATATTGCTGGAGACATATAATGAGACATATGAAAACCATGATCGACCTGAACGACGAAGCGCTGGCGCTGGCGGCCAAGGAACTCGGGACGACCACGAAGAAGGACACGGTCAACGCGGCACTGGAGTTCGTGGCGCAGCGCCGGCGGCGGATAGAGCAGGTGCTCGATGACCCGTACGGCTTCGGTGTCGGGCCGGACATCGGCGATCCGGAAGTCATGCGCAAGGCTCGCCGTTGACCGACCCCACGCCGTTGCGGCTGCATTTGATCGACACCTCCGCGGCAGCACGATTGCGCCACGAGTCCGTGCGCAATGTTCTGACCGGCCTCATCGCGGACCGAGCCGCAGCGACCTGCGTGACGGTGGATCTGGAAGCGGGCTACTCGGGCCGAAACCTCGCCGACGTGCAGAACATCGCACAGCGCCGCCGCGCCATGTACATCAATCTGCCGATCAACGAGGCCATCGCCGACCGCGCCCGGGAAGTGCAACAACTGATGGCCCGCCAGGGTTTACACCGAGCCGCGGGCATCGTCGATCTGTTGACCGCGGCGGTGGCCGAGTACCACGGCGCCGTTCTGGTCCACTACGACGCCGATTTCGAACACATAGCCGCCGTGACCCGGCAGTCCCAGGTCTGGGTCGCACCTCCCGGCAGCGTGGACTGAAGCGTGCAGTGGTGACGAGGAGCCTCGAACACGAAAATGCCTGAGCGGCAACGTGTCCACTCAGGCATTCGCGCGGCTCGGCTCAGTTTGTGGTCAGCACCAAGCCCGAGGTCGGGACGCCGGTGCCGGCGGTCACCACGATGTTCTCCAGGCCTTGGACCTGGTTCACGGACGTCCCGCGGATCTGGCGGACGCCCTCGGCGATTCCGTTCATGCCGTGGATGTAAGCCTCGCCGAGCTGACCGCCGTGGGTGTTCAGGGGGAGGCGGCCGCCGAGCTCGATCGCGCCGTCGGCGATGAAGTCCTTCGCCTCGCCGCGGGCGCAGAAGCCGAGTTCCTCCAGCTGCATCAGGACGAAGGGGGTGAAGTGGTCGTAGAGGATCCCGGCCTGCATGTCCTCGGGGCGGAGGCCGCTCTGGGACCAGAGCTGGTCGCCCACCAGTTTCATCTCCGGGAGGCCGGACATGCCGTCGCGGTAGTAGCTGGTCATCACGTACTGGTCCGCACCGGAACCCTGTGCCGCACCGGCGATCAGGGCCGGCTTGTTCGGCAGATCCTTCGCGCGCTCGGCCGAGACGACCACGATCGCCACGCCGCCGTCGGTCTCCTGGCAGCAATCCAGCAGGTGCAGGGGCTCGGCGATCCAGCGGGACGCCTGGTGCTCCTCGAGGGTGATCGGCTTGCCGTAGAAGTGCGCCGCCGGATTCACCGCCGCGTGCTTGCGGTCGGCGACCGCGATGCGGCCGAAATCCTCGCTGCGCGCGCCGTATACGTGCATGTAACGCCGGGCCACCATCGCCACCTGCGCGGCCGGGGTGCCCAGGCCGTGGGTGTAGGAGAAGCCGTTGTCCACGCCGGACGAACTCGGATTGCCGGTCGCCAAGTGAGTGGCGAACTGCCCGAAGCGATTTCCGGATCGCTCGTTGAACGCGCGGTACGCCACAACGACATCCGCCACACCGGTCGCGACCGCCATGGCGGCCTGCTGCACGGTCGCCGCGGCCGCGCCGCCGCCGAACGGGATGTTGCTGAAGAACTTCAGGGACGGGATGCCCGCGGCGCGCGCCACGGCGGCCTGGGTATTGGTGTCCATGGTGAAGGTCGTCAGGCCGTCCACGTCGGCGGGGGTGAGACCGGCGTCGGCCAGGGCGGCCGTGACCGCCTCGGCGGCCAGGCGCAGCTCGCTGCGGCCGGAGTCCTTGGAGAAGTCGGTCGCGCCGATGCCGACGATCGCGGCGGCGCGGCTCAGGCCACTCACTGCGCCTCCTTCAGGGAGATAACGGCTTTCGCCGTGATGTGATCGCCGAGCGAATCCTTGCCGACCACATCGATGGTGATATCCGCGCCGTCCACGGCCGCGACCGTGCCCGACAACGTCAGGGTGTCCCCCGCGTACAGCGGCACGCCCAGGCGCAGCGCGATCGACTTCACGCGGGCGCTCGGCCCGGCCCAGTCGGTCACGAACCGCTGCACCAGACCGGTGTCGGTCAGGATGTTGACGAAGATGTCCTTGGACCCGCGAGCCAGCGCCTTGTCCCGGTCGTGGTGCACGTCCTGGAAATCCCGGGTGGCCAGCGCCGTCGAGACGATGAACGTGGTGTCGGCGTGAATCACCAACTCCGGCAACGTTGTTCCGACCTCGATGGCCGACAACTCGACTGTGGTCATTTGACGGCCTTCCAGTACGGCACGGTGTTGTCCTCGTCGAGCTGCAGGAACCCGGCTTCGACAGCCATCCCGATCTCGACCTCGGCCGGATCGACGCCGGTCAGCTCACCGAGCATCCGCACGCCCTCCTCCAGCTCGACCAGCGCGACCACGTACGGCAGCTGCCGTCCGGGCACGCGCGGCGCGTGGTGCACCACGAAACTGAAGACGGTGCCGCGCCCGGAGGCCACGACGTAGTCGCTCTGCTCGGTGTGGTCCTGCCACAGCGCCGGAACCGGCGGATGCTGCAGCGAGCCGTCGGGCCGCCGCTGAATGCGCAACTCGCCGGCTTTGACGCCGTCCCAGAAGAATTCGGTGTCCTTGGAGACCGTCGGCCGCACCCGCTTGGCGAGATCCTCGGCCGGCACCGCACCGGAATCCGCGGGGGCAGCCGATTTTCCGGTCCCGGGCGCGAACTTCAGCATCCGGAACTTCATCTCGGTGACGAGCTCGTCGCCCACGTACCAGTTGGTGAGGTAGGTGGTGAACCAGCCGTCGCCGAGCCCGGTCTTCTTGGGTCCCACGATGTCCCCGATGCTGGAGCGCACCGTGACCTGCTCGCCGACCTCGAGGTAGCGGTGGTAGACCTGCTCGCAGTTGGTCGCGACCACGGAGGTGAACCCGGCCGCGTCGAACAGATCGTTGGTGCGGGTCATCGGGTCGTCGTCGGCGCGAATACCGCCCAGGCCCAGCATGGTCCACACCTGGGCCATGGCCGGCGGCGCCACGATGCCGGGATGCCCGGCCGCCCGCGCGGCGGCCTCGTCCACGTAGATCGGGTTCGCGTCGCCCAGCGCCTCGACCCAGTTGTTGATCATGGGCTGATTGATCGGATCGCGGCCCGCGCGGGGCGCGGACTCGCCGTCGGCCTTGATCTTCTCCAGGCCGTCGCGGATCTCGTCGGCCGTGAAACTCTTACTCACGCTCACTCCTTCGCGAACTAGCGCGGCACCCGCGGCAACCGCAGGCCCATCTGGGCGATCAGCTCACGCATCACCTCGTTGACGCCGCCGCCGAAGGTCACCACCAGGTTCTGCTTGGTGCGGCGGTCCAGCCACACCAGCAGCTCGGCGGTGGCCGGTTCGGCCGGGTCGCCGTAGCGGCCCACGATCTCCTCGGCGAGGCGCCCGGCCTCCTGCAGCGCCTCGGTGGAGAACACCTTGGTCGCGGAGGCGTCGGCGATGACATCGGCCGGATCGGCGTCCGGGCGCTCCATATTGGAGGACACCTGCCAGTTCAGCAGTTCGTTCAGCCGCACCATCGCGTGCAGGCGGCCCAGCGAGCGCCGCACATCGGTCTCCCCGAGCACGCCGTTGGCCTGCGCCCAGTCGCGCGTGCGCTCGTAGAGCTGCTCGATCTTGCCGGACGGGCCCAGGCCCACCCGCTCGTGGTTGAGCTGGGTGGTGATGAGCTTCCAGCCGCCGTTCTCCTGCCCGACGATCATGTTCGCGGGAACGCGCACATTGTCGAAGTAGGTGGCGTTGGTGTGGTGCGCGCCGTCCGCGGTGATGATCGGGGTCCAGGAGTACCCCGGATCCTTGGTGTCCACGATCAGGATCGTGATGCCGCGGTGCCGCGATTCCACCGTGCCGGTGCGCACGGCCAGCCAGACGAAGTCGGCCTCGTGCGCGCCGGTGGTGAAGATCTTCTGCCCGTTGACGATCCAGTCGCCGTTGGCGTCCTTGACCGCGCTGGTGCGCAGCGCCGCAAGGTCGGTGCCCGCGTCCGGCTCGGAGTAGCCGATCGCGAAATGCACGTCACCGGTGAGGATACCGGGCAGGAACTTCTTCTTCTGTTCCTCGGAGCCGTAGGTCTGCAGGGCCGGGCCGACGGTCAGCAGCGTCACCAGCGGGACGGGCACGTCGGCGCGCACCGCCTCGTTGTAGAAGATCTGCTGCTCGAGCGGGCCGAAACCCTGCCCGCCGAACTCCTTCGGCCAGCCGACGCCCAGCTTGCCGTCCGCGCCCATGCGCTTGACGACGGCGCGATAGGCATCGCCGTGCCGGTTCACCAGCATCTCGGCCTCCTCTTCGGGAGTGACGAGACTGGTGAAGTACGAACGCAATTCGTCCCGCAAACCGCGCTGTTCGGCGGTCAGTTCGATGAACATCTGGCTCCCAAACGGTCCAGCCGGAACGATTCGCCGCCCAGCCAGCGCGCGATGTCCTTGGCCTGTGAGTAGTAGCGGTGCAGCGGATGGGTGATATCGACGCCCAGGCCACCGTGCAGGTGATGACACTTCTGCATGGCCGCCGGCAGCTCCGAGGCCACCGTGTAGGCGAGCACGTCGAGATCGTCGTCGGTGCGCTCGCGGTGTTCAGCGCCGGTCTCGTCCTGCGCCAGTGCCCAATTGGCGGAGGCCGCGGCCGCGTGCAGCGTACGCGAGACCACGTACACGTCGGCGATCTGCTGCGCGACGGCCTGGAACTCGGCCAGCGGGCGGCCGAACTGCTCGCGGGTGCGCACGTGCTCCGCGGTCAGGGCGAGGACGCCCTTGAGCAGGCCGTCCGCGACCGCGCCGATGCCCGCCACGGCCAGCCGGTGCAGATCGGCGATACCGCCGGGCAGCAGCTGCTCGGCCGGAATCGACACGCCCTCGAAGCGCACCGAGAACTCGGGCACCCCATCGGAAGTCGGCCCCGCGGTCTTGACGATGCCCGCCGCCTCGCCGTCCACGACGGCGAGCCCGGAGTCTGTGGGCACCAGGATCCAGCGCGCGGTGCCCGCGTAGGGCACCGCGACCTTGGTTCCGGTGATGCGCACCGTTGCGCCCTCGGACACCGCGGTGGTCTCCGGCTTCTCGGTGAACGGCGCGCCCGCCTCGTGCAGCGCGGCGGTCAGCACCGCTCCCTCGGCCACGGCCGGAAACACCTTCTCCGCCAAGGCATCCGGGATACCGGCGGCCAGCAGCGGCAGCACGCCGAAGGCCAGCGTGCTCAGGGCCGGAATCTGGACCGCGTCGGTGGCGAGCTCGGTGAGCATGGCCGACACCTCGAGCAGGCCCATCTCGTCGCCGCCGAAGCGCTCCGGTAGCGGAACGGCCAGCAGACCACTGCCCGCGAACACCGGCCAGAGGGCGATATCACGCGCGCTTTCACGTTCTAGCAAACTTACGACAACCTCGGCGACAGCGTCCTGGCTCTCGTCCCTGGTGAAGTCCAATGCAATGCTCCCGTTGAGGTGTGGACTAGCCGTGCGACTCGCGCGGCAGCCCGAGAATTCGTTCACCGGCGACGGTCAAAAGAATCTGCTCGGTACCGCCCGCGATGGACAAACAGCGCGTGAGCAGGAATTCTTTCACCACATCGGTTTCCAGGGCACCCGCCGCGCCAGCCACTTCAACGGCAAATTCGGCGACCGCCTGACGGTGTCGGACACCGACCAGTTTGCGTACGCTGCTCTGCGGACCCGGGTCTCCGCCGGACAGCAGCTTCTGCGCTGCGCGCGCATCTAGCAACGTTCCAGCTATCGATTCGGCGACCAGGCCGCCGAGTCGGTCGGCCACCAATTCGGCGCCGGGACCGGACTTCGGGGCGGCGGCGATCAACGCCTCCAGCTCCGCGCCGATTCCCTTGCCGCCCATGGCGACCCGTTCGGCCGAGAGCGTGGAACGGGCGATCTTCCACCCGTTGCCCAGCTCCCCGACCAAACAGTCGTCCGGAACGAACACGTCGTCCAGGAAGACCTCGTTGAAGCGCGCCTCGCCGGTGATCTCGATCAGCGGCCGGATGTCGATACCGGCGCTCTTCATGTCCACCAGGAAGTAGCTGATGCCGCGATGCTTGGGCGCGCTCGCATCGGTGCGCGCCAGGCAGATGCCCCAGGTGGCCTCGTGCGCCAGCGAGGTCCAGACCTTCTGGCCGCGCAGCGTCCAGCCACCCTCGACCCGCTCGGCGACCGTGCGCAGCGCCGCCAGGTCCGAACCGGCGCCCGGTTCGGAGAACAGCTGGCACCAGATGACCTCGCCGGTGAGCGTGGGCAGCGCGTAGCGCTCGATCTGCTCGGGCGAACCCCACTGCAGCAGTGTGGGAATGGCCCAGTTCGCGATGGCCAGTTCCGGCAGTTCGATGCCCGCCTTGCGAATCTGGTCGTCGAGCCAGGTGCGCTGGATCGGGCCCGCGCCCCGGCCGTACGGCGCGGGCCAGTGCGAGGCCAGCAGACCGGCCTCGGCGAGCGCGTTGCGCTGCTCGCCGCCGGACAGCGCCGCGATCTTGGCCAGTTCACCGGCCAGTACCGCGGCCTCCTCGGCGCTGGAACCCACGGCGTCCCAATTGGGTTCGCCCGCATCGCCATCGGCGGTCAGGTCCAGTCCGACGGTGCGGCGCACACCCGCGACGGTGAGCTCGGTGACCCGTGCCCGCCAGTGCGCGGAACCGCCCAGCAACTGCCGCGTCGCGGTGGCCCGGCGCAAATACAGGTGGGCGTCGTGTTCCCAGGTGAAACCGATTCCACCCAGGACCTGAATGCAGTCCTTGGCGGTTTCGACCGCGGCGTCCAATGCGATCGCCAGTGCGACGGCCGCGGACAACTGCAGTTCGGCGCTTCCACTATCGACGGCGGCAGCGGCGTCGGCCGCCACGGCGCGAATTTGTTCGGCGCGGCACAGCATCCACGCGCAAATGTGTTTCACCGCTTGGAATTCGCCGATCTTTCGACCGAATTGTTCACGCACCTTGGCGTATTCGGTCGCGGTCTCCAGACACCAGCCGGCAATTCCGGCGGCCTCAGCGGCGGCCAGCGTGGCGGCGATGTCCAGGACCGAGTTGGCGGGCTCGAAGATGTGATCCGGCGCCACAGCAACATTCGCGCATTCGACGCGGGCGAGCGGCACGCTGCGGTCGATGGTGTCCAGCGGCTCGATGGTCAGCCCGGCGGTTCCGGCGTCGACCAGACACCAGAGCGCACGGTCGCCATCACGCACGGGGACCAGAACGGCGGTTCCGGGGGCCGCGCCGGGCACCGAATCCCAGACCCCCGTCAGGGTGAGGCCCGATTCACCCGCCGATATCGCGATTTCGCCCCCGAGGGCGACACCGCACGGCGTATTCTCGTCGAGCATCTCCCCGGCAACGAGGCCGGCGAGCGCCGTGGTGAGTACCGGTCCGCCGACCAGATCGTGCGCCGCCTGCTCCACCAGGACAGCGAGATCGCCGACCGAACAACCGGCGCCCCCGGCTTCCTCCGGCACCGCGACCCGGAAAATTCCGAGATCGGCCAGACGCGACCAGTATTCGCGCCAATAGTCGGGCCCACCGGAACGCATTGTTGCAATTGGGCGCACCGACGCCGCCCATCCGCGCATGGACTCCTGAACGGCTTTATGCTCGTCAGTGGTGGCTATGGTCACACTCCATACCGCCTTTCTGGGGTGACTTCCACTCCTAGAACATGTTCTAATGTTCGAGCCGGGCGTAAGTCAAGCGCCGCCCGGCTGGTACGAACTCGTAGCCAGCCGACGCTGGGTGAGTGCACCGAACGATTCGTGCAGGAAAGGACTCTCAACCGATGGCCAGTCCCTCCCGATCGCAGGCTGCCGACGGGGTTGCCGCCGCGCGCACCGCGCCCGCCACCACGCTGAGCGAGGAGGATCTGAGTTCCGCCGCCCAGCGTGACCGGCGCAAACGCATCCTCGACGCCACACTCGCGCTGGCCTCCAAGGGCGGCTACGACGCGGTCCAGATGCGCGCGGTCGCCGAGCGCGCCGACGTCGCCGTGGGCACCCTGTACCGGTACTTCCCGTCCAAGGTGCACCTGCTGGTCTCCGCCCTCGCCCGCGAGTTCGAGCAGCTGGAGGGCCGGCGCAAGCCGCTGCCGGGCAACGACCCGCGCGAGCGCATGCACCTGATGCTGCACCAGATCACCCGCGCCATGCAGCGCGATCCACTGCTGACCGAGGCCATGACGCGAGCGTTCATGTTCGCCGACGCCTCCGCGGCGGCGGAGGTCGATCGCGTCGGCAAGGTGATGGACCGCTTCTTCGCCCGCGCGCTGTCCGACGAGACGCCCGATGATCGCCAGCTCGCCATCGCCCGCGTCATCAGCGACGTGTGGCTCTCGAATCTGGTTGCCTGGCTGACGCGGCGGGCCTCGGCCACCGATGTCACCGAACGCCTCGAGCTGACCGTCGATCTGCTCATCGGCGACAAGAAGTAAGCGAGATCACCCCGGGGCGAACGCAACCCGGGCTTTCGCACGTATGACAGGAGGGTCACCCACCCCGCGGGGTAGGGTCGGCCCTCCTTCGTCGTTCCGGAACGTGACTGGTCACAGCCACGAAAGCCGGGGCGCACGAGCGGAAATCGGACATCGAATGAACGGTGCGCAAGCGTCTTGTAAACGCTATGTATCACCGTCAAAACGAGCGGGCAATCAACACCCAGTAGAGTCACGCTCGCCCTGAAGAAACTCCTCCGATCAATAGGTTGGATGCGTGAGCGCACAGGATTTGCCACTGGAACTGCGCCGTGCGTTGGCGGCTGTCGCCCGCGTGCCACGGCTGCTCGTCGCTTCGGACTACGACGGGACGATCGCGCCCATCGTCTCCGACCCCACGAAGGCCTATCCCCATAGGGAGTCCGTGAACGCGCTGCGCGCGCTCTCCGGACTCACCGGTACCACCGCGGCCGTCATCTCCGGCCGCGCGCTGCGAGATCTCGCAGCACTGTCCCGATTGCCCGTCGAGGTGCAACTCATCGGCAGCCACGGATCCGAATTCGACGTCGGCTTCGTGCACGCCATCGACAACGACGCCAAACAGCTACTGCAGGAAGTGCAGTCGACACTGACCCAGGTCGCCCAGGACAACCCGGGCGCCACGGTCGAGATCAAACCCGCCAGCGTCGCACTGCACGTGCGCAACGCCAGCCCCGAAATCGGCCGTCGCGCACTGGTTCAGGTCCGCCAGGGTGCGGCCAGCTGGGTCGGCGTGCAGACGACCGAGGGCAAAGAGGTCATCGAACTCGCGGTGATCGAAACCGACAAGGGCGCGGCGCTGGACATCGTCCGGCACCAGCAGGGCGCGTCCGCGGCGGTCTTCATCGGTGACGACGTCACCGACGAGAAGGCGTTCAAACGCCTGTCCGGGCCCGACGTGGGCATCAAGGTCGGCGAGGGCGACTCGCTGGCAAAGCACCGGGTCGCCAGCACCGAGGAGGTGTCCAAGGCGCTGGCCTTCCTGCTGGAGGAGCGGCGCACCTGGCTCGCCGGCGCCAGCGCGCCCCGCATCGAGCGGCTCACGATGCTCGCCAGCCCGCGCACCAAGGCGCTGGTCACCCCGGACGGCACCATCACCTGGCTGTGCCATCCGGAACCGGATTCGGCGGCGGTGTTCGCGCACCTGCTCGGCGGACCCGGCGCGGGCCACTTCACCATCGCGCCCGAACGCACCGGGCTGCCGCTCTCGCAGCGGTACATCGACGGCACCATGACCGTCGAAACCCGTTGGTCCAGTTTGTCGGTGGTGGATTATCTGCCGCACGACGTGGTGGCCGAGCGCACCGACCTGACCCGTGTCATCAGCGGTGACGCCAAGGCGGTCGTAACCTTCGCTCCCCGACCGGAATTCGGCCAGGTGCCGGTGCGCATCGTGCGCGATCCGTCCGGCCTGCGGGTGCAGGGCACCAACGATCCGATCGTGCTGCGCTCCCCCGGCGTGGAATGGGAGATCATCGACGACGGCAACCACCACACCGCACGCGCGGTCGTGGACCCGAGCCAGGGTCCGGTGGTGCTCGAAATGCGGTGCGGCACCTCTGATCTCGCGCCGTGCATGACGCCCGAGAGTGATCGCCGGCGGCTCGCCGAGCGGTACTGGGCCGACTGGGCGAGCACGCTGGAACTGCCGCCGCTCAAGCCCGATCTCATGAAGCGGTCCGCGCTCACCCTGCGCGGACTGGTGCACGCGCCGTCCGGCTCCATCATGGCCGCGGCGACGACCTCGCTGCCCGAGGACATCGGCGGCGTGCGCAACTGGGACTACCGCTACTGCTGGCTGCGCGACGCCTCACTCACCGCGTCCGCGCTGGTATCGCTCGGCTCGCTCGGCGAAGCCGAGGAATTGCTCGCCTGGACCCACCGCGTCCTCGAGACGCTGCCCGGGCCCGAGCGGCTGCACCCGCTCTACACCCTCTATGGCGAAACCCTGCCGCCCGAGGCCGTCATCGACCAGCTGCCCGGCTACGCCGGATCGCGGCCGGTCCGGGTCGGCAACGCGGCGAACATGCAGGTCCAGCTGGACGTGTTCGGGCCCATCGTGGATCTGATCTCCCAGCTCGCGACCGCCCGCGAGCGCAAGGGCATCACCGATCCGGCCAAGGCGCTGCCGGACGCGGACTGGGATCTGGTGCACGCCATGGTCTCGGCCGTACAGCGGCGCTGGCGCGAACCCGACCACGGCATCTGGGAGATCCGCGGCAACCCGCGGCATCACGTCTACTCCAAGGTCATGGGCTGGCTCACCGCCGACCGGGCGATCACCCTCGGCCGCCAGTTCGGCCGGACCGTCGACCCGGAGTGGGAGAAGCTGCGCGACACCATCTCCGACGAGGTGAAGGTCGAGGGCTGGAACGAAGAGGTCCAGTCCTACACCGCCGCCTACGAGGGCACCGATCTGGACGCGGCCACCCTGCACATCGGCCTCAGCGGGCTCAT
This sequence comes from Nocardia sp. NPDC057668, assembly GCF_042799795.1. Taxonomy (NCBI): domain Bacteria; kingdom Bacillati; phylum Actinomycetota; class Actinomycetes; order Mycobacteriales; family Nocardiaceae; genus Nocardia; species Nocardia sp. NPDC057668. The sequence continues at coordinate 428,828 of NZ_JBHVIC010000007.1, read as the reverse complement.
CGATCCGCAGGATCCGCGCTTCGCCGCCACCGTGGTGGCCACCGAAGCCGAACTCCGCAGCGGCTCGACCGTGTACCGGTACCACCACGACGACGGGCTGCCCGGCGGCGAGGGCGGTTTCCACCTGTGCGCGGCCTGGCTGGTGGAGGCCTACCTGCTGATCGGCAAGCGGGAGGACGCCGAGGCGCTCTTCGCCCAGCTCGTGGACGTGGCGGGCCCGACCGGCCTGCTGTCCGAGGAGTACGACCCGGTCGCCGAACGCTCGCTGGGCAACCACCCGCAGGCGTACAGCCACCTGGGCCTGCTGCGCTGCGCGCAGCTGCTGAGCCATCCGGTGGGTGCGTTCACCTAGGTCCCGATCGGACCCGAGAGATATCCGGCCCCCGCGAACGATCGTTCGCGGGGGCCGGACTCGTGAGGGTGGGGCACGCTGTCGCCGAGCTAGCCTCGGGAACGGGCAGCGGAGTCGTCTGCGACGACGGCTCGCGGAGGCGGTAGAACCGCGGTTCGCACGACGCGGCTCCGGAACACGGCGACGAGGGCGGCAGCGAGGGCGGGACCGGCGCGACGGGTGCGTGGTGCGCACCACACCTACCGGTCGGAATTCGTCGGGTCGCGGATTCGTGGGTTACATTTTATTGGCAATCGTTTTCGTTTTTGTTAGGCAGCTTCAGGAGTGGTTCGCGTGCGCAACAGCTATGCCAGAGGATTCGCGGTCGTGGCCGCCGGACTGGCCGCCGTGGCCACCCTGACCGCCTGCGGCACCTCGAAGACCGATTCCGGCGCGCTCACCATCGTGGCGTCGACGAACGTCTGGGGCAGCGTCGCCCAGGCCGTCGCCGGACCCGACATCAAGGTCGAATCACTCATCTCCGACCCCACCGCCGACCCGCACTCGTACGAGGTCACCGCCGTCCAGGCCGCCCAGATCAGCGACGCGGCCCTGATCGTCTACAACGGCGGCGGCTACGACGAGTTCATCGACAAGGCCATCTCCGGCAAGAACAAGCGCAACGTGAACGCCGTCGAGATCGCCGAGGAGGGCGAGCACGCCACCGGCGAGGCCGGGCCGAGCCAGGCTCCCGTCAGCAACGGCAGCGGCAGTGGCAACGAACACGGCCACTCGCACGACCACGACGGCGCGAACGAACACGTCTGGTACGACGCCCATGTCGCGGCGCACGTCGCCGAGCACATCGCCGAATCCCTCGGCGAACTCGACCCGGCCAACAGGCAGGCCTACGCCGACCGCGCCGCCGCCTTCGGCACACAGCTCGCGGGCGTCGAGGCCATCACCGCGAAGATCGCCGCCGAACACCCGAACCAGCCGGTGCTGCAGACCGAGCCGCTGGCCTACTACCTGCTGCTCGCCGCCAAGGCCGACGACCGCACGCCGAAGTCCTTCCAGGAATCGGTGGAGCAGGGCACCGATCCCTCGCCCGCCGACGTCGCCGCGGTGCGAGACCTGCTGAAGGCCAAGCAGGTTCGCGCCCTGGTCTACAACATCCAGACCGAGGACAGCACCACCAAGGACATGCGCGCCACCGCGCAGGCCAACGGCATCGCCATCGTCGAGGTGACCGAAACCCTGCCGCAGGGCCTGGATTACATTCGGTGGATGACCGGCAACGCCGAGGCACTCGCCGCGGCGCTCGCCTAGGTCCCGGCCCATGCCCGCTACCGCCGCACCGACCGAGGGAGTCGCGCTGACCGAGCCCACCGAACGGGTCACCCGGCAATCTTCGAGCGCCGCCCCCGCGCCCGAACGCTCCCCCCTGCCCGAAACCCGTTCCGCCGCAGTCCCGGACACCACTCCCGCGGTACGGCTCTCGAACGCGCGCCTATCGTACGGCGACCGCACCCTGTGGCAGGGCCTCGACCTCGAGGTCGCGCCCGGTGAATTCATCGCGGTGCTGGGACCCAACGGGTCCGGCAAGACCTCGCTGCTTAAGATGCTGCTCGGGCAGGTCCCCCTGTCCGCGGGCAGCGCGGAGATCGCGGGAGCGCCCACCCGCGTGGGCAACTCGGATATCGGCTACATCCCGCAGCAGAAGACCATGGACGCCGGGGCGCAATTGCGCGGGGTCGACCTGGTCGGGCTCGGCGTGGACGGGCACCGCTGGGGCCTGGGGCTGCGCGGGCGAGCCGAGCGCAAACGCAAAGTGGCACAGGCGATCGCGGCCGTGGGCGCGGAGAAGTTCGCGTACGCGCCGATCGACGCCCTCTCCGGTGGCGAACAGCAGCGCCTGCGCGTGGCCCAGGCGCTGGCCGGCGACCCGCGCGTGCTGCTCTGCGACGAACCGCTGCTGTCGTTGGACCTGGCCAACCAGCGCCTGGTCTCCGAACTCATCGACAAGCGCCGCCGCACCAGCGACACCGCCGTGCTGTTCGTGACCCACGAGATCAATCCCATTCTGCCGCTGGTGGATCGGGTGCTGTACCTGGTCGACGGCAAATTCCGGATCGGCACCCCCGACGAGGTCATGACCACCGCGGTGCTCTCGGAGCTGTACCGCACCGAGGTCGAGGTGCTGCGGGTGCGCGGGCGACTGGTCGTGGTCGGCACCGGCGACGCCATGGACGCCCTCGGCGCGGCCGGAGCGCACTGCCACGGTGAACAGCGTCCGGAGGGCCGCAAGTGATCGACAAACTCGCCGACGTCTTCGGCAAGATGTTCGACTTCTCCACCACCGCACACCTGCTCGGCTACGACTTCGTCCAGCAGGCGGTGCTGGCCGCGGCGCTGCTCGGACTGCTGGCCGGGGCCATCGGCCCGCTCATCATCAGCAGGCAGATGTCCTTCGCGGTGCACGGCACCAGCGAACTCTCGCTCACCGGCGCGGCCGCGGCGCTGCTCGCCGGGGTGGGCGTCGGACTCGGCGCCATCGCCGGCTCGGTGGTGGCGGCGGTGCTGTTCGGCGTGCTGGGTTCGCGTGCGCGCGAACGTGACTCGGTGATCGCGGTGGTGCTGTCCTTCGGCCTCGGCCTGTCCGTGCTGTTCCTGTGGCTCGGCCCCGAACGCGCCGGCTCGAAATTCTCGCTGCTCACCGGCCAGGTGGTGAGCGTCGGCTACAACGGGCTCACCCTGCTGGCCACCTGCACCGTCGGGGTGCTGGTGGTGCTGGCCGCGATCTACCGCCCGCTGCTGTTCGCCAGCTCGGACCCGGAAGTGGCGGTGGCGCGCGGGGTTCCGGTGCGCGCGCTGTCCATCGTGTTCGCGGTGCTGCTGGGCATCACCGCGGCCTTCGGCGTGCAGATCGTGGGCGCGCTGCTGGTGCTGGCGCTGCTCATCACGCCCGCCGCGGCGGCCTGCCAGCTCACCGCGAGTCCGGTGCGCGCGACCGTCCTGGCCGTGGTGTTCGCCGAAATCGCTGCCGTCGGAGGGATTCTGCTGTCGCTGGCCCCCGGCGTGCCGGTGTCGACCTTCGTCACCACCATCTCGTTCACGATCTACCTGATCTGCCGGATCGTCGGCTCGCGCACCCGCAACCGCCGCCGCGAGCTCGTGCCCGCCTGATCCGCCGCGCGTTCACGATCATGAACCCGGGTTCGCCCGGAACGCGCGGCCCTGCCCCGCCGAGGATTCGATCTTCGCCATCGGGGTAACCCATGCCCGCGATCTACCGCGTGAGGGGCTGTAGATCGCGCCCGCCGCATCCCTCCCGGGGCGAACGCCCCCTCGTCCCGTCCCGGGAGGAATGCGTGCCGCACAGCGCTTTTCGGGTGACCCCGGGGTTGCTCAGCCTTCGCCCGCCAGCGCGAACAGGCCGTCCGCGGTCTGCTCGATCAGGCCGTCGACCAGGAGCGAATCCAGCGCGCGGGCGCGCTGGCCGGGATCGCGGGTCCAGGCCAGGTCCAGGCGGGTCTGTTCGACCGGGCCGGTCGCGTCGCGCAGCACGTCGAGCAGGCGGCCGCGGGCCTGGCGGTCGGTGCCCTCGAACTTCTGCACCTTGCGGACCACGTCGGAGGGCGGGCGGCCCGCCGCCACCCAGGCGCAGGCGGGCAGGGGGCAGCGGGCGCAGTCGGGGGTGCGGGCGGTGCAGACGGTCGCACCCAACTCCATGATCGCCGCGGAGAAGATCGCCGCGCGGGGCACGCTCACCGGCAGCAGCGCCTCGGTCTCGCCCAGATCGCGGGCCGCGGGGTTGCCCGCCTCGGCGCGGCCGTGCACCGCGCGGGCCACCACGCGCCGAACGTTGGTGTCCACCACCGGAACTCGCTGCCCATACGCGAAGCACGCGACCGCGCGGGCGGTGTACGCGCCGATGCCGGGAAGGCCGAGCAACACCTCGACATCCGCGGGCACCTCGTCACCGTGGTGCTCGGCGAGCACCCGCGAGCACTCGTGCAGGCGCAGCGCCCGGCGCGGATAGCCGAGTTTGCCCCACGCGCGCAGTACGTCGCCCTGCGGCGCGGCGGCCATGGCCGAGGGCACCGGCCAGCGCGCCACCCACTCGCGCCAGATGGGCTCCACGCGGACCACCGGGGTCTGCTGGAGCATGATTTCGCTCATAAGAATCTGCCAGGCCGTGACGCCCGGCCGCCGCCACGGCAGGTCCCGGGCGGTGTCCCGGTACCAGTCGATCAATACGTCACTGTCCACTGTCATCAGCCGTCCGCTGTCGTTCCGATCCGCGCCGCGGGCTCACCGCCCGGGCGGTCCTGCGGTCAGTGGCCGGTTGCCGGACCGTAACGTCGCGGACTCGCCAGTAACCGATGTCGTATGCAAAATGGGACACATGCCGCATTCCAACCCGATCAGTGCCTGGAAGTCCCTGCGTGAGGGCAACGAGCGCTTTGTCAACGGCACGTTGCAGCATCCTAGCCAAGGCGCAGCCGACCGAGCCAAGCTCGTGGCCGGTCAGCAGCCCCAAGCGATTCTCTTCGGCTGTGGTGACTCCCGCGTGGCCGCCGAAATCATCTTCGACCAGGGCCTCGGCGACATGTTCGTCGTCCGCACCGCCGGTCACGTCGTGGATTCCTCGGTCCTGGGATCCATCGAGTACGGCGTGCACGTGCTGAACGTGCCACTCATCGTGGTGCTCGGCCACGACAGCTGCGGCGCGGTCCGCGCCACCATCGACGCCCTCGATCACGGCAACGTCCCCGGCGGATTCATCCGCAGCGTCGTCGAACGCGTCACCCCGTCCATCCTGCTGGGCCGCCGCGACGGCCTGGAGTCGGTCGACGAGCTCGAAGCCCGCCACGTGGAGGAGACCGCCCGCCTGCTCATGCAGCGCTCGGTGATCATCTCCGAGCGCGTGGCCGCGGGCGAGTGCGCCATCGCCTGCGTCACCTACAACCTCGGCGAAGGGCAGATCAAGCTGCACCGCGTCATCGGCAACATCGGCGAGGTCGTCTAGCTTCTCGCTGAAATCTCCCGGGCCCCGCTGCCGAACGCAGCGGGGCCCGGACCCGTTGCGGGGAGGGATCTCCGGGCACGGAGACGACGGTCGCGCCGTTGCCGGAAGGCACCTTCCACCACGAGTGACGACGACTGTCGAGGCGCGTTGCCGAAAGGGGGAGACGATATCGGGCCGGGCCGGTGGGGATGCGTCTCCGCCGTCGGGCGGGCCGGGCATCGAAGGACGTCGAGGACTTCCCGAGGCGGGCCGGGCGCGGGGCGGTGCGGCAGGGCGGGAGAGGCGGCCGGAATGGGGCAGATCGGTCGACACGGGCACCGGGAGGTTGCCGGGGGTTGACGGGGCGGCAAACGGGACGGTCGGTGCGCCGGAAGTTCGGGCGGGCAAGGGTATTCGCGGAGATCGGGCCCGAACGGACGTTCCGGAGCCGGGGAAATCTACCTGTGGTGCGGCCCTTTTCAGCTCCGACACGCCGAGACCCTGCGCCGGATGCGCCCGACGGTGCCCTTACCGTTGTCAGCGTGCTGGAACCGAATGGACCGCTGCCGCCGGAAATCTACTGGCGCCGTCGCCTGATCGCGATCGGTGCCGTGGTGGTCGCTCTCGCGCTGGTCATCTGGGTGGCGTTCGCCCTGGTGCGCGGCGGTGGCGACGATAAGCAGGCCGAGGGCGAAGCCACGACCACCGCCCAGGCGTCCCCGAGCAAGAGCGCTGCGAGCCCGACGTCGGGCGCGCCCGAGACGAGCAAACCCGCCGGGAGCGCGGCTCCCAGCGCCGCACCCGCCGGCGCGCCCGCGGGTCAGTGCCCCGACCAATCGCTGGCCGTGAAGGTCAATGTCGGCCAGCCCACCTACAAGGCCGGGGAACAGCCGGTCTTCGGCATCGTCATCACCAACATCTCCAGCGGCGCCTGCGAACGCGACATGGGTTCGGGCCTGCAACTGGTGTCGGTGCAGTCGCTCGACGGCCAGCGCCGGCTGTGGTCCAGCACGGACTGCTATCCGGAGGGCACCCCGGACATGCGCACGCTCAGCCCGGGGCAGCAGGCGGCCTTCACCGTCACCTGGTCCGCGCAGTCGTCGCAGCCCGGCTGCGCGGGCGAGCGGATACCGGTGCCCGCGGGTCCCTACACCGTTGTCGCCCAACTCGGTTCGGTGCGCAGCGCACCGGAGCCCTTCAATATCGCCTGATCCCCAGCACCCCCGCTTCGAAGGCCGGAACCGCCAGGCGGTTCCGGCCTTCGCCGTTCCGGCAGGGGCGCAGCGCGTTTCCTGGCATGCGCGGCGCGTTTCCCCGGCGGCACAGCGCGTTCGGGCCGAGGCACCGCAATCCGCGCTGTGCCGCACGAGTTTCAGCACGATGCTGCCGGATAACGAGCGCCCACACCCATTTTCGGTGAATTGCACAATCGGCGCGAGGCGAATTCCGCGCGCCAATTCGAATCGGCCACCGGATCCGTCGATGCACTCGTGATATCACCGTATGCCGAACGCTATGAGTCGGGCTGTGTTCGCCCGCAGAATCCGAACGATTCCGGGCCGCAATTGCGGGCCAGGAAACGGTCGTTTGATCATCTGCGCGCCGGTAGCCGGAATTCGGCGCGATCCCCGCGAATCGTCCCGCGCCGAACGATCCACAGGTCTCCACAGCCGGACGTACGCGGCGCGGTATCGCGAAATTGCGAATCGCGCCGGCATTCGAATGTGGGCTGCGATGCGGTGAGATACGTCCCCGACAGGAGTCAAGGCCCCTTACGCCGACACGCCTGTGCGCCACGCGGGTGTTATGCGATTTCCACACCGCCGCCGGGGCAGCGGAGCGGTCCGCGCTCAGGCCTGCGCGGCCGCACGGCGGCGCGGCCGCAAGCCGCACATGGACAGCGCCGCACCGAGATCGGCGACCTCGCGCAGGGTCATGCTGCGTCCCCCGCGATCCACCCCCGGCGGCACCAGCGCCTCGGTGAACCCGAGCCGCTCGGCCTCGGCCAGCCGCCGGGTGAGCCCGGTGACCTGCCGCACCTCCCCGGCCAGCCCGACCTCGCCGAGCACCACCATCCCGCTGGGCAGCGCCCGGTCCTGGCTCGCGCTCGCAATGGCAAGGGCGACAGCCAGATCGGCCGCGGGCTCGGTGAGCCGCATACCGCCCACGGTGGCCGCGTAGACGTCCTGCTTGCCCACGTAGACCCCGCAGCGGCTCTGCAGGACCGCCAGGACCATGGAAACGCGGTTGTAGTCCAGCCCGCTCACCGCGCGCCGGGGCGCGGGCACGGCGGTGTCGACCGTCAGACCCTGCACCTCGCCGAGCATGGGGCGCTTGCCGTCCATCGCCACGGTGACCGCGGTACCGGGCACCGCGGTGCCGCGATGATGCAGGAACAACCCGGAAGGGTCGTCCACGCAGGCGATTCCGGCCTCTTTCATCTCGAAGCAGCCCACCTCGTCGGTGCTGCCGAAACGATTCTTGATGCCGCGCACCATGCGCAGCGAGGTGTGCTTGTCGCCCTCGAAGTGCAGCACCACGTCCACCAGATGCTCGAGCGTGCGCGGACCCGCGACCGAGCCGTCCTTGGTGACGTGCCCGACCAGCAGCACGGCGATGCCGGTGGCCTTGGCCAGCGAGGTGAGCGCCGCGGTCACCGTGCGCACCTGGGTGACGCCGCCGATCACCCCGTCCGCGTCCGCGGCCAGCATGGTCTGCACCGAGTCGACCACCAGCAGCGTGGGCCGCACCTGCTCGACATGCCCGAGAATCGTGGCCAGATCGGATTCCGCGGCCAGGTAGACCTTTTCGTGCACCGCGCCCGTGCGGTCGGCCCGCAGCCGCACCTGCCCGGCCGATTCCTCGGCCGTCACGTACAGCGCGATCTCGTCGCGGGCCCGCGCCCAGCGGTGCGAAACCTCGAGCAGCAGCGTCGATTTCCCGACCCCGGGCTCCCCGGACAGCAACACCACCGACCCGGGCACGATGCCGCCGCCCAGCACCCGGTCCAGCTCGGACACGCCCGTGCTGCGCGACTGCGTGTGCTTGGAATCGATCGCCGAGATCGGCGTGGCGGCCGTGCTGGGCAGCATGGCCCGCCGCCCCACCCCCACGGCCGCGGCGGCCGCGCCGTTCACTTCCTCGATGGTGCCCCAGCCCTCGCACGCCGGGCACCGCCCCACCCACTTGGCGACCTCGTTCGAGCACGCAGCGCACCGATACAGCGATTTCACCTTGGCCACGCGCGCAGCCTACGGATCGACCCCGACAGAACCGCGCGGCCACGCCATCGGCGCGGCCGAATCACCGGCGGGCACACCCCGAATCCACCGGGCGCACCCCCGAATCACCGCCGGGCGCACCCGGATCACCCGGGCCCGCGGACGACCGCGCCCCGCTCCGGAATCGGAGCGGGGCGCGGTTCGAGGCGTGCGGCCGGGGCTCAGTGGCCGCCGGACTTCTTCTCGCCCTCCTGCTTCACGGGCTCGGGCCGGGCGAGGTCCGGGCCGGCGTCGACCGGCACGTTGATCGCGACGGTGCCGTTCCGCTTGAAGTTCATGGTGATCTGGTAGGTCAGGCCGGGGGTGACGTCCTTGGTCAGGCCGGTGACCTCGATGAGCAGCGGATCGGCGTCCGGATCGGCCGTCTTCTCCGCGGCGGTGGTGGCCGGGGCGGCGTGCGAGTCGTCGTGCCCGCCGGCGCCGTGGTCGTCCGCCTTGGCCGCGGACTTGTTCGGCAGGTCCGCGACCAGGGTGGCCTGCGGCTTGATCTCGGCCTTGCCGTTGACCTTCACCTGGCCGATGTCGGTGGTGATGCTGACGAGCTCGTCGGGCTCGTATTCGCCGAGGTTGGCGGCGCTGAACGCGAGAACGGCCTTGCCGCCCTTGGCGTTCTGGTACTCCTCGCTCTGCGGGAGCAGGAAGCGCACGTCGCGCAGCGCGATCTTGCCGACCTCGGCCGCGTTGCCGTTGACGGCCGCGACCTGGTCCGCGGTCTGCGACACCTGTCCGGCGCCGCAACCCGTCAGCACTAGCGCCGCGCCCGCGGCGAGTGCAGCAACTGTCACGGCACGCGCCTTAGACAAGGTGGTGGCTTTCAGGGCAGTCACGGGTTGTCCTCCATGTCGACCGGGCTCACTCCACTATGCAGAGTAGTAGTCAATGAGAGTAATGCGTGCGATCGGACGCCTCGCGCGGGGGCAGTGTCGTTTATGCGAGGGTGCCCGCCGCGTATGCCGAGAGGGCCCCCGCATATGCCTGCGAACATCGCCGCGCGCTATCCCGTTATGCCACAACGAGATGCACACGATTCCTGTTCTGTCAACCCCCGCCGCTGGCTCGTTGTGGCCCTGACCTGCGCCGTTGATCGCGCCGTTACCGAGTCGCATGTTAAACTGTGAACATCGAAAGGGGCACGGGACAGATGATTTTTAAGGTCGGAGACACCGTCGTTTACCCCCACCACGGAGCGGCGCTGATCGAAGCTATCGAAACTCGCACCATCAAGGGTGTACAAAAGGAGTATCTGGTCCTGAAGGTCGCGCAAGGCGACCTGACCGTTCGGGTTCCCGCAGAGAACGCAGAGTATGTCGGCGTCCGCGACGTCGTCGGCCAGGAAGGCCTCGACAAGGTCTTTCAGGTACTGCGTGCACCGCACACCGAAGAGCCCACCAACTGGTCTCGCCGCTATAAGGCCAACCTCGAGAAGCTCGCCTCCGGCGATGTGAACAAGGTGGCCGAGGTCGTTCGCGATCTGTGGCGCCGGGAGCAGGACCGCGGCTTGTCCGCCGGTGAGAAGCGCATGCTGGCCAAGGCCCGCCAGATTCTCGTCGGCGAGCTCGCGCTCGCGGAGGGCACTGACGATGTCCGTGCCGAGACCCTGCTCGACGAGGTTCTCGCAGCGGCTTCCTGATAGTGAACGCATCACGCGGCGCGAGCCGTGTTGTCGCGCTGGTGCCTGCCGCCGGTCAGGGCGTACGCCTCGGTGAATCGAGGCCGAAGGCATTCGTCCCGGTCGGCGGCATTCCCATGCTCCGCCTGGCAATAGATGGCCTGCTCGCATCCGAGTCCGTCGACGAGGTCGTGGTGATCGTGCCCGCCGACCTCCTCGACGAGACTCGCGCCCTGCTGCCGGTCAGTCCCATCCCCGTGCGGGTGGTCCCCGGCGGCGCCGAACGCACGGATTCGGTCCGCGCCGGCCTGGACGCCGCACCCGCTGCCACGCACGTGCTCGTGCACGACGCCGCCCGCGCCCTCACCCCGCCCGACCTCGTGTCGCGCGTGGTCGAACAGTTGCGCTCGGGTTCGGTCGCGGTGGTTCCGGCACTGCCGGTCACCGACACCATCAAATCCGTGGACGCCGCGGGCGCGGTCACCGGCACGCCCGACCGTTCGGCCCTGCGCGCGATTCAGACGCCGCAGGGATTCGACGCGGAATTGTTGCGCGCCGCCCACGCCACCGGCGTGCAGGCGACCGACGACGCGGGACTGGTCGAATTACTCGGCGCGGTCGTGCATACGGTGCCGGGCGCGGCCATGGCCTTCAAAATCACCACTCCCCTGGACCTTGTGCTGGCCAATACACTGGTGGCGCAACGCGAGCCAGGTCCGAACGAATCCAGAGAGGCGGTGCCGGCGCCATGAGCTTCGATCCCACCTCTCTGAGGGTCGGCGTCGGCAGCGATGTGCACCCGATCGAACCCGGCCGTCCCTGCTGGATGGCCGGTCTGCTTTTCGACGGCGACAGCGGTTGTGCTGGGCATTCCGACGGTGACGTGGCCGCGCACGCGCTCTGCGACGCGCTGCTGTCCGCGGCCGGGCTCGGCGATGTCGGCGCGGTCTTCGGCACCGGCCGACCCGAATGGGCGGGCGTCTCCGGTGCGGCCATGCTCAAAGAGGTCCGGCGGCTGCTGGATGAAGCGGGCTTGACGATTGTCAATGCCGCTGTACAAGTAATCGGGAACAAGCCGAAGATGGGCCCGCGACGCGCCGAGGCGCAACAGGTACTCGGGGAAATTCTGGGTGCGCCGGTATCGGTGTCCGGCACCACCACCGACGGCCTGGGACTCACCGGCCGCGGCGAGGGCGTGGCGGCCATCGCCAACGCCCTGCTGTGTTGTCGGGACTGACCCGACCCGCTGTCCCGCCTCAGAAATCGCACGCGGCCGCCCGAAGCCGCATCCGCCCGTCTTCCGCCATATCCCAACAGCTAGGATGCCTTGTCGTGACTCTGCGCCTGTTCGACACCGAGACGCGGACCCTGCGTGAATTCACTCCGCTGGTCCCCGGCCACGCCTCGGTGTACCTGTGCGGCGCGACCGTTCAGGGCGAACCCCACATCGGCCATGTGCGCAGCGGCGTCGCCTTCGACGTGCTGCGACGCTGGTTGTCCGCCAACGGTTTCGACGTCGCCTTCATCCGCAATGTCACCGATATCGACGACAAGATCCTGCACAAGGCCGCCGAGGCCGGGCGGCCGTGGTGGGAATGGGCCGCCACGCACGAGCGCGCCTTCGATCGCGCCTACGAGACCCTCGGGGTGCTGCCGCCGTCGGCGGAGCCGCGCGCGACCGGGCACATCACCCAGATGGTCGACATGATGGAACGGCTCATCGAGCGCGGGCACGCGTACCCGTCCGAGGGCAACGTCTACTTCGACGTCGTGAGCTTCCCCGAGTACGGCAAGCTGTCCGGGCACCGGCTCGACGACGTGCACCAGGGCGAGAGCGCGGGCCAGGGCAAGAAGGACCAGCGCGACTTCACGCTGTGGAAGGCCGCCAAGCCGGGCGAGCCGAGCTGGCCGTCACCGTGGGGCCCGGGCCGCCCGGGCTGGCACCTCGAATGCTCCGCGATGGCCGAGTTCTACCTCGGACCGGAATTCGATATCCATTGCGGCGGAATGGATCTGGTCTTCCCGCATCATGAGAACGAGATCGCGCAGTCACGCGCGGCCGGGGACGGGTTCGCCCGCTACTGGCTGCACAACGGCTGGGTGACCATGAGCGGCGAGAAGATGTCCAAGTCGCTGGGCAACGTGCTGTCCATCCCGAACGTGCTCGCCCGCCTGGACGTGCGGCCGGTCGAGCTGCGCTACTACCTCGGCAGCGCCAACTACCGCTCCATGCTCGAGTACTCCGATCACGCGCTCACCGAATCGGCGGCCTCCTACCGCCGGATCGAGGCGTTCATCCATCGGGTGGTCGAGCGGGCCGGGGACGCGCCGATCGGCGACTGGACCCCGGGCTTCGCCGACGCGCTCAACGACGACCTCAACGTCCCCAAGGCCCTGGCCGAGATTCACGGTGTGGTGAACGAGGGCAACAAGGCCGTGGACGCCGGCGACCTGGACACCGCCCGCACCCTCGCCGGACAGGTCCGGGCCATGCTCGGCATTCTCGGCGTGGATCCGCTCGACGCCCACTGGGTGGCCCCCGCCGACTCCTCGTCGGCGCTGGCGGCCCTGGACGTGCTCATCGGCGCGGAACTCGAACGGCGGCAGCAGGCCCGGGCCGACAAGGACTGGGGCGCGGCGGACGCCGTCCGCGATCGGCTCAAGGCGGCGGGCGTGGAGGTCACCGACACTGCCCGCGGTGCCGAATGGGCGCTGACCAAAGCGGATCGTTGATTCGGCCGGGGTCTCCCGGCAGTACCGGTCTCGAACTCGTTCGAGGCGACACCCGGCGCGGTTCCCGCCGCGCCGCACCCCGCGCCACGAGGCAGTGGCGCACCAGAAGAACAGGGCGCAGCCGTTTGCTGCGCCGACCGGATGCAGGTTTCCCGCATGATCGACCGAGAGCGGGTTCTCCCGTGACCGGCCGATGCGGGTTTCCCGCGTGATACGGAAGGCGAAGTAATGGCAGGCAATTCGGCGCGACGCGGTGCGGTGCGCAAGAGCGGCAGCAAGAAGGGGCAGGTCGTCGGCTCCGGCGGCAAGCGCAGCCACGGCCTCGAGGGCAGGGGCGCCACGCCGCCCGCCGCCGAGCGCACCAAGCATCCCGCGGCCAAGCGGGCCAGGGCCGCGGCCAAGGCGCAGAACGCCACCGCGAACACCCGGGCGCGCAACGCGAGCCGCCCGATCGCGGGCCGCAAGGACAACGCGGGCCCCGAGCTCGTGCTGGGCCGTAATCCCGTGGTCGAGTGCCTGCGGGCCGGGGTGCCCGCCACCGCGCTGTACGTCGCGGTCGGCACCGAGAACGACGAGCGGCTGACCGAGGCGGTGAAGATCGCGGCGGACACCGGCATCAGCATTCTCGAACTGCCGCGCACCGATCTCGACAAGATGAGCCACAACGGCATGCACCAGGGCCTGGCCCTGCAGGTGCCGCCGTATCGCTACGCGCACCCGGACGACCTCGTCGAGAAGGTGCGCGCCTCGGGCGAACCGGCCCTGCTGGTCGCGCTGGACAACATCACCGACCCGCGCAACCTGGGCGCGGTGATTCGCTCGGTGGCCGCGTTCGGTGGTCAGGGCGTGGTGATCCCGCAGCGCCGCAGCGCCAGCGTCACCGCGGTCGCGTGGCGCACCAGCGCGGGCGCGGCGGCCCGGCTGCCCGTCGCGCAGGCCACCAATCTGACTCGGACACTGAAGGATTGGGCAAGCAAGGGGTACCAGATCGTCGGCCTGGACGCCGGCGGCGACACCACCCTGGACGAGTTCGACGGCACCGCACCGACGGTCATCGTGGTCGGCTCGGAGGGCAAGGGCCTGTCCCGCCTCGTGCGCGAGAACTGCGACGCGATCCTGAGCATTCCCATGGCGGGTCCGGTCGAGTCGCTCAACGCCTCGGTGGCGGCGGGTGTCATTCTCGCCGACATCGCGCGCCAGCGCCGGTCCTGATCGCCGGTCCGCCGGACCCGAGCGGGCACCGGCGGCAGCGGTGAAAACCGCTGTCCACCAAGTATTTCCACGAACTCCCCGGACCGCCTCGGCGCCGGGGAGTTCGTGCGTTCACACCCGGGCCGGCCCGGGTCCGGCGGCCTCGGCACGGCCGTGGAATCAAGTGCCGCAAGGGAACACCGCGCGTCTGCCTGTCGCGCGGGCGGATTCGACCGTAAAATCGGGCGGTGGCCATCCATCATCAGCCCATCGGCTCACCGATCGAGCACGAATATGCCACGACGGTGCTGTTACTCGGGGTGCTCAGCGTGTTCTGTTGCGGGGCGCTGGGGCCGGTGGCGTGGGCCATGGGCCGCCGTGCGATGAACGACATCGAGGCCTCGGGCGGTGCGATCGGCGGCGGCGTTCAGGTGCGCGTGGGCCTGCTGCTCGGGATCCTCGGCACCATCTTCATGATCTGCTTCGGCATTCTGTTCTTCATGATGGCGATCAGCGGCCGGGGCTGAGCGCCCGGGGTTCCGGTCGCAGCGCGCCCGGGATTCAGTCCAGGCCGGGGCGATCCGCTCCGCCGGTGACCGCGTCCCAGGCCGGCCATTCCCCGCTCACACTGCCCGTCCACTTCGGTGAGCGCCTGTCCTTGAGCGCGGCCACGCCCTCGCCGCCGTCGGCGCTCTTGGCGACGTAGTCGTTGAGCTCGGTCTCCAAGCGGCCCACCGTCTCCGGGGACATCGCGGGCGCCTCCCACAGCAGTCGCTTGGACAGCGCCACCGGCAGCGGCGCGGAGCCGTGCGTGATGTCGTGCGCGACCGAGAGCGCGGTGGGCAGCACCTCGGTGGCGGGCAGGCACGAGTTGGCGATGCCGAGGACCTGGGCCTCTTCCCCGTCGAAGGTGCGGCCGGTGAGCAGCAGATCGGCGGCCACCGAGCTGCCGACCAGGCGGGGCAGGGTCCAGTGCGCGTAGCCGCCCGCGATCGCGCCGCGGCGCACCTGATTGAGGCCGTAGACCGCGTCCCGCGCGAAATACCGCAGATCGCACTGCAGCGCGATCTCCAGGCCGATGCCCACCGCGTGCCCGTTCACCGCCGCGATGACCGGTTTGCGAATACGGAAGGGCGCGGGATCGATGAGGCCGTTGACCTCGCCGGTCTTGAGGGAAAGGTCCGCGCCCGCGCAGAACGCGGGGGCGGTGCCGGTGATGACGACCGCGCCGATCGCGTCCTCGGTGTCGCAGCGCCGCAGCGCCGCACCGAGTTCGGCCGCCATGGCGGGTGTGAGCGCATTCTGCTGAGCGGGCCGGTTGAGCGTGAGCACCGCGACTCCGCCGGACACATCCACATGCAGTTCCGAGCTCATGCGGGGAATGCTAATGCACCTGCCTGGTTCGGCTGCCCGGAACCACTCCCCCGCCCCGGTTCGGCCGCGGCCGGCGGGCGGGGGTGTGATTCTCGATCATCGTGACCGCGCCCGAGCGGGCGCGGCGGCGTCAGCGCAGGATCTGGCGGCCGATGGCGTACTTGTGCACCTCGGTGGGCCCGTCGTAGAGCCGGAAGGCGCGCATGTCGCGGAAGATCATCTCCACCACGGTCTCATCGCTGATGCCGATGCCGCCGAGCACCTGCACGCAGCGGTCGGTGACCTTGAACAGCTCCTCCGAGACGTACGACTTGGCGATCGAGCTCTCGTGCCGGGCCTTGTCGCCCTGATCCATCAGCCAGCAGGCGTGCCAGATGGTGAGGCGGCACTGGTGCAGCGCGATCTCGTTGTCCGCCAACATGAACGACACGCCCTGGTGCTCGCCGATGGTCTTGCCGAAGGCGGTGCGGGTCTTGGCGTAATCGATGGCGATGGCCTGCGCCCGCTCGGCCGCACCCAGCCAGCGCATGCAGTGCGTGAGCCGCGCGGGGGCCAGGCGCAGCTGGGCGTAGCGCAGGGCCTGGCCGGTCTCGCCGAGCACGGCTTCGCGCGGCAGCACGAGGTTCTCGAAGTTGACGACCGCGTGCCCGCCGACGTAGTTGCGGTCCATGGTGTTCATGATGCGTTCGATGACGATGCCCGGGGTGTCGCCCTCGCAGATGAACAGGGTCGGGCCCGCGGGCAGGTGCGCGTTGTCGGCCAGGCGCGCCATGATGATCCAGGTCTTCGCGCCGTCCGCGCCCGTGATCAGCCACTTGCGGCCGTTGATCGTGAAGTTCTCGCCGTCGAAGACGGCCTCGGTGGCGAGCTGGTTCGGGTCCGAGCCCGCGCCGTTCGGTTCGGTCATGGCGAAGACCGAGCGCTGGTGACCGTCGATGACCGGCTGCAGGAAGCGTTCGACCTGTTCCGGGTTCGCGATCTTGGAGAGCATGAACATGTTGCCCTCGTCGGGGGCGGCGCAGTTCATGGCGACCGGGCCCAGGGTGGACCAGCCCGCCGCCTCGTACAGCACGGCCTGCTCGATGTGGCTGAGGCCGCGTCCGCCCAGTTCGACGGGGGCCTGCACGGTGAGCAGCTTCTCGGCGCGAGCCAGCTCGACCAGTTCCTGCCGGAGCTCGTCGGTCGGGCCGTGCTGGGTCAGTCGCGGATCCCGCTCGTACGGGACGATCTTGTCGATGACGAATTGCCGCACTCGATCGCGTTCGGCGGCGAGGTCGGCGGGAATCGTGAAGTCGATCATCGTTGGTCACCATTCATTCCGGGTCGGCTGCTCGCCGAGCATACGACGGCGACGGCACAAGACTGAAGGCACCCGCCTTCACAAAGGCCGGCGGCCGCCGAGCCGGGCGGCGTACCGCATCGAATTCGCAGGTCAGCGTACTCCCAGCCGGGCGAGCGCGGATCGGGGCGGGCGAGCGCGGAGGCCTACGGCGAACTCAGCACCCGGCGCAGGAACAGCTCGACCTCGGCGCGGTAGGCAGCCGGCTGATCGTCGTGCACCAGGTGCCCGGCACCGGCGATGACCACGTGCCGGGCATCGGGATGCACCGCGGCCATCTCGGTCATCTGCCCCGGCGGGGTGATCGTGAACTCGCCCTCGAGCAGCAGGGCCGGGACGGTGATCGACTTCCACTGGGTCCAGAAGTCGCGGGTGCCCCACTCCTCGGAGATGTCCCGGAAGGTGTCGACCTCGCCGTGCAGGTGGTAGCCGTCGGGCTCGCGGCGGAAGGAGTCCAGGAAGTAGCGGCCCGCGACCGGGCCGAAGAACTCCAGCATCGCCGCCTCGTCCGGGAACGGCTGCGGCCAGGCATGAACCATGGCCGCCCAGTCCGCGGCGGTGCGGCCCTGGAAGTCGGGGGCGATGTCCTCCACGACGAGCGCGCGCACCCGGTCCGGATGCGCGGCGGCGAAGACCCAACCGTGCAGCGCGCCCATCGAATGCCCGATCACCACCATGGGTTCGGTGATGTGCGCGGTGGCCGCGGCCAGATCGGCCACGAACGCCTCGGTGGTCAGCTCGGCCGGGGCCGGGCGGCCGTGGCCGGCGGCGTCGAAGGTGTAGACGTGGCCGAACTCACGCAACCAGCCGAGCTGACTCCGCCAGGTGCGGGCGCTGCCCATGAGCCCGTGCAACAGCAGCAGCGGCACACCGCTGCCGCCTTCGTCGTGCAGGGCGCTCACGGCGGGATCTTCGTCATGCGACACGCCACCAATGTAGGGCGCGCGAAGCATTCGCGGGTGTGTCGTCTCACGGTGCGGGCGGCGTAGATTCGGACATATGGCTGTCGTCAAGATCAATGCAATCGAAGTTCCGGAGGGCGCGGGCCCCGAACTGGAGAAGCGGTTCGCCGCCCGCGCGCACGCGGTGGAGAACTCGCCCGGTTTCCTGGGCTTCCAGCTGCTGCGCCCGGTCGCCGGGGACCAGCGCTATTTCGTTGTCACCCAGTGGGATTCGGAGAGTTCCTTCGAAGCCTGGCGGGACGGCCCGGCCCGCTCCGCACACGCGGGCAGCGAACAGCGCAAGCCCGTTTCCACCGGGGCCTCGCTGCTGGAATTCGAGGTCGTCCTCGACGTTCAGGGCAAGAACGCCTGATCAGCCCGTGTTGACGAGTGGCCAGCGGGGATGTCACAGTTCGAGGTGAAGTATGCGACGGTGACGCGTAAGCCGGTGTGAATCCGGCGCGGTCGCGCCACTGTATCCAAGCATCGAATCCTTCGGGGAGATGCCGGGAAAGCCAGACACCGGCATCGTCGCACCCATCTCGACAGGGACGCGAATTCCCTTAGGAGGATTCGAATGGCCACCATTCACTCTCCCAGCGAGGCATCGGGCGACGCGCTGAAGGCGCTGTTGATCTCCGCTGCCGTCGTTCTGTTTGCGCTGCTCACGCTGTACCTGGTCGGCTTCGACCAGGGTGCGGTCTCCCGCACCGGCATGTACATGCACGAGCTCATGCATGACGGACGGCACCTGCTGGGTGTCCCGTGCCACTGAGCGAAGCAACCGAGCCGCGCACCGCGGTGGGCGCCCTGACCGGTTCGCTCAAGACCCTGTTGATCCGCGGCCTGCTGGCCGGGCTGATCGCCGGACTGCTGGCGGCCACCGTCGGCTACTTCGTCGGTGAGCCCAAGATCGACGCGGCCATCGCCATCGAAGAGGCCGCCGGCGGCGGTCACACCCACGGCGAGGCCGCCGAACCCGCCGCCGCGGGCGCTCCGGCGGAAGAAGAGGAAGCCGAAGTCAGCCGGCCCGGCCAGAAGGCCGGGCAGTTCCTGGCCCTCGGCCTGGCGGGGATGGCCTTCGGCGCCCTGTTCGCCTGCGCGGCCAACGTGGCGCGCCGGCACACCACCCTGTCCGGTCCGCGCCTCGCGCTCGGTCTGGCCGCGGGTGGCTGGCTGGCGATCGTCGCCGTGCCGTTCTTCAAGTACCCGGCCAACCCGCCCGCGGTGGGTGATCCGGAGACCATCAACGACCGCACCTGGCTGTGGGTGGCGGTGGTCCTGCTCGGCTTCGCGGCCGTCGGGCTCGCCGTGTACGCCTACCGCCTGCTGAACGGTCAGCTCGACACCGTTCGACTGATCGGCGCGACAGCGGTATTCGTGCTGGTCACCGCGATCGGCTACATCCTGCTGCCGGGCATCGACGAGGTGAAGGCCGACTTCCCGCCGTCACTGCTGTGGCAGTTCCGGGTGGCCTCGCTGGCCGAGACCGCGACCCTGTGGGCCGCACTGGGTCTGGCCTTCGCGGCGCTGACCGAGTTCGCCGCGCGCGGCGTGCGCGAACCCGCGGCGGTCGCCGCGTAGTTCGCACCCTCGCAACAGAAATGGGCAGTGCCGTAGGAACCGGCACTGCCCTTTTCGTTGTCCGGGCCGGATCCGGGCGAGCGGGTCGCCCGAATCCGGTTCAGCCGGGGAGCATCACGCCTCGAGCGTGGCGTCCAGCTCGATGGTGTCCACGCCCGCGAGGGCCTTGGAGACCGGGCAGCCGGCCTTGGCGGCGGCCGCGGCCTCGGCGAAGCCCGCGGCGTCGATGCCCGACGCGCGGCCGACGACCGTCAGCTTGATCTTGGAGATGCGGAAGCCGCCGGCCGGATCCGGGCTCAGCGAGACGTCGGCGGTGACGTCCAGGCTCTCCGGGGTGCCACCGGCATTGCCGATCTGCGCCGACAGCGCCATGGCGTAGCACGAGGAATGCGCGGCGGCGATCAGCTCTTCCGGGCTGGTGGTGCCGTCGGCATTGTCGGCGGCGCGCTTGGGGAACGAGACGTCGTACTTGCCGACGCCGGAGCTCGCCAATTCGACCTGACCGGAGCCGTCCTGCAGGCCGCCGGTCCAAGCGGTGCGCGCGGTACGTGTGGGCATCACTGTCCTTTCACTCGAGGAATAGGGACGAAACTACCCCGTCGCCGAAAGTGCGGGGCGGCAACCATATAGGAGACCGGGCGGTGGGTTACACCGCGGCGGCGGTCCGCAGGTCGAGCTGCTCCAGAACGGCGGGCCAGGACTCCCGATGCCGGTCCCGGGCCGCGGCGTTCGGGAATCCGGCGTGCGTGAGCAGCAGGGCGGTGCCCGCGCCGTGCGGTGAGAGTTCCACCGTCAGTACGGTTTCCGCGCCTTCGGTGCCGTCCGGGCCGGTCACCCAGGTGAGTTCCACCAGGCGTTCGGGGATCAGGCGCAGGTAGCGGCCGTAGTGCGGGTGGCCGCCGCCCGCGGTGAAGAAGAACGGCTCGTTCACCGCCGGGCGGGACAGCACCGAGCCCGGATCGGCGAACCACAGGCTCAATCGGCGGGTGCACATGAGGTAGAGCTCATCCGGGGAGGCGGCCATGATGCGCTCGGCGACCAGGGCGAACGGTCGCGCGGAGAGGTCGGGTGGCCGGATCGGCGCAGCGTCCATGCGCGAGCACGATACCGGTCGCCGTCGCCGTCCCCGCGCAGTGCCCGAGGCGGGTCGGCGAACCCGGCCGTCACTCCGGGTTGGTCACCCGGGCCAGCACGATGCCGCCGATGATGAGCGCGAGCGCCAGCACCCGGCCCGCCGAGAGCGGATCCTTCTGCAGCACCACGCCCAAACCGATGGCCCCCACCGCGCCGATGCCGGTGAAGACCGCGTACGCGGTGCCGACCGGCAGGGTGCGCATGCTGTAGGACAGCAGCCAGACCGCGACCGCGGCCAGGACGAAGCAGACCAGGGTGGCCAGCGGGCGGGTGAAGCCCTGTGTCGGTTTGATCGACTGGGACCAGGCGATCTCCACGATGCCGGCGAAAATCAGGACCAGCCAGGCCATGTCAGTACTCCTTCCCGAGCCGCCGGGCGGTGTCGAGCGCCGCGGCGTAGGAGGCGTCGTGCTTGCCACGGGCCTGCGCCAGGTGCGGGTCCTGGCGGGCGTTGGCCCATTCGGCGGTGACGAAGACGGTGTCCTCGACGGCGAAGTGGCCGGCGAAGAAGTCGCGCAGATAGCGCTCCTGATAGTCGAAGGCGGCCTTGGGCGCACCCGGGGAGTACGCGCCGCCGCGTGCGGTGGCGACCACGAAACGTGTGGGGGCCAGCGACATTCGGGGGAAGGTGATCTGGTCCAGCCAGGCTTTGAGCGCGGCGGGGATCGAGTAGTTGTACATCGGGGCGCCGATGAGCACCACGTCGGCCGCGCACACCTGGGCGAGCAGCGGCTCGACCACCGCCCAGGCGGCGGCCTGCGCCGGCGAATCCACCAGGTGCGCAAGGTGATCCAGGTCGGTGCTGCCGTGCGCGAGGACCCGGTCGCAGAGTTCGGTCCAGCCTTCGCCGATGAAGGGGATCGGGTCGGCGGCCAGGTCGCGGTAGTCGTAACCGCCGGCCGGGTGCGCGGCGCGCCAGGACTCGGCGAAGGCGGCGCTCAGCTCGCGGCTGATCGAGGCGCGGCGGGCACTGGCGTCGAGGTGCAGCAGGGTCGGCATGACGGTCTCCGATCTAAGTGGACATTGTGTCCGTTTATTCTCGAACGATAGACACTAACCGGACAGGTTGTCCACTTATTCCGGACCGGGTTACAGTGGCCGTATGGACCCCGCCGGATTGCCACTGCTCGACGGCGCGGACGGAACCGCCCCGGCCGAACGCGCCGACGCGGCCCGCAACCGGGCCAAAGTCCTCAGCGCCGCAGCCGAACTCTTCGCGAGCAAGGATCCGCGCACCGTCACGATGGACGAGGTGGCCAAGGCCGCCGGGGTCGGGCGCGGCACCCTCTACCGGCGGTACCCGGACGTGGTGTCGATCGCGGTCGCGCTGCTGGATCAGCACGAACGCGAACTCCAGGAGCAACTGCTGCGCGGTGCGCCGCCGCTCGGACCCGGCGCGCCCCCGGCCGACCGGCTGGCCGCGTTCTTCACCGCGATGGTCGAATTGCTGGACGCGCACGCCGATCTGGTGCTGGGCGCGGAGACCGGGGGCGCGCGCTTTCGCACCGGGGCGTATCAGTTCTGGCGCGTGCACGTGCGGTCACTGCTCGTGGAAGCCGGTGTGGCCGAGGTGGATTCCCTGGTGGACGCGCTGCTCGCGCCGCTGGCGGCCGAGGTGTTCCGGTATCAGCGCGAACACGGGCTCGACGCCGCGCGGATCAGCGCGGGGCTGACCCGCGTCGCCCACGGCGTACTCGGGCCGTAGAGATCGCCGGGCCGGAGCCACCCGGCCGGCGACAGCGGATTCGGCGCTCAGACCAGGTCGCGGCGGCGGATGAGCCAGGTCGTGCCGACCGCGAAGGCCGTGATGTACAGGGCGAGCAGCGCCAGGGACTCCCCTCGGCTCAGGATGTCCAGTACGCCGGGGGTGGCCGGACCGGAATCGACGCGCAGGGACCCGGCGAGCGAGCCCGCCGCGGTGCCGGGGAGGTGATCGGTCAGGGGGCGGATCGGATCGAAGATCGCGGCCACGCCGCGCAGGAGGTTCTCCACCACCAGGACCCACACCAGGCCGAGGCCGACCGCGAGGGCCGGACCCCGGGCGATCGCGCCGATCAGCGCACCCGCCACGGTCCACATGCCGAGAATGGCCGTGCCCGAAGCTATTCCGAGCAGCGCCCGGCCCGCGGACGGCAGCGCGAGGGACTCACCCCGGGTCGCCGCGATCAGTGCCGCCACCCCGGTGTCGACCACGAAAGCGGTCAGCACCAGGACGATCACCGTCAGCGCGAGGGCGACGATCACCCCACCCAGCACCGACACCCGCGAAGGCCCCTGGGTCAGAACGGTTTTCCAGCTGCCCCACCCGTACCCGGAGCCGATCGCCAGCGCGCCCAGCACCAGCATGAGCGCGCCGCCGAACATGGCCATGCCCTGGGTGAAGACCTCGGGCACCGCGGCGGGCAGCAGCTGGCGCAGCAGCACCTCGCGGGGCTGACCGTTCGACATCCGGCTGTCCGATCCACTCGTGTAGGCCAGATAGTTGAACAGGTAGGCGAAGGTCAGATTCAGCAGGATCCAGGTGCCGAGCACTATCCAGAACGCGGGCCACTTACGCAGGCGCAGCAGCTCGGCTCGCGTGCTCGCCACCAGATCGCGCGCGGTGGATCCCGGCCGGGGGCGCGGCGGGACGACGGGCGGCCCGGCAGCCGGGGACCCCGCGTCCGCCTCGGCTGCCGTCCGATGGTCCGTACCTCGCGCCGGCCACGTATTCGTGGCTGCGCCGGGCGCCGTCGCATCGCCCGGATTCATTGCCCGATCCGTCATGTCGTCGTCTCCGTCATCTCGAAAAACACTTCCTCCAGGGACTTTTCGTCGGTGCGCAGCTCGAGCAGGTCCGCGCCGGACTCGATGACCGCGCGTGCCACCGCGGGCGCCATTGCCACACCGGCGTCGACCTTGATGCCGGTGGCGGTGAGCAGCGCGGATCGATCGCCCGCCACCCGGCGCACCGCCGGGAAGGCCGTATCGAGGGGTTCGGCGCGCACGAACAGCGATGCCGTACCGCGCAACTCGCGCACGGTGGCTTCGGTGAGCAGGCGGCCGCCGGAGATGACGCCGACGCGGTCGCAGATCTCCTGCACTTCGGCGAGCAGGTGACTGGACAGCACGACGGTGTGCCCGTCGGCGGCGAGACCGGTGATCAACTCCCGCATCTCGGCCATGCCCGCGGGGTCGAGGCCGTTGGTGGGTTCGTCGAGAATCAGCAGGTCGGGACCGCCGAGCAGGGCGGCCGCAACGCCCAGGCGCTGCTTCATGCCGAGGGAGTAGGAGCGGAACTTGTCGTCACCGCGCGCGCCCAGACGCACGCGATCGAGGACGCGGTCCACCTCCGCGCGATCCGTGCCGCGGTAGCGGGCCAGCACCCGCAGGTTGTCGCGCCCGGACAGGTAGGGGTAGAAGCCGGGCCCCTCGATGAGAACGCCCATGCGGCTCAGGGCTTCCGGTGCGCCCGGGGGCTGCCCGAGCACCGTGGCGGCGCCGCCGGAGGGACGGATGAGGCCGACCAGCATGCGCAGGGTCGTGGTCTTGCCCGCGCCGTTGGGTCCGAGGAACCCGTAGATCTCACCGCGCCGCACCCGCATGCTGACCGCGTCCACCGCCAGGTGCGATCCGTAGCTCTTGGTCAACCGCTCGGTGTCGAGGATCGCTTCGTTCATGGTTCCAGCGTCCGCCCGGGGCGATCGGGAAACATCCGCCACACAACCCGATTCGATGTACGCACCGCGACGTATGTCCGGCCGGAGACACCGCCGCCGGCCGGCCCTGTCCCTGTGCCCGGCGCGCTCGAGCACGCGTTCGGCACCTTCGCCGACACCCGCCTCGACTCCACCGGCGGCCGCCCGTCCGGGCACCGCCCGCGCGGACACATCCGGCGCGACCCCGTACGTACGCGGACGTATTTCCCGCCGAGACGGTGTCGCGGAAGCTCGCACGGCGCTACCGTTCAGCCATGGGTGCGGCGCGGTGGGGTCTGCGGAGCGGGGGCGTACAGGGCGGGGATGTGCTGCTCGCGCTGGTCATAGCCATCGCCCAACTCGGTGGCGGGACGGCGGCCAACGCGCACCAGGACGTGCTGCGCGAACTGGACCCGCTCGGGTACGCGCTGCTGGCGGCGGGGCCGCTGCTACTGCTCGTGCGGCGGCGGTATCCCGAACCCGTGCTGTACGGGACCATCGCCGCGGCGGCGGCGTATCTGCTCCTCGGGTACGGGTACGGGCCGATCTTCCTGTCGCTGGTGGTCGCGTTCCTGACCGCAGGCATCCGCGGATCACGGTGGCGCACCTATCCGCTGGTGCTCGCCGGGTACCTGGTGATGGTGTGGCCGGCGCCCGGATGGCGGGGCTACGCGAGCAACAGCTGGCAGCAGTTCGGGCTGCTCGCGTGGCTCATCGTGCTGGTGGCGATCGCCGAGGGCATCCGGCAGCGCCGGGCCGCGCTGCGCGCACGCCGCGAGCAGGAGGCCGAGGCGCTGCGCAACGCCGAAGCCGAACGCGCGCGCGAACTCGCCGAGCAGGAGCAGCGGGCCGGCGAGGAACGGCTCGCCATCGCGCGCGAACTGCACGATGTGCTCGCGCACAGTCTCTCGCTCATCAATGTGCAGTCCTCGGTGGCGCTGGAATTGCTCGACCGCAAGCCCGAGCAGGCGGCCACGGCGCTGGCGGCGATCAAGACGGCCAGCAAAGACGCACTCGGGGAAGTGAATTCGCTGCTGCGCTCGATACGCGGCGGCACGGCCACGGTCTCCGCACCGGTCACGCCCACGGTCGGCATCGGTGACCTCGACGCGCTCACCGGGCCCGCCCGCACCGCCGGGGTGCAGGTGCGGACCATCGTGACCGGGACGGTCCGGCGGCTGCCGACCGTGGTGGAGGTGGCCGCCGCGCGGATCGTGCAGGAGGCGCTGACCAATGTGGTGCGGCACGCTCCGGGCGCGAGTGTGCTTGTGACCATTCGCTATTCGGCGGACCGACTGTTCGTGTGCGTCGAGAACACCCCGCCCGCGCGGGCCGCGACCGAGACGAGCGGGGGCGGGCACGGCATTCGCGGGATGACCGAGCGGGCCAACGCGCTGGGCGGGCGGCTCGCGGCCGCGCCCAAACCCGACGGCGGATTCCGGGTGGAAGCGCGGCTGCCCGCACATCTGACGCAGCCCGAACCCGCGACGTAGCCGTGCCCGGCGAATCCCGCGCACACGAGCCGTGGACCGGCGGGCGCGTAGGTTCGAGGCAGCCGCCGGTCGGCGGCCCCGGCGCTCACGCCTGCGGCCGTCGGCCCGCCCGGCCCGTCCCGGATACCGAAAAGCATGCGCACCCGGAGGTTTCGTGAGTATTCGAGTCGTGATCGCCGATGATCAGGCGCTGGTGCGCGCGGGTTTCGCGGCGCTGCTGAACGCACAGGACGACATCGAGGTCGTGGGCGAGGCCGAGAACGGCGACCAGGCGGTGCGCCGGGCCCGCGAGCTCACGCCCGGCGTGGTGCTCATGGACATCCGCATGCCGGTGCTGGACGGGCTGGCCGCGACCCGCGCCATCGCCGCCGACCCGAAGCTGGCCGGGGTGCGGGTGATCGTGCTGACCACCTTCGAACTCGACGAGTACGTCTTCGAGGCCATGCGCGCGGGCGCCACCGGGTTCCTGGTCAAACACACCGAACCGGCCGATCTCGTGAAGGCCGTGCGCGTGGTCGCCGAGGGTGACGCACTGCTGTCCCCCGGCGTGACCCGCCGCCTGGTCGCCGAGTTCGCCGCCCACGCCAAACCCGCGCCGGCCGCCGCCCTGTCCGTCCTCACCGACCGCGAACGCGAGGTCATGACCCTGGTCGCCGAGGGCCTCACCAACGCCGAGATCGCCGCCCGCCTGTTCATGAGCCCCGCGACCGCCCGCACCCACGTCAGCCGCATCCTGGTGAAGCTCGGCGCGCGCGACCGCACCCAACTGGTCGTGATCGCCTACGAGTCGGGCATGGTGCGACCGGGCTGGCAGTGACGCCCCGGCGCGAGGCCCACCGGGGCGTGCCCATCGGGCGGCCGGAAACCGGCGCACGGCTCCGGAACGGTTCCGCGCGCGTTCGCGTACGCCCGCGGACGTAGTCCGAACACCACCCGCGCGCAGATTCCGGGCGATGCGAACGCGCGCATGCTCGAAAAATGAACATGCACTTCGGAATCGTCCTGACTCCCCGTTCCGGCGCCGAATGGGTGCGATCCGTCCGGGAGGCCGAACAGCAGGGGTACGCCACGCTCATGCTCCCCGACACCCTGTACACACCTTCGCCGTTCCCCGCGCTGGCGGCCGCGGCGGCGGTGACCGGCACGATTCGACTGCGGCCCAACGTGCTGGCGGTACCCATGCGCACGGCCGTCGCGACCGCCCGCGAAACATCGGCGCTGCAACTGCTTTCGGACGGCCGCTTCGAACTCGGCCTGGGCACCGGCCGTCCCGACGCGAGCCGTGAGGCCGAAAGGCTCGGCGTGCCCTGGGGCTCGGCCGCCGAGCGCCGCGCCCAACTGCTGGCGACCATCGAAACCGTCCGCGCCACAGTCCAACCCGCTCCGCCGATCATCATCGCCGCCAGCGGACCGCGCATGCTCGCCACCGCCGCCGCGCACGCCGACCGCATCCACCTCGCGGTCCAGCCCACCGCCACCGAGGACGACCTGGCCGCGGTGATCGCCACCGTGCGCGATCACACCGACCGCGCGATCCCCTGCTCGCTCCAACTGGTCGGCGTCGGAAACCAACTCCCCCACTACATGACCACCCACATGGGGATCACCGCCGCCGGCCTCCGCGAGGTGGACGCCGCCGCCCTGCTCCCCGCCGACCCCGCCGCGGCCGCCGAACTCCTGGAACACCGCCGCGAGAAGTACGGCATAGACGAACTCCTGGTCCCCGGCGACCTCGCCGCGGCCTTCGCTCCCATCGCCGCCCGCTTCCACTGAACACCTCGCGCGCGAGGACCACCTGTCCCGGGCACTGCACCGGGACAGGACGAAGCCGGAGCCGCACACGGTCGCCCGAACCTCAGCGCCGTGCGCGAACGGCCAGGGCTGCCGCCGTGGCGGCGTGAATCCGCTGGCCGCCGATGTGTGCCGATCCACGGCGGGCAGGGCGAACGCCGGCCGCCCGGATCACACAGCCGACCTCGTGCCGCCGACCGCCGCCGCGCAACCGACTTCGTACTACCGCTTGCGTGCCGCCGAGCGCGGGCCCGCCGACACGCGCCTATCCCCGCACACGCGAAAGCCCCGCTCACCCGAAGGTGAGCGGGGCTTTCGGTGGAACTATTACTCGCCGGAGGCCGCGGGGGTCGCCGGGGTGTCACCGGCGGCGGCGACCGCCACCGGCTCTTCCGGGGCATCCTTCTTGGTCAGCTTGGCGCGGGCGGCGAAGGTGAACTTCGCCTTGTCGCCCTGGCCTTCGCCGTCCCAGCCCTCGACGTCGACCTTCACGATCTGACCGGCGCCCAGCTCGCCGAAGAGGATCTTCTCCGACAGCTGGTCCTCGATCTCACGCTGAATGGTGCGACGCAGCGGGCGCGCGCCGAGCACCGGGTCGAAGCCGCGCTTGGCGAGCAGGCTCTTGGCCTGTTCGGTCAGCTCGATCTCCATGTCCTTGTTCTTCAGCTGCTTGGCGACGCGGGCGATCATCAGGTCGACCATCTGGATGATCTGATCCTGGGTGAGCTGGTGGAACACGATCACGTCGTCGATGCGGTTGAGGAACTCGGGGCGGAAGTGCTTCTTCAGCTCGTCGTTGACCTTGAGCTTCATGCGCTCGTAGTTCGAGCCCTCGGCGTTGGACTGGGCGAAGCCCAGGCCCACGGCCTTGGAGATGTCCGAGGTGCCGAGGTTCGAGGTGAAGATCAGCACGGTGTTCTTGAAGTCGACCGTGCGACCCTGACCGTCGGTCAGGCGGCCGTCCTCGAGGACCTGCAACAGGGTGTTGTAGATCTCCTGGTGGGCCTTCTCGATCTCGTCGAACAGCACGACCGAGAACGGCTTGCGGCGCACCTTCTCGGTGAGCTGGCCGCCCTCTTCGTAGCCCACGTAGCCCGGAGGGGCACCGAAGAGCCGCGACGCGGTGAAGCGGTCGTGGAACTCGCCCATGTCGATCTGGATGAGCGCGTCGTCGTCGCCGAACAGGAAGTTCGCCAGCGCCTTGGAGAGCTCGGTCTTACCGACACCGGACGGGCCGGCGAAGATGAACGAGCCCGAGGGACGCTTGGGGTCCTTCAGACCGGCACGCGTACGGCGGATCGCCTTGGAGACGGCGCGAACCGCGTCCTCCTGGCCGATGATCCGCTTGTGCAGCTCGTCCTCCATGCGGAGCAGACGGGTGGTCTCCTCCTCGGTGAGCTTGAACACCGGGATACCGGTCCAGTTGGCCAGCACCTCCGCGATCTGCTCGTCGTCGACCTCGGCCACGACGTCCAGATCGCCCGAGCGCCACTGCTTTTCGCGCTCGGCACGCTTGGCGACGAGCTGCTTCTCCTTGTCGCGCAGGCGCGCGGCCTTCTCGAAGTCCTGCGCGTCGATCGCGCTTTCCTTCTCGCGACGCGCGTCGGCGATCTTGTCGTCGAACTCGCGCAGGTCCGGCGGTGCGGTCATCCGGCGGATACGCATGCGCGCGCCCGCCTCGTCGATGAGGTCGATCGCCTTGTCCGGCAGGAACCGGTCGTTGATGTACCGGTCGGCCAGCGTCGCCGCCGCCACCAGCGCGGAATCGGTGATCGAGACGCGGTGATGCGCCTCGTACCGGTCGCGCAGGCCCTTGAGGATGTTGATCGTGTGCTCGACGGTCGGCTCGCCGACCTGCACCGGCTGGAACCGGCGCTCGAGCGCGGCGTCCTTCTCGATGTACTTGCGGTACTCGTCGAGGGTGGTCGCGCCGATGGTCTGCAGCTCACCGCGCGCCAGCTTGGGCTTGAGGATCGAGGCCGCGTCGATCGCGCCCTCGGCCGCGCCCGCACCCACCAGGGTGTGCAGCTCGTCGATGAACAGGATGATGTCGCCGCGGGTGTTGATCTCCTTGAGCACCTTCTTCAGGCGCTCCTCGAAATCACCGCGGTAGCGGCTGCCCGCGACCAGGGAACCCAGGTCGAGGGTGTACAGCTGCTTGTCCTTCAGCGTCTCCGGGACCTCACCGTTGACGATGGCCTGTGCCAGGCCCTCGACCACGGCGGTCTTACCGACACCGGGCTCGCCGATCAGTACCGGGTTGTTCTTGGTACGGCGGCTCAACACCTGCATGACGCGCTCGATTTCCTTCGAGCGGCCGATGACCGGGTCGAGCTTGCCCTCGAGGGCGGCCTGGGTCAGGTTGCGGCCGAACTGGTCGAGCACCAGCGAGGTGGACGGAGTGCCCGCACCCTCGCCACGCGTACCCGAACCCTCGACCGGCTCCTTGCCCTGGTAGCCCGAGAGCAGCTGAATAACCTGCTGGCGCACCCGATTCAGGTCCGCGCCGAGCTTGACCAGCACCTGCGCCGCGACGCCCTCACCCTCGCGGATCAGGCCGAGCAGGATGTGCTCGGTGCCGATGTAGTTGTGGCCGAGCTGCAGCGCTTCGCGCAACGACAGCTCGAGAACCTTCTTGGCACGCGGGGTGAAGGGGATGTGACCGGACGGCGCCTGCTGGCCCTGCCCGATGATCTCCTCGACCTGCGACCGCACACCCTCCAGCGAAATGCCCAGCGACTCCAGCGACTTCGCTGCGACGCCCTCACCCTCGTGGATCAGGCCAAGCAGGATGTGCTCGGTGCCGATGTAGTTGTGGTTGAGCATCCGGGCCTCTTCTTGGGCCAGGACAACGACCCGCCGCGCGCGGTCGGTGAACCTCTCGAACATCGCTCCCTCACTTCCTGCTCCGCTTGCTACGGCATCCGGCGCTTCAGACCCTGTGCTGCCCTTCTGGTCGCCAGCCTGCCATGAAGCCCTGGGGTTGCATCCCCCGCCTCCACTCTAGTTGGCAGGGGTCACGCACGTCGTCCGTCCACCCTATTGCGAACAGGCGACAGTACGACTCATTCCCTCATAACGGAGCTGTAGCCGGAATCGTTTCCGCCCCGGCTACGCCCACAGCTGAATTTTCTGCTCCCGCTCCGCGACGGCGGAGTTCGCCGGGGTTCTACCCGGTGAAGGGTGGGATGAACGTGCACTCGACCGGGCGCGGGTGGGCCGGGTCCAGGGCGTTCAGGACGTAGGCGGCCGCGCGCGAACTGCCGGCGATCGCCAGGTGGTCGGAGAAATCGGTCGCGCAGCCGTCCTGGACGACGATGTTCGTCGCGTTCGGGCCGGGTATCAGGCCGGCGGTGTGCGGGAACGCGATCTCGTCGTAAACAGTGGCGATATTGGTATACGTGATCTCCGGCGCGTAGATCCCGTCGGCGTTCAGGGCCGCCAGGAAGGCCGACCCCGCCGTCAGCTGCGGGACGGCGGGCATGGGGAAGTTCACGGTGTCGAGGTCGATGCCCAGGCGCAGGGCCGTCTCGCGGATCACCGTCATCGAGTCACCGCCGACGCCGACCCAGGGTCCGGCGATGGAGACGAACTTGTCAACCTTGGCCGCCCCGCCGAGCCGCTTGACCATGTACTGGCCGACGATCCCGCCCTGGGAGTGGCTGATGAAATCCACCTTCGCCGCACCGGTGGCCGCGAGCACGCGGTCCACGAAAGCCGAGACCTGGGCGGCGCTTTCGGGGATGGGCCGCATCCCGCCCATGGCCGAGAGCGGCCACGGGACATCGGCGCTGCCGTAGGTCAGGGCGTACGCGCAGTAGCCCTCGTTGGCCAGCAGCGGCGCGTACGCGCCCCAGTTGGTCTGCGCCCCGCCCGCGGTGCCGTGCAGCAGCACCACCGGATTGGGGTGCGCGGCGGTGGGCACGCACGAGAAGTCATTCGCACCGGGCAGCGAGCCGCCGGGGTTGGACAGCTCGTACGGAATGCCGGCGAAGAAGTTGAAGTCGACGCGGTACTCGGCGTGCGCGACGCCGCTCGTCCCCGTCCACAACATGGCCAGTACCGCCATGATCAGCAGTGATCCGGGTGTCCGGCGGGCCGCCGGTCCCCGCGATCGGCGGATCGGCATTCCCGGTGCTCGGCGCTGCGGCGCACGACGCATGGTCCCTCCCAAAATAGAACGCGTTCCATCAAGTTAATGGGAATTCGCGTCCGCTGAGGGACTTACCGACGGGTAATTTCTAGAACTTGTTCTTCCGAATGGAAGCGGTGCGGTGCACCCCCCGAACGACGGCGGCGGCCGGAACCCACCGCGGCAGCGCGCCGCACGATGGGTTCCGGCCGCCGCCGGATCGAGTCAGGACCAGCCGGGCGCCGAGCCCCGCGGCGCGGACCCGTGCGGGGCCGCGATCGGAGCCGAGAAGCCGCCGGGCACCTGCGGGAAGGCCGGGGCCGCGCTCTGCCCGGCCGCGGTGGCGGGCAGCGCCGCGCTCTCCGCGCGGCCGTGCTGCAGACCGGCCACGAACAGCGCGCCCAGCAGCACCAGGAAGGCCAGCGTGTGCAGCACCGCGCGCACGGTGTTCCAACGCACCCAATCGGATTCGAACTGGGCGCGCACCGCCGCCAGATCCGGGATCGCGTTCACATCGCCCGCGGCGGCCAGCTGATCGTTGAGCGGGACGTTCAGTCCGGAGGTCACCCCGAACGCGATCACGTTGAGCACCAGCGCCACCGCGATCCAGATCAGGGTGGTGCGCACATCCTTGCCGAGATGCAGGGCCGCGGCGACCACCGAGAAGCCGACGGTGCCCATGAACGCGATCATGAACCACGGATTGATGATGACCACGTTGATCTTCTGCATGACGTCCACGAGGGTGCGGTCGTCGGCGCGGTTCAGCGCCGGCATCACCGAGATCACATACCCGTAGAAGAGTCCCGCGATCAGACCCGTCGACGCAGTGGCCGCCACCAGGGCCGCGATCCGAAGTCCGAACATGTCCTTCTCCTGACTGAAAATCCGTCACCCGCGAAAACACCGGGTGCTCAACGACTTCTAGTCAACACCGGGACGGACCCCGCATTCCATCGCCGAGACGCTCGGCAACATCCGCGGTCGTCTCACGCGTCAGGACGCCGCGCGGGCGCGCATCACAAATCGCGTTCGGAGATGATGCCGCTCTGCAGGGCCAGATTGGCCAGGCGCACGCGCTTGGCGTTCTGCGGCAGATCCTCCACGCCGAACTTGGCGAACAGCGCCCGCAGATGCGTCTTGATGGCGTCCACGCTGAGGAACAGCTCGGCGGCGATCTGTTGATTGGACGCGGGCGAGGCGAAGCCGTCGTTGCCGCGCAGCGGGCGGCACAGGGCCACCAGCACCGAGCGCTGGGTCTCGGTCAGCGAGCGCAGCGTGGGCAGGCCGCCGGTGGAGGTCTGGGTGATATCGCCTGCGGCGCCGGAGAAATCGTGGAAGGTCACGCGCGAGGTGCCCATGCGGATCACATCGCCGGGCTGCAGCCGATGCCGGCCGACCAGGCGCACGCCGTTGACGAAGGTGCCGTTGCGCGAGAGGCCGTCGTCCACGATGGTCCAGTGCGCGCTCAGGTATTCGGCGGTGGCGTGCAGGCGCGAGACCTCCACGTCCCAGGACAGCGAGAGATCGGCCTGCGGGGAGCGGCCGATCGTGATGCGGGGCTGGTCAGGGGTCAGCATCAGCTCGTGCTGACGACCCTCTTGATCCTTGACCCGCAGGAATGAACCGTGGAATGCGGTCACTGCGCCGATACCTCGTCTCTACATCCAGCCAGTGACATCGTCCGCACAGGTTCAATGGTGCCGTGCCGCCTCGGCACGAGCAAGATCGCACCCGGTATATGGGCAGAACCCGCCCCACCGAGTTATACGCAAAGCGTATGAATAAACCACTGCCGCCCGGGCTCGCACGAATCACCCGAGCGGCAGTCGTAAAGACAACTAGTTCTTCGACGCGGCCTTGTTGTAAGCCTCCGTGATGTCCGCGGAGATACGACCGCGCGCCGACACCTTGTGTCCATTCCGGCGCGCCCATTCACGAATCGCCGCGCTTTGTTCGCGATCGATCGAGACCCGGCTCTTCGGACCCGTGGCCGCGGCGGCCGCGACCTTGGTGCGGCGGCGGCCGCTCACGCGACGCGCGTTGGAAACCCAGACTTCCAAACCGTCCCGCAGCTTGGCCGCATTCGCCGTCGACAGGTCGATCTCGTACGAGACGCCATCGATAGCGAACTCGATGGTCTCGTCCGCGATGGACTCACCGTCGACATCGTCGATCAGGCTAACGGTGACCTTCTTTGCCATGAGATGAACGTCCTCTCGAAATCGTGCGACCCGCATAGTTAGGCCGATTACCCAGAGCCAGAATACCGCTGAATTCGATAGTCCCAGAACGGGCACCGACAATGCAATCCAGCGAACTCAACGAGCAGCCGGACGCACAATTGGAAAGAGTATCGTTTCTCGGATTCCCAAGCCAGTCAGGGCCATCAGCAACCGGTCGATTCCCATACCGGTTCCGGTCGTCGGCGGCATACCATGCTCCATCGCGGCCAAGAAGTCCTCGTCCAGGCGCATGGCCTCGTCATCGCCCGCGGCGGCCAAACGCGCCTGATCTTCGAAGCGCTCCCGCTGGATGACCGGATCCACGAGTTCGGAATATCCGGTGGCGAGTTCGAAGCCGCGCACGTACAGGTCCCACTTCTCGGTAACCCCGGGCTTGCTCCGATGCTGACGCGTCAGCGGCGAGGTCTCCACCGGGAAGTCGCGAACGAAAGTCGGCGCGTACAGCTTGTCGCCGTACACGTGCTCCCACAGTTCCTCGACCAGTTTCCCGTGACCGTAGCCCTTGTCCTGCGGAATTTCCAGACCTACGCGATCGGCGAGCTCCAGCAATTCCGCCACCGACGTTTCCGGCGTGACCTCGACACCGATCGACTCGGACAGCGACGGGTACATCTCGACGGTCGTCCACTCGCCCGACAGATCGTATTCGGTGCCATCGGCGAGCGTGACCACCAGCGTTCCGTAGACCGCCTGAGCGACTTCCTGGATCAATTCACGCATCATCTTCGCGGAATCGTCGTAGGTGCCGTACGCCTCGTAGGTTTCCAGCATTGCGAACTCCGGGGAATGCGTGGAGTCCGCGCCCTCGTTGCGGAAGTTCCGGTTGATCTCGAAGACCTTCTCGATACCGCCGACCACGCAGCGCTTGAGGAACAGCTCCGGCGCGATGCGCAGGAACAGCTCCAGATCGAGCGCGTTGGAGTGGGTGACGAACGGCCGGGCCGCCGCACCGCCGTGGATGGTCTGCAGCATCGGGGTCTCGACCTCGAGGAAACCCCTGCGCTCCAAGGCATCTCGCAGCGCACGCACCGCGGCGACGCGGGTGCGGGCCATCTCCCGGGCCTCCGGGCGCACGATGAGGTCCACGTAGCGCTGGCGCACCCGGGACTCCTCGTTCATCTCCTTGTGCGCCACCGGCAGCGGGCGCAGCGACTTGGCCGCCATCTCCCACGCATCGGCCATCACGCTCAATTCGCCGGTGCGCGAGGAGATCACCTCACCGTGCACGAACACGAAATCGCCCAGGTCCACGTCGGCCTTCCAGGCGGCCAGCGACTCCGCGCCGACGCCGTTCAGGCTGATCATGGCCTGCAGCTTGGTGCCGTCGCCCTCCTGCAGGGTGGCGAAGCAGAGCTTGCCGGTGTTGCGCAGGAAGATGACCCGGCCCGCGACGCCGGCGACGAGGCCGGTCTGGGTGTCCGGGGCCAAATCCGGGTAGGCGGCCCGGATTTCGGCGAGGCCGTGGGTGCGCTCGACGATGACCGGGTAGGCCTCGCGCCCCTCGGCCAGCAAACGCTCCCGCTTCTCTCGGCGAATCCGCATCTGCTCCGGGACGTCCTGTTCCACGACAGGGGCTGCGGCAGCCTTCTGACCGGCGGCGGACTTGGTTTCAGCGGAAGAAGAGGAGGTGGGGGTGCTCACGGATGTCTAGCCTAGCTGCCTCGTCCACCCGAATACTCAGCGCCCGGTCGAGAGCGGTGACGCCCCCGCACCGGCGAAAAAGCGCCGCTCGCCCGCGCCCGCGACCCACGTCCGGGCAGCGCCGAATTCCGGGCGCCGCGCGAGCCGTCCGGCCCCACCACAGCATTTCCCGGGAACGGGACCGCAAATAATCGGCAATACGCGTCGAACGCCTATGGCGCGGACCGCCGACTCGGAAACAAAAGTCGCTCCCGCACCGTGAAACAGGCCGCCCGCGCGATCTCGGGCCCCGCCGTCACAACCAGGCGAGCGTGGCGACCTCGCGCTGAAAATGCGGGGCGGTGGTCGCGGCCACGGTCAGCAGCCCCGCGGCCTTGAGCGCCTGGTAGCCGCCGACCAGGTCGGTGGCGCGGCGCAGGCCCAGCTGCTGCAGCGACGACGCGGCCAGGCTGGAGGTGTAGCCCTCGGAGCAGGCGATGACCCACTCCACGTCATGGTCGGTCGCCAGGGCCAGGCGGGCGCTGCTGGACGGGTCGAGCCGCCACTCCAGCACATTGCGCTCGATCACCAGGGCGCCCGGCAGGGTGCCTTCGCGCAGGCGCTGGGCCTGCGGCCGGATATCCACCAGAATCGCGCCGCGGGCCAGGGCCTGCGGCAGTTCGATCGGGTAGAGGCGGCTCAGGCCCGCGCGGGCCTGGGCGAGCATGCCGTCGATCGTCAAGTGGGTCATTCGAGTTCGCCTTCGGGCTGGTCGGTGAGGACGGAACGGGTGCGCCGCAGGGTGCCGTGGCCGGTGACCTCGTAGTAGGACATGGCCGTCAGCGGCGGTGAGTAGGCATGCACGCTCAGGGTGGGATCCAGCGGTCCGGCGATGCCGGCGGCCGCGTCCGGGGCACGCACCACGTCGTGCACCCAGCCCAGCGGGAAGGAGGCCTGGTCACCGGCCACCAGGGTCCGGGGCCGCAATTCCTTACCGTTCCAGCGGTATTCGGACAGCGCGCCGGACAGCACGGTCAGCGCGCCCAGCGAGCCGGCGTGATCGTGCAGTTCGGTGTACTGATCCGCGACCCAGCTGATCAACCAGACGTCCACCTCGTCGTCCGCGTAAAGCCTTACGGCCCAGCGCTTCTCGGCGGGCCAGAGGCCGTCGGCGGGGAGCAGGTGATCGTAGCGGCCGAGCAGCACGTCCTCGGCGCCCTCATCGGTCAGGCGCAGCAGATCGGCCGGGCGCAACCGGGTGGGCAGGGCGGAGGCGGTGGCCCGCTCGGTGATCTCGGCGGGCAGCGGCTCGGACACGGCCGCGTGCGCGGACTCGGTCACAGCCTTGGCAAGGGAAAGGACAGAAGATCGCATGAGCGAAACTCCAAAGAGTGTGTTTACGGTCGAGGGCTAAAAACGCGGCCTCGACAAAATCGAGGCAATCAGCCTCGACAACACTCCTGGGCGCTCACACGGATGGACACGAGGGCGAGCTTAGCAAACGCTCCCGGCGAAGCAACAGCCCCGCCGGGATCGACTAGGTCACAAACCGGCTGGTCTGACATCTGCCGGGGCCGGCCCGGCGACCGCACACCCACCGCGCGGGTGCGAATCACCGTTCACCTCGGAGTCCGGCGCCCCGGTCATCTCGGGGTGCGGCGCTGCTGATTGCGCTCGTACACCAGCCGCAGCCCGTCCAGGGTCAGATGCGGCTCGTGATGGTCGATGGTCTCCGATTCCGGGACGATCAGCGGGGCGCTCGCGCCGGTCGCCACGACGGCCACCTCGGCGCCGGAGAACGCGTCGAACTCGTCGCGAATGCGATCGATCAGCCCGTCGACCAGGCCGGCGAAACCGAAGATCGCGCCGGACTGCATGCACTCCATGCTGTTCTTGCCGACCACCGACCGCGGGCGCGCCAATTCCGTGCGGCGCAGCGCGCTGCGCTCCACCAGTGCCTCGGTCGAGATCTCCACCCCGGGCGCGATCACCCCGCCCAGGAACTCACCCTTGGCCGAGACCAGGTCCACACAGATCGCGGTGCCGAAATCGACCACGATGGAAGGACTTTGGAAGCGGTGATAGGCGGCCAGGCAGTTCACGATGCGGTCCGCGCCGACCTCCTTGGGATTGTCGACCAGCAGCGGAATCCCGGTGCGCACACCGGGTTCCACCACCACGTGCGGCACGTGACCCCAGTAGCGGTTCAGCATCTCGCGCAACTCGCGCAGCACCGGCGGCACCGTCGACAGCGCCGCGACGCCCACCACCTGCTCGGCATCGGCGCCGATGAGCCCGCGCACCTGCAGCGCGAACTCATCCGCGGTCAGCAACGGATTGGTGTGCATTCGCCAGTGCCGCACCAGTTTCGCGTGTTCGCCGCTGCCGGAGAACAGGCCGAGCTCGATACTGGTGTTGCGGACATCGATGGTCAGCAGCATCGCTGATCCTTCCTTCGCATGAACGGAGCGCCCGCGCGGTCACGCTCCGCTATCGCCCCGGCGAACCGGCCGTACGAGACCGGTCCGCGCCCCGCTCAGTGCACGAACGTCAGCGCTTCAGTGCGCGAACGTCAGCGAACGGGGTGAGATCAGATCCGAGCCCTCGGGCGCGTGCGCCGGATCCGAGCCCAGCTCGACCTGGCGGTTGCGATCGTCGACGAAGACCACGCGCGGGGCGTAGCTCTTCAGCTCCTCGGCATCCATCATGGCGTAGGCGATCAGGATCACCAGGTCGCCCGGGTTCACCAGATGCGCTGCGGCGCCGTTGATTCCGATGACTCCCGAACCACGCTCACCCGCGATGATGTAGGTCTCCAGGCGGGCGCCGTTGGTGATGTCGACGATGCAGACCTGCTCGCCCTCGAGCAGATCGGCGGCGTCGAGCAGATCCTGATCGACCGTCACCGAACCCACGTAGTGCAGGTCCGCGTGGGTCACCGTCGCGCGGTGGATCTTCGACTTCATCATGGTGCGCAACATCGTCGTCGCCTCCTTAAACGGTTGCCCGGTCGGACAGGTGGGGTGTGGTCGGATTGCCGTCGATCGGGGTACCGAGGCTGATGGGAAGGTTGTCGAGCAGGCGGGTGCCGCCGACCCGGGCCGCGACGAGCAGCCGGGCGTTGCCGCTGGCCTGCACCTCGCCGAGATCGGAACCGCGCAGCGCCAGGTAGTCGACCTCGATGCCGGGCGCGGTGTCGAGCACGGCGCGCGCCGCGGCCAGCACCGCGTCCGCGCCCAGGCCCGAGGAGTGCCGGCCGGCCGCGAGCGCGGCGGACAGCGTGGTCGCCAGTTCGCGCTGCTCGGCGTCGAGGAAGCGGTTGCGCGAGGACAGCGCCAGGCCGTCCGGCTCACGCACGGTCGGCACCGCGACGATCTTCAGATCGAAGTTCAGGTCGCGCACCATCTGCCGGATGAGCGCCAGCTGCTGGTAGTCCTTCTCGCCGAAGAACGCCTGGTGCGGGCGGCAGATCTGGAAGAGCTTGGCGACCACGGTCAGCATGCCCGCGAAATGCCCGGGGCGGACCGCGCCTTCGAGTTCGTCGCCGATCGGGCCGGGGTGCACGGTGGTGCGCGGGCCGTCCGGGTACATCTGCGCGGCGCTGGGCGCGAAGACCAGTTCCACGCCCTCGGCGCGCAACAGCTCGACGTCGGCGTCCAGGGTGCGCGGATACTTGTCCAGGTCCTCACCGGCCCCGAACTGCAAGGGGTTCACGAAGATCGACACGATGACGACCTGGTTGGTCCGCTTGGCCTGCCGCACCAGTTCCAGGTGCCCCTCGTGCAGCGCGCCCATCGTCGGGACGAGCGCGACCGTGCGGCCGACCTGACGCAAAGCCTTGGCAACCGAGTTCACGATCGCCGGATCGTGCAGCACGGTCAGCTCGCCGCGCTTGTAGGTGCCACGCAGTTTCGGGTCCATCAGCGGTTTCCTTCTTTCGGCAGATCGGATCCGAGCAGCTCCAGCAGCGCGGGGTTGGTGGCGGCCCGCTCGGCCGTGCGCAGGGACATCGCGCGATATCCGGCGGCGATCCGCGGATCCACCGACTCCAGGGCCGACAGGTGCGCGGCCACCGCGGCCACGTCACCGCGCGCCACCGGACCGGTCAGCGCGGCCTGGCCGCGGCGCAGCGCGTTGTCGAGCGCGGCCGAGGCGAGCGGAGCCAGCATTCGCTCGGCAAGCCCGTTGGGCTGATCGTCCACCGCCTGCTGGCCCAGCAGGCCGGGCCCCGCGAGCGCGGACCGCAGCGCGGCCACCGCGTCGACGATGAGCGTCACCAGGTGATTACTGCCGTGCGCCAGCGCGGCGTGATAGAGCGTGCGGTTCTCCTCGGCCACCCGCACCGGCTCACCGCCCATTTCGATGACGAGCGATTGCGCGATGGCGTAACCGATCTCGTCACCGGCGGTCACACCGAAACAGGCGTTGGCCAGCCGGGCGACATCCTCGTCGTGGCCGGTGAAGGTCATGGCGGGATGGATGGCCAGCGGCAGCGCGCCCAGTTCGGTGAGCGGGGCCAGAATTCCGATGCCGTTCGCGCCGGAGGTGTGCGCCACGATCGCGCCGGGCCGCACGGCTTTCGCCGCCGCCAAACCCGCCACCAGCCCGGCCAATTCGCTGTCCGGCACCGCCAGGATCAGCAGTTCGCTGCGCGCCGCGACCTCGGCCGCGGGCAGCACCTGCGAATCCGGCAGTCGCGTGGCGGCCCGGCGCAGCGAGGCGTCCGAAATCGCGGACACCCCGAAAACCACATGACCGGCACGTTCGAGTGCCACACCCAGAGCGGAGCCGACGCGTCCCGCCGAGACGATTCCCACCGTCAGTCGTGCAGGCGCAAGATCGGTTCCACAGACATCCTCGTCCGAGGTCACCCTTGTCCTCTCGAAGTTCGTTCCAGTCCCGCTCCCGCGGGTACCAGACGTTACGGCCCGAGAATATCGGCCCCGATTCCGCGGGGCCACCGACTGTGGGATGTCTTACAGGTCGCCCTCGGATCGCAGGTTCGCCATGATCTCGGCCACCGACAACCGCCGGCCCGACTCGGGATCGGTGTCCTCGTCCGACCGGCGGCGACGCCGGGCACTGGCGGTGCCCATGGCCGGGGCCGTGGTCGGCTCGGGCATCAGGCGCGGGGTCGCGGGCGCGGGCGCGTCGGATCCCGGCTCCGCGCCGAAGGACTTGTCCGCGAAGGGCTTGTCGAGGGGCTGCGGGCCCGCCGCGGCCAGGGCGGCTTCGACCTGTTCGGCCTCGCGCGCCTCGGCGGCGAGTGCGGCGTCGGCGGCGCTCTTCGCGTCCGCGGCGGCCTTCGCCTCCGCGGCGCTCGCGGCCTCGGCCGCGCTCTTGGCCTCCACGGCGGCGACCGCCGCGGCGGCAGCGGCCGCCACCCCGGAGGTCCGCGCGGTGCCGAAGGTCATGTCCTGTTCGAACTCGTTCATCTCGTCGTCGAGCTCGTCGAGGCCGACCGGCACGTCGAAGAAGCGCGGCTGCTCGCCCGGCTTGGACTTCATGGCCGCGGCCATGATCCGGTCGATGTCGAGCTGATCGACGCTCTCGGTGACGATGGAGGTCTCCGCGGTCACCGGGTCGTCGTAGGGGCTCGCGAAGGCCGGCGGCTCGGGATGATCGTCGTGGAAGATCGGCGTGACCAGGCTGCGCGGATCGGGCTCGGACGGCTCGGGCAGCTCCGGCTGGGACCACGGGTCCCAGGAGTCGGTGTTCTGCCAGCTACCGTTCGCCGTCGCGTCACGCGATTCGGCGCCGCTGCTGGGCAATTCCTGCACTCGGACCGCGTCGGCCCGCAGGGCGACCCGTTCCTGGGGCAGATCGCCGTCGAACAGGCGCTGCAGGCTCTCGCGCAGAACCGCCAGTTCACCGCGCAGCGCGGCCATCTCCTCGGCGTCCGCGCCGACCTCTTTGCGGACCCGGGACTCGACGCCGAGCTCGTATTCGCGGCGGGCGGCAACCTCCCGCTCGAGCTGGAGGTGGTAGACCTTCTGCAGGTCACCTACTTTGGCCTTGTCCACCGCCGATTCCCTGCGGTAACGGGTCGCGGCCAGGGCTCCGATCGCGGCCGCCCAGAGCGCCGCGACCAAGCCCACCCGGACCATATGGACATTGTCGCTGAAGACCAGGAAAACACTGGCAACCAGTCCGAGGAGGAGAAGCACGCCGGTGAAGAATTTTCCCGCGTCGACCCGCCGACGACGGGAAGCAGTGCTACGGGAGGGTGAAACCATGTCAGCCAGCGTAGCGGGTAGTACCGACTCCGGGTCCAACCTTGCCGATGATCATTGTCAATAAGTTAGCTAGGAAGTAGCCGCTTCATCGGGCGGATCGATCGGCGCCCGGCAGCAATATTCCAGCCACAGCGCCGCGGCCACCAGCGCCAACCCGGCCAGCAGCCCGACCACCGCGCCCGGGGTGTCCGAGGCGGCCGCGCGCAGCTCCGACCGCTCGGGCAGCAGCCAGATCAGGAAACCCAGCCAGATACCGCCCACCAGCGAACCCACCTGCACCGACGCCTTCGCCAGCGCCACCGCGCGCGCCACCGTGATGGGATGCAGCTGACGGCCGCCCGAACCGATCCCCCGGTTCTCCATGCGCGCGCGAATCACGAAGGCCAGCACCAGTTCCAGCACCGCCACCGGCAGCAGCGAGGCGCCGGAGAACACCGAGATCGGCGGAAAGCTCGAATACGCGATATTGGTGACCACCCAGGCCACGACCGCCGCCAGCAGCAGATTCGCGCACAGATCCAGAACGCGGGTCGGCCTCACCGCATCGGCTCCCAGCCGCGGTTTACCGGCTCCCAGCCGCGGTTCGCCGGCTCCCAGCCGAGTGACAATTCCGTCCGTCGCACGCCCCGCACCTCGTCCGCGCTCAATTCGGTCAACAGCTCACGTATCGGGCGCGGTGCGCCCGCGATCACCTCGAGGGTCGCCCCGGGCTCCACCTCGGCCCACGGCGTCAGCACGAAGGCGCGGTTGTGCGCCTGCGGATGCGGCAGTGTCAGGGTGGGATCGGCACTGCGGCAGACGGTTTCGCCCGCGCCGCGCGACTGCGCGGCCCATACGATGTCCACGTCGAGAGTCCGTGCGCCCCAGCGCACCTCACGCACCCGGTCGGCTGCCCGCTCCAGATCCTGGCCCAGGTGCAGCCAATCGCTCGGCTCGAGCTCCGGATCCCGCGCCACCAGCACGGCGTTCAGGTAATCCTGTTGCGGCACACCGCCCCACGGCGGCGTCGAGTACACCGAGGACACCGCGATCAGCCGCGGTCCCAGGGCCCGCACCACCCCGCGCAGATGCTCAAGCCGATCGCCGAGATTGGAACCGATGGACAGCACGACCCGGGTCATCGGCTACGCCGCCGATTCACGACGGCGCGAGGTGACGACGCGGACATCGGAGAACGCGTGCGGGATCGGCGCGGAAGGCTTGTGCAGCACCACTTCCACGGCGCTGATCCGCGGATCGGCCAGTACCGCGTCGGCGAGTTCGGCGGCAACGGTCTCGATGAGATCGCGCGGCGGGCCACCGACCACGCGCACCGCGAGGTCGGCGAGCTCGCCGTAGTGCACCGTGTCCGCGATGTCGTCGGACTTCGCGGCGGCGGTGAAATCGGTCCACAGCGTCAGGTCCACGACGAATTCCTGGCCGTCGCGCTTCTCGAAGTCGAAGACGCCGTGATGGCCGAACACGCGCAGCCCGCGCAACTCGATGCGATCGGTGCTCAACGCTCTTCCCCCCAGGTCCAACGGTTCGAGTCCGTGCCGTCCGCGCGCCGGGCCGCGATGCCGGGCGCACGCACTCCGGCCGCATCCGAGGCCGGAGCGTGGCCGGCCGAATAGTGACCGGCCCGATCGCCGCGCTGCCCGGCCCCGGCCAGCCGCCGGGCAGCGGCGCGCCATGCGTCGTTGACCGCGATGGCGTCGAGCGAGGCGCGCACATCGTGCACCCGCACCCCCCAGGCCCCGTGTTCGGCGGCCAGCGCCGAGATGGTGGCGGTCGCGACCTCGCGGCCGTCGGGCGGGCGCGGGGTATCCGCTTCGCCCAGTAGCGATCCCAGGAAACGCTTGCGCGACGCCCCGACCAGCACCGGCAGGCCGGTGTCCACGAATCGCGGTAGCGCGCCGAGCAATTCCCAATTGTGGTCCGCGTTCTTGGCGAAACCCAACCCCGGATCCAGCACCAGTCGCGCCGGGTCGACCCCGGCCGCCACCGCCAGATCCGCCTGCACGCGCAGTTCCCCGAGCACCTCGGCGACCACCGAGCCGTAGGAGTCGGCGGCGCCGGTGTGCCGGTAGTCCGCGGCCGCGCGCCAATGCATGAGAATCCACGGGACACCGGCCGCGGCAACGACTTTCGCCATATCGGCATCGGCCCGGCCACCGGAGACGTCGTTCACCACCACCGCGCCGGCCGCGACCGCGGCCTCGGCCACCCGGGCGCGCATGGTGTCCACACTGGTCGGCACGCCGAGCGCGACCAGCTCGCGGATGACCGGCACAACCCGCTCGGCCTCGGTCGCCGGATCGACGCGGGTCGCGCCGGGCCGGGTCGACTCGCCACCGACGTCGACGATGTCCGCGCCCTGTTCGTACAGCCGCAGGCCGTGGGCCACGGCGGCGTCCACATCCAGATAGCGGCCGCCGTCGGAGAACGAGTCGACGGTGACGTTGACGATGCCCATCACCACGCAGGAGCGGCCCGCGCGCGGAGCGATCCCGATGGCGCTCGCGGCGTGCGCCGAACCACCCGAACCGGTGGCCGCCCGCGCGACGACATCGGTGCCCCGCCCGCCATCGAAGCGCTCGCCGGTCGCCGATTCGCCGGGTCCGGCTACCGCGCCACGAGTGGCTCGTTTCCCGTGGTCGATCCGGTACTCGCCACCGGCGGCGGCAGTTCGTGCGCCGAGTTCGGGCGTCGCGGAAGACACTTCGCCGAGTCCGGCGGGCACGGCACCGGATCCGGCGGGCATATCGTCGCCGAAAGCAGCGACGGGGCCGATCGATTCGGCGGCGCGCTGGTCGCCGGATGCCACCGCACCGGCGGGTGAGGCCGGCGCATGCCCGTGGGCCGCGTCGCCGCGCGCTCCCCCGTTCGCGTTCTCCGCGTCGGCACCGAGAGCGGCTGCGGGGTCACGTGATTCGGCAGCGAAGCGGTCGGCAGCTCGCACCGCGCGCTCGGATGCGGACGGCGCGCGACCGTCCGCCGCGTCGCCGCGCGCTCCCCCGT
Organism: Nocardia sp. NPDC057668; assembly: GCF_042799795.1. NCBI lineage: Bacteria > Bacillati > Actinomycetota > Actinomycetes > Mycobacteriales > Nocardiaceae > Nocardia > Nocardia sp. NPDC057668. Next base: position 384,105 of record NZ_JBHVIC010000007.1, on the reverse strand, counting down.
TCGCGTTCTCCGCGTCGGCACCGAGAGCGGCTGCGGGGTCACGTGATTCGGCAGCGAGGCGGTCGGCAGCTCGCACCGCGCGCTCGGATGCGGACGGCGCGCGACCGTCGGCCGCGTCGCCGCGCGCTCCCCCGTTCGCGTCCTGCGCGTCATCCGGTCCGGGAACGAGATGAGCGGTGAACGCGTCGGAGATGGCCATCGGACTCACTTGCGCAGAATGAGGTCCAGGGCCTCGGAGCGCGAGGCCGCGTTGGTCTGCAACAGGCCGCGCACCGCCGAGGTGGTGGTGCTCGCGCCGGGTTTGCGGATGCCGCGCATGGCCATGCACAGGTGCTCGGCCTCGACCACGACGATCGCGCCGCGCGGATCCAGCTTGCGCATGACGGCGTCGGCGATCTGACTGGTGAGGCGCTCCTGCACCTGCGGGCGCTTGGCGTACAGATCGACCAGGCGGGCCAGCTTGGACAGTCCGGTCACCCGGCCGTGCGCGCCGGGGATGTAGCCGACGTGCGCGACACCGTGGAAGGACACCAGGTGGTGTTCACAGGTGGAGTACATCGGAATGTCGCGGACCAGCACCAGTTCCTGATGCCCCTCGTCGAACGTGGTGTTGAGCACCGCGTCCGGCTCGGTGTAGAGCCCGGCGAACATCTCCCGGTAGGCGCGTGCCACGCGGGCCGGGGTGTCGGCGAGCCCGGGACGATCCGGGTTCTCGCCGACGGCGAGCAGCAGTTCACGTACTGCGGCCTCGGCGCGCGCCTGGTCGAACGGCCGACCGGTATCGAGCGCGATCGGGCCGGAGACGACGGTGTTGTTGGTCGTCATTCGACACCTCCTGTATTGAAGCTGCCGCACCTGGCGGGGCGCGGCTTTCGCCGACTGCTGATATTCCAGGTCGGCCCAACCTCCGGAGGCTGCGAACCATTCCCGCGTACCGCGCGGCGGCGCACTCCGCGTCAACGGTGTGCGCCACGCCGGACGACACCCGCCACGCCGAGAACGGGTGGTGCACCCGCCCGCGCGCCGCGCGTTCGCCCGGCGAATGGTCTCACCCTCCGGACCGGGCCCGATCCTGCCGGGCCGCGAACCCCATGAGCCTATCCGGGCCGTGATCAGCGACGGCCGTTCGGTCCGCCGTCCCACTCGTTGCCGGCCTCGTCGGCGGGCCCTTCGGGCTGCTGCCCGGTGTGCTGATCCGGCTGCGGGTAGCCCTGAGGTGCGGGCTGGCGGCCGTATTCCGGCTGCTGCCCGTACGGCTGCTGCCCGTATTCCGGCTGCTGGCCGGGCTGGTAGCGCTGGTTACCCGCGCGTGCCCAGCCGCCGTAGCCGGGGCGGGCCGGCGGCTGCTGCGGATCCTCCTGCGGCGGCCAGCCGGGGGCGGACCAGCCGGCCGGAGCGCCGTAGTCCGGACGCGAGCCGTGCGTGCCGCCGCGTCCCGGATAGGCCGGCTGCGGTGCGGGGTAACCGGCCGGGGCCGGGTAGCCGTACTGCGGCTGCGGCTGGCCGGGCTGGCCGTACGCCGGATCCGGGTAGCCGTTGGCGGGCGGGATCACGTGCACCGGCTCCTCCGGGAACGGCTCGCCACGTTCGGCGGCCAGTTCGCGCGGGGTCTTCACCGGCGGGCGATCGGACGGCACGCGGCCGCCGAAATCGTTGAAAGCCGTGATGCGCGGGCGCTTTTCGACGGTGCCGAGCACTTCCTCGAGATCCTTGCGGTGCAGGGTCTCGCGTTCGAGCAGGGCGGTGGCGAGGGCGTCGAGCTCGTCGCGGTACTCGTTGAGGACCGACCACGCCTCGGTGTGCGCGGCCTCGATGAGGTTGCGCACCTCCTCGTCGATCTCGCGGGCGACCTCGTGCGAGTAGTCCGAGCCGTTGCCCATGGACCGGCCCAGGAACGGATCGCCCTGTTCCTGGCCGTAGCGCACCGCGCCGAGGCGGGCGCTCATGCCGTACTCGGTGACCATGGCGCGCGCGGTCTTGGTGGCCTGGTCGATGTCGGAGGACGCGCCCGTGGTCGGCTCGTGGAACACCAGTTCCTCGGCGGCGCGGCCACCCATGGCGAACACCAGGCGGGCGATCATCTCCGAGCGGGTCATCAGGCCCTTGTCGTCCTCGGGCACGGTCATGGCGTGGCCGCCGGTGCGGCCGCGGGCCAGGATGGTGACCTTGTAGACGGGCTCGATGTCGGGCATCGCCCACGCGGCCAGGGTGTGCCCGGCCTCGTGGTAGGCGGTGATCTTCTTCTCGTGCTCGCTGATGATGCGCGACTTGCGGCGCGGGCCGCCGATCACGCGATCGACCGATTCCTCGAGCGAGGCGCCGGTGATGAGCGTGCCCTTCTCACGGGCGGTCAGCAGCGCGGCCTCGTTGATGACGTTGGCGAGATCGGCGCCGGACATGCCGACCGTGCGCTTGGCCAGACCGTCGAGATCGGCGTCGGGGGCGATGGGCTTGCCCGCCGCGTGCACGCGCAGGATCGCCCGCCGGCCCGCGAGATCGGGGTTGCCGACCGGGATCTGGCGATCGAAGCGGCCCGGGCGCAGCAGCGCCGGATCCAGGATGTCGGGGCGGTTGGTTGCGGCGATGATGATGACGTTGGTGCGCTCGCCGAAGCCGTCCATCTCGACCAGCAGCTGGTTCAGCGTCTGCTCGCGTTCGTCATGACCGCCGCCGAGGCCCGCGCCGCGCTGGCGGCCGACCGCGTCGATCTCGTCGACGAAGATGATGCAGGGGCTGTTCTGCTTGGCCTGATCGAACATGTCGCGCACGCGGGACGCGCCCACGCCGACGAACATCTCGACGAAGTCCGAGCCCGAGATCGTGAAGAACGGCACCCCGGCCTCACCCGCGACCGCACGGGCCAGCAGGGTCTTGCCGGTGCCGGGCGGGCCGTAGAGCAGCACGCCCTTGGGGATCTTGGCGCCCAGCGCGGTGTACCGCGACGGGTTCTGCAGGAAGTCCTTGATCTCGTACAGCTCTTCGACTGCCTCATCCGCGCCGGCGACATCGGCGAAGGTGGTCTTGGGCATGTCCTTGGACAGCTGCTTGGCCTTGGATTTGCCGAAGCCCATCATTCCGCCGCGCCCGCCGCCCTGCATGCGGGACATGACGAAGATGAACAGGCCCAGCAGAATCACCATGGGCAGCATGAAGAGCAGAATCTGACTCAGCCAGGAATCCTGCTTGACCGAGGTGTTGACCTTCGCGCCGGAATCCTGCGCGGCCTTGAAGATGGTCGCGGAGTTCTCACCGCCGCCGGGGTACTTGGCGATGATCTTCTTCTGGCCGTCGGTGGCATCGTTGCCGTTCTTCAGCGTGATGCGCAGCGCCTGCTCTTTATCGTCGATCTGAACCGAGTCGACGTTGTCCTTGTTCTGCAGTTGGGAGAGCGCCACCGACGTGTCGACGCTCTTCCAGCCGCGCGTGTTGTCACTGAAGTAGCTGACCAGATAGATCACGAGCAGGAAGCCCGCGACTATGGCCAGGTTGCGGAACACAAGCTTGCGGTTCATAGAGCGTAGGCCGGCGGCCAGTCCTTTCCGGGGGGTGTATCCGGTTTGCCTGCGATGCGTTCGTGGCGCGCCCGTTCCAGGGAACGGATGCGGACATGCCACGTTACCGCGTACGGTCTAGTCGATACATCGCGCAGTTCGGCAGCTAGTGCAGTTCGAAACGTAAACGGCTGGAGAACGCGGGTGGTTCCCCGACCATCTGCGGCAACACATCGGGTCGATCACCCCCTGGTGTCGGACCGAGTGGTCACAATCATGGCATGGTCGTCCTATCGTGAGCGACGACACAACAGAGCGCAGGGGGTATGGACATAGTCGAGCTACGGACACCCACAGCGATAGTGCGGCACGGCAACGGGCGACTGACGGTGCTGCGCCCCGGAACGGACGGCGAACTCGTCCTCGACGTCCCGGTCGGCGAACTCCTCAAGGTGCGGTTGAACCGGCGCGCCGACGACGCGGTCGTGATCGAGATCTACCTCCGCTACCCCACCCCGGTCCTGACCGGCGTCCCCGCCGACCGGACCCCCCTGCCGGTGCTCATCGCCGAACACGACGTGCCGCCCGCCACCGTCATCGTCGAGCGGATCAACAATCAGATCCTGGCCACCCAGCGCCTCGACGTGGCCGCCCCCGATCTGGTTCCGCCCACTCCCTCCTGGGGCCGCAACGGCCCCGTCCGCGCCGACGTGGATCGCGCGGTGCGCCGCATGGCGCCCAAGCGTGACGCCAAGTCCGCGGTCGCCGCTCTGCACCGCTACGTCACCCCCGGCGAGTACGTGCTGGAGACGGCCGTGGTCACCGGCCGCCCGCCCGCGACGAAAGGCGCTGGGCTGCTTGCGGTCACGACCACCCGGATGATTTTCGTGTCCACCGGCGCGACCCGGCGGTTCGCTCACGAACTGCCCGTGGCGTGCCTGCTGTGGGCGCGCAGCACCGACGATTCGGCCAGTCCCGGCGAATACGGCGTCGAGGTCAACGACGGTAATCAGACCTGGTATTTCACCGGCGCGGATCGCGCGGACACCGAGCGCATCACCGGTGCGCTGAATTTCGCGGTGCAGCGCGAATCCGCCGACGGGGCCGCGGGTCCCGCCGATCCGGGCGTTTCCAAGCTCTACTCCGAATGGGAGTTGCTGGTGGAGCGCCATTCGCTGGGAATGGTCGACGACGCGCAATTCCAGCGCTACGGGCGCGGAATTCTGCGGTCGCTGCCCGACTGAGTTTCCGCGCGCCGGCCCCGGGGGCACAAACCCTCGGGGCGTGCGCGGGCGAAAGTTATTCGGCGGGTTCCGCTTCCGGATCCGGATCCGGCTCGGTGTCGGGCTGGAGTTCGATACGCCGCCACGGACTTGTCGGGCGCATCCACAGGCGCAACAGTTCCATCCGCCGATCCACGCCGCCGGACTTGAGTTCGGCGAGATCCTCGCACGCCTGCCAGTAGGTCCAGCCGGCCAGGTAGGCGTCGCCGAATTGCCGCCAATTGCGATATTTCCGCTGTGCCAGCGGCAGGGCGCGCATGAGGTAATCCCACGCGACATCGGCTTCCAGATATCCGGCGGTGTAGGCCATGCGGGCCACCGCGACCACGCGCGCCAGATCCCAGGCCTGGATATCGGTGGGCAGCGGGCGGACCAGGTGATCGGTGAGCCCGAGTTTGATGGCCTGGGCCCAGATGTCGTAGTCGCGGACCAGCGCCTCGGTGTTCTCCATGCCCCGGAACGAGCCGACCTGACGCAGGAACGCGCGGTGCCGGTCGGCGCGCTCACCGAAGCGATCGCGTTCAGGGGAATTGATGCCCGCCATGACGAGCGGATGCACGAGCGCGTAGAGCGGTGAGTGCATCCCCTCGAGCAGTTGCTCCATGGATGCCATGGCCTCGGTGCCGTCGGTGATGCCCCAGGCCCCGGTGAGGGTGTCGATGGCGAGTTCGCGGCGATCGCCGAGCGGGTGTTCGCGTTCGGGCCCCAGCAGGAGGGCGTCGTGGAAGGCGTCCCAGCGCGTGGAATAGAAGCCGCCGAGCGCCAGGGCGCGCAGTTCGTCGTCGGAGACCTGCGCACCGGACCAGTGGTCGTCCTCGCGCTGGTCGAGCTCCGGGTAGGGGAATGTCGTCAGCGTTGGCACGTCGCGGGCGGGCATACCCCCGATTGTGTCTCATCGATCTTGGAGTGGCCACGCATTCGCCGATAGCAGTGTGGCGGCGCGCTCGAGTGCCCTATTCAGGTGACTCGAGAGCTATCTCCGGATTTCGACCTGTCACACAAGGAAATCCGGCACTAGTCTCGGCGCCATGAGTGGGTACATCACCATCCTGCGCGGGCTGGAACCAGCCGCCACGGAACAAGAAATCTACGCGGCGGCACAAGAGTTCGTGCGCAAGGTCAGTGGGGTCTCCGGTTTGACGACGGCGACCAAACCCGCGGTCGACAAGGCGGTGGAAGCCATCGCCGCGGCGACCACGCAGTTGCTGGCGGAGTTGCCCGATACCCGGGTGCACGCCGCGGCAAGCGACGAGCCACCGTCGCGGCGGCGGGCGGCACGCGACACGGACTAGTTCCGGACGCCGTAGACGGCTACGCAGTCGAGGGCGATTTCCAGCTTCGGCCCGCGCTGTTCGACGGTGTGGCCGAGGAGATCTTCGATGCGCTGAATTCGGTAACGCACGGTGTTCTTGTGCACGCCGAGCATTTTCGCGGCGGCGTCCGGACTTCGGCGCGCGCGCAAATAGGCGTGCAGTGTTTCGCGCAAGCGCTCCGAATGCGCGCCGGGGCCGGCCAGCGCCCCCAATTCGCGGTCGATGAGCGCCCGCATGGCGGTGTCGTCGCCGCCGGCCAGATAGGCCACTTCGACGTCGGGATAGTGCAGCACGCGTGCGGTCTCGGGCCGGGCGCGCTCGGCGACCTGGCGGGTCGCGACCGCTTCGCGGTGCGCGCCGCGGAATCCGGCGACCTGGGCAGCGGGACCGCCCACCGCCATCCGCACCGGTGATTCGACCGGCCAGGAGGCCCCGCGGAGGTCCGCCGGTTCCTCGTCCACCCCGATCCAGGCCCACAGTGCCGTGGCGCCGGCGGGCACGGTGAGCAGACTGCCGTTGCCCAGCGCGCTCGCGCAGCGCGCGGCCACCCGGTCCAGCAGGCCGGCCGCGTCGTCGTCGCCGTCGAAGCGGGCGACGGCCGCGTCGTCCTCGATCCACAGCACCAGGGCCGCGTGCCGCTGGGCAAGGCGGTAGCCGAGCCGGGCCGAGGCGTTCTCGACCTCGAGGTCGGAGCCCGCGAGCAGCGCGGACACGATGTCGGCGCGCTGGTTCAGGGCCGCGCGCAGGCCGCGTTCGCGCTCTTCCATGTAGGTGTCGGTGAGCTGTTCGATCGATGTGCTGACCCACCGGGTGGTGCGGTCGAAAAGGCGCAGCAGCAGCGAACGTTCGATGTCCTGCGGGAGTTTGCGCTGATCGATGACCTCGGCCATGTAGTCGATGACCGCTTCCTGGCCGAGGTGGTAGACCCGCAGCAGCAGACGCACGTCGTAGCCCCGGCGGGCGATCGTGCGGGCGAAGGCGTGCGCGTCGGCGGGGACCGGATAGTCGAAGCGGTCCTGGGTGAGCCCGCTGAGCACCTCGAGGGCGTGCGCGCGGCTGCTGGCGGTGAGGTCGCGGCGCATATCGCGGTCACGCAGTTCCGGGATGCGGGCGATGATGGCATTGTCGAGCCGGGTGACGACCTGTTCCAGGGTGTCCGCGCGCAGGGTCTCGGCCACGAAATCGGCGATCCATTCGCGAATGACGGGGTCGGCGGGGCCGACGATCGGGCCGGTGGGCCCGGCAATGGGACCGGTAGCCACGGCCCTACCTCCGATTTTGTACTCGGAGCACAAACCCGGCCGCGAGTATTGAGCTCATTGGCCAAGAATGTGCCGGTCGAATTGTGTCACGATCATAGTTCAGTGAGCTGTCGCACACGGCTCATCAAGCATGCACCCTTCGCAACGCAGCGCACGTGGGAGAGCACATCGTGACCAATACCGAATCCGCCGCGGGTACGCCCCGCAAGAGCCCGGCGCGCAAGCCCGCCGCGGCCAAGACCACCAAGGCGGCGCCCGCGGCCCAGCCGAAGGCGGTGGCGACCCCGCCCGAGCCCACCGAACTCGAGGTGCGCAATCCCGCGACCGGCGCGCTCGCGGGCACGGTCCCGATCGATTCGGCCGAGACCGTGGCGGCCAAGGTGCGGGAACTGCGTGTGCACCAGGCCGAATGGGAGGCCATCGGGCCCGACGGCCGCAAGGAATGGCTGCTCAAGCTGCAGGACTGGCTGGTGGACAACACCGATCACCTGGCCGACGTGCTGCAGTCCGAGACCGGCAAGGCGCGGGTGGACGCCCTCATCGATCCGGCGTTCTCGGTCGACCTCACCGGCTACTACGCCCGCCGGGCCGCGAAATTCCTTGCGGACGAACATCCTTCGCCGCACAGCCCGCTGGCCCGGGTGAAGACGCTGACCCGCGTCTTCCGCCCGTACCCGGTGGTCGGGGTGATCACGCCGTGGAACTTCCCGCTCGCCATGCCGGTCATCGACGTGATCCCCGCGCTGGCCGCGGGTGCCGCGGTCATCCTCAAGCCGTCCGAGGTGACGCCGCTGTCGGCGCTCGAGCTGGTGCGCGGCTGGCGCGAGATCGGCGCGCCGCCGGTCCTGGACATCGTCACCGGTGCGGGTGCGACGGGTGCGGCCGTGGTGGACAACGCGGACTACATCCAGTTCACCGGTTCCACCCCGACCGGCCGCAAGATCGCGGCCGCCTGCACCGAGCGCATGATCCCGTACAGCCTGGAGCTGGGCGGCAAGGATCCGGCCATCGTGCTGGCCGACGCCGATCTGGATCGCGCCGCGGCGGGCATCGCCTTCGGCGGCCTGTTCAACGCCGGGCAGGTGTGCATCTCGGTCGAGCGCGTATACGTGGAAGCGCCTGTCTACGAAGAGTTCCTGAAGAAGCTGACCGCCGCCGTCAAGGAGGTGCGCCAGGGTGTGGACGGGCGCGAGCCCAAGTACGACATGGGCGCGCTGGCCAACGAGAACCAGGCGCAGATCGTGCAGCGGCACGTCGAAGAGGCCGTGAAGCAGGGTGCGCGGGTGCTCACCGGCGGCAAGCGCACGGGCGTCGGCACGCTGTTCGAGCCGACGGTGCTGGCCGACGTGGACCACACCATGACCTGCATGACCGAGGAGACCTTCGGCCCCACGGTGCCGGTCATGAAGGTCGCCGACGAGGCGGAAGCCGTTCGACTGGCCAATGATTCGATCTACGGCCTGTCCGCGTCGGTGTGGAGCGGGGACAAGGATCGCGCCGAACGCGTTGCGCGCCAATTGAACGCGGGCGCGGTGAACATCAACGACGTGTTCTCCAACATGTTCAGTTTCGCACTGCCCATGGGCGGCTGGGGCCTGTCGGGCGTGGGTGCGCGCTGGGGCGGGGAGAACGGGGTGCGCAAGTACTGCCGCCAGCAGGCCATCACCAAGCCGATCCTGCCCACGCAGACCAAAGAGCTGCTGTGGTTCCCGTACAACACCACCAAGCTCGGAATCGCACTGTCCGCGATGCGGGCCGCGGGTGCGCGCGGCGTGCGGCGGCTGAGCGTGCAGGCGGTTTTCGACACGGTGAAGGGGACCAAGTAATGACCGACTTCGGTGCTATCAGGGGCAAGGTCGTCGTCATCACCGGTGGCGCGCGCGGCATCGGCCTGGCGACGGCGACGGCGTTGCAGGCGCTCGGGGCGAAGATCGCCATCGGCGACGTGGACGAGGTGACGGTCAAGGAGTCCGGCACCACCCGCGGGTTCGAGGTGTTCGGGCGGCTGGACGTCACCGATCAGCAGTCGTTCGAGGCGTTCCTGGACGAGGTCGAGAAGCAGCTCGGGCCGATCGACGTGCTGATCAACAATGCCGGGATCATGCCGACGGGCCGGCTCGTGGACGAGTCCGACGTGATCACCCGCAGGATTCTGGACATCAACGTGTACGGGGTGATCCTGGGGTCCAAGCTGGCGATCACGCGCATGCTGCCGCGCGGGCGCGGGCACGTCATCAACATCGCGTCGCTGGCCGGGGAGACCCATATTCCGGGTCTGGCCACCTACAACGCGTCCAAGCACGCGGTGCTCGGGTTCACCGACACCCTGCGCGAGGAATACCGGGGCACGGGGGTGCGGTTCTCCTCGATCCTGCCGACGCTGACCAAGACCGAACTCGGGTCGGGGGTCAATCCGCCCAAGGTGCTGCGGCCGGCCGAGCCGGATGAGATCGCCGACGCCATCGCCAAGGTGATCGTCGAGCCGCGCAGCAAGGTGCGGGTCACGGCGGTCGCCGGTGCGATCTCCCAGGTCGTCGGGCTGCTGCCGGAGTCGTGGGGCGACGCGCTGGGCCGGGCGCTGGGCGCGCAGAGCGCGTTCCTGGACGACGTGGACTCCGCGGCGCGCAAGGCGTACGAGTCGCGGGTGCGCGGCAACGGCGGCTGAATCGCCGAGGGGTGAGGCGAGGGCCGTGACCGGTACCGGTCACGGCCCTCGCGGCGTCTAATGCACTGTCGCCGTGACGAATCGCTTGCCCGGGTCGACCATGGCGTTGACGGTCGCGCCGTCCCCGTAGTCGCCGAGCGCGGTCATGTTCCAGCCGTTGGCGGCGCGGGTGAGCATGCACATGAACAGGCCGGTGCGGCGGTCGCCGCGCGAGAGTTCGAAGCGCACCAGTTCCGCGCCGGTGTAGTCGTCGACCAGGCGGCAGAAGGCGCGGGAGATCTGGTCGAACTTCTGGCCCGAGTACGAGTTCACGGTGAACAGCAGGGCGTAGACGTTGGCGGGCAGGGCCGGCAGGTCGACGGTGATGACCTCGTCGTCGCCGTCCCCGTCGCCGGTCAGGTTGTCGCCGGAATGCTTGATGGCGCCGCGGAATTCGCTGAGGTTGACGAACCAGACCTTGCCGAGCTTCTTGGCCCGGTTGTCGTAGGCGACCACGGACGCGTCCAGGTCGATGGACTTGCCGCGCTTGGCCGGATCCCAGCCCAGGCCCATGCGCACCCTGGTCAGGGTGGCGACGCCGCCCTTGGTGAGCGAGACGGTCTCGTTCTTGCTGAGCGAGACGACCTTGCCCTTGTCCAGGCTGACGGTGGCCTCGCCGAAGCGGGGGGCGGGCTGCTGCGGGTAGCCGGGGTTGGGCGAATGCTGTTGCGGGGGTGATGAATACGGCTGCTGTGGCGGCGGGTATGCCGGTTGGGCGGGTGGCGGGTACGACTGCGGCGGGTACTGCGGCGGCGGGTACTGCTGCGGCGGCGGGTAGGCGGGCGGCGGCGAATACGGCTGGGACGGAGCCGCATACGGCTGTTGCGGGGGCGCGTACGGCTGTTGCGGCGGCGGGTAGGACTGCTGCGGGAACGGCGCTGTCGCGGGGAACGGCGCGGTGGGCGGGTACTGGTTCGCGGGCGGCGGGTACGGGCTCGCCTGCGGGGCGGGCTGCGGCGCGTCGTCCACGGTGATGCCGAAGTCGGTGGCGATGCCCGCCAGGCCGTTGGCGTAGCCCTGGCCGACGGCGCGCACCTTCCAACTGCCCTGTCGCCGATAGATTTCCAGTCCGACCACCGCGGTCTCGGTGCTGAGGTCCGAGGGGGTGAACGTGGCGATGGTGGTGCAGCGCAGCGGGTCGACGAGGGCGAGCTGCAGTCGCCCGGCCCGCCCCCAGTTCGGCGGGCCGCTGCCGTCGAGGCTGGCCGTGACCACGATCTTGTCGATGTCCGCGGGCACCTCGCGGGTGGCGATGCGGATCCGGTTGGGCGGCTGCACGGTGACGCCCGGGCCGCGCGGCTGGTTGTAGAAGATGAAGTCGTGGTCGGAGCGGACCTTGCCGGCGGCGGTCAGCAGCAGCGCGGCCACATCCACCTGCGTCGAGGCGTTCACCTCGACGACGACCTCGTCCGTCGTGAGCGGCGCGTTCGCGCCCTTGGTCAATTCCATTGCTCGCCTTACCTCCCCGTTCCCTCCACGGTAGCGCCGTAGGGTCGGCGGCATGGAAGTAAACGGCGCCGTCTTCGTCGGACTCGCGACTCTCGATCTCGCCTACACCGTCGACCGGTACCCGGCCGAGGACACCAAGACCCAGGCCGCGGAGCTCTTCCTGGGCGCGGGTGGACCCGCCGCGAACGCCGCGGTCGCCTACGCCCACCTGGCGGGCCACTCCCCCACCCTGATCACGGCCCTGGGCGAACACCCGCTGGCCGAACCGATTCGCGACGACCTGCACCGCTACGGTGTCGCCCTGACCGACCTGACCCCCGACTCCGAGACCCGGCCGCCGGTCTCCTCGATCGTGGTGGCGACCGCGTCCGCGACCCGGACGATCGTCTCCCTGGACGGATCGCGCGCCGACCCCCGCCTGCCCGCCGGGCCGGCCGGGCACGCCGCCACCGGCACGGTCGCGCCGGAGCACGCCGGGCCCGGAGATCGGTTCGAGGTCGCCGGGCCGGGTTCCGATGCCGCGGCGGCCGAACTACTCGGGAACGCCGCGATAGTCCTGGTGGACGGCCATTACGCCGAACCCGCGCTGCGGATCGCGGCGGCGGCGCGGGCGGCGGGGATCCCGGTGGTGCTCGACGCCGGGCGCTGGCGGCCGGTGCACGCCGAACTCCTCCCCCTGGTCGATATCGCGATCTGCTCGGCGGCCTTCGCCCCGCCCGGCGTACCCGCAGGCTCGGCCGCCGAGGTCTTCGACTTCCTGCACGCGGCCGGTCCGGCCTACGCGGCCATCACCAATGGCGCAGAGCCCATTCGCTATTCGTTCCGGGGAACGGACACGGGCGTCGTATCCGCCGGCCGCGATCCCGGGCGGTCTCCGGTGCAGGGCGAAACGGCTTGTGCGCGTGGCGAAGTGGCGGTGCCGAAGGTGGCGGCGGTGGACACGCTGGGGGCCGGGGACATTCTGCACGGGGCGTTCTGCCATTTCCATGCGCTCGGGGAGGCGTTCCCGGTGGCGTTGCGGCACGCGGCCGAGGTCGCGGCGCTGTCCTGCGCGTCGGTGGGGACGCGGGGGTGGATGGGGGGTCAGACGATCTTGTAGTTGCGGCCGGATTTGCGCAGGACCAGGTCGGCGCGGGCCCGGGTCGCCTCGACCAGGCGGGCGTTGAGCAGATCGCTCTGCGCCACTTTGGTTTTGGCGTCCTCGGGGCTGCGGCCGCCGCGAATGTGGCGGCGCACCAGGCGCTGTTCGATGACGGGACGGGGTACGTCGAGGTACCAGGTTTCGTCGAGCAGGGGGCGCACGGCGGACCAGCCGGGGGCGGCGTCGTCCGCGAGCAGCAGGTAGTTGCCCTCGGTGATGATGATGGGGTGCGCCTCGAAGACGACGCCGCCGGGCACCGGCTCGTGCAGTTCGCGCGAGTAGGTGGGCCAGGGCACCGGGCGGCCGGGTGGGGTGTCGCGCAGGGCGCGCAGGGTCGCGACATACGCAGCGGCGTCGAAGGTGTCGGGTTCACCCTTGCGGGCCAGATCGCCGGCGGCCCGCAGGCGCGCGTTGCTGAGGTGGAATCCGTCCATGGGCGCGACCTCGGCGAGTTCGGCCCCGGCCGCGGCGTTCAGCTCGTCGCGGACCCCGCGTGCCAGTGTGGATTTGCCCGCGCCGGGCGGGCCCGCGATCCCCAGGATGAATCGCCCGGAATGTCCGTCCGCTCGCCGTCGCAGGCGCGCCGCAAGCTCCGACAGGGTCGTTTCGACGCCGATGCGAGCCACCCCAGCACCCTACTGCCGGGCACACCCCTGCGGCCCGCGACACCGCGAGGTCAGCGGCGGCTGAACGCTTTTCGGTACGCGCTCGGCGGCAGCCCGTGCCGCCGGGTCAGGTGCAGCCGCAGCGATTCGGCGGTGCCGAGCCCGGACCGGCGGGCCACCTCGTCGATCGGCAGATCGGTGACCTCGAGCAGTTCGCGGGCCCGGTCCACGCGCTGGTGCAGCAGCCACTGCAGCGGGCTGGATCCGGTCTCGGCGCGGAAGCGGCGGGTCAGCGTGCGGGTGCTCGTGTGCGCGTGCGCGGCCAGCTCGCGCAGGCCGATCGGTTCGTCCAGCCTGGCGAGCGCCCAGGCGCGGGTGGCCGCCAGCGCGGCGCCGGTCTCCGGCGGCAGCGGCGTCTCGATGAACTGCGCCTGCCCGCCCGGGCGGATCGGGGCGACCACGGCCAGCCGCGCGACCGTATTGGCCACCGCCGCACCGTGATCGCGGCGCACGATGTGCACGCACAGGTCCAGCCCGGCGGCCAGGCCCGCGGAGGTCAGCACCTGGCCGTCGTCGACGAAGAGCACGTCGGGTTGCAGGTCCACCGTGGGGAAGCGCTCGCGCATCTCCTGCGAGTACAGCCAGTAGGTGGTGGCGGGGCGGTGATCGAGCAGACCTGCCTGGGCCAATGCGAACGCGCCGGTGCAGATCGAGGCGATGCGGGTGCCCGCAGCGGCGGCCGCGCGCAGGGCCAGCAGCACCCGGGGATCGCAGTCGTCCCGGGAGCCCGCGCCGGTGACGATGACGGTGTCGGCCGCGGCCACGGCTTCCAGGCCCGCGTCGATGAGGTACGAGCGCCCGGTGTAGCCGGGCACGGCGCCGGGATCGGCGGTGCACATCACCACCTCGTACGCCGGGCGTCCGTCGACCCGCACTGCCGGAAAGACGATTTCGGGGATGCCCACGTCGAAACTGATGACGGGCGGGATGGCGAGGACGGCGATCCGGTGCATGGCTCGATCCTTGGGATATGTGGCTTTCCGGCCACTACCGTAGCTCGATTCGCGGGAGCAGGCTCGATGCGGGCCGTCGAGCGGCGGCCCGGAAACGAGGGGAATCACCATGTCTCTGCACGTCGTCGCGGGTGCGGGCAGCACCGGCTCCCGCACCGCCCTGTTGCTCGCCGAGTCCGGGGAGCGGGTGCGACTGGTCAGCCGGCGCGGGCTCGGGCCCGCGCATCCGCTCATCGAGTTGGCGGCCGGGGACGCCTCGGACGCCGAGCGGCTCACCGAACTCGCCACGGGCGCAAGCGCTCTGATCAACACCGCCTGGCCCGCCTACAACCGGTGGCCGACGGACTTCCCGCCCATCGCCGCCGCGCTGCTGAGCGCGGCCGAACGCACCGGGGCGACGCTGGTGTCGCTGAGCAATATCTACGGCTACGGGCGGGCGGACGGGCCGCTCACCGAGGATCTGCCCATGGCGCCGATCTCGGTGAAAGGGGCTGTGCGCGCGCAGATCTGGCTGGACGCCCTGGCCGCGCACGCGGCGGGCCGGGCCCGGGTCGCCGAGGTGCGCGCCGCGGACTTCCTGGGCGGCGACGCCGGGTCGCTGTTCAATCTCCTGGTGACCACACCCGTGCTGGCCGGCGAACCCGCCGCGTACCCGGGTGATCTGGACGCACCGCACAGCTGGTCCTTCGTGGACGACGTGGCGCGCACCCTGGTCACCGTGGCCCGGGACGACCGCGCGCCGGGCCACGCCTGGCACGTGCCCTCGACCACGGTCTCGGTGCGGGAGCTGACCGCCCGGCTGGCCGCGCGAGCGGGGGCGCCGGAGCCGCGGCTGACCTCGATGTCGTTGGGGGACATCGCCTGGGCGGGCGCGCAGGACCCGATCGTGGCCGAGCTGATCGAGATGTCGTACACCATGACCCATCCCGAACTGCTCGATTCCACCCGCACCGAGCGCACCTTCGGCCTGTCCCCCACCCCGCTGGAGGACGTGCTGGCCGACACCGTTACGGGCAACCTGGCGGGCGCCGCGCGCGCGTAGCCGAACAGGGCGGGCCGGAGCCGGGCGCGAGGGATCACGCGGCCCGGCCGCCGGATCCCGAACGCGCTGCGGCGCGGCCGCGTTCGGCCGGGATCGCGCGCACCAGGGACAGCAGGTCGGCTTCCAGGAGCCGGGAGAGCCAGTAGCTCGCCGCGAAGGCCAGGACACCGCCCACGCTGAGCCAGCGGACGGTGTCGATCACCAGGGCCAGGTCGGCGCGGGAGACGAACGTCGCCGACGCGACGCCGAGCAGCGGAACGGACGCCGCGACACCGAGATACCAGTTGCTGCGCCGGGCCAGCCGCCGCATGCGATCGCGGTCGGCGGGGCCGACGGTGCCGTGGGAGAGCAGCGGCGGATACAGCGACCGCACCGAGTACACGGTGATCAGGAAGAACGGATAGGCCAGCGCCATGGCGGCGCAGACCAGCTGGCCGATCCAGATCTGCGCGAGTGCGTTGTCGGGCAATCGAACTCCGGCCAGCACCAGCGCGGTGGGCCAGCCGATGCCCGAGGCTATCCAGGCCCCCGCCGACACCCACACCGCGCGCTCACCGACCAGCAGGGTGTCGGCGCGGGCACGGGCGAGTTCGGCATCGGAGAACCGGTGCCCGCGCGCGAGCCGGTAGGTGACGGTCAGCGGCCGCCGGGCCAGCCAGAGCAGCAGCAGCCCGGCGAGCGGAAACGCGATGAGGTTGGCCACCAGCACCGTATGCGCGTAGGTCTGCTGCTCGGCGACGGTCAGGTGCTGCCCGATCAGGCTCCCACTGAGATTGATCTTGTACACGCTGGCGAGCAGATTGGGCAGCCCGAGGCACAGCGCGGCGATGGGCACCGCCCACCCCCGCGCCCGCGCCCGCCAGCTGCGCCGCGGCGGGTCGACCAGGTCCCGAGCCCGCGCGTCCAGGCACAGATCGAACTGCCCCGCCAGCTCGGCCCCGCTCGATCGCCGGTCAGCCGGTTCGGGTTCCAGACACTCGAGCAGCACCCGCCGCAGCGCATGCGGTGTGTCGGCGGGCAACGCCGCCAGCGCGGCCGCGGGCACCCCGGCCCGCCGCCGCTCGAGCATGTCCGCAACCGTCGACTGCCCGAAAGACTTTGTCGGCGTGACTGTTTCGGCGTGGCCGGGTGTCTCGCCGGGCTCGGAATCGCCGAACGGTGGTGCGCCGGTGAGCATCTCCCAGAGGAGGACGCCGAGGGAATAGATGTCGGCGCGGGTGTCGGGGAGGGGGGCCGCGGGGTCCAGGGCGGCGGCCAGGGACTCGGGGGCCCGCCAGCGGAGGTCCGCCACCTGGGCCGGGGTTGCCTGCGCCATGCCGGCCGACGCCGGATCCCAATAGCGCGGGCCCAGGGCGAAGTCCGCGAGCTTCGGCACGCCCTCGGCGGTGAAGAGCACGTTCGCGGGGCGAATGTCGTGGTGCAGCACGCCTTCCCGGTTGGCGTGGTCCAGGGCCGTCGCGAGCCTGCGGCCCACCCAGGCCACGGTTTCGGGCCAGCTCGCGGCCGCGAGCTCGGCGCGCACCCGCGAATCGACCGGCCGGATCTCGCCCCGGGTCTCCATGGCCGCGTCCACCGCGCGCAGCAGCACCGCGCCGCCGCCATCGCTACCCTGCTCGCGGCGCAGGCGCAGCACGCCCTCGGCGTTGCCGCCGGGCAGGTACTGCATGTACAGCAGCCGCAACGGTTTTCCGGCCGCGCCGGTGAGCAGCCGCTGATCGAAAACCCGCACGATGTAGTCGTGTTCGAGCTGGGCCACGGTGTGGGTGTCGCTGTCCGCGCCCGCGTCCACCCGGACCGCGACCAGGCGCTGCATGGAGCGCTGACGGGCCAGGAACATGCGGCTGTGCGCGTGCCCGCCGAGATCGGTCAGCAGATCGAAGTCGTCCAGGGTGCGGCCCACGGTGATGTCGGCGGGCAGATCCGCGGGCGGCGCGGCCGGAGTCCGCGCACCCGCGCGCAGGCGCTCGCGCAGCTCCCCCGCGACCTCCGGATAGTCGGCGGCGAAGACCTCCGGGTCCACCGGCCGGTAGCGGCCGCGGATCAGAAACTCCTCGTACACCAGCTCCGCGTACTCGGGACTGCCGGTGAGCTCGGGAAACTCGGTGCGGTACGCGAAGACTCGCTTCTCCAGACCCGCGCGCCGGCGGCGCTGGGAGATGTCGACCCGCACCAGTTCGACGAGCACGGCCAGCCGCGCGACGGCCGCGTCCGGCACGAACCGCGCCGGTGACGGGGGCTCCCGGCGCTGCCCGCGCAGTGTCGACTCCCACTCGGCGGCGAAGCGGGCCAGCGCCTGCGCCGCGTGCTCACTCACGATCGGCTGCCCGCTCGCTCCCGCGTGTCGTGGGACCGCACCGGCGTACCGACCCGTTCGAGGGCTCGCAAATCCGCTTCCAGGGCACGGAACATGATGTACACGACGACGAACGCCGCGATGCCGCCGACACTCAGCACCCGTACGGCGACGATCACCAGCGGGATGTCGTCCGGCGGCAGGAAGGTCACCCCCGCCACCGCCAGCAGCGGCACCGAGGCGGCCACCGCCAGATAGCTGGTGCATCGCCGGCCCAGCCGATGCAGCAACGCGACGTCGTCTGCGCTGACGCCCTCGCGCAGGAACATCGGATAGATGCAGCGCACCAGATAGAAGGTCACCAGGAAGAACGGATAGGCCACCGCCATGGCCCCGCACACCACCAGCGACACCAGGAAATGCACCATGCCGCGGGCCGGTATCTCCCCCGTCGCCAGCCGCAGCGCGATCGGGAAGGTGATGCCCGCCAGCACCCAGAGCGAGAACACCACGAAGGAAATGCGCTCCCCGCACAGCAATACGTCGGTGCGCGCGCGGCGCAGGGTCTCCGCGTCGTACTCGCGGCCCTTGCGCAGGCCGCGCGGCACCGAGATCACCAACCGGCACAGATAGATGATGATCGCGATGCCGATGGGATAGAACAGCGAGTTCACGGTGGCCGTGGTCAGGGTGAAACTGCGCTCGGCCTCGGCCGACAGCCTGCTCACGATCAGGGTGTCGTTGTGCAGGATGTTGTACACCGAGACCAGGATGTTGGGAATCGCCACCGCGAGGGTCACCAGGGGAACCAGCCAGGGCCGCAGCCGCATTCGCCAGCTGTTCGGCGGCGGGTCCACCAGGTCGCGGGCGCGTGGATCCAGGCACAGGGCGAACTGCTCGGCCAGCACCGCGCCGCTGCGCCAGCGCTGTTCGCGATCGGGGGCCAGGCAGGTCAGCAGCACCCGGCGCAGCGCGGCCGGGCAGTCCTGCGGAATCCGGTCCAGGGCCGGGCCCTCGACGCCGCCGCGCCTGCGCGCGAGCATGGCTTCCAGGGTGGTGCGGTCGCCGTGATCGCCGGGACCGGCGGTGGAGTCGTCGAACGGCTTTGCGCCGGTGAGCAATTCCCACAGCACCACGCCGAGGGAGAAGATGTCGGCGCGGGTGTCCAGGTCCGCGGCGGTGTGCGCGTGACCGGGATGGCAGGCCTCGAGCTGCTCGGGCGACATGTAGGACAGCGAGCCGCCGAAGTACGAGACCGGGCTGGCGTCCTCCAGATTCCGCGCGAAGCTGATGTTGAAGTCGGCCAGCTTGGGCACCGCCTCGGCGGTGAGCAGGATGTTGGCGGGCTTCACGTCGCGGTGCAGCACGCCGTGCCCGTCGGCGTAGTCCAGCGCCTCGGCCAGCCGGCGGCCCAGCCAGGCGACGGCTTCCGGCCAGCTCAGGCTCGCGATCTCGGCGCGCACGCTGGAATCGGTGGGCCGGATCTCACCCTTCTCCTCCATGGCCGCGTCCACGGCGTCCAGCAGCAGTTGCCCGCTGCGCTCGGCGACCGGGGTGGCGCGCACCCAGCGCAGTACGCCCAGCAGGGTGCCGCCGGGCAGGAACTGCATGTACAGCAGCCGCAGCCGCCGCCCGGACTCGAATCGGATCCCGGAGATCAGCCGCTGGTCGAAGACCCGCACGATGTAGTCGTGGTCGAGCTGGGCCAGGGTTTGCGGCTCGGTGCCGTGGTCGGCGGAGATCTTCACCGCCACCAGGCGCTGCAGCGACCGCTGGCGGGCCAGGAACACGCGGGCGAAGGCGCCGCTGCCCAGCCCCGTGAGCAGGTCGAAATCGTCTATGCTCTGGCCGATTTCGATGCGGTCGAGCAGATCGCTCATGGCGGGGGCGGCCAGCCCGCCGGTGGCGCGGGTCTCGGCCAGGACCTCGGCGGAGTCGGGAATCCGGGTGGAATCCTCGGCGGGCGGATCCTCGGCCCGGGTGGCGTCGTCGCCGGGCGCGTCCCCGGCCCGCGTGGCGTCACCGGGGCCCGAACCCGCCCGGGTGGACTCGTCCGGCCCGGAACCGGCGCGAGTGGCCTCATCCAGCGCTCCGAACCGCGTGGACTCGTCCAGCGACCGTGCCCGGGTGGGCTCACCCGGTCCCCCGGCCCGCGTGGCCTCTTCCGGCGCTCCGGTCCGGGCTGACGCGGCCGGTCGCGCCCCGCCGCGGGTGAGTTCGCCGAAGAAGTCCTCGGCGCGCGTGGGCTCCCCGAGGGGATCGCGGCCGCCGCGGGTCGCGTCGCCGAACAGCTCGCCGATCGGGATCGGGTCGCCGGACTCGTTCCCGGCGCGGGTCTGCTCGCCGGGCGGCAGGCCGCGGCTGGTGGGTTCACCCTCGTCCTGCGGCCCTGGGCCGAGCTGCGTGGGTTCGCCCTCGTCCTGAGGCCCCGGGCCCAGCTGGGTTGCCTCGCCCTCATCGTCCGGCGCCGGCCCGAGCCGGGTGGGTTCACCCTCATCGTCCGGCCCGGGACCGAGCTGGGTCGCTTCGCCGTCGTCTCCCGGCGGGGAGCCGAGCCGGGTGGGTTCACCCTCGTCCTGCGGCCTTGGACCGAGCTGCGTGGGTTCGCCCTCGTCCTGCGGCCCCGGGCCCAGCTGGGTTGCCTCGCCGTCGTCGTCCGGCGTCGGCCCGAGCCGGGTGGGTTCGCCCTCATCGTCGGGCCCGGGACCGAGCTGGGTCGCTTCGCCGTCGTCGATACCCGGCCGCGCGGCGTCGCCGAGCCCGGCGCCGGTGAACCGCTTCGGCGCGGGTCCGACACGCGTCGACTCACCGAGGTCGGCGGGCGGCTCCGGCGTGTCCCGGGTGGCCGTTTCCAGCAGTCCGGGCGCCCGGGTGCTCTGGTCCACGTCATCGGCGATGAGCAGTTCCCGCAGCTCCGCGGCCTGATCCGGATACTCGCGCAGGCACTCGCGGGGATCGACGCGCTCGCCGCTGTGCCGGCGGATCACGAACTCCTCGTAGACCAGCCCCGGCGGCAGATCCCGGGCGTCGAGCTCGGAAAATTCGGCGCAGTACTCGGTCAGGCGCTTGCGCAGACTGCCGGGCGGCAGGTGCGGCGCGGTGCGGCGCAGCCAGCGATGGCGCATGTCGACGCGGATCAGTTCGAGCAGGGCGTCCCGGCGCAGCGTGCTGGCGTCGGGCAGGAAGTCCGCGATGCTCGGCGGATCGGCTCCGGCGCCGGAGCCCCAGGCCGCGGTGAAGGCCGCGACCGCGCTGAATTCCGTTCCCGCCGAGTGCGGGCCGGAGTGGCGCTCGGAACCTGAAGCCATGTCCGCACCTATCTGGCTCGGCGCGGACATCCTCGAACGACGTCCGCACTGTCGAACTCTTGCTGTCGCGGATAATTTCCCGCCACACCCGACACCATCATCCCCGAGCAATTGCGGGAAATGATAACTTGCGCCTGCACAGCGGATCACCCGATTTCGACACGAGGCGACGGGGGAACACCAGCATGTACGACGAGGGCACCGCGCTAGCGGACCGCACGGCGGTGAACGGGGTACTGATGACCATGGACGACTCCACCGGCGCGAACATCGACCACGAGCCGCTCGACCGCACCGATGCCCATCCGGCGAGTTCCGCACCCGATTCCTCCCCCTTCCTCGATCCGCTACCGCCCGTGGACGCCACCACCGCGACCGGAATCGCCGCCGCCGTGCAGCAGGGTTCGGTCACCGCCGAGCAGATGGTGCGCGACGCCCTCGACCGGATTCACGCTCGCGACCGGAAAGTCAACGCGTTCAGCGTGGTTCGCACCGAGGCCGCGCTCGCCGAGGCCCGCGCGCTGGCCGACCGGCCGGACCTGGACATGCTGCCGCTGGCGGGGGTGCCGGTGGTGGTGAAGAACAACGTCGACGTCGCGGGCGAGGTCACCCGGGCCGGGTCGCTGGCGGGCGACGGCCTGCCCGCCGCCGGGGATCACCCGGTGGTGCGGCGCCTGCGCGCGGCGGGCGCGGTGGTCGTCGGGCTGACCAGCGTCCCGGAACTCGGGCTGTGGGGCGTCACCGATTCGACCGAGGGCATCACCCGCAGCCCCTGGAATCAGCGGTTCAGCGCGGGCGGCTCCTCGGGCGGTTCGGGGGCGGCGGTCGGCGCCGGCATGGTGACCCTCGCGCACGGCAACGACGGGCTCGGCTCGGTGCGCATTCCGGCGGCGTGCTGCGGCGTGGTCGGGCTCAAGCCCGGGCGCGGCCTGGTGCCCGCCGAGGTCGGGGTGGATTCCTGGGGCGGCATGACCGAAAACGGTGTGCTGGCAACGACTGTCGCCGACGCGGCGCTGATGCTGTCGGTGCTCGCCGATCGTGCGGCGCTGGCCGATCTGGAGCAGCCGCCGACCCTGCGCATCGGCCTGGCCACCGCCCCGCCGCTGGCCCTGGGCCGGGTGGATCGCGCCTGGACCACCGCGGCGGATCGGGCCGCCGCGGCCGCCGCGCGCGCCGGGCACACCATCGGCGTATCCGAACTCCCGTACCAGGGCGCGACTTTCGCGCTCATGCTGCGCTGGGTGGCCAACGCCGCACGCGAGGCCGCCGCGGTCCCCTACCCGGAGATGTTGCAACCGCGCACCCGCACCCACGTGGCCCTGGGCAAGCTGGCGCTGCGCAGCGGTCTGGTGCGGGCCGCGCAGGTCGATCGGATCGAGGCCCGCCTGCTCGACTACTTCGAGCGCTACGACGTGGTCGTCACCCCCACCCTGGCCACCGCGCCGCCGCGCGCGGGCCGCTGGCACCGCCGTCCCTGGCTCGCCAATGTGGTTGCGAACGTGAGCTATTCCCCGTTCACCCCGCTGTGGAACCTGGTCGGCTGGCCCGCCATCTCGGTGCCGACCGGGCTGCATCCGCGCACCGGCATGCCGCTGGCCGCCCAGCTCGCCGGTCCGCCCGGCAGCGAGTCGACCCTGCTCCGCCTGGCCGCCCAGATCGAGTCGACGCTCCCCTGGCGGCGCACCTGCCCCTGAGGCGGGCACACGAAAAAGGCAGTCCCCCACGGGGACTGCCTTTTCTGTCGGAACCACGATCGGCAGTGGCCTTGCCTCCGACTCGAGGCCACTACCGTGCGGGTGCTGCCTAGGCGGACTGACCCGACGTAGCGGGAACCCGGACCGCGAAACCGCCGTCGAGCACGCGGGCCGCGAACTCGAGGATGGTCGGGCGGTCGTCGTCCGCGCGCCAGGCGACGGCGAGTTCGCAGGGGGCCAGGCCGGCCACGGGGCGGGCGGTCAAGCCGGGCCAGCGGTACATCGGGACGTTGTTCTCGGCGAGCAGGCAGACACCCAGGCCGAGGGAGACCGCCTCGAGGCGCTCTTCCGCGGTGGCCGCTTCCGCGCCGATCTTGGCCTGGCGGCCGTTGCGGGCGTCGGCGCCGAGCCAGAAATCGCGGGCCGCACCGGCTTCGGCGGGCATGGCGATGAAGGGCTCGTCCACCAGATCCGCGAACTCGATGGTCTCCTGACCGGCGAGCGCGTGGTTCTCCGGCAGCAGCACCCAGCGCGGCTCGGTGCGCAGCACCTGCCACCGGTAGCGACCGGTGTCGGGTACGGGCAGCCACATGAGCGCCAGGTCCGCCTGGCGCCCGGCCAGGCCGCTGGACGGGTCGGTCCAGGACGCGGAGTGCAGGGCGAGCCGATGGCCGCTGGCGCTCTCCAGGTCGGTGATCAGGCCGCGTCCGATGGAGGACTGGATGCCGACGCGCAGCACCTCACCCGCCTCCTGGAGTGCGACGTTGGTGACTTCCCACAGCTCCAGAATGCGGCGTGCGCCTTCCAGGAGTTCCTTGCCCGCGACAGTGAGCGCGACGCTGCGCTGATTGCGGTCGAACAGGACCACGTCGAGCTGGCGTTCGAGCTGCCGAATCTGCCGGGACAGGGTCGGCTGTGCGATGTGCAGCCGCTGGGCGGCGTTGGTGAAGTGCAGTTCCTCAGCGACGGCGACGAAATACCGCAGGTCGCGCAAATGCGGGTCCATAGCCCCTTGCTATCAGAATCGGTCTTGAATTACCAGCCGTATCTGGTTCGAAAGTCGGAAATCGACTCAGAAAACAGCCATCAGGTTTGTTACAGAGAGCATAGGGGCAGGCCGTAACATTCCGGTAACCGGTGGGGCGAATTCCTGGCCATTCCCGCTCGTGGCGGAGGCGAGAATTCATGCAGGTATGTGACCAGCAGTAACACACACCACGCTACACACCCCCGCCGACCGGCGCGACTCGAGCGCGGCCGCCCAGCAACGCCCTCGGGTTAACCGGATCACAGCGCTCGGCCGCCGAACGTGAGTTTCGTCACAGGAAGGGCGAATCGGCCGCGGAATGACGCGCCGCACACCCCGAACCGACGACGCCGCCCGCCGGAAACGAGCGGCGGGCGGGTGCGGAAGATCGGACCGGGCGGGCGCCCGCCGGACTAGCCCCCGTAGACGTTCGGATGCAGGGTGCCGATGTACGGCAGATCGCGGTAGCGCTCGGCGTAATCCAGGCCGTAACCCACCACGAACTCGTTCGGGATGTCGAAGCCGACCGCCATGACATCCACCTGGGTGCGCAGCGCGTCCGGCTTGCGCAGCAGCGTGACCACCTCGAGCGAGGCGGGATTGCGGCTGGACAGGTTGCGCAGCAGCCACGACAGCGTCAGCCCGGAGTCGATGATGTCCTCGACGATCAGCACATTGCGGCCCGCGATGTCCTTGTCGAGATCCTTCATGATGCGCACGACACCCGAGGAGGAGGTCGAGGAGCCGTACGAGGAGACGGCCATGAACTCCATCTGGGTCGGCACGGTGAGCTTCTTGGCCAGATCGGTCATGAAGAAGATCGCGCCCTTGAGCACTCCCACCAGCAGCAGATCACCCTCGGGTGCGTCGGCGGGATAACGCTTGGCTACCAGAGCCGCGAGCTCGTCGACCTTCGCCGCGATCTCTTCTTCGCTGATCAGCACCGACGCGATGTCGTCCCCGTACACGTCCGCTGGTATCCCTTCACTGATGGTGTCGACCGCCGTCGGTGTCGACGCGGTCCCAGCCAAGTATGAGCGTGCCATGTTCACGCGCGGCAACCAACCTCGTCCCACTCGGTGAACCGCCGAGCGCCACCCCGCCCTGCCCGCGCCATCGCGTGACCAGCGCGTCGACCGCTCGTAAATTGCTGTCCGTCAATGATTTTGCGCCACCCTCGTGCAACCAGGCGCGAATGACGCGGCGGCGAATCGCGGCCGGCGCAGTGGCGAGCGTCTCGATCTCGAGCCCGCGCTCATTACGGGACGCGGTCAGCAAACTTTCAGCGAGCGCGTCCAGCACGTCGCCGTCCTCCCGCAGCTGCGCCGCGGTGCGGGCCAGCGCCGGGGCCACGCCCCCGTGCAGCACCTTTTCCAGCAGCGGCAGCACCTCGGTCCGCAGCCGCACCCGGGTGAACTCGGGCGCGAGATTGTGCGGGTCCTCCCACGGCGTGAGCCCGGCGTCCGCGCACAGCTGCCGCGTCACCGCCCGCCGCACCCCGAGCAGCGGCCGCCCCCACGGCTCGTCGAACTCGGCCATCCCCCGAATCGACCGCCCACCCGACCCCCGCGACAGCCCCAGCAACACCGTCTCGGCCTGATCGTCGAGGGTGTGCCCGAGCAACACCGGCAGCCCGTCGCGCGCCCGATCCAGTGCCTCGTACCGCGCCCGCCGCGCGGCCGCCTCCGGCCCGCCCGCCCGCCCGACCTCGACCCGCAACACCCGCGCCGACCGGCACCCCAGCGCCAGCGCGGCCGCCGCCGCGGCCTCGGCGACCTCCGCCGACCCGCCCTGCAACCCGTGATCGACCACGAGCGCGTCCACCCCCTCGGCTTCGACCACGGCTGCGGCGGTCAGCGCCAGCGAATCCGCACCCCCCGACAACCCCACGGCCACCGCCCTCCCGGCCGCGTACCGCCCAACCCACTCCCGCACCGCATGCCGCGCCGCCAACACGGCTCGCGTCTCAGGCAGTCGCCGACGGTCACTCACCCCCCGATCGTCGCACGCCCACCCACCACCCCCACCGGTACCGGGCCCACGAAGCCCGCCCCGTTGAATGCGCACGCACGCAACCCACCGACGCCTTCGGTCCGGCGCTCCAACGGGTTAGGCGACCCCGCCCGACGCGGTCGCAAACACGCTCGAACGAGCCGCACACCGCCGATGGGAATCTCGATCCGCGGACAGAAGCCTTACAGCGTTGCGCCGGGCGACAACCGATCTCGCACCGACCGGGGTAACGCCCCGGGTACGAACGAACCCGAGCACCGCGTGTCCACGAGCGGCCGAAGCACGGGCCGCACCACCCGAGCCAGGGGTCTTACGGCGTTGCGCCACGCGACAACCGATCTCGCACCGACCGAGGTAACGCCCCGGGTACGAACGAACCCGAGCACCGCGTATCCGCAAGCGGCCAAAGCACGGGCCGCACCACCTCAGTCAGGCCCGCAGGCTGGAGTCTTTCGGCGTTGCGCCAGGCGACAACTGATCTCGCACCGGTCGGGGTAACTCCCGGGGTACGAACGAACCCGACCACCACGTATCCGCAAGCGGCCGACGCAACGGTCGCACCGCCTAAGTCAGGCTTTAATTCCCGGAGAGGCGGTCCTAGCCGAGGACCCGGGTCACCCAGAGCTGGGGATCGCTGATTTCCGCTGGGCGGGGCAGGGTTTCGGCGTTGGTCCAGATCGTGTTGAAGTGGTCCATGCCCACGGTGTTCACCACCTCGTCCACGAACGCCTTGCCGCGCACGTACTGCGCGACCTTCGCGTCCATGCCGAGCAGCGCCCGCAGCAGGCGCTGCAGCGGGTTGCCGGGGCGCTGGCGGCGCTGATCGAAGGCCGAGCGGATCCGGGCCACCGAGGGCACCACGGCCGGGCCGACCGCGTCCATCACGTGATCGGCGTGGCCTTCGAGCAGGGTGCCGAGCATGAGCAGCCGGTCCAGCGCCTCGCGCTGGGGTTCGGCCTGGGTGGCGCGCAGCAGGCCGACTATGCCGCCCGCCGGATCCTGCTCACCGCGCCGGCGATCCTTCACCGCCTCCAGCAGCCGGCCGAGCATCTCCTGGAACGGCTCGTCACCGGCCTCGCCGAGCAGCTCCACATTGCGCTGCATGTACTCCGCCAGCCACGGCGCGGAGGAGAACTGCACCCGGTGCGTCACCTCGTGCAGGCAGACCCACAGCCGAAAGTCGCTGGGCGGCACCCCGAGTGCGCGCTCGACCGCCATGATGTTGGGCGCGACCAGCAGCAGGGTCCCGTCCGGCCCGCTGAACGGGTCGTACTGGCCCAGGATCGCGGTGGACAGGAACGCCAGCATGGCCCCGGCCTGCACGCCGCCGGGCTTGCCGGCGAACCGGCCCTGTTCGGCCGGATCGACCCCGGTCCCGGTGAGCTGGGCCATGGAATCGGCGGCCGCGGAGATCCAGCCCGGCCGGTCCACCACCCGTGCCGCCGGAATCGCGCCGTCGTCGATGAGCCCGCTCACCTCGCGCACCGGGCCCTCGGCCCGGATCGAGGCGGCGGACAGCTCGGCGACGGCCTGTTCGGCGGCGTGCCGCGTGGTGCGCGGGCCCGCGGGCACCAGCGCGGCGCCGGTGCGGGCGGCCAGCGCCCAGTCCACCGCGCCGGTCAGCGCCGAACGGGAGCGGGCGCCGGTCTCGACCAGCACGCCGTCCCGATGCTCACCGGCGGGCACGCCCGGGGCCGAACTGTCTCGAGATTCGGTCATATTCAATCCACCCGTCAGGAGCAGCCACAATTGCGCAGGACCGCGGTGAAGGCGTCCAGGGCCGGACGGCTCGCTGCGGGGAGCCGCTGGTTCGACATCAGCGCGAAGGTGAGTACGCGCCCGTCGTTATCGAGCACATACCCCACCAACGAGCTTGCCACGTCCAGAGTTCCGGTCTTGGCGCGAACCCAGCCGGCGGCCGCGCGATTGCGCTCGGTGTAGCGCTCGGCCAGGGTCCCGGTGGCGCCCGCGACCGGGAGATAGTCCAGCAGCGCGGCGAGCGGATCCGCGGCGCCGGCGTCCGCGCCCGAAGTGGCTTGCGCACCAGCGTTGTACGGCAGCGCTGCGACCGCGACCAGGCGATCGAGCAGGCGCGGCGGAATCAGATCGTCGACCGAGAGGCCGCTGGTGTCGAACAGCGCGAGGCCCGTGGTGTCGAATCCGGCGGCGCGCAACGTGGTCCCCATCGCGGTGACCGTGCCGTCGAAGGACAGCTCCGCGCCGGCCGCCGCCGCGATCTCGCGCCCGATGGTCTCGGCCAGCACGTCGTCGGAATGAACCATCATGTCGCGCAGCCGATCCCGCAGCGGCGCGGAGTGCACCGCGGCGACCTCCACCGCGCCCGGGGAAGCGGTGCCGATCCGGGTCTTGTCCGGGTCGACGCCCAGCTCCCGCGCCAGCCGCCGCCCGGCGTCCAGCGCGGGGGTGGTGGTGCGCGGGGAGTACTCGACCATCGGATCGAGCCGCCCGCCGTCGATCATCACCGATTCGATGGGCGCGATGGACCCGCCGCCGATATCGACCGGATCCCAGCCCTTGGCCAGGGTCGGCCCCGCGTACGCGGAGGTGTCCACCACGATGGTGTCGAACTTGCGGCCCGACTTCTTGATCTGCTGGACCAGGTCCGCGATCCGGGGACCGTTCTCGTAATACCCCTTGCCATCGGGCTGCGCGGTGAGCGTGGGATCGCCGCCGCCGACCAGCACCAGCTCGTTGCCCACCGTCCCGGCCACCACCCGGGTGGTCACCCGGTGATCCGGCGGCAGCGCCAGCAGCGCGGCGGCGCTCAGCAGAACCTTGGCGTTGGACGCCGGAATCATCGGCTTGTCGGGATCCATTGTCCAGAGCACGTTTCCGGTCTCGGCGTCGGTCACCGACGCCGCGAAGACACCCAGATCCGGCGTGGTCGACACCTGCGCCAGCGCGGCCGCCAGCCCGGCGGCCGAGGGCGCGGGCGCGGTCGCGGGCGCCGGGCTCACCTGCGGCATCGGTCGCACCGCCGCCGGCGCCGCGGCGATCGTCAAGCCACCGTGGCGGAACTCCTCGGTCCACGGCTGCACCGTCAGCACCACGGCCGTACCCGCCGCCAGCACGACGACCAGCACCGATGACACCACGATCCAGGTTTTGCGACGCCGCTTGGCTTCCAGCCCACCCATGTTCTGCTTGTTCCGAGCCACCTGCCGCCGTCTCCCTGATGTCTGCCACGGGCGTCGATGTCCGCCTCGGGCGTCCCTGCCGAACCCACGCACCCGGGTCCCACACTATCCTCGTTGCGCAGTCGTTCCCCCGAACGAGCTGGCGAGTCGGCAGCCCTACCGCCCACCGAAAAAGGAGATGACGTGGAGTTCGACGTCACCATCGAGATCCCCCGGGGTCAGCGCAACAAATACGAGGTTGATCACGAGACCGGACGCGTGCGGCTGGACCGCTACCTGTACACCCCGATGATGTACCCGGCCGACTACGGCTACATCGAGAACACCCTCGGCGGCGACGGCGATCCCCTCGATTGCATGGTGCTGCTGCCCGAGCCGGTCTTCCCGGGCGTGATCGTGGAGGCCCGTCCCGTCGGCGTGCTCATCATGAGCGACGAGGCCGGCACCGACGAGAAGCTCGTCGCGGTGCCCGCCGGCGACAAGCGCTGGAACCACATCCAGGACGTCGAGGACATCCCGGAGTTCCAGCGCAAGGAGATCTCGCACTTCTTCGAGCGCTACAAGGACCTCGAGCCCGGCAAGTGGGTCAAGGTCGAGGGCTGGGAAGGCCGCGAGAAGGCGGAGAAGCTGGTCACCGAGGCGTACGCGCGCCTGCAGGAGCAGGGCCACTGAGCACGCGCTGACACGACGAAGGGTGGCACGGAATTCCGTGCCACCCTTTCGTTTTCACGGCTACGAGAGTCGTTACTTCCCCTGGAAGCGCGGCGCGCGCTTCTCGAACACGGACTGAATCGCCTCGGTCAGATCCTCCGAGGGCAGGAACGCCGAGTTCCACGCCGACACGTAGCGCAGCCCGTCCGCGACCTTGCCCGCCTTGGGCTGCTCGAGCACGTCCTTGATGCCCTGCACCACCAGCGGCGGGTTGTCCGCGATCTCGCGGGCCATGACGTGCGCGGCCGCCAGCATGGCGTCCTGATCCTCGAACACGTCGTTGACCAGGCCGATCTTCTCCGCACGCGCGGCGTCGATGTCCTTGGCGGTGTACGCGAGCTCGCGCAGATGCCCCTCGCCGATGATGCCGGGCAGCCGATGCAGCGACCCGATGTCCGCCACGATGGCGACCTTGGCCTCGCGCAGGCTGAACTTGGCGTCGGCGCTGGCCAGCCGGATGTCGGCGGCCGCGATCAGGTCCAGGCCGCCGCCGATGCACCAGCCTTGCACGGCCGCGATCACCGGCTTGGTGCAGGCAGCCACCGCGGTGACCGAATCCTGCATGCTGCGCACCTGCTTGAGGAAGTCGGTGCGCGGCCCGGCCAGCGCGCCGCCGAGCAGCGGCCCGAAGACCGGCGCCATGGCGGGCAGGTCCAGCCCGTAGGAGAAATGCTTACCCGAACCGGCGAGCACGACGGCCCGCACCTCGGGGTCGGCGTCGAGTTCGCCGAAGATGAGCGGCAGCTCACGCCAGAAGTCCGGGCCCATGGCATTGCCCTTGCCGGGGCCGGTCAGCGTCACCGTCGCGACGTGGTCCTTGCTCTCGACCTCGAAAGCCTTCCAATCGGTCATCGGTCCAGCGTATCGGGGGTGCGGGCGGTCCGGGCGGGCGGTGTAAACCCTGTGCTAAATCTGCTGCGCCGCACTGGTTTCCGGCGGGTCGCGGGATCGAGGATTGACGGACCCTCCGAAAACCCGCCTCTACCTGTGGAGACCTTGATGTTGATGCATCACGGAATCGGCCTCGACCACTTCAATTCACTCCCCCGCCGCCGTGCGATCCACGCCCTCTACGAATGCTGCTGCAGCGTCACCTGGGCCGAGAAGATCGCCGACGGCAGACCCTATCCGGGCTACGAAGCCCTCCACACCGCCGCCGACGCCGAACTGCACGCCCTGTCCGCCGCCGGCCTGGCCGAAGCCTTCGATTCCTGTGCGCACGAATCCGTTTCGGAACGCTCCGTGATCGAGCTGGCCCGCATCACCCGTGCGCGCCTCACCCGCATGCTCGGACCGGAAGAGGGATATCCCGAATACTGAACCCCGGCACATCCACCGCAATCGCTCTACCCTTGTCCCATGCGCAGGTCCTTACCACCGGTCGCTGCCAGAGTCTCCGACACACTCATCGCCCGCGGGCATCACGGGGTGATCCTCACCCAGCCCCGTCCCGCACACACCGCGCAGGACGCCGCCCAGGCACTGGGGGTCGATCTGGGAGCGATCACCACATCCCTGGTCTTCCTGCTGGACGACGATCCGGTGCTGCTCCTGGTCTCGGGCGCGCACCAGGTGAATCTGGAAACGACCGGCCGAAGATTGGACGGGACGCTCTGCCGCGCCCCCGTCGCCATGGTCCGGCGGTTGACCGGGCAACCGGACGGCGGGATCGCGCCGGTCGGGCATCCGCTCAATCTGCCGACCTTCATCGATACCGCGCTGGCCGCCCACGGGGAGCTGTGGGCAGCCGGCGGGCATCCGAACACGGTCTTCCGCACCACCTTCGGCGAACTGGTGCGCATCACCGCCGGGCTGGCCATCGACGTGGACTGAAAGGGCGTAGGTTCGGAGCGTGACCGATTCTCCGACGCCCGGCGCCGAGCTCCATGTGCCCGACGACCTGAGCGGCATCACCGCCCAGCAGTACCGAGCCGCCATGCGGCACTATCCGGCGGGCGTCACCATCGTCACGCTGAACTCCGAGAACGGGCCGGTCGGTTTCACCGCGACCTCGTTCGCCTCGCTCTCCGCCCAGCCACCGCTCATCTCGTTCAACATCGCGGCCACCTCGTCGAGCATCGCCGCCATGACCAAGGCCGAATCCTTCGTCGTGCACTTCCTCGGCGAGCATCAGAAACACCTCGCGCAGCGCTTCAGCCGGTCCGCCGACGACCGGTTCACCGACCGTTCCCTATGGACGTCACTGGAGACGAGCGAACCGGTGCTGCACGGCACCCCGATCTGGGTGCGCGCGAACGTGCACCAGCTGATTCCGATCGGGGATCACACCCTCGTCATCGGACTCGTCACGCGGGTGCACGACAACACCGAGGACGCGCCCGCGGTCGGGCCGCTGGTGTACTACGACGGGGCATATCACCGTGCGGAGATCGCGGACTGATTTCGAGCCGCGCCGTGGCGGGTCGCCGCCACGCCGGTGCGCTGAACCGCCGCCACCGTGCGGGTGCACCGGGTCGCGAGGCCGTTCGGGTGCCCTAGGTCGCCGAGGCCGCGGTGCCCACGCCCAGGGCCGCGAGAATTCCCGCGCTCAACTGCTCCAGCCGGTCCCGCACCCGCGGTCGCTTCAGCAGTTCCACCGCCCGCGCGGCCGCCATGGCCAGCAGCACCATTTCGATTGCGGCGATGACGGATTCGATGGCGCCCAGGGCCAGGGTGTTCGCGAACGTCACCTCGGTGAGGAACTGCGGCAGCACCGCGAGATAGAAAAGCCCGACCTTCGGGTTCAGCACGCAGGACAGCAAACCGGCGGCGAATGCCGAGCGAATCGACGCCGCACGGCCCTGCGGGGCGGCCTGCGCGAGTTCGGACTCCGCCTCCCGCCGGGCCCGCCTGTGCGCGAGCAGCGCCCGAACGCCCAAGTACACCAGGTAGATTCCGCCGATCACCTTCAGCGCGCGATACGCGGTGGCCGACTGTTCCAGCAGCGCCGCGACGCCCGCAGCCACCACCAGCGCCCAGACTATGCCGCCCGCCGCCGAACCCGCCGCGGCCGCGATCGCCGGGCGCGGCCCGGCCATGGCGTAGCGCAGCACCAGGAAGGTGTCCGGACCGGGGGTCAGGGCCAGCAGCACGCACAACCCGATAAAGCTCAGCAGCAGAGCGGGACTCACTCACCCATGGCAGCGCATCACCGGGGTGAATGCAAGGGAATACCGCCATGGGTGAGCTCGGCGCGGGCCGCCGTCCGCCCTGATGAAACGGGCCGGCGGCCTTCCGGGCGTCCGGAATTCAGATTCGCGCGCCGAATTCCGTGCCCAGTTCACGGAACACGTCGGTGTTCAGGGAGAAGGCGAGGCGGGCCTCGTCCAGCACGCGCTCGACCTCGTCGCCGGCCAGCGGCAGCGCGTCCAGGCTCGCCCGGTACTCGCGCTTGAAGGCGGCCGGATTGGCGATCTCGTCGAAGACGTAGAACCGCACGCCGTCGCCCTTCTTGGGCAGGTTCCACAGCTTCTCGGCGGTACCGCGAATGACCTGGCCGCCCGAGAGATCGCCCAGGTAGCGGGTGTAGTGATGCACCACGTAGCCGGCGGGCCAGGTCTGCGCGCATTCGCGCACCCGGGCCGCGTAGGCGGCGGTGGCGGGCAGCGCGGTCAGCTCATCGCGCCAGTTCGGGCCGCCCAGATGGGCGAGATCGGTCTCCAGCGCGGCCAGGCGCGCCAGTTCCGGGCGGATGAACGGACCCGCCGCGGGGTCCGAAGCCAGTGCGGCCGTGTCCTTTTCGAGTGCCTCGTAGACGAACCACAGCTGCGAGGTGTACCGGTAGAACGCCTCGACGCCCAGCTGACCGGTGAGCAGGTCGCGCATGAACGTGGAATGCTCCGCCTCGGCGTGCTGCTGCTCGGTCGCGGTGCGGATGAGCGTCGAGAACGGTGTGCTGGTCTCCAACATGATCGAGCATCCTCGCTTCAACTCCCAGGGCGCACTACTTTGGCTACCCTAACTTCTACATCGACTGTACGGGTCAGCAACGTTCTCGCGATTCGACCTTTCCGCCCCTGCCCTTCCAACTTTCGGATGATTTTCCGGAAGGGCTTGACAATCCCGCCGAACGTCTGCCAGCCTTCTCAATCAGGTCATGAGTACCAGCGCAAAGCCCTGGCTAGCTGGTCGGCAACCCTCCTCCGCGGTGGGGTGCTCCAGGTGACGACCGGGCCGCCGCCCGACCGGGCGCGGCAAGCGCGGACTCTCGATCACCCATTTCTGATCGCGCGTCCCTTGCCCCGATGGGATTTCGTGATGACTGCATTCGCCGACCGCTCCTGTGCCCCGCTCGCCACCGTCTCCGGTTGCGACCTGCGGGTTCCCCTCGTCCAAGGTGGCGAGACCGGCTACGCCAACTTCGACTACGCCGCCAGCGCACCGGCTTTGGCGCAGGTCACCGACCGCGTCGCGGCGCTGCTGCCGTACTACGCCAGCGTGCACCGCGGCGCGGGCTACGCCTCGCGCATCTCCACCGACTGCTACGAGGCCGCGCGGGGTTCGGTCGCCCGCTTCCTCAACGCCGACGACGACCAGGTCGTGGTGTTCACCCGCAACACCACCGACGCGCTGAACCTGCTCGCCGCCTGCGTGCCCGGTGACACCGTGGTGCTCGATGTCGAGCACCACGCCAACTTCCTGCCGTGGACCCGGCACGGCCGCCGGGTGGTGCCCGCCGCGGACACCGTCGAGGAGACCATTCAGCGCGTGGTCGCCGAACTCTGCGCCAAACCCGCAGCGCTGCTGGCGATCACGGGCGCGTCCAATGTGACCGGCGAACTGCTCCCGCTCGAGCGGCTGGCCTGGATCGCGCATCAGTGCGGGACCCGCATCCTGGTGGACGCCGCACAGCTGGCCCCGCACCGGCGCATCGACCTGCGCGCCGCGGGCATCGACTACCTGGCCTTCTCCGGGCACAAGGCGTACGCGCCGTTCGGCGCGGGCGTGCTGGTCGGCCGCCGCGACTGGCTCGACGCGGCCGAGCCGTACCTGGCCGGCGGCGGTGCGGTGCGCGCGGTCAGCGCGGACGGCGTGGAGTGGGCGCCCGCCCCGCAGCGCCACGAGGCCGGGTCGCCCAACGTCCTGGGCGTGGCCGCGCTGGCGGCGGCCTGCGACGCCCTGGCGAGCCTGGACGAGACCGAGGTGCTCGAGCACGAGCGGTACCTCACGCACCGGCTGCGCTACGGCCTGAAAACCGTTCCGGGCGTGAACTTCCTGCGGATCTGGCGGGACAGCGCCGACGCGGTAGGCATCGTCGCGTTCACCGTGGACGGCTTCGAACCCGGCCGGGTCGCGGCGTATCTGTCGGCCGAACACGGCATCGGGGTGCGCGACGGGCGGTTCTGCGCCCACCCGCTGCTGGCCCGCCTCGGCGTGGACGCGGCGCTGCGGGCCAGCATCGGGCTCGGCACCACCGCGACCGATGTCGATCGCCTCGTGGACGCGATATCCACACTCGTCCACAAGGGTCCGAGCTGGGACTACGCCGAGACCGACGGCCAGTGGAACCCCGCCCCCGAAACCCGCCCCTTCGCCGCCACCGACGCGGGCGCGGCGCCCTGCGGGTTCTGACGTCCCGGCCGTGCGGTCGCATCGAAGTCGGATTCGGTGCGACCGCGCGCGGCGCGTGAATCACGGCCACCGGGAACAGGACCGGTTCGAGATCGCGGGTGCACCGCGATCCGATCCGCCGATGATCGCGCTACGGCACCAGGTACCGCGCGGCGAGCTCCTCCACCACCGGGTCGTCGTCGCCCACGGCGTTCAGCAGATCGAGATCGTCCTGCACGGACAGCTGCCGCCCGTCCTCCTGCTCGATGTCGGGCGGACCGTCCTCCGCCAACTGCCGGATCAGCTTGGCCCGCACCCGCTCCCGCAACGAATCGCTCATAGCGAGAGCATGCCCCGGCCGCCGGTTCTCATTCCCCCGGCACGCCGCCGGAGGCCGGTACTCGCTGCCCACCGCAGGGTCCCGACCGTGCCGCACCGCAGAACTCGATGCCAACCGGAATTCGATGCAACGCCGAGTTATCCACAGCTGTGCACAACCTGCCGACCGGCACTGAGCGCACGAAATGTCCGATACATCCCGTTCAAGAGGCGATCCGCCGACGAATCATCCACAGGTGCACGGTCCGCCACGACCCGTCTCTCACACCGGTGCGAGCCACGTCCCCCACGGGGTATTGCGCAGCACGGTGAAGGCGAAGAGCAGAACCAGGACTATCCACAGCGCGGAGCGCGGCAGCACCTTGGGTAGTCGAGGCTTCGGGTTGCCGCGCCAGGCGCGGACCAGCCACACACTCCAGAAAGCGAGGAAGCCGAGCAGCAGCGGGACGATCAGCACGTTGCTCTGGATCGCGTCGAGCACCCGGCCGTCGGTCAGGTTGTGCAGGCCGCGCAGGCCGCCGCAGCCGGGGCACCAATATCCGGTGAGCACCTGGAAGGGGCACAGCCCCCACGATCCCTCCACGTGCGGATCGCGAAAATGCAGGGCCGCGAACCCCGCCGCCACCCCGGCGCCCACGAGCAACGGAAGGCCCACGCCCCACCGGTTGGGGCGGGTCCTGGATTCGAAGCCGAGAGCGGTGTCCACGAGCATCAACGTTAGCGGCGACCATCGGGACCTGCCAGGTCACCGCCGACTTCGCACCCCCGGGGACCGGAAATCGGTGTGCGGGAAATCAATCGACTCGCACCCGGGCTCGGCTCGGCTCGGCTCGGCCAGGGTCGGTCAGCGCAGCGGCACGCGGGTGCTGACCGGCGCGGTGAGCGCCCCCGCGAGCATGTCCACGATTTCTCCCCAGGCATCCACATCCCCCGCGGCGATCCGACCGGCTTCCACCGCGCGCTCGTGATCGGCGAGCAGCGCGAACAGCGCCGTGGACAGCGCGCGCAACCGCCGCACCCGCAGGCGCGGGGTCAGCTCCGGCAGCGCACCGTCCAAGCGCTGCATGATGACTCGCACCGAGGTGCGCGCCTCGCTCTCCAGATTGCTCGCGTCGGTGACCGCCGGATGGGTGTGCACCTGCTCCAAGAAGCGCGCGTAGTGGTTGATCCCGTGCCGCTCCCCCAGCTCGAACATGGGGATGACCAGTGCCTCGAGCAGTTCGTGCACCCCGACTTCGGCGCCCGAACCCGCCTGCTCCGCAAGCAGTTCCAGCCGCCGCACCTCGAGGGTGCCCATCCGCAGTTCGACCACCGCTTCGATGAGTCCGTCCCGCGAGCCGAAGTGATACTGGATCGCCGAATTGTTCCGCTGCCCGGCCGCCGCGGCGATGTCGCGCAGCGGCACGCTCTGCCCGCGCTCCGCGATCAGCCGTTCCGCCGCGAGGATGATCCGTTCCCGCGCCTCGGTCACCGCCACCGCCGCACCTCCCTCATCGCCAGCCGACCGCACGCCCGGGCGCGGTTCCACCGTAAGCAGAATAGCCGCCACCAGCGCGGAAAGAACTCCTCCTTGACAGTTAAGCGAATGTTCTTAAAGCTTCGTGTGACCGTCATCACCGAGAGGGGACCGCACCCGATGATTCTTGATTCTTTCCGACTGGACGGCCGCGTGGCCATCGTGACCGGCGCGGGCCGCGGCATCGGCGCCGCCACCGCGCTCGCGCTCGCCGAAGCGGGCGCCGACGTGGCCCTGGCCGCCCGCACCCCGGCGCAGATCGAGGAGGTGGCGGGCAAGATTCGCGCCCTGGGCCGCCGGGCGATCACCGTGCCCGGCGACCTGTCGGACCTGTCGAACGTCACCGCCTTCGCGGACCGGGCCGCCGCCGAACTCGGCCGCCTCGACATCGTCGTCAACAACGTCGGCGGCACCATGCCGAACACCTTCACCACCACCTCGCCGCAGTTCCTGGAAGACGCCTTCCGCTTCAACGTCTCTACCGCGCACGCCCTCACCCAGGCCGCCGTCCCGCACCTGCTCGAGACCGGCGGCGGTTCGGTCGTGTCCATCTCCTCCATGCTCGGCCGCACCGCCGGCCGCGGCTTCCTGGCCTACGGCACCGCCAAGGCCGCCCTCGCGCACTGGACCCGCATGGCCGCCACCGACCTGTCCCCGCGCATCCGGGTGAACGCCATCGCCGTCGGTTCGGTGCTGACCTCGGCCCTGGACGTCGTCGCCCAGAACCCGGAGATCAAGGCCCGCATGGAGTCCGCGACACCGCTCAAGCGTCTCGGCGAGCCCTGGGAGATCGCCGCCGCGATCGTCTTCCTGTGCTCCCCCGCCGGCGGCTACATCACCGGCAAGATCCTCGAGGTCGACGGCGGCATCGAGGCCCCCAACCTCGAACTCGGCCTGCCCGACCTGTGAACCGGAGTCCGTCATGACATATCGCGTAGTCCAATGGAGTACCGGCAACGTCGGCCGTCGGGCCCTGCGCTCGATCCTGGCCCGGCCCGAACTCGACCTGGTCGGCGTCTGGGTATCCGGCCCCGCCAAGGCGGGTAAGGACGCGGGCGAACTCGCGGGCCTGGATCGCGAAACCGGCATCCTCGCGACCACCGACGCCGCGGCCCTCATCGCCTTGAAACCGGACTGCATAGTCCACACCGCCATGGCCGACGACCGCCTCATGGAATCGGTCGAGGATCTGAAGACGTTCCTGCGCGCGGGCATCAACGTGGTCTCCAGCAGCCCAGTCTTCCTGCAATTCCCCTACGGGACCCTGCCCGACGAGGCCATCGCCCCCATCATCGAAGCCGCCGAAGCGGGCAACGCCTCGCTCTGGGTGAACGGCATCGACCCCGGCTGGGCCAACGACTGGCTGCCCCTGGTGCTCTCCAGCGGCTCGGAGCGGATAGACGCCATCGTCTGCTCGGAGATCATGGACTACTCCACCTACGACAACCCCAAGGTCGTCTTCGACATCATGGGCTTCGGCAGCGCCCTGGACGACCTCCCCCTGCTCCTGCAACCCGGCGTCCTCACCCTCGCCTGGGGCAGCGTCATCCGCCAGCTCGCCAACGCCCTCGATGTCGAAATAGACACCGTGACACAGCATTTCGAACGCATTCCTGCCACCGAACCGATCAAGGTCGGCGACCGGGTCATCGAACCCGGCACCGCCGCGGCCCTGCGCTTCCAACTGCACGGCGTCCGCGGCGACCGCACCCTCCTGACCCTCGAACACGTCACCCGCCTGCACCCCGACCTCGCCCCCGACTGGCCCCAACCGGCCGGAAAGGGTTGCTACCGAGTGGAAATCAAGGGCGAACCCGACTACACCCTGGACCTGCAGCTCTACAGCAACGGCGACCACGCCGAGGCCGGCGTGGTCGGCACGGCGGCCCGCCTGGTCAGCGCGGTCCCCGCGGTGGTCACGGCCCGCCCCGGCCTCCTGACCGCCACCGACCTCCCCCTGACGACCGGCCGCGGCCTGTTCTCCTGACCGGTCCGCCGGATCCATCCCCGCCCGTCCCGAACCTGTGCACAACGCCCGAAAACCCCACCCCACCACACGAAAAGGCCCCCGATACCGAAGTATCGGGGGCCTTTCCTAGCCGCCGGGGAGATAGCCCTCGAAACGGCGGGCGAGGGAACGTGGCACTCCCCCTTGACGTCGAGTACTGCCCGACGGCAATCATCCACCTCCAAAGACGCCATCAGCTGACTACTCTCAGCAATCGAACACACATTCGCAGCACGTAGGAGTAATGCACTTCGACGGGACTTCGCTGGGGTTCAAGAGCATCGGCGGCCGCAGCCCTCGAGCTGATCCATCACGCACTGCGCCCGTCCTACCGAATGTACTGTCAAGACCAAATTCAAGAGGGGAGGTGTCATGGCGGACAAGTCGAGTATCGAATGGACCGAAGCGACATGGAACCCGGTGACCGGATGTGACAGCGTTTCACCCGGATGCGATCACTGCTACGCGATGACCCTAGCAAAGCGCCTCAAAGCGATGGGGGCGGAAAAGTACCAAAACGATGGAGATCCGCGCACGTCAGGTCCAGGATTCGGCCTAACTACTCATCCTTCGGCACTGGATATTCCACTGCGCTGGCGACAGCCGCGCGTCGTGTTCGTCAACAGCATGTCGGACCTGTTCCACGCCAAGGTCCCTATCAGCTTCATCCGCGACGTCTTCGATGTGATGCGCGAAACCCCACAACACACATACCAAGTGCTCACCAAACGATCATTGCGATTGAAACGCATTGCGGATCAACTAGATTGGCCC
Organism: Nocardia sp. NPDC057668; assembly: GCF_042799795.1. Lineage (NCBI taxonomy): Bacteria > Bacillati > Actinomycetota > Actinomycetes > Mycobacteriales > Nocardiaceae > Nocardia > Nocardia sp. NPDC057668. The sequence goes on along the minus strand of NZ_JBHVIC010000007.1, from coordinate 344,411 downwards.
AGCAACGTATGGATGGGAGTCTCAGTCGAAACGTCCGACTACCTGAACCGCGTCGAGCACCTGCGCAACGTACCTGCCGCCGTCCGATTTCTATCGTGCGAACCGTTGCTCGGCCCACTCGGCTGCTTGCAACTCGATGGTATCGGCTGGGTGATCGCCGGCGGTGAATCTGGCGTCGGCCACCGGCCGATGGATCCGGCATGGGTGCGCGACATTCGTGACGCCTGTGAGGCTGCCGCAGTCCCCTTCTTCTTCAAGCAGTGGGGCGGCCGGACCCCGAAAGCCATGGGGCGCGAGCTCGATGGTCGCCTCTGGGACGGAATGCCCGTCCTGACGGCGTGATGTCACGGCCGAGCGCCGAGTCCCCGGTCGCGCTCGGTCCACCACTTCCGAGTTCCAGGTTGCCAATACGAGGTTGGCCGCCAGAGCTTGTCGACCTTGACCTGCGGCGTGACGGGAGGCAGATCGAACAGCGCGAACTTGCCTGATTGCTCTTCCTGCTGCAAGGCCTTCAGCCGGCAGGCTTCGGCCATCATTTCAGGCTCGCGCTCGGCAGCCTTGTTGTACAGGTGCTGCATGATCTTGTCGCCCACGTCGTGGTCGCCAGCGAAAACCATGTCGTAGATGGTGCTCTTGTTCGTCATCCGCATCGGGATCCGCTGCGTGAACTTGTATCCGAGCCGCTCCGCCAGCTGGTGGCGGATGAGGTTGACCATCTCGTCGCGGTACTCCTCGCCGGAGATCTCGCGAGCTTCCCTCGCTTCTTGAATGTTCAGCCAGTTGCAGGTGCCGTAGAAGCGAGTGACCTTCTCCCGGAAAGCGTGCGACTTTCTGCCGCCGACACCACGAGCGACGAAGGCCGGCGAGACCAGAAGCCACAGCTCAGGTTTGGTTTTCGCTCCTTCTCCCTTGAACCGGGCCAGCTTAACCAGTGTCTCCCACTCGACCTCTGCGGCTTGCTGATCAATGAAGACGAAGGTGGGTGCCCACCGGAAGTCCCGCAGTTCGGCAAGCACACCGTCGATCGTGCGATTGCAGTCGCCGGATACCACACGGAAGTTTTTGAGCGGGAAGTCTTTCCGAAGTACGGCATCGAGCTCGCCAGCGTTCGAAGGAAGCTCGAAGAAGTAGTGACGCGTAAATCCGGGGGCTGCGGACAGCACGCGCCGCGGCGAACCATCGATCACTTCTCCCGTGAGGCGCTGAACATTCTCCGGCCGACCGGCCATCAGATCGAGGTAGAGTCGCTCCTCACTCCGCTTCGACGCCGTGTTGAAAGCAGGTATGTAGTCGCCGAGTATCTGGAGCTTGTTGCTCGTCCAATAGGACCATTCGCGTGCCACGCGAGCCTCCTGCCGCCCCTGCAGGCCTGCTCCACCCAAGCCTGACCCCCGGAGAGTACTGAACTCGTCTCATTTCTGTTGGCCAACAAGATGACTCTCGGTGCCACAGCCGTGACGATGCATGCCCTATTTGTCCGATCATCGAAAGAAGCCTGGCACTGCTGATCACCGCAGCATGGTCCGCTCACCAAGCCACCGATCGATGATCGCCACCTCGCGGTGGTCATCCGCAGATGCATCCCGAAGCTTTCAGCTCCATGATGCTGCTCCGATTACGAGGCCCACGGATTCTGAGATGCCGCCGCGGTCACAGTGTCGAGGTCGTCAGCCATGCAGCCCCTCTAGAACAGAACACCAGCAACTCCGGCCAGGAAACCGTTAGACCCCTCAAACTCAAAAGCCCCGATACCGAAGTATCGGGGCCCTTCATGGAGCCGCCTGGGGGAATCGAACCCCCGACCTTTTCATTACGAGTGAAGCGCTCTACCGACTGAGCTAAGGCGGCGTGCCTTCCGGCGGTGCGAGTCTATCGTCTCGGGGGCGGATCGCGAAAATCGGTGGTCACGGTCACGCGGAGCGGGCCGCTATCAGGGTTGCGACCATCGCCGCCACCGCGAAGCGGGGCTTCACATTCGTCTCCAGGGCCTCGCGGCAATCCAGGACCGCCTCGATCGAACGCAGCAGGCCCTCGGGACGGACATCGCCCGCGAGCTCGCGGATCTGGTCGGCCATGTCCGGATGGGTCAGTGTCACACCGGATTTCGAGTCGGCGGTCGCCGCGCCGAACCGGACCGCGAGGGCATCGCGGTACAGGCCCGCGACATCGATGAGCGCGCGGTCCAGGGCGTCGCGGCCGGTGCGGGTCGCGCGGGACTTCTGGCGCTTCTCCAGATCCTTGAGCACACCGACCGAACCGCGGGTCGCCGACGCCGCGCCCTTACCGGTGCCGCCCGCGCCGAGCGCGGTCGCGAGGGCGTCGCGCTCCTGCTCGTCGCGGCCGACGGTCAACTGCTTGGCCTCGTCATCGGCAGACTTCACCAGCTCGTCGGCGGCGGTATAGGCGACCCCGGGCCGGGCCGTCGCCGCGACCAGGGCCAGCGCCCGCTTGCGCCGGGACCGGGCATCCTCGTCGGTGGCCAGCCGGCGCGCTCGCGCGACATGACCACCGCTGACGGCCGCCGCCCAGGACGCCTGAGCGGCGGGCAGCCCGTCACGTTCACGCAGCACCCGCGCGATCGCGTCGGCCGACGGCGTCGACAGATGCACGTGCCGGCACCGCGAACGCAGCGTGACCGAGATGTCCTCCGGATCCACCGACGGCGCGCACAGCAGGAACACCGTCCGCGCGGGCGGCTCCTCGACAACCTTGAGCAGCACGTTGCCCGCGCCCTCGGTCAGGCGATCGGCGTCCTCGACCACCACCACCTGCCACCGCCCGGTACTGGGACGGCGGGCGGCGACCTGCACGATCGACCGCATCTCCTTGGTCGTGATGCTCAAACCCTCGGGCACCACCCGCCGCACATCACCGTGCGTACCGGCCATCGTCGTGGTGCAGGCGTGGCAGGTACCGCACCCCGGGTTATCCGGATCGGTGCACTGCAGGGCGGCCGCGAAACACAGCGCCGCCTCGGATCGGCCCGACCCGGGCGGCCCGGTGAACAGCCACGAATGCGTCATCGCCGAGGACGAGACCCCCGCGCCACCGCGCGCGGCCACCGCCGCCACCAACAGATCGGACTCGACCGCGTCCTGGCCCACCAGCCGATCGAAGACTCCTGCCACGCCGTACACCCTACTGTCGGCCCCCGACACCCCCGCTCCCCGCCGGGTGCGGCGCGTCAGGGCATGCGCGAATACGTGGAATTCGCCCCGTCGACCGCCTCGCGGATGATGTCCGCGTGCCCGGCGTGCTGGGAGATCTCCCGCAGGATGTGCAGCAGCACCCAGCGCACCGGCAGCCGCACCGGCTCCGGGGTCCACGGCGCGATCGGCTGCGGCACCGTGTCGTCCAGGGTCGGGAGTTCGCGAATCACCTTCGCGGTGTGCTCGGCGGTCGCCTCCCACTCGGCGAGCAGTCCGGCAACCGTCTCGTCCGCACCCATCTTGTACTCGGAATCCATTGCGGCGAGATCGATTTCGGCGTTCTCGTCGCGCTCGACCAGGATGGTCGTCCAGTGCCGCTCACAGTTGTTGATGTGGTGCAGCAGACCGCCGAGGGTGAGCTCGCTGACCGTGCTGCGCTGCCGGGCCTGCTCCTCGGTCAACCCGCGCAGGGTGATCCGAAAAAGGTCCCGCTCCTCGGCGAGAAACGCGATCAACTGCTCACGCTCGTTGTCGACGGTCATCCGCTGATCCTTCCCCTGGGTGCGTATCGGCCTACACGCTACGGCAGGCCCCCGGCGCACTCCACCGTGATGATCGCCCGCCGGAGCGGGCGATCCGAATCGCGGACTACTGGGAAGCGGATGTCTTCTTGGCGGCCGCGGCCTTGGTCGTGGCGCCGTCGGCCGTCTTCTTGGCGACCTTCTTCGCGGCCGCCTTCTTGACCACCTTGGTGGCCGTCGCCTTGGTCGCGGTCGCCTTGGCGGCGGCCTTCTTGGCCGGGGTCTTCTTCGCGGCCGTCTTCTTCGCGGCGGTCTTCTTGGCCGCCTTCTTCACCGGGCCGCGTGCCCGCCGATCCGCCAGCAGCTCCGAAGCCCTTGCGTCGGTGATGGACTCGACCTCGTCGCCCTTGCGCAGACTCGCGTTGGTCTCGCCGTCGGTGACGTACGGGCCGAACCGGCCGTCCTTGATCACCATCGGCTTCTCCGACACCGGATCCACACCCAGCTCGCGCAGCGGCGGCGCGGTCGCGGCCTGACCGCCGCGCCGCTTGGGCTCGGCGTAGATCTTGAGCGCCTCCTCGAGGGTGACCGAGAAGATCTGATCCTCACCGGTCAGCGACCGCGAATCGGTGCCCTTCTTCAGGTACGGGCCGTAACGCCCGTTCTGCGCGGTGATCTCCTCGTTCGAGGCCGGATCCACACCCACCACGCGCGGCAGCGACAGCAGCTTGAGCGCGTCCTCGAGCGTAATGCTCTCCAAATTCATGGATTTGAACAGCGAACCGGTACGCGGCTTGGGCGCTTCGGGCTTCTTCGCGCCCTTCTTGACCTCTACCTCTTCGGCGGGCGCGGGCAGCACCTCGGTCACGTACGGGCCGAAACGTCCTTCCTTGGCGACGATTTCGTGCCCGCTGGCCGGATCCACACCCAGCGAACGACCTTCCTGCGGCGTGGAGAACAGCTTCTCCGCGACCTCGTTGGTCAGCTCGTCCGGCGGCAGATCATCGGGCAGGTTCGCGCGCTGCGAGATCGGATCCCCGTCCGGGTCATCGGGATTGACGATGATCCGCTCGAGATAGGGACCGAACTTGCCGACCCGGACCACGACATCGCGGCCCTCCTCGTCGGCGAAGAGCTTGATCGAGTTGACCTCGCGGGCATCGATGCCGTCGAGCCGCTCGCCGACCATCTTCTTCAGGCCGCCCTCGCGCGCGACCGAACCCTCCGCGCCGATGTCGCCGCCGAAATAGAAGCTGGACAACCAGTTTCCGCGCTGCTCGCGGCCACCGGCGATGGCATCGAGGTCGTCCTCCATGGCCGCGGTGAAGTCGAAGTCCACCAGCCGGCCGAAGTGCGCTTCCAGCAGGCCGATCACCGCGAACGCGACCCAGGACGGCACCAGCGCGCTGCCGCGCTTGTACACGTACCCGCGATCGAGAATCGTCTTGATGATCGAGGAGTAGGTGGAAGGACGGCCGATGCCGAGCTCTTCCAGCGTCTTGATCAGCGAGGCTTCGGTGAATCTCGGCGGCGGATTGGTGGTGTGCCCGTCCGGCGCGAGCTCGACCGCCGTCACGCCCTGGCCCTCGGTCAGCACCGGCAGGCGCGATTCGGCGTCGTCGGACTGGCCGCCCGCTTCCTCGTCGACACTCTCCACGTACGCCTTGAGGAAACCGGCGAAGGTGATGGTCCGGCCCGACGCCGAGAACACGCACTCCTCACCGGAATTCGCGGTACCGGTGACCCGCACGGTCAGCGTGGTGCCGCGCGCGTCCTGCATCTGCGAGGCCACGGTGCGCTGCCAGATGAGTTCGTACAACCGGAATTCGTCGTTGTCGACGCGGGCGTGCACCTGCCCCGGGGTCATGAACACATCACCGGAGGGGCGAATCGCCTCGTGTGCCTCCTGCGCGTTCTTGACCTTGCGCGTGTACTGGCGCGGCGTCGGGCTCACGTACTCCGCGCCGTACAGCTGGGTGGCCTGCGCCCGGGCGGCCTGGATCGCGGACTCCGACAGCGTCGTGGAGTCGGTTCGCATGTAGGTGATGTAGCCGTTTTCGTACAGCCGCTGCGCGACCCGCATCGTGCGCTCGGAGGTGAAGCGCAGCTTGCGCGCGGCCTCCTGCTGCAACGTCGAGGTCATGAAGGGCGCGTACGGCTTACGGGTGTACGGCTTGGACTCGACCGAGGTGACGGCCAGGTCCACCCCGTGCAGCGAACCTGCCAGGGCTTGCGCGTAGGCGGCGTCGAGGACGACCACACCGGGATTTGCGCTGGTCGCGGAGGATTTGAGCTGTCCGTCGGAACCGAAGTCACGGCCGCTGGCCACCCGGGCGCCGTTGACGCTGACCAGGCGGGCGCCGAAGACGCGCGGATTGCTCTCGCCCTGATCGCCGGCGTCGAGCTTGGCCGCGATGTCCCAGTACTCGGCGGAGCGGAACGCCATGCGCTCGCGCTCGCGCTGCACGATGACGCGGGTCGCCACCGACTGCACGCGGCCCGCCGACAACCGCGGCATGACCTTCTTCCACAGCACCGGCGAGACTTCGTAGCCATAGAGCCGATCGAGGATGCGTCTGGTCTCCTGCGCGTCCACCAAATCTTGATCGAGGTCGCGCGTGTCGGCGGCCGCGGCCAGGATGGCCGGTTCGGTGATCTCGTGGAACACCATGCGCCGGACCGGGACCTTCGGCTTCAGCGTTTCGAGCAGATGCCACGCGATGGCCTCGCCCTCGCGGTCGGGGTCGGTGGCGAGGTAGAGCTCGTCGGCGTCGGCCAGCAGGCTCTTGAGCTCCGCGACCTTGGCCTTCTTATCGGGGCTCACGACATAGATGGCCTCGAAGTCGTTGTCGACGTCGACACCGAGCCGGGCCCACTGCATGCCCTTGTATTTGGCGGGCACGTCCGCCGCACCACGCGGCAGGTCCCGAATGTGACCGACCGAGGCCTCGACCACGTAGTCGCGACCCAGGTAGGGCGCGATCTTGCGGGCCTTCGTCGGTGACTCGACGATGACGAGACGACGCAGGGGGCGGCCCTGGTCGGGCGCTGCCTTGGAGTTCGGCACTGCACCGCGGTCTCGTGTTGCCACCGGCGAACACACCTTTCCTGTAGATCCGCGCGGCGCTAGGTGTGCGCGCCGTAAGCGGCTGGGGCAAACGGCTGCGACTACTTATATCGCTGCCAGCAACGTTTATACCCTGTTCAGATGCCGCGCCTTGGTCGCAGCGACGATGTGGCCCCGGGTTGTGATCGAGTGTAATGGGTCCGGATATGGGTCGTCCCCCACCGCCTGGAGGCGATGGGGGACGGAGTACCTGTGGTCTAGAGCTCTAATCAGAGCGCGCGAACACCGGTGGCCTGCGGGCCCTTGGTGCCCTGCCCGACCTCGAACTCGACCTTCTGGTTCTCCTCGAGGGTGCGGAAGCCCGACCCCTGGATCTCGGAGTAGTGGACGAAGACGTCAGCGGAGCCGTCCTCGGGCGCGATGAAGCCGAACCCCTTCTCCGCGTTGAACCACTTCACAGTTCCCTGTGCCATTCTGTTCCTTCTCTTTCCATACCGGAACGGTAGACAAGTAGGTTCGTCCACCGGGTCCGTTGAGACCGCTGTACTCTGTTCCCCCTGCAGGAAAGCCATCAGTACACCGTTCGCAACATCGATCCTGCTTGATGGTTTGGACTTTGGATCCGTTCCCTCGAACACAGAAGCTTGCGACCAGGAACCAGTGAACCATGTCTTCGCTCAATTCAACAGCTGAGTTACCCACAATTTGCAAAAAAGTTGATCTTGCGAATGCGCAGGTGAGGGGCATAATGCCCAAATCCGTACTTGAAGTAGGTTTGCTTCCGGATAACAGAGCGAGCATCCGGCAAACCGCCTGCGAGCCAAGCCGCTACTCGGTAGTGAAATGGCAGGTAGCGCCCGGGACGTACGCACCTTTCGCACCCGAGGTGCGCTCCGGGACGTCCCGGGGATGAATCCGACGGATCCGGCGGGCGCGATGGGCAATTCCAGCGACCCGAGCTATGGGCGATCGTTGCTGAATCGTGTCCTAACCGGGGCGGGTGCCGGCGACCCACGTCTCACTCATGTCGCGGAACTGCCCTCACGTGCGGCTCAGGTCACGAATTGGCCCGAATGGGCCTCACCCGAGGTGGTTGCCGCGGTGCGCGCCGCCGGGGTCGAAGCACCCTGGTCGCATCAAGCGGAAGCCGCTGACCTGGCCTTTCAGGGCCGGCACGTGGTGCTCTCCACCGGCACCGCCTCCGGGAAGTCGCTGGCCTATCAGCTACCGGTGCTGACGGCGCTGCAGGCCGATCCGCGCGCGACCGCCCTATATATAGCGCCGACCAAAGCGCTCGGCGCCGATCAGCTCCGCATGGTCAATGACCTGACCTGCGAGGATCCACTCCGGGGCATTCATCCCGCGCCCTATGACGGTGATACCCCGCTGGAGATCCGGCAGTGGGTGCGGTCCAACGCCCGCTGGGTCTTCACCAATCCGGACATGCTGCACATCGGCATGCTGCGCTCACATGCACGCTGGGCCAGGCTGCTCCGGCAGCTCACCTACGTCGTGGTCGACGAATGCCACACCTACCGGGGCGTCTTCGGTTCACACGTGGCGCTGGTCCTGCGCAGACTGCGGCGGCTGGCCGCCCGCTACGGGGCGAATCCGGTGTTCGTGCTGTGCTCGGCGACCACCGCCGAACCCGCCGATACGGCCTCGCGGCTCATCGGCGCACCCTGCGTCGCGGTGACCGAGGACGGGTCGCCGCAGGGCTCGCGGACGGTCGCGCTGTGGGAGCCGCCGCTCATCGGCGGCGGCGTGACCGGGGAAAACGGTGCGGCCGTCCGGCGTTCGGCCGGTTCCGAGGCGGCCCGGGTGATGGCCGATCTGGTGGCCGAGGGCGCGCGGACGCTCACCTTCGTGCGCTCGCGGGTCGGTGCGGAGTCCATCGCCATGGATACGAGACGCATTTTGGCGGATATAAATGCCGAACTTCCCGGGCGTGTCGCGGCCTACCGCGCGGGGTACCTGGCCGAAGACCGGCGAGCGCTGGAAAACGCCCTGTCAGAGGGGTCTTTGCTGGGCGCCGCCACCACCAACGCCCTCGAACTCGGCGTCGACATCGCCGGGCTCGACGCGGTCGTCGTCGCCGGCTACCCCGGGACGGTGGCCTCGTTCTGGCAGCAGGCCGGGCGCGCCGGGCGGCGGACGCAGGGGTCGCTGGTGCTGCTCATCGCGCGGGACGATCCGCTGGACACCTACCTTGTGCATCATCCGCAGGCACTGCTCGGACGGCCGGTCGAGGCGACCATCACCGACCCGCACAATCCGTACGTACTCGGCCCGCATCTGCTGTGCGCGGCACTGGAACAGCCGCTCACCGATGCCGAGGTACACCACTTCCGGGCCTGGGATCTGCTGTCCGACCTGGCCGCGCGGGGTTTGATCCGACGCAGGCCGGGGACCGGAAAAGAGGGCACCGCACGCTGGTTCACCACCGCGGACTCCGTGCCGCACGACGAGGTGGACGTGCGCGGCGGCATCGGCGCGGGCATCGCGGTCGTCGACGTGGAGACCGGGCGCATGCTGGGCACCACCGATGCCGGCCGGGCGCCCGCCACCCTGCACGAGGGCGCCGTCCACCTGCATCAGGGCGAGAGTTTCGTGGTCGATGAGCTGGACCTTGAGGAAGGCGTGGCCCTGGTGCGCGCCGAGACGCCGGGCTGGACCACCAGCGCCCGCGCGGTGACCACCATCGACATCGAGGAGATCACCGCCGAACACGAGTACGGGCCGGTCACGACCGCGTTCGCGAAGGTGTTCGTGACCAGGCAGGTCATCGGGTATCTGCGACGGCTGCCCTCGGGCGAGGTGCTGGACATGATCCCGCTGGAACTGCCCGCGCAGACGCTGCCGACCCGGGCCGTGCTGTACACCGTGACACCGGAACTGCTGGTCAGAGCCGGTATCGATCCCCGGCAGGCCGGGGGCGCGCTGCACGCGGCCGAGCACGCGGCGATCGGGATGCTGCCGCTGGTGGCGACCTGCGACAGGTGGGACATCGGCGGGGTGTCCACCGCCGAGCACGCCGACACCGGATTGCCGACGGTCTTCGTCTACGACGGGCATCCGGGCGGCGCCGGCTTCGCCGAGCGCGGGTTTGCGCGACTGCGGGACTGGCTGTCGGCGACCCTCGCGGCCATCTCGTCCTGCGGGTGCGCGCAGGGCTGCCCGTCCTGCGTCCAGTCCCCGAAGTGCGGAAACGGCAACAATCCGCTGGACAAGGCGGGCGCGGCACGGCTGCTGACCGCGGTGCTGGCCGAGCTGGCCGCAGGTGACGGTCCGACCACCCAACCGTGATCGGACCGTCTCCGGAGCGAGGCCGGAGCATCATCCGACCGATCGGTCCGAGCCCGGGAGCTGGGCGGTATCGGGCGGCAATGCGAGCCCCGGGGGCCGGACCGGGCACGCCGGGGGCCGTAGCCGAATAAAAAGGGATGTGATCCTGTTAACTGAGCGATTGCTCCGTTCGATAATGTCGATCACGCATTTACCTGTGCATTCTTTCCAATCCGACTTCCGGAACGAATTGCATTGCGATCGGCGCCCGCGCTATTCGCCTACCACTTTCATCTAATTTCGACATACACCGACACGCAGTGTGGTCCGCGCCATGCAATTCCTAACCAACCGCTCAGTACGAGATAGTCGACATTGGCGTCCGCTACTCCCTATCGGCGACGGGTCCGGCGCGCGCTTGCGCGCGAACTTCGCGGGTTCCGAGTGGGCCGAGCGCCATTCGCGCTTCGACCACGATGGTCACATCCCACTCGGCCGCCGTGCAGGCCGACAACCGCACGTTCATCCGCCGCGTGATGTCCGCGGCCCGGGCACAGGCCGCCGGGGTCCCCGCGCTCAATTCCGACGCGGCCGCCAGTGCTGCCAGGTCGGCCGCCGACTGCGCGTGGTGCCGGCCCGCGATCGCCACTCCCACCTGCGCCATCAGCAGCGTGAGGGCGAGCAGAGCGAGCAAGGACACACATGCGGCGACGGTCACACCGCCCGCCTCGGAGCGGTGCGAGGGCCGGGATGCCGGCCAGACAGCCCGCGTCCGGCACCGCGCGCCCGTCACACCGGTCATTCGTCCACCTCCCCCGGTTCGCGGGCGGCGACCGCTTCGGCGCGCACCGTGATCGGGAGCAGTGGTGAGCGAGCGCTCACCATCGCGATCACCAGGTCACCGTCCACCCGGACGGTGACCTCCGCGCCCGAGGGCGCGACCCCGCGGGCGACGGGAACCGCCCGCTCGGTGTCGCCGCGGGCGGTGAGCCGGGCGGCTTCCCGCGCGGCGTCGACACAGCGCACCTGCGCGGCGGCCGCCAGCAGGGCGCCCGCGCACAGCACGACCACCGCGACCAGGGCGGTCAGCGCCAACGCGGCCTCCACCGTGGCCATGCCGTGCTCGCCGGTGCTCAGCCGACCGAGGTCTTCAGCGCCTTGTCGATGATCTCGGTCAGCGCGTTCACGATGCTGTCCCCGGTCACAACGCCGTAGAGCACGGCCCCGAAGGCCGCCGCGGCGATCGTCCCGATGGCGTATTCGGCCGTGCTCATGCCGTCCTCGGCGACGGCGAGGCGCAGCAGCCGGTGGCGCAGTTCCCAGCCGAGGTTCCGTGTCGCAGCTCGCATGGGTCTCCCCTTCCTCGTTCCGGCGCGGCGGTTCCGCGCCGGCACAGTCGGTGTTCACAGCAGGCCGCCGCCCAGGACACGGCCCGCCAGGCCGATCACCACCGGCACGATGCCCAGGCAGACGAAGGCGGGCAGGAAGCACAGGCCGAGCGGGCCGCCGATGAGGACGCCCGCTCGTTCGGCGCGCGCGGCGGCCGCGTCCTCGGCCGCCGCGCGCCGCCGCTGCGCCAATTCGGTCACCGCCGTGGCCAATCCGGCGCCCGAGCGCGCGGACCGGCGGGCCATGCGGGCCAGCGCGCCCACCGATTCGTCGGGGCAGCCGGCCGTGGCCTGTTCCCACGCGGTGACCGGATCCGCGCCCAGCGCCAGCAGATCCGCGGCACGGCGCAGGACCGAACCCAGCGGTTCGGGCGCGGTGGGAGCGACCGCTGCGGCGGCGGCAGCGGCGGGCAGCCCGGCGGTGAGGCAGGCCGCGAAAAGGTCCAGCGCGCCCGCTGTTTCGAGCGGGTCGACCGGCGCGGACTTCGCCGGACGGGCGGAGCGCTCGCCGGCGAGCAGCCGCGTCCCACTTCGTCGTCCGGGCTCCGCGGCATTGCGATCGGCGCGAATCCGCAAGGCACGCAGCCGCTGTGCCGGGACCAGGTGACCCGGCACGGTCACCAGCGCGAGAGCGGCGCACAGCAGCGCCGGCGTGAACGCGTTCATCGCAACACCCGCTCGGTGATGGCATCGGTCCAGAGCAGTCCGGCGCAGGTGAGCCCGGCGCCCAGTGGCAACAGCCAACTCCCCGCCGCGGTCTCGAACAGCACGCTCAGTGGAGCCGCTCCCATCAACTGCCCCAACCCGATTCCGAGCACCGGCAGCAGCGCCAGTACTCCCGCGGTCGCCCGCGCCCCGGCCAGCGCCGCCCGCGTCCGATCGCGAAATCGCCCGCGCCCCACCAGATCGAGCCGGGTAGCGCCCAGCAGCTCCGCCAGCGCCAGCCCGTGCCGGTCCGCCACCTCCCAGGCCGCCGCGATCCGTGCCAGCTCCGCGGGCACCGCGCTCTCCGCCCGCCGAAATCCCTCCGCCCCGGACCCGCCGAGCCGGCTCCGCGCCGCGCTGACCCCGAACACCCGTCCCACCACCCCGTCGATTTCCCGCGCCGCGACCTCCACCGCCGCGCTCGGATGCGCCCCGATCCGCAACTCCCCGATCACCGTCTCCAGCCCCTCCAGCACTTTCCCCCGCTCCCCCTCCCGCCGCATCTCTCCCCGCTTCCGCCGCATTCGCACCCCCAAGGTCCCCGCCACCAGCGCCCCGGCCACGAATGCCCCCGGCCCCACCGCGAGCAGCACCACCACCCCCACTCCCCACCCCCCTCGAATCCACCCGCCCCGCACCCCTTTTCGCCCACCCCCGCTCCCCCCGAACACGCCCCCGAACCGCCGCCGCCCACCCGGCCCCGGCAGCACCACCAGCGCAAGCCCCACACACCCCACCGCCAACCCCCACTCCCCAACCTCCGAAACCAACCGCCCCACAACCACCACCCCCAAACCGAGCCGCGAGTACGACGACTCCCAGCACCCATGACCACGGACCTCGAATCACACCCGCTGTTTCTTCGGGCCGCGGCCGGCATGAAGGCCATGCGCGAACCGAAACCTCCGACCCAGGCACCCACCGACCCACGCATCTACCGACCTCTCGCGCCACTGACCTCTAGCGCCCTCCGGCCTCGCTCGTCCTACACACCCATCTCGTGCCGCTCGATCGATGCCGCGCGTCGATCCACGCGGCACTTCCATCCGGATCGGTGCCGGGGGCGGTGCGGGGCTGAAAGGCCGCCCGATGGGTGTCGCCAGTAGGCGATGCCTGGATTCGGCGACCGAACGCCGTGTCGTTGTTCGCGGTGCGGAGCGTGGAAGGGCTACCCCGCGGACCGCGGCAGCCGGTGCCCGCCGAGACCAGGCGACTGTCGCAGCCGGCTCCCTGCGAGACCCGCAGTGGCGAATGACGTGGGTGTAGGAGGTCGATCGAAATCGATCCCGGTCGGGCCGCGTGACACCGAGGCGGCACGCGGACTCGGTACCGGCTTGCCAGCGGTACGGAAATCCGGCACCGTTCGTCCGCGCAGGCGCGGCGACGGGCTTCCACGCGCCGGCCCGGTCGGTCTCGGTGCCTGCACGTCTCGCCCGTCCCGCGCCGGCTTGGAGGCACACACCCGCCTTCGATCGTCGAGCCGGTGAAGCCGGACCACATCGCGGGGCCACCACGGGCGCACCCGGGACCGAGCTCGTGCGAGGCGAACGGCCTCGGATGCCGAGTGCGGGTGGAGTCATGGTCCGGATTCCCGATCGGGCCGGGGCTTTCGGCAGGGGAAGTGGTCCGGGGCATCGCAGGTGTCGCGGTGCCGGGGGCGTAGCGGGAGAGATCGACGGGGGTTCGGCGGGGAGACGGCCGGATCGCGGGTCGCGGCCGGCGGGTCGTCCGGGGCGGAGGCCGAGCCACCCGCGGGGGCATCGGCGAGTTGGTTTGCGGCATCGTGGTTTTCGCAACCCTGCGCTGCTAGCGGAGGATTTGGCGTGTAGCCACCGTGAACCGGCTCGTCGGAGTCGGCACCGTCGCGCTCGCCCTGTGTGCGGCGGATCTTCCTGTCGGACTCGAGGCGATCTCGCGGCCCGGGGTCGCGGGGATCGTATCGAGGGGCGCCGGAGTCGGTGTGCCGTCCGGGTGGCGGCTCGCCTTCGGCGCCCGGATCGAGGCGATGCTGTGCCGCGGGGGCGGCGGGCTCGAGATGGGGAGATCGGAGGTGCTCAGGGGGCGGCCCGGCCTGCTGCCCGAACTCGACTTCCCCAAGGCACACTTCGATCTTGCCGGGGCGGGGGTGATGACCGGTGGGCCGTTGACGGCGTGGTTGGCCGGCGGGGCGGGGTTCGGGGGGCGGGGGGTAACGATTCGTGGGGAGGTAGGGGATGGGGGTGTCGCAGTCGAGGTGGGGGGCCGGGGGTAGCCCCGGGGGCTGGGTGCGGCGCCATTGGAAGTGCTTGGTGCAGCGCTGGTCTCGGGTGGGGTGGGTCGAATCGGGGTCGGGGGTGGTCATCCGGCGGTCCTTTCGTCGAGGAGGGCGGTCAGGGCGGCGGCGGCCGGGGTGGGGCGGGCGTCGATGGTCCAGGCGGGAACGATGTGGACCCGGCCGTCGGCGGGGGTGATCAGGCCGATTTCGCGGAGGGTGCGCGCGCCGCCGGGGTGGCGGTGGACGTGCAGGACCACCTGGATGGCGGCGGACAGCTGACTGTGCAGCGCCGCCCGGGACATACCGCCCAGGGCGGCAAGGGCTTCCAAGCGCGCGGGGACCTCGCGGGGCGAGTTCGCGTGCACGGTGCCCGCACCGCCGTCGTGTCCGGTGTTCAGGGCGGTGAGCAGATCGACGACCTCCGCGCCGCGCACCTCACCGACGACTATCCGGTCGGGGCGCATGCGCAGGGCCTGGCGGACCAGGTCGCGCACCGTCACTTCGCCCGCGGCCTCTACGTTCGGCGGGCGCGCGACGAGCCGGACCACGTGCGGATGCGGCGGGGCCAGTTCGGCGGCGTCCTCCACGCAGATGATGCGCTCGGCGGGATCGACTTCGGCCAGCAGCGCCGACAGCAGCGTAGTTTTTCCCGCGCCCGTCCCACCGATGACCAGGAAGGCCAGTCGGGCCCGAATGATGCGCCGCAGCAGCGCTTTCGCCTCGGCAGGCACCGCACCCGCGGCGGCCAGCGCGCTCAGGCCCTGGGACGCGGGGCGCAGCACCCGCAGGGACAGGCAGGTGCCGCCGTGCGCGATGGGCGACAGGACCGCGTGCAGGCGGACGCCGAAGGAATTGCCCAGTGCGGCTTCCATTCCGGCCAGCCGGCCGTCGACCCAGGGCTGGGCGTCGTCGAGTCGACGGCCCGCGGCCAGCGCGAGCCGCTGCGCCAATCTGCGCACGGCCGCCTCGTCGGCGAACCGGACGGGCGCGCGGCGCAGACCGTGACCGCGATCCACCCACACCGCGTCCGGCGCGGTGACGAGCACGTCGGACACCTCCGGATCGTGCAGCAGCGGTTCGAGCGCGCCCGCGCCGGTGAGCTCGGTCTGCAACAGCCGCAGCGCACCCAGCAGATCCGTATCACCCAGCACGCCACCGGCTTCCGCTCGAATGGCGGCCGCCACCCGCGCCGGTCCCGGATCCCCCGCACCGTCCGCGAGCCGCTCCCGCACCCGATCCAGCAGCTCCGCCGTCACCAGCCCGCTCACCCCCGCTCCCCCGCGTCGCCGAGCCGCGCCGCGGATCGCGTCGCACCTCGTCGCCGTGCTCCCGAGCCGATGAACCGTGCCCGCCGGGCAGCACAGCGCTCCCGCACGCTCGCCCAGCCGAAGAGCACCGCCTCTGCGGCTCGCCACTTCAGGGCCCAGACATCCACCGACCGCAGCCGCGACAGGGCACCGTGCACCCACGCCGCCACACCGGCCGGGCCCACTGCCGCCGCGACTCCGCGCATCAGCTGCCGGGCATCCAACGTGGGCAGCACCCGAACGCCGCGGTGCACCCACGCCGCCACACCGGCCAGCCCCACTACCACTGCGGCTCTTCGCATCAACCGATCGACATCCGCCGAGGGCAACAACGCCGCGCATACCGTGCGCCGCTTCTCCGTCGGCATCGACCTGCGCGAGCCCGCCCAGGTCGTCGCCCGCGCCGACGACGTCACCGGCCCCCGAGCGCCGCGGTGTGCACGGGCCGCCACACAGGCGAGGCCCAATGCCGCCGCAGCTCCTGTCAACTGCCGGGCATCCGGCGATGGCAGCCGCCGCACGGCGCACTTCGTCCGCGCGGCGATGCCGGACAGACCCAATACCGTTGCGGCTCTGAACATCAGCCGACGATCCTGCGCCGGATAAGATCGCCACTCGGCTGCCCGTACCCGCCCCGCCGATGATCGCAGCCAACGCACCGCGGCGTGCACCCACTCCCGGACCACCGCGAGACCCACCGCCGGTGCGCCGTTCCACGTCAGCTCCCCCGCACCGATGGCCGGAACCCGGTGCATGGCAGCGCATCCCGGGGTGTGCGGGGCGATGGAGCGCAACGCCCGGAGGATGCCGTGCTGCCGCCGTCCGACCCCGAGCGACCGCAGCAGACCGATGACGGCCCGCCGCAACGCGCGGCTCAGCGCGACGACCCGGGCGAACGATGCCGGCGGGAGTTCCCAGGGGTGGTGCAGCTCCAGGACACTCGGCTGGGGCGGCGGGCCGGACTCTCGTATCCAGTTCGACAGCTCGTCGGCCGCGGCCGCCGGAACGGGGCCGGGAACCGCGGGACGCGGCGGAGCCGGGAGGTGTCCGGGAAAGCCCCGCCGGGAACGGTCGCGGAGTTCCGGGCGTTCGGCGATGCTGTTCCACCACGCGGGGGTGGTGGTGACCGCGGCGTGCCGGGCGCGGCGGGTGGAACGGGAAGGGCGCTGCATCAGTGAGCTCCTGTCTGGTGGAGGGCATCGCTTACGTCGGGGCGCACGGGCGTTCGCGCGGCCGGATCCGCGCGCGCACTCGGAACCGCGGGCGTACGGGCGCGGCGGTCGGGGCGCTCGAGCGCAGCGAGCACTGATTCGGCGGCCAGGCGCAGCGGCCCGCGGCGGCGCAGCGTGAGACCCGTGGATTCCAGGCGGCCCGCCAACCCGGGTTGCGGTGGAACCGCCACCAGGAGCGGCAGTTCCAGTGCCCGCGCCATCTCGCCGGCGCGGAGCCCGCCGGGTGCGGGACCGCGAACCACCAAGGACACCTGAGGATTTCGCGCGGTGAGATGTGCGCCGACGGCTTCGGCGGCCGCGGTGGCGCGCAAGCGGGCCGGGACGAGCAGGATCACCAGATCGGCCGTGTCGAGGATGTGGTCGGCGTGCGGGCCGCGCTCGGTGGAGAGATCGCAGACCACGAGATCGCCCGCGGCGCGCCCGGCTTCCACCACCGCGCGCACGGCGGCGGGCGCGAGTTCGACTGCGGGCGTTGCTCTTCCGCACGAGAGCACGGCCGCGCCCGCGGCGCCCGGTAGCGCCTCGTGCAGCGCGGCGGCCGACACCCGGCCGTTCTCGATCACCAGATCGGGCCAGCGGAGGCCGGGGGTTCGCTCCAGCCCGAGCAGCAGATCCAGCCCGCCGCCGAAGGGCGCGGCATCCACCAGCAGCGTGCGGCCGTGCTGCCGCACGGCGGCTGCCAGTGCGACCGCCGCCGCCAGGGTGGACGCGCCCGCGCCGCCGCAGGCTCCGGCGACCGCGATGACCGCACCGTCCCCGGGACCACGCGCGTCGTGTGCCGCGAACGCGGCGATGAGCGCGTCCGCCGCCCGCGGTAGCGAGAGGACCTGTTCGGCACCGACTTCGGTGGCCGCCTGCCATTCCGGCAAACCCGGCTCATCGGCGCTCACCAGGAGAATTCCGGGTCGGCGGGGGCAGCCGGCGGCCGCGCAGCTACGCGCGGCCGCCGCGTCCAGCACGATGACCGAGGCGGCGCTCCAGGCGTGCCGGGCCGGCGGTCCGCCGGGTTCGTCGAGCGGGTGATCGGCCGCGGCCGCGATGCGGCGCACCTCGTCCCGTAGGCGAGCGCCGGAGACGAGCGCCAAGGCTCGGGGCGGAACAGCGGTTCGAGAGTTCATGCAGGTCAGCGTCGCTCGGCGAGCACGTCGTCGAAAGTGCCGAAACCCGGAATGTGGATAACACGCGGCCTGTGGACAAAATCCGAGCCGGAACGACCTGTCCGGAAATAGAGGACGGCCCCAGCCGGGGGGGGAGGAGGCTGGGGCCGTCGGGTTCAGCCCCGGGGGGTCGGGCTGAACGCTACCTGGAACAAGTCCAGGTATCTGCGATACTACACCCAAGCCCCGTCCCGTTTGCAAGTCCGGCGGGCGAGTCTTTTTCCTGCCGTCACGGCCCGGCTTTCGACTGGCAAACTCCGGCAAACGCGGCGTGGACCGGGTCGCCGCACCGGCTCGTCACCCGGGAAACCTATTGTGGACCCCGTGACAGCCGAACGCGGACGAGTCGCCGCCTTCTTCGACCTCGACAAGACGGTGATCGCCAGGTCGAGCGCCTTCGTGTTCAGCAAGCCGCTGATGGATCAGGGCCTGCTCAGCAGGCGCGCGGTGCTGGAGAGCAGCTACGCGCACTTCCTGTTCCTGCTCTCGGGCGCGGACCACGATCAGATGGAACGCATGCGCGAGAACCTGCAGCGCATGTGCGCCGGCTGGGATGTGGACCAGGTGCGCGCGGTGGTGGCCGAGACCCTGCACGACATCGTGGATCCGCTCATCTACGCCGAAGCGGCGGATCTCATTGCCGACCACCACATTCGAGGCCACGACGTGATCATCGTCTCGGCCTCGGGCGCGGAGGTGGTGGCGCCGATCGCCGCCGCGCTGGGCGCCGATCACTACGCGGCCACCCGCATGGTGGTCGAAAACAACAGGTACACAGGCGAAGTCGAGTTCTACTGCTACGGCGAGGGCAAGGTGGAGGCCATCGAAAGCCTTTCCGCCGCATACGGATACGACCTGTCGCGCAGCTACGCCTACTCGGATTCGGTGACCGACGTCCCGATGCTGAGCGCGGTCGGGCACGCCACCGCGGTGAATCCGGATCGCGGATTGCGCCGCGAGGCCGTCGCGCGCGGCTGGCCGATCCTCACCTTCTCCAACCCGGTGTCGCTGTGGGCGCGCATTCCGCAGCCGTCCACCACGACGGTCGCGGCCAGCGTGGCGGTGGGCCTGAGCGCGGTCGCGGCCGGCGCGCTGACCTATCGACTGCTGCGCGGACGGCGCTGACCGGCGGGTCGAATGTGCCCCGAGGGCTTGATGTGAGGGCCGTCACAGAGTAACAATGGACGCACGGAAGGACGGAAGGCCAAGGTCGGATCGGAAGAGAAGGTCCGGACTCCCATCCCACCCTTCCCAGCACGGACACCAGGCACCCACGCGGAGCACGCCGCGACAAGGGCACGAGTAGTTGTGGGCCTGCGTTATCCGCGGTTCCTGTGGCAACGGCCTCGCACCGGCGGGGATGAGCCACATCGGAGCCCGGAGAGCTCGCCGAGGCCGGAACACAACCCGAACAGCACGCTTGGTAACCAGGCGCTCCGTGCTAGCGGGCGGTGAGGTCGCAATCGCGACTACGCCGCCCGCTTCGATGTGCGTACCCGCCCGTCCGAATGCGTGGACCCACCGCTTCGATGTGCGCGGCCACCCGCTCCGAGCCTGCGCGCCCCTCTCCCCCGCGCTCACGCACACCGCCCCACGTCCTTTGCGCGCCACTCATACCCCTGGCGCACACCCGTATTCGCGCGATTCCGCGCTCCCGCTGCCGCGTGGCTACGCGTCAACCCGGCTGACCCCGGGGATCACGATTTCGCGGCGATGGCCGAGTCGGCGATCGATTTGGCTTCGCGCGCACCGTCTTCGAGCGCGCCGCAGACGAAGAGCACCCATCCGCCCACCCCGTCCGCGGTGCCCATGCCGAAGCCGGCGGCCGCGTCCAGGTACGCCTGGCGACGCCGCAACCAGAACACTTCGGGCACGCCGAGGCTGTGCGGGTCAAGGCCGGTGGACACCGCGACGAGCCGGGACGCGGCCCGCGCGACGATGCCGTCGCCGTCGCCGAAGGGCCGCAGGGACAGCAGTTCGCCGTGCACGACGGCGGCGATCACCGGCGCGGGCGCCTTGGTGACCTGGATGGTCTGCACCAGCTGATCGAGTCGTTCGGCGACGCCGCGCACATCGCGGGGCCGGCCCAGGGTCTGCTTGTCCTGCACCATGTCGGCGGCGGCCAGCAGGTGCAGCCGGGCCAGGGCCTGCAGCGGCGCGCGTTCCCACACCCGGACCAGCGACTGCAGCGGCTCGCCGTCCAGTGCCTGGCCCACCCGCAGCGCGCCCGCGAGGATGGGGTCCTCGACATTGCCGTCGGCGGGCAGCTCGATGGTGCCGCCCTCGATGGCGGCCGAGGACCGGGCGGCGCGCACCGCGGCCTCGGCGGCGGTGGTCGGCCAGCCGCGCCGGTTCGCCTGGTGCCGATGCACGAAGGCCAGCGCGTCCCGGGCCTTGTCGGCGGCCTCGAGCACACCGGGCAGATCGACGAGGGGCTGCAGCGGATCGGTCACGAAAGACGAGGCTACTGCCGCCCGCACTGTGACCTGCCCCCGCCTCCGCCGCCCCGCGGACCCCGGCCCGCACGCGGGCCAGCCGCCCTGCACGACCGGATTGAGGCCTATCAGCCCACCGGCAGGTCGCGCCCGGGGATCGCCTCGAGGAGGCGGCGGGTGTACTCGGAAGTGGGATTGTCGAAAACTGCTGCGGTGGGGGCGGATTCGACGACCCGGCCCTGCTGCATCACCACGACGTCGTCGGCGATCTGGCGGACCACGGCCAGGTCGTGGGTGATGAACAGGTAGGACAGGCCCAGCTCGGCCTGGAGTTCGTTGAGCAGGTTCAGGATCTGGGCCTGGACCAGGACGTCGAGCGCGGAGACGGCTTCGTCGCAGATGACCAGGTCGGGTTCGAGGGCGAGGGCGCGGGCGATGGCCACGCGCTGGCGCTGGCCGCCGGACAGCTCGCCCGGGTAGCGGTCGGCGACGCTCGACGGCAGGGCGACCAGTTCGAGAAGTTCGCGCACGCGGGCGATGCGGGTACCCCGGTCCCCGATCTTGTGGGTGCGCAGCGGCTCCTCGATGGTGCGATGGATGGAGTAGGTGGGATCCAGGGAGCCGTAGGGGTTCTGGAAGACCGGCTGGACACGGCGGCGGAAGGCGCGCGAGTTCTCGGCGAGCTGCCGTTTCAGGTCGACGCCGTCGAAAGTGACCGTGCCGGACGTGGGTTCGAGCAGCCCCAGCGTCAGCTGCGCGACGGTGGTCTTGCCGGAGCCGGATTCGCCGACGAGCGCCGTGGTGGTGCCGCGCCGAACCCGGAAGGAGACATCCTGTGCCGCAGCGTGTTCGGTGTGCTTCCAGGGCACCGAACCGCGCACGCGGTAGCGCTTGGTGAGCCGGTCGGCCACCAGGATGTCCGCGGGCACCTCCCCGTCGGTCACCGCGTCGGCGACGTCCACGGCGAGTTCGCGAACGGCGGCGCGCTCGCGGACCGCCGACACCCGCTGGGCGGCAAGCGACGGCGCGGCCTCGACCAGCCTGCGCGTGTACTCGTGCCGCGGATCGCGCAGGATCTCCAGGGCCGGACCGGATTCCACCACCCGCCCGCGATACATGACCACCAGGTGCTCGGCCCGCTCGGCGGCCAGTCCCAGGTCGTGGGTGATGAGCAGGACCGCGGTCCCCAATTCGCGGGTGAGCCCGCCGATATGGTCCAGGATCTGCCGCTGCACGGTGACGTCCAGCGCGGAGGTGGGCTCGTCCGCGATGAGGAGTTTGGGGCGCGCGGACAACCCGATCGCGATCAGCGCGCGCTGGCGCATCCCGCCGGAGAACTCGTGCGGATACTGGTCGATGCGGCGTTCGGCGTCCGGAATCCCGGCTTCGGCCAGCAGTTCGATGGCGCGCTGCCGGGCGGCGCGACCGTGCGCGACGCCGTTGGCGACCAGCGCCTCCCCGATCTGGAAACCGATCTTCCACACCGGGTCGAGGTTGGACATGGGGTCCTGCGGCACGAATCCGATGCCGTTGCCGCGCACCGCGACCAGCTGCCGCTCGGAGGCCGCGGTCAGCTCCTGCCCGTCGAACACGATGCTGCCCGATTCGACTCGCCCGGCCCCGGGCAGCAGTCCGATGATCGCGTGCGCGGTGGTGGACTTCCCGGATCCGGACTCGCCGACGATGGCCACGGTCTGCCCGGGGTACACCGTCAGATTCACCCCGCGCACCGCCTCGACCCGCCGGTCGCCTTCGCCGAAACAGATGTGCAGGTCCCGTATTTCGAGCAGCGGGGCGGTCATCGGCGCTCCTTCGGGTCGAGCGCGTCGCGCAGGGCGTCGCCGAGCATGATGAAGCCGAGCACGGTCAGCGCGAGCGCGGTGGCCGGATAGAACAGGATGAGCGAGCCCGCGCGCAGCTGCCGCTGCCCGGCGGCGATGTCCGCGCCCCAGGAGACCTCGGTGGGCGGCAGGCCCACGCCCAGGAACGACAGCGTGGCCTCGGTGACGATGAAGACGCCCAGCCAGATGGTGGTGACCACGATGACCGGCCCGAGCGCGTTGGGGATCACGTGCCGCAGCAGCACGCGGAAACGGCCGACCCCGAGCGCGGTCGCGGCCTGCACGTAGTCGTTGCCCTTGGCGGCCAGGACCGAGCCGCGGGCGATGCGGGCCACCTGCGGCCAGGTGAAGGCGGCCAGGATGGCGATGACCATCCAGATGGTGCGCTGTTCGGCCAACTGCATGATGACGATGGCGGCGAGCATGAGCGGCACCGCGTACACGATCTCCGCGATGCGGGAGATGATCGAATCCAGCGGTCCCCCATAGAATCCCGCGAGCGCGCCGAGCGTGCCGCCGATGCCGAGGAACACAGCGGTGGCCCCGATGCCGGTGAGCACCGAGGCGCGGGCGCCGTAGATCGTGCG
The DNA here is from genome assembly GCF_042799795.1 of Nocardia sp. NPDC057668. Taxonomy (NCBI): domain Bacteria; kingdom Bacillati; phylum Actinomycetota; class Actinomycetes; order Mycobacteriales; family Nocardiaceae; genus Nocardia; species Nocardia sp. NPDC057668. The sequence continues at coordinate 321,483 of NZ_JBHVIC010000007.1, read as the reverse complement.
GGCGTAGATGTCGCAGCCCTGCAGGTCGTAGCCGAACCAGTGGTCGCGCGAGGGCGGGGCGAGGCTGAAGTCGACGACGCAGTAGCGCGGGTCCTGGCCGGTGAACAATCCGGGGAAGACCGCGATGAGCAGGACCAGCACGATCAGGCCGGCGGCCACCAGGAACAGCGGCCGCCGGCGCAGTGACCGCCAGGCCGTTCCCCAGAATCCCGCGGGCGCGCCGGCCGCGGTGTCGACCCGGTCGGTGGCGACCACCTCGACGTCCTCGGGAGGCGCGACCCAGCGTTCCTGCCCGGGCCGGGGTTCGCCCGCCGCCGCGGTCTTCTCGAACATCGGGGGCTCCTGTTCAGGCATAGCGAATCCGCGGGTCGAGGGCGGCGTAGAGCAGGTCCACGATCAGGTTGGTGAGCAGGAAGACGATGATCAGCGCGGTCACGAAGGAGACCACGGTGGGCGCTTCCCCGCGCACGACGGCCTGGTAGAGGGTGCCACCGACGCCGGGGATGTTGAAGATGCCCTCGGTGACGATGGCCCCGCCCATGAGCGCGCCCAGGTCCGCGCCCAGGAAGGTGACCACGGGGATGAGCGAGTTCCGCAGGATGTGCCCGACGACGACCTGCCGCCGGCCCAGCCCCTTGGCGGTCGCGGTGCGCACGAAATCCGCGTCCTTGTTCTCGGCGACCGCGTTGCGGGTCAGGCGCAGCACGTAGGCGAACGAGAGCGAGCCCAGCACCAGCGCGGGCACGATCAGCCGGGGCAGACTCACATCCGAGCCCACGGTGACCGGCGCGATATGCCATTTCACGCCGAACAGGAACTGGGCGAGGAAGCCGACCACGAAGATCGGCATGGCGATGACGACGAGGCTGACCACCAGCATGGTGGAGTCGAACCACCCGCCGCGGCGCAGTCCGGCGATCACGCCGAACACGATGCCGAACACGGCCTCGAAGAACACCGCGAGCAGCGCGAGCCGGAACGTGATCGGGAAGGCGTGCGCCAGGACGTCTTTCACCGGCCGACCGGAGTACGAGGTGCCGAGGTCGAGGGTGAAGATGCCCTTCAGATAGTGCGCGTACTGCTGCCAGAAGCCCCGATCGAGCCCGTATTGCTCGCGCAGCTGCGCTTCCAGGGCGGGGGTAAGGGTGCGCTGTCCGGCCAGCGCGGTCACCGAACCGCCGCTGACCTTCCAGATCAGGTAGTAGACGAGCAGGGTCGCGCCGAAGAAGACGGGGATCATCTGCAGCAGCCGCCGCACTATGTACCAGGCCACGCGTTTCCTTTCCTCGGTGCGGCACAACCGTTCTCGGCGCCGGGTGAGTCCTCTGCCCCGGCAACTCCCCCGCCGGTCATCGCAGTTCGAGGTTCTCGTAGTCGGGCAGCCCGTTCCACGCCATGGTCGCCCCGGTGAGCCGTTTGGAGTACCCGGCGGAGTTGATGTAGTCGAAGACCGGGATGGCGGGCAGGTCCCGCAGCAGCAGCGACTGCGCCTGCCCGGCGAGCCGCCAGGATTCGGGTTCGGTGGCGGCGGCTTCGGCGGCCGCTATGAGCCGGTCGAACTCGGGGTTCCGGTAGTCGATGTCGTTGCTCTCGGAGGTGGACAGGAAGCTGGGTTCGAGGAACTGCAGCATGGTGGGGTAGTCGCCCTGCCAGCCGAATCGGAACGCCTTGCCGACGGTGCGGGCCACCACCTGATCGCGCAGCTGTTTGAAGGTCGGGTACGCGGCGCCGACCGCGTCGATGCCCAGGGTGTTGCGAATGCTGTTGGCCATGGCGTCGATCCAGGACTGGTGGCCGCCGTCGGCGTTGTACGCGATCTCGAATCGCCCGCCCCAGGGCGCGATCTCGTCGGCGCGGGCCCAGAGGCGGCGGGCCTGGTCGGGGTTGTAGTCCAGGTTCGCCGAGTTGGGCAGGTCCGGGTCGAAGCCCGGCAGGGCCCGGGAGGTGAAGTCGCGCGCGGGAATTCGCGTGCCCCGGAAGATCTTCTCGCCGATCTGCGCCCGGTCGATGGCCATGGAGATGGCCTGGCGGCGCAGGCGGCCCTCCTCACCGGTGAAGTGCGGGAGGTTGCCCTGCATGCCGATCCACTGCGCCTGCGCGGTCGGTCCCTCGATGGCCCGGTCGCCCAGATCCTTCCGGTACACCGCGATGGCGCTGTCCGGGATGGTGTCGAGCAGATCCAGGTTGTCGGCCAGCAGATCGGAGTAGGCGGCGTCGAAGTTGGAGTAGAACACGAAGGTCAGGCCCTCGTTGCGCGGCGGGCGGCCGCCCCGGTAGCTCTCGTTGGGCACCAGGGTGAGCTGGACGTCGTGTTGCCAGGCGTCCGCGGCGGCGAACCGGTAGGGGCCGTTGCCGACGGGGTGCTGCCCGAACGCCTTCATGTCCGCGTAGGCGCTCGCGGGCAGCGGATAGAACGGCGCGTAGGCCAGCCGGGTGCGGAAGTCGATGGTGGGCGCGATCAGATCGACCGTGAAGGTGAGGTCGTCGATGATCTTCAGACCCGACATGGTCTGCGCGCGTGGCGGATCCGCCTGCACGTCGGCGAAGCCCACGATGGGCCCGTAGGTGTAGCTCTGCAGCTGGGCGTTGGTGACGAGCGCGCCGTAGTTCCAGGCGTCCACGAAAGACCGTGCCGTGACCCGGGATCCGTCGCTGAAGGTCCATCCGTCGTGCAGCCGGATGACGAAGTGCTGCTGATCGGTGGTCTCGATGCGCTCGGCGACCTCGTCGTGCAGGACGCCGCGATTGTCGATGTAGCGCAGGCCGGCGAAGAGCCGGTCCACGATCCGCCCGCCGCCGTTCTCGTTCGTGTTCGACGGGATCAGCGAGTTCTGCGGTTCGGAGCCGTTGACGGCGATGGTGTCGCCGTAGACCGGTGCGACCGCGCCGCCGGACAGGGCGATCGCGAGCAGCGCGAGTACCGCGACCAGTACCACCGCGGCCTGGCGGGCCGCCGAATACCTCAGGTCCACGAGCGCCCCGTTCGTTCATGAAATCCGCGTTCATGATTCGTGCATGAGAACCCAGCAAAGCTAGGTGCAGACCCTAGCCCGCGGCGGCGCACTCCGCAGGAGACCGGGCCGCCCTGGCCGAAAACCCCGGCTCGGCGCGCCCGCCGGGAGTGAATGTCCTCACCTTCCGGCGAGTGGGATCGGAGGGGATCGGCGGTCCCGGCGCACGTCACACTCCGATACTGTCGAACGTGGCCGCGGTCACCCCGGGGCAAGTATTTCCTGCACAGCAGGGCACGCGAGGGAAGAAGAGACGAGATGACCGAAACCACCGCCGATCACCCGGACGTCTATCCGCCGAGTGCCGAGTTCGCCGCCGCGGCCAACGCCGACGGCGCGCTCTACGAGCGGGCCGCCGCGGATCGCGAGGGCTTCTGGGCCGAACAGGCCGGCCGTCTGCACTGGGCCGAGCCGTGGACGCGGGTCCTGGACTGGGACGACGCGCCCTTCGCCAAGTGGTTCGTCGGCGGCAAGCTCAATGTCGCCTACAACTGTGTGGACCGGCACGTGCTGGACGGGCACGGCGAGCAGGTCGCCATCCACTGGGAGGGCGAGCCCGGCGATTCGCGCGACATCACCTACGCGGATCTGCTGGCCGAGGTGTCGCGGGCCGCCAACTACCTCACCGAGCTGGGTCTGACCGCCGGTGACCGGGTCGCCATCTACATGCCCATGGTCCCCGAGGCCATCGTGTCCATGCTGGCGTGCGCGCGGCTGGGTCTGACGCATTCGGTCGTCTTCGCGGGCTTCTCCCCCGGCGCGCTGCGCCAGCGGGTCGACGACGCCGCCGCGCGACTGGTCATCACCACCGACGGGCAGTGGCGGCGCGGTAAGGCCGCGCCGTTGAAGGAAGCCGTGGATGAGGCTCTGGCCGAGGGTGATTCGACCGTCGAGCACGTACTCGTGGTGCGGCGCACCGGGATCGAGACGCCGTGGACGCAGGGCCGGGATCTGTGGTGGGACGAGACCGTCGCGCACGCGTCGCCCGAGCACGAGGCGCAGGCGTTCGATGCCGAGCATCCGCTGTTCATCCTGTACACCTCCGGCACGACCGGTAAGCCCAAGGGCATCCTGCACACCTCGGGCGGGTACCTGACCCAGACCTCGTACACGCACCACAACGTGTTCGATCACAAGGCCGGGACCGACGTGTACTGGTGCACCGCCGATATCGGCTGGGTGACCGGGCACTCGTACATCGTGTACGGGCCACTGTCCAACCGCGCCACCCAGGTCGTGTACGAGGGCACCCCGAACTTCCCCGACGAGCACCGGCACTGGCAGATCATCGAAAAGTACGGTGTGAGCATCTATTACACCGCTCCGACGCTGGTGCGCACGTTCATGAAATGGGGACGGGAGATCCCCGACGCCCACGACCTGTCGAGCCTGCGGGTGCTGGGCAGCGTCGGCGAGCCGATCAACCCCGAAGCCTGGCGCTGGTACCGGGACGTGGTCGGCGCCGGCAAGACCCCGGTGGTGGACACCTGGTGGCAGACCGAGACCGGCGCGATCATGATCTCCCCGCTGCCCGGCGTCACCGCCGCCAAGCCCGGCGCGGCCATGACCCCGCTGCCCGGCATCTCCGCGACCGTGGTCGACGAGGAGGGCAAGCCCGTCGTCCTCGGCGAGACCGAGGCGAACGGCTACCTCGTGCTGGATCAGCCGTGGCCCTCGATGCTGCGCGGGATCTGGGGCGACAACGACCGCTACCGTGAAACCTATTGGCAGCGTTACGCCGAGCAGGGCTGGTACTTCGCCGGCGACGGCGCCAAACTCGACACCGACGGCGACCTGTGGGTACTGGGCCGCGTCGACGACGTCATGAACGTCTCCGGCCACCGCATCTCCACCGCCGAGGTCGAATCCGCCCTCGTCGGGCACTCCGGCGTCGCCGAAGCGGCCGTGGTCGGCGCATCCGACGAGACGACCGGCCAGGGCATCGTCGCCTTCGTCATCCTCACCGCCGAGGCCAAGGACACCGGCGACGACCTGGTGAACGAGCTCAAGGCCGAGGTCTCCCGGGCCATCTCCCCGATCGCGCGTCCGCGTGAGATCCACGTCGTCCCGGAGCTGCCCAAGACCCGGTCGGGCAAGATCATGCGCCGGCTGCTGCGCGATGTGGCCGAGGGCCGCGAACTGGGTGACACCTCGACCCTGGTCGACCCCAACGTCTTCGAGGCCATTCGCGCCGGCAAGGCGTAACCCGCACCTCGCACACTCGGCCCCCGCGACGACCGGTCCCGGGGGCCGAGCCGTGTCCGGACCCGGCGGCCGGGGTCTTCATGCCCGAACCGACCGTTAGAATTGCGTAAGGTGTGCCGGGAAGTCTGGTCGGCATGCGGTATGCGCCGACCCTTCGACGGTGAGACGCACTCCGCTGGTTCTGTCGACCGAAAGACCAGAAAGGCGCGCCCTTGATCGTTCAGCTGCGCTCGGAACTGTCCCGCTATCTCCGCACCGAAACCGTCGGCGGCACACTGCTTCTCATCGCCGCCGCGGCCGCCGTGCTGTGGGTGAACTCGCCCTGGGAGGCGAGCTACACGGCCATGATCGGCACCCACCTCGACATTCCGGCGCTGCACCTGAACCTCACCCTGGCCGACTGGACCAAGGACGGCCTGCTCGCCATCTTCTTCTTCGTCGCCGGGCTCGAACTCAAACGCGAACTGGTCGTCGGCGAACTCGCGGACCGCAAACGCGCCACCCTGCCCATCGTCGCCGCCGCGGGCGGCGTCGTCCTGCCCGCGCTCATCGCCATGACCGTGAGCTGGGGTGTGCCGGGCATGGATCGCGGATGGGCCATTCCGGTCGCCACCGACATCGCCTTCGCGCTGGGCGTACTGGCCCTGACCGGATCCCGCATCCCGGCCGGCGCGCGGGTGTTCCTGTTGAGCCTGGCCGTGGTCGACGATCTCATCGCCATCGTTCTCATCGCGGTCCTGTTCACCACCACGCTGAAGATGCTGTGGCTGCTGATCGCGGTGCTGTGCCTGCTGTGCTGGTTCCTGGCCCAGCGCAAACGGCTCGGCAACCCGATCATCTACGTGCCCCTGGCGCTGGTCACCTGGTACGCGCTGCACGAGGCGGGCATCCACCCGACCCTGGCGGGCGTGGCCTGCGGCCTGCTCACCCGGGTCCGCCCCGATGACGACGAGGACGAGCACGACGTACCCGCGGCGAAATTGGAACATTTGTTCCAGCCCATTTCCGCCGGAATCTGCGTTCCGTTGTTCGCGCTGTTCGCATCGGGTGTGCCGCTGGATTCGCAGGTGTTCTCCCAACTGTTCACCAACCGGCTGTCGCTCGCCATCATGGCCGGCCTGCTGATCGGGAAAACGCTCGGAATCTTCGGATCCGCTTGGCTCGCGGTGCGTCTGGGTATTGCCGAAAAGCCAGGCGATCTCGAATACCGGGACATGTTCGCCCTGTCGGTACTAGGTGCGATCGGGTTCACGGTTAGCCTCTTGGTGGCAGAACTCGCACTGGCGGACGTCGGCGACGGCTCCGCGGTCGAACTCGCGAAAGCGGCGGTGTTGCTGACATCATTGGCGGCTTCCCTGGCAGGTTCGGCGCTACTGTTGCGTCGTGGCCGTGCCCACCAGGCGCGACGTGACGAGCGGGCACTGCAAGGACAAGAGGACTTGACCGGATAGGTCCGGGACATGGAGAAGGGTCGAGCAATTGAGTTTCAACCAGGGCGGTAACGGGCGAGACGGGAACCCCCGCACCATCACCTCGATTCCGCTGTCCGATGTCGATGTGCACGAAGCGGCGACCATCGGCACGCTGGTTCGCGACGCGACCGAACAGATGTCGACACTGGTGCGCGCGGAAGTGGAACTCGCCAAGGCCGAGGTCACCGGCGAGGTCAAGAAGGGCCTGCAGGGCAGTGTCTTCTTCATCGCGGCGCTGACCATTCTGCTTTTCAGCTCGTTCTTCTTTTTCTTCTTCCTCGCCGAATTGCTGGACGTGTGGGTGTACCGCTGGCTGGCGTTCCTCATCGTCTTCCTGTCGATGATCGTGGCCACCGCGGCGCTCGGGTTCCTCGGCTACCTCAAGGTGAAGCGCCTGCGCGCACCGGAGAAGACCATCGAATCGCTGAAAGAGGTGAAGACCGTGCTGCCCAGCGGTTTCGGGTCCGGCGGCGACCACCCGGCGAGCACTTCCGCCCAGCTCGGAACACCGAGGTACTAGACCTTCGATTAGTCTCCTTCGGCGTGTCGTCGAATTCGCCCCCGGATCCGTCCGCTGTCCGCTACGACGGACCGTGGACCCATCGGGATGTGCATGCCAACGGCATTCGCTTCCACGTCGTGGAGGCCGTGCCCGCGGGAGGGACGGCCTTCGCCGATCCCGACACCCCGCTGGTCGTGCTGCTGCACGGCTTCGGGGATTTCTGGTGGTCGTGGCGCCACCAGCTGACCGGTCTGGCCGAACGCGGATTCCGGGCGGTAGCGGTGGACCTGCGCGGGTACGGCGACACCGACAAGCCGCCGCGCGGCTACGACGGCTGGACCCTGGCCGGGGACATCGCCGGGCTGATCCGCGCGCTCGGGCATTCGGACGCCACCCTGGTCGGGCACGCCGAAGGCGGTCTGGTGTGCTGGGCCACCGCGGTGCTGCATCCGCGCCTGGTCAGTTCCATCGCGCTGGTGAGCTCACCGCATCCGGTGGCGCTCAAGCGCGCGGTGCTGCGCGATCGCGGGCAGCGCGCCACCTGGCTGCCGAACTTCCTGCGGTATCAGATACCGCGCTACGCGGAGAACCTCATCACCGTCGACAACGGCGCGGAGATCGAGGCGCTGCTGCGCCGGCACGCGGGCCAACGCTGGTCCGGCACCGAGGAATTCGCCGACACCGCGCAGCGCATGCGCACCGCCATCCGCATTCCGGGAGCGGCGCACTGTGCGCTGGAGTATCAGCGCTGGGCCTTCCGCAGCCAATGGCGGCCCGACGGCAAGCGTTTCATGTCCACCATGCGGGAGCCGGTGACCATTCCGGTGCTGTCGCTGTACGGCGACCGGGACCGATACATCCTCGCGCGCACCATCCGGCGCGGCTACGAGTTGTCGCCGAACCGGCGCATGGTGGCCATCCCCGAGGCCGGGCACTACGCCCACCAGGAGAATCCGGACGTCGTCACCGCGGAGCTGGCCAAGCTCCTGGCGTGAGAGGCCGTCGAAACCGCTTGGCCGCGAACGCGGAACGGGCCGCCCCGGTCGGGGCGGCCCGTTCGCGTGTAGTCGATCAGCTCAGCACGCAGCTGCCCGTTCCGACCGAAGCATTCGCTCCCGGAGCGGCGTTCACCTCCGGGCGCACCTCCTCGAGGGTCAGCACGTAGCCGGTGTCGTCGTCGGTGACGGCCGCGCCGAAGACCACACCGAGGATGTTGCCGTCGGTATCCACCAGCGGGCCACCGGAATTGCCCGCACGGACCTGCCCGCGCACGGTGTAGACCTCGCGCTCGACATTGTTGTCGCGATAGATGTTGGGGCCCTTGAGTTCCAGCGTCTCACGCACGCGGGCCGCGCTGGCCGTGTAGCGGCCGCCGCCCGGGTAGCCGAGCACGATCGCACTCTCCCCGGAGTTGGCGGGCGCGGGAGCCAGCGGAATCACCGGCGAGTCCAGGCCCGGTACCGCCAGAATCGCGATGTCCTTGGACGGATCGAACAGCACCACCGTGGCATCGAGCGCGCCGCGCGCGGTATCCACGCTCACGCTGGTGGTTCCGGCGACCACGTGCGCGTTGGTCATGATGCGCTCGGGCGCGACCACGAAGCCCGAACCCTCCAGCTGCCGTTGGCAACTCGGCGCGATGCCGCGGATCCGCAGCACACTGCCCTGCAGCGACTGGGCCACCGGCAACTGCAGGATGCCCGCGTCGGGCGGCTCGACCGCGGTGATGGGCACCCGGCCGAACGGCCCGATCACATCCGGCAACCCGGAAGTATTGAGCAGATTGGAGAACTCGTTCGGGACCTTGCGCAGCCAGTCCGGCGCGACATGATCCACGTTGATGAGCACCCGGGAGTTCTTGACCGCGGCCGCGATTCCCGGCTGCGAGGAGTTCGCCAGCGGCAGCGCCAGCAACCAGGCGGTGGCCATGACCGCCGCCATCTGCAGGCCCGCGCCCACCACGCTGTCCACGCTGCGGGTGAACGGATCGCGCATGCCACTGCGGGCCGCCCGGCCCAGCACCATGCCCGCCACCTCGCCGACGATCACCAGCGCCACGATGAGCAGCACGCCGACCAGCACCCGCGAGCGGCCCTCGCTCAGGTGCACGAGAATGTGCGGGGCGATGAGGATGCCCGCCACCGCGCCCAGCACCACGCCCAGGAAGGCCAGCGCCGAAGCGACGGCGCCCTGCCGCCACCCGGAGGTGGCCGCCAGCAGCGCCAGAATCACGATCCCAATGTCGAGCCAGGCCGAGGCCGTCATAACGTCATCCCTACCGCGGCCAGCGAGGCCTGCAGATCACGCACATCGTGATGGTCCCATTCGTGTTCCCAGCCGGACACCGCGAGCAGTCCGGCGAGCACGCCCGCGGTGAAACCCCACACCAGCATGCCGTCCACCGTGAAGGCCGGACCCATGTAACCCAGCGGATGTCGCACCACGAAACGGTTGGCGGGATCGATGAGGTCCGCGATCGGCACGCGCACCACGCGCGAGGCCTCGGTTTCGCTCACCACACCCACCTCGCCGGGGGTTCGCCAATACGCGACCACCGGCGTCACATCGAACCGCGAAGGCGGCACGAAGATCTTGGGCAGAATAGACAGCGGCTGCACGCTCGCCGGATCCAGCCCCGTCTCTTCCTCCGCTTCGCGCAGCGCCGTGCTGATCGGGCCGTCGTCCTGCGGCTCGACGCCGCCGCCGGGAAAGGCCACCTGACCGCTGTGCTGGCGCAGGGTCGCCGCGCGCTGGGTCAGCAGCACGTCCGCGTCGGCGGGAAGTCCGCCCAGCGCTTCGGGATCCGGGTCCGGCGAACCGCCGAACAGCACCAGGACCGAGGCTTCGCGGGGAGAGGTCACCGCGGCGGCGAAGCGGCGCATGGTGCTGCGGCGCAGGACCGGATTGACGCCGGTCGGATCGGCCGGTTCGTGCTCGGCCACCCCGCGCAACCACTCCGGAACAGGGCCCGCAGGCGCCTCTGGTCTCATGCCCACACTCCCGAACCCACGTTTGCACCGGAGTAACCGGCGAACACCAAGCAGCACAAAGTACTACGTCTACATCCTGCAGCGAGCGCACTCACACGGTGACCGTTCGGCCGGAACAGGCCCGTACGCGGGGACGCTCGGCGCGGGAGAACCCGGCTGCCGCACAGCCACTCACGCCCGCACGCCCAATTCGGCCGCGACGGTGTCGGCGATGTCGTCCACACTCTTGAACGGGCGCACCACGAGTTTGGCGATGGAACCGTCGGCGCGCACGAGCACCGAGATGGGCAGCACCGCGGGTGCGCCGATCGCCTTGCGCACCTCGATCTTCGGATCCTGCACGCCGGGCAGATGATTATCGAGGCCGATCAGCCGGGACAGCGCTTTGCCCGCGCCGGGATCACTGTGCACGGTGAGCACCGTGACCGCGCCGGCCGCCCGATCCGAGAACTGTTGCAGCAGCGGCAGTTCCTCCGCGCACGGTCCGCACCAGTAGGCCCACAGGTTGAGCAGCGCCGGTTTTCCGGCCAAAGCGGTGGTCAGCGCCATCGGCTTGCCATCCGCCAGGCATTCCAGGGTCAGGCCCGCCAGCGGAGAGCCCGCGTCGGCCGGTGCACCGGAGGGCACGGGGCAGGGCGCGAGTTTCGCGAAGGCTCGTTCCTCGTCGGTCACGCTCTTGCCCGCCGGAGCCGGGCCGCCGCCACCGTCCGGGCTCTCGGCCGCGCCGCCGCAGCCGGAAACGGCCAGCACCGCGCACACCGCCGCCACCGCCCACCCCCCGCGAACGCCGTTCCGGGAGAACACAGCTCTCACAGGCCCACCAGTTCGAGCAGATGTTCGGTCTCGGGACCCTTGACCAGCGCGGCGGCCGTGGCGGGATCGGTCGGGCCGGTCCCGTACGACGGACAGTCCTTGGCCAGCACGCAGGCGCCGCACGCGGGCTTGCGGGCGTGGCACACACGGCGGCCGTGGAAGATCACCCGGTGCGAGAGCATCGTCCAGTCCCTGCGCTCGATGAGCGCGCCGACGATGTGCTCGACCTTCACCGGATCCTCTTCCGCGGTCCAGCCCCAGCGCCGCACCAGCCGGCCGAAGTGGGTGTCGACGGTGATGCCGGGCACGCCGAAGGCATTGCCGAGGATGACGTTGGCCGTCTTGCGGCCGATGCCGGGCAGCTCCACGAGCTGCGCCAGCGTGTGCGGGAGTTCGCCGTCGTAGCGCTCGATGAGCGCCTGGCCCAGGCCGATCAACGAGGAGGTCTTGTTCCGGTAGAAACCGGTGGGCCGGATGAACTCCTCGAGCTCGGTCCGGTTCGCCTCGGCGTAGTCGCGGGCGCTGCGATACTTGGCGAAAAGGGCGGGTGTGGTCAGATTCACGCGCACATCGGTGCATTGGGCCGACAGGATCGTGGCCACCGCGAGCTCCAGCGGAGTGGTGAAGTCCAGCTCACAGTGGGCGTCCGGGAAAGCCAGGGCCAGTGTCCGGTTCATCCGGCGAGCCCGCCGCACGAGTCCGGTGTGCGTTTCCTTCGCGCGGGACTTCGCCTTGCCGCCGGCGGGTGTGAGCGCACCGCGCGCCGTTTTCGCCGGAACCGCCGCGTCGCTGGTAGGGACGGCGGACGGGCCGGAATCGGCCCCGGGAGCGGCCGCGCTGGATGGTGAGACACGCACGCGTCCACCTTACGGAACCACCCGGACGCATCAACCGGGCTGCGCACTCCCCGTGTTCCATCTGAGACCTTCGGCGTGTTTACTCACCCCTATGCAAGGACTCGCCGTGGTGCTGTTTCCGATAGCGCTCATGCTGTTCGCGTTGGTGATGGAACGGGTCGAGAACCGGCTTCGCAAGCTCCTCGAGCCCGATCCCGAGGTCCAGCAGTACCTGGATCGAGCCACGAATGCCGAGGTCAACGACCTCACCAAACTGGGTCTGCCGGCAGCGGCCGCGCGCCCGCGCCGGGCTCGCCCGGCAGCCAAGGGCCTCGACGTGGCCCAGGCCAGCTGAGCCGATTTCCGTCGATTTTCCCGGCGCTCCCCCGCCCGGCCCGCGGGGTGTCCGGTGCGATCCGACAGCACGTATTCTGATCTTCCTCACACCGCGCCGACGGCGTGTCGCTAGATTGAACCTCGCGTGTCGGAAAACCGTCTTTGCGTGTCCGGTAAACGGGCGCCGCGTGTCGGAGAATGAGCGCGCTGCGTGGTGTCTATCACTACCCGGACATATTGCAAAGTAGACTGCACTGTCGGCCGACTCGCTTCGGTCGAGGACAGAGCCATTTCCCATAAGGAGCACATTCGTGGACGAGGCCCTCGCCAGAGCAGGCATCTTCCAAGGCGTCGAGCCCACCGCGGTGGCGGCTCTCGCCAAACAACTTCAGCCAGTGGACTTCCCGCGCGGTCACGTGATCTTCAACGAGGGCGAGCCCGGTGACCGGCTCTACATCATCACCTCCGGCAAGGTGAAGATCGGCCGTCGGTCCCCCGACGGTCGTGAGAACCTGCTGACCATCATGGGCCCGTCGGACATGTTCGGTGAGCTGTCGATCTTCGATCCGGGCCCGCGCACCTCGACGGCCACCACCGTCACCGAGGTCCGCGCGGTCACCATGGACCGGGACGCGCTCAAGGCGTGGATCGACCAGCGCCCGGAGATCGCCGAGCAGCTGCTGCGGGTCCTCGCCCGCCGTCTGCGCCGCACCAACAACAACCTGGCCGACCTCATCTTCACCGATGTGCCCGGTCGTGTTGCCAAGGCGCTGCTGCAGCTCGCCCAGCGGTTCGGCACCCAGGAAGCGGGCGCGCTGCGCGTGACCCACGACCTGACCCAGGAAGAGATCGCCCAGCTGGTCGGCGCCTCGCGCGAAACCGTGAACAAGGCCCTGGCCGACTTCGCGCATCGCGGCTGGCTGCGGCTCGAGGGCAAGAGCGTGCTGATCTCCGACTCGGAGCGCCTGGCCCGCCGCGCGCGGTAGCTACAACTCGCACAACGTCTCTGGACCGGTCGCCATCAGAGCTGGCGACCGGTCCAGACATGTTTGCGCACCGGTTGCGACCGCGGCGATCGATCCGCCTCGACCCCCGAGGTGGGCAGCCGGGCCGAGATGCACGGCCCGGATCAGGCGACGGCCGATCCGGTTTCGGCGGCATACCGCCGCGTGGGTGGATCAGCCGTGGGCGCGGATGTAGGCGAGTTGAGCTTTCACCGAGCTACGGGCCGCGGGCCACAGCCGCTTGTCCACGTCCGCGTAGACCTTGGCGACGATGCGCAGCGATCCGGCGTCCGGGCCGAGTTCGGCGAGCGCGGCCCGCACCTGGTTCAGGCGCTCCTCGCGATGCTTCATGTAGTAGTCGATGACCGGCAGCGCGTCCGCGTGGTCCGGGCCGTGCGCGGGCAGCAGCACGCGGCCGGGGGCGGCCTCGGCCAGGCGGCGCAGGGACTCCAGGTAATCGGCCAGGGCGTCGTCGCGGGATTCGAGCACGGTCGTGCCCGAACCGAGGACGGTGTCGCCGGTGATCAGGGCGGCGTCGGCGTCGTCCGGGCCGTCGACGAGGAAGCTCAGCGAGTCCTCGGTGTGGCCGGGGGTGGCCAGCACGGTGATGCGCAGGCCGGCGGCCTCGATCACCTCGCCGTCGGACAGGTTCGTGCCCGCGCCGCGCAGGAACTTGGAAGCCTTGGCGCGCACCGGACTTCCGGTGGCCTCGACCAGGTGATCGATGCCGCCGGTGTGATCGGCGTGCTCGTGCGTGATGAGGATCAGCGCGACGTCGCCGCCGGTCTCGCGCACGATCGCGGCGGTGTGCTCGCGGTCCTTGGGCCCCGGGTCCACCACCACCCAGCCGGTGTGGCCGGGTGCGCGCAGGAGCCAGGTATTGGTGCCCTGCAACGTCATTCCGCTGGGATTGTCGGCCAGCACGACGGCGGCGGACGGGGTCACTTGCCGCAGTTGCTCATACGCGGGGTGAGTGAGGGTCATACCTTGGTCCTAACGCGGGCGAGGCTGCGTGTCCATGCTTTGTCTCACTGCGCTTCTATTGTGCGCCAATCGGATTGGCGGGTGGCGCACGCCACGGGTGACGTGCGCCGGGTGAAACGTCAGCGAACCTCGGCGATCAGTTCGACTTCCACCGGGGTGTTCTTGGGGAGCTCGGAGACGCCGACGGCCGAGCGCGCGTGCACGCCCGCGGGGCCGAAGACCGCGCCGAGGAAGTCCGAGGAGCCGTTGATGACGACCGGCTGATCGGTGTAACCCGGTGCGGAGTTCACGAATCCGACGACCTTGACGATCCGCACCACGTTGTCGAGGCCGACCAGCGCGTGCACCGCGGCCAGGGCGTTGAGGGCGCACAGCCGCGCGGCCTCGGCGGCCTGCTCGGTGCTCACCTCGGCGCCGACCTTGCCGGTGATCGAGAGCTGCCCGTCCACGAACGGCAGCTGACCCGAGGTGTAGACCAGGTTGCCGGTGCGGATGGCCGGAATGTACGAGGCCACCGGCGCGGCCACCGCGGGGATGGCGAACCCGAGCTTGTCGAGGTTCGCCGCCCACTCGGTCGCGGGGGCGCTCACTTCTTGGGGCGCTTCAGGTAGGCGACGTGCTGCTCACCGGTCGGCCCGGGCAGGACGGAGACGAGCTCCCAGCCGTCGGAGCCCCACTGGTCCAGGATCGCCTTGGTGGCATGCGTCAACAGCGGCACGGTCGCGTATTCCCAAGCGGTCAACTCACTCATGAGGTGAGGTTAGCCCCGGCCGGGCCGGTCGGATTCCCCGGGACCTCCGGACTGCGCTGCGCCATCGGGAAATCCAATTTTCCAACGTGGTGTATCAGACAGTTGGCGTCACCTATGGGCAGGAACGAGGAACGGGTTATAGGCTCGCGAGCGTGGGAGTACCGATAGCAGTGCCCGTTTCGGTTGAGCCGGGGGTCGAAGCAGGTTGGCCGGAGCGGGCGGACAAGGCCCGCCTGCACTACGTGTCCGGAAAGGGGGGAACCGGGAAGTCCACCGTCGCGGCCGCATTGGCGCTGGCACTCGCGGCGGGGGGCCGCCGCGTGCTGCTGGTCGAGGTCGAGGGCAGACAGTCCATCGCCCAGCTCTTCGACCTGCCGCCCTTGCCGCCCACCGAGACTCGCATCGCGGCCGCCGACGGCGGCGGCGAGGTACTCGCCCTGGCACTGGACGTGGAACACGCCTTCCTGGAATACCTGGACATGTTCTACAACCTGGGCTTCGCCGGCCGGGCCATGCGCCGGGTGGGCGCGATCGAGTTCGTCACCACGATCGCACCGGGCCTGCGCGACGTCATCCTCACCGGCAAGATCAAGGAGTGCGCCGTCCGCGCCGACAAGGCGGGTAAACCGGTGTATGACGAAATAGTCATCGACGCCCCGCCCACGGGCCGTATCGCGAGCTTCCTGGACGTCACCCAGGCCATGGCGGAGATCGCCGGCGGCGGGCCGATCCAGACCCAGGCGGACGGGGTCTCCAAGCTCCTGCACTCGCCCCAGACCATGATCCACCTGGTGACCCTGCTCGAGGCGCTGCCGGTGCAGGAGACCGCCGACGCGGTCGCCGAGCTCACCGCCAACGACCTCAACATCGGCACCGTCATCGTGAACCGCGCCAGCGAGGGACTGCTCCCGCGCGAGCTGCGCGCCAAGGCCGCCGAGGGCCAGCTCGACACCGACGCACTGCGCGCCGGGCTCACCGAGGCCGGAATCACGCTGTCCGATGCCGATTTCCAGGGCCTGGTCGAGGAGACCGTCGAGCACTCCGCGCGACTGCAGGCGCAGGACGAGAACGCCGCCGATCTCGCGCGGGTCGATGTTTCCCGGTTGTACCTGCCGTCGCTGGCCGACGGCATCGACCTGGGCGGGCTCTACGAGCTGGCCGAGCACTTGAGCGCACAGGGAGTCCGCTGACCATGATCGTTCCGGCTGCCACCGTCCCCCTGGACATCAACAAGGTCATCGCCGACCCGAACGCGCGCATCGTGGTGTGCTGCGGCTCCGGCGGCGTCGGCAAGACCACCACCGCCGCGGCCATCGCGCTGCGGGCCGCCGAGGCGGGTCGCAAGGTCGTGGTGCTGACCATCGACCCGGCGCGCCGGCTGGCGCAGTCGCTCGGGGTCAGCGACCTGGGCAACACGCCGCAGCAGGTCGAGCTGGCCGAGGGCGCGAAGGGCCAGCTGTTCGCCATGATGCTGAACATGCGCCGCACCTTCGACGAGATGGTGCTCGAGCACACCAGCCCGGACAAGGCGGAGCAGATCTTCGCCAATCCGATCTATCAGACCGTCGCGTCCTCCTTCGGTGGCACCCAGGAGTACATGGCGATGGAGAAGCTGGGACAGCTGGCGAGCAAGAAGGAGTGGGACCTGATCGTGGTCGACACTCCCCCGTCCCGCAACGCCCTGGACTTCCTGGACGCGCCCAAGCGCCTGGGTAACTTCCTCAACGGCAAGATGATCCGGGTCATCATGGCCCCGGGCCGCGGGGTCGGGAAGCTGGTCGCCGGCGCGATGAGCCTGGCGCTGCGCGGCGTCTCGACCATCGTCGGCGGGCAACTGCTCAAGGACGCCTCGGTGTTCCTGCAGTCGCTGGAGTCCATGTTCGGCGGGTTCCAGGATCGCGCGGACCGCACCTACGCCATGCTGTCGCGCCCGGGCACGCACTTCATCGTGGTCGCGGCGGCCGAGCCGGACGCGCTGCGCGAGGCGTCGTTCTTCGTGGACCGGCTCTCTACCGACAAGATGCCGCTGGCCGGGCTGGTGCTGAACCGCACCCACCCGGTGCTCAGCTCGCTCTCGGCGGAGCAGGCACAGGTCGCCGCCGATCGGCTGGCTCCGGCGGGGGAGGCCGAGGAGGACGCAGAGTCGCCCACCGCGCTGGCCGCCGCCGTCCTGCGCATCCACGCGCAGCGAGCGCTGACCGCCAAGCGCGAACAGCATCTGCTGCAACGGTTCACCGGCGCGCATCCGCGGGTGCCGATCGCGGCGGTGACCTCGCTCCCGTTCGAGGTCGCCGACGTCGAGGCGCTGCGCGCCGTCGCCGATCAACTGGCCGCCGCGGGTACCGCGACACGCCCGGCGTGACGGGCGTCGTGAAAAAGCGTCAACCGGTCTGGCAAACCGGGGGCTGAGTGCCCGAAGAGGCGTTTTTGCCCGTTCTTGTCCCGGAAACGGACCGAGCCCGCAATCGCGGGCTCGGTCCGTTCTGCTTTGGGGGATACGAGTTACATGGCGACTTTCTGCGTCCTCTGGACCCGGAAGAAGTCGGACCAGGAGGTCACCTCCGGGTGCTGCTTGAGCAGCGCCCGGCGCTGGCGTTCGGTCATGCCGCCCCACACGCCGAACTCGACTCGGTTGTCGAGGGCATCGGCGCCGCACTCCATCAGGACCGGGCAGTGCCGGCAGATGGTGGCCGCTTTGCGCTGCGCTGCACCGCGCACGAAGAGCTGGTCGGGATCCACTTCCTTGCATCGGGCCTGGGCAACCCAGGCAATACGTGCTTCGGCCTGCTCCACGTCCAGTCGAGCGATCGGGGTAGTCATATGCATTTGGTGTGCCCCTTTGCAGTCCGAACACCGGGTCACGGCGCTCCAGAATCGCGTGTGCAGCGCGCAGATACCCAACCCCACTGCGAACTGCACCACATTCCACTTTGAGTGTTAGCTCTATCACACTGGGTTCTCAATCTAGGTAATGAGGCGTGGCAAGCGCAAGACCGTCCCGAGATTTTCTGGTACGCCCGTCCACGCATTCGTCACCAAAAACCGGTCAGTCGGCACCTTTACGGCGAATGGACACCCGCCCCGGGCGGACGCCGGGCGACGGAAAGGGCAATTAGGCTAGGGCTCGTGCCGATCACACGAACGCTCGCGAGACTGGCCGGCAGCTGCACGCTGGCAGCCGTCCTCCTCGCCGGGTTGCTGTTCCCCCTCGCCGGCGGTTTCGGGTATATCTCCAACCGAGCCGCCGACGCCGTAGACAATGTCTCCGCCGAACTGGTGGAAGGCACGGTCCCGGCGGTGTCGACGATGGTCGATGTGAACGGCACGCCGTTCGCGTGGCTGTACGAGCAGCGCCGATTCGAGGTGCCCAGCGACCAGATCTCCAATGACATGAAGCTCGCGCTGGTCTCGGTGGAGGACAAGCGCTTCGCCGACCACGGCGGTGTGGACTGGCAGGGCACCTTCCGGGCCTTCCTGACCAACACCTCCGGCGGCGAGGTCCAGCAGGGCGGTTCCACCATCGACCAGCAGTACGTGAAGAACTACCTGCTGCTCGTGGTGGCCAAGACCGACGCCGAGCGCCGCGCCGCCATCGAGACCACCCCCGCCCGCAAGATCCGCGAAATCCGCATGGCGATGACGCTGGAGAAGGAGCTCACCAAGGACGAGATCCTCACCAGGTATCTGAACCTGGTGCCGTTCGGCAACTCCTCCTACGGGATCCAGGACGCCGCGCAGACCTACTTCGGCATCGATGCCAAGAACCTCGACATCGTGCAGTCGGCGATGCTCGCGGGCATGGTGCAGTCCAGCTCCAAGCTGAACCCGTACACCAACCCCAAGGGCGTGCTCGAGCGCCGGAACACCGTGCTGGACACCCTGATCCAGAACGTCCCGAATCAGGCCGAGAAGTTCCGTGCGGCCAAGTCCGAGCCGCTGGGCGTGCTGCCCGAGCCCAAGGGCCTGCCGCGCGGCTGCATCGCGGCGCAGGATCGCGGGTTCTTCTGCGATTACGCGCTGCAGTACCTGGCCAACGCCGGCATCACCCGGGATCAGATCGACAAGGGCGGCTACCTGATCCGCACCACGCTGGACCCCGACGTCCAGAACTCGGCCAAGGCCGCGGTGGTGCAGAACGCCGATCCGAACCTCGGCGACATCGCCCAGGTCATGAACATCGTGAGCCCCGGCCAGGATTCGCATCCGCTGCTCGCCATGGTCTCCAGCCGCACCTACGGCCTGGACGGCAACGCCAATCAGACCGTGCAGCCGCAGCCGTATTCGCTGGTCGGCGACGGCGCGGGCTCGATCTTCAAGCTCTTCACCACGGCCGCGGCCATGGAGAAGGGCCTGGGCATCAACGCCCAGCTGGACGTGCCCGGCCGCTTCGAGGCCCAGGGCATGGGCAACGGCGGCGCGAAGGGCTGTCCGGCCGCGACCTACTGCGTCGAGAACGCGGGCAAGTACAAGTCGCCGATGTCGGTGACCGAGGCGCTCGCGACCTCCCCGAACACCGCGTTCGTCAAGCTGATTCGCGATGTGGGCGTGGCCCCGACCGTCGATATGGCGGTGCGCCTGGGCATGCGGTCCTACACCCAGCCCGGCACCTCGGGCCACGGCAACCAGAGCCTGGCGGACATGATCAAGGACCAGAATCTGGGCTCGTTCACCCTGGGCCCGGTCGCGATCAATCCGCTGGAGCTGTCGAACGTGGCGGCGACCATCGCCTCCGGCGGCAAGTGGTGCCCGCCCACCCCGATCCGCGAGGTGGTGGATCGCAGCGGCAAGAACGTTCCGCTCACCCAGCAGGCGTGCGAGCAGGTCGTGGAGCCGGGTCTGGCCAACACCCTGGCCAACGCCATGAGCAAGGACGACATCAGCGGCACGGCGGCGGGCGCGGCCCGGGCCGTGAACTGGAACGCGCCGCTCTCGGCCAAGACGGGTACCACCGAGAGCCACCGGTCCTCGGCGTTCCTGGCGTTCACCAACTCGCTGGCCGGTTCGGCCTACATCTACGGCGACAGCCCGACCCCGGGCGAGATCTGCTCGTTCCCGCTGCGGAACTGCGGCAGCGGCGACCTGTTCGGCGGTAACGAGCCGGCTCGATCGTGGCTGGCCGCGGTCCGGGACGTGCTCGGGAAGTTCCCGCCGCCGGGGCTGCCGCCGCTGGACGACAAATACGTGCGCGGCTCGAACAACGCGCAGATTCCGGACGTCATCGGCCTGCAGCAGGGCGAGGCGAACGCGAAGCTGATCGCGGCGGGCTTCCAGGTGTCGGTGGCCTCGGCGCCCGGCGCGGGTAAGGGCACCGTGGTGAGCATGTCGCCGGACGGGTCGGCGATCCCGGGTTCGGTGATCACCATCTACGTCAGCGACGGCACCATGCGGCCGGCGCCGCAACCGGATCAGCCGGCGCCCTCGGTGCCCGGGTTGCCCGGAATAACCATTCCGCGGTTGCCGCCGATCCCGATTCCGATCCCGATTCCGCGCTGACCGGAGACCGCGCCCGGCACACCGGCGCGGACACCGGTTCCCGAGATGACACGAGGCCCCTCGCCACTGGCGAGGGGCCTCGGTCGTTCGCGGCCTTCAGGCGCGGGTGTTCGAGCTCACAGCCGGTCTTTCACGGCCTTGGAGACGCGGGTGCCGTCGGCGCGGCCCGCGGCCAGCGCGGTGGCGATCTTCATGACCTGGCCCATCTGGCGCATGCCCGGGCGCTCGCCGTTCTCCTCGGCAACCTGCGCGATGGCGGTGTCGGCGATGTCGGCGACCTCGGCCTCGGTGAGCTGGGTCGGCAGGTACTCGTCGATGACGGCCTCTTCGGCGCGCTCGTTGGCGGCGAGTTCACCACGCCCGGCCTGCTCGTAGACGACGGCGGCTTCGTTGCGCTTCTTGGCCTCCTTGGCCAGCACCGCGAGCACCTCGGTATCGGAGAGTTCCCGCGCCTGCGAACCCGCGACCTCGGCGGTCTGGATGGCGGCCAGCAGCATGCGCACGGTGTTCAGGCGCAGCGCGTCCTTGGCCTTCATCGCGGTGGTGAGATCGGCCCGCAGCTTGGATTTGAGTTCCGACATGGCCGCCACGGTACCGCTGAACACCCGCGACGCTGTACGCATTTTCTGCGGGTCGCCTATTCTGGGCGAATGCCCGTCATCTCGACCGCCACCCTCCGCCGTACCGCCCTGGGCGCCGCGGGGACTGCCGTCGCCGGAATCGGTTACGCGACGCTCATCGAGCGCAACGCTTTCACCCTGCGCGAAGCGACGCTGCCGGTGCTGGAGCCGGGCAAGCCGTCGCTGCGGGTGCTGCACATCTCCGACCTGCACATGATGCCCGGCCAGAAGTTGAAACAGGCCTGGCTGCGCGAACTGGACCGGCTGGAGCCGGATCTGGTGGTGAACACCGGCGACAATCTCTCGCACATGAAGTCGGTGCCCGCGGTGGTGCAGGCGCTGGGCGGGCTGCTGGGCCGGCCGGGATTGTTCGTGTTCGGGTCCAACGACTATTTCGCGCCGGTGCCCAAGAACCCGCTGAAGTACTTCAAGAAGGACCACAAGCGGGTCATGGGTGATCCGCTGCCCTGGCAGGACATGCGGGCGGCGTTCACCGAGCGGGGCTGGCTGGATCTGACGCACGTGCGCCGCGACATCGAGGTGTCCGGGGTGCGGATCTCGACGGCGGGCGTGGACGATCCGCATTTGCGGCGTGATCGCTACGACACGGTGGCCGGGGCGCCGAATCCGCTCGCGGACTTGAGCATCGGGCTCACCCACTCCCCCGAGCCGCGCGTGCTGGATCGCTTCGCGGCCGACGGGTACGACCTGGTCATGGCCGGGCACACGCACGGCGGCCAGCTGGTGCTGCCGGGCTTCGGCGCGCTGGTGACCAATTGCGGGATCGACCGGGCGCGGGTCAAGGGGCCGTCGAAGTGGGGCGCCCATATGCGCCTGCACGTCTCTGCCGGGCTCGGCACCTCGCCGTGGGCGCCGTACCGCTTCTGCTGCCGTCCGGAGGCGACCCTGGTGACCCTGGTCGGCGCTCCGCCCAAGAAGCCGGTCTCGGAATCGGGCCGCGGGCGTACCGCGCCGGAGGCTGTCGCGCGATAGGCGTTTACAGCGATATACAACGCGGTATGTAGTCGAGGACGGGGACAAAACCGTGACCAGTGGTAATGACCGCAATGATGATCCGGCCGCCGGCGGGCCGGATCCGAACTGGTGGCAGGGTACGCCCGCGGCGGATTCGCCGTGGCAGCAGAATCCGCCATCGGGGAGCAATCCCGCTGCGCAGCAGGCTGATCCGACCTGGGTGGCGCAGCCGACCACGCCGTTCCCGGGTGGGCAGCAGTACGGGCCGGGGCCCGATCCGTATCAGCAGCAGCCGTATTCGGGGCAGCAGCCGTATCAGTCCGCGCCGGCGCAACCGGCCTACGGGGCGGGGTACGGGCAGCAGCCCGCGTACGGGCAGCCGGGGTACGGGCAGCAGCCGCCGCAGCAGCCGTACGGCGCGCCTCCCGGTGGCGGCGGCGGCAACAAGGGCTGGTTGTTCGCGGGCATCGGCGTGCTGGTGGTGGCGATCATCGGCGCGGTGGTGACCGTGGTGCTGGTGAACGGGAGCTCGGACGAGCCGTCGGCGCAGTCGAAGACGACGCCCTCGCTGATCAGCGCGCTCACCACCGAGAATTCGCCGTCGGCCAAGCCGACCGCGCCCAAGTCCAGCACCACCAAGGCGGGTGCGCCGACAGCGGTGATCCCCGGCTACCAGGTGGTGTCGATTCCGGATAACGGTGCGGCGTACGACATTCCGAAGAGCTGGGCGGTCGATCGGTCGGCGCAGTCCACGATCGGCGAGGGCGCCGATCAGATTCCGATCGCGGGGCTGGCGCAGGACGGCGTCGACTACTGCCCGGATTACGTGCGCACCAACATCTTTCTGAGTCAGTCGGTGGAAACCGATCCGGGCAAGGCCGCGGCGGACATCGGCACGAAGCTGAGCCGGATCGGCTGGCCGACCACCACGGGCGCGACTCCCGGTGCGGCCGAGGCGTTTTCCTCGTCCGGCGGTGAGCTGTCCGGGATCTACCAGGAGTTCAAGGGCAGCGCGCCGGTGCAGACCGCGGGCTGCGCCTCCACGTTCACCGTCTACACCTTCGCCTTCCCGGGTGAGGAGGGCGCGTTCGTGTTCACCATCGCGGCCGACACCGGGGTGGCGGGCTCGGTGGATACGGCGACGGCGAAGAAACTGCTCGCCTCGATCCGCCCGATCTAGCGGGCAGGGCCGGGCGGGAATCGTCCGGAAGGGGGTCCGTGATGACCGGTGACGAACGAGACCGGAGTGATCCGGATCGGACCGACGTGCAGGCGGATTGGTGGCAGGGGCCGCCGGCGCCGGGTTCGCGGTGGGAGTCGCCGCATACGGTGCCGCCCGCGCGCGGTGCGGAACCGCCACCACCGCCGCCGGGTCCGCCCGGGCCGGGTCCGGGGCCCGCGCGCCGGGCCGAGCCGACCACGCAGCAGCCGTTCGTGCCGCCGCCGGATACCGGGCCGCCGCGGACGTATACGGCGGGGCGGCCGAGTCCCGGTGTGGCGGGGCCGCCCAATCCCATCGCGGCGGGGAAGCTCGATCCCGTCACCCCGGGTCGGCCCAATCCTGTTCGTACGGGGCCGCATTCGCACGCGAGTCCGCCTCCGGGATACACCACCGGTGCGCGCGTCGGCACGGGACCGTATGCCACCGGGCCGAATTCGGTGCCGCCCTATCGGAATCCGCAGCCGCCCTACGGGTCCGGGCGGACCCCCGGCAACGCGCGCGTGTGGCTCTTCGCCGGGCTCGGAGCGCTCGTGGTGGCGCTGGTCGCGGTGACCGCCGTCGGGGTCGTCACTCGCGATTCGGGCGGGCAGCAGGGGCTGGGCACGACGACCACGAGCACCTCGGCCGGAACCACGACGGCGACGAGCACCACGCCCGCCCCGGTCATCGCCGGGTACCAGACGGTGGTGCCGAACGATCTGCGGGCGGCCTGGGATGTGCCGAAGGACTGGACCGTGGACACGAGCCACTCGAGTATGAATTCGGCCACCGATTCGGTGCCGGTCGCCGGGCTGGCCTACGAGGGGGTCGGCTACTGCACCGACAACGTCCGCACCCAGATGTTCCTGACCCAGACGAAGATCGCGGACACCGCCGCGGCGGCCGCGGACATCGCCACCCGGATGGCCCGGATCGGCTGGACGACAAACACTTCCATCGTTCCCGGCACGGCCGAGCCGTTCGATTCGTCCTCGCACGCGCTGCACGGGGTCTACCTCGAGACGACCGGGACGTTCACCGCCGCCGACGCGAGCTGCGCCAAGACCTTCGCCGTGCACACTTTCGCGGTCTCCGGCGGCAGCGCCGGCGCCCTGGTCCTGGCGATCGGCGCCGACACCGGCGTGGACCGCTCGGTAACCCGCGACTTCGCCCGCCGCCTACTCGCCACCCTCCGCCTGTTTTAACCCTCTGACCACCCGATTTAGCATCAACCCCACCCATCGGTTAAGCTACTGCAGGTTCGCCTCACGGGGTGTGGCGCAGCTTGGTAGCGCGCTTCGTTCGGGACGAAGAGGTCGCAGGTTCAAATCCTGTCACCCCGACGTGTTGGTTGAGACACAAGAAAGGCCCTGACCATTGGTCAGGGCCTTTCTGCTTGTCCGGGGACTCCACCGGTGCGAGCCCTTTCCGATCACGAGACCCGGATCACAGGCGCGGGCCGTCACGTTCCGGCCTGCCCGGACGTCTAGTTTCCGTCATCGACACGGCGATCCGAGGATGTGCGGCATGAGAGTTCTGCTGGCGGGAGCTACCGGTGCGATCGGGCGGCCGTTGACCCGGGCGCTGGTGGCGGGTGGGCACGAAGTGCTGGCGCTGGCGCGGAGTGAGCAGACCGCCGGTGCCGCAGCGGTTCTGGGCGCGCGAGCGGTGCGGGCCGACGCCATGGACCGGGACGGGTTGTTGCGAGCCCTGGCCGGGGTGCGGGCGGACGCGGTCATCCACGAGCTCACCGCGCTCACCAAGCCCAAGCGCATCCTGGACGCGAACGATCCGAGCACCCTGCTGCGCACGGTCGGCACCGCGAACCTGCTGGAGGCGGCCGAAGTCGTTGGCGCGCAACGGTTCCTCACCCAGTCGATGGCGCTGGGCTACGGGTACACCGATCACGGCGACCGTCTCCTGACCGAGCAGGACGAGTTCGCGATCGCGCACGGCAACGCCGCGGACCCCGTCATCGAAGGGCTGCGCTCCACCGAACACCAGACCTTCGCCGCTCCCCACGTGGCCGGGATTGCCCTGCGCTATGGCCTCTTCTACGGTCCCGGCACCTGGTTCGACCCGGCCCCCGGCAGTCGCCCCACCCCGGTCCCCTGGCGCGGCGGCGGAACCGTCTCCTGGATCCACGTGCACGACGCCGCGGCGGCCACCGTCGCCGCCCTCGAGCACGGCTCCCCCGGCCACGCCTACAACGTCGTCGACGACACCCCCGCCACCTGGCTGGAGGTGGCGGCCGCGGCCCGCCCCGCCGCCCACCCGGTCCGGATCCCCGCTCCCTGGCTCCGCCGGATGGTCCCCTACTTCGGCCCCCTGATGCTCGACACGACCCTCCGCGCCGACAACACGAAGTCCCGGATCGCCCTGGCCTGGACCCCCACCTACCCGAGCTACCGCGAGGGCATGGCGGCCGCCATCCTCACCTGACACCGGAGTGGCGGGAAGGCCTGGCTCGAACTCACGGGCCTTTGCCGGCAGCCCATGGACCCGCGCCATGTCCGGCCTGGCGGAAATGACACGAACACGGCCGTGCCGGAACCTGCCTGCCGGACCCACGCGGGTCAGCCGATGTGCCGCTCGATGCGGTTGATTCGGGAGGTTGTGGCCTCCGGGGTGTTCATCCCGCGCCGGGTTCGGTTCTGCAGCCTCCAGGTGAGGGCTTCCGCCAGCGGGGTGTCGGGGGACTTGCGCCAGCGTTTGGTGAACCACATCGACTTCTTCGTGGTCAGGGACAGTTCTGCCCCGGACGCGATTTCGGAGTTCGGCGGGCCGATCGCCTTCGACAGTTGCTGGGTGGCGTGGTGGCGGTCGGAGCGGTTCGGGACACGTTTGTTGCGGGGGATGTTCTTTCGGGAGCTCTTGTCGTTCTCGCCGTAGGTGTTGCGGCGGTCGCGGGCGTAGGAGAGGGCCTTCTTCTCCTGGGGGCTCTTGCGCGACATCGGGATCCGGCTTCGGTCTGGTGCGGCCGGCACGGTCGGCCGGAAGTTCGGAGGGCGTGGAGGCGGGGATCGAACCCGCGACCTTCACACTGCGAATGAGATCTCTACCGACTGAGCTACTCCACGCCCCGGGGGAACCGTAGCGGGAGGAATGGGGCGGGGCCACCGAATTCCGGTGGTGCGCGGGGAGGTCAGACGGCGGGGTGGAGGCGGGTTGTGCCGTGGCGGTGGGCGTGGGTGGTGAGGAGGGTTGCCAGGGCGCGTTCCGTGGCGGGGGTGGCGGGGGTCAGGACGTAGAGGCGGGTGTCGGACGTGCCGGGGATCAGGAGGGTGTCGTAGGTGAGGGCGAGGGTGCCTTCGGTGGGGTGGTGGATGCGTTTCGTGCCGTGGGAGCGGTCCTGGACGGTGTGGTCGTTCCACCAGGTGGCGAAATCGGTGCTGGCTGTTCGGAGTTCGCCGATCACCTCGTGCAGGCGCGGGTCGTCGGGGTGGCGGGCCTGGTGCAGGCGGAGGTTGCCGACCGTTTCGCGGGCCACGCGATCCCAGTCGAGTTGGGCGGTTCGGGTGGCGGGGTCCAGGAACAGGAGGTGGGCCGTGTTGACGCCGGGGGCGAAGGAATCGCCGAAAAGGGCCGCGGCGGCGGCATTTCGGGCCAGGACGTCGCAACGATAGTCCATGGCGTAGGCCGGGAGCAGGGGCATGCCGTCGAGGATCGCCTGGACGGACCGGCTCAGGGCGGCGGAGGCGGGGCGCGGGGGCGGCTGGGCGCCGCGGGCGATCAGGTGCAGGTGGGCTCGCTCCGCCTCGGACAGGCTCAAGGCCGCGGCCACCGCGTCCAGGACCGCCGCGCCGGGGGTGACCGCGCGGCCCTGTTCCAGGCGGATGTACCAGTCGATGCTCACCGCGGCTAGTTCGGCGACCTCCTGGCGGCGCAGGCCGGGGGTGCGGCGGCGGCCGGTGACGGGGAGGCCCGCGTCGGCGGGGGACAGTCGTTCGCGCATCGCCCGCAGGAACGCGCCGAGTTCGGCGCCCGAATTCACTCTCTCCACCACCCCATACTGGCCGATCGCCCGCGACCACCTCGGACCGGCCGCCGGACCGGACAGCCCGGCGCCGACGCCGCCGCACCGGGGACTGCCCGCCGCCGGCATCTCCTCCCCCGCACCCGCGCAGATCTGCCCCGTGAAGGTGGCATCCCCGATACCAGGATGCGCACAGCCTTCCCGACTATCCCGGAATACGAGACGTTGATCCCGGCAAATGAAACACCGACATCCGGAGGATCGCCGTGAAGAACATCGCACGAATCATGTCCGCGGCCGTGGTCGCCTCCGCCGCACTGGCGACGGCGGCCTGCGGATCCGACGCGGCTCCCGCCCCGGCTCCGGCCCCCGAAACCGGCGTCACGGTCCGCGAGGTCATCCCCTCCGGCGCCGCGCGCTTCACCGTCACGAGCCCGGACATCGGCGCGGACAACACCTTCGGCCCGGACAATTTCGCCGCCGCCTTCGGCTGCACCGCCGCGAACAAGGTCCCCACCATCCGCTGGTCCGGCGCGCCCGCGGCCGCGAAGAGCTTCGCGATCACCATGTTCGACGCCGACGCCCCGACCGGCAGCGGCTTCTGGCACTGGATGACCTGGGACATCGCCTCGGGCGCAGCGGAATTCGAGCCGGGTGACGCCGCGGTGCAGGGCACCAACGACGCCGGGGCGACCGGCTACCTGGGCCCGTGCCCGCCCGCGGGCGACAGGGCGCACACCTACCGAATCACGGTGCTGGCCTTGGATACCGCACAACTGGGCGCCCCGGCCTCAACCTCACCCGCGGCGGCCTCGTTCTCGATGAGCGGCCACATCATCGGCGCGGGGCAGTTGACGGTGACCGCGCAGCGCCCTTGAACGGCTTCCGGCACCACAGCCGAAGTAGCCTGTACGGCAAAGGTTCTGAGTCATGGGGACGGGAATCGAACCCGCGCCTTCACACTGTCTGTGAGAGCTCTACCACTGAGCTACCCCATGCTCGCCTCACACTATCCGGCCTGCCGCGCAACGCGCGAGTGAATTAGACCGTTCCGGACGCGACGGGGCACGAAACAAGCGACCCCGCAGCCGATTCCGGCTGCGGGGTCGCTGTCGCGACGAGGCACTCGGCCCAGATGACCGGCACTCAGCCCAGATGCAGACGCTTCATCAGCCGCAGCGTCATGAGCGTGCTCTTGAGCTGCTTCTCGTACGGCATCCCCGCGCGCGCGGCCAGGATCTGCTTCTTCTGCACGCCGATGTTGATCGTGTCGGTGTACTTCAGGATCCCCGCCGCCCCGTGCCGGGTGCCGACGCCGGACGCCTTGACCCCGCCCGAGGGCGTGCCCTTGGCCGCGTAGGTGGTCACGAAGCCGTCGTTGATGTTGATCGCCCCGGAGTCGATCTTGGCGGCAATGCGCCCGGCCCGCTCCAGATCCCCCGCCCACACGCTGGCGTTGAGCCCGTACGCGGTGTCGTTGGCCAGGCGGATGCCCTCCTCGTCGGTGCCGAACTTGTAGATCGACACCACCGGCCCGAAGGTCTCGAGGGTGGCCAGGGACATGTCGGGGGTGACGTCGGTGAGCACGGTCGGCTCGTAGAACGCGGGGCCGATGTCGGGCCGGGGCTTGCCGCCGGTGACGATGGTCGCGCCCTTCTCCCGGGCTTCCTCGACGTGCGCGGAGACCCGCTCCATGTGCTCGACCGAGACCAGCGAGCCGATCTCGGGGTCGAAGTCGTAGGTGGCGCCGGCCTTGGCGCCCAGTTCGTCGGCCGCGGCGACGAATCGGCGCAGGAACTCGTCGTACACCTTCTCCTGCACATAGATTCGCTCGATGTGCATGCACGCCTGCCCGGTGTTGCCGAACACCGCGAAGGTGGCGCTGGGGATGCACTCGTCGAGGTTCACGTCGTCCAGCACCAGCATCGGGTTCTTGCCGCCGAGTTCGAGCGAACAGCCGATGAGGTTCTGCCCGGCCTGCGCGCCGATGGTGCGCCCGGTGTTGGTGGAGCCGGTGAACATGACGAAGTCGACGTTGTCGATGATCGTCGGGCCGACGTCGGGCCCGCCGCCGCACACGACCTGGACCAGCCCGCGCGGCAGCCCGGCCTTGTGCAGCAGTTCGATGCCGAACAGGGTGCACAGCGCGGTCTTGTTGTCCGGCTTGAGCACGAGCCCGTTGCCCGCCATGAGCGCGGGCGCGGAGTCGGACATGGAGATGGCGAAGGGGAAGTTCCACGGCGCGATGACCGCGACGACGCCCTTGGGCCGGTGCTCCTCGGTGGAGCTGGTGATGACCGGCATGGGCCCGCTGCGCTTGCGGGAGCGCAGGGTCTTCTTCGCGGTCTTGAGGTAGTGCGCGATGACCATCGGGGTGTCGCAGGCCTCTTCGATCGCCATGCGACGAGCCTTACCGCAGCCGATCTGAATCAGATCGGCGATGGTCTCGATCTCGGAGAGGATGAGTTCGTGAGCGCGTTCGAACACTTCGAGTCGCTGCTCGAGCGGGCGGCGGGCCCATTCGGCCTGCGCGGCGCGGGCGGTCTCGACGGCGAGGAGCACGTCCTCGGGCGAGGACTGCGGCAGCTGCCCGACAACGTCTCCGGTGTAGACCTCGATCATGTCGTACGGATCGCGGGCATCGCCCGCCTTGCCCGCGGTAACCATGGCGGTGAGCCGGTTGACCAGGGATTCCGTGACGCGTGGGGGCAGCTTGGCCCGGGAGCCGCGCTGCGTGCTCGTTGTGCTCATGGCGTTCTCTCCATAACTTGCCGCCCGTGACGGCGGTCACCCATGATCCAAACTAGAACACGTTATTGTTCAGGACAACGGCGCGGGGTACTTTCGTCCCCGAACACGCGGAAAGAAAGGTCGGCGATGACGACAGCCACGACTGAAACAAGTAGCAATACCGAGCCCCATGCCCTCGTGGAGCAGCGCGGGGCGACGCTCATCGTCACCATGAACCGCCCGAACTCTCGCAATGCTCTCACCGGCGAGATGCTCGCGATCATGACCGAGGCGTGGGAGCGCGTGGACAGCGATCCCACGATTCGCTCGTGCGTCCTGACCGGTGCGGGCGGCTCGTTCTGCGCGGGCGCGGACCTGAAGAACATGGCCAAGAACGACCCGAGCGCGGGCATGGCCAGCGGCAGCGTGTTCGATCCGACCCGCATGCCCGGTCTGCTCAAGGGTTACCGCCTGAGCAAGCCGCTGATCGCGGCGGTCGAGGGCCCGGCCATCGCCGGCGGCACCGAGATCCTGCAGGGCACCGACATCCGCATCGCCGGTGAGAGCGCCAAGTTCGGTGTCTCCGAGGCGAAGTGGAGCCTGTTCCCGATGGGCGGCTCGGCCGTGCGCCTGCCGCGCCAGATTCCGTACACCGTGGCCGCGGAGCTGCTGCTGACCGGCCGGCACATCACCGCCGCGGAGGCGCTCGGCTTCGGCCTCATCGGCCACGTGGTGCCGGACGGCACCGCGCTGGACAAGGCCCTGGAGATCGCCGAGCTGATCAACAACAACGGCCCGCTCGCCGTGCAGGCGATCCTCAAGGTCATTCGCGACACCGAGGGCCTGCACGAGGACGAGGCGTTCAAGATCGACGCCAAGGTCGGCCTGCCGGTCTTCCGCAGCCAGGACGCCAAGGAGGGCCCGCGCGCGTTCGCCGAGAAGCGCAAGCCCAATTTCACCGGCCAGTAAGAACTTTGGGGCGATCCCCGAATGAACGGGACCGCCGGGGGTTTCCCTTCTCTCCCCCGGCGGCCCCGACCCACCGGGCGCACCTCCACCCTGCAGGAGGTGCGCCTAGCGGGCGATGAGTTCCTCGCCGAGGAAGCCACCCGATTGATGACTCCACAGCTGCGCGTACATCCCTTCCGCGTGCAGCAGGTCATCGTGGGTGCCGGACTCGACGATTCGCCCGTGATCGAGCACCACCAGCCGATCCATACCGGCGACGGTGCTCAACCTGTGCGCGACCACCAGCGCCGTACGCCCATCCATCAGTTCCCAGAGCGCCTGCTGCACCAGCTTCTCGCTCTCGGAATCGAGGGCGCTGGTGGCCTCGTCCAGCAGCAGGATCGGCGCGTCCCGCAGGATCGCCCGCGCGAGGGCGACCCGCTGGCGTTGCCCGCCGGAGAGTTTCACACCGCGCTCGCCGAGCAGGGTCTCCATGCCCTGCGGTAGCGACTCGGCGAATTCGGTGACGTGCGCGGCCTCGGCGGCGCGCAGGATCTCCGCATCGCTGGCCCCGGGCCGGGCGAAGCGGATGTTCTCCCGCAACGTGCGGTGGAACATGGCCGGATCCTGTGGCACGTAGGCGATCTGGCTGCGCAACTCCTGCTGCCGCAACCGCGAGATGTCCTGCCCGCCGATGCTGATCGTCCCGCCGTCGACGTCCATCATGCGCAGCAGCAGCTGGGTGAGCGTGGTCTTGCCGCCGCCCGAGCGCCCGACCAGGCCCAGCTTGGTCCCGGCGGGGACGTCCAGATCCAGTCCGGCGAACAGCGGCTTGTTGCCCGCGTGCGCGAAGTCGACCCGATCGAAGCGCACGCCGGAACCCTTGGGCAGCAGCGGTTCCGGATCGGGCACGTCGACCACCGTCGGCGGCCGCAAAAGCAGTTCGGTGAACTGCGCCGCCTCGGTGAGCACGGTCTCCAGCCGCCGGTAGATCTGGTTGAACCGGAACATCAGCCCGGTCGCGTTCCAGTAGTAGGTGAAGGCCACCATGATCACTTCGACGCGCGCGTGCCCGCCGCCGATGTTCACCGCGATGAGCAGCCCGAGCACATTGGTGATCACCACCAGCGGCACGATGGCGGTGTCGATGCGCAGATTCGCGTAGTCCCAGGACCGAATGGCCTTGCGCCGCTGCCACGCGACCCGCCGCCGGTGTTCGGCCGCCTCCAGGGGTTCGGCCCCGAAGGCGCGCACCACCTGCATGATGGCCAGGCTGTCGGCGACGTGCCCGGACACCAGCGCGATGGCCGCCTCGCGGTCGTCGACCAGCTCCTGCCGGCGCCGGATGAGCGGGGTGATGACCAGGCAGGTCAGCGCGATCATCCCGATCAGCACCACCACCAGCATCGGGTCGTAGCGCCACAGCACCACCGCCGCGAAGGTCAGCGGCAGCAGGGCGGCCACGATCTCGAAGGCGATGGTGTCGACGAACTGCTCGAAGCGGGTGGCGAAGCTCAGCGCCCGCTTGGTGAGCGATCCGGCGAAGTTGTCGTGGAAGAACGCCGCGTCCTTGGCCAGCAGTTCGTCCATGGCGGTGATGTAGAGATTCTCGATGCCGTAGGCGTCGATCCGGTTGAGGCAGTGAATTCCTATGCGCCACAGTATTTCCGCGATCAGCAATATCGCGGCGAAGCCGATGACGAAGGGCGCGAGTGCGCCCGCGCCGGAGTCGCCGCCCGCGGCCACCCGTCCGACGAGGACGGCGACCAGCAGCGCGGCGATGTAGTTCTGACAGATGTTTCCGAGTGCCGGACCCAGCATGGCTATGGCCGACAACAACTTTCGTTTCTTGAATTCTCGCCCGTAATAGCGCAAAACCAGTTTCAACGCAGGCGCGCGTGAGCTCATCCGTCCCCTCTCTCGAATGGTGTTCGAGCAGTGCAGAAGGGATATCGTCCCGCGCGGGCGAGCGGCGGGCCAGCGAATATTAGCCGAAGAATAGCTACGAGAGAGTGGCGCTGGGCGATCGCAGAGCCCCGATCACCCAGCGCCGTTCGCGGTTCACCGGTCGGAGCACGAGCCGGTGTCCCGCACGACGAATTACTCCGTCGGCTTGACCATGCGAGCCACGACCCGGCGCAGGAAGCCGGGCGCGAAGCGCCGCACGAGGTAGGTGGGGTAGGCCTGACCGGGGAAGACGAACAGCGGATTGGCGGGTTTGGCCAGCGCCCGCTCCAGCGCGTCGACGACGGACTCGGGGCTCATGCCGCTCGCACCGCCCAGCACCGATTCGTTCTCCGCGCGCACCTTGTCCAGGAACGCGGTCTCCACGACCGGCGGGCACAGTCCGAGCAGGCGCACCCCGCTGTCCCGCAGTTCGTAGGACAGGCTCTCGATGAAGCCGATGACCGCGAACTTGGACGCCGAGTAGCCCGCCATGCCCGGCGAGGGCAGCCAGCCCGCGACCGAGGCGAACAGCACCACGGTGCCGGTCCCGGCCTGTTTCATGGCGGGGATGACGGCCTGGCACAGGTTCACGGTGCCGATGTAGTTGACGTCGATCATCTTCTTGATCTGCGCCACATCGTGATTCAGCGCCGACGCGTGCACGTGCGCCATGCCGGCGGCGTGCACGAGCCGGTCGATCGTGCCGAGTTCGCCGCGCACCTTGTCCACCACGGCGCGCACCTGTTCGGGGTCCGAGACGTCGCAGAGGTAGGTGTGGGTGTTGGGCGAGCGGTCCGCGGTGACCCGCAGGCCCTCGGGGTCGATGTCGAGGGCGGCGACCCGGTGGCCGGCGGCGGCCAGGCGCTGGGCGACGATGCGGCCCATGCCGCTGGCCGCACCGGTGACGAGGGCTGTCTGTGTCATCGGTTCTCCCAGGTCTGCAGTACCGTCGCGGCGTCCTCGAAAGTCATGCGCAGAGTGCCGATTCGGCTGGCGAACAGCGCGGGCTTGGGCAGCCCGAGTGCCCGCAGCTGCGCGGCGATCGGATGATCGCCGAGTTCGACCCGCGCGCCGCCCGGCCGTCCGCGCACCGCACCGGGATTCATCAGCCAGGGCGTGCGCCGCAGCACGCCGTTGCGTGAGGTGTAGGCGTCGATGGACGAACCGCCCGCGCCGCCTGGCATGGGCAGGCCGTCGGCCACGCGCAGGCCGATCACGAACTGCCCGTCGACCCGCACCTCGCAGCGGTGGCCGCCGCGCACGGGAGTGATGTCGATGTCGGCCATGAGCTTGGGGAAGCCCCAGATCGACTGGCCCGCTTCGCAGGTGAAGGACTGGTTCACCGGGAGCCAGTGGATGTAGGCCCCGGTGCTGTCCTTGCGCCCGGGCTGCCGCGTCATGAGCGAGAAGGCGAATTCGTGGTACGGGCCGAGATCGCCGTCGACGTAGCGCACGAAGGCCAGCGACAGGACCGCCCGACCGAGCGTGGCGAGCGGTTCCAGTCCGGTGCCGGCGACCAGGTCGCGGGCGGCGTCGAGATCGACCAGGAACAGCGCCGAGCTGGCGTCGGCCTGCCGAATCCGCACCGGCATCCGGACCTGTTCGCCCAGTACGGTATGCGCCTCTGCCATTCCCAAATTAGAACAGGTTGCAGTGACTTACGCCATAGGTTCCGGCCAGGTATCCCAATGGCCGGACCCTACTGTCGCGCCGGCTTCCAGAACCGGTTATCACACCTCGTGATCGGGGTCCCGGGATTCGGCGAGCGCCTTGGCCGCCCGATAGTCGGGCTTGCCGCTCGGGGTGCGGGCGACCGTGCCGACCACCCAGATCCGGCGCGGCAGTTTGTATCCCGCGAGATGGGTGCGCACGTGCTCGGCCAGCGCCGCGATGTCCACCGGACCCGAGGCCGCCGACACCACCGCGGCGACCTGCTGCCCCCAGCGCTCGTGCGGAAGGCCGATGACCACCGCGTCGTAGACCGCCGGATGCGCCTTCAGCACCGACTCGACCTCTTCCGGGAAGACCTTCTCGCCACCGGTGTTGATCACCATGTTGCCGCGCCCGATCAGGGTGATGGACCCGTCGTCCTCGACGCGCGCCCGATCGTCGGTGACGACCATGCGCCGCCCGTCCACGGTGCGGAAGAGCTTGCCGGTCTTGACCGGATCCTTGTAGTAGCCGATCGGCACGTTGCCGGTCTTGGCCAGCCAGCCCTCGTGGCCCGGCTCCACCGGCTGCCCCTGCTCGTCCACCACGACCGCGCCGCGGCCGGTGTTGACCCGGGGCGCGCGGGTCGGGTCGTCGTCCTTCTGCGCGAATCCGATGCCGCCGAAGCCGGTTTCGGAGGAGCCGATGGATTCGGTCACCAGGGTGCTCGGAAACAGTTCCAGCAGTTCGTTCTTCACCGGCTGGGTGAGCTGGGCGGCCCCGGAGCCGATGGACCACAGCGAGGCGGCGTCCACCGGCGCGGCCCGGTAGGCGTCGATGAGCGGGCGGGCCAGGGCGTCACCCGTGATGACCATGATGTTGGGCTGTTCCCGGGCCACCGTCGCCCAGATCCGCTCGGGGTCGAACCGCGGTTCGAACAGCACGGTGTTGCCCGACCACAGCGCGGTGAAGGTGGGCATCATGGCGGCGGCGTGGATGAGCGGGGGCAGCACGAACCAGCGGGTGGGCTGATTCTCGACGGCGGCGCGGGACTGCTGGTACTCGTCGGTCACCGGTTCGCCGGTGTAGAAGTCGATGCCGCCGCCCAGGACGCGCCACATGTCCTCCTGCCGCCACATGACGCCCTTGGGCAGTCCGGTGGTGCCGCCGGTGTACATGATGAACAGGTCGTCGGCGCTGCGCTCGTCGAAATCGCGGTCGGGGGAACAGTTCTCGATGGCCCACTCGTACGGGGTGGACCGGCTGGGCAGGCCGGTCCCGCCCTGCTCGTCCTCCACGACCAGCGCGTGCCGCAGCGTGGGCAACAGCGGGCGCACCTCTTCGATGACCGGGGCGTAGCAGCGGTGGTGCACCACCATTTCCAGGTCCGCGTTGTCGTAGACGTAGCGCAGTTCCTCGGCCCGGTATCGATAGTTGATGTTGATCGGCACGGCCCGGATCTTGAAGCAGGCCAGCAGCGTTTCGAGGGTCTCGATGCCGTTGTGCATATGGAAGCCGATGTGCGCGCCCGGGCGGGCGCCGGCGTCGAGGAAGTGGTGCGCGAGCCGGTTGGCCCGCGCGTCGAGTTCGGCGAAGGTGCGCCTGCGCTCCCCCTCGATGACGGCGAGGCGCTCGGGAACGGCGTCGGCGGCGTGTTCGTAGAGGTCGGCGAAGTTGCTGGCCACGGGTATCACTACTCCTCGGGCGCACCTGGTCGAGCTACAGGACGGTGAGCGGCAGGGGTGCGCCCCGATCCGTGAAGGTGAATGCCGCTCCGGTGCTGAAACGAGTGATCGCTACCTCGGTAGCTTCCCTGAACGGGGCGGCCGCGAGGGCGATTTCGACGGACAGGGTTCGATCGCGCACGACGCCGGCCCGGGTATGGAAGCGGGGGTTCACCCCGCGCACCAGCGCGTCGAGCGGCGCGAGCTGGTCGGCGGTGAGCAGTTGCGCCCAGGCCCCGTCCGCGATCGCGCCGCAGTCCTGCCCCAGCCGCAGGTGCAGAACCTGTTCTCCGGCATCGGATTCCACGGTGCGCAGGTCGAGATCCACGTAGGCCGACGGGTTGAGCGCCGGATGCAGGCGCAGGACCCGAGCCAGCGCGGCGAGGTCATCGCCGAGTCCCAGTGCGGTGCGCAGTCGTTCGGCGGTGAGTCCGGCGATACCGGCGAACTGCTTGCGCATGATCGCCAGGGCCGCCGCGGAATCCGCGCGCTCTTCCACCGCGTGCCGGAAGCCGAGGGTGAGCAGATGCTGTTGCAGGCACACCTCGTCGGCCATGCGGATCAGCGCCGAGCGGGAGAAGTCGCCGAAGCGCAGATCGTTCAGCAGCGGGCCCGCGTAGTCGGGCCGCCCCGGATCGGCGGGGTCGATCGCGGCCAGTTCCACCCGGGCGGCGCGCGAGGTCTCCAGCACCCGCGCCGACGCGGGCAGCTCGATCGGATCGATGTCCGGGTCGATCTCGACGGTCCACGCGCACACCGGTGTCCGGTCCGCGGGCACCCGGGGCGGCCGGTGCACCGGCCGCACCCGCGCCCGGGCGTTGGTGGCCCAGGCGGTGGCGTCGAAGGTGGGGTCCTCGATGTGGTGGCACATGCCGACCACGTAGTCCTCGCCCATGGGTTCCACGTCGGCGAGCGCGCCGCAGTGCGCGAGGTTGAACTCGCCGTGCCCGTGATCGCGCACCGTGTAGCGGAAGTCCATGAACTGCGGCGGCGCACCGATATCGAGCTGGAAGCCCTTGAAGATGGTCTCCACGCCGTCGCCGGTGATGCCCAGCGCGGCCCGCATGCGCCGCGTGTAGATCGGACTGGCCAGCCGCCATTCCTCGATGGCGACCTCGGTCATGCCCGCGCGGCCGAACGCGCCGATGGCGTGCGCCATGCCGGAGCGATCGATGAGGTGCCCGGTCAGCAGCAGCTCGGGCACCAGGATCGCCAGCTGCTCGCGGTCGAGCTCGTCGTATCTGCTGCGCGGCAGGGTGATCTCGCCGAGTTCGGCGGGGGACCGGGACATGGCGATTCCTTCAGTCGGCGGGGGTGTCTTCGTGCAGGGACAGGGCGCCGGTGGGGCAGTACCGCACGGCGGCGCGCGCCGCGGCGAGATCGGCGCCGGGGTCGGCGGCCAGCAGTTCGACCGTGCCGCGTTTGGGCACGCGGAAGAGTTCGGGCGCTTCGTCCTGGCAGACGGCGTGGCCCTGGCACAGGTCGCTGTCGACGACGAGTCGCATCACTCGCCCCCGGTGGCCTCGGCGACCGGGCGCAGCGGCGCTTCGGGCTGAACCTCGACCAGCACCAGGTGCGCCCCGCGCGGGGTGCCGACGACCGCGGCCACCGCCGCGGCGATGTCCGAGGCGCGCAGGAAGTACGGGTGCCGGGCGAAGCCCCACTTCACCCATTCCTCGAGCATGGGCCCGACCACCTCGGGTGCGGCCGTCATGCCCATGCCGGTCTGGGTCTGGCCCGGCCGCACGATGGACGAGCGCACGCCGGTGCCCTCGAGTTCCATCCGCAACTGCCGCGAGAACGCCTCGACCCCGAGTTTGGCCGCGTTGTACGCGCCGACGCTCGGCCGGGCCCGGTCGGCGCAGTCCGAGCCGATGACCACGAAATCCCCGCGCCTGCGCTCGATCATGCCGGGGATCACGCGGTGCGCAAGCCGCTGCGCGCCGACCAGATGCACCCGCAGCTGGTCCTCGAAGACCGCGGGATCCATGGCCCAGCCCGGCCCGAATTCGAGGTCGCCCGCCCCGGAG
Organism: Nocardia sp. NPDC057668; assembly: GCF_042799795.1. Lineage (NCBI taxonomy): Bacteria > Bacillati > Actinomycetota > Actinomycetes > Mycobacteriales > Nocardiaceae > Nocardia > Nocardia sp. NPDC057668. Next base: position 283,285 of record NZ_JBHVIC010000007.1, on the reverse strand, counting down.
ACCACGACTTCGATAGGGCCGAGCGCCTGTTCGGCGGCCTCGACGAACTCGTGCACCGACGCGGTGTCGCCGACGTCGAGCCGGTGCGCGAACGCCTCGCCCCCGTCGGCGCGAATCTTCTCCGCGAGGGTCTCGCAGATCTCGACCCGCCGGGCGCCCAGCGCCACCGGATAGCCCAGTTCGGCCAGCGCGGTCGCGGTGGCCGCGCCGATCCCGGAGGATGCCCCGGCGATCAGCACCGGGCGGCGCGCGGGATGTGGTGCGAAACGTGGCATTACCGAACCTCCACCGTCACGGGCAGTTTCGCGAAACCGCGCACGTTCACCGAGTGCACCCGTTCACTGCCGGGCCGCAGATCGTAGGCCGCGACCCGATCGGTGAACTCGCGCAACACGATTCCCGCCTCCAGTCGCGCCAGGTGCGCGCCCAGGCAGAAGTGCACGCCCTTGCCGAAGCTGATGAGCCCGCCCTTGTCGGCGCGCTCGATGTCGAAGCGATCGGGATCGTGGAAGGCCGAGGAGTCCCGGTTGGCCGCGCCGATCAGCAGCAGCACCTTGGATCCCTGCGGCAGGGTCCGGCCGTAGTACTCGAGGTCGACCGCCGCGGTGCGCGCCAGGATCTGGCTCGACGCGTCGTAGCGCAGCGTCTCCTCGACCCAGTCCCCCACCAGTTCGGGGTTCGCGGCGGCCTTGGCGTACTGCTCGGGATTGCGTCCCGCCCAGTACAGGGCGTTGCCGAGCAGTTTGGTGGTGGTCTCGTTGCCCGCCACGACCATCAGGAACATGAAGCCGAGGATCTCGTCGTCGGTGAGCTTGTCGCCGTCGGCCTCCACGTCCAGCAGCACCGAGGTCAGGTCGTCGGTGCGCTGTTTGCGGCGGATGGCCAGCATGTCGGCGTAATAGCCGATGAGGAAGATCGCGGCCTCCATGGCCGGGACCGGCACGTCGAGAACGCCTTCTTCGCGGTGCAGCAGCAGGTCGGCCTGCCGGCGCAGCTCGGCGCGGTCGGCCTCGGGCACGCCGAGCAGTTCGGAGATCACGTCCATGGGCAGCTTGCCCGCGACGTCGTCGATCCAGTCGAATTCGCCTGCGGCCAAGGCCGGTTCGAGGTGCTGCAGGGTGATCTCGCGTATGCGATCGGTCATCTCGGTGACCCGGCGGGGGGTGAAGCCCTGATAAACCAGTTTGCGCAGGCGCAGATGCGCGGGATCGTCCATGGCCAGGAACGACATGGTGCGATGCGCGTGCGGACCCCAGGCGGCGGGGTCCAGCGATACGCCGTTGGCGCTGGAGAGCCGGATGTTGTCGCGGAAGCCCGCGCCGACGTCGGCGTGCCGGGACAGGGCCCAGAAGTCGATCTCCGGATTGTGATAGATCGGCGCCTCGGCGCGCAGCCGCTCGTAGATGGGGTAGGGATCCTCGTGGACGCCGTAGTCGTACGGGTCGAACAGCAGCGGCTCGAGGGAGGCTGCGGTCATGGCTGGTGCACCTCGATTCGATAACGCGTTCATCGACTCTGATGAAGGCTGTCCAACCCGTGAGACACCTAGCTGGACATGTGTCCGTACACTACTGGCGCGGACGGGGCCTGACAATGGAAACCGAAAACTTCCCGCTCGCGGCGATCCCAGAACTGAAACATGTTCTTGCGCGCCTTCCGGACGCGAACCTATAGTTCCGTACACGTGTCCGGACAGCGTGGGAGCCGTGTCTTCCACGGCAAACGAGTGAATCGGTAAGGAACACTGAGAACAATGGCCGAGACCCCCTCCGTACGACCGCTGCACGCCGGCGAGGTCGAAACCTGGGACCATACGGCCGATGTGGTCGTGATCGGCTTCGGCGTCGCCGGGGCCTGCGCCGCCATCGAGGCCGCGCGTTCGGGCGCGGACACCCTCGTGCTCGAGCGCACCGGCGGCTGGGGCGGCGCGGCCGCCATGTCGGGCGGCTTCATCTACCTCGGCGGCGGCACCCCGCTGCAGCGCGCCCTCGGCTTCGAGGACACCGCCGAGAACATGGAGAAGTTCCTGACCGCCGCGCTCGGCCCCGGCGTGGACAAGGCCAAGATCCACGACTACTGCCAGGGCAGCGTGGAGCACTACAACTGGCTTGTCGCCCAGGGTGTTCCGTTCAAGGAGGAGTTCTGGGGCGAGCCCGGCTACGAGCCGCCGGCCGACCAGGGCCTGATGTTCTCCGGCGGCGAGAACGCCGCGCCGTTCAACACCATCGCCGATCCCGCGCCGCGCGGTCACCTCGCCTGGACCAAGGACAAGAAGCTGGGTGAGAAGGGCGGCGGCTACATGCTGATGGAGCCGCTCGCCCAGACGGCCGAAAAGCTGGGCGTGCGACACGAATACGACGTGCGCCTGCGCCGGCTCGTCGTGGACGACGCCGGTCGCGTCGTCGGCGTGGCCGCCACCCGCTACGGCAAGCCGGTGTACGTGCGCGCCGAGCGCGGCGTGGTGCTGGCCACCGGCAGCTTCGCCTACGCGCACGACATGGTCGAGCAGTTCGCGCCCAAGATCTTCGGCCGCCCCGCCGCCACCGTGGAGGAGCACGACGGCATCGGCATCCGGGTCGCGCAGGCCCTGGGCGCGGACGTGGCGCACATGGACGCCACCGAGGTCGCCCTCATCGCGGACCCGCAGGTGATCGTGCGCGGGATCCTGGTGAACGGGCGCGGCCAGCGCTTCGTCACCGAGGACACCTATCCCGGGCGGATGGGCCAGGCCGTGCTGCAGGACCAGGACAACCAGGCCTACCTGATCATCGACGAGACCGCGCTGGAAGCGGCGTTCGAGACCCTGTCCGCCATGTCGTTCCTGCGCATCGCGCCGACCTGGGTGGCCGAGACGGTCGCCGAGCTCGAGACCGAGATGGGACTGCCCGAGCACACCCTGTCCAGCACGATCGACCTGTACAACCATCACGCGGCGAACGGACAGGATCCGTTCCTGCACAAGAAGTCCGAGTGGGTCAAGCCCATCGGCAGCCCGCTCGGGGCCTACGACCTGCGCGGGTACACCGGCGGCTTCACCCTCGGCGGCCTGCGCACCGACCTGGATTCGCGCGTGCTGCACGTGGACGGCTCCGCGATCCCCGGCCTGTTCGCCGCGGGCCGGGTCACCTCGGGCATCTGCGCGGGCGGGTACGCCTCGGGCTGCTCGCTGGGTGACGGCAGCTTCTACGGCCGGCGCGCGGGCGTGGCCGCCGCGAAGAACAACTGAGACAGGAAGCGCTACATGCGATACGGCATCGTCCAATTCACCAGCGATCGCGGCATGACGCCGGCGGTGCTGGCCAAGGCGGCCGAGGAGCGCGGGTTCCGCTCGTTCTTCGTGCCCGAGCACACCCACATCCCGGTGAAACGTGAAGCGGCGCATCCGCTCACGGGCGGCGCGGAGCTGCCCGACGACCGGTACACCCGCACCCTGGACCCCTGGGTGGCCCTGGCCACCGCGGCGGCGGTGACCTCGAGCATCGAGCTGTCCACCGCGGTGGCGCTGCCCACCGAGAGCGATCCCATCACCCTCGCCAAAACCATTGCGACGCTGGACCATCTGTCCGGCGGCCGGGTCACCGTCGGCGCCGGGTTCGGCTGGAACACCGACGAGCTCACCGATCACGGCATCCCCGGCAACAAGCGGCGCACCGCGCTGCGCGAGTACATGGAGGCCATGCGCGCGCTGTGGACCCAGGAGGAGGCGAGCTACTCCGGTGAGTTCGTGTCCTTCGGGCCGAGTTGGGCGTGGCCCAAGCCGGTGCAGTCGCACGTCCCGCTGCTGATCGGCGCGGGCGGCACCGACAAGACCTTCAAGTGGATCGCGAAGTCCGCCGACGGCTGGATCACCACCCCGTACGAATCCGACGTGCAGGCGTCCACGGCGCTGCTCTACAAGCACTGGCAGGAAGCCGGTCGCACCGGAACCCCGCGCGTGGTGGCACTGGACGGCAAGCCCGACCCGGAGAAGCTGACCCGCTGGGCCGCGGCCGGGGTGACCGACGCGCTGTACGGGGTGCCGGAGAAATCCGACGCCGAGGTCTTCGCCTACCTGGATCGACTGGCGGCCAAACTCGAAGCCTTCGGCATCGACGCCTGAGCGACCCGCCGCCTTCGAATACCACTCTCCCCCGGTAAGTTTCGCCTGCCCCCGAAAGGCTGTGACGTGCGTATCGCCCTGCTGTCCTACCGCAGCAAGACCCACTGTGGGGGCCAGGGGGTCTACGTGCGCTACCTGAGCCGGGGCCTGGCGGAACTCGGGCACGAGGTCGAGGTGTTCTCGGGACAGCCGTACCCGGAACACCTGGACCCGCGCGTCCGGCTCACCGAGGTGCCGAGCCTGGATCTGTACCGCGACGAGGACCCCTTCCGCACCCCGGCGCCGGGCGAGATCCGGGACGGGATCGATCTGCTCGAACTCGCCACCATGTGGACCGCGGGCTTCCCCGAACCGCGCACCTTCAGCCTGCGCGCGGCCCGGGTGCTGCGCGAGCGCGCCGCGGAATTCGATGTGGTGCACGACAATCAGTGCCTGGGCTCCGGCCTGCTCGACATCGCCGGGCACCTGCCGCTGGTGGCCACCATCCACCATCCCATCACCCGCGACCGCGCGGTGGATCTCGCGGCCGCGCCGTGGCGGCGAAAACCGTTCCTGCGCCGCTGGTACGGGTTCCTGGGCATGCAGCGCCGGGTGGCCCGGCGGATTCCCGAACTGATCACCGTCTCCTCGTCCTCGGCCGCCGACATCGTGACCGACTTCGGGGTGCTGCCCGAACAGCTGCGCACGGTGCCGCTCGGGGTGGACACCGACCTGTTCCGGCCCCGCGACGTACCGCGCGTGCCCGGCCGCGTCGTCGCGGTGGCCAGTGCCGACAAGCCGCTCAAGGGCATCGCGCACCTGCTGCACGCCGTCGCGCGGCTGCGCGGGGAACACGAGATCGAACTGCGGCTGGTCGCCAGACTCGAGCCGAACGGGCCGACCGAGAAGCTCATCGCCGAACTCGGTCTCGCCGATATCGTGACCGCGGCCGGCGGACTGTCCGACACCGAACTCGCCGAACTGCTGGCCTCGGCCGAGATCGCCTGCATCCCCTCGATGTACGAGGGCTTCTCGCTCCCGGCGGTCGAGGCCATGGCCAGCGGCACGCCCCTGGTGGCCAGCCGGGCCGGGGCGCTGCCGGAGGTGACGGGCGACTGCGCCGAATTGGTGGAACCCGGCAATGTCGGCGAATTGACCCGGGTGCTGGGCGAATTGCTCGACTCACCCGAACGACGGCATGCGCTGGGCCGCGCCGGACGCCACCGGGCGCTCACCATTTTCAGCTGGGAAGCCGTTGCCGCGCAGACGGTGTCCGTGTACGAACATGCCATTGCCCGTCACGGATCCCGCCCGGCCATCGCCGCCATCGGTATCCGCCCCGCCAGCCCCCAGGAGGCGCACACATGCTGACCGTCGACTTCGATCGCCTGGGCGTCGGCCCGGGCACCCGCGTCATCGATGTGGGGTGCGGGGCCGGTCGGCATTCGTTCGAGGCGTATCGCCGGGGCGCGGACGTGGTGGCCTTCGACCAGAACGCCGATGATCTGGCCGAGGTGGAGACCATGTTCGGCGCGATGGCCGAGGTCGGGGAGGCGCCGGACTACGCCAAGGCCGAGACCGTGCGCGGCGACGCGCTCGACCTGCCCTACGGCGAGGGCGAATTCGACGTGGTCATCGCCTCGGAGATCCTCGAGCACGTACCGCAGGACGGGCGGGCCATCGCCGAACTGGTGCGGGTGCTCAAACCCGGTGGCTCCCTGGCCATCACGGTGCCGCGCTGGCTGCCCGAGCGCATCTGCTGGGCGCTCTCGGACAGGTACCACGCCAACGAGGGCGGGCACGTGCGCATCTACAAGGCCGACGAACTGCGCGCCATGGTCACCGCGCGGGGTGTGCGATTCATCCACAGCTCGCACGCGCACGCGCTGCACGCGCCGTACTGGTGGCTCAAATGCGCGGTCGGGGTGGACAACGACAAGAACGCGCTGGTGAGCGCCTACCACCGAATGCTGGTGTGGGACATGATGTCCGCGCCCGCGCTCACCCGCACCGCCGAACGCCTGCTCGATCCGCTCATCGGCAAGAGCGTGGCGCTGTACTTCGCGAAGCCGGCGGTCCGCAGTGCCGCCCGCTGACCTACCCGAGATCCCCGGGGTCCTGAGCGCCCGCCAGGCGCTGGCCACGGCCGAGGCCATCGCCGCCACCCAGGAACCCGACGGCGCGCTGCCGTGGTTCACCGGCGGGCACACCGACCCCTGGGATCACCTCGAGAACGCCATGGCGCTCACCACCGCGGGCCTGTGGGAGCAGGCCCGCGCGGCCTACCTGTGGTCGGCGAAGACCCAGCGCGCGGACGGCTCCTGGCCCACGCAGTTCCGCGCCGGGGTGATCGAGAACCACGACAGCGACACCAATTTCTGCGCCTATCTCGCCACCGGGGTGCTGCACTACCTCACCAGCACCGGCGACGCGGAGTTCGCGAACGAGATGTGGCCGGTGGTGCGCGCGGGCATCGACTTCGTACTGCGCGCGCAACTCGGGCACTTCGGCGAAATCCACTGGTCCGTGGGCGCTTCGGGCACCTCCGGCGAGGCCCTGCTCACCGGCTGCTCCAGCATCTTCCACAGTCTGCGCTGCGCGCTGGCGCTGGCCGCGCACGCCCGCGATCCGCAACCCGAGTGGGAGGTGGCCGCGCTGCGGCTGGGCCACGCCCTGCGCGCGCATCCCGAGGCCTTCCTGGACAAGGACCGCTACTCCATGGATTGGTACTACCCGATCCTGGGCGGCGCGATCCGCGGCCCGGACGGGTACGACCGAATCGCCTCCCGCTGGGATGATTTCGTCGTCACCGACCTCGGCATCCGCTGCGTCTCGGACCAGCCGTGGGTCACCGGCGCGGAGACGTGCGAACTGGTGCTGGCCCTGGACGCGCTCGGCGATCACCGCCGCGCGCTGGCGCTGTTCACGAACATGCAGCACCTGCGCGAGACCGACGGCTCCTACTGGACCGGCCTGGTCTTCGCCGACGGCAAACGCTGGCCCGAGGAACGCACCACCTGGACCGCCGCCGCGATGCTGCTGGCCGCCGACGCCCTGTCCCGAACCACCCCCGCCAACAACATCTTCCGCGACCTGCTCCCCCCACCGACCCGAACGACCCGCGCCTGCGACTGCGCCGCCACCGTCCCCCGCCCCTGACCCCCTGCCCCGCCGAGCCGCGCGACGCCCCGGCCGGATCGCTCCGGCACCGCCCGGCGAAAGTCCCCCGCGGCGGCGGGTGTCGGCCGCCGGGTGGTCAGAGGGGTTGACGGGGCGGGGCGGGTGGCGCGGGTGGCGCCACCGCAGCTGGCTGGTGAATCGGGAGCAATCGGCGGGCCGGGGTGGGTGCGGGCGCGCACGGCAAGGGGCGAAACCCGCCCTGCGCGAGTGGGGGTGGCGGTTATGCTCGCGCGGTGGGTGGTGTGATCGGCGGGCCGGAACACTCGGGGCCCGAGCAGCATTCGAGATCCTCGGCGCTTCACGACGGGCCGGGTGGCCCGGGATCGGCTGCCGGAGCGGTGCACCCGGAACAGTTCGGGCCGCTGGCGCCGATGCCCTTCCTGGTCGATCCGGACGCGGTGTACGTCGCCCGCGCGAGCACGCCCGAGATGCTGGCGGCGGCGGGGGCCGGGTACCCCTCCAGGCGGCTGGCCCGCTGGTCCACCGGGGCCGGAATCCTCACGGTGGCATGCCTTTTCCTGGCCACGCTGTGGGGCTGGATCGGCGCGGGAATCGGGCTGGCGCTGTGCGTGCTGCTGTGGTGGCGGCTCCCGGGCCGCAAGCGGCGGCGCGCCGAGTCCGAGGCGTTCTGGCGGACCCTGGCCGGGCCCGGCACCGTCATGGCCACCCGTTTCGGACCCGAATCGTTCGACGTGCAGATCGGCGACGGTCATCATCGGCGAGTGCGGTACGCGGGCATCTCACGGTTGCGCGTCGACGATCGCACGGTGCTGTTCACCCGGGACGATCTGCTGCACGCCTATCCGCGAGAGTTGTTCCCGCAGGAGGTGATCGACCTGCTCGAGATGGTGTCCGCAGGCGCTCCCGACCAGGCCACCCTGCCCCGCCCGCCGCTGCCGCCCATCCCCCCGCTCGACGGTCCCACCGCCACCTTCACGGTCCGGCCCGGCACCGCGCGGCGCATCGCGGAGACCCTCGAGAAGGAGAACTCCCTCGGCCTGCGCGGTCTGCTGCTCATCGTGGCGGCGCCGTATCTGCCGCTGCTGTGGTTCCTGCGCGGCTGGACCGCGGTCGCCATCGCGCTCGGCGTCATCGCGGTGCTCGTTCCGGCGCAGATGCTGCGCTCCCGCTACACGATTCGCCGCGTGACGGCGGATCTCGAACGCGACATGCCCCCGGGAACGAGCATGGCCACCCGCTTCGGTCCCGACGCCTTCGACATCCACATCGGCCCCAGCCGCACCCGCTTCCGCTACGACTGGCTCGGGAATGTGGCCGTGCTCGACAGCGTCGTGCGCATCGACAGCACCCTGTCGCAGAGCTTCCCCCGCCAGCTGTTCCCGCCCCCGACCCTGGCCCACCTCGACGCCATGCGCCCGCACCCCGAGCGAAAACGCCGCGTGCGCATGTGATTCCGCGGCGGCGAAGCCGATCGGCCCGGCTGCCGGCAGCAACCTCACACCCGCGGGCGCACCGCGATCAGTTGCAGGCGGCGGTGCGCTGCAGGATGCGCAGCGAACCGGTGACCGAGAGCTCGCGGAACTTCCCGCTGTCCATGGCCCGGCGATAGATGTTGTACGGCGCCTGCCCGCCGTCGGCCGGGTCGGGGAACACGTCGTGAATGGCCAGCAGTCCGCCGCCCGCCACCCAGTGCGCCCAGTTGTCGTAGTCGCGCTGGGCCGCTTCCTCGGTGTGCCCGCCGTCGATGAACAGCAGGCGCAGCGGGGTGCGCCAGGTCCGGGCGACCGTCGCCGAGGAGCCGATCACGCCGACGACCGTGTCGGTCAGCCCGGCGCGGACGATGGTGCGGCGGAACTCCGTCACCGTGTCGAAGACCCCGGTCTCGGGATCGACGAGGGTGGTGTCGTGGTACTCCCAGCCCGGCTGATGCTCCTCCGAACCACCGTGGTGATCGACGGTGTACACGACGGCCCCGGTCTCGCGGGCGGCCGCGCCCAGATAGACGGCGGATTTGCCGCAGTACGTGCCGATCTCCAGGATCACACCGTCCCCGGCGTAGGCGCGGGCGGCTTCGTAGAGCGCCCGGCCCTCGTGCGGCGGCATGAATCCGCGCGCCTCGTCCGCGAAGGTGAGCAATTCGCCGGTCGCGGCGGATGTTTCGGCCTGCGTCATTCGAAAACCTTTCTGGGACAACCGGATCGATGCGCAACACACATCAGCGGGTTGCCCGGCGAGCTGCCCGATAATAGCATCCGGACACGTGTCTGATTACCCTTCCGCCCGGTAGTCGGCGAACATGGAGGCCGTGAACATGGAACCTGTCAGCATGGAGGCGACCCGGCGCCGGCTCACCGAGAAACAGGCCGATACCGTCGACCGCCTCACCCGGGCCGCCATGGACGTGCTCGCCCGCGAGGGTTTCGCCGGGCTCACCGTGCGCATGGTGGCCGCGGCCGCCGGGGTCGGCACGGCCACCGCCTACACCTACTTCTCCTCCAAGGAACACCTGGTCGCCGAGATGTTCTGGCGACGCCTGGCCGCGACCCCGGCCCCGGATGGAACCGAGGAGGACAGCACCGCGCGCACCCTGGCGGTGCTGCGGCAGATCGCCATGCTCGTCGCCGACGAACCGGCGCTGGCGGGCGCGGTCACCAGTGCGCTGCTGGGCACCGACCCGGACGTGGCGCACCTGCGCCTGCGCATCGGCAACGAGATCCGCCGCCGGCTCATCGACGCCCTCGGCGGCGCGCCGGACATGGAGATCGTGGAGACGCTGGAACTGCTCTACGCGGGCGCGCTGGTGCGCGCGGGCATGGGCTACGCCTCGTACGCGGAGATCGCGGAGCGGCTCGAACAGGCCGGCGCGCGCATCCTGGCCGGCTGAGTCCCGGCCGGACGCGAGGTCCGCGCGTTCGCGCCGGGCGTGCGAGAGTTTCCGCCGGACAGCGCGTTACGAGCGCGCCGTCCGGCGGGCGAAATCGACTCGAAGCGATCGACTCGAAGCGATCGGCTCAGAGCGCCGCTTCGATGGCCGCGACGACGCTCGGGTCCTTGGGCTCGGTGCGCGGGCGAATGCGCGCCAGCACCGCGCCGTCGCGCCCGATGAGGAACTTCTCGAAGTTCCACTGCACGTCCCCCGCGGCGCCCTCGGCATCGGCGGCGGCGGTCAGCTCGGTGTACAGCGGGTGCCGCCCCTCACCGTTGACCTCGGTCTTCTCCAGCAGCGGGAAGTCGACGCCGTAGGTGGTGGAGCAGAATTCGGCGATCTCCTCGGCGGTGCCGGGCTCCTGGCCGAGGAACTGATTGCTGGGTACCCCGACGACGGTGAAACCGCGGCCGCCGTAGGCGTGCTGCAGTTCGACCAGGCCGGTGTACTGCGGGGTCAGTCCGCACTTGGAGGCCACGTTGACCAGCAGCACGACCTTGTCACCGGCCAACTCGGCCAGCGTGGTGGGCTTGTCGGACAGTGTGCGCAATGGAATTTCGCGAAGATTGGTCACGAGAACGAATAGTAGAACGAGTTCGGTGACCACACCGGTTCCGCCGTCGCGAGCGGGCGCTCAGCCGTAGTGCACCCGCCAATGCTTGATCCCGTTGATCCAGCCCGCCCGCAGTCGTTCCGGCGGCGCGACCTCGCGCAGTTCGGGCATGACGTCGGCGATGGCATTGAACATGAGGTCGATCTCCAGCCGCGCGAGATTCGCGCCGACGCAGAAATGCGCGCCGGTGCCGCCGAATCCGACATGCGGATTGGGATCACGCAGCACATCGAAGGTGAACGGGTCGGCGAACACCGCCTCGTCGAAATTGGCGGAGCTGTAGAACAATCCGGCCCGGTCCCCGGCGCGAATGCGCTGCCCGCCCAGTTCGGTGTCGCACAGCGCGGTGCGCTGGAACGAGGTGACCGGGGTCGCCCAGCGCACGATCTCGTCCGGCGCGGTGCGCGGTCGGCGTTCGCGATAGAGCGCCCACTGCTCGGGATGGTCGACGAAGGCCTTCATGCCGTGCGTGATCGCGTTGCGGGTGGTTTCGTTGCCCGCCACCGAGAGCAGGATGACGAAGAATCCGAATTCGTCCGAACCCAGGGCCTCGCCGTCGATGTCGGCGGTGACGAGCTGGGTGACGATATCGTCCATGGGCCGGGCCCGGCGCTGTTCGGCCAGGTTGTAGGCATAGCCGAGCAGTTCGGCGTTGGCGGTCATGTTCGCCCCGGCGAACTCCGGATCGTCGTAGTTCAGCAGCTGATTCGACCAGGCGAAGAGCTTGTGCCGATCGTGCTGCGGCACCCCGAGCAATTCGGCGATGGCCTGCAACGGCAGTTCCGAGGCGACCTGCTCCACGAAATCACCGCCGCCGGCCGATTTCGCCTCGGCCACGATGGCCGCGGCGCGCTCGGTGAGCGCGCGGCGCAATCCCTCGACCGCGCGCGGGGTGAAACCCTGCGAGATGATTCGCCGAATCTTGGTGTGCTTGGGCGGATCCATATTGACCAGCAACGCATTCCGCGACAGCTGCAGCTGTTCGGGTAGCGAATCCGCGGGCATTCGAATGATCGCGCCCTTTTCGTGCGAGGACCAGATGTCCGGCCGGCGCGATATCTCCTTCACGTCCTCGTGCCTGGTGATCGCCCAGTAACCGGAATCGTCGAAGGGGGCCGCCTGTTCGGGGGTCTGGGCGTTCCACCAGACCGGCGCGGTGCGCCGCAGGGCCGCGAACTCCTCGACGGGGCTGTGATCGGCCCAGAGTGCGGGATCGGTGAAATCGAAGCCGGCCGGTAGCGATGGAACAGACACTGTTCCTCCTCGGGCATCTTGCCGCAATGCGCACGAAATTGTAACGTGTTTCACAGTGATTGAACCACGCGCATCGTGACGTGGGACACGCTTTCGACGGGGCGATCTGCCGTCGCACCCCACCCCCACCAGCCAGTTATCCCCCAGCACTCCTAGAACCTGTTACCGGACGCACGTACTGGGATATTTCGTGCCCTGAGGTCGATCTTGTGGCTGGACATCATGTCCAGTCTGGGCACAGACTAGAACTTGTTCTACAGTGACCGCAGGCACTCTCGAAGATGAGGTAACGAACAATGACCGCTTCTCCACGCAGCGCGGACGCCGCAACCGAAGCCGACTACGTGGTCATAGGCGCGGGCAGCGCCGGCGCCGTGGTGGCCGGACGTCTCGCCGAGCGTGGCGCCAGCGTGATCCTGCTCGAGGCCGGTGGCAAGGACAACACCCGTCTGGTCACCATGCCCGGCGCGATCAGCATGGTGCACACCGTCCCGCAGCTGAAGAAGCGCGTGACCTGGAAGCAGTTCTCCACCCCGCAGAAGCACGCCAACGATCGCAAGATCCCCATGACGCGCGGCAAGGTGCTCGGCGGATCCAGTTCCGTCAACGGCATGCTCTACGTGCGCGGCAACAAGGCGAACTTCGATTCCTGGGCCGCGGAAGGCAATACGGGCTGGAGCTACGAGGACGTCCTGCCGGCCTACAAGCGCCTGGAGAACTGGCAGGACGGCGCGAGCGACGTGCGCGGCGCGGGCGGCCCCATCGAGGTCACCCGCCAGCAGGAGCTGACCCCGATCGCCCAGGCCTTCATGGTCGCCGCGTCCGAGACCACCGGTGCGCCGATCATCGAGGACTACAACGGCGAGTCGCAGGAAGGCATCTCGATCTTCCAGCAGTCCGTCAAGAACGGCCTGCGCTACAGCTCCTCGCGCGGCTTCATCACCGATCGCCCGGACTCGGGCCTGATCGTGCGCACCGGCGTGCACGTCACCCGCGTGGTCATCGAGAACGGCCGCGCCACCGGCGTCGAGATCGCGGCCAAGAACGGCAGCCGCAGCATCGTCAAGGCGAACAAGGAAGTCATCGTCTCGGCCGGCGTCATCGGCTCCCCGCAGATCCTCATGCTCTCGGGCATCGGCCCGGCCGCGCATCTGCGCGAGCACGGCATCGAGGTCGTCGCGGACCTGCCCGTGGGCCAGAACCTGCACGATCACCTGTTCGTGCCGATGACCTACATCTCGAAAAAGGCCATCCACCGCGGCATTCCGACCCACTTCGCCAGCGGCATCCTGCAGGAACTGCGCCGTCCGGGCAGCTCCTGGATGGGCCGTACCGTCTTCGAGGCGTGCGGGTTCATCAAGACCAAGTTCGCCGAGGGCGACTACCCGGACATGCAGATCCACACCCTGCCGTGGAGCTACCCGATCCCGAACCAGGACGAGGACAAACTGCACCTGGTGGACCGCCGTCCCGGCTTCACCATCTTCCCGAGCCTGATCTACCCCAAGAGCCGCGGTGAGATGAAGCTGCTGTCGAACGACCCGTTCGCCGCGCCGTACATCGACCCGGGCTACCTGAGCGATCCGCGCGACACCGAATTCCTCGTCGAGGGCATCCGGATCATCCGCGAGATCATGGCGCACGAGTCCATCGCCAAGGACTGGACCGAGGAGCTCGCCCCCGGACCCGCCCTGCAGGACGAGACCGCCCTGCGCGCCGAACTGCCCAACCGCGTGCACTCGATCTACCACCCGGTCGGCACCTGCCGCATGGGCGTGGACGAGCGCGCCGTGGTCGATCCGACGCTCAAGGTCATCGGCATCGAGGGCCTGCGGGTCGCCGACGCCTCGATCATGCCGAGCATCACCGGCGGCAACACCAACGCTCCGAGCTACATGATCGGCGAGAAGTGCGCCGAGTTCATCGAGGTGTAGAAACGGGCGCCGGCCCGCGGCGCTGAAACCGCGGTGCCGTGGTGCCGTTTCTTCCCTTGCCACCACGACATCGCTCCGCCGCGCCCTCGCGCCCATTCCGGGCGCGGGGGCGCGGCCTTTCCTCCGGAGGAACGATGGCTGCCCTGCCCATCGACGTGTGGCTCAACGCCCCACTGGCCGAATCCGCCACGCGCGCGGCCCGATTGCGCGAGCTCGGGGTGGACGGCGTCTTCACCTTCGAGGGCGCGCACGACGTCTTCGCGCCGCTGACCCTGGCCGCGGCCGCCGCGCCCGGCCTGGACGTCATGACGAATGTCGCCATGGCGTTCCCGCGCAGCCCGGTGCATCTGGCGCACGCCGCGTGGGATCTGCACACGCTGTCGCGGGGCCGCTTCCGGCTCGGGCTCGGCAGTCAGATCCGCACCCACATCGAACGGCGCTACGGCAGCGTGTGGTCCGAACCGGTGGAGCGCATGCGCGATACGGTCGCGGCCGTGCAGGCGATCCTGCACGCCTGGCAGAGCGGCGAGCGCCTGCGCCACGAGGGCAGGTTCTGGCGGCACACCCTCATGCCGCCGCAGTTCGATCCGGGTCCCAACGAGTACGGACCGCCGCCGGTGCTGGTCGGCGCGCTCGGGCCGCGCATGACCGAGATGACCGCGCAGGTTGCCGACGGGCTGCTGGTCATGCCGTTCAACACCGAACGGCACTTCCACGAGCGCACCCTGCCCGCGGTGGCGCGCGGCCGGGCGGGCTCGGAGCGGCCCTTCCAGATCATCGCCGAAGCCATCTGCGCCATGGGTGATTCCGCGGCCGAGATCGACACCGCGCGCCGCGCCGTGCGAAACCTGCTGGCGTTCTACGGTTCCACCCCCGCCTATCGGCCGGTGCTCGAGGTACACGGCTGGGCGAAGTTGCAGCCCGAACTGAACGCGCTCTCCAAACAGGGCCGCTGGCAGGAGATGTCGGGCCTGATCGACGACGAGATGGTCGACGCTCTCACCATTTCCGGCACCCCGGCCGAATGCGCCGGGCAGATCCGCGCGCGCTACGGCGACCACATCGCGCGCGTGTGCTGCTACTTCCCGGGCTACTCGGTCCGCGACGAGTCCGTCGCCGAGTTGGCCGCACTGCTGCATCGGGACTGAAAGAGGGTCTGCAAACAGGTGCCCCGGACCCGCAGAATTCGCGAGCCCGGGGCTGTCTCTCGTTCCGTGCCAGAGGATTTCGAACGACATCACGCGGCTACCTCGTCACACCCGCCCCTCAGCCGATGACTATCGGACGGGGCAGTTCGTAGAGGCTGCGATGCCCGGTCATATCGGTGACCACCAGCCGCGGCAGATGCGGCCCGTGCCCGCGATAGACGTGCGCGACCACCGGCGCGGTGGTGACCACCCGATCGCCGTCGCCGAAATGCCATTCGTACTGACGTATCGCGCCGCCCGCGAGTGCGGCGTCGAAATCCACGGTGACCCCGGCCGGGCCGGATTCCCGCGAGGCCAGGAAGCCTTCGCCGCCGGGCCCGCCGCCGCCGAACCAGTCGCGCACGCGCGGATTCATGAGGAAGGCGTCGGCGTACTGTTGCGCGCCGCGCACATCACGCCGTTTCCCCGCGTCGGTGCGGCACTGCGGCGGAAGTTCGCTCCATTGCGGGCAGGCCAGCAGGCGCAGTGATACGGCCTCGTCGCCGAGCGGATTCATCCACGGCGCGCCGCCGCGCAGATCGGTGTCCGCGGTGGACAGCCCGTCCGCGGCGACCGCGAACGTCCGGCCCGCCTCCGCGTTGGCCCGCGCCGCGGCCCGGCGGAAGACCTCCGCCGACGAACGCACGAACTCGGACCAGCGCTGCCGCAGCCCGTCCGGGGCGTCCTCGGTGTCGTGTCCGTGAAAGTAGTTGCCCACCATGACCTTCGGGCTGCCGGGCAGCTGATGCGCGGCGGTGATGGCGGCGGCCATGCCGCGTCCGCCGTAGCCGTCCTTGGCGCCACTGAAGTAGGGCACGTGTGCGGCCGGGTTCTCGGGTTCGGCGCCTTCGCCCCCGCATTCGCGGCGCACGGCCGCGTCCAGATCCTGGGTGCCGGGGGTGACGCCGACCGGAATGCCGAAGAGCGGGTCCAGATCGTTGATGCAGCCGGTCAGCAGCACGAGATCGACGGTGTAGTCGTGCGCTCTCGCGTCGGCGGCGGCCTGGTTCAGCTGGCAGAACACGTCCGGCATGAGGTCGGCGCCGGCGGGCGGGCAGG
Organism: Nocardia sp. NPDC057668; assembly: GCF_042799795.1. NCBI lineage: Bacteria > Bacillati > Actinomycetota > Actinomycetes > Mycobacteriales > Nocardiaceae > Nocardia > Nocardia sp. NPDC057668. Next base: position 267,093 of record NZ_JBHVIC010000007.1, on the reverse strand, counting down.
CGCTGTCGTCATTGCCCGCGGGTAGGCCGGGAGCGTCCAGCACCGCGCCCGGGACCGAGTAGTCGTGGACCTGCGCCCCGCGCCCGGTTCTGCTGCCCAGGGTCTCGGCGGTCAGGTGCGCGAACTTGCGGTCCCCGCCCAGGCCCTGCCCCCAGGTGACCGCGTCGCCGATGGACACCACGTGCAGCGGGCTGCATTCGCGGCTCACCCGGAAGTTCCACGGCTTGCCGTAGCCGCCGACCTGCCCGCCGGGAATCCGGGCGCGGGCGTCGATCCGGAGCAGGCCGTCGGCGGGTAGTTCCTCGGGGCGGATATCGAACCCGACGGTCACCACCTCGCTGCTGGCCGGGGTGATGCCGCTGCGGATGGGTTGCTCACCGGCCAGGATGCGCCATTCGACATCGGCCCCGGCGGGCACGCCCGGCGGATAGAACACCGCCGTGGTGCCGCGCAGCGGGCCGTCGCACTGTCGATCGGCGGGGGTGCTCACGTCGATGATGAGCGGATAGTCGGTGCGTGCGTCGGCCCGGGCCACCGGCCCGCCCAGCACCACCGCACCCGCCAGCCCGGGCAGTATCGCAGCCCGGTACCAGCGCGATCGCCACAACCTCACAACGCACCTCCTGGAATTCCGCAACTCAACAGCAGACATAGTGAACGGAGGCCGCGCGACACACGAAAGGCTCGCCGAGCTGGCCGAATTTAGTCACTTTTACCGGCGTTTCTGCTAGACAAATGGGATGAATGCGAGAAACCTCACGCTCGCTACGCTGGCCTTCGCCCTGACCTTCTGGGCGTGGAACCTCATTGGACCGCTATCCAGTAGTTACACAGACGATCTCGGACTTTCGCCCGGGCAGACGTCGATGCTGGTGGCCACGCCGGTCCTGGTCGGCTCGCTGGGTCGCATTCCCGTCGGCGTGTTGGCCGACAAGTTCGGCGGCCGCCTCATGTTCGCCGTCGTCTGCTTCATCTCGATCATTCCGACGTTGCTCGTCGGGTGGTCGAATTCCTATGGCGCACTGATCTTCTGGGGATTCTTCCTGGGTATCGCGGGCACCTCGTTCGCGATCGGCGTGCCCTTCGTCAGCGCCTGGTACGAACCGGCCCGGCGCGGCTTCGCCACCGGCGTGTTCGGCGCCGGCATGGGCGGCACCGCGCTGTCGGCGCTGCTCACCCCGCGCCTGGTCGACCACCTCGGACGGGCGCAGACGCACATCCTGATGGCCGTCGCGCTGGCCGTCATGGGCGTGGTCATGCTGGTGTTCAGCCGCAACTCCCCCGACTGGTCCCCGGCCACCGAGCCGGCCCTGCCGCGCATCCGGCATGCGCTGGGGCTCAAGGCAACCTGGCAGGGATCGTTCCTGTACGCGGTGGCCTTCGGCGGCTTCGTCGCCTTCTCCACCTACCTGCCGACCGTGCTGCGCAACGTGTACGACTTCGCGCAGTCCGACGCGGGGCTGCGCACCGCGGGCTTCTCGATCGCGGGCGTGCTGGCCCGCCCGATCGGCGGCACGCTGTCCGATCGCGTCGGGCCGGACCGGGTACTGGCGGTGTCGTTCGCGGGCACCGCGATCCTGGCCGTGGTGCTGGGATTCGAACCGGCGCCGGAGATTCCGGCCGGAGCGAGCCTGATCCTGATGGCGTTCTTCCTCGGCCTGGGCACCGGCGGCGTCTTCGCGCTCATCGCCAAACTGGTCGATCCGGCCAAGGTCGGTTCGGTCACCGGCGTGGTCGGCGCGGCGGGCGGCCTCGGCGGCTACTTCCCACCCCTGGTCATGGGCCTGGTGTACAGCTCGCGCTCGGACTACACCCTGGGCTACTGGCTGCTCGCGCTCACGGCGCTGGCCGCATTCGCCTACACGCTGAAACTGGGCCGCGAGATCCGGACCTGACGGCCGGCACACCGCGCATCCCGGCTCCGGCCCGGGCGGGTTGCCCGCCCGGGCCGAAACCTGTTCCGCGCCAAGTGATCATGGCGCAGCCCTGGCGTCCCGGCACGGCGGCGGGTATCTCCCGTCGAGCACCGCAAGATCTTGTTAAGGCCGTGCCAAGCACCGACCGACATCGTTGTCGTCAACACCGGAACCCACCGGAAAAAACCCGGAACCGAAGGAAGACACGACGATGATCGCGAAACTCACCGCCGGAATCGCCCTCACCGCCGCGACCGCCGCACTCGCGCTCGGCACGACCGGCACGGCCGCCGCCGCCGACTTCGGCGCCCCGGGTCAGACGGTGGTCGCCGCGGCGACCTGCAAGCACAAGAACAACGACATCGAGATCACCATGGACGCGCCGAAGGTCTACGCCCAGCCCGGCTACCTGCCCGGCGAGCACCAGACCATCCGGTACCGCACCGTGGTCATCGACGAGGCCCAGGGCACCGTCGCCGCCGTGACCGAGTACTCGACCGGCAAGGCCACCGCCACCGACGCCGCGAAACTGGACGACGCGAAGGTCAAGGTCCTGCGCAACGACCCGAACCAGTACCACGTCTACCAGCAGATCGAATGGCTCTCCGCCGACCAGGAGAACCCGCTGGCCGAGCTGAACGTGGAGGCGACCAGCTACGCGATCAAGGACGGCCGCACGCTGCTGGCCACGCTCTCGGTCTGCAAGTAGGAACCACCGCCGGGGTGGGACACGCCGCACCCGGCCCGTCCACGAGGGGTGACGGGCCGGGTTCGGCGAACAGCCGCCCGGTCACGAGGAAGATGTCCTGCCGCGAAGGGGGCGGCAGGCCGCGAAGAACCCGCCGGACCTGACCACGAGGGGTGTCAGGTCCGGCGGGTTCTTTGTCTTGGCGAGCTAACGATCGGCGATCTTGTTCTGCCAATCCTGGTCGATTTCGCCCCCGACGGAGCATCATGGAGGTAAGTGCGCCAAGGAGATTGGAGTAGACGATGGAAAGCGTGGTCGTCTTCGTACTCGCCTGCGTGATCTACTGGTTCGGTCTCATACGCTGACGCGCGGCCGCGACGGCCGCCACCGCTACTCCCGCTCGTCCCGCTCGCACCGCGGCGAGCTCTCCCCGGGCCCCGGTGTGCTCGAAACCGACTCCGGTGGCCAAGTTTTCGTGATCCGTCACCTGTTACGCGCGAGTACGCGCAACCCTCTATACGCTCTTGCGCGGCAACAGAAGGTAAACCACGGGGGACACGAATGATTCGCATTGGTTTATGGCTCATAGTCCTGGGTTTCGGCTCGGTGTTACTCCAGGTACTCGATTTGAATTTCGTTGTTTTGACCTGGGCGGATGATGCCCAGCCCGTGACCGGGCTGGCCATCGGCACGCTCGGACTGATCATCGCCCTGGTCGGCGCGGCACTACCCAGTTCCAATCGCAACGCTTGACCGCGGCGCCACGAACTCCGCCCCCGGCACCTGAGGCCGGGGGCGGAGTCTCGTTTGCGGGGCCGCCGCTCAGCGGGCCGGTTCGAGTTCGGCCGCGCCGGCCTCGTCCGACGGAAGCTGCTCGGGGGCAGCGCCTTTCGCGCCACGCATGAGAACGAACGCGAGCGCGGCGGCGACCAGCACACAGACCGCGCCCGCGCCGAAGGTGGCGGACATGGCCGTGGTGAACGACTCGCGGGCCGCCTCGACCAGCGCGCCGTCCCCGCTCGCGATGGCCGGGGCGACGCTCTCGCGGGCCGCCGTGGGGGCGGAGTCCGGCATGGAGGCGGTGTAGGTGTGCGCCAGCACCGCGCCCAGCATCGCCACGCCCAGCGCACCGCCGGTCTGCTGAATGGTGTCGTTCAGTGCGGAGCCGACGCCGGCCTGTTCGGGTGGCACCGCGCCCATGAGCGCGCCGATCGCGGCGGGCATGGCCAGGCCGGCGCCGGCGCCCACCAGGGTCATCGCCACCGCGGGCAGCCAGAACCCCGACTCGGCGGTGAGCGTGCACAGCAGGCCCGTACCGGCGGCCAGCACCAGCAGGCCCGCGATCGTGACGACCCGGACCCCGAGCTTGGGCACCAGGCCCGCGCCGACGCCGTTGAAGACCAAGGCGCTCAACGCCATCGGGGTCAGGGCCAGGGCGGTCTTCATGGGCGAGTAGCCGAGCACGAACTGCAGGTACTGGGTGAGCACCAGCAGCAGACCGGCATTGGCGAAGGTCACCAGCACCAGGGAGAAGCTGGAACCGGTGAACACGCGATTGCGGAACAGGTGCAGCGGCACCATCGGGTGCTCGGCCTTCAGCTCGCGCACCACGAATGCGGCCGAACCGGCTGCGGCCACCAGGATTCCGGGCCAGACGCCGCCGATCCCGCGGTGCGGCAGTTCGATGATGGTCCATACCAGCGCGGTCGTGCCGATGATCGAGAGCGTCATGCCGGACAGGTCCGGCTTCGTCCAGGGCCCCTTGGACTCCGGCATCAGCGCGAGCGCGGCCACGATGGCGACGACGGCGATCGGGACGTTCAGCAGGAAGACCGAACCCCACCAGAAGTGCTGCAGCAGTACACCGCCCATGACCGGACCGCCCACCATGCCGATCATCGCGACCGCGCTCCAGGCCGCGATGGCCCGGGGACGTTCCCGCTCGTCGAACACGGTGATGAGGATGGACAGGGTGCTCGGCATGATGAGCGCGCCGCCGATGCCCATCACGACACGGCCGGCGATCAGCAGTTCGGGCGAGCTCGCGTAGGCCGCGAGCAGCGAGGCCGCGCCGAAGAGCACCAGGCCAAGCACCATGACCAGCCGCCGGCCGAACCGGTCGGACAGGCTGCCCGAGGTCAGCAGCAGGCCCGCGAAGACCAGGATGTACGAGTCGATGATCCACTGGATGTCCTGGGCGCCCGCGCCGAGATCGGTGGAGATCTGCGGAATGGCGACGGTGAGGACCATGTTGTCGATCACCAGCACCAGCGAGCTCAGGCAGAGCACGATCAGGATGAGCCAGCGCTTCGGATCGCGCTGGGCCGCAGGCTCTTCCGGAGCCGCGGTCGGATGGTTGGCAGTCAATTCGATCCCCTTACGAAGCCTGTCACCGAACACTGTTCGGGGTTAGCGCACACTGTACGGTCTCCGTACACTGTTCGCAATACAGCACAGTGTTCGGCGGCGCGAACAGCGTTCTAGCAGTCGTTATGCTGGCCGCAGTCGAAGAAGGAGACAGCCGTGGCCGAGCAGGACCAGCCCTTTCAGTCGGTGTGGACCCGGGAAGAGCCGCGGGGTCGCCGCCGCGATCAGCCGGCGCTGAGCCGCGAACAGATCGTCGCCGCCGCCCTGGAACTGCTGGACACCGAAGGCGTCGAGGCGCTGAGCATGCGCAAGCTCGGGACCAAGCTGGGCGCCGGAGCCACCTCGCTCTACACCCATGTCACGAACAAGGAAGAGATCATGGAGCTGGTCACCGACGCCGCCTTCGACGAGGTTCCCTCACCCACCCCCGGACCGTGGCGCGCCGGCCTGATGACCCTGGCCAAGGGGCTGCACGCCACGTTCATGCGGCACCCGTGGCTGGCGACCGTGGTCGGCGAGGTCGGTCTGCTCTACCTCGCGCCGAGCATGCTGCGACTCAACAACGACACCCTGACGCTGCTCGAGCAATCCGGTTTTCCCGATGACGAGGCAGACATCACGCTGACCGTGCTGTGGGCCTACTGCCTGGGACTGGCCATCACCGACGCCGCGTCGCAGCAGACCATTCGGCGCAGCGGGCTCACCGAGGAGGAATGGTTCCGCCGGATCTCCCCCGCGGCCACCGCCGCCACCGCCGCGTACCCCGTGCTGCACAAGCGCTACGCGGCGTTCACCGCCGAAGCCGAGCAGCCGACCCTGGACGTGCAGCAGATCCGGATGACCGCGTTCGAGGTCCAGTTGGACCGCATGCTCGACGGACTCGATCCCGCGCTGCGCCGGACCGAGTCGCCCGGGATCGCCTCAGCGCGTTGACCATTCCTTCCGGTTGTAATCGAGGATGACCGGATGCAGCAGGGTGGAGATCTCCTCCCCCGACGCCCGGCGATCCGGCGGGAACACCGACGCGGCCGCCAGCGTCGCCGCGTCCAGCGATCGCGTACGGGCGTGCGGTGCGAGCTCGAGCCGCGCCGGTTCCCCCGTCGCCAGCACGAAGCCCCAGTCCCCGAAGCTGGGCACGTTCACGTGGTACGGCAGGGTCGACAACCCGGCCGCGCGGATCGTGGACTCGATGCACCAGAACGAATGCGGGGCGTAGAACGGCGAACCCGACTGCACCACCGCCGTTCCGCCGGGCGTCAGCGTGCGCGAGAGCAGGCCGTAGAACTCGCGCGAGTACAGCTTGGCGACCGAGGTCTGATCGGGATCGGGGAAGTCCACGATCACCGCGTCGAAGCGGCACTCGCACTCGCGCAACCAGCCGAAGGCGTCGTCGTTCACCACCGTGACGCGCGGGTCGTCGAAGGCGTGCCGGTTGAGGTCGGCGAGGGTCTCGAACGAACGCGCCAAATCGACCATGGCGGAGTCCAATTCGACCAGGGTCACCGATTCCACGTCCGGATAGGTGAGGATCTCACGCAGGGCCAGGCCGTCCCCGCCGCCGAGCACCAGCACGTTGCGGCGGGCCTGCGCCAGCGCGGGATGCACCAGCGCCTCGTGGTAGCGGTACTCGTCCACCGAGGCGAATTGCAGATCGCCGTTCAGGAACAGGCGCGTATCGCGGGTGCGGAACGGCGAGGCCGCCTCGGTGACGACTATGCGCTGATAGGGCGTCTGCACGCTGCGCACGATCGGACTCGCGAACAGCGCCTGTTCGGCGGTGGCCTCGAAGCGATCGGCGTAGAGGTAGCTCGCGCCCAGCGCCAGCGACACCAGCAGGGTGGCCGCGCCGAGTCCGGCGCGGACCAGTGGGCGCAGGTCCCGGGGAAAGACGGTGAACACCAGGATGATTCCGGCAAGCGCGTTGACCGCGCCGACCACCAGGGCGCCGCGCAATTGGCCGAAGACCGGCAGCAGGAAGAACGGGAACGCCAATCCGCCCAGCAGCGCGCCGATGTAGTCGGCGGCGAACAGATCGGCGACCGCCGAGCCCGCCGCCTGCCGGCGAATGCGCTGCAACAGCACCATGAGCAGCGGAATCTCCGCGCCCACCAGCATTCCCAGAATCAGGGCGACGCCGATGAGCGCGCCGGTGTAGATCTTCAGCCAGGCGAAGGCCGCGTACAGCATGAGCACCGAGAAGCCGCCGATCAGCGCGAGCAGCAGCTCGATGGCGGCGAAAGCCGGTGCGGCCCAGCGCTGTAGCGGCTTGGCCGCCAGCGCCCCGATCCCCATCGCGAAGATCATCACGCTGAGCACGATGGACGCCTGCACGGCGGTGTCGCCGATGAGGAAGCTGCCCAGGGTCACCAGCGCGAGTTCGTAGACCAATCCGCAGGAGGCGCAGACGAATACGGTGAGCAGCAGTCCCAGGCGCGCCGCTCGCCGCCGGAACGCCATCTACGACAAGCCGGCGGCGACGACCAGTGCGACCGCGATATGCGTTGCCGCCGAAACCCATACGGCGGGATTGAGACCCTCGCCCGAGACGAGCAGCTCGCCCAGCTTGCCCGGGGTCAGCAGGTCGAGCAGGACGAAGGCGATCGCCATGACGAACAGGCCGATCAGGCCGTACACCACGCTGGCGGTCAGGCCGCGGCCGATGCTGCCCTCGGAGGTCCAGATCGCCATGGCCACGATGATGCCCATGGACAGCACGTTGGACGCGGCCAGCAGCGCGCAGTTCGGATTGCGATCGATCCAGATCTGCTGCCGCAGATTGCCCGGGGTGATCACGTCGACCAGGACGAATCCCAGCACCATCAGCACGATGCCGACGGCGCTGTAGGCCAGGGCCGCACCGCCGTCGTGGGCCAGATCGGCGAGCATGTGTTTCTCCTCGAAATCTCTTGTACTACTTGCCCGAGTTGTTGCCGCCGTTGCCGGTGGTGGCATTGGCCGGCCAGCCGGAACCGGCGAGTTGTTCGCGGTAGCGCTTGTAGCCGTTGTCGTAGCTGTCGACATCGATCTTGGCGCCGCCGCCGTTCGGGGCGACGACGACCAGCCATTCGGGATAGCGCAGGAAGCTCAATGTCCCGCTGCTGTACTGCGCGGTCTCGTCGGTCTTGGCGGCGATGTCCTTGCGCACGCGGTCTGGAGTCTGCGCGGTGGTGTAGACCTGCCCGCCCAGCTTGTCGTCCAACTGTGCGGCACGCTGGTAGTGCTTCTGGATGTACGGGCGCGGGTCGTCGACGTTGAGCGTGTTCACCATGCCGGCGATGGCGGCTCCCCCGGCGAGGACGGCAACGAGCAGACCCGCCAGCGCCAGCCCTATCCCCCGGGCACTGCCCCTGCGCGAAGCGCGAATCAGCAGCCACAACACGACAGCGAACGCCAGGACCGCCACCACGAGCATGGCGATCCACAGAAATAAAGCCACGAAATTCAACTCCTCCCGGCCGCGAATAGTACTGGACCGGGCGGGAACCCACAGCGGCGCTGAGCCCGCACCCTGGAACAGGGTGCGGGCTCAGCGTTTCGGTGCGCGGGCGCTACTTGCCGTCGAGACCGGCGCGCACGCCCTCCTCGACTCGCTTGCCGAGATCGGCGTCCACGTTCTTCCAGTACTCGAAAACCCTGCTCAGCACGGGTTCTCGGACACCGCCCAGCACGTGGCCGACGATGTTGTCCACCAGCCGCGCGCGGGCGGCGTCGTCGAGCACCTCACGCACGAGGGTGCCCGCCTGGGTGAAGTCGCCGTCCTGCGCGTGCTCGATATAGCCCGCGTGCACCATGGTCGGCTCGAAATCCCAGAGCCCGCCGTCGGGCGCCCGATCGGGTTCGGCGTGCGGACCGCCGAACGAATTGGGCGCGTAGACCGGCACATCGGCGTCGTTGTAGGCGAACCGCATCGCACCCTCCTTGGAATAGGAGTTCACTTCCGCGGCGCGGGGCAGGTTCGGCGGCAGCTGCGCGTAGTTGGTGCCGATCCGGTAGCGATGCGCGTCGGCGTAGGCGAAGACCCGGCCCAGCAGCATCTTGTCCGGCGAGAAGCCTATGCCCGGAACGACATTGGACGGTTCGAAGGCGGCCTGCTCGATGTCGACGAAGAAGTTGCCCGGGTTCCGGTTCAGGGTCCACTTGCCGACCTCGATCAGCGGGTAGTCCCGCTGCGACCACACCTTGGTCAGGTCGAAGGGATTGAAGCGGTAGTTCTCGGCGTCGGCGAGCGGCATCACCTGCACGTGCAGGGTCCAGCTCGGGAAGTCCCCGCGCTCGATGGCGTCCCACAGGTCCTGGCGGTGCAGATCCGGATCGGTGCCCGCCTTCTCGTCGGCCTCGGCCGCGGTCAGGAACTCGATGCCCTGGTCGGTCTTGAAGTGGTACTTCACCCAGAAGCGCTCGCCGGCGGCGTTGATCCACTGGTAGGTGTGCGAGCCGAAGCCGTCCATGTTGCGGTAGGTCTTGGGAATTCCGCGATCGCCCATCAGCCAGGTCACCTGGTGCGCGGTCTCCGGGCGCAGGGTCCAGAAGTCCCACTGCATGTTGTGATCGCGAAGCCCGTTGCCGGGCAGGCGTTTCTGGGATCGGATGAAGTCCGGGAACTTGATCGGATCCTTGATGAAGAAGATCGGGGTGTTGTTGCCGACGAGGTCGTAGTTGCCGTCCTCGGTGTAGAACTTCACCGAGAATCCGCGCGGATCGCGCCAGGTGTCGGGGCTGCCCTGTTCACCGGCGACCGTGGAGAAGCGGGCCAGCGATTCCGTCCGGGCGCCCGGCTGGAACAGCTTGGCCTTGGTGAAGCGGCTGACGTCCTGGGTCACGACGAGTTCGCCGTAGGCGCCCGAGCCCTTGGCGTGCACGATGCGCTCGGGCACGCGTTCGCGATTGAACTGGGCGAGCTTCTCGATCAGATAGTGGTCGTGCAGCAGTATCGGGCCCTGGGCGCCCGCGGTGAGCGACTCGTTGTCGCTCTTGACCGGTGTGCCGGTGTTGGTGGTGGTCGGCTTGCTCGTGGCCGGCTTGGTCATTCCTAGCCTCCTGATAGGTGTAGGCCTCTCCCGGAGCGCGGCCCGGACTACAGGGCGCGCAATTCGGGCTTCAGGGCGCGCAATTGGGGCAGAGTCCCCAGAACACGACTTCGGCCTCGTCGATGACGAAACCGTGGGCTGCGCCGGGTTCCAGGCACGGTGCCGCGCCCACGACACAGTCGACGTCCACGACCGTGTCGCAACTCCTGCACACCAGATGGTGGTGATTGTCGCCGGTCCGCGCCTCGTAGAGCGCGGGCGACCCGGCGGGTTCGATGCGGCGGAGCAACCCCGCGCCCACGCAGGCCCGCAGTACGTCGTACACGGCCTGGGTGGATACCGAGCCCAGCTGCTCGCGCACCTGCACGGCGACGCGGTCGGCGTCGGAGTGCGGGGCCCGGACCACCGCGTCCAGCACGGCGACACGCGGGGCTGTCACCCGCAGGCCCGCGGCCCGCAAGCGTTCCCGTGCGTCATATCCGGTGTGCATGACAACCACCCTGCTCCCTTTTCTGGAATAAGTCAAGAAAACACATCCATGCAGGCAGCGGACTCACAGCTGGTTGCCGCGAGGTTACTGTGGCGGATTCACGTCCGCGGGCAGGGGCGACCTCGCGGCCGTGGCGGCCGGACTCAGCGGTGGGAGTCGCCCGGCGTCACGGCTTCGACCGCGGGACGCGATGACTGCCGCTCGTGTTCGTCGACCGCGCACCCGGCCGCGTCCTTCAACAGCCACCACGCCAGTGCCACGACGATGGCGGTGGCGGGCTTCCACAATTTCCGGGCCTGATCGATGTCGATGCCGTGCTCGCGCACCTCCCGCTCACCCTGCAGCAGCGCCTTCTCCTGCGCCCGGATCCGCGCCGCCGCGCGCTGTTCGGCGCGCTCGGCCGCGACCCTGTCCTGCTGCTCCGCCTTCGCCGTGGACAGCCGGCTCTCCGCGGCTTCGATGGCCGCGATCTGCTCGGCCACCTCGCCGGCGCGGTCCGGATCGAGGCGGGCGACCGCGCGCAACCGCACGATCGCGGTCCGCCGTTTGCCGGCCAGCCATTCGCACAACGCCAATTCGTGTGCGGCCCCGGCGTTTCCGGGTTCGGCGCGCAGCACCTCCCGCAGCTCGGCGTCGGCTCGCGCGATGGCCTCGGCGTCCGCCGCCCGCCACCGCTGCGCGTCGAATCGCCGCAGCAGACCGAGGATGTGGTTCGTCTCGTCGGTGATCACGATCGGTCCTAGCGCGGGGGCATCGTCGGCCAGGCGTGCGGGGCCGTCGTCGGATACCCCTTGGTGGGGTAGGGCTTATAGCTGGCGGTGGGGTAGTTCCGCGTCGACGGGGTGTCCGACACCGCCTCGTCGACGAAGAAGCCGAGACCGAGTTTGAAGGCGAAGCCGATGACGAACACCAGTGCGCCGATCACGAATTTGCCCACGCCGGAACCCGACTCCGGCTCCGTCTCGGACTCCATACGCCAGCGCGTTTCCGCCGCCGCCCGCTGCCGTTCCGCCGCCAGCGCGCGCCGCGCCGATTCCTGCTCCTCGAGGTCCGCGCGCACGGCCGCGATCAGTTCGTACAGCGCCGGATCGCCGGGATCCAGCGCCACCGCCTTGTTCAGCGCCACCAATGCGTCGGCGGGCGAGGCCACCAGCAGCGTCCGCGCGCGAATACGCAAATTCTCGATATCGCCGGGCGCCAGTTCGACCGCCCGGCGCGCGGCGACAATCGCCTCGATCCGATGCTCGCGCACCTGCGCGACCTTGCCGCGGCCCGCGCTCGCCAATTCCCAGCGCGCGAGTGCCCGCACCCGCCACGCCGTCGCATTGTCGGGCTCGGCGGCCAGCACCGCCGAGACCTGTTCCAGCGCTGTTTCGTACTCCTGCCGATCCAGCGCCGCGAATGCCGTGCGCAGCGTGCCGTCGGCGACAGCGCCGTCTTTCGAGCCGTACATCTTGTGCCCCCACCGAACATCTCTATCGTCGGTCCGAACTCTAAACCGTGACGCCGACAACAGTTGTCGTGCGGTGTGGCGTACGCGATTCGGACCTCGTGCGGCTTCGCACGCTAGCTGGCCCGAACCCGCCGTGCGAGCGGATTCCACACGTTGCCCACATCACAGGGCCCGCTCCGGAATAGAACCGGACGGCCCCCGGTTGATCAGTTTCGTCGGCGTCGGAAACAGCCCCGGGCCGCACCCATCAGTCGCTACGAGCGACCACTCGCCGAGAGGCGCTTGTTGGGCGTCGACTTCTCTTCGTGGCATTCGTGCCGCGAGCGTGCGCCGCCAGTCACCCCCGTCTGGCGGCGTTTCGCTGTTCCGGGCAATTCGCCACGCGCGCCGACCCATTCAACGGCCCGCGGGGCTCGCCATTGGCTAGCCTGCATTCCATGTTGCGCGAACGCGGGTGTCTGGCCGGCGTTATGGCGGTCGTGATCATCGCGGGCAGTGTGCACTTCGGCGGGAATGCCGGAGCCACTCCCGCGGAATTCCATTGCGCTCAACCGGCCGGCCGGGAATTCGAGCGCACGACACCCGAACAGGCCGGACTGGATTCGCGCCTGCTCACGGAAGCACTCACTTTCGCCGCCGAGCGCAATCGCTCGAATGTGCAGGTATTCCGGCACAATTGCCTCATCGGTGAAGGACCATTCAACGACCGCACCGGATCGATCGCCTGGAATGTTTGGTCCGTCACCAAAAGCGTCGTATCACTAGTGGCCGGAATCGCCGCCGATCGCGGAAAACTCGATATCGACGCCGCCATCGGCGCCTATCTGCCACCGGGACTCGGGGACGCCGCGCACCGCGCCATCACCGTGCACAACCTGCTCACCGAAACGTCCGGCCTGCGCGTCGGCGTCGTCACCGAGGGCATCACCGGCGTCATCCCGATCGACCCCTTCAGCGCGGTGCAGGCGCTGGCGGTGCCGTTCGAGAACCCGCCGGGCACCGTGTTCACCTACAGCCAGCGCAACGTCGATCTGCTCGCCTACGTGATCGAACTGGCCACCGGCGAACCGCTCCGGGAGTTCGCGCAGCGGGAGCTGTTCGGCCCCATCGGCATCGGCCGCGACGACTACTACTGGGCTCGTGACCGGGCCGGGCACACCTACGGCTACGCGCACCTCATGCTGCCGCCGCTGGACCTGGCCCGGCTCGGGCTGTTGGTCTCCGGCGCCGGGCGCTGGCACGACCGGCAGGTGATCTCGGCCGGGTATCTGCGCCGCGCCACCAGCCCCTCGGCGACCGACCACTGCTACGGCTTCCTGTTCTGGACCGGGCCCGGCTGCGCGGAGAACCCCGAATTCCTGCCTCCCGGCAGCTATTCCATGTCCGGGTTCGGCCTGCAGCACGTGTACGTCATTCCCGGCCTCGACCTCGTCGTGGTGTGGACCGGGCTCTTCGGCACGCACACCTCGCAGGGTCCGGGCGGGCTACTGCAGCACGGCGTGGAACTGCCGCACGAATTCTTCCGGAAACTGTTCGCGGCCTTCGCGGACGGCCCGGTCCCCGAACCGGGCCCCTACGTGGAACCACCCGCGCGCGTGAACCCCGGCGACTACGTCGACGCCGACATCGCACTGGCCGTGTTCGGCCTCGGCCCGAGCGCCTACCCGGGCTGTACCGTGCTGGCCTGCTTGGACACTCCGCTCGCGCCGCCGTTCAGCGACGCGCCGCCCGGCTGCCTGCTGCAGGCATGCCTGGGCACGGACCCGCGCACGCCCGGCATCCGCTGACCCCACGCCCCCGGTCCCCGAACCGAGGGGTGCGAACTAGGGTGTCACGGCCGCGCGGCCCGCCAGATCACGCAGTTCATCGGCCGGACGCCGGCCCGCGAACTGTAGTAGATCGCGCACCACCTCCCGGGCGCGATGATCGTTGTGCACGTACTCCGGGGTCAGCCGCTCGGCGTTGAGCAGGGACTCCAGGGCATCCGATGCCTGCCGCCGTTGCGCGTGCGCGCGAGCGACATCCACCAGGAAACGCGCCTGCCGCTCGGGTGAGAGCACGGACGCGTCGACGGTGCGCGCGGTATCGAGCGCCTCGCCCGCGTCACCGAGTTCGACCGCCACCGCGACCGCGTACACGGCCACACTGGTCGGGCCGAATTCGGTGTCGAAATCGTTGCGCCCCTCACCGAGTCGCGCCGCGGCGGTTCGCGCCGCGGCCAACCCCGTGCGGGCCGCCGTTCTGTTCCCGTCCGTCGCCGCGATCACCGCCAGCATGAGCTGGAGAGAACCGTAGAGCGACAACACTTCCGGGCGAACGAGATCATCGTCGCCCGCCCGGCCGATCTGCGGCGCCAACGCGGCCACCGAGACCCGCGCCGCCTGTTCGGCCTGTTCGAGTCGCTGCAGCCGCAGGAAAGCCTGTGCCATGCGGTATGTTCCGGCCACCACGCTGAGCGCGTCGCCGGATTCCTCGGCCGCCGTCAGCGCCCGATCCGCGGCGACCCAGGCCGCATCCACTTCTTCCTGTCTGGTGAACGCGGTCGCGGCCACCTGGTAGGCGCGTGACAACAGTGTCAGCACCTCCGGCCGCTTCGCGGAATCGCTCCGCGCCGCATGTTCGAGGTCCGGGATGAGTTCCAGCAGGCTGCTGCCGACTTCCACGAGCCGAGACTCGTGCGCCAACCGCCAAACCAGATCCACCCGCTCCCGCAGCCCCGGCAACTCGTCGGCCGACTCGCGATCGACCGCTTTCACTTCCGAGACGCCAAGGATTTGCTCCAACGCCGGATGTCCGGTGAGCAACAGTCGCAGCTGTTCGAAAACGGCGGACCCTGCTCGATGCCCATCACCGCGATCGGCGGCCAGGGGTTCGGCCGCCTCCGGTCTGAGATCTCGCACCGCCACGCCGAGTACATCGGCCAAACGCTGCAGCACCGACAGTCTCTCGACCGGCAGTACATCGCGCTCGACCTGTGACACCCAGCTTTCCGAGCGCCTGATCGCGGCGCCCAACTCTTTCTGCGATAGTCCCCGCCGCCGGCGTAACTCCGCTACCCGTGCCCCTAGGGTACTTTCGGCCACCGGGTCAAACTCCTTCTGCCTGATCGGCTTTCCCGGCCGTCACCGCCCGCGTGTTTCGCCGATGTCTACCATGCCCTTCTCCTTCCCGATGGGAACTTCTCCTTCCCCTATGAGATCTGCCGACAAGGATTCCAGACAGGGCGAGCTTACGGCGCACAGTATGGAACATGTATTTTTCTTATTGCACCGCAATTTTTCTGTGTTTATCGTTTACCAGGCACCCGTCGCACCAAATCCGACACAAGAGGTGGCAGTTGACCGCCGCACCGCAAACACGTGAAGTCCATGTGCGCCTGAGCTTTCCGGGCGGCATGGTCCTGGACTACCGCGCCGAACTCACAATTGCCGAACGACTCGCGGCACATCTGCGCCCCCATCGCATTGAAGTCACCATCGAGACTTCGGCGCCCGGCCGACTTCCCCCACTCCCCTGCGCCGAACTCTGGACCGACTGAAATGAGAAAACGGGCCGTTTGATCCCTGGCGGATCGAACGGCCCGTTCTCGGACTGACGGAAATCTCAGCGATTCGCCAGCAAAACCTCGGCGATCTGAATGGTGTTCAGCGCCGCGCCCTTACGCAGGTTGTCGCCGGAGATGAACAGCGCCAGACCACGGCCGTCCGGGACGCCCGGATCCTGGCGGATGCGGCCCACGAGCGAATCGTCGGCGCCGGCGGCGGCCAGCGGGGTGGGGACGTCGACCAGTTTGACCCCGGGCGCGCCCGCGAGCAGCTTCTTGGCGGTCTCCACCGAAATCGGCTCGGCGAACTCGGCATTGATCGAGAGCGAGTGCCCGGTGAAGACCGGAACGCGCACGCAGGTGCCGCTGACCAGCAGGTCGGGCAGGTTCAGAATCTTGCGCGACTCGTTGCGCAGCTTCTGATCCTCGTCCGTCTCCTCCGAGCCGTCGTCCACGAGCGCGCCCGCGAGCGGGATCACGTCGAAGGCGATGGGCGCGACGTACTTGTTCGGGGCCGGGAACTCCACGGCCGAACCGTCGTGCACCAGTTGCTCGGCGTTGTCGATGACCGCGCGCACCTGGGTGGCGAGCTCCTCGACACCGGCCAGGCCGCTACCGGAAACCGCCTGGTAGCTGGAGACGATGAGCCGGCGCAGGCCCGCCTCGTCGTGCAGCACCTTGAGCACCGGCATGGCGGCCATGGTGGTGCAGTTCGGGTTGGCGATGATGCCCTTCTTCAGATTCCGGGTCGCCTCGGGATTGACCTCGGAGACGACCAGCGGGACCTCGGGGTCCTTGCGCCAGGCCGAAGAATTGTCGATGACGGTGACACCGGCGGCCGCGAAGCGCGGCGCCTGCACCCGGGACATGGTCGCGCCCGCGGAGAACAGCGCGATGTCCAGACCGGTCGGATCGGCGGTCTCGGTGTCCTCGACCACGATGTCCTGACCGCGGAACGGCAGAATCTTGCCCGCCGAGCGCGCGGAAGCGAAGAACCGGATCTCATCGGCCGGGAAGTTGCGCTCCTCCAGCAGCTTTCGCATGACGGCGCCGACCTGACCGGTCGCGCCGACGACGCCTACCCGCAATCCCATAATTAGCGCCCCGTTCCGCCGTGCACCACGGCCAGTTCGTCGCCGCCGAGCTCGAAGGCCCGGTGCAGCACCTGCACGGACTCGTCCAGGTCGGTGTCCTTGACCAGCACCGAGATTCGGATCTCGGAGGTGGAGATGAGATCGATGTTGATACCCGCGTCCGCGAGCGACTCGCAGAAGGTCGCGGTCACGCCCGGATGCGACTTCATACCCGCGCCGACGAGGGACACCTTGCCGACGTGATCGTCGTAGACCACCTGCGAGAAGCCGATGTCGCCCTGCCGCTTGGTGAGCAGTTCCACCGCGCGCGGGCCGTCCAGCTTGGGCAGGGTGAAGGTGATGTCGGTCTTGCCGGTCTCCACCTTCGAGATGTTCTGCAACACCATGTCGATATTGATCTCGGCGTCGGCGACGGCACGGAACACCTTGGCGGCGTAGCCCGGTTCGTCCGGAATGCCGACAACGGTCACCTTGGCCTCGCTGCGGTCGTGCGCGACGCCCGTGAGGATTGCTTGCTCCAAGGGGATGTCCTCCATCGATCCGGTAATCAGGGTGCCGGTCTTGTCCGTGTACGAGGAACGGACGTGCACCGGCACGTTGTAGCGGCGCGCGTACTCGACGCAGCGCAGCATGAGAACTTTCGAGCCGCAGGCGGCCATCTCCAGCATTTCCTCGTAGGAGACGGTGTCCAGCTTCTGGGCATCGGAGACGACCCGGGGATCGGCGCTGAAGACGCCGTCCACATCGGTATAGATCTCGCACACATCGGCATTGAGCGCGGCGGCCAGCGCGACGGCGGTGGTGTCCGAGCCGCCGCGGCCCAGCGTGGTCACGTCCTTGCTGTCCTGGCTCACGCCCTGGAAGCCGGCGACCAGCACGATCGTGCCCTCGGCGAGCGCGTTCTGCACCCGGCCCGGGGCCACGTCGATGATCTTCGCGTTGCCGTGCGCCCCGGTGGTGATGACGCCGGCCTGCGAGCCGGTGAACGAGCGCGCTTCCGCGCCGAGCGAGTGAATGGCCATGGCCACCAGCGCATTGGAGATGCGCTCACCCGAGGTGAGCAACATGTCCATTTCACGCGCGGGCGGCGCGGGGGCGACCTGCTGGGCCAGATCGAGAAGTTCGTCGGTGGTGTCACCCATCGCCGAGCAGACCACGACCACGTCGTGCCCCTGCTTCTTCGTCTCGATGATCCGCTCGGCAACCCTGCGGATGCGCTCGGCGGTGGCGACCGAGGATCCTCCGTACTTCTGGACGACGAGAGCCACGGCGGAAATCCTCCAAGATCGACTAACTGCTGCTACCGACCCACAAGACTACCGGCCCAGGTCACGAGATTTTCGGCCACCTCCCGGCAACCCGGATCTCACCGAGCTGATCAGGCGCGAGTGAGCCAGGTGACCTGCGCGCCACTGTCGAATTCCCGCCGCCGCTCGACCCGGAAGCCGGTGGGCCGGAAATTTCCGGCAAGCGCCCGCACGCCCTCACCCAGCAGCACCGGATACTGCTTGATGACGAGTTCGTCGATCTCGTCCAGGACCTGGGCGGCGAACCTGCCGCCGCCGGCCAGCCAAATACCTTGGCCGTCCTGCTTCTTCAGGCGCTGAATCAGCCCGATGGGATCCGACGCCACCAGTTCGACCCCCGGATCGGCGATCTCGCCCAGCGTGGTGGAGACCACGTACTGCCGCACATGCGGATACGGGCTGGTGATGCCCACATTCAGGGCGGGCTCGTAGGTGCCGCGACCCATGATCATGGTGTCGAAGTGCACATTCGCCGCACCCTCGGGCACCCCGAAATGCGGGCGCACATGGGCGGGCAGGGTTTCCGGATAGTCGGTCGCCAGCCAGGTCCAGAAGTCCGGGGACGCCTCGTAGGCGCTGATGTCACCGTCGGGGGCGGCGATGTAGCCGTCGAGGGACATACCGACGAAGTAGGTGAGATTTCGCAAGGGTTACCGCCTCGTTCGTAGTACTCTGCGTGAAGTGATTGAAATGTAGTACTACGGATGGAGTGGTGTCAACGGCCGGGACGAATCCGCGCCGGGCATCGCCACCGGGCAACTACGCCGCGATCCGGTTCGAGCGGCGATGGAACGGGCGATACCCACGGACACCGAGGCGTCAAGCCCTGAGAAGTAGTCGCGTTTCAGACCCTGACGGCGCAAAATTCTCCACCACCTGTCCGAGCTGCCTATTACGTTGGCGGCCAGTGATATTCGCAAACCTGTCGAAACGGGCGGGTTCGAGCGGCCTGGGACACAGTTGACTCAACGAGCGACGCTGGTCACAATCAGGCCCCGAAGCTGGAGGGTTGGAATGCGTACTAAGACTGATCACCGATTCGTCATCGATATCGATCCCGATCAGGTGATGGAGGCGTTGCTCATGGTCGAGCAACTGCCCGACTGGTCGCCTTCCCACTCGGATGTCCGGGTCGCGACCCGCGACAAATTGGGCAGACCGAAGCGGACCTACATCTCCGCGAACCTCATGGGCCGGCCGGATCGGCAGGTCGTCGAGTACACCTGCACCGAGAACCGGGTCGCGTGGAAGGTCGCCGAATCCAGCGCCGGCGCCGGCGGCCAGGGCTGGTTCGACGTCGCCGAGACCGAGGACGGCGGCACCGAGGTCTGGTACCACTCCGAGATCTACCTGCCGATTCCCGCGCCCGGCATGTTCCTCAAGCGCACCGCCCGCCGCGAGGGCGAGGCCATGATCGAGAACTTCATCGCCTTCGTCGAATCGGTCACCGGCATCGAAGGACTCGGCGAGGCCGAGGAGCCGTACGCGGAACCGGCGCCCTACGAGCCCGCGACCTACACCCAGCAGCTCAACTACGGCCACGGTTTCGAACCGGGGTTCGGCACCGCGTAACCGCGGCCCGGCAGCGCGCCGCGGCCGCCGCCGTGACGCCGACAGTGAACACGCGTCCGCTGCACTGTCATTGACGCCCCGCGCCCTGCACTATGTCCAACATGCCCGGTGCGCAACGATCACGATTGACCAGGGTCGGCGAGAACGCCTCCGTCACCCAGCTGGAACTATTCTTCGACCTGGTGATCGTGTTCGCCTTCACCATGGTCACCGACTTCGCGGCACACGAGACCACCGCGGTCAACATGCTGCGCTCCCTGCTGATCCTCATGCTGCTGTGGTGGATGTGGATCGCCTATTCCTGGCTCGGCAACGTCATCAAGGCCGACGAGGGCATCGCGCGCGTCGGCATCTTCGTGGCCATGGGCGGCGCCTTCCTCATCGCGCTCACCATCCCCGAGGCCTTCCACGATCTGCCCGGAGGCTGGTACGCCCCACTGGTATTCGTCATCGCGTACCTGCTGGTGCGCTTCGTCCACCTGTGGATGTTCTGGCTGGCCAGCGCCGAGGACGCCCAACTGCGCCGGCAGGTGGTGCGCTGGGCCGCGGGTTCGCTCACCATCGCCGGCACCCTGCTGACCATCGGCGCGCTCACCAGCGAGACCGCCCAGCTGGTGCTGTGGCTGGCCGCGCTGGCCGGGGACATGCTGTGGACCAGCCTGGCGGGCAACGAATGGCGGCTCAACTCCGCCAAGCACTTCGCCGAGCGGTACGGGCTGATCATCATCATCGCGCTGGGCGAATCCATCGTCTCCATCGGCGTCGGCGTGGCCGGGCTGCCCATCTCCTGGCCCATCGCGCTGGGATCGATGCTGGGACTGGCCATTTCGGGCCTGCTGTGGTGGGCGTACTTCGACGTCGCCGCGCTGACCGTGGAACACGAGCTCGCACACGCCACCGGCACGCGCCGGGTGCAGATCGCCCGCGGCTGCTACACCTACTGGCACTTCCCCATGATCGTCGGCATCATCGCGCTCTCGCTCGGCATGAAAAAGGTGATCAACTACGTCGGCGACGCGGAGGATCACCGGCTCTCCGACGCGCTGTACGGGATTCCGCTGTACTGCCTGTACGGCGGCGTCGTGCTGTACCTGCTGGCACTGATCGGGTTCAAGTACTACGCGACGGGTGCGCTGAGCACACACCGTCTCATCGCCGTCGTCCTGCTGCTCGTGCTGATCCCGCTCGCCGCGGCGCTGCCCGCGCTGGCGTCGCTGACCCTGCTGTTCGTGGTGCTGGGCGCGCTGATCCTGTGGGAGACGGTGTCCTATCGCGAGCCGCGCGAGGAGATCAGGCACGGCTCGCACGACGCCGCGTGACGCCGCGGGCGGTGGATCAGCGGTCGAACCGGTGATCCACCGACTCGCTCACGCGCACGCCCTCGCGTACGGCCTCGCGCATCTGGTTGATGTTCTCGCGCAGAACATCGGCTACCAATTCGTCCGTGCGCTCGTCCGCCAGCACCCGGAAGATGATCCGGAAGCTGGCGTCGGCGACGCCGCGAATCACGTCCTCGTGGAACGGCAGGTATTTCACCCGGCCCAATTGTGGATCCTGCCGGATGAACTCGACCATCATCTGATCGATCTCGCCGCGGTTCTCCTCCAGCGCGTTCGCGATGTTGCGGGCGTAGTGCCCCGTGCGCAGCACCTCGGCGACCTCGTCCAGCACCGCCATGGTCACCGGGCGCTTCACGGTCTCGACGATCGCGCCGACCGAGCGGTTCACGATCGCCGCGGTCACCCGGTCGCCGAAGGCCCGATCCGCCACGCGCGCGAGCCGCACCAGGATCACGACCACGCGCAGCAGCCGGAAGCCGCGGAAGAACGGGCTGGTCACCGGGATCATGCCCAGGACCTCGTACCAGTAGACGAACGGGAAGGTCCAGCTCCAGCCCTCCCGCCGCCAGCGCCAGCAGAATTCGATCGCGAAGATCGCGCAGATGACGTAGTCGGCGATCTGGATGAGCCGGTAGGTGTCCCCGCCGACCGGGAAGAACGTCACCCAGCCGACCAGCACGACCGAGATCACAGCCAGCCCCAGCATGAGGAAATCCGTCCACAGGGCCGGTGGCTTCCGCGGGTACTCCACGTCGTCCGGTGCACTCGCCTGGATCACGCCGACCCCTTCCACATCGAACGGTCCCGCGCCAGCGTAGTGGCCGGGCCCGGCCCGGCGCGCCATTCCCGCGACGGCCGGTCCGGGGCCGGATCAGCGGTCGCGAAAAGCGCGCCGGTGCAGGGATTTCCGGTGCGCGGTCAGCTGCCCGCGCGGATGATGGCCTCGATGTTGCGCTCGGCCAGCGCGGTGATGGTCAGCGACGGGTTGACCGTGGCCGAGCTGCCCGGCAGGCCGGCGCCGTCCATGACATAGAGCCCCGGATGCCCGAGCACGCGGCCGTAGCCGTCGGTCGCCTGGCCGAGCACCGCGCCGCCGAGCGGGTGCGCGGTGAAGAAGGCGTTGGCGTCGTAGCCGATCGGGGCGTAGTCCAGCAGCGCGTTCGAGCGCTGGGCGATGCGCTGATCGACGGCCCGGCAGGCGGCGGCCACCTGGTCCTGCACACCGGGGTTCCAGCTCAGGCCGACGCCGTTGCGTGCGCTGTCGTAGCCGAACCGGGCGCGGGTCGGGTCGAGCACCATGCCGAGCGAGGCGATGGCCCCGGTGTCGACGGGAATGCCGGGGACGTACCAGTTCTCGAGGGTCAGCGGGACGGTCGAGTCGTCGAAGATCCGGCTCGCGCTGGGCACGCCGCCGCCGGTGGCGCTCAGCGAATCGGCGCTGCGGGCCAGCACCACGTCGCCGTTGGTGCCCCAGCCCGCGCCGATGTGCTCGTTGAGCCGGGGCAGGCCGCCGGTGGCCTGGGCGCGGACCAGGAGTTCGGACGTGCCGATCGAGCCCGCGCCGAGGAACAGCCGATCGCAGGTGAGGGTGCGGGTGCGCAGGACCGCGCCGGTGGGCGCGAGCTTGGACACGGTCACCACGTATTTGCCGGAGCCGTCCTGCGCGATCGAGTCCACACGGTGGCCGGGGAAGATGCCGGTGCGGCCGGTGGCCTCCGCGTAGCGCAGGTAGTTCTGGTCCAGGTCGAACTTCGCGCCGTTGGAATTGCCGAGGTTGCTGCGCGACGCCGTGGCCGAGGCGCGGCTCGTGCCCGCCAGTTCGGCGCGCAGCACGTCCCAGTTGAAGATCGAATCATTGGGCTGCGGTTCGTACCCCGCGGCCCGCACCTGCTGATCCCACACCCGGGAATGGGCGAAGGGCGCGGAGTTGTAGATGTCGGCGGGCACGGGGCTGAGCCGCAGCATCTGCCGCACCCGCGGGTAGTACACGCTCTCCAGCTCGCCGTAGTCGACCACACCGCGAAACACGCTGTCGAACAGGTGCTTCGGCGGGGCGACCATCGCGCCGGAGAAGATGATCGAGCCGCCGCCGACCGCGGCCGCGCGCCAGACGTCGATGCCCGGGTAGTTGACCACGTCCAGCACGCCGCCGAAATCGGCGAAGGCCATGGGCACCTTGGTGACCCCGGTGAAACTGGTCCGATGCCAGAAGCCGCGGCCGTCGGGCAGATCGTCACCGGTGAAGATCTCGCGCTGGGGATCGTTGGGCCAGCGTGAGCCGCGCTCGAGCACGGTGTTCTGCACGCCGGCCTCGGCTAGTCGCAGGGCGGTGACCGCGGCGCCGAAGCCGGAGCCGATCACGATCGCCGGGGAGTGCTCCGGCGGATCCGGCAGCGGCGCGAAGATTTCCGGCACCCACCGCTCGAACAGCGCGTTCCACAGTGGACTCGCCGCCGCGACACCGGAGCCGCGCACGGCGGCGCCCGATCCCACACCGGCAGCAAAAGCCGCAAAACCGGCAGCTTTCAGTAGAGCGCGCCTCCGCACGGCCACCTCCCTCATCAAGTAGGCCGCGCGCGAGATTACCGTTCGGTCGCCAGTCCAACAACACATGCGACGAGCCGAACAATTCGGTCATACGTGTCGGCTATGTCCCGATCGAATCGGTGGATAGCCGACAATTCGCCAGAGGGGTGAAGGGTCGAGCCCGGAGGCTCAGGCGCGCAGGCGTTCCCGGCGAAGCTGATCGACCTCGGGCATGGGCAGGGGGGCCAGCGAATCGACGCCCAGGGCGCGGGACAGGAGCAGGTCGGCGAGCTCGGGATTGCGGGCCAGGGCCGGACCGTGCATGTAGGTGCCGATCGTCGAGCCCTGGATCACGCCCTCGAGACCGTCGCCCACGCCGTTGCCGACGCCCTTGGTGACGCGCGCCAGGCCGGTGGCGTCGCCACCGAGTTTGGTTCCGCCCCGGTGGTTTTCGAAGCCGGTCAGGGCCTGGGTCAGCCCCGGCAGCAGCGGGGCGGTGGCCACCTCGCCGATCGCGCGCCTGTCCTGCGGGGAGGTGGTCACGTCGATGAGGCCGACGCCGTCCACCCGCTCCCCCGAGGAGGTCTCGTACCACTGGCCGAGCACCTGGATGGCCGCGCAGATCGCGAGCACCGGCGCGCCCCGCCCGGCGGCGCGCTGCAGTCCCGGGTACTTCACGAGGTGACGGGTGGCCAGGCGCTGCGCGGAATCCTCCGCGCCGCCCAGGGTGTAGATGTCCAGGGAGTCCGGCACCTCGTCGGCCAGCGTGATCTCGACGACCTCGGCGGCGTACCCGCGCATGCGCAGCCGCTGCCGCAGCACCAGGGCATTGCCGCCGTCGCCGTAGGTGCCCATGACGTCGGGCAGCACCAGGCCGATGCGGACGGTCGATTCGCTCATGCGCGGACGCTCGCCTTCTCGTCGAGATCGCGGTTCAGGTCACGGAACGCGGTGTAGTTGGCCAGCACCTCGACCTGCCCGGCGGGGCAGGAAGCGATGGCGCGCAAGGGATCCGCCACGGTGGTGTGTTCCACGCCCGCGTAGGTCAGGCGCACGGCCAGATCGGTGGCGCGCTCCCCCGCGGCGACCACCTGGGTGCCCTCGAAGTGCTCGAACCGCACGTCCCACAGCCAGGACAGATCCTCGCCGTCGGGCACCTGACCGTTCACCGCGATCACCAAACCCGTTGCGGCGGGGTCGATCATGGACAGGGCCTCCTGCCAGCCGGCCGGATTCTTGGCCAGCAGCAGGCGCGCGGTGCGCCCGCCGACCTCGACGGTCCGGTAGCGGCCGGCGATCTCCCGTACGGTGCCCGCCGCGTCGGCCGCGGCCCGCGCGTCCGCGCCCATGGCGACGGCCGCGGCCACCGCCTGGGCGGCGTTACCGCGATTGGCGCGGCCCGGAAGGGCAAGGGCCAGTGGGATTTCCAGACCGTCGGGGCCGTGCAGCGCGTGCTCGTCAACGCGCCACTGCGGTTCCGGGCGCTTGAAATCCGCGCCGGTGCTGTACCAGTGCTCGCCGTCCCACATGATCGGCTCACCGCTGCGCGGGCAGCTGCTGGCGTCGACCGCCCAGCCGCTGCCGGCCGCGACCCACACCACGTTGGGGTGGTCGTAGGCGATCGAAGTGATCAGCACGTCATCGCAATTGGCGATGAGCACGGCGTCGGGGTGGCGCGCCATGCCCGCGCGCAGGCGGCGCTCGATCATATTGATCTCGCCGACCCGGTCCAGCTGATCGCGGGACAGGTTGAGCAGCACCACCGCGGCCGGGTTCAGGGCATCGGCCACGTGCGGCAGGTGCAGCTCGTCCACCTCGATGGCGGCCAGGCGCGCGGTGCGATTGGCGGTGAGCGCGGCCACGATTCCGGCGTCCATGTTGGCGCCGTCGGCCTGCGTCGCGACCGCGCCGAGGGTCTGTAGCGCGGCCGTGGTCATGCGGGTGGTGGTGGACTTGCCGTTGGTGCCGGTGACCAGCACCGTGCGCCGCTCGCGGCCCAGCTGGGTCATGATCGTCGGGTCGATCTTCAGCGCGATGAGGCCGCCGATCATCGATCCCTTACCGCGTCCGGCTTTCTGCGAAGCCCACGACGCCGCCGTCGCCGCCCGCAGCGCCAGCTTTCCGCGTACCGAGATGTCTGCCACGGTCGCGAGTTTATTGGTGTGCCGCGCTCGGTGCGCAGGCGGTGTCACGGCTTTCGCCGTGAGCTGCGGCACTCAGGTGTTGTAGAGCTTGTTCTCGTAGGCGGCCGAGTAGTACTGCTCCAATTGCTCCAGCGTTTCGGGGCTGTCGGGGATCAATTCCTTCACCAGCCGCGCCTGGCTGGGCAGGGTGTCGGCGGGCCACTGCTCGGGCTGCCAGAGCCTACTGCGCAGAAACGCCTTGGCGCAGTGCAGGAAGATCTGCTCGATCTCGACCTCGACGGCCAGAATGGGCCGGTGCCCGCGCACCACCATGTCGTCGAAGTAGGGTGCCTCGCGCACCAGCCGCGCCCGGCCGTTGATGCGCAGGGTTTCTCCGCGCCCCGGGATCAGGAAGATCACGCCCACATGCGGATTGCTCAGCATGTTGAGGTAGCCGTCGGCGCGGCGGTTGCCCGGGCGTTCGGGAATGGCGATGGTGGTGTCGCCGAGCACCCGCACGAAACCGGCCGGGTCGCCCTTCGGCGAGGCGTCGCAGTTGCCCTCGGCGTCGCTGGTCGCGAGTACGACGAAGGGAGAGTTGGCGATCCACTCCCGGTCCCGCGCGTGCAGGGTGCGGCGTTCCTTGGCGACGGCCCGCGGCGTGGGCGCACCGAGGAGTTCCCGCAGTTCGACCGGATCCGTGATCTCGCTCATCGTTCGATTCAACGCCCGGATCACACCGCCGCGCCAGCCATTTGTGAGAAAGCAGTCGGTCCCGAAACGGTTACGCGCGCACCGGTGGGTTACAGCGGAACGTCGAACAGGTTGGGCTGCCCGGCGGCGTAGCGGCTCTCGTCCAGCTGCCGGAAGGGATCCAGCTCCGGCGCGCGGTAGAGGGTGAACAGCGCACAGCGGGGCGCGGTGGAACCGGCCACCTCCAGCAGGGCGTTCACCGCGGTGCGGGCGGACTCCGACGCACCCTCCATGGTCGCCAAATCCACCTTGGTGCGGACGTAATCCCCTGCCAGGAACAGGTTTTCGAGCTCGGCGCGATGCGATTCCGGGCGCAGCGCCCAGGAGCCCGCGGTGTTGATCAGCAGCGGGTCGGCGTTCTCGTTGCGACGCTGGGCGGCGTTCCAGGTCACGCCGGTGTCCAGGAACCAGGAGTGCAGGTCCTCGTCGCGCAGCAGGATCTGCTTGTCGTTCAGGTGCGCCTGCAACTGCGCCCAGACCTCGCGGGCGATCTCGTCGTGGGTGCATTCCTTGGCGGTCTTGCCGAACAGGATCCCGGGGGTGTTCCAGTCCGAGATGTCCACGGACAGGCAGTCCTGCACCGTGCCGTCGCCGAGGCCGGACATGGGGGTGCGGTTCCAGAACTGGTTCTGCGAGATGGAGGTCAGCGACCAGGGCGAGTCCACGTAGGCGGCGTGGCCGCGCGCGATGGCCGAAGGATTGCGCAGGAAGAACTGGATGCCGGTCATCCAGTCCACGGTGAGCTGGGCCATGCCGGCCAATTCGGGTCTGCGCGCGAGGATTTCGGGCGACCACAGGGTGCGGGCCACCTCGACCGGGAGGGCGGCCACGAAGTAGTCGGCCGTGATCGTCTGCGCCACACCGGAAGTGGTGACCACCCGGGCGCCGGAGATGCGGTTGTCGGCGACCTCGAGCCCGTGCACCTCGGCGCCGGCGAACTTCACCCCGAGTTCGCGCAGCCTGCGCACCCACGGGTCTATCCAGGCTTCGTTGGTCGGGCCGTCCAGCAGGCGGTCCAGCGGGCCGTCGTTGGCGATCTCCAGGGGATTGCCCAGGAACTGCTCGCCCATGGTGCCGATGGTGCGGGTGCTGGCCAGGTCGTCCTTGGCCGCCACCAGCAGGGTGGTGAGGGTGCGCGAGAGCAGCATGCGGAATTCGTTGGAGCGCCGGCCCGCGCCGACGTAGTCGCGCCAGGAGATGGTGTCCCACTGGCCGTAACGGCGAGCGTCGCAGCTGGAGTTGAAGACCAGCAGGCGGTTCGCGAAGTAGAGGGCGTCGGCCTGGCCCATCTTGGTGGTGGTGGAGATGGCCGAGCTGACGGTTTCGCGGAAATCCTCGGGGGTCGTCCACGGGCGTCCGGCCCGGCCCAGGGGCAGCAGGGTGTCGTCGCCCCCGCGCCGGGAGAATCGCGCCTCGGGGGCGGCGACCAGGTTGTCCCACACGCCGTTCTCGTTGTCCCCGAACGGGATTCGCCGCATGGTGTCGGTGAGATGGCGGTAGAAGCCGGGGAAGAAGCGGAAGCCGTGCTCGCCCCACAGGTCCGGGCGGCCGTCGCGGCCGCTGCCGGGAACGGCGATGCTGCGGGCTTTTCCGCCGAGCGCGCGGCGCTCGTAGACGGTGACGTCGAAGCCGCGTTCGGCCAGTTCGTGCGCGGCGGTCAGCCCGGCCGGGCCCGCGCCCAGCACGGCGACGCTGCGGCCGGGTTCGGCATGGGCCGGGGTCGGTCGCAGCGTGGTCGCCGACAGTGCACCGGCGGCGGCCCCCGCCGCGACGGCGCCGCGCAGCACTGTCCGCCGCGCGACGGACATACGCTGTCCAGTCATTCCCTACCTCCCACGCCTGGGAGGAATCCTAAGCAGCGGGAACGGGCACCGGGTCGGTAGGGGTGATCTTTTCCGTACCGGCGGTCTCCGGAGATGCGGCGGCGGTGCGGCGGCGACCCCATCGGCCCCGGCGTAGCGATCCGCCCGAGGTTGCTGTGAAAGCGCCCGCTATCACGATCACCGCGCCCGCCAGGGCCACCGCCGACGGGGTCTCGTCCAGGAAGAACCAGGACGCGGCTATGCCGACCACCGGCACCAGCAGGGACAGCGGGGCGACCGTGCCCGCCGGATAGCGGCTCATGAGATAGGTCCACAGGCCCGACCCGGCGATGGTGCCCAGCAGCGCGATGTAGGCCAGCGCCGCGAACGCGGGCAGGCCGTCCGGGCCGAACGCGGCCGCGAGATCGTGCCAGCCGGTGGCCGGTCCCTCGGTGAGCGCGGACAGCGCGAACAGGGGCAGCGGCGGCACGACGGTCATCCACAGCGTCAGGTGCAGCGGGTTGACCCCCGCGGATTCGGCAGCGGCGAGCCGGGATCCGATGTTGCCGAAGGCCCAGCCCAGGCCGGCGGCCAGGGTCAGCAGCAGCGGCAGCAGCGCGGCATGCTGCATGCGGTCCCAGCCGATCACGGCCATGCCCGCCACGGCCACCGCGATCCCGAACAGTTGCACCCCGCGCAGGCGCTCGCGCAGCAGCACCGCGCCCAGCAGCACGGTGAACGGCGCCGAGGACTGCAGCACCAGCGAGGCCAGCCCGGTCGGCATGCCCGCCCGCATGGCGCTGAACAGGAAGGCGAACTGCAGAATCCCGAACCCGATCCCGTACAGCAGCAGCCAGCGCCACGGCACCGCCGGTCGCGGCACGAACACCAGGACCGGTACGGCGATGACCGCGAACCGCAGCCCCGCGAAGAAGAACGGCGGAAAATGGTCGAGCCCCACCCGTATCGCCAGGAAGTTCAACCCCCAGAGCACCACCACACCCAGCCCCAGCAGCCGATCCCGATTCGTCATACCCGGAATGATCCGACGACCAATAGGTAAGAACAATCGAATAATTCTGCACCAATACTGTAGTAGAACTTACCTATGCCCCACCCGGATCCCCCCGCCGACGACGCCACACCCCCGCGCTCGGTCCCCCGCCCCCGCCGCATCCCGGCGTCCCCCGATCCGGCCACCGCCACCCCGCGCCCCCGCCGGGTCTCCGCCGACCCCCACTCCCGCCGCGACCCCGACGCGCCCGGCCGCCGATCCCCCCGCACCCCCGCCCCCGGCATCACCGCGTCGCCCACCCGCCGAACACCCCCGGCGGACCCACCGGCCACCCGATCCACCCCCGCGGCCCGCCCTCGCCGCATCACCAACTCCCCCGCGGCCCCGACCGCCGCCACCCCGGTCCCGCCCCGGGCCGGCCTGCCCCCGCAGGAGCCCACGCCCCCCGGCCCCGCACCCTCGCCGCCGGTCGCCGGCGAGACGGGCACAACGCCTCGCCCAGGCAAAGACCCCGAAGCCCCTGCGCCCGAGTCTGTTTCAACCTCGGCCACGGGCACCGTCTCGGGGCACCAACCGACATCTCCCGGCCGCGACAACCACGACCGACCATCCACCGGTGCACGGAACGTCGAAACATCGGCACCCAAACAGGTTTCAGCGTCGGCCACCGGCACCGACTCGGCACATCGAGCAGCATCGGGCGACCGTGACGAGCCCGGTGTGACGCGGAGAGAGACGGACCGCGTCGGCGGCGGCAGGTCGGGCGCGCCGGACACCGGGAGGGGGCGAGCGGGTTGGAGGAACGACGGATCGGGTACTCACCCCCGGGTGAATCGGGAAGGGCGTTCCAGCGCGGTCGAACGCGGGGAGGGCGTCTCGGGAGGCGAGGTGCGGGTGGCGGATTCGAGCGGGGGCGGGAACGGCTCGGGGGCGCTCATGTCGGTCGAGCGGTTGCGGGTGTTGCGGGAGCTGGCGGATCGGGGGACGGTGGCCGCGGTCGCGGCGGCCCTGTCCATGACGCCTTCGGCGGTGTCGCAGCAGCTCAAAGCGCTTGCGCGCGAGGCGGGAGTGCCGTTGCTCGAGCCGGACGGGCGGCGGGTGCGGCTCACCGACGCGGGGCGGGCGCTGGTGGTGCGGGCCGACGAGGTGCTGGCGGCCGTGGAGCGGGCCGCGGCCGAGATGGCGTCCTATCGCGGGTCCGCGCGCGGGCAGGTGCGGGTGGCGCTGTTCCCTTCCGGCGCAGCGCTGTTGCTGCCGCACGTGCTGACCGAATTGGCCGCGAGCGGCGTGGAGGTGGTCGCCCGGGACGAGGACGTGCCGCCCTCGGAGGTGCCGCGCCTGCTCGCCGACTACGACGTGGTGCTGACCCACCGGGACGAGCGTTCGCCCTCGGTCGGCGGGGCGCGGGTGAGCTCGCGCGTGCTCATGCGCGAGCCGATCGACGTGGTCGTGGGCCCCGGCCACCGCTTCGCGCGCAATGCCACCGTGATGCCCGCCGAACTGGCCGACGAGACCTGGATCAGCGTGCGCGGCGGCTTCCCCGTCGACGACGTGCTGCGCTCGATCGCCACCGTCACCGGCGTGCAACCCCGAATAGCCCAGCGCCTCAACGATTTCACGGTGATCGAGGCCCTGGTGGCCGACGGCTACGGCATCGCCCTGATGCCGCACTACGCGGTCCGCCACCCGGACCTGCTGATGCTCCGGCTGACCGGCGTCCGCGCCGCCCGCCTCTACGACCTGGCCACGCGCCCGCACGCGGAGAAACGCCCCGCCGTCGCCGCGGTCCTGGCCGCCTTCCAGACAGCCGCCCGCAAGGTAACCGACGAATCCGACTGACAAACAACGACTCCGGCCACTCGCAGCGCGCGGACCTACGTGGTCTGCGAAACGATGATCACGCGCACGGTCCGCTTCCCCGACGCCAGATCGACGGGGGGTTCGACGGTCCGCGGCTCGGGCTCCCGCCTTCGAACGGAAACCGGCCCCGCACTCGGGATTCGAGGCGGGGCCGATTCGGGGGGTTCTGCCGGAATCAGCGCTGCTGCGGCGGCTGCTGCCTGCCCATCTGGGCGGCGTGGTAGCCGAAGTCGTCGGCGACCATCGCGGCCAGTTCGAGCAGGGCGCGGCGGGTGGGCTTCCCGACCAGTTCCAGGTCGATCTCCGCGCCCTCGGCGAGGTGATCGTCGAAGGGCACGACCTGTACCGCGCGGGTGCGGTCCAGGAACAGCTTGCGCAGCTGATCCAGATCGACGGTCGAGGAACCCTTGCGAGAAGCGTTGACCACCACCACGGTTCGCTCCACCAGCTTGTGGTAGCCGTGGTGGTCCAGCCAGTCCAGGGTGGCCGAGGCGCTGCGCGCGCCGTCGATGGCGGGTGAGGTCACCAGCACCAGCGAGCTGGCCATATCCAGGACGCCGGACATCGCCGAGTGCATGAGCCCGGTGCCGCAGTCGGTGAGAATGATGTTGTAGAACTGCTGCAGGATGCCGATCGCCTTGCGATAGTCGGCCTCGCTGAACGCCTCCGACACCGCCGGATCCTGTTCGCTGGCAAGCACTTCGAGGCGGCTGGGCGCCTGCGAGGTGTGGGCGCGGACATCGGAGTAACGGCTGATGTGGTTGTCCTCCAGCAGGTTCCGCACCGTGGAGCGGGTCTGCCGCGGCACCCGGTGGGCGAGGGTGCCCAGGTCCGGGTTGGCGTCGATGGCGATGACGCGGTCGCCGCGCTGGGAGGCGAAGGTGGAGCCGAGACCGACCGTGGTGGTGGTCTTTCCGACGCCGCCCTTGAGCGAGAGGATCGCGATGCGGTAGTCACCGCGCACCGGCTGATTCACCCGGTCCACGAGCTGGCCGTAGACGACGTCCGCCGGCGACTCACCCGGATTGATCATGCCGCCGGACGCCTTGTGCACGGTGCGGCGCCAGCCGCTGCGCGGCGCGCGCCGGGCGCGCTTGAGCAGATTCAGGTCGTTGACCGAATTACCCTGCGGCGGCGGCTGCTGCCCGAAGCCGGGCTGCTGCGGAAATCCCTGGGGCGGTTGCCCGTTCCAGCCCTGCTGCTGGAATCCCGGCGGCGGTTGCTGCGGCTGATGCTGCTGCACCGGCGGGGGCGGTGACCAGGTGTAGATCGGCGCGCCGGACGGATCGGTGCCCGGGCCGAACTGCCCCGGCTGACCCGGCTGACCGAACTGCCCGCCCGGGTCCGGCTGCTGCTCCGGAAATACCCGGCGCACCATGCCGTCGCTGCCGATCTCCTGGCGAATCTCCCCGTAGGGCGTCTCGTCCCGGACCTCGCCGAAGGCGTCACCCGGCGGAAAACCGCCCGGCGCACCGGGATTCGGCGGCGGCGCGAACTGCCCCGAATCAGGCATCTGATAGTTGCCGGTGGGCGGGAAACCCGGCTGCTGGCCGTTCGCGTACGGACCGCCGCCATAGGCCCCCTGCGGGCCGAACCCGCCGGGCGCGAAGGGATTCGAGCCTTCGGGCCCCTGCGGGGCGAAGGGATTGGGCCCCTCGCCCGGACCACCGGGCCCGGCGAACGGCCCCTGCGGGAATCCCGGCCGGTCGAACGGCGGCGCCGCGGCCGCACCCATGTGCACGGTCTGGTCGATCGAATCCGGAACGGGCGGGAAGAACCCCGCGCCCGGCTGCTCCGCCTCGGCGGATTCACCCGATTCCGGCGTAGCCGCGCCGGCGGTCGCGCGCTCATCCGGTTCGAGATCGTCGGCATCCACCGACGCCCCCGGTTTCGACGTCGAATTCTGATCGTTCGTGGTCACGTGTCCCCCATCTGCTCGACAGCTCGAACAGAGAGCTCGGCGCTAATGCAAGCACAACGCTAGCAGCTGTCCCGCCTCTCCGAATCTTCAGCGCACAGCTCAGGGCCGTAGCCCGCCCCGCGTCCGTGCTCGCGGTCCGTGCGCCCCCGATCCCGGGCGTACCCGGGAGTTACCCCCATCCCGCGAATTCAGTCCTCCCGTACCGGGACTCGCGTCCCGCGCACGCGAGAGCCCGCCCCGGCGGCCGGAGCGGGCTCTGCGGTAAGGCTTCTCAGCTGGTGCGGGCCGCGCGGTTGACCGCGGAGACGACCGCGCGCAGCGAGGCGGTGGTGATGGAGGTGGCGATGCCGACGCCCCACGTCACCTTCTCGCCGATGGCGCATTCGACGTAGGCCGCGGCCTGGGCGTCGTCGCCGGAGGACATGGCGTGCTCGCTGTAGTCCAGCACGCTGACCTCGTAGCCGATGGTGCCCAGCGCGTCGACGAACGACGCGAGCGGACCGTTGCCCTCACCCGCGATGGCCTGCTCGACGCCGCCGACCTTGACCACGGCCTCGATGTGATCGACGCCGCCGTCCAGCTCGGAGGCCGTGACCTTCTGGCGGATGCGCTCCAGCGGCAGGATCGGGGTCAGGTACTCCTCGGAGAAGACGTCCCACATCTCCTTCGGGGTGACCTCGCCGCCCTCGCCGTCGGTGATCTTCTGGATCGCCTGCGAGAACTCGATCTGCAGCCGGCGCGGCAGCACCAGCCCGTGATCGGTCTTCATGATGTAGGCGACGCCGCCCTTGCCGGACTGCGAATTCACCCGGATGACAGCCTCGTACGTGCGGCCGACGTCCTTGGGATCGATGGGCAGGTACGGGACCTCCCAGGTGATGTCGTCGACATCGGAGCCCGCGGCGTCGGCGGCGGCCTTCATCGCGTCCAGGCCCTTGTTGATGGCGTCCTGATGCGAACCCGAGAACGCGGTGTAGACCAGATCGCCGCCGTACGGGTGGCGCTCGGCCACGGGCAGCTGGTTGCAGTACTCGACGGTGCGGCGGATCTCGTCGATGTTCGAGAAGTCGATCTGCGGATCCACCCCGCGGCTGAACATGTTCATGCCCAGGGTCACCAGGCAGACGTTGCCGGTGCGCTCGCCGTTGCCGAACAGGCAGCCCTCGATGCGATCGGCGCCGGCCTGGTAGCCCAGTTCGGCGGCGGCCACGGCGGTGCCGCGGTCGTTGTGCGGGTGCAGCGACAGCACGATGGAGTCGCGGCGCTCGAGGTTGCGGTGCATCCACTCGATGGAGTCGGCGTAGACGTTGGGCGTCGCCATCTCCACGGTCGCGGGCAGGTTGATGATCAGCGGCTTGTCCGGGGTCGGCGCGATGATCGCCGAGACCGCGTCGCAGACCTCCTTGGCGTAGCCCAGCTCGGTGCCGGTGTAGGACTCCGGGCTGTACTCGTAGCGCCAGTTGGTGTCCGGGTGCCGCTGCTCGATCTCCAGGCACAGGGTGGCGGCGTCGGTGGCGATCTTCTTCACCGCGTCGCGGTCCGCGCGGAAGACCACGCGGCGCTGCAGGACCGAGGTGGAGTTGTAGAAGTGCACGATGACGTTCGGTGCCCCGGCGCAGGCTTCGAAGGTGCGCTCGATCAGCTCGGCGCGGGCCTGGGTCAGCACCTGGATGGTGACGTCGTCCGGCACGGCGCCGTCTTCGATGATCTCGCGGACGAAGTCGAAGTCGGTCTGCGAGGCGGACGGGAAGCCGACCTCGATCTCCTTGTAGCCCATGCGGACCAGCAGGTCGAACATGCGGCGCTTGCGGGCCGGGCTCATGGGGTCGATGAGCGCCTGGTTGCCGTCGCGCAGATCCACCGCACACCAGGAGGGCGCGCGATCGATGACCTTGTCCGGCCAGGTGCGGTCGGGCAGTTCCACCGCCTCGACCTCTTCGGCGTACGGCCGGTACCGGAACACCGGCATGGAGGAGTTCTTCTGCTTGTTCCACGCGGGCTGGTCGGCGGGCGCGGGCTTGCTCGGCGCGGTGATGGAGCGCGAGCCGGATACGAACGCATCAGCGGGTGACATAGCGATTTATCTCCGAAGTGTGGCTGGAAATCCCAGGTGTGGGTTTAGACCGGCACGACTAGCACCCGCGACGGGAGGCCAGTCCGTATCAGACCCCGTCGCGGCGGCAAAGGAGGAGAAGTGCCCGCTGCATGATGATCAGGAGTTTACAGGTCTGCAATGCGCCCCCGGAAGCAGGGGAGGCACGCGCCACACCGGCGAACCGGGTTTTACCGGTTTGCCGCATTTGCACACAGCTCGTGAATGAAGCGCATCTTGTCCAGCACCGGTTCGGCCAGCACGAAGGGGTACAGGTCGCGGTGGCCCATCGAGCGATTGACCATGTTCAGCGCCCAGGCCAGCGGCAACCACAGATCGATGATGCGATCGAAGCCCGCGCGACCCACCTGCGGGCGTTCCAGGGTGGCGCCGGCCGGGGCGAATCCGAAGGCCGCGGCGGTGTCCAGGGTGTCCCGGATGTGGAGGTAGTGGGCGAAGGTCTCGGCCCAGTCCTCGGCGGGGTGCATGGTCGCGTACGAGGAGACGAAGGAGTCTTCCCAGCCGGACGGCGGGCCCGAGCGGTAGTGCCGGTCCAGCGCCTCCTGGTAGTCGGCGAACGGATCGCCGAACAGCTCGCGGGAGAGCTCCAGATCGGCGTCCGCGGTGACCAGGACCGGGAAGTAGTAGTGCCCGATCTCGTGCCGGAAGTGACCGAGCAGGGTCCGGTAGGGCTCGTCCATGGCGACCCGCAGCTGCTCGCGGTGCACGTCGTCGCCCTCGGCGAGGTCGAGCGTGATGACCCCGTTCTCGTGACCGGTCATCACCTGCTGCGATCCGCTGGCCAGCAGATCGAAGGCGAGACCGAAATCGGGATCGGCGGTGCGATCGACGATCGGCAGGCCGAGTTCGGTGAGCTCGAGGACCAGGCGGCGTTTGGCGGCCTCGGCCTCGGCGAAGGCGGGCAGCCACTTGTCGTCCTGGTCGGCGGGCCGGGTGCGGGTGAGCCGGCAGGATTCGCAGAGCGTGGGACCACCGCTGCGGGGCACCAGCCAGTTGCACTGGGCCACATGGCGGTTGTCGCAGAGCCGGAACTCCTGGGCGTCGACGGTGCCGCTGGTGAAATCGCGGGCGCTGTCCCCCGGATCGTCCTGATCGCCCGCCGCGCGGGCGGGGTCGCCGTCCTTCGCCAGGATCAGCAGCGCCCGGTCGGCCAGTCCGAAGCCGAGCGGGCTCCCGCATTGGAGACAGAGCGAATTCTCGAAGGCCAATTGCTGGCCGCACTGGGGACAGCTGAAATCACGCATGGCGCAACACCTCGATCGTTCAAGCGGACAACGGGGCCACGTCCACCGACACGCTGATGGTGCTCTCCTTGGCGTCGGTGTAGATGATGCCGCGGACCGGCGGAACATCCGCGTAGTCCCGGCCCCACGCCAGGGTGACGTACCGCTCGTCGGCGAACTGATTGTTGGTGGGATCGAAATCGAGCCATCCGCCCTCGGCGCTGCCGTCCGGCAGCCACACCGCGGCCCAGGCGTGCGTGGCGTCCACCCCGACCATGCGTTCCTTGCCGGGCGGCGGATCGGTGGCGAGGTAGCCCGAGACGTAGCGCCCGGCCAGGCCGAGCGAGCGCAGGCAGGCGATGCCGAGACGGGCGAAGTCCTGGCAGACGCCCGCGCGGGCGGCGAAGACGTCGGCCACCCGCGTGCTGACCGTGGTGGAGCCGGACTCGTAGGTGAAGTCGGTGAAGATGCGGGTGTTCAGCTCGGTCACCGCCGCGAGCAGCGAGCGGCCGGGCGGGAAGGATTCGGCGGCGTAGGCGGCGACCTCGTCGATGATCTCGGGCGGGACCAGATCGAGGGTGAATTCCACCGCCAGCGGGCCGTTCTCGTGAGTGGGCCGGGCCTGTTCCCACGGCTGGCCGGCGGCCGCGACGGGCGCGCGGCGCACCTCGACCACCGATTCCCCGGTCACCTCGAGGCGGCGGTGGTCGGCGGTGACGTGGAAGTACAGCGTGGTGTTGTCGTAGACGTCGGTGCCCACCGAGCGATCCGAGGGCACCGGATCGACGCGGATATCGTGCGAAAGCAGTTGCTGGCCCGCGAATTCGCGCGGTGTCAGGTAGGCGCGGCCGTAGGAACTGGTGACCGCGTCGGAGTAGACGTAGACCGTCCGGTGCAGGACCCGGTAGCGGCGTGCGGCGCTCATCCGACCACCCGGGCCGATCCCCACAGCGGCTGGGTTTCGCGCGGCACGGAAAGCCGGGTGCTCTCGAAGGATTCGGAGACCTTGCGCAGGCGCAGATGGACGCCGTCGAGCAGTTCGGCCAGTTCGGTGCGACAGCCCTGTGCGTCGATGACCTCCAGGTCGGCGGGATCCAGCCGGTGCAGCATGCGCTGGGCGTCGCTCAGGAGTCGTTGCGGGCGCGCGGATCCGGCCGCGGCGGGCAGCGCGAGGAAGTGGGCTTCGAGGCGGGCGAGCTGGTAGGCGAGCGAGCGCGGGTTGCTCGCGTCGAACAGCAACAGCGCGGCCAGGGCGGCCACTCGGACCGAATCCCGATGGCGGCGGCGGTAACTCACCGAGGAGACGGTGGCCCGCAGCACCGCCTCGGTCACGACCCGCCCGACCGGGGCGGGATAGGTGTCGGTCAGCGCCGCGGCCAGCAGCGAGCACAGCGCCAGCCCGCGTTCGATGCGGCGGCCGATGTCCATGACGCGCCACCCGGTGTCGCGGACCATGGATTCGCCGTCGATCCCGGCCAGCGACAGCAGCCCCGCGAGCGCCCGCGAATGCACCGCCGACAGCGCCGCGCCCTGATCCCCCCGCGCACCCCGGTACTCCGCGAGCGCCCGGTCCACCGAACCCAGCACCATCCAGGTGTCCGGCGAGAGCTGGTCGCGCACCGCCCGCGCCGCTTTCCCGTACCGCTCCATGGCGTAGGCGACCGACCCGGGCAGCTCCCGGTCCACGGTCAGCGCCACCAGGTAGTCGTGGTCGCTCCGCGAGGCCCCCGGCAGCGCGATCGGCATGGTCGGCTGGTCCGAGAACTCCCGCCGCCGCAGCTCGCGCCGCGCCGCGACCGCCGGGTCCGACCCCCGGGCCGCGGGACCGGACCCGGTCCCGCCCGCCGACTGCGACTGTGCCCCTTGCGATTGCGACTGTCCGCCCTGACTCTGGGACTGTCCCCCTTGCGATTGCGATTGCCCGCCCTGGCTCTGGGACTGCCCGCCCTGCGACTGGGACTGACCACCCCGGCCCTGCGACTGACCGCCTTGCGACTGCGACTGACCACCCTGACTCTGGGACTGACCGCCCTGACTTTGGGACTGCCCGCCCTGCGACTGGGGCTGACTGCCCTGGCTCTGCGACTGTCCCCCTTGCGATTGCGATTGCCCGCCCTGGTCCTGCGTCTGCCCACCTTGCGACTGTGACTGCGACGAACCACCCTGGTCCTGCGTCCGACCGCTCTGTGACGG
The DNA here is from genome assembly GCF_042799795.1 of Nocardia sp. NPDC057668. Lineage (NCBI taxonomy): Bacteria > Bacillati > Actinomycetota > Actinomycetes > Mycobacteriales > Nocardiaceae > Nocardia > Nocardia sp. NPDC057668. Next base: position 228,766 of record NZ_JBHVIC010000007.1, on the reverse strand, counting down.
GGATTGCCCGCCCCGGGGTTCGGATTGCCCATCCGGGCTCTGCGCCGCTTCACTCCGCCACTGCGGCAACGCATCTCGCGCGTGCTCACCGACCGGCGAATACCCCTGCCCGGCAGCTGTTTCGGCGTCCGCTCCCTGCGACTGGCCGCCAGGGCCCTGCCGCTGGCCCGTCCCGCCCTGGCGCAGGCTGCTGGTCTGGAGCTGCTGGTTCAGCCAGTCCGATTGGGCGACAGATTGTTTCGGGGCGGGCGGGGCCGTGCCGGTCATGTGGCCGAGGGCGGCGATGAGGATCGGCATCGCGTCCGCGCCCTCCATCCAGGGGCGGTAGCGGTAGTCCTGGTGGCGGTCGTGCGTGGCGCTGAGCAGGCGGACCGTCGCCTCGGCGCGTTCGCCGTAGCGGCCCAGCCAGAACAGATCGCTCAGGACGCGGGGCGAGCTGACGACCTCCAGCGCCGCGACGGCCGGGGTGCGGTGTTCGCGCTCCTCGGCGACCTCGACGGCGGGCACGGGGGTGGGGGTGGCGCGGACCCAGATGTCCTTGGCCGCGGCCTCGCCGACCATGCCGTCCGGCCCGGTGCGCTGATGCAGTTGCCCGAGCCCGCCGGCCATGACCCGGTACCCCACCCGGCCGGCCAGGGAGAACAGCCGCATCTCGACCGGGGACGCGGCCAGGGTCCCGCCGCCCGCGACGGCCGGAGCCAGGGAGAAGCGCGCCGGCTCCTGCCCGACCCACTTCCAGCCCTCGGCCTCGATGCGCGCCCGCCACAGCGCCCGCTGTTCGCGGGTGAGCAGGGCGCCGAAGACGGTGGTCCCGTCCCGGGTGGAGCGCAGGATCAGCCGGTGCAGATTGCCGATCAGGTAGGAGCGCTGGAGATCGTCTCCGCCCCAATAGGTTTCGACACTCGGTAGTTTCAGGTCCTGGTCCAGCAGCATGCGGGACAGCCGCGGCAGGAACGCGGCCAGCGCCGGGGTCTCCAGCACCCCGCTGCCGAGGGTGTTGACCACGGTGACCGCGCCGCGGCGCAGGACCTCCACCAGACCCACCACCCCGAGCCGGGAGTCGGGCCGCAGATCCAGCGGATCGGAGAATTCGGCGTCCACGCGGCGCAGCACCACGTCGACCTGTTCGAGGGTGCCGAGCGAGCGCATCCACAGCCGCCCGTCCCGCACCACCAGGTCGGCGTTCTCGACCAGCGGGAACCCCAGCACCGACGCCAGATACGCCTGATCGAAGGCGGTTTCCGAATGCGGGCCGGGGCTGAGCACCACGACGGTCGGCTCTTCGTCCGCGGCGCGTGGCGCGGCCTCGATCAGCATGAGCCGCATGGCGCGCACGAAGGGCGTGAGCGGCAGCGGGCTGGCGAGTTCGAAGGCTTCGGGGATGGCGGCGGACACCACGCGGCGGTCGGCGAGCGCGTAGCCCGCGCCCGAAGGCGCCTGCGCCCAGTCCGCGAGCACCCGGAACCCGCCGTCGCTCCAGCGGCTGATGTCGCAGGCGTGCAGGAACAGCTGATGCCGGCCGGGCAGCGTGATCCCGTGCGCGGCACGCATGTACCCGCTGTAGCCGAACACGATCTGCGGGGGCAGCAGCCCGGAGGTGATGGTGCGGCGCGGCCCGTACACGTCGGCCAGGATCGCGTCGAGCAGCCGCGAACGCTGCACCACACCGGCTTCCAGCCCCGCCCAGTCCGGTGCGGTGAGCAGCAGCGGGATGGGATCGAGCCGCCAGGGCTTGGCCGCCGCGGGTTCGGTGGCCGAGCCGCCCAGCTCGGTGTAGGTGATGCCGTCGTCCTCGATGAGGCGGCGGACCCGGGCGTCGAGCCGGTCCAGGCCCGCGCCGCCCTGGTCCAGGAGGTCGCCGGCGAGTTCGGCCCACGGCGGGCGCAACCGCCCGCGCCCGTCCACCAGTTCGTCGTGGTACCCGTCGGTGGGCAGGCCGCAGGCATCGAACGCGCCGGTATTCGCCGCCGCCGCACGATATTTCGCGTACTGTTCGGCGGCCGCCGGGCTCATGCCCGCCGTGCCCCAGCGGTCCGGTCGCCCGGACCCGGCGTCGCCCGGGGGCGTCGCGTCGAGCATTGTCACCGCAACCACTTCCCGCCGCGTGCCTATCGGTCGCCGGGCAGGCCCCACACCGTGCGCGCCCGCCGTAGGTCGAGGATCCCGGGCGCACCGATATCCGTGGCCTGCATGGCTATTCTGGCACGCAGATCGGCGATGTCCACCGGACCGGGCGTATGCCCGGCCGGTTCGAAACGCCGGTTGCGCCGCGATTGCGCCGCCAGGTCGTTCACCGGCGGCCCCGGGTAGAACATGCCGCCCGGGTGCGAGACGTGATAGGTGCAGCCGCCCCGGGACAGTCCCGCCTCGATGTCGACGACGTCGAAGACCAGCGGCGCGTCCACGGTGATGCTGGGGTGCAGCGCGTTCGGCGGCTGCCAGGCCCGGTAGCGGACGCCCGCGACCTGCGTATCCTCCTTGCCCGCGGGCATGAGCGGCACCGGGAAACCGTTGCAGGTGAGCAGGTATCGCCCGCGGTCGGCGCCGGTGACACGCACCTGCAGCCGTTCCACGGACGAGTCGACGTAGCGGGCGGTGCCGCTCGCGGTGGTCTGCTCGCCCAGGGTGTTCCACGGCTCGATGGCGCCGCGCAGTTCCACTTCCATACCACCGAGTACCACCGTGCCGATGCGCGGAAAACGGAATTCGAAGAACGGATCGAGCCAGCTCATATCGAAATCGATGCCGTGCGCGCGCAGATCGGCCACGACCTCGGCGATATCGGCCGCCAGGAAGTGCGGCAGCAGGTACCGGCCGTGCAGGTTGACCCCGTGCCGCAGCAGCGGCGCGGTGTACGGGCGCTCCCAGCAGCGCAGTACGAGCGCGCGCACCAGCAGCGACTGCACCATGGCCATGCGAAAGTGCGGCGGCATCTCGAAGCCGCGCAGTTCCACCAGGCCCAGGCGGCCGCGCGCGGAGTCCGGGCTGTACAGCTTGTCGATGCAGAACTCGGCCCGATGGGTGTTGCCGGTGAGGTCGGTGAGCAGGTGCCGCAGCGCGCGGTCCACCACCCACGGCGCGGAAAGCTGTTCCCCGGCATCGGATTCGCCCGCCGGGTGCAGTCGCGCGATCTCCGCGAACGCGATCTCCAGCTCGTACAGCGACTCCGGGCGCCCCTCGTCCACCCGCGGGGCCTGCGAGGTGGGCCCGATGAAGCGGCCGGAGAACAGGTAGGACAGCGCCGGATGCCGCTGCCAGTAGGTCAGCAGCGAAACCAGCAGGTCCGGCCGCCGCAGCATGGGCGAGCGGGCGGGCGTCCAGCCGCCCAGTGTGATGTGGTTGCCGCCGCCGGTGCCGCCGTGCGTGCCGTCCACGTCGAATTTCTCGGTGCCGAGCCGGGCCAGGCGCGCCTGCTCGTAGAGGGTGTCCAGCAATTCGGCCTGTTCGGCGAAGGTCTCGGCGGGCTGCACGTTGACCTCGATGACGCCGGGGTCCGGCGTGATGGACAGGCTGTGCAGCCGGGCGTCCACCGGCGGCGGATAGCCCTCGAGCACCACCGGCTCCCCCACCGTCGCCACCGCCTCCTCGATCCGGCACACCAGATCGAAGTAGGCGTCCAGTTCGGTGACCGGCGGCAGGAAGACGAACATCCGCCCGCGCCGCACCTCCACCACGAGGGCGGTGATCGGCGCGTCGTACGCGGGCACCACCGCGGCGTCCGGTTCGCCCGCCAGCGGCCGTGCGCGCGGCGGCGCGACGGGGTCGTTCTCCACCGTCTCGGGCGGCGGCTCCCACGAGATGGAGCTCAACGGCAGCCGCAGCCCGGCCGGAGAATCGCCCTCCGTCAACACGATTCGCCCGCGCCGCAGCCGCCAGTCCGCGCTGGCCCAGCCCCCGCCGTCCGGCCGGCGATGCAGCGGCAGCACGTAGGCCGCGGGCTCCCCCGCCGACTCGTCCAGCCGCGCGAGCAATTCGGCCCGCGCGCGGTCCGAATCCCGTTCCGGCACCAGGTCGTCGATCTCCGAGACCGGATCACCCCACGGCACACGGGCTTTCGCCCCCATCCGCGCCAGCGAATCCTCGTACGCGGCCCGGACCTGACTCTCCGGCAGTCCCAGCCCGTCGGCGATATGCGCCAGCACGGACCGCGCGGCGTCCGCGGTACCGATGCCCGCGCCCTCCGCGCCGGGGCCCGATCCCACCGCCACCGATTCCGAGGCACGCCGCGAATGCTCTTGTGCCGAGGCACTGTTCCGACCGAGATCGGTACCGGCGCCGGGTGGTGGAGGAACGACGGAGGTGTCGGCCACGAGCGCCGCGCCGACGGCCGCCGGGGCGGCAGAGCGCTCCGATTCGTTCGTCGACCCGGGCCGCGCGGCAACCGGACTACCCGCACCATCGGGACCATCGCCACCCTCGGGATCCACCCGGTGCTCCGACGGTAGATGTTGTCCGGCACTGCCGAACTCGGCCACCGGCCCGTTTCGCAGCATGGCCGCGATGTCCGTCCCGCCGGGCAGGCCGTTGATCCCGGCAGGTCCCGAGGCAGGCGTGGCCGCCGAACCGTTCGGCGAGACATCGCCCGGACCAGTCGGCGCCGGGTCCGCCGGTGCGGGGGCGGCGGGGAGCCAGGGGTCTATCAGCAGGTCGGGGTAGTGCCAGAGGGGTTTGCCGTCGGCGCGCCAGAGCAGGGCTATGTCCCAGCGAGGCAGGGGTTCGCCGGGGTACCACTTGCCCTGGCGGTACTGGACCAGGCCGGTGGGGGCGTAGATCCGGCGCAGGCGGCGGGCGAGGTCGGCGGCGCGTTCGCGTTTGTGCGGGCCGTCGGCGTCGGTGGTCCATTCGGGGCCGGTCTGGTCGTCGATGGAGACGAAGGTGGGTTCGCCGCCGACGGTGAGCCCGATCCCCGCGTCGCGCGTGCGGAGATCGACCGCCGCCCCGGTGGCGGCGATGCGATTCCACTGAACGTCGCTGTAGGGCAGCGTTACTCGTGGATCCTCGTGGACACGGCGGACGGTGTTGGAGAACTCCAGGCTGGCGAGCACCGGATCGGTCGCACCGGTGATGGGCGCGGAGGACACCGGGTGCGGGGTGGCGGCCAGCGGAATATGGCCCTCCCCGGCGAACAGCCCGGAGGTGGGGTCCAGGCCCACCCAGCCCGCGCCCGGCAGGTACACCTCGGTCCAGGCGTGCAGGTCGGTGAAGTCGGCGGGCGGGCCGGAGGGCCCGTCCAGGGACGGCGTGTCCTGCGCCAGCTGGATGAGGTACCCCGAGACGAACCGGGCGGCCAGCCCGTACTCGCGCAGGATCGACACCAGCAGCCAGGCCGAATCACGGCAGGAGCCCAGCGCCGAGCGCAGCGTGTGATCGGGGGTCTGCACACCCGGTTCGAGCCGGATGGTGTACCCGACGTCCCGGCGCAGCGCCTGGTTGATCGCGATCAGGAATTCGATGGTGCGCGGCTGCGAGCGGGGCGGGTTGGCGCGCACCCACTCGCGGACCAGTTCACCTGTGCCCGAACCGGGTTCGCCCTCGTCGACCGGGCGCAGATACGCCTCCAGATCGGCACTCAGTTCCCGGGGATAGCGGAACGGGAAGTGCTCGGCGTACTCCTCGACGAAGAAGTCGAACGGGTTGATGGCGTCCATCTCGGCCACGAGCCCGATCACCACGGACAACTCGCGCGCGGGTTCGTGAAAGACCAGGCGCGCCAAGAAGTTCCCGAACGCGTCCTGCTGCCAGTTGACCCAGTGCGCGGCCGGATCCACCCGCATGGAGTACGCCTCGATGCTGGTGCGCGTGTGCGGCGCAGGCCGCAATCGCACCACGTGCGGGTGGATTCGCACCGGGCGGTCGAAGGTGTAGGTCGTGCGATGCTCGAGGGAAACTCGAATCCCCATAATCAAGTTCACCACGCGAGAGCGGTGACACGCGGGCTTATTACCGACAGAAAGGACGACACGCGGCGACCTCCCACAGATGCCGCGGGGGTGTGCGCACACTCGTAGGGACGATTGGAGGAGGTTTCGATGAGCACTTCGGTGTGCCGGCTCTGCGCAGCGGCCCTGGATCACTGCCACGGGACGCTGATCGCACACGCCGACGGGTCCTTCGAATGCACCGATTGGGGCTGCGCCGCGGCCGATCGGGTGCGGCACCCCTACCTGGCCGACTGTTCGACGGTGGCCGGCGGCTGCGAATGCGTAGTGGCGGAGGTCGTTTCACACCGCGCGCCGCAGAGCCTAGCGGGCTGATCCGCCGCACCGCCCGGTTCCGCCACGCCGTCGCGACAGGCTTCGGTGGCCTCGCGCCGACCCCCGGCGACCCGGCAACTAGCCTGGTCAGGTGAGCTACGACCACGTATTGCTGCCCTCCGGTGCCGCCGCGACCCCCGACGCCGTCGACGCGTACCTGTCCACGCAGGACGGGAAACCCGCCGCGGACGTGGTGGCCGAGATCGCGGCCGAACTCGATCGGCGCAATGCCGAACTCCCGGAGTCGGACGCGTTCCTGGCCGCGCCGGCGGCGGACGGCACCATCGGCGCCACGCTTTTCGTATCCAGCCCCATTGACGCGGTGGGGCACGTACGGGGGCTGCTGTTCGAGTTGGCGACCCCGCACGGGTACGCCGTCTACGATCCGCAGCTGACCTGGCTGATCGATCCGGCCGATCACGTACCGGTCGCCGTGTCGCACGGCGGGGCGGGCGAATTCCCCTATCTCACAAACAAACTCGTCCAGCAGTGGATCCCGGAGCTGAGCCAGCCGGGACCGTATCTGATCGTCGAGAGCGGTGACCAGATCTACATCCAGACCTATCGCAACGAGGACGGCCGCTACGACCTCGAGTATCGCGACGGCTCGCCCGAGCGGCATTTCGGCGTGCGGGTGGAGGATCCGCAGACGGTGGCGGATCTGATCTGGTCCTGGACCACCGGCGACCGTTCCCGGTTCGAGACCCTGGACTGGCAGCGCCTGACCTTCTGACCGACGCGGGCCCGAGCCCGCACGTGCATCCGAACAGCCCGGGACGCGAGCGCGTCCCGGGCTGTCTTGCGCCGCGAACGGGCGACTTACACCGGGTCAGCCGATTATGGCTAATGCACAGCCAACATTTCACATTTCGGAGTTCTTAAGGTAATCCTTACCTAAATTAGACCGATGTCCAGTTGGCGTCTTCCGGATGCCTGGACCTACCCCCGGAAGATTCGATGAGGCTCACCCGACTCGCGCCGTTCGTCGGCGCGTTCACCATCGCCGCGCTGGTCGGCACCGCGACCCTGACTCCGCTCGCCGCCCCCGCGCAGGCGGAGACGGCGACCGAAACGCTCGCCGGCGTGGCGATCAGCGACGCGAACTGCGCTACCGGCGCAACAACTTTCGACGATGTCATCACCGCCGCCGCCACCGCGCTGCGCACGGTCGTGCCCGCGGATCAGCATCCGGCATACGACCAGCAAGTACAGGACTTCCGGCAGACGGTGGCCGCCACCCGCGTCCACCGCAATGTGCTGCCGGTCGACCCGGCCACCCTCGGCGCGAAGGTCGAGGACATCGACGACCCGATCGTCACCTACCTGGTCAACGGGCTGGACGCGGTGCGCACCGGCCGCATGGACACCACCGTCTCGGTCTCGGAGCTGACCCTCGAGCACGTGGTCGAGGTCTTCCTGTTGGCCAACCGGATCGTCAAGATTCCGACGCAGCTGCTCACCACCATGATCCCGCGGGTGGGGTCGATGCTGGTCGGCATGGTCGGCAGCATGTTCAAGGGCGTGCACCGGCTGGGCCGCAGTATTCAGGACCGGATCGGCGACACCTGCAATCCGCCGAACGCGTACGAGCCGCTGGATCTGTCCTTCGCCGAAGAGGCGATCGAGCTCGAATTCCCGGTGCCCGCCGAACTCGCCCATTTGGCGAATCAGTTCGTGCTCGCCGATGAAAGCTGCACTCCGGCAGGCGAGCTGAACACCGCCGCCGTTCTCGAACGCACCCGCGCTTTTCTGGCCACCTCGGATCAGTTGCCATTCGATCTGCCCACCCTGCACGCGGCCACCGATGCGCTGCACGCATTTCTGCGCGATCACCAAGTCGCGAAACCGCTGATCCTGCGTCCCACAGCGGAACTCGGCGCCATTCCGGCAATCCTCGATTACGGCCCGCTGACCCTGCTCACCAATCTCGGCTTCGATATCTACGAGGGCAAGGCGCACCACACCGTGCCGTTGAGCGAGGTCACCATCGAGAATTCGATGGATCTGGCCTATGTGACCGCCGATACCGCGAGCCTGCTGATGGCGCTCGGCAGCATGGCGGCAGGAATCGGTGGCGTCGGTTCGGAGATTCTGACGCCCATCACAATTGCGCGGGTTCTGGCCTTCGCGCCGTTGAAATACGGCTGGCCGGTTATGCGGGGCGTACTGCGCTCCATGTGCGCGGCCGAGTAACAAGCGCATCTCGATTCGGATTCCGGCACCCGCGCAATGAACTGCGCGCGGGCGCCGGAAAGCTAACATTTCGAAATATTCGCACGCGGTGCCGTCCGATTTGCTTTCGAAATCCGTCCGAGACGAGGAGAGAGCTTTGAAGCTACGCCCGAGGCCGAGCACACCGAGACTGCGCAAGAGCCTGGCCGTGCTGGTCGGCATCGCGGCCGCACTGGCCGCGGTGGTCGCACTGCACGCCACCGGAGCGGGCGCGGACGTTCCTCGCAACAGCCAGCACATGCCGTGCCCCCAGCCCGCGGCCATGCCCGCGCCGCCCGTCTGGACCTAGCCGGACGGGTTCGAGTTCACCCGGGAGCGACGCGGCAGCGATGCCGCGCCGCCATCGAGAGCACGAACGGCCACCTCAGAGTGCGCGGCGACCGGACAGCGCCCGGCCGAGCGTGAGCTCGTCCGCGAACTCCAGATCCCCGCCCATGGGCAGACCCGACGCCAGCCGGGTCACGCTCAGGCCTGGGAAATCACGCAGCATGCGCACCAGATACGTCGCCGTCGCCTCACCCTCGGTGTTGGGATCGGTCGCGATGATGACCTCCCTGACGTCGACGCCGTCGTCCTGATTGCCGATGCGGGTCAGCAGCTCCCGGATCCGGAGCTGATCCGGGCCGACGCCCGAGAGCGGATCCAGCGCACCGCCCAGCACGTGATAGCGGCCGCGGAACTCCCGCGTGCGCTCGATGGCCTGCACGTCCTTGGGTTCCTCGACCACACAGATCATGGTGCGATCGCGCCGCGGGTCGGAGCAGATGCGGCAGCGTTCACCGTCGGAGACCGTGCCGCAGACCACGCAGAAACGCACGCCGTCGCGCACCTTCTGCAGCGCCGCCTGCAGGCGATCGATCTCCGGCGGTTCCACCGAGAGAAAATGAAAAGCGATGCGCTGGGCGCTCTTCGGACCGACACCGGGCAGTTTGCCCAGCTCGTCGATGAGATCCTGAACCGGACCCTCGTACACGCCTGTTCCTCTCCGCCGCTGTCCCGGCCGCGATCAGAAGCCGGGCAGCGCGCCGCCGCCGAGACCGCCGGCCAGCGGGCCGAGCCGATCCGCGGCCAGTTCCTGGGCATTCTCCATGGCGTTGTTGATCGCGCCGATGACCAGGTCCTGCAGCGTCTCCGCGTCCTCCGGGTCGATGATCTTGGGGTCGATGGTCAACGCGAGAATCTCGCCGGTGGCGCGAATGCGGACGCGCACCAGACCGCCGCCCGCCTCACCGTCCACCTCGGCCGCCGCGATCTCCTGCTGCGCGGCCATCACGGCCTGCTGCATCTGCTGGGCCTGGGCCATCAACTGCTGGATATCGAACTCTCCACCGGGCTGCACGACGTGTCCTCTCTGCGGGGATGTGATCGGTCACCAGCCTACAAGCGGAGGGTCTTGACTCTCCCCCGGTGGGAGAGTGTTCGCTGAAGGCATGACAGCGACGGTTCCGATCGGGGAGTTCTCCCGGCTCAGTTATCTCAGCGTGAAGGCGCTGCGCTACTACCACGAGATCGAGCTGCTCGAACCGGCCGCGGTCGACCCGGGCACCGGCTATCGGTTCTACTCCACCGATCAGGTGGATCAGGCTCATCTCATTCGCCGGCTGCGCGAGCTGAACATGCCGGTGCCCGAGATCAAGGCGGTGCTCGCGGCCCCGGACCGGGCCGCCCGGGACGAGGCGCTGCGCGCGCACCTCGAGCGGATGGAGGCCGAGCTGACCCGCACCCGCGACGTCGTCGCCTCCCTGCGGACGCTGCTGCTGCCGCCCGCGAGCATTCCGCTCGCGGTCGAATATCGTTCCGTCGCAAGCCATCCCGCGCTGGTCCTGGGTGAGACGGTGGGCCGGGACGGCATCGGCGACTGGTGCGACACCAGCTTCGGCACGCTGTATCAGGGGCTGGCGCGCGCGGAGATCGAGCCCGCCGGACCGGCCGGAGCCACCTACGACATGGAGTTCTTCGAGCAGGAGAACGGCGAGGTCATGGCGTACGTGCCGATCACCCCGGCCGACCGGTCGCGCGCCGCGGTGGTGGGCCGGGTGCTGGAACTGCCCGCCCGGCGCTTCGCGGTCGCCGTGCACCTGGGCCCCTTCACCGAGTTCGACCGCACCTACGGCGCGCTGGGCAGCCACGTCGCCGAGCACGACACCGCGCTCGCCGAGCCGGTCCGCGAGATCTACCTGGCCGGACCGGACGACGCCGATGAGTCCGGCTACATCACCGAGATCTGCTGGCCCATCGGCCGGCTCTGAGCACCACCCGAGTTCATCCGACCCGACAGGAGACCGTCATGGCCATCAAGATCGCCAACATCACCATCGACTCCGGGAACGCCGCGGAGCTGGCCGCTTTCTGGGCGCAACTGCTCGACCGCACCGTAGACCCGGACGGCAACGAGCACTTCGCCACCGTCGGCCAGAGCACCGGCCAGAGCCCGACGCTCATGTTCATCCACGTCCCGGACAAGAACCCCGGCAAGAACGTCGTCCACCTGGACCTGCTGTCGGACGACCTGCCCGGCGGCATCGAGCGCGCGGTCGCCCTCGGCGCCAAGCACATCGCCGATTTCGACGAGTACGGCATGAAGTGGACGACCCTGTCGGATCCGGAGGGCAACCTCTTCGACATCGCGGCGGGCTGAGAGTCACCGCCGGGCACGCGACTGCCGCCCGCCCCGTATTCACGGGGCGGGCGGCAGTGTCGAATTGTTCGGGGGTCGCGCGACCCAAACCGTTCGGGGTCGCGCGCCCCACACCGTTCGGGGTCGTGCGGCCCGCTCCGCATCCGGTCGGGCCGAATACGGGACGGCGGTTACACCAGTTCGGCCTTCAGCTTCTCCAGCACCTCGGCCTGGATCTTCTTCAGGCCCAGGGGCGCGAAGATGCCCTCGAAGATGCCGCCGATGCCGCCGGCGCCCTTCCAGCTGGTGCGCACGGTGACCAGCGAGCCGCTGCCCTCGGGGGTGACGGTCCAGGTGGTGACCATGGAGGAGTTCGAATCACGTTCGGTCACCATGGAATCGGAGACCGAGATGGCCGCGCGCACGTTGCGCTGGCGCTTCTCGGTGGCCTGCAGCGTCCATTCCACGACGGTGCCCGCGCCCTTGCCACCCTCGACCACCTTGTAGTCGCGGTAGTGCGAGGAGAGGATGCGCGGCCGCACCGACTCGTAGTCGGCGATCGCGTCGAGCGTGCGCTTCGGATCCGCCGTGACGACGATCGAACTGGAGGCGCTGACCTGTCCCACCATGTGCTCCTTTGTGATTCCCGGCTGAGTGCCCTGGTGCCGCCCGGTCATGGTACGCCGAGCGATGTCCGGGGCGGGTATCCGGATTCGAGTCCCGCGCCGCCCGAAACCCCTATCCTGGGTGGACGTCGTGGGGAGGACGCGGGCATGAAACGCTTCATACGATGGCTGCGCGTCAATCTCGATGCCGTCGTGGTCATGATCGTCGCGCTGACCGCGGCCGCCGTCGAGATGTTCGGCACTTTCGGCGGTGACGACAAATATGTGCCGTCCGCCACGCTGGTGGTGCTGGCGCTGCTGGCCATTTCGATTCTGCGCGATCGGGCCGCGCTCTCGCGCGCGGTGCGCGACACCGCGACCGTCCGCCAGCTCTACGGCGCCGAGATCGGCCAGACGCACGCGCTGGCCCGCGGCGCGACCGATCAGTGGGCGTTCAAGGGCGGCACCGGCAGCTACCTGCGCGCGGTGACCCTGCCCGAGCTGCTGGACAAGGCGCGGCACGAACGGCGTTCGCTGCGTGTGCAATTGGAGATCCTGGATCCGGCCAACGAGGCGGTGTGCCGGGACGACGCGCACTTCCGCGCCTCGCTGCAACCGGCCAACACCGGCCGCCCGTGGACCGCCGACCGGGTGCGCAAACAGGCCTACGGCACGGTGCTGGCCGCCTGGTGGTATCACCAGCAGTCCGAATTCCTGGAGATCGATCTGGCGGTGTCGCCCATCCGCACCACCTACCGGTGGGACCTGTCCGCCGGCTGCGTCATCGTGACCCAGGGCAACGCGAACACCCCGGCGCTGCTGTTCGAGAGCGACAAGCCGCACTACCGCGATCTCGCCCGGGAGCTGCGGATGAGTTTCCGGCAGGCCAAGCGCGTTCCGATCGATCTGCACAGCGATCTGTCGACGCCGGGCGAGCCGACGCTGCGCCAGACCCGTGAGCTGTTCGACCGGCTCGGCATGCCGCTGCCGGGCGTCTACACCGACGACGATGTCGCGGAGATCATCCGGCACGCGCTGCGCCCCGAGGCCGCGCCGCACTGGTGAACCGCGCGGGCTAGGCGGTCAGCAGCAGACCGGTGACCGCGGCCCCGGTCGCGAGCACGGCCAGCGCCAACCCGGTGAGCACGAAGCGCCGCATGGGAATTCGCACCTCGTGGGTGCGGCAGAACTCCAGGCACAGCAGGGTCGCCAGCGACGCCCACGGCGTGACCAGCGGGCCGACGTTGGTGCCGATCAGCAGGGCCAGCAATTGATCGCGTTCCCCGGCGGGTATCACCGCCTCGCCCGCGGTGTACGCGGGCAGGTTGTTCACGAGATTGGACAGGCCCGCCCCGGCGCTCGCGGCCCGGAACGCGCCGGCCGCCCCGGAGTCGTCACCGATCAGGGTGCTCATGACCGTGGAGAGGCCGTACCGGCCCAGGGTGGGGACGACCAGGAACAGCCCGGTCACGAAAACCAGCAGTTGCCAGGGGAACAGCGACCAGCGCAGGGCGCTGCGATCCAGGAATCCGAAGGCCGCCACCGCGATCAGCGCGGCGCCGGCCGCCGCGTATTCGATGCGCTCGCCCGCGAAGGGAATCGCGAGCACGAACAGCAGGCACGCACCCCCGGTGGCGTACAGCAGCACGCGTTCGCGTGCGTCCGCCGGGGTCACCGGCTCCGGCACGACGTAGCGGTCCGCGCCCCGATGCGGTCGCCGCCAGTACCAGAGCCACAGGCAGACCATGGTCACCCCGACCGAAAGCAGCTGCGGCAGCCACATTCTCGCGCCGAAGTCCAGCGCGTGCAGGGCCACGCGATCGGCCGCGAGCAGATTGGTGAGGTTGGAGACCGGCAGCAGCAGGCTCGCGGTATTGGCCAGCCACAGCGTGGTCATGGCCAGCGGCACCGGCGCGATGCGGGCCGGGATCGCCAGGGCCAGCATGACCGGGGTGAGCAGCACCGCGGTGGTGTCGAGGTTCAGCACCGCGGTCGTGGTCGAGGCGAACAGCACGCACAGCAGGAACAGCGCCGCGTAGTTGCCGCCCGCGATGATGGCCAGGCGATGCGCGATCACGTCGAAGACCTTGGCGCGCCGGGCCAGCGAGGCCAGCACGATCACACTGACCAGGAACAGCAGCAGCGGGGCGATGCGGGCCATATTGTCCGCCGCCTCGGCGCGCGGCAGCAATCCCGTTGCCACACAGAGCAATCCGAGAACGAGCAGACCGATGCGGACGCCGTCGAGAACGGTCAGCCGGTTCCGGACCGACGCGCGCAGCCGCGCGAGCGGAGAATCCCGCGGCTCGGAATCGAGTTCTCGCATGATCAATGTTGACATGCCCCGCGCCCCCGGTGGCCCGGCCCGCGAATCCCCGGGCGCCGCACCGGCGGCCGAACCACGCATACCGAACCACGCGGCGGGATATGTCGGGCCGGGTTCGATTCGACCGGCCTCGAAGGGGTTCGGGCTGGGCAATACTGACACGGTGACGGTGGCGGGAGGGTGGCCGCGGGACTTCTTCATCAGTTATTCCCCGGCCGACGAACGGTGGGCGGCCTGGCTGGCCTGGCAGCTGGAATCCGCAGGTGCGCGCTATCGGGTGCTGCTGCACTCCTGGGATTTCGCCGCGGGCGAGAGCTACGAGGATTTCACCCGGCAGGGCCTGCGCGAATCCGCGGCCGTGGTCGCGGTGTTCTCGCACAACTACCTCGACTCCCGCGATTGCGCGGCCGAACGACGGGCGGTGGCCGCCCTGGACCCCGCCAAGGTGCTGGCGGTCCGCGTAGATGACTGCGCGCCCGCCGATTTCGCTCCGCATACCGAATTCCTCGACCTGGCGGACGCGCGGTCCGAGGACACGGCGCGGCGGCAACTGCTCGAACGCGCGGCGCGGCTGCCCGCCCGCTCCGGCCCGGCGGCGCCGCCCACCGGATCGGGCCACGACGCGCGCCCGGAAGCGGCGGTGGGCCGAAGACCGCTGACGGCGCCGGACTTTCCGGGTGGATCCGGACCGGCCGCGCCGCGCACCGGACTGTCGATCCTGCATCTGCCCGGTCCCCGCTTCGGTCGCGGCCTGGCCGCGGCCGGGCAGCCGCGCGATCCCGCGGGCCTGCAATCCCATGTCTGGGGCGCGGTCTCGGAGCTGCTGGATCGCGAGCCTGGGGTGCCGACGCCCGATCTGCTGGTGGTGAGCGGTGATCTCACCGAATCCGGCCACCCCGCCGAAGTGCGGCAGGCGATTTCGTTCCTCGGCGGGCTGCGCGTACTGCTGAAGCTCGCGCCGGACCGAGTCGTGGTCGTGCCGGGCAATCACGACGTGTCCACCCTGGCCTGCCATTCCTATTTCCTGGACTGCGCGGCCAACGACCGCAGGCCGCTACCGCCCTACTTCCCGAAACTCGGCCATTTCGCACAGCTGTTCACCACCCTCTATCGCGGCCTGGATCAGCTGGTTTTCGATGTGGGACAGCCCTACACCCTGTTCCCTGTTCCCGAACTGCACGTGGTGGTCGCGGGCCTGAACTCCACCATGGCCGCGACCCACCTGGCCGACAGCGACTACGGATCGGTCGGCGAGGAACAGCTCAACTGGTTCGCCGAACGCCTGCGCGATTTCGAGAAGCGGGGGTGGCTGCGCGTGGGCGTCGTGCGGCACGCGGCGGTATCGCATTCCAGCGCATCGCCCTACGATCCGGCGCTGCTGCGCGATGCCCCGAAACTGGCCGCCGCGCTCGGCCCGCGCCTGAATCTGCTGCTGCACGGCCCCGGTCCGGACGGCGCGCACACCCGCCGGCTCGGCGGCGCACTGCCGGTGCTGGCCGCCGAACCCGATCGACCGGAACTCATCCACATCACCGCGGGCGGGCTGCTGCGGCTGCCCTGTGCGCCGGTGGCGGAGAAACCGGTCTTCTGGCTCGAACCCTGGGCCCGGTGCGCGGCCGCCTTCGGCCCGGACGAGCCCGACCGTCCCGCGCCGGCCCCGCAGACCGCGCCGGGACCCGACGAGCAACTGCTGGACAGCGTCCGGGAGATCTGCGCGGTCAAGTTCCCCGACGCCAAGATTCGGCGCAGCGCCACCGAGCATCCCTATCTGCTGATCACCGAGGAGCGCGGGCGGGTCATCGACCAGCGGCGCATCGGCGTACACGTGGGCGAGGTGACCGAGGCGGTGCTGGACCGGTTCCTGCGCGGGCAGCCGGAGCCCGGCTCCGAGCTGGTCTACCGGGGACCCCGGCCGACACCCGAGGTACGGGAGCGGGCGGCCGCCGACGGCGTCCGGGTGCGCAGCTTCTCCGACTTCCAGGGGCTGCTGGATCTCGACGACTACCTGCGCAAACAGGCCGAGCAACTGCGCAACGATCCGCGCTATCCGCCGGGACTGTATGTGCCCCAGCGCTTCCGCATGGTGGAGCCGGGCGCGCAGGAGATCCGCGACGATCTCATCGGCACGCTGATGCGCCTGGTCACCGGGGACGACGGCCGGTTCGTGCTGCTGCTCGGCGATTTCGGGCGGGGCAAGACCTTCGCCCTGCGCGAGCTGGCCCGGCGCATCGGCGAAACCCAGCCCACGCTGCTGCCGCTGTTCATCGAACTGCGCACCCTCGATCGGACGCGCTCGGTGCACACCCTGGTGGCCGCGCACCTGGCCGACAACGGCGAGGACCGCATCGATCTGGGCGCGCTCGACTACCTGCTCGAACAGGGCCGGGTGGTGCTGCTGTTCGACGGCTTCGACGAACTGCTGTCCCGGCTCAGCTACGAGAGCGCGGCCGACCACATGGACACGCTGCTGCAGGCGGCGGTGGGCCGAGCCAAGGTCGTGGTCGCCGCGCGCACCCAGCACTTCAAGTCCCGCGATCAGGTGTCCGGGGCGCTGGGCAGGCGATTCGACGAACTGTCGGGCCGGCGGGTGATCAATATCGAGGACTTCACCCCCGACCAGGTCCGCTCGTTCCTGGTCAATCGCGCCTCGCTCATGCCGGATGTGGGCGCGGGCCCGCCGCCGGAGGACCGGATGCGGCTGCTGCGCGGCATCCCGGATCTGCTGGCCATGGCCCGCAATCCGCGCATGCTGAGTTTCATCGCCGAGATCGACGAGCACCGGCTGCGGGCCGCGGCCGGATCCGGGCAGCTCATCGGCCCGACCCGGCTGTACCGGGAGATCCTCGAGTCCTGGCTGACCTACGAGGTCGAGCGCTCGCCCGAACAGGCGGGCGCGCAGACCGGGTTGCGCGTCGAGGAGCTGTGGCAGGCGATCACCGCGTTCGCGCTGCGCGTGTGGGAGGCGGGCGAGCCCTACCTGACGCTGGCCGAATTGACCGACGTCGCACGCGAAGTCGACGACCTCACCGATCCGGGACGGCGCAGCGCGCCGCTGTCCGCGCACATCATCGGCTCGCGCAGTCTGCTGGTGCGCGCCGAGGACAATCTGTTCGGCTTCATTCATCCCTCGGTCGCGGATTGGCTGGTGGCCAAGCATGTTTCGGTCGAGTTCGCCGCGGGCGCGAGTGCGCCGCCGCCGCTGGAACAGGCCGAGTTGACCCCGCTGGGCATCGAATTCCTCTGCGATCTCACCGATCTCGGGCTGCTGCGGGCCTGGATCCGTCGGGTGCTCGAGGATCCGGCGGCCCACGACATCGCCCGGCACAACGCCGAGCGCATCACCGCCAGGTTGCGCACGGCCCCGGATACCCCGTTGCGCGGCATCGACCTCGGCGAGCAGGACCTGTCCTATCGGGACCTGCGCCGCGCCGACCTCACCGGCGCCGTCCTGCGCCGGACCCGGCTGTTCGAGGCCACCCTCGACGGCGCGGTACTGGCCGGCGCCGACGCCACCGGGGCCGATCTGGAGCAGGCCGCGCTGGCCGGGGCCGATCTGCGCGGGGCCGATCTCACCGAAGCCCACCTCATCGGCGCGGACCTGCGCAACGCCGACCTGCGCGACGCCCGCCTGCACCGCGCCCGGCTCGACCGGGCCTCGCTGATCGGCGCGGACCTGCGCGGGGCCGATCTCACCGAAGCCCAGCTCATCGGCGCCGACCTGCGCAACGCCGACCTGCGCAACGCCCGCCTGCACCGCGCCCAGCTCGATCAGGCGTCGCTGATCGGGGCGAATCTGTGCCAGGCCGATCTGACCGGGGCCCGCCTGGCCCGCACCAACCTGACCGCGACCCTGCGGCACGGCACGGTGTGGACCCGGGCCGCATTGCTCGAGGTCATCGGGCTGCCGGCGCGGACCGAGCTGACCGGTTCGGCCCGGGTGCCGGGCACCCCGCCCGGCACCGAGTTCGCGCCGGCCGCGGTCGGGGTCATGCACGGCTTCGACACCAGGCACGGCCGCCTGCCCCGGCCGCTGGCCTACAGCCCGGACGGCGGTGTCCTGGCCCTGGGCTGCGACTACGGGGGCGTGGTCATCTACGGCGCGGACACCGGGCGCGTGCTGCGCACCCTGCAGGGACACCGGGCCCGCGCGTTCGCGGTCGCCTACACGGCGCAGGTACTGGTCACCGGCTCCGCGGACAACACCGTCCGCATCTGGGACGCCACCACCGGTGAGGCGCTGAGAATACTGTCGGACCACGAGAAATGGCCGTGGCCGCTGGAGGTGAACGTCACCGGCGATCAGCTGGCCACCGGCGACGCCGACGGCGTGCTGCGCCTGTGGTCGCTGCCCGCCGGCGAGTTGCGCTACCGCTTCGCCGCCCCGCGCGGACAGCGCCAGCGCATCGTCAGCATCGCCTTCCACGGCGATCAGGTGGCGGCGGGCTACCAGGACGGCACCGTCCGCATCTTCCGGGTGCACACCGGCACCGAGACGGGAACCTTTCGGGCGCAGACAGATTCGCTGCGCCGCGTGGCCTGGGATCCGACCGGGCGGCTGCTGGCCGTCTGCGGCGCCGACGGCGTGCTGGCGCTGTGGGATCCGGCCGGCTGCCGGCCCGTGCGAGAGCTGCCCGGGCACCGGGACATCGTGTACACGCTCGCCTTCCATCCCACCGAGCCGCTGCTGGCCAGCGGCGACACCGCGGGCGGAATCATGCTGTGGCGCCTGGACACCGGGGCGGTGCTGCACACCGGCGCCGAGCACGGCACCGCGCCCATCCACTGGCTCGCCTTCGAATCGAGCGGGGACCTGCTGGCCAGCGGCGACGCCACCGGCTCGATTCTGGTGCGCGACGGGCGCACCGGCGCGCCCCGGCATCGCCTCACCGGGCACACGGGATCCATCTGGCCGTTCGTCTTCCGCCCGGACGGCGGGCAATTGGCCGTGGCCGACGATCAATTCGCGCTGCGCGTCTGGGATCCGGTGACCGGAGAGTGCCGGCACGTGCTCACCGGGCACGGCCGCCACGTGCGCACGGTCTCCTTCGACGCCACCGGCGCGGTGCTCGCGGCCTGCGGCAACGACGGCGACGTGCGACTGTGGGACGCCGCCACCGGCCGGCTCACCGAACATCTGCGCGGCGACGCCGATCGTCCGGTGAACCTGGAGTCGGCCATCTTCAACCCGGCTCGGCCCGGTCAGCTCACCACGACCGGCAACGACGGCAGGCTCAGCGTGTTCGACATCGGCACCGCGACCCACGAGCGGCACATCAGCATCGACGCCGCGCCGGTGTGGGCCACCGCCTACAGTCCGGACGGCCGCCTGGTCACCACGGCCAACGACGACGACAGCGTCACCATGTGGACCCGCAACACCGGCGGCGAGCACGCGGTCTGCCGTGATCATCGCGGGCGGGTGCGCTCGATCGCGTTCGACGCCGCGGGCGCGCGCATGGCCACCGGCTGCGACGACTCCGAGGTCCGGGTCTGGGACGTCGCCTCCGGAACCCTGCTGCACACCCTGCGCGGGCATCGGGATCGCGTGTACGGGGTGGCTTTTCACGGCGATCGACTGGCCAGCGTGTCCTGGGACGCCGAGGTGCGGATCTGGGACATCGGCGGCGGCGCGACGGTGCACCGGCTCACCCGGCACGGCGGCAAACTGTGGTGCGTCGCGATCGATCCGCGCACCGGGATGCTCGCCACCGCGGGCGACGATCTGGCGATTCACCTGTGGGACATCACCTCCGGACGGCACCTGCACACCCTGACCGGGCACCGCTACCGGGTGCGCTCGCTGGCTTTCGCCCGCACCGGCGGGCTGCTCGCCAGCGGCGGCAACGACGGCAGCGTCATGCTGTGGAGCTGTGGCGCCGACGACGCTCCCCCGGCCCAGCGGGCGACCCTGCTCGGCTGGCCCGAGGGCTGGGCGGCGTTCACCCCGGACGGCCGCTACAAGACCGAGGGACTCACCGACGGGCAGTTCTGGCATGTGATCGGCATGCGCAGATTCGAAGCGGGCGAGCTGAATTCGTATCTGCCGCAGATTCGGCAACTGGAACTCGACGAACCGCTGTGACGAGGGGGCCGCCCAACTGGGCGGACGCCCATTCCAGTGGGCAGCGGGCCACCACCCGGTTATGCTTCGCCGCGATCCTGCACGACCGGATTGTCTGTTCTACGGGTTTTATTCGAGGGGAATCGCTCCACCATGCACTCCGTTCGCCGCGTCAAGAACGTGCTGTCCTACGTTCTCTCCATAGTCATCGGATGCGCCCTGCTGTTCGGCGGCGTGAGCACGCTGAGCGACGACGGCACGGTGAAGTGCGGCAGCCGGGTGATGTCCCCCGGCGACACCTGCGACACCACCCGCAAGGGCCGCACCACCACCCGCACCTACGACGAACAGAAGGACAGCAACGGCTCCACCCCGTGGATCCTGTTCGGCATCGGGACGCTGATGATCGTCGGCGGCGGGTTCATGCTGGTCCGCGAGATCCGCCGGGGCTCGGGCAACACGCCCAACCCGCCGTCCGGCGGCGGTGCGCCCAACCCGTACGCCCAGCCCAATCCCTACGGGCAGCCGAACCCGTACGCCCAGCCCAATCCGTACGCACAGCCCGCGCCGCAGGCCCCCGCCTACGGTCAGCAACCCGCCTACGGTCAGCCCGCGCCCTACCCCCAGCCCGCCCCCTATGGCCAGCAGCCGCAGTACGGTCAGCCCGCGTACGGTCAGCAGCCCGGCTACGCCGCGCCGCAGGGGTATCCGCCCGCGCCGCAGTACGCGCCCGCGGGTCAGCCCTACCAGCCGCAGCCCGGCTACGGGCAGCAGCCGTACCCGCAGCAGCCCGGCTATCCGCAGCGCCCGCGCTGAACAGCTGCCGCACAAGCGAATTCACCCGGGGGAGAGCATCATCAGCAACGCGGTCAAGGGCGCCATCGCCGTACTCGTGTTCGGGTTCCTGATGGGGGCCTCAGTCTCGTCTCCCTGGCCATCGGAGACCGCGGCAAGGTCATGTGCGGCGACGAGCAGATGCGACCGGGCGAGCGGTGCGTGACGACCGAGAACGGCAACTCGACGACCCGCAGCTATTCGAGCCAGCGCAGTACCAACACCGAGGAGAAATGGACCTCCGCCGGCATCGGCGGCATCGTGTTCCTGGGCGGGACCGTCTGGCTGATCGTGGCGCTGGGCGACCAGAAGCGGGCCCGCGAGCGCGGGCCGCAACCGGTCTTCGGCGGCTACCCGTACCCGCCAGCCGCCGGGTACGGCCTTCCGCCCGGCCCGCAATACTCGTATCCCGGCCCGCAGCACCCGGTGCCCGGCCCCGGGTTCCCCGCACCGCAGCAGTTCTATGCGCCGCCCCCGGTCGGCCCGATCCCCGATCCCGAGCCGCCCCGGCCGGCCGCGCACAAGCCGCCGATCGAGCATTCAACCCTGCTCCACCCGCCCACCGAAGCGCATCCGTATCCAACTCGTGACCCAAAGCCGCACTGACACACCGCAATCCTCAGGCAATTAGCCGAAGTAACTATTCTCACGGTCGGAGCGGGAATAGACTCGAAGCGTGGCTGCTGGGGGCCACATCGTCGCATGCTAACTGTGTGTGAAAAACCGCCCCGCCGGTGTGCGCTTGCTGGCCGTACCGGTCGGTGCACGCTAGCGTTCCGAGGGTGGCAGTGAGTCTGTTGGGGTTGGCTGGCCGCGCACCGGCCGCACGCGAATCTGGGTTCGCCGCGTATCAGGCCGGGGTCGATCGACTCCTGGCCTCCTATCGTGCCATCCCGCCCGATGCGAACATCCGGCTGGCCAAGAAGACCTCCAATCTCTTCCGGGCACGGGCGAAGAACACCGCGCCCGGGCTCGACGTCTCGGGATTGACGCAGGTCATCGCGGTCGACCCGGAACAGCGCACCGCCGAGGTGGCGGGCATGACCACCTACGAGGACCTGGTCGCGGTCACCCTGCAGTACGGGCTCGCGCCGCTGGTGGTGCCGCAACTCAAGACCATCACCCTGGGCGGCGCGGTGACCGGCCTGGGCATCGAGTCCACGTCCTTCCGCAACGGGCTACCGCACGAATCGGTCCTGGAGATCGATGTGCTCACCGGGGCGGGCGAGATCATCACCGCCACCCCGGACGGCGAGCACGCGGATCTGTTCCGCGGTTTCCCCAACTCCTACGGCACCCTCGGATACTCCACCCGGCTGAAGATCGAGCTCGAACCGGTGAAACCGTATGTGGCACTGCGCCACATACGGTTTCATGATTTACGGGAGCTGGAGGCCGAGATGGCGCGCATCGTCTCCGACCGCTCGTACGCCGGTGAGCAGGTCGATTACCTCGACGGCGTGGTGTTCACCGCCGACGAGAGCTACCTGGTGCTCGGCCGCCAGACCGACGAGCCCGGCCCGGTCAGCGACTACACCGGCATGGAGATCTTCTACCGGTCCCTGCAGCACGACTCCGACCGGCCCAAACGCGACCGGCTCACCATCTCCGACTACCTCTGGCGCTGGGACACCGACTGGTTCTGGTGCTCACGCGCCTTCGGTGCGCAGAACCCGAAGATCCGGCGCTGGTGGCCGCAGCGATACCGGCGCAGCAGCTTCTATTGGAAGCTCATCGCGCTCGATCACAAGTACCACATCGGCGACAAACTCGAAGCCCGCCAGGGTAATCCGCCCCGCGAGCGGGTAGTGCAGGACATAGAGGTGCCGATCGAACGCACCGCCGATTTCCTGGAATGGTTCCTGCGCGATATTCCCATCGAACCGATCTGGTTGTGCCCCTTGCGATTGCGTGACGACAACGGCACCGGCCGACCCTGGCCGCTGTACCCGCTCGAACCGGGACGCAGCTACGTGAACGTCGGCTTCTGGTCTGCCGTGGCCACCACGCCCGGGCAGCCCGAGGGCGGGGCCAACCGTGCCATCGAGCGCAAGGTCTCCGAGCTCGACGGCCACAAATCGCTCTACTCGGATTCCTATTACGGACCCGAGGAGTTCGCCGAGCTGTACTACGGCGGCGGCACCTACGCCCGCCTCGAGAAGGACTACAACCCGGATCATCGACTACTCGACCTGTATTCGAAGGCGGTGCAACGCAAGTGACCACATTCAAGGACCGTTCCGAGGTGTTCGCAGAGCTAGGTACCAAGCTCACGATCGCCGAGATATTCGAGTCCCTCATCGAGGGACCGATGCCCGTGCGCTTCACCGCGTACGACGGCAGCAGCACCGGACCCGCGAACTCCGAGTTCGGGCTCGAGATCGTCAATCCGCGCGGGGTGAACTACGTCGCCAACGCACCCGGCGATCTGGGTATGGCACGCGCCTACATCTCCGGTGACATGCGCATTCACGGCGCGCACCCCGGTGATCCGTACGAGCTGCTCAAGGCCATGGCGAGCATGAAGTTCCGCCGCCCGACCGCCATGCAGCTGGTGGTCATCGCCCGATCGCTCGGCTGGGAACTGCTCAAGCCGGTCGCCCCGCCGCCGCAGGAGACCCTGCCGCGCTGGCGGCGCATCGCCCTGGAAGGGTTGCGGCACTCCAAGACTCGCGACGCCGAGGCCATCCACCACCACTACGACGTCTCGAACACCTTCTACGAGTACGTACTCGGCGAGTCGATGACCTACACCTGCGCGGTGTACGGGGACGAAGCCTGGAACCTCGAGCAGGCGCAGGAGAACAAGTACCGCCTCGTCTTCGACAAGCTGAACCTGAAGGTCGGCGACCGGCTGCTCGACATCGGCTGCGGCTGGGGCGGAATGGTGCGCTACGCCGCCAAGCGGGGCGTTCGCGTCATCGGCGCGACGCTCTCGGCCGAGCAGGCCGAATGGGCGCAGGCCAGGATCACGGCGGAAGGCCTGTCGGGCCTGGCCGAGGTGCGGCACTCGGATTACCGCGATATCGCCGAGGATTCGTTCGACGCCGTGTCCTCCATCGGCCTGACCGAGCACATCGGCGTCCACAACTACCCCGCGTACTTCGAGTTCATCCAATCCAAGCTGCGCGACGGCGGGCTGTTCCTGAACCACTGCATCACCCGCCCGGACAACAAGCACACCAGTAGGGCCGGGGATTTCATCGACCGGTACGTCTTCCCCGACGGCGAGCTCACCGGCTCGGGCCGCATCATCTCCGAGATCCAGAACGTGGGTCTCGAGGTGCTGCACGAGGAGAACCTGCGCCGCCACTACGCCCTGACCCTGGCCGAATGGTGCGACAACCTGGTGAAGAACTGGGATGCCGCGGTCGAGGAGGTCGGCGAGGGTACGGCCAAGGTGTGGGGTCTGTACATGGCGGGCTGTCAGCTCGGCTTCGAGCGCGGTGTGGTGCAGCTGCACCAGGTCCTGGGCGTCAAGAACGGCCCGGACCAGGCCTGGACGGTCCCGCTGCGCCCCTGGTGGCAGCCCTAGGCGGTAAGCCTGGACGCACCCTGCGATTGCTCAGACGAGCGAATCCAGAAATGCCCGGGGCAGCTCCTGCGGATCGGATCCGCCTGTGCCCAGGGACATTTCGGTGCGCAGGGTGCGCAGCAGGCCGAGGATGCCGGGTCCCGCGTCCAGCAGCGGCCGGGTCCAGCCGAGGTCGGCGCAGGTGATCACGACCGGGATCAGGACGCTGATCGCCTCGCCCTGCCAGCGGGCGGTGGCCAGCGCTTCGGCCAGTAGCAGGGCCGCGTCGAGTTCGGCGCGGGGACGGTTCTTCTCGCGGGTGCGGGCGTGCAGGGCGCGGGCGCGTTTGACCGCGGTGTCGGCGGTGCCCAGCGGGGCCAGCTCGTCGGGCACGGCGGGATCCTCACCGCGATGGTGCCGTGCCAGCAGGGCGCGAATGGCGGCGATCTCCTCGGCCTCGGCGGTCAGCGCCGCCGCACCGGTGAGATGGTGGACCGGCCGCGGCGGCGGATCACCCGCCGAACCCGCCCCGGGCTCGGCGGGCAGCTCCAGCCGCAGCCGTTCGGCGCGGATCCGGGCGGCGAGGCGAGGCAGCTTGCGCTCCACCGCGATACGCGCGCCCTCGTCCAGCCGGGCGGCAGCCGCGCCGGCGTCGCCGAGCACCGCTTTGACCCGCGCGCCGATGACGAAGGTGCTCACCAGAAAGTCGATCGGGCCGACCCGCGCCGGCAACTCGCGACTCTGATCCAGCAGTCGTTCGGCGCCCTCCAGATCCCCACGGCGATAGGCCAATTCACCGAGCAGCGCACTCGCCACCCGCGCCGGGTGCGATCGCGGGCCGGAGCGATCGCGGGCGATCTGCCACGCCTGTTCGAAACACGCCGTGGCGGTCCGGATGTCGAGCTGTTCGTAGGCGGCCGCACCCAGACCGCAGCGGCCGAACACCGCGCCCAGCGGATCACCGGAGCGTTCGTGATACGGCCGCGCCCACTCCTGGGTGGCACGCGCGCCGTCGAAGTCGAACTCGCAGAGCCGCACGAAGGACGCGAGATTCGCCGCGGTGGACACCGTCCAGGCGGGCAGCTCGTCGACCAGGCGCAGCGAATCGGTGAGCTGGTCCAGCACCCCGTCGGTGCGATCGCGCGCCACCTGGTCGGCGGCGGCCAGCACGGCGGCCTGGCAGCGCTGGATGACGGCCTCGGCATCCTGCGGCGAACTGCGGGCCAGCATGTTCGACAGCCGGCCCAGCGCGGTGCGCGCGGCCCCGGACTGCTGCAGGTTCACGTTCGCGCGGGCCAGCGCCATCAGCAGTTTGGAGCGCGAAGTCACCTGCTGCACCGGCAGTTTCGACACCGTCCCGAACAGGGTGGCCAGCCGGGAGCGATCGATGAGGTCCATGCCACCGCTCTCGATGAGATCGAGGGCGTACTTGAAGTCGGTGGCCGCCATGGCGTGATCCACCGACTGCCGCAGCATCTGGTGTTCGGCGAACCAGCGCGCTGCCCGCCGGTGCAGCGCCTTGACCTGCCCGGGTTGCGCGCGTTCGAGCCGGGCGCGCAGGTGCTCGGCCACCATGGGCTGCATCCGGAACCACTGGGAATCGTCGGAGACCCGGTGCACGAACAGCTCGCGCGCCTCGGCCTGCTCCAGCAGGCTCCCGGCGTCCGCCGCGCCGCTCAGCGCCGTCGCGAGGGAGGCGTTGACCCGCTCGGGGACCGCGACCGCGCTCAGGAACTCGAGCATCGCCGGTTCGAGCTGATTCAGCACGTTCTCCGCGAGGTACTCGCGTATGGCCTTGCTGTCGCCCGAGAGCCGGGCGATGAGCTGATCGGCGTCCCGCTGCGCACCGCGCAGGGACAGGCTCGCCAGCTGAATGGCCGCGGGCCAGCCGCCCGCGGCGGCGTGAATCTGCTCCACCTGCCGGTCGGTGAGTTCGAGTCCGTTGCGATCCACCAGGATCTGCCTGGTCTCATCCTCGGTGAGACTCAGTTGATCGCAATCGATTTCGACCAGTTCGTCGGCCACCTGCATCCGGCTCAGCGGCAGCCCGGCGCGCTCGCGGCTCGTGACCACGAATCGCAGATGATGACATCCGTTGTCCAGCAACGACTCCAGCACGCGCTGCGCGCCGGCGTCGGTGATGCGATGCCAGTCCTCCACCATCACCACCACCGAGGATCCGCTCGCGTGCACCTCGTCGATGAGCGCGGAGATCGCGTACGGCACCGCCTCGGCGGGCCGTTCCTCCAGCACCTGTTCGAGCCCGGCCCCGATCTCCGGGCGCACCCGGCGAATGGCCGCGATCATGTGCGCGAGCAGCCACACCTCGTGATCGTCGTCGCGATCGATGCCCAGCCAGGCGACCGCGACCCCGCGATCGGTGAGCTCGGCACACCACTGGGTGGCCAGGGTGCTCTTGCCGAAACCCGCCGGGCCGTGCAGCACCGCCAGCCGCCGCCGCCCGCCCTGGCGCAGCGTTTCCAGCAGGCGCGGGCGCGGCACCGGCTCGCGCGCGAGCGTGGGCGGCCGGAATTTCGTGGTGGCCGTGGGCGGCAGCGTGTTGCCCAGGACCGGAAAGTCACCGCTGCCCGGATCACCGGATCGGGCGCCGGTCTCGGACCCGGTGGGCGGGCGCAGGGTCATCGAGCGATTGCGGGCGCCGGGCACCGCCGTCCCGGTGCGCTGGCGCGAAAAGTACCGGCTGTCATCGTATTCGGTGTCCGGGCCGGAGATATCGCCGTCCAGCAGCGCCATTTCGTCCGGTACCTGCCCGTGCCCGGACTGCACGGTGCGCAGCAGATCACCGAACTCGACGGCCGAGGCGGGCCGGTGCCGCGGATCCGGGGCCATGGCCGCCTCGATGGCCGCCGCCACGTCGGCGGGAATGTCCTGCTCGCGCAGGTCCGGCACCGGCTGGCTGGTGATGCGCAGGAACTGCGCGATGATCTTCTCCCCCGACTGCCGCTCGTAGGCGGCGTGCCCGGTCAGCAGCGCGAACAGGGTGGACCCGAGCCCGTACACGTCCGAGCGCACGGTGGGCTCCTCGCCCTTGAGCACCTCGGGCGCGGTGAACGCGGGCGATCCGCTGATCAGACTGGTCGAGGTCCGGAATCCACCGGGAATGCGGGCGATCCCGAAATCGGTGAGCATGGGCTCCCCGTACCGGCTCAGCAGCACATTGGCCGGTTTCACGTCGCGGTGCAGCACCTGCGCGCGATGCGCGGTCTCGATCGCGCCCGCCAGCTTCACCCCCACCCGCAGCGAATCGGACCAGCCGAGCGGGCCGTTGTCCCGGACCAGCCGTTCGAGCGAGCCGTGCGTGGCGAAGGGCATCACGATGTACGGCCGCCCGCTCGCCGTCACGTCCACCTGCAAGATGTCCACGATGTTCGGATGCCCGGACAGGCGGCCCATGGCGTGTTCCTCGCGCAGGAAACGCTCGCGGCTCTCGTCGTCGATCTCCGAGGACAGCACCTTCACCGCCACGACGCGATCGAGCACCCGCTGCGTGCAGCGGTAGACCACACCGAAACCACCCCGGCCGATCTCCTGCGCCTCGGCCAGCCCCATGGCTTCGAGCTCGTCCACGATCGACACGGGAACGTATGCCTCGGTGGCGTTTTCGACTCGGGAGGGTGCTCTCCGGGGGCCTCCCGGGTCAGGCTGTGAGTTCACGTCTCTGCCCACCTCGAACTCGACACGAGCGCACACACCGAACGGACGGGTGGTCCGATGCGCAACCCGTACATATTCCCAACGTAGCGCGGGTTTCGCCGGATCGGGCACGAAACGCCAGCACGGAGACCGGAAAGCACACCGCCCGGGTCACGAGAATCGTGACCCGGGCGGTGCCGGTCGTCATCGGCGGCGCGGACGCCGCCACTCGACTACTTGCGCAGCGAAGCCGGAACCTCGAAGCGCTCACCGAACTTGGCGGCCAGCTCGTCGGCGCGAGCCACGAAGCCGGCGGTGCCGCCCGGGTAGCCCACGATGAACTGGTGCACGCCACCGGTCCAGGCCGGGTAGCCGATGCCGAAGATCGAGCCGATGTTCGCGTCGGCCGTGGTGGTGAGCACGCCCTCGTCGAAGCACTTCTGGGTCTCGATGGCCTCGATGAAGAGCATGCGGTCCTTCAGATCCTGCAGGGTGACGCCCTCGGGGAGCTCACGCTGGGAACCGAAGGCCTCGCGCAGGCCCTCCCAGATGCCGGCGGTCTTGCCGTCGACGTAGTTGTAGAAGCCGGCGCCGTGCAGCTTGCCCTTGCGATCGAACTTGTCGATCATGGTGCCGATCACGTTGCCCGAGGCCAGCGAAGCGGCGGAGATGACCTTGCCCTCGGCCTCGGCCGCGGCACGGGTCTCCTTGAAGATCTTCTGCATGGTCTCGAAGTTGAGCTCGTCGCTCAGCTTCAGCGGCGCGGCCGGGTAGCCCGCCTGCAGGCCGACCTGCTCGATGGTCTGCGGATCGATGTTCTCCTCGAGCATCATGATGGCCTCGTTGATGAACGTGCCGATGACGCGAGAGGTGAAGAAGCCGCGGCTGTCGTTGACCACGATCGGGGTCTTGCGGATCGCCAGGGTGTAGTCGTACACGCGGGCCAGGGCCTCGTCCGAGGTCTTCTCGCCACGGATGATCTCGACCAGCGGCATCTTGTCCACGGGGGAGAAGAAGTGGATGCCGATGAAGTCCTCGGCGCGCTTGACGCCGTTGGACAGCAGGGTGATCGGCAGGGTCGAGGTGTTCGAGCCCAGCAGCGCGTCGGCGTCGACGATGTCCTCGATCTCGCCGAAGACCTTGGCCTTGAGCTCGGGGTTCTCGAAGACGGCCTCGATCACGAAGTCGACTCCGGCGAAGTCCTTCGCATCGGCGGTCGGGTGGATCTTGGCGAGCAGCGCGGCCGACTTCTCCGGGGTGGTCTTGCCACGGGAGAGCGCCTTCTCCTCGATCTTCTCGGAGTAGTTCTTGCCCTTGTTGGCGGCCTCGATGGTGACGTCCTTGAGGACGACGTCGTAGCCGGCCTTGGCGGAGACGTACGCGATGCCCGCGCCCATCATGCCCGCGCCCAGCACGCCGATCTTCTTGATCTCACGCTTGGGCACGTCCTTGGGACGCGATCCGCCGTTGTTGATCGACTGCAGATCGAAGAAGAACGCCTGGATCATGTTCTTCGCGACCGGGCCGGTCAGCAGCGAGACGAAGTAGCGCGACTCGATGAGCGAGGCGTTGTCGAAATCGACCTGCGCGCCCTCGACGGCCGCGGACATGATCGCGCGCGGCGCGGGCATGTTCTGGCCCTTGATCTGCTTGCGCAGGTTGGCCGGGAAGGCCGGGAGGTTCGCGGCCAGGGCCGGGGTGGACGGGGTGCCGCCGGGGATCTTGTAGCCCTTGACGTCCCAGGGCTGCACGCCCTTGTCCGGGTTGGCCTTGATCCACGCCTTGGCGGCGGGGACGAGCTCCTCGACCGAGCCGACGACCTCGTTGATCAGGCCGGTGGCCTTGGCCTTGGCCGGGTTGAACTTGTTGCCCTGCAACAGAACACCCATGAGGCCGTTCGCGATGCCGAGCATGCGGGTGATGCGGGTGACGCCGCCGCCGGCCGGGAGCAGGCCGAGGGAAACCTCGGGCAGGCCCAGCTGGACGCCCTTGACGTCGGCCGCGATGCGGTAGTGGGTCGCGAGGGTGATCTCCAGGCCGCCGCCGAGGGCCGCGCCGTTGATCGCCGAGACGACCGGCTTGCCGAGGGTCTCCAGGCGACGCAGGTCGCCCTTGATGGAGGTGAGCTCCTCCATGATGTCCGCCGCGTTCTCCGGGGTGGTCTTCATCATGTTCTTGAGGTCACCGCCGGCGAAGAAGGTCTTCTTCGCGGAGGTCAGCACGACACCGGTGATGTCGTCCTTCTCGGCCACGAGGCGATCGACGGTCGCCTTCATGGAGTCCTTGTACAGCTGGTTCATGGTGTTGGCGCCCTGGTTGGGGTCGTCCATGGTCAGCACGACGATGCCGTCGGCGTCCTTTTCCCAGCCGATCATGTTCTCACTCATAGTTTTTGGTTCTCCTCGAGAAAAGTCGGTGGGCGTTAGACGCGCTCGATGATGGTGGCGACACCCATGCCGCCGCCGATGCACAGGGTGACCAGCGCGTAGCGCGCGTTGCGACGGATCAGCTCGTCGACCATGGTGCCGGTGATCATCGCGCCGGTGGCGCCCAGCGGGTGGCCCATCGCGATAGCGCCGCCGTTGACGTTCAGCTTCTCGTCCGGGATGTTCAGGTCCTTCTGGAACTTCAGAACGACCGAGGCGAACGCCTCGTTGATCTCGAACAGGTCGATGTCGTCAACCGTCAGACCGGCCTTGGCCAGCGCCTTGAAGGCGGCCGGGGTCGGACCGGTGAGCATGATGGTGGCGTCCGCGCCGGAGGTGGCGGTGGCCACGATGCGGGCGCGCGGGGTCAGGCCCGAGGCCTTGCCGGCGTCCTCGTTGCCGACGAGCACGAGGGCCGCGCCGTCGACGATGCCCGAGGAGTTACCGCCGTGGTGCACGTGGTTGATGGACTCGACGTAGGTGTAGCGCTGCATGGCCACGGCGTCGAAGCCGCCCATCTCGCCGATGCCGGCGAAGGCCGGGTTCAGCTTGCCCAGGTCGGCGGCGGTGGTGCCGGGACGCATGTGCTCGTCGTTGTCGAGCACGGTCAGGCCGTTGATGTCCTTGACCGGAACGACGGAGTTGGCGAAGTAGCCGTTCTTCCAGGCGTTCTCGGCCAGGTCCTGCGAGCGCACGGCGTAGGCGTCGACGTCATCGCGGGTGAAGCCCTCGATGGTCGCGATGAGGTCGGCCGAGATGCCCTGCGGGACGATGTAGGCGTCGTAGCTGGTCGCGGGATCCATGAACATCGCGCCGCCGTCGGAGCCCATCGGCACGCGGGACATGGACTCGACGCCACCGGCGATGACCAGGTCGTCGAAGCCCGAGCGGACCTTCTGCGCGGCCAGGTTCACGGCCTCGAGGCCGGAGGCGCAGAAGCGGTTGATCTGGATGCCGCCGACGGTGTCGGGGAGGCCGGCGGTGAGCACGAGGGTGCGGGCGATGTCGGCGCCCTGGTCACCCACGGGGGAAACAACACCCAGGATGATGTCCGAGATCCGATCCTCGTCGAGGTTCGGGAAGCGGTTCCGCAGCTCAGCGACCAGACCGGTGGTCAGATCGATGGGCTTGACCGAGTGCAGCGACCCCTTCTTGTTGCGGCCGCGCGGGGTGCGGATGGCCTCGTAAATGTAGGCCTCTGTGGTCATATCGGAGTGTTTCCTTCCTTAAGGTGCGCCGTCACCGCGTTGTGCGGTCAGCACGTAGCCATAACCTCGCCGACCGGCCGTTCGGCCAGCCGTCCTGACGCTGTACAAACAGCGGCACGAACCGGTCGGCACGGTTCAGGTAACCCGTACGCCTGGGCATACCTTAGAACCTCGCCGAACCGATACTCGCGGCCACCCGATCATAGTACCGCCCGATGCGAACTCCGGTTAACTTAATCCGTCTCACAGGGCAACTGTCAACCCTGTAGCGGAGTAGCGCCCAATTCCGACCGCAGGAGTTCCAAGGCCACATCATCCGGGTCGCGACGCTCTTCGGCGGGGACCGGGACGGCCGCCGCGGCTAGCATCTCCCGTTCCTCTTCCTCCGTAGTAGCAGGTGGGACGCCGTCATAACCTACTGGCGAGTATTCCGAAGGCCCCGGGTCGTCCGGGAGGTCCGGCCCGTCAGGTAGCGGAATATCGTCTTCCGGCGGGGTGTTCCGGGCCGCCGAACCGCCGCGGGTGAACACCCGCTCGGGGGCTGCCGGGGCGGGCTCCGCGGGGCGTTCCGGAGCGGGCGCGACCGCAGTCGCCGCCTCGTCCGCGGGGGCCGGGCCCCAGCCGGCCGGCGCCGCGGCGGGCGCGCTCGCGGCCGGGGGCGCGCTCTTGGCCTGACTCGGCCGGGAGAACTGCGCCGGCCCCTTCTTGGCGGCGGGTCCGGCGCCGGCGGGTCCCTTGCCCGCGCCCTTGGCGGGCGCGGCCGCCGCCGCGCCCCCTCCCCCGCCGACTTCCCACTTCACGTCATGCTCGCGCCCGAGTACGGCGCGCACGGCCGAGCGCACCGCGTCCAGGTTCTGCGGCTGCGACAGCCGCTGTGCCAGCGGCGCGTGCTGATGCGCGAAAACGATGGTGGCCCCTTCGAGCCGCGACACCGACGCACCCGACAGCAGCGCCTGCACCGCCGCCCCGAACTCCCGGACCTTGGCCCGGATGTCGGCCCACGCCGCCTCGATCTCCCGCAGCACTTCGTCGGGGTCCGCGCCACCACCGGCGGAACCGTCATGGCCGGAAGCGTCGGCGGATACGGAGGATTCGACGGCGGCGGACGCATCGACAGCGTGCGCGGGAGCCGCCGCACGATCGGACTCCGCAATCGGCTGCGGAGCGGGATCCGTCCCGGATTCGACTGCCGCACCATGCGTTTCAGGGACTAGCCCGAAAGCTGGCGCGGGCTCGCGCGCCGGATCGAACGCGGGCTCGGCGGCGAGATCCGCTGCGCCGGAAGCGTCCGGACCCGCCCCGCCGTCCACCCCGTATTCGAGCGACGGCTCGGCCACGAGCGCTGCCGCGGAACCCGATTCGGCGTCAACACCCGGCGTCCCGTCGGTGCTCGACGGCGCGCCGGTGTCGATGGCCGACCCGGAACCGGGTTCGAGCTCGCCGTCGAGCGACGGCTCGGACGCGGCCATCAGCTCATCGATCAGAGCGGACTCGGCGGCGAGGGCGGGTTCCACATCGAGTTCGAGCGCGGGTTCGGAATCGAGGTCCGGCTCCGCGTCGAGCCCGGGCTCCCGCAACTCCGGCGCGGCGTCGACGGCCCCGGCGTCCGTGTCCAGCGAGGAAATGTCCTGCGCTACAACATCTTCGGGTACGGTGCCAGCCGCCACGGAGATATCTTCCGCGGCGAGCTCTTCCCGCCGCGCGGTGGGACTCGGCGCGATCGCGGTGACCCGCGCCGCGCTCATCTCGGGCGGGCGCATGGCGATGGGCCTACCCGGCCCCTCCGGATGCGCCTGCGCAGCAGCGATTCCGGCCGCGACCGCCGCGCCGCTCGCGATATGCCCGTGCTGCACCGGAGCAGGCGAAACGCCTTCGGGCGCACCGGCCTGCACGGCACCGTCGGCCGAACCCCCGTCCGCGCTCACCACATCCCCGCGCGACTGCGCCGGAATCGCGGCATCCTCGCCGTGCCGCGCGGACGACGGCTGCTCTCCCTGCGACGCGGGCGCGGAATCCCGCTGCGGCGCAGACGACTGCACACCCTGTTGTGCGGCGGCATCGGGCCTCGCCGCCGACTCCTGCGGCGTGTTCGGCTGCCGATCCGCGGCATCCTGCGGCGCGGACGTGGACTGCTGCCGCGCCGAAGCCTGCTGCGCGGCGGCGGAATCGGGCGTCGCCACCGAGTCCCGTGGCGCGTTCGGCTGCCGGGTCGCGACATCCTGCGGCTCGGGCTGCCGCGCGGGAGCCTGCTGTTGCGCTCCGGCGCCATGTGGCGCGTTCGCCTGTCGCGGGGCGGCATCCTGCTGCGTGGGGGCCGAATACTGTTGGGGGGCTTCGGGTTGTTTGTTGCCGCGGATCGCGGCCAGGGCCTCCGCGCCGCGGCGGCGTGGTTCGCCGGTCGGGGGCGGGGCGGCGTGGGGCTGGGGAGCGGGCTGCGGCTGGGCGGCGGGCTGCTGGTGCGGGGCGGGCTGCTGGGGAGCGCGGGAACCTTGGGCCGGCTGGGCGGGCGGGAGGGCGCCGCCCGCCATGCGGCGTTCCAGGTTTTCCAGGCGCTGCAGGGTGGCCGTCTCGGCGTCGGAGGCGGCGGGCAGGAGCATCCGGGCCGCCACCACCTCGAGCAGGAGGCGGGGGGCGGTCGCGCCGCGCATGTCGCCGAGGCCCTCGTGCAGGAGTTCGGCGAAGCGGGCCAGGCTCGCGGGGCCGATGGCGTCGGCCTGGGCCTGCATTCGCTCCAGGACGTCGCCGGGGCCGGTGACCAGGTTGCGGGCGATCGCGTCGGGGACCGCGCGCAGCAGGATCAGGTCGCGCAGGCGTTCGAGCAGGTCGGTGGCGAAGCGGCGGGGATCGTGGCCGGCCTCGACCACGCGGTCGATCGTGCCGAACAGGGTGGCCCCGTCGCCCGAGCCCAGGGCGGCCACGGCGTCGTCGATGAGGGCGACGTCGGTGACCCCGAGCAGGGACACCGCGCGCGGGTAGGTGACGCCGTCGGGGCCGGCGCCCGCGAGCAGCTGGTCCAGCACGCTGAGGCTGTCGCGGGGCGAACCGCCGCCCGCGCGAATGACCAAGGGGTACACCGCCTCTTCGACCTGCACGTTTTCCTGATCGCAGATCTTGCCGAGCAGGCCGCGCATGGTCGCGGGGGGCAGCAGCCGGAACGGGTAGTGGTGGGTGCGGGACCGGATGGTGGGCAGCACCTTCTCCGGTTCGGTGGTGGCGAAGACGAAGATGAGGTGCGCGGGCGGCTCTTCCACGATCTTGAGCAGCGCGTTGAAGCCCGCGGTGGTGACCATGTGCGCCTCGTCGACGATGAAGACGCGGTAGCGGGATTCGGCGGGCGCGTAGAAGGCGCGGTCGCGCAGCTCGCGGGTGTCGTCCACGCCGCCGTGGCTCGCGGCGTCGAGTTCGATGACGTCGAGGTTGCCCGAGCCGCCGGGGCCCAGCGATACACAGGAGTGGCAGACCCCGCACGGGGTGGAGGTCGGACCCTCCACACAGTTGAGCGAGCGCGCGAGAATGCGCGCGGACGAGGTTTTACCGCAGCCGCGCGGTCCGGAGAAGAGATAGGCATGACTGATCCGCCCGGTGTCCAGGGCGATACTCAGGGGATCGGTGACGTGCTCCTGCCCCACCACTTCAGCGAACGTTGCCGGTCGGTACTTCCGGTACAGAGCCACGGCCCGAGGGTACCGGCAGGCGGTGACACCGCTCCGCTGCGCTCCGGCGGTTCCGGACGAGCGCGTCGCACAACTATGTGATGTAGGTCACATCCAGTCCGGAGGCCCGTTCGATACCGACCGGACCGGACGCGGTCCCGGTGATGCGCTCGAGCAAATTCTTAGCGTGACCTCCCGGCCCGATAGCCGGACGTAACTTATGCGCAGGATCGCCATTTACGGACACGCGTTCGGTTTCAACTCCGCAGACCGGACATAACGATCGCATCAACCGATGCAGCAAGATCGCAATTGTTTGGCTACCGTGGACCTCGGCAACTTCGGTAGCCAAACCTTCATCAGGTTGGTGGCCCCGGCCGGTCCCTCATCCCGACCGGGGCACAACCAAATTCCCCGGAGGAACGCCCAGTGCCGTCGCACGACGACATCGCAGAAGCCTGGCTCTCCAGCACCGAGTTCGCCGGCGATCTCGCCGCGGTCGGATTGCTCAGTCGAGCCATCAACCCCGAGGACTACGACATCAAGCGGGCCTCGCTACCGGTGTCGGCCGCCGCCGATCCGGCCACCGCCGGGGCCATTCTCGAGCTGCTACAGCGCGGCCAGGTGCCGACGCTGGCGGCCATCGAAACCCTCATCGTGCAGAACGACATGCGCGCCGAGGCCGAGCGCATCGAACGCCTGGGCCGGCGCGCCCAGCGCAGCGTCGACGACTTCGGCCGGGTGCTCGCCAAACTCACCGATGAGTACTGGACCGTGCACGGCACCGGCCCGACCCGCCGCGACATCCTGCTGTCCGAGCCGGTGTTCGCGCTCATTCGCGATCGGGTCGGCGATATCGCGCCGACGGCCGTCAAACATCTGTGGCTGATCGAGCGGGCGCAGCGCGCGGGCTGGATCGCCTACAGCGCCACGCCCCGATCCCTGTGTGCCGGAAGGCGTTTCCACGCCGCGAGGTACGGCAACCGGGTGTCGCTGCGGCCGGTGAACGCGCTGGGCACGCTGGTCGCGGCCTATCTGCGCGATCAGATCGCCGAGCAGGGCCGCCCGCCGCGCTGGTCGGTGCTGGCCTACGAACTGCGGGACGATCGCGGCCGCCGCGTGTTCAACGACACAGCCGACGCCCGCGCGCAGCAGCGGTGGCTCACCACCGCCGAGTGGATGGCCCTGGACGACGATCTGCCGGTGCCCGGACCGCGCGGATTGCGGCAGCTGGCCAAGAAGAGCAAGGATCGTCGCAGCTAGACCTGTTACAGACACGTATCCAAGTCCTCAATTTCGTAACAGCGCCGAAACGTGAGTTTTCGGTAACTTCCGTGCAACGCGAATTCGCGCGAAGGGAGTTACCGATGACACCGACCCTAGATCCGGCCGCCACGGCCTGGCTGCTCGCGGCCACGGCCATGGTGCTGCTCATGACGCCGGGGCTGGCGATCTTCTACGGCGGCATGGTGCGGTCCAGCGGTGTGCTCAACATGCTGATGATGAGCTTCATCTCGATTCCGCTGGTGACGGTCGCCTGGCTGCTGGTGGGGTACAGCCTCGCCTTCGGTGACGACGCCGGCGGCGGGCTCATCGGCGATCTCGGGCATTTCGGGCTGGCCGGAATCGATCCGACCTCGCTCTACATGATCGGCGAGAACACCGGCATCCCGCTGCTGCTCTACGTCACCTTCCAGCTGACGTTCGCGATTCTGACCGTGGCCCTGGTCAGCGGCGCCATCGCGGACCGCGCCAAGTTCTCGGCGTGGATGGTGTTCGTGCCGCTGTGGGCCATCGCGGTGTACGCCCCGATCGCGCACTGGGTGTGGACCCCGGACGGCTGGCTGGCCAAGTTCGGCGCCATGGATTTCGCGGGCGGCCTGGTCGTCGAGATCGCCTCCGGCGCTTCGGCACTGGCCCTGGCCCTGGTGCTCGGCCCGCGCGTCGGCTTCAAGGTCGACGCCATGCGCCCGCACAATCTGCCGTTCGTGCTGCTGGGCGCGGGTCTGCTGTGGTTCGGCTGGTTCGGCTTCAATGCCGGTTCGGCGTTGAACGCCAACGGCACCGCCGCCGCGGTCTTCCTGAACACCCTTGTCGCGGGCTGCCTCGGCATGCTGGGCTGGCTCGCGGTGGAGCAGCTGCGCGACGGCCGCCCGACCACCTTCGGCGCGGCCTCGGGTGTGGTGGCCGGTCTGGTCGCGATCACCCCGTCCTGCGGTTCGGTGACCACCGTCGGCGCGCTCGTGGTGGGCCTGGTCGCGGGCGTGGTGTGTTCGTTCGCGGTGGGCTGGAAGTTCAAGGGCAACTACGACGATTCGCTCGACGTGGTGGGCGTGCACTTCGTCGGCGGCGTGGTCGGCACCATGCTCATCGGCCTGCTGGCCAGCCGGACCATGACCGGCGAGGGCGGCAAGGAGGGCCTGTTCTACGGCGGCGGGCTGAGCCAGCTCGGCAAGCAGGCGGTCGGGGTTGTCGCGGTGGCGGCCTTCGCCTTCGGCGTCTCCTACGCGCTGGGCAAGCTCATCGACAAGACCATCGGCTTCCGCGTGAACCGCGAGGACGAGGTCAACGGGATCGACTTCGCGCTGCACGCGGAGACCGCGTACGCCGAGGGCGTGAACGGACATGGACACGGACAGCGACGTCCGGGTGAGGGGCCGTTCGGGCACTGAGTCGGTCCGAACGGTGCGAGGCCGGGGCGGTGAGTGAGTCACTCACCGCCCCGGCCTCTTTCGTCGCTACGGTGCCCCGCCCGGCGGAGCCGTTTCACATTGTTCGCAGCCGCTCAGTTCACCTTGCTCGCGGCCGCGGCGAACGTATTGCACTGTGCGGTGCGGTTCTTGTCGTAGCCGAGCTCGAACCAGCCGCCGCTGTTCTGCGAGCTGCCGTGATCGCGCATGTCGCCGGGGGCGTCGCCGCGGTGATAGATGTCGTTCTTGGCCACGTTGATCTGCGCGGAGGTCAGCGCCCCGCCGCCCTTGGAGGAGGCCAGGAACATGCCGTCGAAACAGTTGGCCTGCAACTCGGTTCGGCGCGAGAGCTCGAGCCCGCCGTCCGAGCGGGTGCCCGCGGTGCGCCGTTCCTGGTGCACCTTACCCAGGATGCCGGACTGCGCCTGCACGTGATGGCCGTACTCGTGCGCGAAGACCGACAGGTAGACCACCCAGTTGTCGCCGTACATGTCGGTCTGCAGCTGGCTGATGGGCATGTAGATGGTCTTGTCGGCGGAGCAGTAGAACGCGGCGAAGCTGCTGCTGTTGCCGGTACACAGCGTGGTGATGCCCGAAGTGCCTTCCGACACCATGACTTTGGGCGCTTCGAAGGCCAGGTTCACCTCGGTGAACAGCGGCCGCCAGGCGTCTTCCAGGCATTTGGCGGCGGTGTCGAAGAAGGTGCGCGCGGCGCTGAGCTGCGTGCTCCAGGGCGTGTAGTCGCAGTTCGCGGGGATGAGGGTGAGGCCGGTGTCGACCACGAGCGGATTGTCCGAGGTCTTGGCCACGCCGGGGGCGTCCGGCTGCGCCGGGTAGGTGGTGCCGACCCCGTCGCCGGAACCCAGTGTGTTCAAACCGTTCTTGACGGCCGTGCGCAACAGCAGGCTGGTCACCAGCACGATGAGAATGACGAGCAGGGTGCCCCAGCGCCGGCGGCGCGGGGGTGGGGGCGGCGGCTGCGTGCGCCCTGGCGCGGCGTGCGCGGGCGGCGGCGGCATGGGCGGGCGATAGGCGGGCTGACGCGGTTGCGCGCCCCCGGGCGCGCCGTATCCCGGTGCGTGGCCGTAGCTCTGCGGCCGGGGCTGCGGGTGGCCCTGGGGCGCGGGGTATCCCGGCCCCTGCGGCTGGGCGGGACCCGCCGGCCGGTAGCCGGGCTGTGGCGGAAAGCCTTGACGCTGTGGATAACCGGGGCGTTGCGGATAGCCGGGCGGTGGCTGCGTCGGGCGTCGGCCGGGTTGGGGTGGCCAGCCACCCGGGGGATTCGGTCCGTGCCCGGACGGTGGGCGAGTCATCCCCCACACCCCCTCGTTCCTCAATGACTACCGACAGCCGCTGAGGAAGAATAGCAAGCTGGCTAAAGTACCCATCCATGCAGATTTTTCGGGGGGGCGCCCTCGTCGCGCTGCTGCTCGCGGTAGCGGGCATTTTCGCGCCGGTCGCCCTCGCGCAGCCGGTCGGAGTGCGCATCACCGCGGACATCAATCTCGGCGACGATGGTCTGCTGCGGGTGAGCCAGACCGTGGAAGTGCCCGAGGGCGAGGAGTTCCGCCAGGTGCTGCCGCTGCGGGTGCAGCTCAGCGAGGGCGTCGAGCGCAGCTTCGAGGTCACCGATGTGCAGACCGTCGGGGACGGCACGGCCGGCGTCGCCGACAATCTCTTCACCATCGAGGTGCGCCCGGGCACGGCGACGGTGACGTACGTGGTGCACAACACCGTGTCCGAGACCCAGGGTGCGCAGGTGTTCCACTGGACCGGGGTGCTCAACACCGACGTGGCCTCGATCAGCGCCACGGTGATCAGCCCCGATTTCCGGATGGGAATCACCAAGTGCACGATCGGCCCGCCCGGAAAACCGGAGAACTGCGCGGACATTCGGGTCGAGCCGGACGGGGTGGCGCATCTGGAGAAGACCGGGCTGCGCAAGGGCGACATCGTCGATGTGACCTTGCAGGTGCCCGCGGGCACGGTGCGGGCCAACGCCGACATCGAGGACGACAACGCGCCCGGCCCGTTCTCGCTGACCGCGCCGGTGTGGGCGGCCTTCGGCGCGCTGCTGGCCGGACTGCTGGCCGCGGGCGGGTACGTGTTCTGGGCGCGCCGGGTGCAGCCCAGCGGCACCGAGGTGCTCGATCCGCTGGCGCGCGAGGGGAATCGGGTCACCTTCACCTCGCCGGACGGCGTTCTGCCCGGCACCGCGGGGCTGCTGGCGGACGGTTACGTGGACGCCGCCGATATGGCCGCGACGCTGGTGGATCTGGCTGTGCGCAGCTATGTCTGGGTCGAGGTCGCCGGTGACTCGGACTGGCGGATCACCCGGATCAACGCCCCCGACGACCATCTGACCGGCTACGAGCGCGCGGTCTACGCCGCGCTCATCCCCGAGGGCAAGGATTCGGTGCTGCTGTCCCAGCGCCGGGGCCGGGTGCCCGCGAACGACGTGCGCGCCGCCCTGATCGACGACGCGACCGCACAGGGCACCTTCATCGATCGCACGCGCCGCGGCTTCGAATTCTGGCTGGGCGCCGGCTTGATCGCGGTCGGCGCGATCACCACCCTGGCCCTCGCCCTGGGCCCCGGCCACGCCCTGATCGGGGTCGCCCTGGCGGCGGCGGGCGGCGCGGCGCTGCTGCTGCCCCGCTATCTCCCCTCCCGCACCGCCCGTGGCCGCGATGTCGCCGCTCGCGTGCAGGCGATGCTGCGCAGCCTCGATGCGGTTGTCCCCCGGCAACTCCCGCCCCCCGATCAGGAGATGGTCTTCTCCCGCGGCCTCCCCTTCATGGTGGCGGGCCGCCGCACCGACCAGTGGGTCAACAAGTTCCGCGACCTCAACCCCGCCGACGACGGCGAGCTGGGCGTCTACTGGTTCGGCGGCTTCGAGTCCGAGCAGGACCTCTACCAGTTCGCGGGTCACTTCCCGTACTTCATCACGGCCGTGGAGGGCCTGTTCGCCGACGCGAACGACCGCTGACCGCGCACGCACCGGGGCCCCGAATGTTCGAAACATTCGGGGCCCCGGTGTATCCGGAGTCGAGGGGTCAGCCCGCGTGCACCGCCAGGGCGCGGCGGGCGTAGGCGCGGACGTCGGCGTCGGTGTCGTCCAGGGCCGATTCCAGGGACGCGCGGGCGGAACTGGATTCGGGCCAGCTGCTCAGGGTCAGGACGGCCGCCTTGCGGATGTCGGGGTGGATGTCGGTCAGGGCCAGTCGCAGGGGATCGGCGGCCAGGTCGGGGCCGGCGGCGGGCAGGCCGCGGGCCGCGCCTTCGCGGACCTGCCAGGCCGAATCCTTCAGGGCGGCGGTCAGGACGGCGGCGTCGTCGGGGGTGCCGAGACGGGCCAGGGCGGTCAGGGCCGCGGCACGGACCAGGGGGTCGCGATCGTCCAGGAGGGCGCGGACCGAGTCGAGGCCGCCCAGGCCGATGGTGGCCAGGCCCTTGGCGGCGGCGATACGGACCTCACGGTTGCCGTCGCGGGTGGCGACCGACAGGGCGTTCCAATCATCCAGGGAGACCAGGCCGTTCACCGCCTCGATGCGGACGCGGTGGTCGGCGTCGGCGGCCGCCGCGGCGAACAGTTCGGGGGAACCCGCGCGCAGGGCCCGCAGCAGGTCGATGACGACGGCGCGGACCGCCGGGTCGGGGGAATCGGCGTGCGACGCGAGACCGGCTGCCGCGGGCAAGATTTCGACGAGTTCACGCAGGCCGGAGATGGCCTCGGCGCGGACCGCGGCATCCGGATCGGCCAGCGCGGCGATGAGGCGGTCGCCCCAGCCGTCGGGGGTGCCCTCGGTCAGGACGGAGATCGCGGTCGCGCGCACCTGCGCGTCCGGATCGTCCAGGAAGGACTCGAGTTCGGCGACCGCGGGCGAATCCAGGGACAGCAGCAGCGCGATGCGCGGTGAGACGACGATCTTGGGCGCCGCACCCGCGCCGGGCGCGGCATCGGTGTCCGGCGGGGCCGTCGCCAGGTTCGGCGGGCTGCCGACGAGTTCGGGCTGAGCCACGGGGATGACGGTGTCGTCGGCGGAGGTCAGCTCGTCCAGGCCGGGGACCGGGACGAAGTACGGCGCGATGGGACGCTTGAGGAATTCCATTGCGCCGCTGTCGTTCTTGCGCAGGTTGAGGTGGTAGCGCCAGTCGACGTCATCACGCTCGGGCAGATCGGCGCGCTCGTGGTAGAGGCCCCAGCGGGATTCGGTGCGGGTCAGCGAGGAGCGGGCGGCCATTTCGGCGCAGTCGCGGATGAAGGTGACCTCGGCGCAGCGCATGAGTTCGTGCGGGGTCTGCGCGCCCATGGCCGCGAGGTCATCGAGCATGCGGTCGAAGGTCTCGATGGCGAGGGAGAGTTTGGTGGCCGTCTTGGGCGGGGCCACATAGTCGTTCACGAAGCGGCGCAGCTTGTATTCGACCTGCTGCTGCGGCGGGCCGTCGGGATTGCGCAGCGGCCGGTAGACGAGTTCGTGCGCGGCGGCCAGCTGGTCGGCGGGCAGCTCGGCGGGGGCGGGCAGCTCCGCGAGGGTGCCCGCGGCGTGCGCGCCCGCCAGGTCGCCGTAGACGAACGCGCCGATCATGTAGTTGTGCGGGACGCAGGCCAGGTCACCGGCGGCGTAGAGCCCGGGGACGGTGGTGCGGGCGTTCTCGTCCACCCAGACCCCGGACGCCGAATGCCCACTGCACAAACCGATTTCGGAGATGTGCATCTCGATGTCGTGGGTG
This sequence comes from Nocardia sp. NPDC057668, assembly GCF_042799795.1. Lineage (NCBI taxonomy): Bacteria > Bacillati > Actinomycetota > Actinomycetes > Mycobacteriales > Nocardiaceae > Nocardia > Nocardia sp. NPDC057668. The sequence goes on along the minus strand of NZ_JBHVIC010000007.1, from coordinate 185,958 downwards.
CGGTAGTCGTGCCCGCGATTGGCGTGGAAGGTGCCGCGGGTGGGGCGCTCGGTGGTGTGCAGGATGCCCTCGAGGGTGTCCAGGGTCTCGGTCGGCAGATGCGAGACCTTGAGGTAGATCGGCCCGCGCGCGGATTCGATCTCCTGCTTGACCTCGGACATCATCGCGCCGGACCAGTAGTCCGAGTCCACGAAGCGCTCGCCCAGCGCGTTGACCTGGTACCCGCCGAAGGGGTTGGCGACGTACGCGCAGGCGGGACCGTTGTAATCCTTGATGAGGGGGTTGATCTGGAAGCATTCGATGCCCGAGAGCTCCGCGCCCGCGTGGTACGCCATCGCGTATCCGTCTCCGGCGTTGGTCGGGTTCTCGTAGGTGCCGTAGAGGTATCCGGAGGCGGGCAGTCCCAGGCGGCCGCAGGGACCGGTCGCCAGAATGACCGCCTTGGCCCCCACCGCGACGAATTCCCCGGTGCGCGTGTTCAACGCGGCCGCACCGACCGCGCGCCCGTTCTCGGTGAGCACTCGAACGGGCATGAGCCGGTTCTCGATCTGGATCCGCTCGCGCATCTTGCGCTGGCGCAGCACGCGATACAGCGCCTTCTTCACATCCTTGCCCTCGGGCATGGGGAGCACGTACGACCCGGAGCGGTGCACGCGGCGCACCGCGTACTCCCCGTAGGCGTCCTTCTCGAATTTCACGCCGTAGCGTTCGAGCCGCTGGACCATGGCGAAGCCGCGGGTCGCGGTCTGATAGATGGTGCGCTGGTTGACGATTCCGTCGTTGGCGCGGGTGATCTCGGCGACGTAGTCCTCGGGTTCGGCCTTGCCCGGAATGACGGCGTTGTTGACCCCGTCCATGCCCATGGCCAGCGCACCGGAGTGCCGCACGTGCGCCTTCTCCAGCAGCAGCACGTTCGCGCCCTGTTCGGCGGCGGTGAGCGCGGCCATGGTGCCGGCGGTGCCGCCGCCGATGACCAGCACGTCACAGTCGAGGCGGATCATCGCGGACAGTTCTGGAATCTCCATGAGCACACCATCATTCGGTCGAGGGTTTCGAGTTCGGGACGCGCCGGGGCGCGGTGCGGGCGGCGGGGCCGCTCGCACCGGGCGGCGTGGGGTGCGGGCCGGATTCGCGGCGGGCCCGTCCGCGTCAGAGGGCGGCGAGGTCGCCCGAGTGATCCAGCGCGGTGATGATGTCCGCGCGCAGGGCGGTGCGATCGGCGCCGAGTTCGCGCGGGTTCGGGACGTCGAGCAGGGCGCGCAGCGGCTCCCCCGCCCGGCCGAGCACCGCCACCCGGTCGCCCAGCAGCAGCGCCTCGTCCACGTCGTGGGTGACGAAGACGATGGTGGTCGGATGCGTCCGCCAGGTGTCGATCAGCAGGCGCTGCATGGTGGCGCGGGTCTGGGTGTCCAGCGCGCCGAAGGGTTCGTCCATGAGCACCGCGCGCGGTGCCCCGGCCAGCCCGCGGGCCAGTTGCACGCGCTGGCGCATGCCGCCGGACAGGCTCTTGGGCAGGTAGTCGGCGAAACCGGTGAGCCCGATCTCCTCGATCCAGCGCTCGGCCAGTGCGCGGCGGCCGGCCCGGGGCTCGCCCCGGAGCTTCAGCGCCAGTTCGACATTGGCGCGGACCGTGCGCCACGGCAGCAGCGCGTTGTCCTGGAAGACGACGGCCCGGTCGCGGTTGGTGCCGGTCACGGCGACGCCGTCGGCGAGCACCCGGCCCGAATCGGGGCGCAGCAGCCCGGCCAGGGCGCGCAGCACCGTGGACTTCCCGCAGCCGGACGGACCGGTGAGGATCAGGATCTCGCCGGGGTGGACGTCGAGGGTCAGATCGGTGATCACCGGCGCGCCGGTGTAGGACAGGTCGATCCCGTCCGCTCGCAAACTCATTCCCGTGCCGGTCATTTCGCCACCTCCTGCACGCGCGGCAGCCAGTGCGTCACGCGCCGGCCGATGAGTTCCACCGCGGCCGAGGTGCCGTACCCCAGCACACCGATGGTGATGATCCCGACGAAGACGCCCGGGTAGTCGACGATCGTGTACGCCTGCCAGGTGCGGTAGCCGACGCCCAGCCGCCCGGAGATCATCTCGGCGGACACCACGCAGATCCAGGCGACGCCGATGCCCACGGACAGGCCGCTGAAGACGCCGGGCAGGCTGCCCGGCAGCACCACCCGCAGCAGCACGTCCCAGCGGCTGCCGCCGAGCGTGCGCACCGAGTCCTCCCACAGCGTGGGCAGGGCGCGTACCGCGTGCCGGGTGGACACCATGACCGGGAAGAACGCGGCGAAGAAGGTGATGAACACGATCCCGGCCTCGTCCTCGGGGAAGAGCAGGATCGCCACCGGCACCACCGCGATGGCCGGAATCGGCCGCGCCAGTTCGGTGATGGGTCCGACGGTGTCGGCGAACCAGCGCGAACGCCCCAGCGCCACACCGGTCAGCACGCCCAGCACCGCCGCCAGCCCGAAGCCGGTGAGGATGCGGATCAGCGACTGGCCGAGGTCGAGATAGAACGTCTCGGTCCCCAGCTGATGCCGGAAGGCCCGCACGATCTCGGTGACGGTCGGCAGCGTGTCGAACCGCACCCACAGTCGAATGTCGTTGGCGGTCAAGAACTGCCAGGCCCCGACCGCGACGAGCACGGAGGTCAGCCGGACCACGCGGGAGCGCCAGGTCGTGAAGTCCCGGCGGGGCCGGGTGACCCGCACCGCCGGTTCGACGGTGGGTTGCCCGAGCACCGGTGTGATCGTGCCGGTACTCATCGGCTGTCCCCACGGTGCGCTCGGCCACGGCGGAGATCACGCTGCGGGGCGCTCATGATCGAACCTCGTTCACAGCCTGGTCGTAGGCGACCGTCGCGGCGGAGGGGTGGGCGGTCAGGTAACGCTGGGCGGCGGCCACCGTGGTGAAGGGCAGGTAGCGCTCGCCGTCGCGGACCCACAGGGCCTTGTCGGCGAACCAGCGGGTGCCGAGCTCGGCGTCGGGGATGTAGGCCGCGCGGATCGTCTTGGCCTGGGCGCGAGCCTGTTTGATGGCGCGCAGCAGCGCGGTGGGGTCGGAGACCGGCTGGGTGACGTTCTGACCGGCGAACCAGATCTCGCCGGCCAGGGCCGGGTTCTCCGCAGGCTTGCCGCTGACCGGGTCGTTGCCCTTGACCGGCGCCGGGTTGGCACTGTTCGCCACTTCGGCGGCATAGTCGCGACCCGCGTCGGCGAAAGCCTTTTGCAGCGGCGCGCGTTCGACGAAGGCGTCGATGTCCAGTTCCGCGAAGTCGCCGATCGACTTCAGGTACTGCACGTCATCCTTGAACGCCGCGAGCAGGCTCGGCTTCAGCGTGGTGTCGAAGGAGGTTCCGCCCGGCCCGTTGTAGAGGTACACGACCTCCTGTGCCAGTCCGGAGTTCTCGGCGACGAGGCGCGCCGCTTCCAGGGGCTCGGTGTGGATGAAGTCGGTCGCGTCCAGCTGTGCGCGCAGGAAGGCATCGAGTACCTCGGGATGGTTCTTGGCGTAGTCACGACGGGCCACCACACCGTGGAAGGTGGGCACGTTCAGTTCGGCGCCGTCGTACAGGAGTTTGGCCTTGTTCTGAAAGACGAGCAGCCCGGGCCAGGCCACGAACTGCGACAGCCCGGCCACCTGACCGGATTCGAGCGCGGACGCGCCCACCTGCGGCTGCTGATTGAGCACCTCGACGCCGGTCTTGGGGTCGATGCCCGCCCGGGTCAGCGCCTGCACCAGGGTGCCGTGGCCCGCGGATCCCACACTCGCCGAAACCTTCTGTCCCGCGAGGTCGTTGATGGTGCGCGCGGGGGAATCCGGAGCCACCACCACCATGTTGAGCGCGCCCTTGGGGTTGTAGCCGGTGATGGACACCAGCTCGGTGCGCGAACGCTCGTTGGCCTGCGTCCGGGAGCCGTTGATCAGCAGCGGGTAGTCGCCCATCGAGCCGATGTCGATCTTCTCGGCCACCATCTGCGCGGTGATCGGCGCACCGGTGTCGTAGTCCTGCCACTCCACCTGGTACTTCGGCCCACCCTTGGCGGTGAGGTCGTTCAGGCGCTGCTCCAGGAAGCCCTTGGCCTTCAACAGGGTTCCGGCGGTGACGGTGTTGATGGTCTTGGACTGGTAGCCGACGACGAGCTTGACGGTGTCGCCGCTCGCGGTCTCCTCGAGCGAGCAGCCGGTGACGGTGAGCGACAGGGCCGCGGCGAGCGCGAGGGCGGCGAGGCGGGCGGGGCGGAACTTCACGGTGAATCCTTCAGCGGAGCAGGTAGGGCATGTTGACGGTGACGGCGCCGGTGGGACAGCGCGCGGCGCACGGGCCGCAGTACCAGCACTCGTCCACGTGCATGAAGGCCTTGCCGTTCTCGGGATTGATCGCCAGCGAATCGAGCGGGCAGATCTCCACGCAGAGCGTGCAGCCCTGAATGCACAGGGATTCGTCGATGGTCACCGGGACATCCGCCCGCTGGTTGACCAGGGCCATTCAGATCAGCCTCCAATCGGTGCGCTCCGGCGGCCGGATGAGGCTGCCGCGCATGGTGATCCGGTCGCCGCGCATCCGGATGTATTCGAGGTCGACCGGGCGGCCGTCCTCGAGTTTGGTGAGGCGCTCGAGCAGCAGCAGCGCGCCGCCCTCGGGCAGTTGCAGGGTCGCGGCCGAATGGGCGTCCGCGGTGATGGCCTCCAGGGCCAGGTCGGCCGAGCCGAGCGGCCCGCCGCTGATCTGCTCGATGAGCGCGAACACGTCGTTCGTCTCCAGATCACGGGTGAGGACCTGCTCGCCGATGTCGGGCGCCAGGTAGGTCAGGTCCAGGCTCAGCGGCAGATCGCCGAAGTACCGGAGGCGTTCTATATAGACGGCCTGCTGCCCGGGTTCGAGCCGCAGCCGCCGGGCGACGGCCGGCGGCGGGGTCACCGGGTGCGCCGCGCGCACCTCGTTGTGCACCTCGCCCTGCCCGCGCAGGGTCTCCTTCAGCCCGAGCAGGGCGTCGAGCCCGTGATCGTATTTGCGGCGCGCGACGTGCGTGCCGATCTTGGGCGCGCGCTCGATGAGTCCCTCGTCCTTGAGCAGGGCGAGCGCGTCCCGAACCGTATTGCGGGAGACCGTGAACTCGGCGGCCAGTTCCTGCTCGGTCGGCAGCGAGCTCTCGAAGGCGTCCGCGTGGATTTGCTGCCGGAGGATATCCGCCACCTGGCGAGCGCGATCGGCCCGGCGGATCGGGGTGCGCAAGGGGGTCGGTTCTGCGGGCACTGTGTTCTCCTTTCCGCCATTGACCTGCGGTTTCGAACTGTAATGGCGACCCGCGTGCGCAGGTGCGCACCAAGATCGGATAGCGCGGTGCGGTCGCGGCAATGCGCCGGTTCGCCCCCGGGCCGGCACCCGCACGGCCTGCCGATTCCCGGGCCGCCGCGGGTATTGCGCCACCCCGCCGAGCTGCGGCGCGGCTTGCAATCACGCTGATCGGAATGCGTGTGCTCGCGCACGGCGCGGAGTGAGCTGGGTTCGGCGGTCGCGTCTCGAGATGTGGGAGAGCCGGCCGGCGCGGCAGTGTTGTCGATCACGCCGCGGGTGTATTCCGCCATCCGGGTCTCGAATCGGCAAACATCAACGGCCGCAAATTATTCGGCGCGAAGGGAGCTTGCTCGGAGGGTTTGCCGCGAGAAGCGTTCGGCACGCTCGGGTGGCCGGGCGGCCCGAACGCGTCTTCCTTTCAGCTCGAGCGGAGTGTTAACTTGATTTCATGTCCGCCACCCCTGCCCTCGTCGCACGAGTCACGTACGTGACCGTCGCGCTGGGTGTGCGGCTGCCGCGCCAGCGGGAACTGTGTTGTCCCCGCACCTGCGCAGCCGAGCTCTGATCTCTCCGATTCGTTCGAATTCGGGTCTGTTCGCTGCATCGCTGACTATCTCCATCTAGGCATCAGTCCCCCCGTATTCACGGCACGGGACCGCAGCAAGGACTCAGAATCATGTCCAGCCCCACGCTCGAACGCACCCTTTCCACCACCAAGACCGCCGCGGCCACCGCGCGGCTGGCCCCGGCCCGCCCCGCGGTTCCGCCGGAGCTGCGCATCACCGACAACCCCGCGGCCGCCGTACTCCGGGCCGCCGCCCGCGGCCCCATCTTCCGCGACATCGCCGCGCAGGCAACGGGTCTGAGCATCGCGACCGTGAATCGCCAAGTCTCCGCGCTGCTTACGGCGGGTCTGTTGCGAGAACGCGCCGATCTCACCGCCTCCGGCGCGGTCGGCCGTCCCCGCGTGCCCTTCGAGGTCGACACCGATTCGTACGTGACCGTCGGCGTGCACATCGGCGCCAGCGTGACCCGCATCGTGGCCGCCGACCTGTCCGGCCGCATTCTCGGCGGACTCGAAATCGCCACGCCCCAAACGGGTCAGGACGCCGCGCTGACCATAGTGGCCCGCAGCGCCAAGGCCTTCCTGGATCGCCTGCCGCGCCGTCGCCCGCTGTGGACCGGGGTGGCGCTGGCCGGTCGGGTCGATCCGGCCGCCGGCGTCGTCGATCATCCGCGCCTGGGCTGGCAGGCCGCCCCGGTGGCCGCGGTCTTCAGCAGCGTGCTGGACCTGCCGGTCTCGGTCTCCGCGCACGTGGAGGCCATGGCCGCCTCGGAACTGCTGCTGGCCAACCGCGAACCGGGCGAGGGCCCGCGGCCCGGCAGCAGCCTGTACATCTACGCCCGGGAGACCGCGGGCATCGCGGTGACCCTGCACGATCGGGTGCACACCCCCGCCAACGGCCCCGGCTCCATCGCGCACCTGCCCACCGGCTCGGACGCCGATTGCACCTGCGGCCGGCGCGGTTGCTTGGAGGCGACCATCGGTGAGCGCTTCTTCCTGGAGCGCGCGGTGCGCCGCGGCGTACTGCCCAAGCCGGAGGCCACCCGCCGCCCGGCGATCACCGACCTGTACCGGGCCGCGGACGCGGGCAACACCACGGCCCGCGAGCTGCTGCTCGAGCGCGCCGACATCCTCGGCCGCACCGCGGCGCTGGTGCGCGACATGTTCAACCCGGATCGCGTGGTGCTGGGCGGTCAGGCCTTCACCGGCTACCGGCCCGGAATGGAGCGCGTGGCACAGGCTTTCGCCGAGAGCACCACGCTGCCCGCGGCGGATCTGCGCATCAGCCGCTTCGGCGGCCGGGTGCAGGAGTTCGCGGCCGCGGTGACCTCGCTCAGCGTGTTCTACGCCGATCCGGTCTCGGCCATGCGGCGCGCCACCCGCACCGCGCGCTGAATCCCTGACGTACGACGACGGTTCGGCCTCGCGGGCGCGAGGCCGGACTTCGTTGTATCCCGTTACTCCGCACCGGATTCAGCAGTGACTCGGCACCACGAGAACACCGCGGTGAGCTACCGCCGACGGAAGTGCGGGTGCACTAATCGCCGACGGCGCTGCGGCGCATCACCGCCGACGGGCACAGGGGCGCGCTACAGCCCACGGGCACAGGAGCGGGCTACTGCCGACGGGCACAGGGGCGGGCTACGGCCGACGGGCACAGCGGCGCGCTGATCGCACAGCGTTGCGCCGTAGCCGATCTCGCGGTGGCGCACCGCCGCCGATGTCGACCCACGCCGATGTCACACCGGAGGCGGGCCCGGACGGTCCACGGTCCGGGCCCGGCCCCGGGCACGGCTGCGCGAGGCCCTGTCGCGCAGCCGTTCTCACCTCGCTCGCGCTGGAGTCCCCTTCCCCGAGAGCGAGGTGAGAGCTTCTAGGCCGCCCTGACGTGGTTCAGCCCCCACTCGCGCGCCAGCAGGCGGTGCGAGGTGAGCCGATCCTCGTGGCGGTGGGTGACGCTGGTGATGACGAGTTCGTCCGCACCGGTGAACTCGCGCAACGCGTCCAGGCGCGCGGCGACCGTGGCGGGCGAGCCCACGAACTGGGTGGCGACGCGGTCGCCGACCAGCCGGAGCTGATGATCCGACAGCGGTGGCGCGGTCGCCGGATCGAGATATTCGGCCGCGCCCGCACCGCTGCGAATGCTGTAGACCCAGTGCGGATACGTGGAGGCCAGGTGCCGCGCGGTGTCGTCGTCCTCCGCGACCACGACATCGGCCGAAACCACCACGTACGGGCGGGGATAGCGGTCCGAGGGCCGGAAGGCCGCGCGATAGGCCTGCACGGTCTCCACGATGGTGCCGGGCGAGACGTGGTAGTTCGCGGCGAACGGCAGGCCCAATTCCCCGGCCAGTTGCGCGCTTTCACCGCCACTGCTGCCGAACAGCCACAGCTGCACATCCGCGCCCTCGCCGGGGACAGCGCGCAGGTGCACGCCGTCGCTGCCGGTGTAGTGACCGGTCAGCAGATCGCGGATCTGCTGCACCTGCTCGCTGTAGGGCAGCGGCTGCGCACCGGGTAGGTGCAGCGCCTCCAGACCCGCGGCGATCCGGCTGGTATCCAGCAGCTGCCCCGGAATGAAGGGCGGCGGGATCACCACGCCCTCGCGGACCTCGGTGCGCCGGTCCGGGTTCGGCACCGGCGGCACGCCCGCAGAACGCAGCTGGTCACCGCGATGGCCGGACCGGCCCAGCCCCAGGTCCAGGCGGCCGGGGTGCAGCGCGTCGACGGTGCCGAACGCCTCCACCACCGCCGCGCTGGTGTGATGCCCCAGCAGCACGGCCGCCGTCCCGACCCGGATGGACTCGGTCGCCGCGGCGATCAGCGCGAGGAGGGTGGTCGGTGCGGAGCTGGCCACCGCGACGAAATGATGCTCGGCGATCCAATACCGGTGGTAGCCCCAGCGTTCGGCGTTGCGGGCCAGGTCGATGGTGTTGCGCAGCGCCTGGCGGGCGTCGGATCCGGCGCTGATCGGCGCGAGATCCAGGACGGACAGCGGAACGCTCATGCCGCGTCCCCCGTTCCGTTCGCGGCGGACCCGATCCATCGGCTCCCGGCGCCCGGGCGCGACCCGCTCCCCCGGTGGCCGGCGCTCATGCGGGAATCCCCTTCCCCGGATCGCGCTCTCCCGCTTCGACATCCAGCGGCAGACGGTTCTGCGCCGGGGCGATCGGGCAGGTGGCGTAGTCGGTGAAGGCGCAGGGCAGGTTGACCGTGCGGTTGAAGTCCAGCGTCAGGGTGCCGTCCGGCGCGGGGCGGGGAACGTCGAGACGGCGACCCCCGCCGTAGGTGGTGACGCCGCTGGTGCCGTCGGTGAAGAGCAGGTGCAGGCCGATGGTCTGGTTGCCGAACACGACGAGCCGGTGTTCGAGGCCGCCGAGCTCGAAGGTGACGGTGCCGGTGGCGACGTGGTGGTGTTCGAGACCGTCCACGACCGCGCCGGTGGTGACCACGCGCGCCACCTCGTACGGTTCGAAGCGGCCGAGCACCGTCCAGCGCGGGTCCACCGGGTAGACCGGGATCTCGGTGAAGGTGGCCAGGGCCGGGGCGGCGGGGTCGTGCACCCGCAGCGCGTACTGCTTGGTGCGGCGGATCACCTCGATGACACGGTCACCGGCGTGCACCTCCAGACCCGGCTTGCCCTCGCCCGGCGTCAGCTCCAGCTCCCCGGCCAATTCGGCTCCGTCGAAACGCAATTCGTCGGCGACGGAAGCTCGCACGTAGACGTGGTCGCCCTCGGCGCGCCAGCGGCCGGGCAGGCCCTCGACGCTCTCCTCGGTCGCGCCGAGCCAGTGCAGCCCGGTCAGGCTGAGCCAGCCCAGCGGCTGCCGGGCCCACGCCGCGCGCTCCGCACGCCAGGTGAGGAACTGCTGTTCGAATTCGGTGACGGTTGCGGTCATGACGCGCGTACTCCTTCGGTGCCGAGATGGGGGTGGCGCAGACCGAGGTGGTCGCGCAGGGTGCTGCCGGTGTACTCGGTGCGGAAGCTGCCGAGTTCCTGGAGTTCGGGAACGACCTTGTCGACGAATTCGTCGAGGCCGGTGGGGGTCAGATGCGGAACGAGAACGAAACCGTCGGCGGCGTCGCGCTGCACGTGGTCGTCGATGGACAGCGCGACCTCGCGCGGGGTGCCGACGAACTGCTGGCGCGCGGTGGTCGCGATGATGAGTTCGCGAATGCTGAGGTTCTCGGCCTCGGCCTTGGCGCGCCACGCCTGCGCGACGGCCAGCGGGTCGCGGGCGTGCCGGACTCGGCCGCGAGTGATGTTCACGTTGTCGACCGGATCGATGTCGGGCAGCGGTCCGTCCGGGTCGTAGGCCGACAGGTCCCGGCCCCACACCTGTTCCAGGAACGCGATCGCCGTCTGCGGGGTGACCTGGCCGCGGCGGATCACGCGGGCGTTCTCGGCCGCCTCCGCGGCGGTGTCGCCGAGCACGAATCCGGCGGCGGGCAGGATCTTCAGGTCCTCCCGGCGGCGGCCGTACTTGGCAAGCCGGTCCTTGACGTCACGGTAGAAGCGCTGCCCGTCCTCGAGTTCTCCGTGCGCGCTGAAGATGACATCGGCCTTGGCGGCGGCGAATTCGCGACCCTCGTCCGAATCGCCGGCCTGGATCTGCACCGGGTAGCCCTGTGGACTGCGCGGCAGCGCGAACTCGCCCTCGATGTCGAATTGCTCGCTGCCGAACCGGACCGTGACCGGGGGCGGGGCGAAGATCCCGCGCTCGCGATCCACCGTCGGCGCGGGGGCGGGCGGGCTGTCCCACAGCGCCCGGGTGGCCTCGATGACCTCGGCGGCGCGGGTGTAGCGCTTGGCGTGCTCCAGGTAGCCGCCGCGCCGGAAGTTCTCGCCGGTGAACGCGTCGGAGGAGGTGACCGCGTTCCACGCCGCGCGCCCGCCCGAGAGATGGTCGAGCGAGGCGAATTGCCGTGCCAGCTCGAAGGGTTCGTTGTAGGTGGTGTTGATGGTGCCCGCGAGCCCGAGGTGGGTGGTGACCGCCGCGAGGGCGTTGAGCACGGTGAAGGTGTCGGGGCGGCCGACCACGTCGAGGTCGTGGATCCGGTCCAGGTGCTCGCGCAGCCGCAGGCCCTCGGCGAGGAAGAAGAAGTCGAATTTACCCCGCTCGGCGGTGCGCGCCAGGTGCACGAAGTTCTCGAAGTCGATCTGGCTGCCCGAGCGCGGATCGGTCCACACGGTGTTGTGGTTGACGCCCGGGAAGTGCGCGGCGAGGTGAATCTGCTTGCGTATCAGCTGTTCCGGCATGGCTCTCCTCAGGCGGTGGCGTAGCGGTTGGCGGGGCGCGGCAGGCCGAGCCTGCCGCGCAGGCCGGGGACGAGCGCGTCCGGCGTCGCGTTGCCGGGGGTGGGCGGGGTGATCAGCGGCAGGTGCTCGAGCACGGCGGGGAGCGCCAGCGGCCGGAGCACCACACCGTCAGCGGCACAGTCGATCTCGACCTGGCGCAGCAGTTCGTTCAGTTCGACGGCGGTGCCGATGTGGAACACGGTGGCGGGCGCGGGCGTGGCGAACCAGTCCTCGAGTTCGGCGACCTCACCGGCCGCCGCGTCGGCGGTGCCCGCGAGATGAATGTCTATGTCCAGCAGCACGCGCAGCTGCTGTGGGTCCCGGCCCGCGGCGGCCGCCGCGGTGCGGAGTTCGGTGCGCACGGCCGCGGCGGTGGCGAGATCGGCCGCGGCGATCCGCACGATGTCCGCGCGATGCACCGCCACCCGGGCGGCGGGGGTATCGGCGGCCCGCACGGCGACCAGGGGCTGTCCCTGCGGCGGGCGCGGGGTGATGGAGGGGCCCTTCACGGAGAAGTTGTCCCCCGCGAAGTCGATGTAGTGCAGCTTGTCGCGGTCGATGAAGCGGCCGGTCGGAGCGTCGCGGATCTCGGCGTCGTCCTCCCAGCTGTCCCAGAGCCTGCGCACCACCTCGATCGCCTCGTCGGCCTCGTGCCAGCGGTCCCGCGCGTCCTGTTCGGGCTTGCGGCCGAACAGTTTCGCCTCGCCGTCCCCGGCGACCGTCACCTCCCAGCCCGCCCGGCCCAGGCTCGCGAAGTCGAGGCTCGCAACGGCTTTGGAGAGGTGAAACGGCTCGGTATGGGTGACCGGAGCCTGCGGCAGCAGCCCGATGCGCTCGGTGACCGCCGCGACCCGGGCGGCGATGGCGACGGCGTCGAGCCCGCCGAGCACCCCGGCGTCCGGCTGACCGGTCGCGCCCGGTTCGATCCGGCCGCTACCGGTCCGCACCGCGTACGAGTCGGAGATGAAGGCGAGGTCGATGCCCGCGCTGTCGGCCGCGCGCAGCGCGTCCACCCAGTAGCCGGGGGTGAACAGTTCTTCCGCGCGGGAATCCGCGCGCCGCCAGGAGGCCGGATGCGTACCGGTTCCGGAGAGCTCCAGGCCGAGCAGCAGCGGGGTGAATCGCGGCATCATGCCGTCCTTTCGATGGTGGCGGTCGAGACGCCGGAATCACCCGGCGGGCGAGCGGATTCGGCGGCGGTGAGCCCGCGGGCGCGGGCGGGCGCGCGGGGCACCGCGGCGAGCAGTTCGCGGGTGTACTCGTGCTGTGGCGCCGCGAACAGCTCCGCGGTGGTGGCTGTTTCGACGATCCGGCCCGAGCGCATGACGGCGACCCGGTGCGCGAGGCGGCGCACCACGGCCAGATCGTGCGAGATGAACAGGTAGGACAGCTCCAGCTCGGTGCGCAGCTGCTCGAGGAGTTCGAGGATCTGGGCCTGCACCGAGACGTCCAGGGCGGAGACCGGTTCGTCGAGCACCAGCAGTTCCGGGCGCAGCGCCAGGGCACGGGCGATGGCGACGCGCTGGCGCTGACCGCCGGAGAGTTCGGCGGGCCTGCGTGCGGCGTAGTCCGCGGGCAGGGCCACCTGATCGAGCAGTTCGGTCACGGCGGCGCGCCGCCCGGCGCGGTCGCCGACGCCGAAGGCCTGCAACGGTTCCGCGATGATGCGGCCGACACTGAGCTTGGGATTCAGTGAGACGTAGGGGTTCTGGTAGACGACCTGGATGCGCCTGCGCAGGTCGCGCAGGGGTGCGCCGCGCAGGTCGGCGATGTCCCGGCCGTCGAAGGTGACCGACCCGGCGTCGGGGGTGTCCAGGCGGGCGATCAGGCGCGCGGTGGTCGACTTCCCGGAGCCGGATTCGCCGACCACGGCGAGGGTTTCGCCGCGCGCGATGGTGAGCGAGACGTCGTCCACGGCGGTGAGCGCAACCCCGCGTGCGATCGTGAAAGACCTGCGCAACCCGGTCGCCACCAGCAGCGGGGGCCCCTCTCCGACTGGCGGTTCGCCGGTAGGGGCCGTCCCGGATCGCACCGATCGTGGAGCGGGAGCGCCGTATTCGGTGGCGAGCGGCGGTTCGGCGGCGGCCACCGGCCCGGTGGTCACCCGCGGTGCCTCGGCCGTCGGTTGCGGCTCCTCGGCAGACGACTCCGGAGTGCGCGACTCCGGAGTCACGGACTCGGCCCCCGGCTCGGCAAAACGGGCCGGACCGACACCGGCCGGATCCAGGCCCGGTGCGGCGGCGATCAACCGGCGCGTGTACTCGTGCCGCGGGTCGGCGAGGACCGTTGCGGTGTCGCCGATCTCGACGATCCGGCCCCGGCGCATGACCGCGATCCGGTCGGCGCGTTCGGCCGCCACGCCCAGATCGTGGGTGATGAGCAGGACCGAGGTGCCCGACTCCCGCGTGCGCTCGGCCAGGTGATCCAGGATCCGGCGCTGCACGGTCACGTCCAGGGCGCTGGTCGGCTCATCGGCGATGACCAGTTCCGGGGTGCACGCCAGCGCGATGCCGATCAGCACCCGCTGGCGCTGGCCGCCGGACAGATCCTGCGGATACTGGCGAGCGCGCACCTCGGGCCGGTCCAGGCCCGCCTGCTCCAGAATGCGAACGGCCTCCAGCCCCGCCGTGCGCCGCCCCGCACGGCCGTGGATGCGCAGCACCTCCGCGATCTGGTCGCCGATGCGCAGCACCGGGTTCAGCGAGGTGCCTGGATCCTGCGGCACCAGCCCGATACGCGCCCCGCGAATCTTCTGCAGCGCCCGCTGCCCGGCCCGATCGAGGCGCTCACCCGCGAAATCTATTTCGCCGCCGGTGATCTCGCCGCCGCCGAGCAGCCCGATCACCGCGTGCGCGAGCGTGGACTTGCCCGAGCCGGACTCCCCCACCAGCGCCAGGGTCTCCCCGCGCTCGACGCGCAGTGCGACGTCCCGCACGGCGGCGGTGGTTCCGGTGCTGCCGCGGTACTCCACGCGCAGCCCCTCGATTCGCAGCAGTGGCGCGCTCATCGGCTGTTGTCCCGGCTGATCGCGCGGGCAATCCGCTGGGTGGACAGGACCAGGGCGATGATCACCAGCCCCGGCAGGGTGGTGAGCCACCAGGCCGTGGCCAGGAAGTTCCGGCCCTCGGCGATGAGCGAACCCCACTCCGGGGTGGGCGGGACCGCGCCGTAGCCCAGGAAACTCAGCGCGGCGATGGCCAGCACCGCCACCCCGAACTCGATGGCGGCCAGCGCGGCCACCGGCCCGTAGGCGTTGCGCAGCACGTGCCGGAAGAGCACGGTGTGCCAGCGCACCCCCGAGGCGAACGCGGCCTCCACGTACGGGGCGCGGCGCACCCGCAGCACCTCGGCGCGCATGACCCTGGCGAACCGCGCGACCAGCGCGATGCCGACCGCGATGGCCACGTTGCGGGTGCCCGCGCCCAACACGGTGACCGCGGCCAGCGAGAGCAGCAGTTCCGGAATCGACAGCAGCACATCGATGATGCGCGAGAGCACCGTGTCCACGATCCCGCCCGCGGCGCCCGCCACCAGCCCGATGAGCCCGCCGACGACGAGCCCGAGCAGGACCGCGAAGACCGTGGCGGTCAGCGACAGCGCGGCCGCGTGCACGACGCGGGTGTACAGATCCCGGCCGAGATTGTCCGTGCCGAACCAGTGTTCGGCGCCGGGCGCCTGGAACTTCTGCGCGGGCACGCCGGTCAGCGGGTCGCCGCCGGCGAACAGACCGGGCACGAGCGCCCAGCCCAGGACCAGCAGGACGACCGCGGCCGCGAGCACCAGCCCCAGGTTGCCGCGCAACGCGCCGAACCACGAGCCGGGCGACAGGCGCGCCCCCGCCCGTGCTCGGCCCGCACCGGCGGCAGTTCCGGCGTCGCCGTCCACCGGGTCGATGCCGGGTACCCGGTCGGAGACGGAACCGGTCCCGGGCGCCGGAGCGGCCGCGGGTGCGGCGAGCCCGGCGGCGGCCGAATCTCGTTCGGGTGCAGCGCTCTTCGCGGGACCGTCGGCCTTGAACAGCGCGAGGGCGTCAGTCATCGACGATCGCCCAGTCCGTGTACCAGTACCCCATGCCGGTGTCGACCAGTGCGTGCGACAGCAACAGGACGCGGCGGCGCGAGCGGAAACCCGCGTCCGCGCCGCCCGGTGCACCCCGCAAGCGCGAACGCAGCCGGGTCACCGCCGCCCGCAGCGGGCGGGCCGCCGGCAGCGCGGGAATCACGAAGGTGCTGAATCCGGGATCAGGCATGGGCGCGCTCCTTGCTCGAACGGTGCTGGACCACACGGGGATCCAGCAGCGGGAGAATGAGGTCGATGAGCAGGTTCACGCTCACGAAGACCAGGGCGGCGAAGGTGACGATGCCCTGCACCACCGGAATGTCCTGCATGAGAACGGCTTCCTGGGTGAGCCGCCCGATGCCGGTGCGCGCGAAGACCGTTTCCACCACCACCGAACCGGCCAGCACCGTGCCCACCCACAGGCCCGAGACCGTCAGCGCCGGCCCGGCGGCGGGACGCAGGACGTGACGCAGCTGCACCCACCAGCGCGAGGCCCCCTTCGCGAAGGCCACCTCCACGAAGGGCTGCCGCCAGGTGGTGACGAGGCTGGAGTACAGCACCTGGGCGATGACCGCGCCCACCGGAATGGCCAGGGTCAGCGCGGGCAACACCGTCCCGCTGAAACCGGTTCCGCCGAACGCGGGCACCAGGCGCAGCTGGAACGAGAAGACCTGCAGCAGAATCAATCCCACCCAGAAGGTGGGCATGGACGCGCCCAGCGGAGGCAGGGCGGTCAGCAGCCCGCGCAGCCAGGGCCGGCGCGTGTAGGAGGCGGCCAGCGCCAGTGCCGTGCCACCGAGCACCGCGAACAGCAGGGCGGTGCCCGCCAGCGCCAGCGTGGCGGGCAGCGCCTCACCGAGCGCGCCGGTCACCGACTGCCCGCTGCCGATGGAATGGCCGAGGTCGCCGCGCACGGCGTGTGAGATCGCGGTCCAGTACTGCTCCCAGACCGGCTGGTCCAGACCGTATCTGGCGCGGAGTTCGGCCAGCGCCGCCGCGTCGACCGGGGTGCCCGGGGTGGAGTTGGCGACCAGCTCCACCGGGTCCGAGGGCAGCAGGTACAGCACCACGAAGGACAGGCTGAAAGCCGCCCACAGTACCCCCGCCGCCTGCAGGATTCGCCCGATCACGTAGCGGCGCACGGCGTTACCGCCGGATCCAGGTGTCGTGGAACTGCAGCCGGGCCGAGGCCTCGAACTTCACGTCCGCGACGTTCTTGCCGACGCCGATGGCCTGGGACAGCTCCACCGTGGGAATCCACAGGCCCTCGTCGAGCACCGCGCCCTGCGCCGCGCTCAGCAGGCGGGTGCGCTCGGCCGGATCGGTGGCCGAGAGCTGTCCGCTCAGCAGCGCGTCCAGCTTCTCGTTCGGACCGCGGCCGTTGAGATTGCGCTGGTCCACCCCGAACGTCGTGCGCAGGATGTCACCGTCGGCGCGCGTGGTGTTGTAGTAGTTGAAATCGAAGTTCTTGGCGTTCTGCCGGGCGGTCGACTCCGCCACCGAGACCTGCTCCAGTTTCAGCTCGAAACCGATACCGCGCAGCTGCTGCTGGGTCAGTTCCAGAATCGCCTGGTTGCCCGCGAACGCCGGGGCGTACATCACCGAGGCGGCCAGGCGCTGACCGTCCTTGACCCGGATGCCGTCGGCCCCGGGCGCCCAGCCCGCCCGGTCGAGGATCTTCTTCGCCGCGTCCTGATCGAACTTCAGCCGATCCGACAGATCGGTGTAACCCGGTGTGCGCGAAGCGAGCACGCTGCTCGCGGTCTTGAACTGCTTGCCCAGGACGGTGTCCACCAGTTCCTGGCGGTTGATGCCGGTCAGCAGGGCCGTGCGCACGGCCGGATCGGTGAGCGGGCCGCGCGTCACATTGGGCTGCAAACCGAACGGCAGCCCCGGGTTCGAGGTGAACTGCACCCGGGCGCCCGCGGCCTCGAGTTGCGGAACATCCTGCGGCAGCGCGTCACTGATGGCGTCGAGCTGGCCGGAGGCCAAGCTGCCGGTGCGCACGCCCGATTCCGGGACCACGGTGAAGACGATCTTGTCGAGGTACGCCTCGCCCTGCGTGGCGAAAACCGAGGAGCCCCAGTTGTATCCGATCCGCTTGGCCAGGGTCGCCGAGGCGCCCTGCTTCCACTCCGCGTAGGTGAACGGTCCGCTGCCGACGTTGCCGCCGAGGCAGCGGTCGTCGGCCGACTTGGCGAGGGTCGCATCACCCTGGATGCCCAGCTGCGACGTCGAAGTCGCCTGCAGGAACTGGGTATTGGGCGCGTTGAAGTCCACCTGCACGGTGCGCGCGTCGATGACCTTGCTGCCGGCGTAGCCGGAGAGGTAGCTCGCCGCCAGCGGCGCCTTCGCACCGCCCAGCGCGACGATGGAATCGAAGTTCTTGGCGACCGAATCCGCGGTCAGCGGGGTGCCGTCGCTGAAGGTCACGCCCTCGCGCAGCTGGAACCGGAACGATTTGGCGTCCTGGCTGACGAACCAGCTCGAGGCCAGCCACGGCGTGATCTTGCCCGTCTCGGGATCCTGATCGGTCAGCGAATCCACGATCTGCCGGGTCACGTAGATCGTCTGATTCGTCCCCGACTGCGCCGGATCCGAGCAGGACGGGGCCGTCGACAGACCGTAGCGCAGGGTGCCGCCGGGCTGTGGCGGTCCCGACGGCTCCCCGCTGCCGCCATCGGCCCCACCGCACGCGGCGAGGGACAGGGCGGCGGCTACGGTGCCGACGAGGGCGAGGGGGCGTTTCATCGAGGGTCTCCGGAGGGGTAGCGATCGGCGCCGAGCGGACGGCTCGGAATGTGGCGGCGCAATTCGGGCGCCACCTCCGCCTGGAACAGTTCGAGGCTTTCGCGGTGCTGTTTGTCGGTGCGACCG
This sequence comes from Nocardia sp. NPDC057668, assembly GCF_042799795.1. Classification (NCBI taxonomy): domain Bacteria; kingdom Bacillati; phylum Actinomycetota; class Actinomycetes; order Mycobacteriales; family Nocardiaceae; genus Nocardia; species Nocardia sp. NPDC057668. Next base: position 167,859 of record NZ_JBHVIC010000007.1, on the reverse strand, counting down.
TCGCCATCGGCGCTGAGGTGAACCACCTCGTGCCCGAGCGCCTCGTGATAGCGGTGCAGTTTGTCCAGCACCTGCGCGGGACTGCCGACCAGGGCCGAGGATCGCTCGACGAAATCCTCGACGGTGTCGAAAACTATGGGGATATCGAACTTTCGCGCCGCGGCCTGCCGGGCGGCGAACAGCGGGCGGTAGGCGTCCACGGCCTCCTGCGAATCCCGGGCCACCAGGAAACCGGCGGTACCCGCGCCCACCAGGGCCTGCGCCGGGTCGTGCCCGTAGGCGGCCCAGCGCTCGCGGTAGTGCGCGACCAGCTCGGCGTACGGCTGCACGGGATTGGTGACATTGGCCGAGAACAGCGGATCACCGTGCTGGGCCGCGTAATCCGCGGACTCGTGACTGGTGGCGCTGCCGTGCCAGATGCGCAGGCGCGGCTGCAACGGCCGCGGCAGCGCCTTGGCCGCGGCCAGCGGCGGCCGGAACTTCCCGGACCAGGTGACGCTGTCGCTGTCCCACAGTCGCCGGAACAGGTCGTAGCCTTCGCGATTGCGCTCCCACTGGTCATCGACGGTGACGTGGAACAGCTGGGCCTGCGCGGCCCCGTTGCCCTTGCCGATGATCAGCTCCAGGCGGCCGTCCGAGAGATTGTCCAGGGTGGAGTAGTCCTCGAAGGCGCGCACCGGATCCAGCAGGCTCAGCGTGGTGACGCCGGTGAACAGCGCGATGCGGGAGGTGACGGCGGCGATATGGCTCAGCACCACCGGGGGCGCGGCCGAGATGAAGGGGTCCTCGTGCCGTTCCCCCACCGCGAAGCCGTCGTACCCGAGATCCTCGGCCAGGCGCGCGCTGTCGACGACCCGGCGCAGGCGCGCACGCGCGGTCTCGGTGACGCCGGTGACGGGATCCGGGGTGTGCGTGATCAGCGTCAGCAGCAGGAACTTCATCGAATGGTCCTCCATCGGTCCTGACGGAAGCACCCGCACCCGGGAGCCCGGGGGGTTGCTGCGACTTCTGCGAGCCAGGTCTCTCGGTCGCTCTGGATGGTGCCGATGACGTTACGAAGCTTCGCCGCCGCTGTCGCCGGTCCGGATCAACGTGAATTCAACCCGGCCGGCGACGTCCGGGATCAGGGCTGGAAGCTGTGGAACAGCAGCACCGAAAGGCCCAGGCCCACCGCCAGATTCACCAGCGTCGCGGCGCCGAAGACCACGATGGGGCGCGGACCCGCCTCACGAATCCCCTTGGCGGAGAAGCCGAGACCGATGGAGACGAAGGCGAAGATCAGGAACCAGGTGCGCAGATCGTTCACCGTGGCGATGACCGGCTTGGGCTTGTCGGCGTACTGCACGTACAGGGTGCCGATCACCGAGGCGGCGATGAAGCCCAGCACGAATTTCGGGAAACGGGCCCAGAATTCGCCGATCGAGGGGCGCGCGGCGGTGCCGGTGCGATCGACCCGCAGCGCGAAGTACGCGGTCAGGGCGATGGCGACCAGGCCGATCAGGGCGTTCTGGGTGGTCTTGACGATCGTCGCGATCTGCAGTGATTCCTCACCCGCCAGCGCGCCCGCCGCCGCGACCGCCGCCGTGGTGTCGATGTTGCCGCCGATCCAGGCGCCCGCCACCGCGTCCGAGAGACCGAACACATCGGCCAGCCAGGGCAGCAGGAAGATGGACGGCAGCGCGAAGATGACGACCATCGAGGCCGCGTACGCCAGCTGCTCGCGCTTGGCCTGCACCGCGCCCGCCGCCGCGATGGCCGCGCTCACGCCGCAGATGGAGACAGCGGAGGCCAGCAGTGCGCGCAGCCGATCGTCGATGCCGAGCACGCCGCCGAACCACCAGGTGAAGCCGAAGACGGTGGTGATGAGCAGCAGCGCCTGCAGGATCGCCGGACCGGCGGCGGTGGCCAGGATCTTCAGGTTGATCGACGCGCCGAGCAGTACCACGCCGGTCTTGATGAAGAACTCGGTCCGGAAGCCGGCCGACAGGCGTTCGCGCAGGCCGAGCTTCCACAGCAGGGCGTTGCCCAGCAGGCCGAGAATGATGGCGTAGATGGGGAACTCGACGCTCTTGGCGATCTTCGCGAAGGGGGTGTCCACCGCCCACTTGGGGACGTTGACCTCCAGATAGCGGGTGATCGCGCCGAGCAGCACGACCACCGCGATGCCCGCGACGGCCAGGCCGACGCGGTTGCCGCGCGAGAGCTCGTCCGCCCGTGGAGCAGCCGCGGGTTCGGTCGTCGCGGCGGTCTTCGGATCCGCTTCCGGTTGCGCCGGTGCGGTATTCGCGGTGGTCTCGCTCATCACGGCACCAGCCCGTCCGGCAGGATGCCGGTCAGCACCAGGGTCAGCAGCGTCAGCCCGGCGATGACGGCCAGCCAGTCCTCGCTGAGCCACGACCATCGGCCGGCCGGCGCCGCGACCGGCTCCCCGGCGGTTTCGTCCTGTGCCATAACCGGTTTCTCACTTTCGCCGAACTACCTTCTCGGTCCGGGCGAAAGTGCCTCCCGCCCGGCCTTTTCAGTGCAGCACCGGCGGTTTTCCGGGAACAGGTTTCAGCTCAGGCGGATCGCAACGAGCGGAATCCGCTCTGGTGGAACACCAGCGGCTCGGTGGCCGGATGCGTACTGAGTCGATGCACGCGCAGCAGCACGACGGCGTGGTCGCCCGCCGGAACCTGTTCGTGCACCGAGGTTTCCAGCCAGATGGTGGCCCCGCCGACGAACGCGGCGTTGCCGTGCCCGGTGTGCAGATCCACGCTCCGGAACCGGTCGCCCGAGCGCGAACTCAGCTCCTTGGCGACCTGGTCCTGCCCGGTGCCGAGCAGACTCAACCCGAGCCGGCTCGCCTTCTCCAGCCGCGGCCAGGTCTCCGAGGTGTACTGCACGCAGATGGCCACCAGCGGCGGGTCCAGCGAGACCGGCACGAAGGTGCTCACCACCAGACCGTGCGGCGCACCCCCGATTCGCGCGCACACCGCGACGATCCCGCTGGGAAAGTGCGCGAACGTCTTCCGCAACTCCACCCCCTCCACCGAGGTGAGTGCGGCGACGTCGCCGGAGGAGAGTGCGGCCGCTTCGCCGCGAATCGAGGTCAGCTCAGCCATCTCCCCACTCCACCATCCGGCCCTACCCGGCAACAGGTTTCAGCTCACGCGGATTCGAGCCGTGGAAAACGCGGAACCCGCCCGGTCACGAGGACCGAGCGGGTTCCGGTGGTCCGGCACACCGGACGTTGCAGGACCGGCAGTGCGGCGGACTACTTGGCCGCCACGAAGGGCTGGTTGATGGTGATGAAGTAGTTGGCCGCGGCGATGATCGCGACCGGGGCCGTGATCAGGATCTGCCCCGCGAGGGTGCCCAGGAAGCCGACCGTGGTGATACCGGTCAGGCAGCCCACGACCGCGCCGCCGAGCGCGCCGAACATCGCGGTCAGCGCGGCGGTCGCGAGACCGACGATCGAACCGCCGACGAGGCAGCCGATGGCCGCGCCGCCGAGACCACCGGTCAGGGTCGCGATGGCGCCACCCATGGAGATGGTGTCGACCATGCGCTTCCAGGCGGCCTGCTCACGGTCGTACTCGGACTTGAACGGTGCGACGTTCTCGAACGGGAGGTTGACCGGCTTGTAGACGGCCTTGTCGACATTGAGCTCGGGGGTCAGCGTCGCGACGTTGTCCGAGATGTTCGCCGCGATCGGGAACTCGAAATCGTCGACACGGAAGTTCAACTCGGTGCCGGCGACGGTGGTGCCGTTCGCGGCCTTGATCTTGAAGACGCCGTCCTCGACGACCATGGAACCCGCGTCGGTGCGGATGATGGTGCTGGTATCGGTGGTGGTGGCGGCGTAGTTGATGACGCCCTGATCGGCGGGGGCCTCGGGGGCCGCACCCGCGGTACCGGCGGCGATGCCCATGGCGGCGATCAGCAACGCCGCGGTGGCGGCGAATTTCTTCGAAAGCATGTTGTCGTTTTCCTCATCAGGCAGATCCGCAGGGGGAACGGAGGAATACAAACCGCAGGCAACGAACGGAATATGACTCGAGGGTGCCGCGACGATGAACACTCGTCGCGACACCCTCGAGAAGGTGCTGCCGAATTACTTGGCCGGCGGGGTGAAGGGCTGGTTGATCGTCGTGAAGTACTGCACCGCTGCGAGAATCGCTACCGGTGCGGTGACCAGAATCTGACCCGCCAGCACACCGAGGAAGCCCAGCGCGGCGATACCGGCGACGCAACCGACGGCGGCCGCGCCGAGCGGACCGAAGATGGCGGTGATCGGCGCGGTCGCCAGACCCGCGGTACCGGCGACAGCGCCGCCGAGGATGCAACCCACCGCCGCGCCGCCGATGCCACCGACGACGGTGCCGACCGCGGCGCCCATGCTGATGGTGCTGGTCAGGCGGGTCCAGGCAGCGACCTCACGCTCGTACTCGGTCTTCCACGGCGCCACGTTCTCGTAGGGCAGGGCCACCGGCTTGTAGACCGCGCTCGCCAGATCGAACTTCGGGGTCAGGGTCGCGGTATTGCCCGAGATGTCCGCGGCGATCGGGAACACGAAATCGTCGACACGGAAGTTCAATTCGGTGCCGGCGACCACGGTGCCATTGGCGGCCTTCACCTTGAAGATTCCGTCTTCGACGACCAGCGAGCCCGCATCGGTGCTGATGATCGACTGGGTCTCGGTGGTGGTCTGGGTGTAATTGATTACGCCCTCGTCAGCCTTGACCGGGGACGCACCGGCGGTCCCGGAGGCCAGGCCGAGCGCCGTAACTACCAGCGCCGCAACTCCGGCGAACTTCCTCATCTTCATTGGTACTGCTTCCTCGCCACTGCCGAAAACGAACTTGATAGCGGCAAGCATCAAGCAAACGACGCAGAACGAGGAGGTTAAAAACCAGCTTGATTCGATCGAGATATGGGCTTGACTACTTCGCCTTGGCGGCCGCCTTGGCCTGCTTCTTGAATTCGCGGACCTGGCCCAGGGATTCGGCGTCGGTGACGTCGGCTACCGAGCGACGGGAGTTCTGTTCGCCGTAAGCGCCGGCGGCTTCGCGCCAGCCGCGTGCCTGCAAACCGTCCTGTTTACCCAACAGGGCCAAGAAGATTCGCGCCTTCTGATCGCCGAAACCCGGGAGGGCTTTGAGGCGTTTCAGGACCTCTTTCCCGTCCGGATCGCCGTCGGTCCACAGACCTGCGGTTTTGCCGTCATAGTTCTCGACGATGAACCGGGCCAGCTCCTGCACCCGGCGGGCCATGGAACGGCCGTAACGATGAATTGCCGGAGGCGTCGCGCCCAGCTCCTCGAATTCGGCCGGATCGGCGTCCGCGATTTTGCGGATGTCGAACCCGCCCATTCGGTCGGCGATCTTCTGCGGGCCCCGGAACGCGTGTTCCATGGGGAACTGCTGGTCCAACGTCATGCCGACCAAAAGGGCGAAATCATCGGATGAAAGCAGGGCGTCGGCTTCCGGTTCCTGAGCGATACACAGCGCGCGGCTCACCATCGGCCAATCATCCCATCCGGCGCCGGGCGCGGTGACACGGGTCACGGAAACGGGTCCGCCGGTGGCCGCCGCGGCCGGTTGACCCGCTCACCGGGATCTGGGAGTTTGTCGAACCATGAAGTACCTGCTGCTCATCTACGGCAACACCGAGAAATGGGAATCGATCCCGCCCGCGGACTGGCCGCGGGTCGTGGCCGAGCAGGAAGCGTGGAACGCGCGCTATCGCGCGACCGGAGAATTGCTGGGCGCCTACGGCCTCGGCGACTCGGACACGGCGGAATTGGTGCTGCGCCGGGACGGGGCGCCGGTGGTGACCGACGGTCCCTACCTCGAGACCAAGGAGTACCTGGCCAGCCTCTACCTGCTGAACGTCACGAGCGCCGAGCGGGCGCGCGAGATCGCCGCGGACATACCCATGGCCGACCGATCCCCGGTGGAGGTGTGGCCGGTGCTGCACGAGTCGCCGGGACAGTGACCGGCAGCCCGATCGCGGCCGTCCTGCGCGAGCTCGCGCCGGGCGTACTGGCCACGCTGGTCCGGCGCTACGGCGACTTCGCCGCCTGCGAGGACGCCACCCAGGAGGCCATGCTCGCCGCGACGACCCAGTGGCCGCGCGAGGGCATGCCCGACAACCCGCGTGGCTGGCTGGTGACCGTCGCGCAGCGGCGGCTCATCGACGAGATCCGCAGCGAATCGGCCCGGCGCCGGCGCGAGGAGCAGGACGCGGCCGTCACCCCGGAGAGCGAGGAGACGCCCGCGCGGGACGACTCGCTGGCGCTGCTGTTCCTGTGCTGCCATCCCGCGCTCACTCCCCCGAGCCAGATAGCGCTCACCCTGCGCGCGGTCGGCGGCCTGAGCACCGCGCAACTCGCCGCCGCCTTCCTGGTGCCGGAAGCGACCATGGCACAGCGGATCACCCGCGCCAAACAGACCGTCGACAGTGCCGGTCGCGCCTTCGTCATGCCGCCGCCGGCCGAGCGCGCGGCCCGGCTGTCCGCGGTGCTGCACGTGCTGTACCTGATATTCAACGAGGGCTACACGGCCACCGCCGGAACGGATCTCACCGCGCCCGATCTCAGCGACGAGGGAATTCGGCTCGCGCGCATGCTCTTCGATCTGCTGCCCGAGGACACCGAGGTGGCGGGACTGCTGGCCCTGATGCTGCTCACCGACGCGCGCCGGGCCGCGCGCGTGGACGCGGCCGGGGATCTGGTGCCGCTCGACGAGCAGGATCGCGGGCGCTGGGATCACGCCCGCGTCACCGAGGGCGTCGAGCTGATCACCGCGACCCTCGCGCGCGGGGACGTCGGCCCGTACCAACTCCAGGCCGCCATCGCCGCCGTCCACGACGAGGCCGCCACCGTCGAGACCACCGATTGGCCGCAGATACTGGCGCTCTACGACCTGCTCGGGCGGATCGCGCCCAATCCCATGACCGCGCTCAATCGCGCGGTCGCCGTGGCGATGGTGCGGGGACCCGCGGCCGGACTCGCCGTCCTCGCCGAACTCGAATCCGACAAACGGCTGGCCCGGCACCACCGGCTGCTGGCCACCCGCGCGCATCTGCGCGAACTCGAGGGCGACCGCGCGGGTGCCGCGCGGGACTACCGCGCCGCCGCGGCTCGCGCCGACAGTGCCCCTGAGCAGCGCTATCTCGCGAAGAAAATTTCCGCGCTGACGATGTAGAGATTCCGGCGACGTCTCCGACCACCTCGCGAAAGCACCACAGGCCAACCGAGGGAGCACCGCCATGATCACCACCACCGAACCCGTCCTCGCCGCCGATATGACCGTGTCGCTGGACGGCTTCGTCTGCGGACTCGAAGCGCGCAAGCCGCCGTACCTGGATGACGGCTTCTTCCGCGTCACCGGCTGGGTCGTCAAACATTTCGTCTGGCAGGAGCAGCACGGACTGTCGAGCGACGCGGCGGCGACGGCTGTCACCGATCCCGAAGCCGAGTTGATCGCCGAACGCATCGAACGCACCGGGGCATACGTGCTGGGCCGGCGGATGTTCGATTCGGCGGGCGACGAATGGGACGTCGAGTCGCCGTACCACGTGCCTACCTTCGTGGTCACCCACCGGCCGCGGGAGTCACGAATCCTGGCCGACGGCACCATCTTCCACTTCGAGGCCGACGGCGTGGCCGCGGCCGTCGAAAGGGCGCGCGCGGTGTGCCGCGCGGCGGGCGAGGGCAAGGCCGTGCACATTTCCGGTGGCGCGTCCATCGTGCAGCAGGCGCTGGCCGCGGGCCTCGTCGACGAGCTGCACATCCACGTCGTGCCGGTCCTGCTCGGCCGAGGTACCCGCCTGTTCGACAACCTCCCCGCCGGAATCGTCGAACTCGAGCGCTACCGGGTCGTGGACTCCGCCGACGCCACCCACCTCAGCTTCCGGATCCCCCGCACCACCCCGGACCGTCCCGGCGGCACCGCCGCCACGACCGCCGACGATCCGGCCGGCACCACCGCGCGTACGTCCACCGTGACCTCGCGGGACGGCAGCACCATCGCCGTCGATGTCATCGGCAGCGGCGCACCGGTGATCCTCATCGGCGGCGCGTTCAACGACCGGTCCACCGTGGCCGCACTGGCCGCGGCACTGGCGCCGGACTTCACCGCCGTCACCTACGACCGGCGCGCCCGCGGCGGCAGCGACGACCGCGCCGCGGACTACGCGACGCAGTCCGAAATCGAGGACCTGACCGCCGTGATCGCCCATATGGGCGGGCGCGCAAGCGTTTTCGGTCATTCCTCGGGCGGCATCCTCGCACTGGAGGGGCTGATGCACGGCCTCCCGATCGATCGGGTCGCGGTCTACGAGACCCCGTACCTCACCGACGGGACCCGGCCCGCCCCGGCGGCGGGCACCCGCGAGCGGCTCGCGGAGCTGGTGCGCGCGGGCGAGAACGACGCGGCGGTGACGCTGTTCCTGGAACAGAACGTCGGCGTGCCCGCCGAGATGGTGGCGGGCATGCGCGCCGCGGACGACTGGGCGTTCCTCGTGGCCAACGCGGGCGGGCTGCCGTACGACGCCCTGGTCTGCGGCGACGACCTCGCCCCGCCGGCCGCCCGGCTGGCCGGGATCGCCGCGCCGGTGCTCGCGGTGTACGGCGATCGGACCTGGCCGTGGCTCGCGGCGGGCACCCGGGCGGTCGGCGCGACCGTACCCGGGGCCGAGACGCTCGGCATCGCGGGCGCGGACCACGGGATCCTGGCCGACCCGGAACGACTCGCACCGGTCCTGCGCACGTTCTTCGCCCGCTAGGAGCCGGTTCGCGTGACCGCCCGGACTCGGCGGCGTACGGGGGCAGCAGGGCGATGTGCCGCACCGCGGGCGGCATCGTTCGATCGTCCTTTCTGCCCGCGTTGCGGTGACGCGCGTCACGACTAGGCTCGGCGACATGCCCGACACCATGGCTGTAGACACAGCGGGAACCGCGCCGCACGATGGCGCCGGGTCCGGACTGCGACCGGACCGTTTCGATCGAGAGGGCCAGGATCAACTGGTCGACGTACACGACTTACAGGCCGCGCTACCCGGCATCCGGCGACTGCGGAACTGGGCGCACGACGCCCTCGCGACGCGGGCCGGAGAAAGCGCGGTCGACATCGGATCCGGCACCGGGTCCGAGGTCATCCGATTCGCCGAAGCGGTCGGGGCCACCGGCACCGCGGTCGGCGTGGAACCGGACCCGCGACTGCTGACCGCCGCCGAACGCCGGGCCGCCCAGACCGGATCGACCGCCGCCTTCGTCTCCGGCGACGCCTACGGACTGCCGTTCGGCTCGGACAGCTTCGACGTGGCGCTGTGCGAACGCGTGTTCCAGCACCTGACCTCCCCGGCGCGCGCGGTCGGCGAAATCGCCCGCGTGCTGAAACCGGGGGGCCGCGTCGTGGTCATGGACAGCGACTGGGGCACCGCCATCGTGCACCCGGGCGACCGCCAGGTGGTCGGCAAGGTCATCGAGACCATGATCGCCGGCACCACCAACCCCTTCGCCGGGCGCAGGCTCGCCGGGCAGCTCAGCGCCGCCGGTCTGGTGGTCGACGACATCGGCTCCCACGCGCTGATCCAGGACGGCGGCATCGGCGCGGGCGCGCTGGTGGCCCGCATCGCCGACCTGTCCGTGGCGCGCGGTTCCATCACCCAGGAACAGCGCGATCAGCTGATCGCCGATCTGGAGGCGGGCGCGCAGAGCGGCGACATCCACCTGTCGGTGACGATCTTCGCCGTACTGGCCCACAAGGCTTGACCGCCGAAAACAAAGGCGCGCACCGTGTTCGGTGCGCGCCTTCGATTCGACGGTGATTCGCCGGGGGGCCTATTCGGCGTCGGCGAGCAGCTTCTCGGTGGCGGCCAGCAGGACGCAGGTCGCGACGCCGTCCATGGCCTTCTCCAGATCGCTGAGCGAGGGGAAGCTGGGCGCGAGGCGAATGTTCTTGTCCTCCAGGTCCTTACCGTAGGGGAAGGACGAACCGGCGGGGGTCAGCGCGATGCCGGCCTGCCGGGCCAGCCCCACCACGCGGCTGGCCGTGCCCTCGAGCACGTCGAGGCTGATGAAGTAGCCACCCCTGGGCTCGGTCCAGGACGCCACCTTCGAGGCGCCCAGGCGATCCTCCAGAATGCGCAGCACCAGTTGGAATTTCGGCTCCAGGATGGCGCGGTGCTTCTGCATGTGGGCGCGCACGCCCTCGGCGTCGCCGAAGAAGCGCAGGTGCCGCAGCTGGTTGACCTTGTCCGGGCCGATGCTCTTCTTGCCCGCGTGCTTCAGGAACCAGTCCAGATTCGCGGTGGAAGCGCCGAAGAAGCTCACGCCCGCGCCCGCGAAGGTGATCTTCGAGGTGGACGCGAAAACGTAGGGCCGGTTGGCGTTTCCGGCCGTGGCGGCCAGGCCGATCACATCGATCACCGGATCGGCGATGTCGGTGAGCGGATGCACCGCGTAGGCGTTGTCCCAGAAGAGCCGGAAGTCGGGCGCGGCGGTCGGCATGGAGACCAGCTCGTGCGCCACGGCCTCGGAGAAGGTGACGCCGGTGGGATTGGAGTAGTTCGGCACCGCCCACAGGCCCTTGATGCTCGCGTCGGTGGCCACCAGTTCGGCGATGGCGCGCACGTCCGGCCCGTCGTGACCCATGGGAATCGGGATCATCTCGATGCCGAGCGACTCGGTGATGGCGAAGTGCCGGTCGTAACCCGGTGCGGGACACAGGAACTTGAGCACCGGCTCATCGGCCCAGCGCCGCTCGGAGTCGGCGTTGCCGTGCAGCATCGAGTACACGATCACGTCGTGCATGTACTCCAGGCTGGCGTTGTTGCCCGCGATGAGATTGGCGACCGGGATACCCAGCAGCTCGCCGAAGATGGCGCGCAGCTCCGGCAGGCCGTGCAGCCCACCGTAATTGCGCACATCGGTGCCCGAACCATCGCGGTAGTCGTCGTTGCCCGGCAGCGAGAGCAGGTCCAGCGACAGGTCCAGCTGCTCGGGCGCGGGCTTACCGCGCGTAATGTCCAGCGTCAGCTTTTCGGTCTGGAGCGTCGCGTAGTTCGCGGTCTGCGTCTCGTGTTCGGTTACGAGTTCCGCATGGCTCATCAAACCAATTTGCGTCTGCCGGGGCATTGTGCAGCCTTTCCAGGGGCTAGGGGTGTTTTGTCCTGTCTGCGCCAAAGCGCCGACCCGGATCACGTTACTTGGTAGCCACCGCCGACGGGGAGGTATCTCCACCGTCGCAACCGGGCGAAGACCCCGGAAATTAAAGGGGACCCAGCGCACCCGGCAGAGCCCGTTGACCCTTGCTGCCTTCCGGCCCTGGGGGAGTTCACAGGATGCGCGCCGCGCTGGATCCGTCGGCCAGTGTAGCGGCTCACCGAGACTCGCGCCGCATCGGGTCGTTACGATCCTTCCGACAGGCGGGGGGACCCGCTCAGCACCGGAGGGGAAAACCTGTAGTGACTAGCTCCAATCCAGGATCGGGCGACCCGCAGGACCCGGCCCGGCACCAGGAAACCGCCCAGTGGTGGGACACCCCGCCCACCGCCGCCGACGCGGGCGCACCGGTCACCGGCGTGGACCCGACCATGCTGAACTACTCGGGCGGCGCGGCGTACGCCCCTGCGCCGCAGCCCTTTACGCCGCAGCCGTTCACCGGGCAGCAGTCCGCGCCCCAGCCTTTCCCGGGACAGCAGTCCGCGCCCCAGCCCTTCGCCGGGCAGCAGTTCGCACCCGGGCCCCAGCCGTTCTCCGGCGGGTACGCCCAGCAGCCGCCCCCGCAACCGCCGATGGGCGGCTACGGCGGCTACTCGCCCCCGCCGTCGGGCGGCGGCTCCAAGACGGGCTGGATCATCGGCGGCGTGATCGGCCTGGTCGCGATCGTCGGCATCGGCGTGGTGGCCATCGGGCTGTCCGGCAAGAAGGACAATCCGCTGAGCCCGCTCGACGACAAGAAGTCGGCCATGGACGGCAATTACTCCATGGACAAGGTCACCAACGCCTGCAACCTCATCGACCCGTCCTCGATAACCCGCTGGGCCTCGACCTCCACCGGCGCCCCCGAGCACACCGAGACCAAGCCCACCGATTACTCCGGCGGCCGGCTCACCTGCACGGCCGGCTACGAAAGCCAGTCCGCCACCAGCAAGTACCACACCAATGAGGCGGACATCACCCTCGACGTCTCCTTCAACGGCGCCTACGGCAAGCCCGACTACGAGTCCTGGAAGTCCTACGACACCGGCACCACCGGCAGCGGCCGTACCTCCGGCGACGTCACCGGCATCGGCTCGGAGGGCTACTGGCACGCCGAGACCCGCGACTACTCCTCCTTCACCGTGCTCGATTACACGGTCGCCGTGCAGGACAGCAACGTCTCGGTCAAGGTCAAGATCAGCGTCGACCGCGGCGAGGGCGAAACCGTCAGCAAGGACGACGTCGCGCGCGTGGCCAAGGATCAGGTCCAGCAGGCCCTGAACGGCCTGAAGAAGAAGTAGCCCGCACCCCGGTCACCCGTCCGAGAAAGCGTCCCCGACCACCGAATTTCTTGTTACCGCCCCGGACCCGGTATATTCCTCCACGGAGGATTCGCCTAGTGGCCTATGGCGCTCGCCTGGAACGCGGGTTGGGTTAACGCCCTCAGGGGTTCAAATCCCCTATCCTCCGCTCACGAAAGCCTCGGCTGGACATCGTCCGCCGAGGCTTTCGTCATATCCGGGCACGGTCGAGCGCTCCGGCGGCGAGCCCCGCGGACTTCGCGGCCGGACTCGGCGCCGCGCGCGTCGGATCAGTCGTCCGCGCGAGCGTGACGGCCGGTCGGGGGCGGGACCGGCAGGGCGGCGAGGTCGGGATCGGGGACGCCGTGCCGCCACGGCGGGGTGGTGGTTTCGACGAACCTGGGGAGTTCTTCGGTGGGGTAGTCGAGTTCGCGGCGGGCCTGCGCGAGGAAGAGGTCCATGGTGCCGTAGGCGGTGAGGATCTCCGTGAGGAGGCGCAGGGCACTGGGGTGGGTTGTCTGCGTCACGTTCGTCATGGTCCTCCACTCGAGGGGCGAACCGCGGGCGCGCCACGCACCGGGACGGCCGCGGACTCGGGGACACCGGCCGGCGGATGGGGTTGGGTTGGGTACCCGCCGGCCGGTGTCGTGCTGCCGTGTACAGCGATCGGCCCCGTTTGCAGGCCGGGGCCCGAGTCGTCAGGGCGGGACGACCCCGGGTACCCGAACACGGGCGGCTGCCAGCCTGTAACTGCGCGCGGCCGGGAGTCCGTGCGCAGGATCCCGTGTTCGGAATACCCGAGGCCAAGTTATGCAGTTCCGCCAGGTCGCCGCGACACGACGCGCACGATGGCATGGAATGTCAGCGCATTCAGCACGACAGGTCACAGGTGACTAGAAAATAGCCCTTTGACCTGGCAACCCGTCCGGCAAATCACCGGGGAACATCCGACTCCGCCGGATCGCCACCCGCGCGCAGCGCGGTCACGACCTCGCCCAGTGCGGCGTCCAGCAGGGCCGCGTAGTCGTCGAGATCGGTCAGGACGGCCGGGTCGGCGTGCACCGAGACGGTGACCGTGTCACCGAGGCCGTGGATACCGTGCGTGAGGTGCATGACCGAGCCCAGGCCCGGAAAACCGGCGGTGAACAGGACGCGGCCGCCGGCGAAGGTGAGATCGGCCGGACCCCGGTGCACGCTGGAGATCACGGTGTGCCCCGAGACCGATTGCGGCAGCACGTCTATCGGGTACGACTCGATGTCACGGCGCAGGATCGGGGCCGGAACGACCGCGGTCGCCCGGCCGCGCGCCGCCTGCAGGGGATGCGCGGCGCGGGTGCGGCGCGCGGCCAGCTCAGCGGCGATGCGGGCGGCACGGCGCGCCGGATCATGCTCTCCCGCATACAGATTCACCGTCAGGTCGTGGTAGCTGTTGCGGGTGGATCCGTCCCCGGACACCGCCATGGGGATCTGTGCGAGCAACGGCGCGGCGGGCGCGTCCCGCGCTGCCGAATACCGTTCCAGGGCAAGCGATATCGCGGTGGCCGTCACCACCGTCACGGTATGGCCGGGCACGCGCAGACGGTGCGAATCGCACACCAGCATGCGCACCGCGTGCGCGGCGGGCGGCGTTCCGTCGCCGTTGAAGAGCGTGGGGGCCGCGGGTGCGGCGGGCGGCCCGATCGCGCCGGACGCGGTGAGATCGGCGAGCTCGCGCTCGGCCCGGAACGCCTCGATGCCCCGGAACACAGTGCGCGCCATATTTATCGGAATTCCCGGCAGCGCCAGCGCGGCCGCCGCCCAGGGTCGCGGCAGGATGGCGGTCAGCAGACCCGCCGCCGCGGCCCGGCCGCCCGTGACGAGGCGGCGCGACCATCGGGCGGGCTCGGGGCCCGGTCCGGCCGGCGGCTGTACCCCGGAGAACAGCGCCCGCGCCAGCTCCGCCGCGCGCCTGCCGTCCGCGAGCGCGTGCGAGAGCTGCAGGACCGCGATCAGCGCGGGCTCATCCGGCGCCGCGCCGGGCACACCGGTGATCCCGCGGAACAGATGCAGCCGCCACGGCCGCCACCGCGCGCGCAGCCCGGTGGCGAGCAACTCGCCCAGCGCCGCCGGAATCTCGCTCCAGGTCGCACCGCCCGGCGAGTGCTCGGCCACCTGCTCGTCGATGAACTCACAAGGCTCCCAAAGTGGATACGCAATGTTTGCAGGAGTATCCAGCACGCGTGCCAGCAAATCCGGAACGAGAGTGACTCGATTCGCGACGATTTCCCGGAGCTGCTCGACCGACTGCCCGGTATCGGCAAAGGCGTACAGCAGGAACAGATCATTGCGGGTCCGCGCCGACAGCCAGTACATGGTGGCGTCCCGGGGCGCCAGGGATTTCACCCGACGACCCTATCGAAAGGCCGTACGGTCCAGGCACTCTGGGTGCTACCGTGTGTAGTAGAAGGCTTGCAATACTCTCTTCTCGGGCCGGGTGACCACTATGGCAACTCGAAATCGACTCGCGGAACAGGCTGATGGGGCGGATCAGCGCTATCGGGCCGCGGCATTCCTCAAAAGATCCATCAATAAGGTATTTCCGACCCATTGGTCGTTCCTGCTGGGCGAAATCGCGCTCTACAGCTTCATCATTCTGCTGCTGTCCGGGGTATACCTGACCCTGTTCTTCGACCCGTCCATGACCGAGGTCGTCTACAACGGCTCCTACCAGCCACTACGCGGTGTGACCATGTCCCGCGCCTACGCCACGACGCTGGAGATCTCCTTCGACGTGCGCGGCGGGCTGTTCGTGCGCCAGGTGCACCACTGGGCCGCACTGCTGTTCTCCGCGTCCATGATCATTCACCTGTGCCGGGTGTTCTTCACCGGCGCGTTCCGCAGACCCCGCGAGGCGAACTGGGTGATCGGCGCACTGCTGCTGATCATCGCCATGTTCGAGGGCTTCTTCGGCTACTCGCTGCCGGACGATCTGCTCTCGGGCACGGGCCTGCGCGCGGCCTTCGCCGGCATCACCATGAGCGCGCCCGTCATCGGAACCTGGCTGCACTGGCTGCTTTTCGGCGGCGACTTCCCCGGGAACCTGATCGTGCCGCGGCTGTACGTGACGCACGTGCTGCTCTTCCCCGGAATCATGCTGGCGCTCATAGCCGTTCACGTCGCGCTGGTCTGGTATCAGAAGCACACCCAGTTCCCCGGGCCCGGGCGCAGCGAGAAGAATGTCGTCGGCACCCGCATCGTGCCGGTGTTCTCCCTGGACCAGGGCGCGTTCTTCGCCATCACCCTGGGCGTGCTCGCGCTCATGGGCGGACTACTGCAGATCAATCCGGTGTGGAACCTGGGGCCCTACAACCCCTCCCAGGTCTCCGCCGGCACCCAGCCGGACTTCTATCTGATGTGGACCGACGGCTTCCTGCGCCTGTTCCCGGCCTGGGAGCTCTATATCTTCGGGCACACGGTGCCCGGCGCGTTCTCGGTCGCGCTGGCCATGCCGCTGATCTTCGGCCTGCTCATCGTGTATCCGTGGATCGAGAAACGCCTGACCGGCGACCGCGCCCACCACAATCTGCTGCAGCGACCCCGGGACGTGCCGGTGCGCACCGCCATCGGGGCCATGGCGCTCACGTTCTACCTGGTGCTCACCCTGGCGTGCGTGAACGACATCATCGCGCTGCAGTTCCACATCTCGCTCAACGCCACGACCTGGATCTTCCGCATCGCGCTGCTGCTCGGCCCGCCGCTGGCGTACTACACGGCCTACCGGCTGTGCCTGGGATTGCAGCGCCGGGATCGCGCCGTGCTCGAACACGGCGTGGAAACCGGTGTGGTGCGCCGTCTTCCGCACGGCGAGTACATCGAGATCCACCAGCCGCTGGGCCCGGTGGACGCGCACGGCCACCCGATTCCGCTGGAGTACCAGGGCGCGCCGGTGCCCTTCAAGATGAACCAGCTCGGCAGCGCGGGCCGGCCCGGCACCGGCGGCTTCTTCCGTGCCGATCCGGCGAGCGAACGCGAGCAGCACGTCGCCACCGAACTGGCCGCCGAACACGCACAGCTCGCGGTCCTGCGGCGCGCGCAGCGGAACGGCGCCCCGCCCGCCGAGGACGCCCCGCCCGAGTAGTGGGCCGCGTGCGGAAAAGCGCAGGGCCGCGCGGAAATACGGAGAACCCCGAGTCTGGCATCGACTCGGGGTTCTCTGTTCGCTTTCGGCCGGCGGTCAGGCGCGCTTGAACTCGCCATCGGAGACGCCCGCTACGAAGGCGTCCCACTCACCCGGGGTGAAGGCCAGAATCGGGCCGTGGCCGTGATCCTTGGTGTCACGCACGCCCACGGCGCCGTTTGCGTGGAATGCGACCTCCACGCAGTTGCCGTTGGGGCCGCTGTGTTTGCTCTTGCGCCACACGGCGCCTGTGAAATCAACATTCACGGTACTAGCTCCTTTGCTGCGTCAAGCTCGAGATCTTGCTGGCATCGATCTAGGTGACGCTGGAATCCACGACGTTGCACGATTCCCGCGTACGCCGGGAGTTGCACGCAAACACCCCGTACAACCTACTTTCCGCACTTCACGATGGGAATGCACCCCCGATGGCCCTTCCCGCGCTAAAGACTAGCAGGGTTCGACATAAGGAGATCGCATTCTTTCGTTTTCAACCAGCAAATTTGCAGCAAGGTTAGCCAGCTAATTATTTGCCTAGAATTTGCCAAACTTCAGAGCACACGATTATTGAACCCCGCAATTTAGTTGTCGGTTTATTTGCTCACCTCCTGGCTAACTCGATTCCGGCCGCCCGCGGCCGCATCCGGGATCATGGACGGCATGGCCGAGCACATCCCGGACAAACCGGCGCCGGAGCCCGAAGCGGACACGCGCGATCGCGACGAAACGGGCCGCGCGCGCAACTCCCGACCCCGCGACCGCTTGGGCCGCCCACTGCCCTTCGGCAGTCCCGGCGTGCCACGCATACCCGATGACCTGCTGCTCTCCCCCGCCGACACCCTCGAATACGCCCAGCGCCTGCTGGACGACGGGCTCGCCTTCAACGCGCACGAGGTCCTCGAGGCCGCCTGGAAGAACGGTCCGTTCGCCGAGCGGATGCTGTGGCAGGGTCTGGCCCAATACGCCGTTGGCCTGACCCACATTCAGCGCGGAAATCCCAAGGGCGCGCGCACCCTGCTCGAACGCGCGACGCATCGGCTCGCCGCCTGCGAGCCCGTCCCCTACGACATCGACGCACCCGGTCTCATCGCACACGCCACCGCCGTACTGGCCGCCCTCGACGCGGAAAAGCCGCTGGCGGACGGCGATTTGCGAGTGCGGCTGCGAGTTCGCTGAGTTCGATGCCGGCCGTCGGCGCACACCGGATGTACGACCGCCGCCGGCCGAGCGTGACGTCGCGGCGCGAAGGCTGCGAATACGCCCGTCACCTACTATGAGCCGCTGTGTCCACCACCGGTTTCGGACGATTCGCACCCAGCCCCTCGGGCGATCTGCACCTGGGGAACCTGCGCACGGCACTGCTCGCCTGGTTGTTCGCCCGCTCGACCGGCCGCGGCTTCCTGCTGCGGGTCGAGGATCTGGATCGGGTCCGGGCCGGATCGCAGGAGCGCCAGCTCGCGGATCTCGCCGCGCTCGGCCTGGAGTGGGATCCGCCGGTCGTGCGGCAGTCCGAGCGACTGCCGCTGTACGAACGAGCCATTGCGCGGTTGACCGCCGCGGGACGCACGTATGAATGTTTCTGCACCCGCCGGGAAATTCAGCAGGCGGTCACCGCTCCGCACGGACCCATGGGCGCGTATCCGGGAACCTGCCGCGACCTCACCGAAAGCGAACGTGAGCAAAAGCGCGCGGCCGGGCGACCTGCCGCGCTGCGATTGCGTTCCGACATCACCGATTTCGAAATCACCGATCAGCTTATGGGCAGCTATCGCGGGGCGGTGGACGATCTGGTGCTGCGCCGCGGCGACGGCATCCCGGCCTACAACCTCGCGGTGGTGGTCGACGACGCCGACCAGCACATCGACCAGGTGGTGCGTGGCGACGATCTGCTGCCCTCCACCCCACGTCAGGCCTACCTCGCCACGCTACTGGACCTGCCGATCCCCACCCATGCCCATGTGCCACTGGTCCTCAACCCCGACGGGCAGCGCCTGGCCAAACGCGACGGCGCGGTCACCCTGCACGACCGGATCGAGCTCGGCGAGACACCGCGGCAGGTTTTCACCGCCCTATCGGCATCTCTCGGCTACCCCGAAGCAACCTCAACGTCGCAGTTACTGGCGCAATTCCGGCCGGAAAACCTTCCACACCAACCGTGGACACTCGATCCGAACGGCTTGTTGCAACCCAGTGCGTATCCGTAACGTACGGACTCGACCCAGATCCCGAACGAATTCGACGAGGACGGCGAAACAATGACAAGCGGTGGGTACGACCCCAACCAGTATCCGCAGGGCGGGCAGCCGTACGGCCAGCAGCCGTACCCGCCTCAGGGCCAGCAGCCGTACGGACAGCAGCAGCCTTACGGCCAGCAGCCGGACCCGTACGGCAAGCAGCCCGATCCCTACGGCCAGCAGCAGCCGCCGTCCTACGGCCAGCAGTCCGATCCCTACGGGCAGCAGCAGTACGGCCAGCAGCAGCCTTACGGGCAGCAGCAGCCCTACGGCCAGCAGCCGGACCCCTACGGCCAGCAGCAGCCGTTCCCCGGCGGCCAGCCCGGCTACGGCGCGCCCGCCTTCGGCGCCGGCGCGGTGCCCGCCGACCTGTGGACCCGCTTCGGCGCCCGCGTGATCGACACCCTGATCGCCGGCATCCCGGCCGCCATCATCGGCGGGATCCTGTCCGCGGTCATCGGCGGCATCGTCGGCAACATCATCCAGTCGCTGTTCATCGGCGTGGTCATCACCGCCTACTTCGTCGGCATGGAGACCTCGCAGAACACCACCCTGGGCAAGAAGATGCTGGGTCTGCGCATCATCCCGCCGAACGGCGCGCCCAAGATCACCCCGCAGCAGTCGCTGATGCGCAACCTGTACGCGGCGTGCAACGCTGTCTACTGCCTGGGCGGACTGGTCGGCTTCGGTCTGGCGATCTACATCGCCATCACCATCGAGCAGGACCCGAACAAGCAGGGCTGGCACGACAAGCTCGCCGGCGGCACGCAGGTCATCAAGGGCTGATAGCTCGCACGTCCCGCGTCGAGCCGGGGCGACAGCACGAAACGGGGCGCATCCGCGATGGATGCGCCCCGTTGTCGTTGCCGGACCCGGTTCGCCGCACGATCTTTCGCGGGACCGCCGGTCAGTAGCTGCTGGTTCCCAGGAAGGCCGCGCCGATGATCACCCACAGCAGGATGCCGAGCGCCAAACCGCCCGCACCGACCCAGATGCCGCCGAGCGCGAGCCCGCGGCCCTCCTGACCGGTCTGCTTGACCTGGTTCAGCGCCATCACGCCCAGGATCAGGCCCACCAGCGAACCGATCGGCAGGAAGCAGAAGAACAGGGTGGTCAGGCCGAGGATCGAGGTGATCAGCGCGCCGATGGCCAGACCGTTGGTGCCCATCGCGGGCTGCCCGTACCCGTAGGGCTGATATCCGGCGGGCTGGCCGTACCCGGGCTGCTGGTATCCGTAGCCCGGCGTCCCCGGCTGCGCGAACCCGCCCGAGGCGGGCTGGGCGAACCCGCCCGACCCCGGCTGGGCGTAACCACCCGAGGCGGGCTGCCCGTAGCCGCCCGGCGCGGGCTGGGCGAAGCCGCCGGAACCGGGTTGTGCGTAGCCGCCCGAAGCCGGATACGGCGTCCCCGGATTCGATTGCGGCGGCGGATAATTCGGATACTGCGGCGCGCTCGGCGGCGCGTCCTGCGGCTTGCTCAGGTCCGGCGCCGAGGGATAGCCGGCCGGCGGCGGTGTTCCCGGATTCGACCCCGCGCCCGCGGGCGTGGAATCCGGCGAGACCCCTTCACCGCCGTACTGTTTCCACCACTCGTCGGAACCGCCGGCATTCGTCATCAGCCCAGCCTATTCCACCCGAACCCGACACGGGTATCCTGTCTTGTTCGTGAGTGATGCACTATTACCGGCGGACACCGCCGGATCTGGACGCCCCGCTACCGAACACGCGGCATTCGCGAAGGCGGCGGGGGGTTACTACACACCGGTCGTGGCGCTGTTCACGGCAGTACTGATCATCTCGAACATCTGCGCCACCAAGGGCGTTCAATTCTTCACCGATCAGTCCCTGAAGCTCGGGCCGATCGAAATCCTGCCGATCACCACCGACGGCGCCTGGTTCCTGTTCCCCTTCGCCTACATCCTCGGCGACGTACTGAGCGAGGTGTACGGCTTCAAGGCCGCGCGCCGCGCGATCTACCTGGGCTTCGGGACACTGCTGGTCGCGGTGGTCGCCTTCGAGATCGCCATCGCCCTGCCCGCCATGGACTCCGCGTACCAGGAATCCTTCGCGGGGGTCATCGGGCACACCCCGCGCATGGTCGCCGCCGGGCTCATCGGGTTCTTCGTCGGTGAGATGCTGAACTCGGCCACCCTGGTCGCCATCAAGGAGCGCACCAAGGAGAAACACCTGTGGGCGCGGCTGATCGGGTCGACCGTCGTCGGCGAATTCGGTGACACGCTGATCTTCTGCTCCATCGCGGCCGGTGTCATCGGCATCTCCTCGTGGGGGCAGTTCTTCAACTACGTGATCGTCGGCTTCGTCTGGAAGACGCTCGCCGAGATCATCGTGCTGCCCATCACCTACCGGGTCATCGCGTTCCTGAAGAAGAACGAGCCCAGCTACCAGCCGCTGGGCAAGCCCGCGCTCGCGAGCTGACCGCGGCGGTTCGCGGTCCGCACCCCACGCGCGGACCGCGAACCCATTACCCGCGCTCAGCCCAGCGGCATCTCGGCCAGCAGGGCGGCGGGGTCGTATCGAATGAGCACGACGTCCAATTCCAGGGCCACCCGATCCTCGATCAACCGGATCGCGAGCATGGGCACCGTCGGTGCGATGATCCCGAAGTCGGCGAGCGAGAGACTGGCGACCGCCGAGAAGGCGATGTGCTCTTCGCCGTCCGCGAACGGGTCCGGGGCGCTGCCCAGCCAGGCGACCGTCAGGATCACCGTGCGGGTCACCCCGTGCACCGTCAATTGCCCGGACAGCGTGCCGCGGCCGTCGGCGTCCAGGATCAGGCCCGCGCCCTCGAAGACCACGTCGGGATAGGTCTCCACGTCGAGCAGTTCGGCCGAGATCAGATGCCGATCGCGTACGGCCAGCCCGGTGTGCACGCTCTTGGCGTCGATGGACACCGTGGCGGTGCTGTGCACCAGGCTGGTGGCCATGTCGAAGGTGCCGCGCACGCGGGTGAAGCGGCCCCGCACCCGCCCCGCGCCCCGGTGCACGGCCACGAACTGCGCGTTCGTGTGGAACGGGTCGATATGCCAGGTGCCCGGACTCGGCAGGCGGCCGGGCAGATTCACGAGGCGCCCCACTCGTCCGCGGGCTCCGCGACGGTGGCGATGACACCGGCCCCGGCGACGTTGTCCATGTAGCCGCTCAGGATTCGAGTCGCCGTGCCGGCGATCACCTCGACGATCTCCGCGTCGGTGAGCCCGCTCAGGCGGGCCAGCTCGAGCTGCGCGTCGGTGATCGCGCCGTGCGTGCGCAGCAGCGCCGCGGACAGGCCCCGCACCGCGGCCGCCCGCAGATCGATGTCGGCGGTCTCCGCATCCCGCCGGGCGGCGGCCGGATCGGGCGCGATGCGGAATCGCAGATGAACGGTGGCGCGTAACTCGGTGGCGGGCACGGGTTCCGGCGCGCGCGACGGTTCCACCCGCAGGGGAAGTCCCACGATCCCGTCTCCTTTCGTGCGTGATGGCGACCGTTCGATCCTCACGCGGGCGCGGGTGCGCGAACAATGACGATCTGCTGATGCATCGATTACCCAGGGTTATCGACCGAGGTGATGACGCCTGGAAGGTGCAGTACGATTCGCGGCGGCCGGCGTACGTGGCGGCCGCTGAACCGCTCGGAGGCCGGACGCTGTGGAACGACACGAGATCGAGGCGTTCCTGACCCTGGCGCAGGAGCTGCACTTCGGGCGCACCGCCGAACGCCTCGGACTGTCCCAGGGCCGCATGAGCCAGACCATAGCCAAGCTCGAAAGACAGTTCGGCTCACCGCTTTTCGAGCGCACCAGCCGCCAGGTCCGGCTGACCCCGGTGGGCAGGCAGCTGCGCGATGACCTGGAACCGGCCTTCCGGCAGATCCAGCGCGCGGTAGCCCGCGCCAAGGCCGCGAGCCGCGAGGTGTCCGGCGTGCTCCGGGTCGGTTACCAGGGCGCGGGCACCACCCCGATCCTGCGCGCGGTGATCGACGAGTTCCGCCTGGCGCACCCGGGATGCGACGTGCAGTTGCGCGAGTGCCAGCTCTCGGACTGGGTGCGCGGGCTGCGCGAGGACACCATCGACATGCTGTGCACGCTGAGCCCGATCAACGAACCGGATCTGCGGACCGGGCCGATCCTGCGGCGCGATCCGCGCGTGCTGGCCATCGCCAGCGATCATCCACTGGCACAGCAGGATTCGATTTCCATGGAACAGCTCGTCGATCTGCCGCTGCTCGGCATCGAAGGCGTGCCGGAGTACTGGATGCGCGCACAGAATCCACCGCGCACGCCGCAGGGCGCGCCGCTGCGATCCGGAATTCGCGCGGCGACCCATACCGAACTGCTCGCCCTGGCCGCCGAGGGGCGCGGGGTGTGCCTGGGCACGGATCTGATGGCCGAGCACTACCGCCATCCTCAGGTGTCCTGGATTCCGGTGCCCGACGGGCCGCGAATCTCGTGGGGCCTGATCTGGCGAGCCGCGGGCGAGGACGCGCGCATTCGCGCATTCGCCGGTGTCGCGGGCGAATTCGCCCGCGATCGGCCCTGGTCCGGGGCTGGTCCGGGCTAGTCCTCGGGCGACTTCACCCGCCCGCGCCACTGCCCCAGGAATTCGGTCTTGTAGTCCTGGAAGTAGCCGCCGTCGATGCTCTCGCGAATGCGATCCACCAGCCGCACCGTGAAGCGCTCGTTGTGGATCGTGCACAGCGTGGAGGCGAGCATCTCCTTGGCCTTGAACAGGTGATGGATGTAGGCGCGGGTGTAGTTCGCGCAGGTGTAGCAGTCGCAGGTCTCGTCGATGGGCGTGAAATCGCGCTTGAAACGGGCGGTGTTGATGTTGAACCGGCCCTTGTCCACGTACATGGCGGCGTTGCGGGCCACCCGTGAGGGATTCACGCAGTCGAAGGTGTCCGCGCCGTTCTCGACCGCGACGAAGACATCCTCGGGTTCGCTGATGCCGAGCATGTGGCGCGGCTTGTGTTCGGGCAGTTCGTCACAGCACCAGCCGACGATGGTGCCGAGATTGTGTTTCTCCAGCGCGCCGCCGATGCCGTAACCGTCGAATTCCGTTCCGCCCGCGCCGCGGAGCGCTTCGAGGTCGCGAGATGCCTTGCGCCGCAGGTCTTCGTACTGCGCGCCCTGGAGTACGCCGAACAGCGCCTGGTAGGGGCGATGCGAGCGCGCCGCGGTGAGCCGCTCGTGCTCGTCCAGGCAGCGCTGCGCCCACAGGCGGGTGCGTTCGAGCGACTCCTCCTGGTAGCCGCGGGTGTTCATGAGGGTGGTGAGCTCGTCGAAGGCGAACATGATGTCCGCGCCCAGCTGATGCTGGATGCCCATGGACACCTCGGGGGTGAAGCGATGCCTGGAGCCGTCCAGGTGGGAGCGGAAGGTGACGCCGTCGTCGTCGACGTGCGCCAGGCGCTCCTTGCCCTTGGCGATCACGTCGTCGTCCTGCACGCCGACCGCCTCCATGGCCAGCACCTTCTTGAACCCGACGCCGAGCGACATGACCTGGAACCCGCCGCTGTCGGTGAAGGTCGGTCCGGGCCAGTTCATGAACTTCGACAGGCCGCCCGCCTCGTCCACGATGTCCGAGCCCGGCTGCAGGTAGAGGTGATAGGCGTTGGCCAGCAGGGCCTGGGAGCCGAGGTCCTTCATGGTCTCGGGCAGCACCGCTTTCACGGTGGCCTTGGTGCCCACCGGAATGAACGCCGGGGTCGCGATGTCCCCGTGCGGCGTGCTGATCAGCCCGGACCTGCCGTGCTGACCGTCGATCCGGGTACCGACCTTGAACGAGAACTCCGAAGCTGCCACCGTGCCTATCTTGCCCTCCGCTTCGCTCCGGGCGGTTCGCGGCCCTGTTGGCCCGGTTCTTCCCTCCCTCCGCTCCTCCGCTTCGCTCCCCCGCTCCACTCAGTCCAGAACCGGGCGGGCCGCGAACTTCGGGGCGGACTTCCAGCGGGCTGGAGTTGACCCGCGCCATTGCCTACCGGGCGAACACGGCAGGCCCGCCCGCACCATCGGTGCGGGCGGGCCGACTGTTCGTGCGGTCCGCTAGGACTTGGTCAACTCCACCGCGTCCGCAGGCTCGTCGTCCTCCTCGATCGCCGCGGCGAACTGCGCCTGGTACAGGCGGTAGTACGGGCCGTGGTTGGCCAGCAGCTGATCGTGGGTGCCCGTCTCGACGATGTGCCCCTTCTCCATCACCACGATCAGGTCGGCGTCGCGGATCGTCGAGAGCCGGTGCGCGATAACGAAACTCGTGCGGTCCCGGCGCAGCGCCGCCATGGCGTGCTGCACCAGCAGTTCGGTGCGGGTGTCGACCGAGCTGGTGGCCTCGTCCAGGATGAGGATGGACGGCTTCGCCAGGAACGCGCGCGCGATCGTGATGAGCTGCTTCTCGCCGGCGCTGACGCCCGAACCCTCCTCGTCGATCATGGTCTCGTAGCCGTGCGGCAGGGCGTGCACGAAACGGTCCACGTACGCGGCCCGCGCGGCCTCGATGATCTCGGCTTCGGAGGCGTTGGGATTGCCGTAGGCGATGTTCTCCCGGATGGTGCCGCCGAAGAGCCAGGTGTCCTGCAGCACCATGCCCATGCGCGACCGCAGCTGGTCACGGCTGATGCGGGTGATGTCGACCCCGTCGATGGTGATGGCGCCGGAATCCACCTCGTAGAACCGCATGAGCAGGTTCACCAGCGTGGTCTTGCCCGCGCCGGTCGGGCCGACGATGGCCACCACGTGCCCGGGTTCGGCGACCAGCGACAGCCCCTCGATGATCGGGGTGTCCGGCTCGTACCGGAAGGACACGTCCTCGAAGGCCACCCGGCCGCGATCCAGCGGCCGCTTGTCCTCGACCTCGGGATCGGGGACCTGCTCGTCCGCGTCGAGGATCTCGAAGATGCGCTCGGCCGAAGCCACGCCCGACTGCAGCAGATTGATCATCGAACCGATCTGCGTCAGCGGCTGGGTGAAGCCGCGCGAGTACTGGATGAACGCCTGCACCTCGCCCAGGGACAGCTGGCCCGAGGCCACCCGCAGCCCGCCGACGACGGCGATCAGCACGTAGTTCAGGTTTCCCAGGAACATGATGGTCGGCATGATCAGCCCGGAGATGAACTGCGACTTGAACGACGCCTGATACAGCTTGTCGTTGGTCTCGTCGAAACGCTGCCCGACCTCGCGCACGCGGCCGAACGCGCTCACCACCTCGTGCCCGGTGAACGCCTCTTCGACCTGCGCGTTGACCTCGCCGGTGGTCTTCCACTGATCCACGAAGTGCGGCTTGGAACGCTTGGCGATCAGTGCGGTGGCGATGATCGCCAGCGGCACGGTGGCCAGCGCGATCAGCGCCAGCAGCCACGAGATCCAGAACATCATGCCGAGGATGCCGATGACCGAGAGCACCGAGATGAGCAGCTGACTCATGGTCTGCGACAGCGACTGCGCCACGTTGTCGACATCGTTGGTGACGCGGCTCAGCACGTCGCCGCGCGGAGCGGCGTCGAAGTAGCTCAGCGGCAGACGGTGGATCTTCTCCTCGATCTCGTTGCGCAGCCGCTTGACCGTCCGGTTGATGACGACGTTGAGCAGGTACGCCTCGAGCCAGCCGAAGACCGACGAGCCGATGTACAGCGCGAGCACGATGGCCAGCACATTGCCGACGGCGTGAAAGTCCACGCCCACACCGGGAATCACGTTCATGCTGGCGAGCATGTCGGCGAAGGTGTTGTCGCCGTTCTGGCGCAGCGACTCGACGGCCTGGTCCTTGGTGGTGCCCGGCGGCAGGCCCTGGCCCAGCTGTTTGCCGACCACGCCGTCGAAGATGAGGTTGGTGGCCCGGCCCAGAATCTGCGGGCCCAGGGTGTTGAGCACCACCGAGGCCACAGCGAGCACGAAAACGATTGTCAGATAGGTGCGCTCGGGCGCCAAACGGCGCAGCAGACGCTTGAGCGAAGGGCCGAAGGACCGCGCCTTGGCATCGGGCGCACCGGGATTCGGGGCTCCGGGCCTCATCGCACTTCCTCCGCGCTGAACTGCGACTCCACGATTTCCCTGTACTCCGAACAGTCCCTGAGCAATTGCTCGTGGGTGCCGATGCCGGCCATCGCGCCGTCCTCGAGCACCACGATCTGATCCGCGTCCCGGATGGTCGAGATGCGTTGCGCCACAATGATCACCGACGCGTCCGCGGTCTCGGGCCGGAGCGCGTCCCGCACCCGCACGTCGGTGGCGACGTCCAGCGCCGAGAAGCAATCGTCGAACAGGTAGACGCGCGGTTTGCGCACCAGCGCGCGGGCGATGGCCAGGCGCTGGCGCTGACCGCCGGATACCGTCGTACCACCCTGCGCGACAGGGGTTTCCAGGCCCTGCGGCATCTCCCGTACGAAGTCGGCGGCCTGCGCGATCTCCAGCGCGTGCCACAGCTCGTCGTCGGTCGCGTCCGGCTTGCCGTAGCGCAGGTTCGAGCCGACGGTGCCGGAGAACAGGTACGCCTTCTGCGGCACCAGGCCGATCTGGTTGCGCAGCAGCTCGAGATCGAGTTCGCGCACGTCGGTACCGCCGACGTAGACCGCGCCGTCGGTGACGTCGATCAGCCGGGGAATCAGGTTGACCAGCGTGGTCTTGCCGGCGCCGGTCGCGCCGACGATGGCGGTGGTGGTGCCGGGCTCGGCGCGGAACCGGATCGACCGCAGCACCGGCTTCTCCGCGCCCGGGAACTTGAACTCCGCGAAGCCCAGCTCCACCGCGGCCGGATCGCCCCGGAAGGGCTGCGGCCGCTCCGGTTCGGCCACCGAGGACTCGGTTTCCAGCACCATGGCGATGCGCTCGGCGGACACCGTGGCGCGGGGGGCCATCATCGCCAGGAACGAGGCCATCATGACCGCCGTCAGGATCTGCATGATGTAGGACAGCATCGCGGTGAGCGAGCCGATCTGCATGGTGCCGTCGTCGACCGCGTGCCCGCCGAACCAGATCACCCCGACCGCGGTCACGTTCGAGATCAGCATGACCAGCGGGAACATCAGCGCCATGTAGCGGCCCACGAACAGCGACTGCTCGGTCAGCTCCGAGTTCGCGACGCCGAATCGCCACGCCTCCTGGCGTTCGCGCACGAAGGCGCGCACCACGCGAATGCCCGTGATCTGTTCGCGCAGTACGCGATTGACCACGTCGATGCGTTCCTGCATGCGCCGGAATCCGGGCACCATGCGGGTGATGATGAAGGCCATCGACAACCCGAGCGCGGGCACCGCGATGAGCAGCAGCCAGGACAGCGCCATGCTCTCGCGCAGCGCCATGACGATGCCGCCCACGCACATGATCGGGGCCATCACCAGGATGGTCGCGCTCATCAGAATGAGCAGCTGCACCTGCTGCACGTCATTGGTATTGCGGGTGATGAGCGAGGGCGCGCCGAAGACGCCGACCTCGCGCGCGGAGAAGGTGCCGACCCGGTGCAGCAGGGCCGCGCGCATATCGCGGCCCGCACCCATCGCCGCCTGGGAACCCAGGAAGACCGACAGGCCCTGGGCGATGATCTGCACGCCGGTGACCCCGAGCATGAGCAGGCCGGTGCTCCAGATGTAACCGATATCGCCCTTGGTGACGCCTTCGTCGATGATGTCGGCGTTGAGGCTCGGCAGGTAGAGCATGGCGATGACCGAGATCAGCTGAAGCACTACGACCCCCGCCAGCTGGGGGCGATAGGGCGCCAGATAGGTGCGGAGAAGTCTGATCAACATGATATTCGCAGGCTACCGGCAAGGGGTGCGGCCCGGAACGATGGTTTCGGGCGCGCCCCTGGCTATATGTCCGATTGGTCCAGATCGGGCCAGCTCTGCGCGGCGTTCCCGCCGGTGGCACGGGTGCGCCGGGTCCAGGCATCCGGATCGTGCAGCAGTTCGTCCAGGAAGGACGGGAGCAGATCGTGTGCGATGTCGGCGATGGTCACGCGTTCCAGCACGGAACGGATGTTCACCCGCAGGCCGATCCACACCCGCTGCAGGGGTTCGGCCGCGCCCGCGTAGTCCACATCCTCGGGCCGCTGCCCGCGCACCGAGGCCAGCGGGCCCTCCACGGCGCGAATGACATCGGCGATGCTGATCTGGGCGGCGGGCCGGCCGAGCCGATAACCCCCGTCCGGTCCGCGGCGACTGGTGACCAGACCGCCCTTGCGCAGATCGGACACCACCGATTCCAGCACCTTGGGCGGGATGTCCTGGGCGCCGGAGATGGCGTCGGCTTTCACCGAATCCGATTGCGCCTTCGCGATTTCCACGAGGGTGCGCACCGCGTAATCAACCTTCGCGGTGATATGCACGGGTCCCCCTCACGAAATAAGTCGTCACTTTCTATCATTCCGGGCTCAGCACGCCGAGTGCGGCGTCGAGCAGTACGCGTTCGATGAGTTCTTCCGAGGCGTCGGGCACGCTGTCGCCGGACACCAGCGCGGCGCCCAGCACCTGGACCGCGGCGTGCGCGCGCAGCACCGCCTCGTCGCCGGCGGCCGGACCGGCCAGCCACGTGCACAGCCGGCGGCTCATCTCGATCAGGTCGGGATAGCGGTCACCGAGGGCGTTGAGGATGGCGACGGTGTCGCGCATGCACAGGGTGCCCGCGGTGCGGTGGCTCAGGCTCGACCGCAGATGCTCGGTGAGGACCGCGCGCACGCTGGCCGCGGAGTACACGCGGGCGTCCAGGCTCTCCACCAGGGTGCGCATGTCGTCGACCACGGGCTCGATGATCGCTTCGAGCAGATCGACCTTGGAAGCGTAGTGATAGTAGAGGGAGGCTTTTGTGATTCCTACCGCATCGGCTACCTCGCGCAGGCTGCTCTGCTCGAAACCTTTGCTGGCAAATAGCTCGATCGCGGCGTCCCGAATCGCAATTTTTGTGCTTCTACCTGCGGTAACAGTACCCGCCGCGCTCCGGACCACCATGCGATCATCCTCTCACCACTCGCCGGAGAGCGAGCCCCGTCGCTCATAATCGAGGTTGTTCCTCCGCTTAACTCCTCGGTAGTCTACCTACCGCACGGTAGGCAAATTTTCATGTGGAGGCGGGGAGCGTACCGACGAAGCTCCCGCGGCAGTGCTGTCTACCGCACATCAGCACATACACCAGCGCCCAGGAGAACCCGTCGTGTCCGTATACCTGTACCGGTGGGGCAAATTCGCC
This sequence comes from Nocardia sp. NPDC057668, assembly GCF_042799795.1. Classification (NCBI taxonomy): domain Bacteria; kingdom Bacillati; phylum Actinomycetota; class Actinomycetes; order Mycobacteriales; family Nocardiaceae; genus Nocardia; species Nocardia sp. NPDC057668. The sequence goes on along the minus strand of NZ_JBHVIC010000007.1, from coordinate 137,808 downwards.
TTCCGCCGCAAATGGATCGTCCTGCCCGTCTGGCTCGTACTGTTCATGCTGCTCGGCGGGCTCGGCGCGCAGCTGAAAGAACCGATGAGCAATGACTTCAGCATGCCGGAGCTGCCGTCCGCTCGTGCCAACGAAATCCTCGACAAGCACTTCCCGGGCGCCTCGGAGGCGTTCAAGTTCGAGGCCGTGACCGGCACCTATGTCATCCAGGCGCCCGAGGGGCAGAAGCTCACCGACAAGAAGAACGTCGATGAGATCAACGCCCTGATCACCAAGATCGGTGAACTCGGCATCGTCGCCAAGGACAAGCCGATCGCGAACCCGGTCACCGAGGCGCAGGAGATGGGCTGCCTCGTGGACAAGCCCGACCTGTCCAAGTGCACCTCCGCACCGCTGAACGTGCTCAACACCACCGAGCCGAATACGGTCGCGACGCTGAACGTTCCGTTCACCATCGCCAAGTTCAACGACATCACCGCCGAGAACCGCGAGGCCGCCTACCAGGTGGCGCAGGCCGCGCGCGACAACGGCCTGACCGTGGAACTGAGCGGCTCCATCGCCATGGAGCAGGAACAGCCCAGCGGTAAGTCCGAGTTGATCGGCATGGCCGTCGCGCTGGTGGTCATGATGATCGCCTTCGGCGCGATCGTGGCCTCGTTCGTCCCGATCGTCACCGCCATCATCGGACTCGGCGCGGCCACCTCCCTCATCTTCGTCGGCACCTCGATCATCGAGGTACCGAGCTTCACCACGTTCCTCGCGTCGATGATCGGCATCGCGCTGTCCATCGACTACGCGTTGTTCATCGTGTCCCGGTACAAATCCGAACTGGCCGTGCAGGATTCACCCGAGGAGGCCGCTGGCGTCGCCCTGGGCACCGCGGGTTCGGCGGTCGTGTTCGCCGGTCTGACCGTCATCATCGCGCTCGGCGGCCTGAGCATGGTCGGCGTCGAGTTCATGACCTTCATGGGTCTGGGCGGCGCCATCGCGGCCGCGTTCGCGGTGCTCACGGCCATCACGCTGATGCCCGCGCTGATCGGCGCCATCGGCAAGTACCTGTTCAAGCCGAAGCTGCCGCTGGTCGCCAAGCACGACACGGCGGACGACACCAACGTCAGCAACGGCACCCGCTTCGCCCGCCTGATCGCCAAGGCCCCCGCGCTGACGCTGGGTCTGAGCGTGATCGTGCTGGGTCTGCTGGCGGCGCCGGCCGCCGGACTGCAGCTGGGCCTGCCGGGCGACGACAGCCTGCCCACCACCAGCACCGTCCGCAAGGCGTACGACGTGCGCACCGAGGGCTTCGGTGAGGGCAGCAACGGCGTGCTCATGGTCGTGGTCGATCTCGCCGACGTCGCCCCGGGCCAACGTGAGCCCGCGGTGAACGCGCTGCGCGAGAAGCTCGAGGGCTACTCGGGCATGGCGTACGTGACCGAGCCGCAGCTCAGCAAGGACGGCGCGGGCGCGATGCTCAACGCCGTGCCGGAGCGCGGGCCGAACAACCAGGACACCAAGGATCTGGTGAGCGAGGCTCGTGACGCGGAAAGCGCTCTCGCGGAACAGTTCCCGGGCATGGCGTACGGCATCACCGGCACCACCGCCATCTACGCGGATGTCGACCACGTGCTGCTGAGCAAGATCGTTCCGTACCTGGCGCTGGTCGCCGGCGCGGCGTTCGTCCTGCTCATCCTGGTGTTCCGGTCCATCCTGGTGCCGCTCACCGCCGCCCTCGGCTTCCTGCTCTCGATGGCGGCCACCTTCGGCGCGACGGTGCTGATCTTCCAGGAGGGCGCGCTCGGCCTGATCTCCGATCCGCACCCGCTGGTGTCGTTCCTGCCGATCATGTTGATCGGCTTGGTCTTCGGCCTGGCCATGGACTACCAGGTGTTCCTGGTGACCCGGATGCGCGAGGAGTTCGTGCACGGCAAGTCCCCGAAGGAAGCCATGATCAGCGGTTACCACCACGGCGCCCGCGTGGTCGCCTCGGCGGCGATCATCATGATCTCGGTGTTCGGCTCCTTCATCCTGGAATCCGATCCCACCGCCAAGACCTTCGGTTTCGCGCTGGCCGCGGGCGTGCTGCTGGACGCCTTCATCGTCCGCATGATCCTGATCCCGTCCCTGCTGGTCCTGATGGGCAAGTGGGCCTGGTGGATTCCGGCGTGGCTGGACCGGATCCTGCCCGACATCGACGTCGAAGGGACCAAGCTGCGCGAGCTGCAGCGCAAGCCCGACGCCGTCGTCCTGGACAAGGACCCGGCCCCGGTCGGCTGATCGAACAACCCGAAAACCACTCGGCCCCCGTCCATTCCGGACGGGGGCCGAGTGCCGTTCCGGGCGCGCCCGGTCACCTCACCCGTTCAATCGCCCTGCCCCCGCTCGAGTTTCGATGCCAGCCGCGCCGCCAGCTCCGGCCGCGCCACCGCCATCCGCTCGACGTATGCGACCGCGTCCCCCACGCTGCGCAGGCTCGCCATGTCCTCGTCCGGAATGCTCACCCCGTACTTGTCCTCGAGCTGCACGGCGATCTCCACCAGGGACAGCGAATCGATCTCGAGATCGGCCACGAAGGACTGCTCGATCGAGATGCCCGCGGCCTCGATGCCGGTGACCTCCTCCACGATCTCGGCGATGCCCGCGATGATCTCTTCTCTGGTTGTAGCCACGATTTCCTTTCGGCCGCACTCGTTTCCGCCGCTACGCTAGGAACTCCAGCGGGGTGGAGGTGCAACAGCCTGTGACGAACGGCACACGAACGCCGCGCATCGGCATCGGGGAGCTGGCGCGCCGGACCGGCCTGGCGGTGCGCACGATCCGGTTCTATTGCGACGAAGGGCTGCTCGAGTCCGAGCGCAGCGGCGGCGGGCACCGGACCTTCGACGCGGATACCGCCGCCGAGCGACTGCGCCTGGTCCGGCGGCTGCGAGCGCTCGGGCTCGGACTGACGGCCATCGCCGAAGTGCTGCACGGGAATCGATCGATCGCCGAGGCGGTCGCGGCCGAAAGCGCCCGGGTGGAAAGCGAATTCCGGGCACTGGCCTGGCGACGGGCCGCGTTGCGGGCGATGGACGCGGCCGCGCCGCACCAGCGGGACGCCCGGCTCGCGCTGCTGGAGGTGGCGGGCGACGGCGACGCCGCGCACGAGCGCCTCGTCCGCTTCTGGCACCGCGCGCTGCCCCGGATTCCCCGGTACGAGATCGACGCCTGGGTCTGCTGGAACGTGCCGGAACCGCCCGGCGAGCCGACGGTCGCGCAGCTGCTGGACTACGCCGAGCTGACCGCGCTCGCCTGCGACCCGGAGCTGACCGACGCTGTGCGGCAGCAGCTCTGGCGTGCGGACCCGGCGTCGGTGCGCGATCCGCACCGGCTCTACGCCGCGGTCGGCGATGTCATGTGCGAGGTCGTGCGGCACGTCGGGGACGGGGTCGGGCCCCGGGCCGGGGCCGAGCTGGACCGGTTCGTGCGGGCGCACGCGGCGGCGCACGGCGAACGGGACTCACCCGGATTTCGCGCGCGGCTGGCGGCCGGGGCCGCGGACGGCGACCCGCGGGCGCGGCGCTTCTGGGCGCTGACCGCGCGGCTGCTCGACGACCGGGTCACCGTGGGGACCGCGCACGGCTGGCTGCGCGCGGCGCTGGCGGACGCCGCGGTCGTGAACTGAGGTCAGTCCCGCGGGGGCGGGGCGGCGTCCGGATCGGTGGCCGGGGTGATGCGGCGGGGTTTGGCCATGCGGCGGATGCCGCCGAACGAGGTGGCGTCGTCGCCGGACCGTTTGCGGCGGAAGGCGGTGAGGTCGATGACGCCGGCGTCCGGGCCGGAAGCGGGCTCGGCCGGCGCGGCGGGCGCCTCGAAGCCGGGCGGCGGAGACGCGGCGGGCCACCAGCCGGTCTCGCGCTGCAACTCCGAGCGGGTGACGGGGCGGGTCGGTGCGGGATCGTAGAGGGGAACTCCGTCGGGCTGCCACTGCCGGCGCGGTGGCTCGGCGGGCTCCTCGGTCATGCGCCGGGGACGGCGGGGCAGGCGGGTCAGCCTGGCCGATGCGCCGTCATCGTCCGCGGCGGGCGGATCCGTCTCGGCCGGATCGGTTTTCGCGGCCTCGAGACGTTCGAGCTTGCGGCGTAGTCGTTCCACCGCGTCGAACCTGTTCGCGTCGGGCTCCGGTAGCGAACCCCGTCCCGGCATCTCCCACTCCGACATGGGATCAGCCGCCGGCGGGGGCCGTGGCATCGGTCGGCACCGCGGCCGCCGATACCCCGGACTGCTGTCTGAGTGTGCTGAACGTATTCGTCATGTCCGTATTCTCCCTCAGCCCGGCGACACTCGGTTCCACACGATCCGAACGATCGAGTTCCACACCGAAATCGGGCCTGCGGTATCCAGCATAGGAAAAGCCCCCCACCTGACCAGCAGGTGAGGGGCTTTCGCAGCGGTGGCGGAGGGATTTGAACCCTCGGAGGGGGGTTACCCCTCACACGCTTTCGAGGCGTGCTCCTTAGGCCGCTCGGACACGCCACCGCCGGTGACTTTACCGGACCCGACCGCGAATACCGAAATCGGCTGGAGAGAGCGCTAAAGACGCTGCGATCGGAAGAAATCGTCCAGGAGAGAGACACATTCGGACTCCAGGATTCCGCCCCGCACCTGAGGCCGATGGTTGAGACGTCGGTCACGCACCACGTCCCACAGCGAGCCGACCGCACCGGTCTTGGGTTCCCAGGCCCCGAAGACGAGTTTGCCCACCCGGGCGAGCACCAGCGCACCCGCGCACATGGTGCAGGGCTCGAGGGTCACCGCGAGGGTCGCGCCCTCGAGCCGCCAGCCGTCGCCCGCGACCCGGGCGGCCGCGCGCAGGGCGAGCACCTCGGCGTGCGCGGTCGGATCACCCAGGGCCTCGCGGGCGTTGGCGGCACGCGCGAGCTCGGTGCCGTCGGCGGCGAACACGACCGCGCCGACGGGCACGTCGCGATCGCCGGCGGCGGCCGCGGCGTCGATGGCCGCCCGGATCATCGCCTCGTCGGAGCGCATCGGCGGGATCAGCGCGGGAGTTTGTCCAGCACGGCCGACAGCTCGTTGGCGAAGCCCAGGCGCTGGGCGATCATGCCGAGCTGTTCGTCCGGGTAGAGATCGGTCTCGGCGAGGATGACGCTCAGCACCGGCTCGGGCAGGCCGAGATCGGACAGCACGCCGAGGTCGCCCTCCTCCCACGGATCGATGTCGTCGAGTTCGTCCGGATCGATGTCCGGGATCTCGATGTTCAATTCCTCGAGGACGTCGGCGGCGATGTCGTAGTCGATCGCCGCGGTCGCGTCGGAGAGCAGAATCCGGCTGCCGGTCGGCCCCGGTCGCAGGATGACGAAGAATTCGTCGTCGATATCGAGCAGGCCGAAGACCGCGCCGGAGGCCCGCAGCTCCCGGATCTCGTCCTCGGCCGCGGACAGACTGTGCAGTGCCGCCGCGCTCAGCGGCGTCACTTTCCAGTTGGCTTCTTCGCGGACAACCGCTACTGCGAACCCTTCCACGTCGTCGTACTCATCCGACGCCGCCCTGTTCGTGCTCGAGCGCTGTGCTGCCATGGGCGCAACGGTAGTCCGCTTCGGGGGAAATGTTGAAGTCGTATGCCAATCTGATCGCATGACGGGCCATTCCAAAGCTGCCGTGTGTGTCCTGGGCGCCGGTTTGATCGGCGGGTCGGTGCTGCGCGCCGCCACCGCGGCCGGATACGAGGCGTGGGGGTTCAATCGGTCCGAGGCCGGCGTGCGCGCGGCGCGGGCCGATGATTTCGACGTGCTCGGCGATATCGAGACCGTGCTGCGGCGGGCCGCGAAACAGGACGCGCTCATCGTCGTCGGGGTGCCCATGCCCGCGGTCGATCGAATCCTGTCCGACGTGAAGATCTTCGCGCCCGAGTGCGCGCTCACCGATGTGGTCAGCGTGAAGGCCCCGGTGGCCGCGGCCGTGCACGCGCACGAGCTCGGCGCCACCTACGTCGGCGGGCACCCCATGGCCGGGACCAGCGAGTCCGGCTGGGCCGCCACCACCCCGGATCTGTTCCAGCGCGCGGCGTGGGCGGTGAGCGTGGATCCGGGCGTGCCGCGCGACACCTGGGAGCGGGTGACCCGGCTGGCCCTGGACTGCGGCTCGGTCGTGGTGCCGGTGCTGTCCGAGGAACACGACCGCGCGGTCGCGCGGATCTCGCATCTGCCGCACGTGCTGGCCGAGGCACTGGCGATCGCGGGCGCGAACGGCGGTCCGCTGGCCCTGGGCCTGGCGGCCGGATCGTTCCGGGACGGCACGCGGGTGGCGGGCACCGCGGCGGACCTGGTGCGGGCCATCTGCGAACCGAACGCGGCGGCCCTGCTCGAGGTGCTGGACGACACCCTGCGGGTGCTGAACGACGCGCGCGCGAGCCTGCACTCCGGCGGGACCATCGCCCAGCTGGCCGAGGCCGGGCACGACGCCCGGGTGGACTACGAGGACAACAAGCGCTTCGCCATCACCGATATTCGCCCCGGGGACCCGGATTGGCGTGAGCGCCTGGCCGATGCCGGGCGCAGCGGGGGCGTCATCGAATCGCTCTGAGCCGCGCACCGGATCCGAGCCGCGTGCCCGAGCGGACGCCGAGCGGGCTCAGACCCGTTCGGCCAGACCGGGATAGTCGAGCACGAAACCGTCGGTGTCCACGGTGACGGTGGCGCTGGAGACGGGCGACAGCACGTGGATGCCGTCCGCACCGCTGCTGTAGGTGACGCTCGCCTCCTGCACGAGCAGATCCGGCAGGCGCACGTAGACGACCGGGACCTGCACGTCCTCGCTGGCGTGCGCCAGCCCGTACCGGCGGATGGGCAGGGTGTTGAAGAACGGGCTCAGCACCACGTCCACGTCGAGCGCGCCGCCGAAGGTGGAGCGCACGTGGGTGTTCCCCGCGTCGATCAGCCAGTAGTTCTCCTCGTCGCGGGCGATCGAGGCGTGTCTCTCCCCGGTGGCCAGGGTGCTGCGCAGCGAGAGCCTGCGGGTCACCCCGTTCTCGTCGGTGACCAGATCGTAGGAGGCGCTGAAGGCGGGGTGATCGGCGCAGTCGCCGGCGATGATGCGGCCCGCGGCGCGAATTCGATTGCCGCTCAGCACCACCCGAACCGATTCCATCCGGGACGCGTTGTGCGCCCGCCAGGTCAGGATCGACGGCCATTTGGCCGCCGCCGGTTTCGAGTCCTCGCTTCCGCTCTCCGTCACGCCTATAACCGTACGTGCAGGTGTTCTTGGTCCGGTGATCACGCGCGGGCCGGAGTAGTCCGTTGTGCCTGGTGTTGCGGGAGAGCGGCACGGGGACACTCGAGTAACGTATTCGCGGGCATACGGGGACACAGGGTCGGAAGGGAATGTTGTGGCTGGCGCGCGGATGGTCGGGCTGTTCGCCGGGATCGGCGGGCTCGAACTCGGACTCGCCGCGCACGGCTGGGACAGCGAACTGCTCTGTGAGATCGACGCCGGGGCGCAGGCGGTGCTGGCCGCGCGCTTTCCCGGGGTCGATCTGCACTCGGATGTGAAGCGCCTGCGCTCGCTGCCCGCCGGCACCGAATTGGTGGCCGCGGGCTTCCCCTGCCAGGACCTGTCCCAGGCCGGCCGCACCGCCGGAATCACCGGCGCCCGTTCGGGATTGGTGGACGAGGTGTTCCGCCTGGTGCGGCGCAGACGCGGACCCCGCTGGCTGCTGATGGAGAACGTGCCGTTCATGCTGCAGCTGGGTGGCGGCGCGGCCATGCGGCACATCACCGCCGCGCTGGAGGAACTCGGCTACACCTGGGCGTACCGGGTGGTCGACGCCCGCTCGTTCGGCCTGCCCCAGCGCCGCCAGCGGGTGCTCATGCTGGCCTCGCGCACCGAGGATCCGCGCCCGGTGCTGTTCGGCGCGGACGCCGGGCCGCACACCGTCGGCGATCCGGAACACGATCCGTGCGGCTTCTACTGGACCGAGGGCAATCGCGGGCTCGGCTGGGCGGTCAACGCGGTGCCGACCCTCAAGGGCGGTTCGGCGCTGGGCATCGCGAGCCCGCCCGCGGTGCGGCTGCCCTCGGGTGAGCTCGTCACCCCCGGCATCACCGACGCCGAACGACTACAGGGCTTCGATCGGGATTGGACCACCCCGGCGCTGGAGGTGCCCGGCGTGCGCGCGGGTCATCGCTGGAAGCTGGTCGGCAACGCGGTGAGCGTGCGCATGGCGGAATGGGTCGGCTCACGGCTGGCCGATCCGGCCGACGACGACTTCCCCGAGGGCATTCCGCACATCCGCCGGGCCTGGCCGGACGCGGCGTGGGGCCGCGACGGCGCGGTGTTCCGGGTTCCGGTGTCCACCTGGCCCGTGCACGCGCCGTACGAGGATCTGCGCTGGTTCCTGGACGATGTCCGGCTGCTCTCGGCGCGCGCCACCGCGGGCTTCCTGCGCCGCACCACCATGGGCACGCTGCGCTTCCCGCCCGGTTTCATCGCCGATGTGGAGAACCACCTCGATCGCATGGGCGGCTTCCCGCGCGAGGCCGCCTAGCCCGCACGCCGGAACCGCCCGGCACTTGCCGCGCCCGCGCGCCGCGTGTAACCAGGAGTGGCCCCGGCCATCGCGGGGCCCGTGCACGCAGGAGTCCCATGACCTTTCATCCGAGCGACCCGGCGCGGTGAGCGCGCGACCGGGGACCGATGCCGCGACCAGTGCGCGCATGGCCAAGCAGAAGCGGGCCGGGACCAAACCCGAGGTGGCCCTGCGGCGGGAGCTGCACCGGCGCGGCGCCCGGTATTTCGTGGATCGCGCGCCGTTGCCGAAGCTGCGCCGGCGGGCGGATCTCGTGTTCCCGCGCCGCCGGGTCGCGGTGTACGTGGACGGCTGTTTCTGGCACAGCTGCCCCGAGCACGCCACCTTTCCCAAGAACAACGCCGAGTGGTGGGCCGAGAAGCTGGCGGGGAACGTGGCCCGCGACCGCGATACCGACGCCCGGCTCGCGGCGGCGGGCTGGACGGTGGTGCGGATCTGGGAGCACGAGCCCGCCGCGGCCGCCGCCGACCTGGTCATGCGGATTGTGACCAGCGCGCCCGGTGGCCGTTCCGGACCGGTGGGCAACAATGGAGCTATCAGCGGACAGACCGACCGGTCCGGACAGGAGTGACGCCCACCGAAAGCGAGATCCGGCGATGACGCCCACCGAGCGACTCCAGGCGCAAACCGACTCCGCGGCCCCCGCCGCCTCCCGCATCCGCCGCGTCCTGCAGTGGTGCGTGGTCGCGTGCATCGCCCTGGCGGGCATCACGTACTCCTCCTGGGTCCTGGAGTTCGTGCTCCCGATCGACGCCGACCCCACCGACACCTTCCTGAGCCAGCTCGCCGAGGAGGGCGCGCCCTACAACTGGGTCTTCACCACCGGCGACACCGTGACCGGGGTGCTGCTGGCCCTGGCGGGCCTGGGCGGGCTGATCCTGTTCACCCCGCGCCGGCGCTACTTCACCATCGGCTGGATCGCCCTGCTGTGCTTCGGCCTGGCCACCATCGCGGACGCGCAGTGGTCGCTGAAGCCGGCCGACCCGAACTCGCCGCGGCCGGACGGCGGCCTGTTCCCGCAGCTGCACCAGGTGCACGCGCTCACCAGCAGCGTGTCGGTGTTCGCCATCTTCATCGCGATGGTGGCCTTCACCGTGGGCGCGTTCAAGTACCGAAAGTGGCCGGTACTGCGGCACACCGGGCTCTGGATCCTGATCCTGGGCTCGGCGGTGACCGCGTGGATGCTGATCGCGGACAACCTGCCCGGCGACTACGGCCTCGGGATCGCCCAGCGCATCCAGGTCGGCGCGATGTCGCTGTGGTTGCTCGCGCTCGCGGCGCAAATCGCTGTGGCCGAACGAGATTCGCCGGCTCCCGTTAGGGTCGGCTGGTGACCAGCGAAGCACCGGAACTCACCGGGATACCCGACCGGCTCGACACCGTCGCGGCCGCGACGGCCCGCCTGCTCCACACCGCCGAACACCTGCAGGACGCGGATCTGGTGGATCCCTCCCTGCTCCCGGGCTGGACCCGCGGGCATGTGCTGGCCCATCTGTCGCGCAACGCGGACAGCCTGGTGAATCTGCTGCTGTGGGCGCGCACCGGCATCGAAACCCCGCAGTACGCAAGCGCGTTCCTGCGCGAGGCCGATATCGAGGCGGGTGCGCCGCGCCCGCTGCGCGAGCAACTCGAGGATCTGGCCGCCGCCTCCGAACGCTGGCTGTCCCTGGCTCGCGTCATGCCCGCCGACCGCTGGCCCACCCCGGTCCGCAATCGCGCGGGCGGCGAGGTGCCCGCGACCCGAGTGCCCTGGATGCGCCTGCTGGAGGTCGAGATTCACCACGTGGACCTCAATAGTGGCTACACCCCGGCTGATTGGCCCTCGGCCTTCGTGGACCGCCTTTTGCCGGTCACCGTGGCGGACCGGGCGGCCGCCGGCGGCCCCGGATTCACCGTGCGGGCCACCGACACCGGCTACACCGGCGTCGTGGGCGAGCCCGAGACCGAGATCACCGGCCCCGCCGCGGCCCTGGCCGCCTGGCTGATCGGCCGCTCCCCCGGCACGGACCTCACCGGCGACCTGCCGCCCCTGACCGCCTGGAAGTGAGTAACGCCACACTCGCGTCGCCGGCGCGAAGGTGATTGCGCCGCAACGCGATCGAGGCGATCGAGACTCCCGGACACAACGAAAGCGGTCCCGCACCTGCTGGTGCGGGACCGCTTACTGTGCGCCCGAAGGGATTCGAACCCCTAACCTTCTGATCCGTAGTCAGATGCTCTATCCGTTGAGCTACGGGCGCATGGTTATTCAGTTGGTCTAGCAGCCCGGCGAACCGGGCTTGGCGGAGGCGAGAGGATTTGAACCTCCGGTCCCCGTGAAGGGACAACTCATTAGCAGTGAGTCCCATTCGGCCGCTCTGGCACGCCTCCTGGAGCCTTCTCTTACGAGGGCGCCGGTCCTTTCGAACCGCCGGGACGAAAGATTACACAGGGGTTGACCAATAGGCAAAACGGCTGGTCAACGCAGGTGACTGTCGAACCAATCGAAGATTCTGGCCTGTGCGTCGAGCACGCTGTCGTCCTCGCGGGCGGCGGGGTCGAAACCGGGATGGTCGGGACGGTGCGCCAGACCCGGGTAGGTGACGACCAGGGTGGCCACGTCCGCGCGGGCGGCCGAGTCGCGCAGGCGGTCGACCTGTTCGGGCGGGGTGCGCGGATCGTCGGCGCCGAAGAGCGCGAGCCAGGGCGCCTTGAGGCCGGGCGCGGCCGCTTCCAGGGCCACGGCCTGCGGGGTGAGCGGGGCGTCGATCCCGGGGGCGGCGATGCTGACCGCGGCGCCGAGCCGGCGATTGGTGGCCACCAGGGCGGCGGCGGTTCCGGCCGAGTCGAAGCCGATGACCCCGACGCAGTCCTGGAAGACCCCGCGACCGGTCAGCCATTCGAAGCAGGCGTCGAAATCGGCGAACAGGTCTGCGCCGAAGACCTGATCCGGATGCGCTCCGTTGATCACCGGCGAGTCCACCGGATCTGCCGCCCGCGGTTCCTCCCGATGGAACAGGTCCGGCGCGATGACGGTCCACCCGTCGTCGGCCAGCGACCGCATGAGTTCCAGCAATGGGTCGGTGAATTCGCGTGATTCGTGCAGGACGACGATGCCACCGCGCGCGTAACCATCGGGTTCGATCACGGTGAGGGGTACTCCGGTCGCGTCGTGCACGGGCGCTAGATCTCGGTAAATGCCCGCCATGGAGCCAGCGTAGTTGCGCTAGATAAATTCGCGATAAATCTTTTGAGAGGTGCTGGGATCCGGCGGAATTCCGCTACGGCCGATAGTGCGGCAACATTTCAGCGGCGTTGCCGCAATGCTGCCGGCGCGCCCCGGGGCAGGCCGCGCGGCGGCGTTCGGGACCGCTGCGAACACCACCCGGATATCGCCCGGACCCCGCAACATAGGGTGGAGGGGTGAGCGCGCACATCCGTCCGGACCTCGAAGCCATTCCGGCGTACGTCGCCGGCCGCAGCAATCCGGGGGCGGTGAAGCTGGCCAGCAACGAGACCACTTTCCCGCCGCTGCCCTCGGTCGCCAAGGCCATCGCCGAGGCCGCCGAAGTGGTGAACCGGTATCCCGATAATCAGGCCGTCGAATTGCGCACGGCCATCGCGGAATTCCACGGCGTCGGGGTGGAGAACGTCGCGGCCGGTTGCGGGAGTGTGGCCATCTGCCAGGAACTGGTGCAGATCACCTGCCTCGCACCCGAAGACGAAGTGCTGTTCGCCTGGCGCTCGTTCGAGGCGTACCCGATCGTGACCCGGGTGGCCGGGGCCAAGGCCGTGCAGGTGCCGCTGGACAGCGAGTTCACCCACGACCTGGACGCCCTGGCGGCGGCGGTGACCCCGAACACCCGCGTGGTGTTCGTCTGCAACCCGAACAACCCCACCGGTACCGCGCTGGGCCAGGCGGAACTGGCGCGCTTCCTGGATCTGGTGCCCGCGAACGTGCTGGTGGTGCTGGACGAGGCGTACTACGAGTACCTGCGGCTGCCGGATCAGCCCAACGGCGTCGAATTGGGCCGGACCCGGCCGAATGTGCTGGTGCTGCGCACGTTTTCGAAGGCGTACGGCCTGGCCGGGCTGCGCGTGGGTTACGCGGTCGGCGATCCGGCGGTCATCACCGCGCTCATGAAGGTGCACATCCCCTTCAGCGTGAACCGGCTGGCGCAGGCCGCCGCCATCGCCTCCCTGGAGGCCAAGCACGAACTCCTCGAACGCACCGATGCCGTTGTGGCCGAGCGTGATCGCATTCGGGACGCGCTGCTGGCGGCGGGCTACCGGGTCCCCGCCAGCGAGGCGAACTTCGTCTGGCTGCCGCTCGGCGAGCAGAGCGTGGCCTTCGGCGAGGCGAGCGCGGCGGCGGGCGTGCTGGTGCGGCCCTACGGCGCCGACGGCGTGCGGGTCACCGCGGGCGATCCGCACGAGAACGATCTGTTCCTGGCCTTCGCCACCGATCCGGCCGTCGCGGCGCGGTTCGCGGGCTGAGGGTCCCCGCGGACGCCCTCGCCGCCGCGCCCGCGGCGGCATGCGGCGGTCCGGACCCGCACCGGCCGATCCCCGGGTCCGGGGTCAGCCGATCCCCAGGCCGGCCGCCAGCGTCGGCCACGATCGGGGCAGTTCCTCGGCCCAGTACGGCCACGAATGGGTTCCGGTCAGCCGCCGGTTGACCGTCGCCGGGATGCCCAGCTGCCCGAGGCGCTCGGCGAGCTGCTGGGTGCACATGTCCGAACCGGCCTCGATCGGCCCGCCGAACATGATGGCGCTGCGCATGTCCGGATTGGCGGGTGTGTCGTACTGGCCGGGCAGCCCGCTGCCGGAGGACAGGTAGATGGCCTTGCCGCGCAGGCGGTCGGCCTGGTTCAGCACGTCGTGCGCCGCCCAGGCCGGATCCTCCGCGGGCCCGAACATATTGTCCGGATCGCCGCCGAAGGTGCCGATCACCGCGCGCGCCTGCGCCTGGCCGAAGTCCGAACTCATTGCGTAGCAGCCGCTGTGCGCCGCCACCGCCCGGTACAGGTCCGGGTGGCGCACCGCGAGCATCATGGCCGCCTCGGCGCCCATGGAGACGCCGGTGAGCGCGTTCACGCCGTTGCCGGCGAAGCGGGCGTCCAGCAGCGGCGGCAGCTCGCGGGTGAGGAAGGTCTCCCAGCGGTTGGTGCCGAGTTTGGCATCGGCCTGCTGCCAGTCCGTGTAGTAGCTGGCGGGCCCGCCGAGGGTGAAGACCACGTTGACGTTCTTGTCGGCGAAGAAATCCACCGCGCCGCCCTGCTGTGCCCAGTTGTTGGCGTCGGGGGCGGCGGCGCGGCCGTCGAGCATGTAGACGGTCGGGCGGGGGCCGGTGCGCTCGGCGGGTAGCAGCACCTGGACGTCGACCGTGCGGGCCATGGCCGGTGAGGACACCGAGACCTGGACCAGCCTGTCACCGATGTTCTCCACGCGGCGGATGGCGGCGCGGGTGGGGTGGGACGGGTCGAGTCCGGGTGGGGGTTCGTCGTTGGATCCGGAACCGCCCACGGGCGGTGGTTCCGCGAGCGAGAGCGGAGAGGTGAGTACCGCCGCACCGGCGAGAAGTGCGGCGCTGGCAAGGGCGCCGACGAGGCGACGCCGTACATGACGGCGGCTGTCCACCCGGCCATCCTGCCAGAAAATCTCACTCGGCGGCGAGGTCCCGCTCCCAGCGAGTCTCCACATCGGTGAAGCGCCACACCGCTATTGCCACCGCCCAGGTGCCCGCGAACAGGCCGACGATGACGAATCCGAGGTCGCCGAGATCGAGATTTCCGATCCAGCCGACGAAACCCGAAGTGATGTCGAGGCGTTCGACGAAAATGGAGATGATCTCCTGTACGCCGATGAGCAGCGCCACCGCCACGGACAGGCCGGTGATCACCAGGTTGTAGTAGATCTTGCGCACCGGGCGGGCGAAGGCCCAGTCGTAGGCGTAGCTCATGAACGAACCGTCCAGTGCGTCGAAAAGCGTCATTCCGGCCGAAAAGAGCACGGGCAGTACGAGAATCGAGTACCACGGCAATCCGGTCGCCGCCGCGCCGCCGGCGATGACCAGCAGGCCCACCTCGGTCACGGTGTCGAAGCCCAGGCCGAACAGCAGGCCCACCGGGTACATCTGCCAGGGCTTGCGCACCAGACGGACCACCGGGCCCAGCACGCGATTGAGCAGGCCGCGATTGTCGAGGGCGCGTTCCAGGCGCTCCTCGTCGAGTTCGCCCGCGCGCATGCGCCGGAAGACCTTCCAGATTCCCAGCAGCGCCGCCAGATTCAGCAGGCCGATGGCGATCAGGAAGAGCCCGGACACGCTGGTGCCCCACAGCCCGGTCCAGGTTTGCAGGGACGAGTTCTCGTCCTCGAGCGGTCCGATCAGCGCGCGCACGCCCAGGGCCAGCAACCCGACCATCAGGAAGACGATGCTGGAATGTCCCAGGGCGAACCAGAATCCGACGGTGTGGGTGCGTTCGCGCCCGTGTTCGGCGACGAGTTTGCGCGTGGTGTTGTCGATGGCCGCGATGTGATCGGCGTCGAACGCGTGCCGCATGCCCAGGGTGTAGGCGGTGACGCCGAGCCCGACCCCGAATACCGCGCCCTGCACCTGATAGTGCCCGGGGACCACGAACAGCAACAGGGTGCCCCACCCGAGCACGTGCAGCGCCGCCACCGCGAGACCCATACCGACCCAGCTACGCACAAGACACCTCGATACTTCCGAACCCGATGACGCCTACGGCGACACCCCGCTCGAAAAGCGATGTGCCGCCGTAGGTCTCGATTCTCGGCCGTAACCGAACGATCCGCGACTCGGCACGCGAGGGTTCGTGATCGCGGATCGGGCAGCGGAAGCGGAGGGATTTGAACCCCCGGTTGCTTTCACAACGCTCGCTTTCAAGGCGAGTGCATTCGGCCGCTCTGCCACGCTTCCAGGGGCTCGATCCTAACAGTGCCCCGCCGCGGGTCGCGCGCTCCCGTTTTCCGGGGCGGCCGCGGGCCGGGTGCGCGCCGGTCGGTCCGCCGGCTGATCGGTGGCGATATCGACCACCTCCAGCGCGGCGGCGACGGCGGCGAGCTGCTGCGGGGTGAGCATGTCGATGAAGTAGTGCCGGACCGCGGCCACGTGGCCGGGCGCGGCGGCGCGCAGGCGGCGCAGCCCCTCGTCGGTGAGCTGGGCCAGTACCCCGCGGCCGTCGTCCGCGCAGGCGGTGCGCAGGACCATGCGCTGCGCCTCGAGCCGCCGGATCTGATGGGTGAGGCGACTGCGCGAGGAGAGCACGCCGTCGGCGAGATCGCTCATGCGCAGCGCCCGGCCGGGCGCCTCGGAGAGCTTCACCAGAATCCGGTAGTCGGCCAGGGACAGCGCGCTGTCGCGCTGGAGCTGGCGGTTGAGTTCGGCCATCAAACGCTGACTGCCGTCCATGTACGCCCGCCACGCGCGCTGCTGTTCCGGGGTGAGCCACCTCGGTTCGGCCGCGACGCGGCCCCCGGGTTCGACAATCACGCGAACAGTCTAGCCAAGCGAACGTTCCGAGCCCGCCCGAGCAGCGAAAACAGCACGCCCGTAACCCTTTCAGGCACGACTGATCATGGTGCGGTTCAGTTCCGCCGGGGTGGTGCAGCCCGAGAGGCCCATGGCCGAATCGAAGTCCGCCAGCAGTGCGCGCAGCGCGTGCCGTACGCCGTCGCGGCCCGCGATGCCGAGCCCGTACGCCCAGGGCCTGCCGTAGAGCACGGCCCGCGCGCCGAGCGAGAGCGCGATCATGACATCGGAGCCGCCGCGCACCCCGGAGTCGAAGAGCACCTCGGCGCGGTCGCCGACGGTGGCCACGATGGTGGGCAGCGCGTCCAGCGCCGCGACGGCGCCGTCCACCTGGCGGCCGCCGTGATTGCTCACGATCACCGCGTCCGCGCCCGCGTCCACGCACTGGCGGGCGTCGTCGGGGTGCACCACGCCCTTGACCGCGATGGGCAGCGAGGTCCATTCGCGCAACCGGGAGATGTCGGCGGGCCGCAGGCCGTGATTGCCGAACAGGCCGACCCAGGTGAGGATCGCCGTGCGCATCGCCTCCTCGCTCTCCTCCGGCGGCGCGGGGAGTTTGGCGCGGAAGACCGGATCGGCGAGGTAGTTGGCGATGCCCTGCCCGTGCAGGAACGGCAGGTGCCCGAGTTCCAGATCGCGGGGCCGCCACCCCAGCGCGGGGGTGTCGACGGTGACGACAATCGCTTTGGCCCCGGCCTTTTCGCCGCGCTCGACGAACGAGCGGGCCAGCTCGGGGTCGTTGGGCCAGTACAGCTGGTACCACCACTCCCCCGCGGCCGCGCCGGCTTGTTCGATCGTGGTGGAGGCGGCGGTGGAGAGCACCATGCCGATGCCGAGTTCGCGGGTCACCTCGGCGACCACGGCCTCGCCGCGGTCGTGCAGCAGCCCCAGCACGCCGATGGGCGCGGTGAGAACGGGCGCGGCCAGCGTGGTGCCGAGCACCTCGACCGAGAGATCCCGTGCGCCCGGCGCGCTCGCGCCACGCAGGACCCGGGGCATGAGCCGGTATTTCTCGAAGGCCGCGACATTGGCGGCGGCGGTGCGCTCGGCCGACGCGCTGCCCGCCACGTAGGCGAAGGCCGCCGGATCCAGGACCTCCCGCGCGCGGCGCTCCAGACCCACCGCCGTCAGCGGTAGCGCGGGCAACACGCCCGCGAGTCCGGCGAGATATATCTCGTTCTGGAAGTCGACGAAACCGCTCATCGCGCACACGCTAGCGGGTGCCGCCCGCGCGCGCGGACTGTCGGAAATTCTTTCCCGGAGCGTAACTTCCGGAAAGGTTCCGGCTATCGGCCGCGGCGCGGATCGCGATCATTCGCGCGCACTCGAACCAGCGCACGCGGCTGGTCGGCGGCGATGAAACCGGAAATGGCCATCGCGGCCAACAGGGTCATGGCACCCAGAGCGGTCAGAAAGCCGATCATGGATTCTCCTTTCAGGGGCATTGATTCCCACGGCGCCGCACCAGCGCGTCCGGCATCGTGTTCGACTCCACCGTGTACCACGAAGCTGACAGGATGCTGTGCGCTCGCCGAGGACGGCCTGACAGTAATCGCCCGGACGCCGTCGTAGGCTCGTTTTCATGTATGCGGTAGCTCTCGACGGATTCGGCGATCCCGAGGTCATGGCCTGGACGCAGGTCGAGGACCTGCCCGCACCGGGGCCCGGGGAGGTGATTGTCGAGGTCGCGGCCGCCGGGGTGAATCGCGCCGACCTGCTGCAGCGGCGCGGGCTGTATCCGCCGCCGCCGGGGGCGAGCCCGATCCTCGGACTCGAGTGCTCGGGCACGGTCGCGGCGACCGGGCCGGGGGTCACCGAGCCGCGGGTGGGCGATCGGGTGTGCGCGCTGCTGTCCGGCGGCGGCTACGCCGAACGGGTCCTGGTGCCCGCGACGCAGGTGCTGCCGATCCCCGCGGGTCTGGATGTGGTTGCGGCGGCGGCGCTTCCGGAGGTGGCGGCTACCGTCTGGTCCAACCTGGTCATGACCGCGGGCCTGCACCGCGGGCAATTGCTGCTGGTTCACGGCGGCGGCAGCGGGATCGGCACCCACGCCATCCAGGTGGCGCGGGCGCTGGGCGCGCGGGTGGCGGTGACCGCCGGGTCCGATCGCAAGCTGGCGCGCTGCCGGGAATTGGGCGCGGACATCCTCATCAATTACCGCGAACAGGATTTCGTGGACGTGCTGGCGGCCGAAAAGCCCGGCGCCGACATCATTCTCGACAATATGGGCGCGGCCTATCTGGATCGCAATGTGCGGGCGCTGGCCGAGGACGGGCAACTGGTGGTGATCGGCATGCAGGGCGGGGTGAAAGCGGAATTGGATCTCGCGGCGCTGCTCGGCAAACGCGGCACCATCCACGCCACCAATCTGCGCCGCCGCCCGGCCGCCGGGCCCGGCGGCAAGGCCGAGATCATGATCGAGCTACGCGAGCACCTGTGGCCGCTCGTCGCCGAGGGCGCGGTCGCCCCGATCATCTCCGCGGAGCTGCCCATCACCGAAGTGGCACAGGCACATCGGCTGCTCGACTCGCCCGACACCGTAGGCAAGGTCGTACTGCGGATCGGGTAACTACTAATCCAGTGCGGCGAGGGCGCGGCCGAGCTGATCGATCTCGAAACGGGTCGTGTAGGGCGCGAGACCGATCGTGACCGCACCGCCCTCGTCGTTCACCCCGAGCGCGTCCAGCAGCCGGCTGCCGCCGTGCGAGCCGCTCAGCGTGCCGATGCGGGCGTCGGCGAGCTTGGCCGACACCTTCTCGGCCTGCATGCCCGCCAGGGTGAAGCTGACGGTCGGGATGCGGGTGGACGCGCGGCCGATCACGGTCAGGTTCGGCACCTGGTCGAGCACCGTCATGAGGTGTTCGAAGAGCTGATCGTGGTAGTCCTGCAGCGAGATGATCGACATCTCCAGGCGCTCGCGCCGGGTGCCGGTGGCGCGCTCGTCGAGGCCGGCCAGGTAGTCGATGGAGGTGGTCAGGCCCGCCAGCAGCGCGTACTGGTGACCGCCGACCTCGAGCCGCTCGGCGCCCTTGGCGTACGGGTTGAGCGACATCGACGGGATGCGGTCCAGGAACGCGGGATCGCGGAAGACCAGCGCGCCGATCTGCGGGCCGCCCCACGCGGGCGCGCTCAGCGCGATCACGTCGGCGTTGAGTTCGTCGATGTCGATGAGCGCGTACGGCGCGGCGCCGAAGCAGTCGGCAACCAGCAGCCCGCCGACCTCGTGCACGCGGTCGGCCGCCACCCGCACCGAGGGCGCGGAGCCCACGATCGGGGACGCGGCGGTCAGCGCGACCAGACGCGCGGTGGGGCCGATGAGCTCCTCGAACTGCCAGGCCGGCATCTCGCAGGTCTCGATCTCCACCTCGGCCCAGCGCACATGTGCGCCATAGCGATTGGCGATGCGCAACCAGGGCGCGACATTGGCCTCGTCATCCAGGCGCGACAGCACGATTCCGGTGCCAAGACCCAGCCGGGAGCTCAGCGATTCCGCGAGCCAGGCCAGCAGTACCGCGCGATCCGGGCCGAGCACGACGCCCGCCGGGTCGCCGCCGACCAGATCCGCGACGGCCTCGCGGGCGGCTTCCAGGATGGCGGCGCTGCGCTTGGCCGCGCCGGTCCGGTTGGTATGCGAGAAGGCGGAGGTCCGGAATCCCGTTGATACCGCGCGGGATACCGAATCCGGAACCAGCATGCCCGCTTGCGGGTCGAGGTGGATCCAGCCGTCGCCCAGGGACGGTATGAGGCCCCGCACCCGTGCGACGTCGTAAGTCATGCTGGTCACTCTAAAGGGAACGGGCACGCCACGGTAACGGTGTGGGGTGTTTGATGCACTCACCAGGGCATGAAGCAAAGGCGACTGCGTTGCGACATGATAGGGGCATGACGGAATCGGATGGGGCGCCGGAATCCATTGTCGTGATCGGCCCCGAGGGTAAGCCGCTGATCGTTCCGGCGAACGCCGGGCGCGGCGGTGAATCGGTGGAGTTCACCGGCCAGGTCGTCGGTGACGAAAACCCCGGCGAATCAGGCGAAAAGGAAGAATCGCTCGCCGATATGGTGGAGCAGCCCGCGAAGGTCATGCGCATCGGCACCATGATCAAACAGCTGCTCGAAGAGGTCCGGCACGCGCCGCTGGACGACGCCAGCCGCACCCGTCTGCGCGAAATCCACAAGACGTCCATTCGCGAACTCGAACAGGGCCTGGCCCCCGAACTCCGCGAAGAACTCGAACGCCTCGCGCTGCCCTTCAGCGACGACGTCATCCCCTCGGACGCCGAACTCCGGATTGCCCAGGCCCAGTTGGTCGGCTGGCTCGAAGGCCTGTTCCACGGCATCCAGACGGCCCTGTTCGCCCAGCAGATGGCGGCCCGCGCCCAACTGGAACAGATGCGCCACGCACTCCCCTCCGGCGCGAGCACGATCGATCCCCAGGGCCACGCCGGCCCCGCCACCGGTGGCGGGCAATACCTCTGAACAACCCCAACTCTGAGCTACCCCCGCAACAAGGTTCGCGGCCGTCTCGTTCTGGACCGAGTGGAGCGGGGGAGCGAAGCGGAGGAGCGGAGGGAGGGAAGAACGAGACTTCAGGGCCGCGAACCCCGCCGGAGCGGAGCGGAGGCAAAAGGCACTGCGATAGGGTCGGGTGCTGTGCCTGCTGCTGCTCCCCCCGACTCGGCAACGACCGAGGTACAACCGGACAATGATCCGGTGGTGCTGAAGTCCGATTCCCAGTCCTTCGGTCGCGCGTTCAAGGACTTTCGTGACGGTTTCTCCCAGCGCGAGTTGTGGTTGGCGCTGGGGTGGCAGGACATCAAGCAGCGTTATCGCCGCTCGGTGCTCGGCCCGTTCTGGATCACCATCGCGACGGGTCTGCAGGCGGCGGCCATGGGTGTGCTGTACGCCACCCTGTTCGGGCAGTCGCTGACCTCGTATCTGCCCTACGTCACGGTCGGGCTGATCGTCTGGAACGTGATCTCGGCCAGCATCCTCGAGGGCTCGGACGTGTTCATCGCCAACGAGGGGCTGATCAAACAGCTGCCCTCGGCGCTGAGCGTGCACGTCTATCGCATGGTGTGGCGCCAGTTCCTGTTCTTCGCGCACAACCTGATCATCTACGTGGTCATGCTGGCCGCGTTCAGCATCTGGCGCGATCTGGACTGGACGGTCCTGCTCGCGATCCCCGGACTCCTGCTGCTGTTCCTCAACGCGCTGTGGGTGACCATCGCCTTCGGCATCTTCAGCACCCGCTACCGCGACCTCGCCCCGATCCTGAGCAGCACCACGCTGATGCTCTTCGTGCTCACCCCGGTCATGTGGAAGACCACCGCGCTGACGGGCACCGCCAGCGATCGCGCCAAACTCGCCGAGTTGATCCCGACCTACCATTACCTGGAGATCGTGCGCGCGCCGCTGCTGGGCGATCCGATCGTGCTGCGCAGCTGGCTGGTGGTCCTGGCGATCACCGTGATCGGCTGGATCGTCGCCATACTTGCCATGAAGCAGTACCGTTCCCGCGTCCCCTACTGGGTGTGAAGGCTCAATGACCGACCATGTGAGTATCGAGACCCAGAACGCGTGGGTGGAGTTCCCGATCTTCGACGCCAAATCCCGGTCGCTGAAAAAGGCGTTCCTGGGCAAGGCCGGTGGCGCCATCGGACGCAATCAGTCCGACGTGGTCGTCGTGGAGGCGCTGCGCGAGATCAACCTTTCGCTGAAGGAAGGCGATCGGGTCGGTCTCGTCGGCCACAATGGCGCGGGCAAATCGACACTGCTGCGGCTGCTTTCGGGCATCTACGAGCCGTCCCGGGGCAGCGCGCGCATTCGCGGCCGCGTCGCGCCGGTCTTCGATCTCGGCGTCGGCATGGACCCCGAGGTCTCGGGCTACGACAACATCATTATTCGCGGTCTGTTCCTCGGGCAGACGCGTAAGCAGATGCTTGCCAAAATCGACGAGATCGCCGAATTCACCGAATTGGGCGAGTATTTGGCCATGCCGCTGCGGACCTACTCCACCGGCATGCGCGTACGCTTGGCCATGGGCGTGGTCACCTCCATCGATCCCGAAATCCTGCTGCTGGACGAGGGCATCGGCGCGGTCGACGCGGAATTCATGAAGAAGGCGCGAGTTCGCCTGCAGGAGCTGGTGTCCCGCTCCGGCATTCTGGTCTTCGCCAGCCATTCCAATGAATTCCTGGCGCAGCTCTGCGATTCGGCTATGTGGATCGATCACGGTCAGGTACGCATGCATGGCGGCATCGAGGAAGTGGTGCGCGCGTACGAAGGCCCGGAGGCGGGCGATCACGTGGCCCAGGTGCTGCGGGATCTGGAACGTGAACCCGAACGGAATCCCGCATGACCGAGCAGCAGATGACCCCCAACTTCGGTGACGACGCGCGCATCGTCGCCATCGTCGTCACCCATAAACGCCGTGAACTGCTGGCCGAATCGCTGAAGGTGCTCTCCACCCAGACCCGGCCCATCGACCACCTGATCGTCATCGACAACGGCAACGAGCCCGAGGTCGGCGAGCTGGTGCGCGGCCAGGCGATCGAATCGACCTACCTGGGATCGGAGCACAACCTCGGCGGCGCCGGCGGTTTCGCGCTGGGCATGCTGCACGCGCTCACCATGGGCGCGGACTGGGTGTGGCTGGCCGACGACGACGGCCGGCCCGAGGGGCCCGAGGTGCTGGCCACGCTGTTCGACTGCGCCGAGCGGCACGGACTGGTCGAGGTCTCGCCGGTGGTCGCCGACATCGACGATCCCGATCGGCTGGCCTTCCCGCTGCGCCGCGGTGTGGTGTGGCGGCGGCTGCGCTCCGAGCTCGGCGACGAGGACTTCCTGCCGGGCATCGCCTCACTCTTCAACGGCGCGCTGGTCTCGGCGCAGGCCGTGGACGTCATCGGCGTGCCCGATCTGCGGCTGTTCGTGCGCGGCGACGAGGTCGAGGTGCATCGCCGCCTGGTGCGCTCGGGCCTGCCGTTCGGCACCTGTCTGCAGACCGCGTACCTGCACCCCAACGGCTCGGAGGAGTTCAAGCCGATCCTGGGCGGGCGCATGCACACCCAGTACCCGGATGATCCGGTCAAGCGCTACTTCACCTATCGCAATCGCGGTTACCTCATGGCGCAGCCCGGGATGCGCAAGCTGCTACCGCAGGAGCTGGCCCGGTTCGGCTGGTTCTTCCTCGTGCAGCAGAAGGATCCGCAGGGGCTCATGGAGTGGCTGCGCTTGCAGCGGCTGGGGCGGCGCGAACAGTTCCACAAGCCGGAGCAGACCCCGCCGCAGGCGCTCCCGAGCGCGGCGGAGCCGAGCCGGATCGAACCGGACAAGGCGAAATCCTGACCGTTCGCGGGTGAAAGCCCTGGTAGAAAAATCGGTTGCCACACCGTGGCCGACCTGACAGGGTGGGGACGTTCGATTTCGGCTCGCGGTCACCACGGTGATCGCCCAGGGAAGAGAAGGAGGTGGATTTACGTGACTACGACAGTGCGGATTGTCGTGCCTGCGCGAGTTTTCGCTGCGCGCGTATCCACCTCGAACCCCCTGCGCTGAGTCCGACCGACGGGCTCGGCCCGTCGAAGGACCCCCCATCATGTCTCTGGTCGATCTCGACCTGCTCGTTCCCTACGGCTGGACCCCTTCCGTGGCGACCGATTACCTTCCCCTGCTCGATGATTCGGTGATTCCGGCGCGCGTGCTGCGCATGGACCGCAGTGAATGCGACGTCGCCGTGCCGTTCGCCACCACCCGGCTGCCCGATCAGGCCGGGGCGCGCATCGTGCGCGCCCGCTGCCCGCGTTCGGATTCCGAGGTCAGCGGACTGTGCACCGGTGACTGGGTCGCGCTCGGCAGTGATTCCGGCGCACTGCCCGACACCCACCGGCTGCTGAACGACGCCGTGGTGCGCGACGTGCTGCCGCGCCGCACCGCCATCGTGCGGGCGGCGGTGTCGGGGCATTCCGATGCCCGGGCGCGGTCGGCGAGCCAGGTACTCGCCGCCAATGTGGACACCGTGCTGCTGTGCTCGCCCGGTGACGGCGATGTGGATCTCGGGCGGATCGAGCGGATGCTCGCGCTGGCCTGGGAATCCGGGGCGCAGCCGGTGGTGGTGCTCACCAAAGCCGATCTGGCCGATGACCTTTCGCTGGATCCGGTGCGGGCGGTCGCGCCCGGGGCCACCGTGGTCGCGGTGAGCGCGAGCACCGGTTTCGGCATGGAGGTGCTGACCGCGCTGCTGGACGGCACCGTCGCACTGATCGGCGCGTCGGGTGCGGGCAAATCCACCCTCGCCAACGCGCTGCTCGGCGCGGATGTGTTCGCCACCAACGCCGTTCGCGAAGGCGACAAGCGCGGGCGGCACACCACGGTGCATCGCGAACTGCGGCCGCTGCCCGGCGGCGGCACCCTGATCGACACCCCCGGCCTGCGCTCGATCGGCCTGTGGGACGCCGCCCAGGGCCTGGAGCGCACCTTCAGCGAGGTGGAATCCCTTGCCGCGCAGTGCCGTTTCGGTGACTGCACGCACATCGGGGAGCCGGGCTGCGCGGTGCTGGCCGCCATCGAGTCCGGGGAGCTGCCGCAGCGCAGGCTGGACAGCTTCCGCAAACTCACCCGGGAGAACGAGTGGATGGCGGCCCGCACCGATTCGCGGGCCCGCGCCGAACGCGAGAAGCAGTGGCGCGACATCAGCAAGGAACAGCGCCGCATGTACCGCCAGCGCCAGGGCGGCCGCCGCTGATCCGGCGCGGCCGCGCCCGTCCCCGTTCCCGGCTCGGGGCCGCGGGCCGAGGCGCGGTCGCGGTGGTTCGCCGAGCGGCCGCCGGCAACGGTGGCGGCCGCCCGGTCCGCGTTCCGGACTCGCGTCGCGGGCCGGGAGCGTGGCCGGCCCACGACACATCGCCGAAGCCGGTGCGCCGACGACCGCCGCCGGGCACGTCTGCGGCTCCGGCGGCGGCGAACGCGGGCGGCGACGAAGACGACAACGACGAGGCGGGTGCGACGGCCCGGGCCGGGACGTGCGACCGCCGGGCGCGGGTGTGCCCGCGCACCGATTTCCGCGGTATGCGGAGAATGAGAGCGTGGACGGTGCTGGTGTGGCGCGACGGGTTGAAGCGAGCGTTCCAGTTATGGGCCGATGAGGCCGGGGCGATGGGTGCTGGGGCGGCTGCGAAGGCTGCCCGCGGCGGTGGGGTACCTGGCGATGGGTGGGCTGACCGCTCTGCTGTCGATGTTCGCGGTGGTGGGACTCGCGGTGGTGGGGGCGTTCTGCCTGATCGGGCTGGGTATTCCGGCGGTTCCGGAGGCGGTGCGGCTGGTGCGGCGGCTGGTGGGCGTCGACCGGCGGCAGGCCGCGCGCTATCTGGGTGAGCCCATCGCGGCGCCCTACCAGCCGATGACGGGTTCGCTGCGTGAGCAACTGGCCACGGTCGCCCGGGATCCCGCCAACCTGCGGGACCTCGGGTGGCTGGTGCTGCACGCGGTGACCGGAACGCTGGTCGGGAGCGTCGCGATCCTGCTGCCCTTCGCCGTGCTGAACCAGGCGCTGGTCCCGGCCTACTGGCGGCTGACGCCGCCGGGATCGGTGACGAACTTCGGATTCACGGTGACCTCGTGGGGCACGGCGTTCGCGGCGGCGCTGATCGCGCTGCCGCTGGGCTGGCTCGCCCTGCAGACGCCCGCGGTGGCCGGGCTGACGGCGCGAACCGCGGCCGCGCTACTGGCCCCCGCCGACGGGGCCGAACTGGCGCATCGGGTGGCCGAGCTGACCGCGACCCGGGCGGCGGCGCTGGACGCGCACGGCGCGGAGCTGCGGCGGATCGAGCGGGACCTGCACGACGGCGCGCAGGCGCGGATCGCGGCGGTCATCATGCAGCTGGGGCTCGCCGAGCAGCTGCGCGAGCGGGATCCGGGGGCGGCCGACGCGATGGTGCGCACCGCACAGGACACCGCGACCGCGGCGCTCGCCGAACTGCGGGATGTCGTGCGCACGGTGTATCCCCCGGTCCTGGCCGATCGCGGATTGGCCAGTGCGATATCGGCATTGGCGGCGCGGTCGCCCATTCCCTGCGTGGTCGAGATCGAACCGGGTGCGCGGCGGCCGGCGGCGGTGGAGGCCGCGGCCTATTTCGTCATCGCCGAGGCGCTCACCAACGCCACCAAACACTCGCGGGCCGAACAGGTCTCGGTGCGCCTGGCCGGCCCGCCCGCGACCCTGACGGTCACCGTGAGCGACGACGGGATCGGCGGTGCGCGCGAGAGCGAGGGCGGCGGCCTGGCCGGCATCCGGCGGCGGGCCGCGGCCCTGGACGGGAGCATGGTGCTCACCAGCCCGGCCGGTGGCCCTACTGTGGTGCGCGTGGAGTTGCCGTGCGGGTCGTGATCGCCGAGGACGACGCGCTGTTGCGCGAGGGTCTGGTCCTGCTGCTGCGCACCGCGGGCATCGAGGTG
The DNA here is from genome assembly GCF_042799795.1 of Nocardia sp. NPDC057668. Taxonomy (NCBI): domain Bacteria; kingdom Bacillati; phylum Actinomycetota; class Actinomycetes; order Mycobacteriales; family Nocardiaceae; genus Nocardia; species Nocardia sp. NPDC057668. Next base: position 111,244 of record NZ_JBHVIC010000007.1, on the reverse strand, counting down.
GTGGCGGCCCTGGACAACGCCGAGGATTTCCTGACCCTGGTCACCGCCGACCGGCCCGACGCCGTGGTGGTCGACGTGCGCATGCCGCCCACCTTCACCGACGACGGCCTGCGGGCGGCGGTACGGGCCCGCGAGATTCACCCCGGGCTGCCGGTGCTGGTGCTCTCGAACTGGGTCGAGGACAGCTATGTCGCCGAGCTGCTCGGCGACGGTTCCGGCGGGGTCGGCTACCTGCTCAAGGAGCGGGTCGGCAAGGTCGACCGTTTCCTGGAATCGCTGCACCGGGTCGCCGGCGGCGGCACCGCCATGGATCCCGAGGTGATCTCGCAACTACTGGTCCGCCGCAAATCCGACGATCCGCTGGCGGCCCTGACCCCGCGCGAACGCGAGGTGCTGGCGCTGATGGCCGAGGGCCTGGACAACGCGACGATCGCCGCCCGCCTGGTCGTCTCCGAAGGCGCGGTCCTCAAGCATATTCGGAGCATCTTCGCCAAGCTGAACCTGCACGCGGACGAGGTCGGCCACCGCCGGGTGCTGGCGGTGCTCGCCTACCTCGGCGCGGCGCCGCGCGTGTAAGCCGCTGCGCCACGCCGACTCCCGATCCTCACCCGCGAGATCGATGCGCGCACCACCCGTGTGAGCCGGTGCGGCGCAATGACTTCACCGCGCCTCCCCGGTCTCCTTGCCCGCCGTCCGCTATCCCGGTGAGCGAAGCTGGTCACCGCCGGGCTCCCCTGGTTTCGGCGGTGTTCGATATCGCGACCCGGTGTAGCTCGAGTGGGCCACACACCGGATCGGTCCCGGCCTCGGGCAGCGCGGCCCGCCCTTCCCCGGGGGCGGGCCGCGGGTCGATCAGTTGGCGGATCCGTCGTCCCGGCAGGTGACGTCGGTCGCGGGCAGGGTTCCATCGGAGAAGTAGGTGTTGATCGCGCCCCAGGCGCAGGTGTTCCGATAGCGACCGTAGACGCTGTGGATGTCGACGTTCTCGAGGGTCACCAGGCGGGAGCCGGTGAGCGCCTTGCGCATCGCCACGCCGTTGGCGTACGTCGTGCGGGTGTCGCCGGTGGCCTGGATGACCAGGGCGGGCAGCGCGTTGCCGATCGTCGTCGGGTCCTCGGCAGGTGCGGGCCAGAAGGCGCACGGGGTGATGTTGTTGGCGAAGGCGCCGAAGATCGGCTGGGTGGCCCGCGCCGCCTCGATGTTGCGCCAGTACCACGACGGATCGCGGGGCACACCCACGTCGCCGCACATGATGGTCATCTGCGCGGACATGTTCTCCGGCTTGCCGTTCAGCATGCGATCGATGCTCGCCGCCAGTTCGGGATCGGGCGTCACGGCCCTGCCCGCGGCCGCGTCCAGGTAGAGGCGCACGTGCGCGGAGGTCGTCGGGTAGTTGCGCGCGTCGTCGAGCACGGTGAACAGCAGCATCGGCAGCCAGTGCTCGTCCACCTCGAAATCCCCTATCCGGAGCGGCTTCTCGGCCGCACCCCGGATCAGGTTCTCCACGGTGGCGCGGACCTGGGCGCGGGTGCCGCCGAAGTGGTATTCACCGTCGCGGGCCGCGGCCCAGTCCGCCCAGCGGTCCAGGGCCGCCTCGTTGGCCGGGCCCATGTCCTGCATCATCCCGACCGCGCCGTAGCGCACCGGATCCACCGCGCTGTCCAGCACCATGCGGTCGCTGCGCTCGGGGTACATCTGCATGTAGACAGCGCCCAGGTAGGTGCCGTACGAGGTGCCGAAGTAGTTGATGCGTTCCTGCCCCAGCACGCCGCGCACGACATCCATGTCGCGGGCGGTGTTGCGGGTGGAGATCGAGGACAGCCGATCGCCTTGATTCGCAACGCATTCGGCGGCGAGCCGGCCCTGGGTCACCACCGACTCGGCGAATCCCGCGCCGTCCACACCCGCCGATTGCAGGCCGAAACCGGTGGTCCAGCCGCAATCGATCGGCGTCGAGCGGCCGACGCCGCGCGGGTCCATGCCGATGAGGTCGTAGCCCGCGCGGACCTCGGGGGTCATGGCCGGGAGCAGGCGGATGAACTGATCCAGCCCGGATCCGCCCGGGCCGCCGGGGTTGGACAGCATGACGCCGCGGCGCTGCGCGGGATCGGTGGCCGCGATGCGGGAAATGGCGACGGTCATCGTCTTCCCCTGCGGCTCCGCGTAATTCACGGGAACGGTGATGTCGGCGCACTGCGCGCCCACCTCGTCCAGCGCCTGCACACCGCAGGCCACCCAATTCGGGTGCTGGCCGTAGTAGCGGCCGAGTTCGGCTTCGGTCGCGGCGGCCGGTGGCGCGGCCACGACCCGGTCCACCACGACCGCGCCGGTGACGGCGGCGATCACGGTGGCGGCGACGGTCGCGAAGAGCTTTCCGCTGTGCACGGTGAATTCCTTTCGGGGTACTGCGAATCGGGGATACAGGGAATGGGTCGGGCGGCGCGGCCCGGACGCGATGCGGGAGCGCGCGGCAGCCGGGCGGCGCTCCTCAGGAGCAGAGCGCGGTGTCCAATGCCGCCGTGACGGTCGCGGCCTGTGCCTCGCTGACCGGTAGCTGATTGACGATCACGGTCACCGCGACGCCCGCGGCCGTGACGCCGTTGCGGGTCTCGAAACCGGGGATGCTGCCGCCGTGGCCCCAGACCTCCGCACCGCAGGACACGGGCTGGTGGATCAGCCCGAGGCCGTAGCCCGCGCCGGGCATGCGGTCGAAGGGCACGGTCACGCGCATCTCGGCGAGCAGCGGCGCGGGCAGGAGTTCACCCGCGAGCAGGGCGCGGAAGAAGCGATTGAGATCGGCGCCGGTGGCGACCATCGCCCCGGCCGCGCCGCCCCACGACGGGTCGAGATCGGTGAAATCGACGCGCTGCCCCGCACTTTCCTCGTAGCCGCGCGGATGCGGACCGCGAATGACCTGTTCGCCGTCCGCCGGGAAGTAGGTGTCGCGCAGGCCGAGCCGATCCAGGACGCGGGTCTGGATCTCGGCGGCCACCGGCTTGCCCGTCACCTGCTCGACGAGCATCCCGAGCAGGATGTAGTTGGTGTTCGTGTACACCGCGCGCGCACCGGGTTCGTACTGCGGCGGCAGGCTCATGGCGATGTCCACCAGCTCGCGCGGGGTGAAGTGCCGGGTCCGCAGTGCGGCCGCATCCCCTTGCAGCTGCGGCGAATTCGGGTCGCGGGCCACCGCGGGGTCACCGCTCGCCAGATAGTCCGGCAGTCCGGTGGTGTGCTGGAGCAACTGGCGCACGGTGATCCGGTTGCCGTCGTTGCCGTTGCCGCGCACCACGCCCGGCAGGTACTTCTCCACCGGATCATCCAGGGCCACCGTGCCTTCGGCGACCAGCTGCATGATCACCACGGCCACATACGTCTTGGTGTTGCTGCCGATCCGCACGCGGGCGTCGGCGCTGAACTCCGCGCCGGTGACCGTATCGGCCCGCCCGGCGGTCCGCACGCGCTGTCCACCGGCGTCGGTGATCACCACCTGCACGCCCGGGAACCCGGCGTCCACGACCGCCGCCATGGCCGCCCCCAGGGCGTCGTCCCGGTCCCGGCCGGTGGGCGCGGCGCCCGGGTCCGCGGTCGCGCAGGCGGCCGCGGCGAGCACGGCCAGCACGCCGATGCCGGCCGGCGCGCGGCGCGCGCGGTACCCCCGAAATATCGTCATGTGAAGGCGTTCCTCCTGTTCGGTCCGGTTTTCCCGGCTGCTTCGAGCCTAGGAATCCGGGACCGCGATTCCGATGCCGCACACGCCCTTGTTGCCGGTGGCGCGGACCGGACGGCCGGGGGTAGCGCAGGCGCTACCCCGACATCCATATGCACCTAGTTGCATAGTGTCGGAAATCGGCCTACTGTCCGGATCGGAGGGTTTTCGCTCCGATCGCGCACGGACGCGCGGATCATCGAACCCGGGGCGAAAGCAGAGAGCAGGGAGCCGAGATGACCGAAGCACTGAAGCCGCTGGCGGGCCGGACCATGATCATGTCGGGCGGCAGCCGCGGCATCGGGCTGGAGATCGCCAAGCGCGCGGCCGCGGACGGCGCGAACATCACGCTGATCGCGAAGACCGATCAGCCGCATCCCAAGCTGCCCGGCACCATCCACACGGCGGCAGCCGAATTGGAGGCCGCGGGCGGAACGGTGCTCAAGTACGTCGGCGACGTCCGCGACGACGGCGCGGTGGCCGAGGCGGTGCAGCGCACCATCGCGACCTTCGGCGGCATCGACATGGTGGTGAACAACGCCTCGGCGATCGACCTGTCCCCCACCGAGACCCTGCCCATGAAGAAGTACGACCTCATGCAGGACATCAATTGCCGCGGCAGCTTCCTGCTGTCCAAGCTCAGCATCCCGGCGCTGCGTGAATCCGCGCAGACCGGGCGCAATCCGCACATCCTGACGCTGTCGCCGCCGCTGAACCTGGATCCGAAATGGGCGGGCGGCTCCCTGGGCTACACCATCGCCAAGTACGGAATGTCGCTCACCACACTGGGATTGGCCGAGGAGCTGCGCAAGTACGGCATCGGCGTGAACTCGCTGTGGCCGCGCACCACGATCGCCACCGCGGCGGTGCAGAATCTGCTCGGCGGCGCGGAGATGGTCGCCACCTCACGGACGCCGGACATCTACGCCGACGCCGCGTATCTGGTGCTCACCTCGCCGGCGAAGGAGACGACCGGCAACTTCTTCATCGACGACGATGTGCTTGCCGCGCACGGCATCACGGATCTGGAGAAGTACCGCGTGGTGCCGGGCGACGGCCCGCTCAGCACCGATCTGTTCCTCTAGCCGGTAGGCAGTAGCGCGAAAAGGCCGGTCGCCCTGGGCGACCGGCCTTTCGAGTCTCGCGGCTACTTCTCGGAATCGATCCCGTACAGCCGCTCCCAGTTGGCGCGGCTGGTGAGTTCGGGCATCGCCCCGCGCCAGCGCCGCTGTAGCTCCGGCAGTTCCTTGCGGAGCTTCTTGAGCACCCGATACGCGCGGATCAGCAGCTTGCGCGCGGTCTCCTTGTCGCGGTGGCGAACTCGCACCCCGGACTGCGAGGCGTCGGTGACCACCACGTCGCCGAACAGGCCGACGTGCCACCAGTGCGCGTCCTCGCGGGTGACCGCCACCGGACCCGGGATCACGCGCCCGGTCCACTGGTTCAGCGCCCGCTTGAACAGGATGAGCAGCGGGCGGCTGGGCTCGCCGCCGGCCCGGCGCACGTGCAGGTGCGCGTTGGGAATCGGCGAGGTCGCCGCCGGATGCTTGATGGTCTCGGCGTACTCGTTGCGCGAGCCCCGGGCCGCGGCCAGCGCCGCGATGCCGCCGTCGCGCAGGATCTCCGGGCCCTTCAGGTAATCCTCGATGCCCTGCAGCGTGGTGTGCGCCAGGCCGTACTGCATCCCGACCAGATATTCGCCGATCTCCCGGAAGAGCTGGCGGGTAACGGCTTTGGGATCCAGATCGGTGTGCAGCGAGGAGACGATGAGCGAGTTGCGGGAGGAGAAGTACCGCGCCCAGTCGTCGAAGTCCTTCCAGTAGAAGTCCGCGTGCCAGACCGCCGCGTTCGGCATGGTGACGGTGACGAACCCGTTCTCCCGCGCGCGCAGGCCGTATTCGACGTCGTCCCACTGGAAGAAGATCGGCACCGGCAGCCCGATGCGGGCGACCACCTCCGCCGGGATGAGGCAGGTCCACCAGGCGTTGTAGCCCGCGTCCACGCGGCGTTCCTGATGCTTCTTGAGCATGCTGGTGTTGCGCAGCGCCTTGGCCACCTTCTGGCCGTGGCGCAGCCTGCCCAGATCGGTCTCCTCCGCGCCGACGTTGAGGAAGTCGGGGTTGTAGAGGAAGAGCATCTGCGCGCCGACCAGGGTCGGCTCGACGGTCATGTTCGCGAAGGCGTTGAGCCGCAGCACCGTTTCGGGCTCGCACAGGATGTCGTCGTCCATCAGGATGACGTCGGCGTGCTCGTTGGCGGCCGACACCTCGTAGAGGCCGCGGGTGAAACCGCCCGCCCCACCGAGATTCGGCTGGCGCAGGTAGCGCAGCTTGTCGCCGAGCGCGGGCGCGGTCTCCTGGAAGACCGGCTGATCCTGCACCAGATCGGTGCCCTGGTCCACGACGTACACCGCGTCGATGGCGGCCAGCACGGTCGAGTCCGAGGCCAGCGCCGCCACCGTGTTCGCGCAGTCCGGCGCGCGGTTGAAGGTGCAGATGGCGATGGCCACCGGTCGCACCGTCTCGGGAGCCGGTGCGCTCCAGGCCAGATCGGAGATGAGCACGTCACCGCCGATGGCGTCGAATTCGAGCCACAGCGCGCCGCCGTCGATGTACATGTCCAGCGCGGTGCTCAGCACGACGCGGCCGTCCTCGCGCGTCTCGGCGGTGGCCACCACGCGCCGGTGCCCGGCGATGTCCGACGCGGCCAGGCGCACCTTGGTGCGGCCGCCCACCTCCAGGGTCATCGCGACCTCGACGGCGGTGACCGTGGTCCAGCGCTGCCAGTAGCTGGCGGCGAAGCGGCCGAAGTAGGTATTGGTCGTGGCGGTGGCGCCCTTGTCCAGACGCAGGCTGAAGCGCTCGCGATGCGCCTTGCCGCCCTTCACCACCGCGTATAGATCGTCGCTGATCCGGGGAGCCGGCCCGGTGAACAGCCCGCGCTGCAGCACCAGGCGCTCGGGCGCGACATGGTCCGCCCGCAGCGTCGCAGGGGCTCCGGCGGTCTGCCGGTCATTGATTTCGGTCACGGCTTGGCCAGCCGACGCATCCATGAATCCCTCGACATCGCTCGAAAACAAATCAGATACCGGTAATACCCTGACGCGGATCGACACCCACTGTCACGCACGGCGCGCAGAGACTATCAATTCGCGGGCGAGGCTTCAGCGCGAACCCGCGTCAACACTCTCGTCGCGCGCTCCGGTGAACACGAATTTGTCATAGGCCCAGTAGCGGAACAGGACCGCGACCGCCTGCCCGACCAAAGTCCCGGAGATGTTGTCCGCCAACGGACTCGACAGATCCAGGACGTATCGGGAGAACCCGAGGCAGCCCAATTGCAGCCCGATCGCGATCACATTGAACACCGCGTACAGGACGTATTCGCGGGCCGCGGATCCGCCCTTCTTGTGCGCGAACGTCCACCATTTGTTGCCGAAATAGGTGACGACCGTGGCGACGCCGATGGCGATGATCTTCGCGACGATGGGCCGGTCGAAGAGCACGCCCTCCCCGCCCCAGAACACCAGCAGGTTGTAGGTCCCCGCGTCGACGGCCAGCCCGATCAGGCCGACCACGAGAAAGGCGCTGCCCTGCTTGAGGGTGGTGCGCACCTTGTCCGCGAAAGAGACGGGGACGGTTTCGGCGGGGCTGGTATCGACGGCCGCCGGCTCACTGCTGGACACTCGGCGACGGTACCCCAGCCATCTCGGGTACCCTCCCCGTGTTCGTATTCGCCTACCGATCACATCGAGGATTGACCGGGTGGACCCCACCGAGCTTCGCATTGCCGCAGTTGTCCCCTGCCACAACGAAGAGGCCTCGGTCGCGAAGGTCGTCAGCGACCTCAAGGCCGCCGTGCCCGGGATCGTCGTGTACGTCTACGACAATCGCAGCACCGACGCGACCGCCGAGAAGGCGCGCGAGGCGGGCGCGATCGTGCGCCACGAATATCGCAAGGGCAAGGGCAATGTGGTCCGCCGCGCCTTCGCCGATATCGACGCCGACGTCTATTTGATGATCGACGGCGACGACACCTACGACGCCGCCGCCGCGCCGCGCATGATCGAGGCGCTGCTGACCGGACCGTACGACCACGTGCTGGGCGTGCGCCGGGAATCGGCGGGCGAATCGGCGTACCGGCCGGGTCACGAGACCGGCAACAAGGTGCTCAACGGCGTGGTCGCCCAGGTGTTCGGCGAGAACGTCGAGGACATGCTCTCCGGCTACCGCGTGTTCTCGCGGCGGTTCGTGAAGAGCTTCCCCGCGGTGTCCCGCGAATTCGAGATCGAGACCGAGCTGACGGTGCATTCGCTGCACCTGCGCGTGCCGCAGACCGCGGTGCCGGTCGGCTTCAAGGACCGGCCCGAGGGCAGCGAGTCCAAACTGCGCACGTACCACGACGGTTTCAAGATTCTGCGGCTGATCATCGGGCTCGCCCGGCACGAACGCCCGGTCGCGTTCTACGGCCTGTTCGGCACCCTGGCCTGGATCATCTCGATCGTGCTCATCACGCCGATAGTGATCGAGTTCTACCGAATTCACGAGGTGCCGCGCTTCCCCACGCTGTTCCTGGGCTTCACCCTGCTGCTGCTGGGTAGCCTGGCCTGGACCGCGGGCCTGGTCCTGGACGGCATCCGCCGCTCCCGGCACGAGGCCGCGCGCCTGATGTACCTGCGTTACTCGGCGGTCGGTGTGGCCGCCGAACACGAGGCGCAGGACTGCTCGGGCGGTAGCAGGCGATGACCGTTCGCACCGAGCCGGACGCCACGCGACCCGGGGAGGAGCCGAGCGAATCCGCCACTCCCGCCGCGGGAGCCGGGACCCTTACCGAGCAACCGGGCGAGCGTCCAGCACAATCGGACACCGTGGGAACAGAATCGAGCGCCGCCGGCACCGTCGCCGCGGCCGAGACCGGCGCGGCTACCGCCCCGAACGGGACCGAGTCCGGCGCGAGCACTACCGGCGCGGAATCGACGACGGGAGCGAGTGGCCGCGGGGCGGCGTTCGCCCGGATCGAGCAGCGCTTCGGCGCGGCCACCGTGGCCTTCCTGGTGCTGGCCGGCATCTTCGGCGCGGTGTTCTCGGTGGTCACCCCGCCCTTCTGGGGACACGACGAGATCACCCAGTTCGGGCGCGCCTACCAGGTCGCGCAGGGGCAGATCACGCCGCAGAAGATTCAGGACGACCGCGGGCCCGCGTGGGGCGGCGACGTGCCGATCAGCGTCGACGCGCTCATGTCGTTCGCGTTCGACGACTACCGCAACAACAACGACGAGCCCGACCCGATGGTGGTGGACCGGGCGGCCTACGACAAGCTCGGCTCGCTGCCGGTGTCCACGGCCACGACGCAGGTGTGGTTCACCAACACCGCCGCGTACTCCCCCGTCCCGTATCTGCCCGCCGCCGCGGGCATTCGGATCGCCGAGGCGCTGGACCTGAACGTCGGCGGCCTGGTGCTGGCCACCCGCTGGGCCGGGCTGCTCGCCTACCTGGTGATCGTCGGCTTCGCGGTGCGCGTGCTGCGCGGGCACCGGGTGCAGTGGCTGGCGCTGACCGTCGCCGTGCTGCCCATCGCGGTGTTCCAGGCGGGCACCGTGACCGCCGACACCGTGACCAACGCACTGGCGCTGCTGGTTTCGGCCTTCATCGTCAAGGGCCTGTTCCTGGGGCAGCGGCTGTCCCGGCCGGAAACGGTGTTCGCGCTGACGGCCACCGTGCTGCTGCCTGTCTGCAAACCGACCTACGTGCTGCTGGCCATGCTCACGGTGCTGATTCCCGCCGGGCGCTTCGGCTTCGGCGATCCCGAACGCCCGGCGATCTGGCAGCGGGCGCTGCCGTGGGCGTTCGCGGTCATCGGCGGCGGCGTGTTCGCGGTCTGGATGAAGATCGCGGCCCCGACCGGCGACGGCATGAGTCTCATGCGCCCGCAGGAACAGTGGGGCTCGGTCCGCCCGGGCGATCAGCTGAAGGAGATCCTCGGCGATCCGATCCAGTTCCTGAGCGTGTTCGGCGACAGCATCGCGCGCCGCGATCAGCGCTGGTTCACCCAGTTCTTCGGCGAACTCGGCTTCGCGTACATCGACGTGCCGGCGCTGACCATCGTGGCCAGCCTGCTGGCCTTCGTGGTGAGCCTGGGCATCGCGGACCGCATGGCCGGGGATCGGCTGCGCGTCTGGCTGGTCCTGCTCACCATGGCGGCGAGCGTCGCGATGATCTACGTGACCCTGTACATGTCCTTCACGCCCGTCGGCTACTTCATCATCGACGGTGTTCAGGGCCGCTACTTCGTCCCCCTCGCCCTGCTGACCCTGGCCGTGTTCCTGCGCTGGATGCCGTTGCGGCTCACCGGCGCCGACGGACGCATCCCGGTGCGCGGCCCGGCCATCGCCGTCACCGCCGCCACCACCGTGGCCCTGCTCGCGGCCGTGGTGAAGTACTCCACGATCGTCTGGGGCTGACCCGCGCGGATCACCACGGGATCCGCACACCATCTCCACCGCTCGCCCGCGCACGCTCGCTAGCGTTCGATCATGAAGCGAAAAGGGCGGCCGCGCAGCGCGTTCGCGGCCGCGGGTGCGAGATGGCGCGGGTGGTCACGATGGCGCAGAGCCGGGATGATCCTGCTGGTGATCCTCACCGCCCTGCTGACCCCGGTCGGCGGGGCGGCGCTGTATCTGCGCCTGCACTACGCGGGCACACCCGCGGACGACGCCCGCACGCGCGGGCGGGACGCGGTGTGGCTCGGCCACGCGTGGGTCGACGGCCGCAGATCCGACGCGGACGTGGCCGGGCTCGCGACACTGTTGTCCGGCACCGGAATCAAGGACCTGTACGTGCACACCGGCCCGCTGGAGCACGACGGCGCCCTGCCCGCCGAGCTGCACCCGAACGCCCGCTGGTTCGTCGATACCGCCCATCGCCTGCTGCCCGGCATCCGCGTGCAGTCCTGGCTCGGCGACATCCTGGCCCCCGAATTCGACGGCATGAACGTCGAGGACGCCGCCACCCGGGAGCGCGTCGCCGCGTCCGCGACCGGGATCCTGGACCTCGGATTCGACGGCATCCACTTCGACCTGGAACCGGTGCGCTCGGGCTCGCCCGGCTTCCTGGCGCTGCTGGATCGGGTACGCCCGATCACCGCCGCACGCGCCGCGCTGCTGTCGGTCTCCGCGCCGGTCATCGACCCGCTGCCGGGGCTGCACGCGGTCGGCCTCGCCGTGGCCGATCACGGAAAATGGTGGTCGCAAGGCTATTTCGCGCAGGTCGCGCGGCGCGCGGATCAGGTCGCGGTGATGTCGTACGACACGGCCATGCCGGTGAAATCGCTCTACGGCGGCTATGTCGCGCAGCAGACCGGGCTGGCGCTGGAGGTCACGCCCGCCGGGGTGGATCTGTTGCTGGGCGTACCCGCGTACTGGGCGAACGATCTCGGGCATCGGGGCAACGCCGAAACCGTGGCGACCGCGATTCGCGGCATCCGGCTGGGCTTGGGCCGCACCGAGCGCGGTCGGCGGAATTTCGGCGTCGCGATCTATGTGGATTTCGCGGCCACCGCGCGGGATTGGGCGGAATATCGGCGCGACTGGGGCGGGATCGGCGTGCGCTGAACCCGCCCGCGGGTATCAGAGGACTTTCTCGCCCGCCGCCGCGTAGGCGTGCTCGGTGGCCGATTTCTGCGCGCGCCACCAGGGTTCGTTGGCGCGATACCAGGCGATGGTGGATTCCAGGCCCGCGCGGAAATCGCCGTAGCGCGGTTCCCAGCCGAGTTCGGTGCGCAGCAGGGTGGCGTCGATGGCGTAGCGCTGATCGTGGCCGGGGCGATCGGTGACGTGATCGAAGTCGTCCGGCGAGCGGCCGAAGCCTTCCAGAATCAGTTGTACGACCGATTTGTTGTCGCGTTCGCCGTCGGCCCCGATGAGATAGGTCTGGCCGATGCGGCCGCGGTCCAGGATTTCCCACACCGCGGTGTTGTGGTCCTGCACGTGGATCCAGTCCCGAACCTGGTGTCCCGCACCGTAGAGCCGCGGCCGGATGCCGTCGATGAGATTGGTGATCTGCCGCGGAATGAATTTCTCCACGTGCTGATAGGGACCGTAGTTGTTGCTGCAGTTGGACAGGGTGGCGCGCACCCCGAACGAGCGCACCCAGGCGCGCACCAGCATGTCGCTGGACGCCTTGGAGGCCGAGTACGGGCTGGACGGGTTGTAGGCCGTGGCCTCGGTGAACGCGGCCGGATCGTCCAGTGCCAGATCGCCGTACACCTCGTCGGTGGAGATGTGGTGGTAGCGCACGTCGTACTTGCGCACGGCCTGCAGCAGCACGTAGGTGCCGATGATATTGGTCTGCACGAACGGCCACGGATCGGACAGGGAATTGTCGTTGTGGGATTCGGCGGCGAAATGCACCACCGCGTCCGCCGCGCCGACGAGTCGATCGACCAGTGCGCCGTCGGCGATGTCGCCGTGCACGAACTCGACGCGATCGGCGATCGCAGCCAGCGAGGCCCGATTACCCGCGTAGGTGAGTTTGTCGAGCACGGTGACATGGACGCCGGGGCGCGTGGCCACGGTCTGATGAACGAAGTTCGCGCCGATGAATCCGGCGCCGCCGGTTACGAGCAATCGCACGGGCCAACCCTACGCGGCCCGCGCGGCCCGGGGGCGCGGCGTCCACATTGCGAGCATTACACCGGTTACCCGCCGCGTGTGAGCGGAATCGGATACGCGGCCGAAACAAAATTTCCGGATGGCGACAAAGTCCGCGTCCGGAATGTCCAATTTCCACGGAACTCTCGCGGCTTTCTCGTTAAATTGTCCGCACAAATCACACATGAACTGTGACCTTAGTCACAAAGATACTTCCAGGTTACCGTTCACCCGGCCCGGGACCGGTGAAAAAACCCCTCGTACGCTGCAGATTTCCAAATCCTCGCAACGCTGATCATCGTGATGGTGAACGGTATTTGAACGAACGGTCACGATGGGTTCACCGCTCGTTAGCTGAATTCGATTTCTATTTCTCTCGTCCCCCCGAGCTCTTCCCTGATGAGGTTTGCACCAAATGCTGATGAGGAAATTCGCCGCCACGTCGGCGCTGCTGATCGCCGCCATGGGCGTCGCCGCCGGTACCGTGAACGCGGCCCCCGCCGCGGCCGAGGCCGACGCGATCAACTACACGGCCACCAACACCGAGACGAACACCATCATCCGCACGGATGCCGGTTCCATGGTCGTCGAGGACGGCGTATTCAAGGTCAAGGCCGCCAACGGCACCGTCGTCGCGGGCACCGAGCTCAACTTCCGCGTGGACGACTACGTCTTCCCGATCGCCGCGGAGATCACCGACCGCACCGCGACCCTGACCCCCGAGTTCAGCATGGACAAGGCCGTCTACAAGCCGGTCGCCCTGCCGTACGAGAACGTCGCGCCGTGGAAGACCGAGTACGACCGTGAGCAGGCCGCCTTCAACCGCATGAAGGACACCATCGCCCTGGGCGCCACCGTCGGCACCCTGCTCGGCGGCCTCGGCGGCGCGGCCCTGGGCTGCGTCATCGGCGGCAGCATCGGCCTGGTCGCCACCGGCGCCCTGCTCGCCATCTTCGGCGCGGGCCCGATCGCCGGCTGCGTTGTCGGTATCGCCACCGTCGGCTTCCTGGGCACCCTCGCCGGCCAGATCTTCGTGACCGCGCCGGTCGCCATCCTGGCCGCCGCGCAGTACTTCACCACCATCAACCAGCCGTTCGTCGCCCCCGCCAAGTAATTTCGGCCGCGACGCCAGCACAGTCGAAACCCCCGCACCCGGACCACCCGGGGCGGGGGTTTCGCCGTTCTCCGTGCCGATGCGGGCCCGGCCGCCGCGCGCGACCGGGCCCCGGCCGCGTCACGCGGTGCGCGCCACGTCTCCGGCCTCGAGCCGGGCCCGCACGAACTGCGCCACGTGCGCCAGCGCGGCGCGACTCTCGGGCATGTTCGGGAAGATCGACATGAAGGCGTGCACCTGACCGCGCCAGATCTCCAGTGTCGCGGGCACTCCCGCGGCCGCCAGGCGCTGGGCCATGATCTCGCTGTCGCGTCGCAGCACCTCGTCCTCGGCGACGATGAGCAGCGCGGGCGGCAGTCCGGCCAGCACATTGTTGACCGGGGACAGCTCGGGATCGAGCCGCCCGTTCACCTCGGCGCCGATCTTGACGACCGACTCCAGCGCGGACAGCGGAATCAGCGCGTCCCTGCGCAGATTCGGATGCGCGCGCTTCTCGGTGCAGTCCAGATCGAGCGCGGGACAGAGCCCGACCAGTCCGGCGGGGACCGGCAGGCCCCGATCGCGCGCCCGCAGCGCGGTCGCGAAAGTCATGTAGCCGCCCGCGGAATCGCCCGCGAAGACCACCCGGCTCGGATCGGCCCCGTGCCGCAGCAGCCAGCGATAGGCGCTGAGGCAGTCCTCCACGCCGCCGGAGATGTCGGTCTCGGGCAGCTGGCGGTACTCCACGCTGACCACCGGCAGGCCGGTGCGGCGCGCGATGGCGGCCACCACGGGCCGGTGGGTGTCCAGACCGCACAGGAAGAAACCGCCGCCGTGCATGTACATCACCGCGCCGTCGCGCAGTGAGCTGCGCGCACCCGCCGGCCGCACGATCTCCATCCGGAAACCGTTGAGCCGCACCTCTTCCCGCTCCACGCCGCGCGGGGCGGGGCGCAGTTTGGCCAGGCCGTTCACCACGGCGGCGACGATGGGCATGTTCGAGGTGGTGACCGTGGCCATTTCCCCCATCGGCTTGATGATCCCGCGGCAGGCCAGTTCCAGAGCCTGGGAGTAACGGCTGCTGCCGTCCGGATTGATCACGGACATACCGTCATTGCTGGTCGCTGCCATAGCGCACCTACCTTCACCGCTGGGCGCGCCGAGCCGCTCGAACGGGAGTCCGCGAACAGCTCGGATACCCGGCGCGCGAGAGTCAGCGCTGACATCTCACATAGTGCTGTTTCAGAACACCACGGGAACGTGACCTACGCAACAGTTATCGACAGATCCGCATGAAGGTAAACGCGTGTGATCGAATCGCCGTCCAGCCGGAATCGGGCCGTACCTCCCCGCACCCGTGCGCGACCCAACTGGCAGACTGCTGTGACATGCGTGGAATCATCCTGGCGGGCGGCACCGGGTCGCGTTTGCACCCGATCACGCGTGGGGTGAGCAAACAACTGGTCCCCGTCTACGACAAACCGATGGTGTACTACCCACTGTCGACCCTCATGCTGGCGGGCATCCGGGACATCCTGGTCATCACCACCCCCGAGGACGCCGCGGCCTTCACCCGGCTCCTGGGAGACGGCAGCCAGTTCGGCGTCTCGCTCACCTACGTCGTACAGCCCGAACCGGACGGCCTGGCCCGGGCATTCGTGCTCGGCGCGGACCATATCGGCACCGAACCCGCCGCACTCGTGCTGGGCGACAACATCTTCCACGGCCCCGGCCTGGGCACCAGCCTGGGCCGCTTCGCGCGGCTGGACGGCGGCGCGGTCTTCGCCTACCGGGTCTCGGACCCCACCGCCTACGGCGTGGTCGAATTCGCCGACGGCAAGGCCATTTCCATCGAGGAGAAGCCCAAGCACCCGCGCTCGAACTACGCGATCCCGGGACTGTACTTCTACGACAACGACGTCATCGAGATCGCGCGCGACCTGAAACCGTCCGACCGCGGCGAATACGAGATAACCGACATCAACCGGGCATACCTGGAACAGGGCAGGCTCCAGGTGGATCTGCTGCGCCGCGGCACGGCGTGGCTGGACACCGGCACCTTCGACTCGCTGCTCGACGCCGCGAACTACGTGCGCACCATCGAGGAGCGCCAGGGCCTCAAGATCGGCGTCCCGGAGGAGGTGGCGTGGCGGCTGAACTACATCGACGACGAGCAGCTGCGCGCCGTCGCCGAACCGATGGTGCGCTCGGGTTACGGTGCGTACCTGCTGAACCTGCTGGCCATGGGCCGCGATCACGCCGGATTCGACAAGCGACAGGACGAGTGAACATGCGCATTCGGGAACTCTCGGTGCCCGGGGCGTGGGAGTTCACCCCCGCCCTGCACGGCGACGAGCGCGGAGTCTTCGCCGAGGCGTTCAAGGCCTCGGAGTTCGAGAAGGCGGTGGGCCGGCCCTTCGAGCTGCTCCAGGTCAACACCTCGACCTCGGCGGCGGGCGTGCTGCGCGGCATCCACTACACCGAAACCCCGCCCGGGCAGGCCAAATACGTGACCTGTACGCGCGGCGCGTTCCTGGACGTGGTGGTGGACCTGCGGCCCGGATCGCCGACCTTCGGGCGGTGGGACAGCGTGATCATCGACGATGTGGAGCGCAAGTCGGTGTACCTGGCCGAGGGGCTCGGGCACGCGCTGCTCTCCCTCGCGGACGACTCCACGGTCATCTACCTGTGCTCGCTCGAGTACTCCCCCGAATTCGACCGGGACATGGACGCTTTCGACCCGGATCTGGGCATCGAATGGCCGAGCGTGGGCCGGGACGGCGAGCCGCTGACCTTCGTGCGCTCGCCCAAGGACGCGGCCGCGCCGCGCTTCGCCGACATGCCGCGCTGACCGCACCGGCCCGGCGCGACCGCCCGGCCCGTACGACGCAGCCGGGGCGCACCGTGTGATCACGGTGCGCCCCGGCGCTTTCGGTGTGCCGAGCTCAGGAAACCAGCTCGACCTCCAGGTTCTTGCTCTCCTGCTGCGCGGCGAGCCGAGCCCGCGTCCCGGGCAGGTAGACCGTGAGCGCGACCAGCGCGCCGACGATCGCCACCCCTGCGGCGAACTGGAGGCCCGGCAGGTAGTTGTCGAGCACCGCGGCGGGATCGGCGTCCGGGCCGTGCACCGCGCCGGAGGAGATGATCGCGGTGGTCACCGCGAGCACGATGGCCGCACCGACCTGCATGGCGGTCTGCAGCACGCCGGCGGCCAGCCCCTGCTCGTCGTCGTCGATGCCGCTGGTGGCCTGAATGTTGATGGCGGGGAAACCGACCCAGCCGATGCCGATCAGCAGGATGGCGGGCAGCAGCACCGTCAGGTAGCCCGGCGCGGTGTCCAGGCGCAGGTACATCAGGTAGCCGATGGCCATGACCGTCAGCGTCACCGCGATGATCGGGCCGGTGCCGAAGCGGTCGACCAGCTTGTCCGAGACGAACGCGGAGGAGACCACCAGGATGCCGACCGGCAGCAGCGCCAGCGACAGGTGCAGCGGGGTCCAGCCGAGGGTGTCCTGCAGGTACAGGGTGGTGATGAACTGCCAGCTGAAGAAGGATCCGGCCACGGCGATGATGGCCAGGCTGGCCCGCCACAGGGTGGGCTTGCGCAGGATGCCGAGCCGCACCAGCGGGTAGCGCACCCGCTTCTCGACCGCGACGAAACCGGCGAACAGGGCGACGGCGGCGAGGAAGGACAGCACCGTGCGCGCCGAGAGCCAGCCGGCCTCGGGTGCGGAGACCACGGTGTAGACCAGCAGCAGCATGCCCGCGGTGGACAGCAGCGCGCCGAACAGATCGTGACCGCCTTCGTCGGCGGGCTTGTCCTTGGGCACCAGGTAGAACGCGGCAACCAAGGCGGCGAGGGCGATCGGCACCGGGAGCAGGAAGGTCCAGCGCCAGCCGAAGCCGGTCATCAGGCCGCCGAACAGCAGGCCCATGGAGTACCCGCCCGCGCCGAACACGGTGTAGATGGACAGCGCCTTGTTGCGGGCCGGGCCCTCGGCGAAGGTCGTGGTGATGATGGACAGGCCGGTGGGCGCGGTGAACGCGGCGGCCAGGCCCTTGATGAAACGGGTCAGGATCAGCAGCGGACCGGAGCTGACCAGCCCGCCCGCCAGGGACGCGACGGCGAAGACCGCCAGCGCGATGAGGAAGACCTTCCGGCGTCCCAGCAGGTCGGCGGTGCGCCCGCCGAGCAGCAGCAGGCCGCCGTAGCCCAGGACGTAACCGGAGACGAGCCACTGCAGGGTCGAGGTCTCGAGGCCCAGTTCCGAGCCGATGGACGGCAGCGCGACGCCGATCATCGAGACGTCGAGGCCGTCCAGGAACAGCACGATGCAGAGGGTGATGAGCATGCCCCACAGCCGAATCGGCCACTGCTGGGTCTCTGCCGCTGCGGTGCTCACTGCGGAGCGGATGTCTGTGGAAGTCACGAGCGGTGACATTACATGCGCACGCATTAGTTGTCCAAACATTAAATGCGGTTGCATGATTATGGGCCGAGGACTAGGATCGGGCGCATGCCGAAGTCGACATTGCCGGTCGAACAGGCCGCCACCAGCGGTCTCGTCTCCGAGTGGCGTGATCTGCTGGCCCGGCACGCGACGACCTCCTGCGCCCTGGAAAAGGAGCTGCAGGGCAGGCATCGGATCGGGCTCAGCGAATTCGAAACCCTCGACCGTCTCATCGACGCGGGCGGGGAGAGTTACAAGATGAGTGATCTGGCCGGCGACATCCACCTGAGCCAGAGCGCGCTCTCGCGCGCGGTGGCGCGCCTGGAACGCGACGGCCTGGTCGCGCGCACCCTGTGCACGCAGGACCGGCGGGCGATCTTCGTCTGCCTCACCGACAAGGGCCGGGAAGTGCACGGCGAGGCCGCGCCGACCCACCGGGCGGTGCTGGAGCAGTCGCTACGCGATATGTGATGGCGCGCAACGCCGTAGCCGACAGGCGCGGCGCTGGAGCCGATACCCGCTACGCCGCAGTCGATACCCGCGACGCGATCCGCCGCGGCCGATGCCGCGGCGGCCGCGTGTTCAGCCCGCGCGCAGGGTGTCGATGAGCGGAAGCGCGTCCACCGCGATGGCCGCCACCGAGGCGAACGCCTCGCGGTAGCGCTCCACGTCGGGCTCCTTGTCCAGGTAGGACGATCCGGTCAGCGATTCCACGTAGACCACCGGTGGTTCGTTGGCTTCGTTTGCGGCGGCGGGGAATTCGAGGAGCACGAAGCGCCCCGCGTCCATGCCGAAGTGGTAGCCGCAGTCCGCGGGCAGCAGGCGCAGGCGCACATTCGGCAGCTCGCCGAGTTTGCGCAGCCGGTCCAGCTGGCCCGCGGTCACCTCGTCGCCGCCGATGCGGTGCCAGAGCACCGCCTCGGAGATCACCACGTCCAGCCGCAGCGGCGCCTCGGCGCGGGTGAGCAGCGCCTGGCGGGCCGCGCGGACCCGCACCCGCCGATCCATCTGCTCGGCCGAGATGCCCGGATAGGCAGCGGCCAGCACCGCGCGCATATAGGCCTCGGTCTGCAGCAGGCCCGGCACCAGCTCGTTCTCATAGGTGGTGAGGCGACCGGCGGCCTCCTCGAGGCCGATGTAGACCTCGTACCCCTCGTCGATCACATCGCCGTACTCGGTCCACCAGCCGCGCGCCTTGGTTTCCCGGGCCAAGGCGGTCAACGGCGAGATGGCGTCCTCCGGAGCGCCGTAGATCCGGCACATCGCTTCGACGTCCAAACTGCGCAGCGAGGTCTGGCCGGTTTCGATCCGCCAGATCTTCGCCTCGGACCATTCCAGCCGCTGTGCCGCCACCCTCGTGGTCATCCGCGCGCGATTGCGCAGGTCACGCAGCTGCCGCCCGAGTTGCCTCCGCGGCATGGTCGAGCCGGTGATCCCCTGTGGTAGTGCCATCCCTCCCCCTTACGAGTCATGCGAGGGAAATTGTCGCACAATTATTTACGGGGCGAACGGCGTCGATAGCGCCAGAACTGCACGGCGCGAACGTCTTCCGAGAGCTGATTGACCGGTTCGGCCACATCGGAAAGCGCCTGGAACAGGTCGTCCGCCATGTCCGAGATCTGTTCCACGCGAGCGGCGAGGCGCGAGGCGTTCAGCACGAACTCCAGCAGCAGGCGCACCACCGCGGCGATGGTCAGGCCCAGCGGCACCGCGAACACCAGCGCGAACACGAGTCCGAGCCAGGTCGAAATGCGCCACAGCCCTACGGTTCCCACGATGGGGATAGCTACCGCGGCGGCCAGGCCGAGCAGGTACGCCAGCGGCAGCAGCGTGCGGGTGGCGGCGTGCTGGAACTGCACGTCCAGCAGACTCTTGGCCGCCGCGACGCTCCACGCGCCGAAAGCGCTTGGGCTGGCGAAGGGTTCGACGGGCTCTTCGGCCTGCTCCGCCTCGGCCGCCGCGCGCCTGGACATGCGCCGGGCAGCGGTTTCCTTGAAGGCCGCCCAGCGGCCGACCTCGAACTCTTCCTCGTCGAACTCCTCGAGTTCGGCTGCGCTCGTGTTCGATTGGTCGGTCATGACGACGATCCTCTCTCCCCCAGACCATTTCGGTCACGGGAAGTGTCGCCGGTGTCGCACCCCGGCGGCCGACCGACACGATGTGTTCTAGAACACTTCCCCGAATGACGCGGGCGAATCGGGGCACGGGGCCGCCAGCGGCCTTGACGGCATAACTGCTGGCAGCGGCCCGCAATCACGGTTTCGTCCCAACTGGGACACGGACACTTCGGCGCCAAAATCCCCGCAAAGTGCCGCTTCGACGGGCACAACCGAACTCGGAGAGAAAAGAACGTGTAACGGTTCGGACGTCTGGTTGCGATACGTCGCACAGAGCAGGACGTAGATCTACCGGGGAATGGAGAAACCAGTGCGTACGACGTTTTCGTCTTCCGTTATGGCGGCAGCACTGGCCGCTTCTGCGCAGGAATACACGCAGCGCGGCTGGACGGTTGCCGAGACGGCCAACGGCATCAGCCTGGTCACCGACGAGAATCTGTCGGGCATCGAGCTCACGGGAGAGACGGCCGCATTCGTGCGCCGCTTCCTGCGGGCCAATGACCTGACCGGCCCGATCATCGAGATCCCGGGGCCCGAGCGCCGCGAGATCCACCTGGTCACCGGCCTCCGCAAGGCCACCGCGGCCATCGAGGCGCTGCGCGCGGCGGGTGCGATCGTGCACACCGACGGCGCCGGCATCCCGCTGCCGCCCACCCAGCTCTTCGACGGCTCGGCCTGCTGGGGCGTGGCCCCGCACGAGGCTCGCTGGGTGCCGCCCGTCGTCGCCATCGGGGCGGGCGTGCGCGCCGCCACCAAAGGCGTCAAGCCGCAGGTGTCCCGTATCGCTTCCTGAGACCGGTCAGCTGTAGTTCCACAGCCACGAACCGCGAGTGCACCCCGGCACCCGCGGTTTTTGGCGTATTCGGGGCACGGATGTGAAAACACGACAGCACCCGGGACTTTCGTCCCGGGTGCTGCTGTTATGTGCTCAGGCTACCGATAATCGGTGCGGTCAGCGGCGAAATCGGCCGGACACTCCGGAATGTCGTTCACGCGCTGCGCAATGCGCGGGACCCGCGGCCGCCGTGCTGCACCGGGTTCGCCCTGGGGCCGCCGGGGTGACCGCCCTGGCGCAGCAGCAATTGCTCCAGCACCGCCGTGCGGGCCGCGCGGCGATTGCGCACGCCGAGTTTGCGCAGGATCGCCGACACGTGGTGATCGACGGTCCGCACCGACAGCACCAGGGAGTCGGCGATCTCGGCATTGGTCAGGCCCGCGCACAGCAGATCGGCCACGTCGCGCTGCCGGGCGGACAGGCGGTAGACCGCCGGCGGCTCGGCCGCGGCGTTTTCGGCGGGTTGGTCCGGCAGCAGCACCGCGAGGTCGGCGGGCACCGCGCCGCGCACATCGGGCTGCACCACCGCCGCGACCTCGGGCGGGACAGCCGCCAGCCCGTCCGCCGGGGAGTCGGGCATGCGCACGAACAGGCCCGGCTCACCGCCGATGGTCAGCGCGACCACCGAACCGGCGCCCGCCGCCACCTCGTCGTACGCCCGGCGCAGCGCGTCCAGGGCCTGTGCCCGATCGAGAAACCGCATGTCCCGAGCCTGGCGGGGACCGGGCGGAAAGTCTGTCCGCGCGCATACGCCGCCTCTGTCGGGAATCCGACACAACGGACTCGGGCCGCGGTGCGGGTGAGTCTGCTCGCTCCTGTTTCGCCTCCCGGGTTCCCGCGCGATGATGAGGTATGACCCCCGTCACGAACAGCTCGCGGACAACGACGCCCCCGGGGGCCGACGCCCCGCGGACCCTCCTTCGCACCTGCCCGCTCTGCGAGGCCGTGTGCGGGCTCGAGATCACCCTGGACGCCGCCGATCACGTCACCGCCGTGCGCGGTGATCAGGCCGATCCGTTCAGTCGCGGCTTCATCTGCCCCAAGGGCGCCAGCCTCGGGCAGCTGGACGAGGACCCCGAGCGCCTGACCGCGCCGATGCTGCGGGACCGGGCGACCAACCGCTGGCGCGCGGTGAGCTGGGACGAGGCCTTCGGGGTGATCGCCGATCGGCTCCCGCCGATCGCCGCCGAGCACGGCAATCAGGCGCTCGGGCTGTACCTGGGAAATCCCAACGCGCACACCGTCGCCGGGGCGCTCTACGTGCCGCTGCTCATCCGGGCGCTGGCCACCCGCAATCTGTTCTCCGCCAGCACCGCCGACCAGATGCCCAAGCAGGTGGCCAGCGGACTGATGTACGGCGATCCGCTGACGGTGGCGGTGCCGGACCTGGATCGCACCGACTACCTCCTGATGCTCGGCGCGAATCCGCTGGAGTCGAACGGATCCCTGTGCACGGCACCGGATTTCCCGGGGCGGCTCAAGGCGCTGCGCAAGCGCGGCGGCCGCCTGGTGGTGGTGGATCCGCGCCGCACCCGCACCGCCAAGCTGGCCGACGAGCATCTGTTCGTGCGGCCCGGAAGTGACGCGTACCTGCTGTTCGGGATCGTGCGCGCGCTGTTCGCCGAGGGGTTGACCACCGTGCGCGTCGGGGTCCGCGGCCTGGACGAAGTGCGCACGGCCGCCGAGCCTTTCACCCCCGAGGTGGTGGCCGAGCGCACCGGCGTGCCCGCCGAGACCGTGCCGCGGCTCGCGCGCGAGCTGGCGGCGGCGCCGACCGCGGCCGTCTACGCGCGGATCGGCACCTGCACGGCGGAGTTCGGCACCCTCACCCAGTGGCTGGTGGACGTGGTGAACGTGCTCACCGGGAACCTGGACTCCCCGGGCGGCGTCATGTTCGCGGAGGGCGCGGCGCTGGGCATCGTGCGCACCCGCCCGTTCCGGCTCGGGCGCTGGAACAGCCGGGTCCGCGGCCTGCCCGAGGCCATGGGCGAGCTGCCGGTGGCGACGCTGGCCGACGAGATCCTCACCCCCGGCACCGGACAGATTCGCGCCATGGTGACCGTCGCCGGGAATCCGGTGCTGTCGGCGCCGAGCAGCGCGCGCCTGGACGAGGCCTTCGCGGGACTCGACTTCATGGTCAGCGTGGACAGGTACCTCAACGAGACCACCCGCCACGCGGACGTGATCCTGCCCCCGCCCCGCATCACCCAGTCCCCCCACTACGACTTCGCCCTGCTGCAGTTCGCGGTCCGCAACTACGCCCGCTACTCCCGCCCCCTGGTCCCGCTGGCCGGCGAGCCCTCCGAGGCCGAGGTGATGGCCCGCCTGGCCCTGGCCGTCACCGGCCAGGAGCTCGCCCCCGGCATGGATCCCCTGGCCACGGTCGACGAGATAGTCATCGCGGGCACCCTGCACAAGGCGGGCCTGGCCGACCGCCGCGCGGACCTGCTGGGCGACAACACCACCGAGCAGCGCGTGGACCTGATGCTGAAACTCGGCCCGTACGGCGAGTGGACCCATGAGCGGTCGGCGACGACGCCTGTGCCCGGCGAACCGGCCCGAAACGCCTCCTCCCCAGCAGCTTCCGACGCACACACCGCAGCGCGGACCGATTCGGTCGCACCCGCGACAAACACCGAAGAAGGCGCGAACTCCCACCCCGCAGCGGGATTCGGCGCGTCGACCGGATCAGAACCGGCCACCGACCCCGCAGCGGCCGAAGCGTGGACATCGTCGCGCGAGAATGAGGGGGCGCCTGCCGATCCGGCCGCGAACAGTGGAGCGGTGGCAACCCCTGCCGCGACGCCTACCGCAGACGGCGCGAACTCCTATCCCGCAGCGGGATTCGACGCGTCGACGGGACTCGAATCGGGCCCGGGGAACCTCAGGGCCGCCGATCCCGGTGCGGGCGAAGGGCGGGCCTCGTCCGATGTGGACGCGGGGAGCGTGGGGGGCGGCGGGGTTCCGCGTACCGACCTGAACCTGCAAGTGCTGCTGGACAACCCGCACGGGATCGACCTCGGGGCGTTGCGGCCGCGGCTGCCGGGGCTGCTGCTTACCGCGACGCGGCAGGTCGAGCTCGCGCCGGAGGCGCTGCTCGCGGACGTGGAGCGGTTGCGGGCGCGGCTGGCGGACCCCGCGCCTGCCATGGTGCTGGTCGGGCGGCGGCAGCTGCGGTCCAACAACAGCTGGCTGCACAACGTGCCGCCGCTGGTGGGCGGGTCGAACCGGTGCACGCTGCACATACATCCGGAGGATGTGGCCCGGCTCGGGCTGGCCGACAAGGCGGTGGTGAAGTCCGCGGCGGGCGCGGTCACGGTGGACCTGGAACCGACCGGGGACATCATGCCGGGGGTCGTCAGCCTGCCGCACGGGTGGGGGCACGCCGGCAGCGCGCAGACGGTCGCCCGCGAACACGCGGGCGTGAACGCCAATGTGCTGACCGATGATTCGCTCGTGGACGCACCGTCCGGGAACGCCGTGTTCAACGGCGTCCCGGTGACGATCACCCCGGCGTGACACGGGCGCCGAACCGATGTCCTACCTCCGAATACTGCTGTGGCTCGTGCACGTCGCGCTGCCCGCCGCCGGACTGTGGCTGCTGGTGGCCAATCCGCACCTGGACCACGAGTACATGCACGGCGGGGTGCACTTCTGGCTGATCCTGGGCGCGGCGGTGCTCTCGCTGGCGCTGGGCGTGCTGCTGCTGCGGGCCGCCCGCGCCCGCCGCGACATGCGCCTGATCCTGGTTTCGCTGGTGTTCCAACTCAATTCGGGCTTCCTGGGCCTGCACGCGCTCGCCACCCCGGGCATCATCCTGACCGAATCGAACGTGGGATTCACCGGCGCGGTGCCGGTGGGGCTCATGCTCGGCGGGGTGGCGGCGCTGGCCTCGGTGGCCGAGTACGGCCCGACGGCCTGGGCGCACCGCTTCATCGACGTGCTCGCGGCCCTGCCGCTCACGCTCATGGGCGTGTGGGCGCTGCTGTCGCTGACCCGGGTGCCGCCCTTCGACGCGCATCCGAGCCCGGACGAGGTGCAGGGGCCGCTGGTGGCGGCGGCCTTCCTGGGCGGGGCCTGCTATCTGGTGGCCGCGGGCGCCTACGCCTACATGTACCTGCGCAATCGCAGCACCGTATTGCTCAGTGTGCTCACGGCTTTCGTCCTGCTGGCCGAGGCGATGTTCGCGGTCGGCTTCGGGCGCAGCTGGCGGGTGACCTGGTGGGAATGGCACGTCCTGCTCGGGGTCGCGTTCCTGCTCATCGCGGTCAGCGCGCATCGCGCGTTCCGGCGGGAGGGTTCCGCGCGCGGACTGTTCGACAGCGTGACCCAGCGCAGCACGGTCGCGGCCATCCAGCGCGATTACGCGCGGGCGCTGGAGGAGATGGTGCTCGCGCTGGATCAGCGCGCCACCGGCGGCGTCCGGCCCGACGAGCCGCTGGGCGTTGTGGGACAACAGCTTTCCCGGCGATTCGGGCTCACCGAACGCCAGGTGGCGGTGTTGCAGCAGAGCGCACGGGCGGTCGGTGACGAGCGCGAACAGGTGCGGCGACTGGGCGCGCTGGTCGCTGTCGGCGAGCGCGCCACCGTGATTCGCGGTGAGCTCGAACTGCTGGCGGAGATCCAGCGGCTGGCCAACGTCGCCTTCGATCGGGATCGGGTGCGCATCGGCGTGCAGCGTCAGGGCAGGCTGTACTTCGACGACGGTCGGCCGCCGAACCCCGCCGCGTTCGTCTTCCCGTTGACGGTCAAGGGAATTCGGTCCGGTGTGCTGGAACTGACGCGCGCGGGGAACGGCGAGCCCGGGCAGCTCGGCCCCGCCGAGCACGCGGTGGCGCGCTCGTTCGCCAGCCAGACCTCGGTGACGCTGGAGAACGCCCGGCTCTACCAGCAGCTGGACGGGCTGTTCCGGTCCTACATGTCGCCGCAGGTGGCGACCGCGCTGATCGCCGATCCCGCGCAGGCCGGGCTGGGCGGAGAGGTACACGAGGTCAGCGTGCTGATGGCGGATCTGCGCGGGTACACCCCGTTCGCCGAACAGGCCGGGCCGGTGCGGGTCATGCGCATGCTCAACACCTACTACGGCGCGATCGTGCCGGAGATCCTCGCCGAGGGCGGCACCGTGGTGCAGTTCGTGGGCGACGCGGTGATGGCCATCTTCAACGCGCCGGTGCGCCAGCACGATCACGCGCTGCGCGCGGCGCGGGCCGGCCTGGCGCTGCAGCGGGCGACCGCGGCGGTGCGCGAGAGCACCGAGGGCGCGAACGGCCGCGGCCCGGCCGGCGCGGGTGCGGCCTGGCCGATGTTCCGGGTCGGGGTGAACACCGGCCCGGCCATCGTCGGGAATGTGGGTGCGCGCGAGATGCGCAACTTCACCGCTATCGGCGACACCACCAATCTCGCCGCGCGCCTGGAGGGTTTGGCCGAGCCCGGCACCGTGGTGGTCGGCCCGCTGACCCGCGAGCGCCTCGGCGCCGCCGCGCGGGTGCACTGCCTGGGAGATTTCGACATCAAAGGTAAGAGTCTGCCGGTGACGGCGTTCCGGCTGGAAGGACTGCGATGAATACCGTGCCCGCGCGGGCTGTTCGGCCGAGGCGGTCGCGATGGTGATGGAATTCCCACTGCTGGAGGGTCTCTCACCGGTCGAGCGGCGCGAGTTCATCGCGGCCTGCACGCCGCGCAGGTTCCGCCGGCGCGACATCGTCTGTCACGAAGGCGATCCCGGCGATTGCGTGCACCTGATCACCGGCGGGCGGCTGGTCGTGCGCGTGACCACCCCGCTCGGTCACACCGCCACCCTGACCATTCTCGGTCCCGGCGACATGTTCGGCGAGCAGGCGCTGCTGAGCCCGGACGCCCGGCGCACCGCCACCATCGTGGCCGTCACCGACGCCACCACCCTGACCCTGAATCGGTCGCAATTGGAGCGGCTGCGCCTGCAGCATCCGCAGGTGGAGCGGTTCCTGACCACCTCGCTCGCCGCCCAGGTCCGCCGGCTGTCCGCCTCGGTGCTGGAGGCGCTCTACCTGCCGGTGGAGACCAGGGTGCTGCGGCGGCTGGCGCACCTGGCCCGGGTGTACGCCGACGGCGCCGGCACTCCCGCGCTGATCAACCTGACCCAGGAGGACCTGGCGTCGATGGCGGGCACCACCCGGGCCACCGCCAACAAGGTGCTGCGCGAACTCGAGGATCAGGGCGTGGTGCGCCTGAGCCGGGGCGCGGTCACCGTGCTGGATCCGGCGTGGTTGGCCACACGCGCCCGATAGCGCGCTGTGCACGCACGCGAATCCCCATTCCGCACATTCAGCGCATCGACAGCAAATAGACGAAAGACTCTTGCGGAAGCTTTCATTCGGGAGGATCGTCGATCGGGAAGGCTCGCCCGGTTTCCGACTACCCGGCCCCACCAGGGCCGTTCTGCCGGTTCACGCCATTCGGCACACCAATATAGTTAAACCGTATAGGGTTTCGGGTGGCCGTTGTTCGTGGCCGAGCCTCTTCCATCCGGTATTCAGCTACCAAAGGGGGCGCACGATGCCCGGTATCAGAAACGGCAGCGATGGCGAACGGGAACTGCAGGAGCGCTACGGCACGCGCGATCGCGCGGACCGCTTCTACTCCGATCAGATGCGAACCCGGCTCAATGCCACCATGATCGAATTCATCGGCCGGATGGATATGGCCTTCATCGCGACAGCCGACAAACACGGCGAGTGCGACAACAGCTTTCGCGCCGGAAAACCCGGCTTCCTGCACGTCATCGACGACGGCACCCTCGCCTACCCGGAGTATCGCGGCAACGGGGTGCTGGCCAGCCTCGGCAATATGCTGGAGAACCCGCACATCGGCATCCTCCTCATCGATTTCGTGCACGACCTCATCGGCCTGCACATCAACGGGACCGCCCGCATAGTCGACGACACCCTCATGCGCCGCTGCGTCGCCGGCCTGCCCGCGGACGATCGCGGCCGCCGCCCCGAGCGCTGGGTCGTGGTGGATGTGCAGGAGTGCTATATCCACTGCCGCAAGCACATTCCGCACCTGGTCCCGGCCCAGCGCGAATCGCGCCAGTGGGGCACCGACAACGTCCGAGCCAAGGGCGGGGACTACTTCCACGCCAAGGCCGACGCGGAACAGGACGCGCTGGTCGATCACTGACCGCGCGCCGGGTGACCGATCAGTTGATCTTGAAGATCACCGCGCGCTGCACGATGAAGTTGATCACCGTGGCCGTGCCCTGGGCGATGACGAAGGCCAGCAGCACGGTGACGTTCAGATCGTTCCCGAGCGCCGAGAGGTTCAGCGTGGGGAACGTCTCGATCACGAGGGCGTTGAGCCCGACCTGTGCGGCGAATGTCACGCCGTAGAGCGCGATCACCGCGGCGAAGCGCTTGCGACTCGGCGGCGCCTGGAAGGTCCAGCGGCGGTTGATGAGATAGGCCGTCGTGGTGCCGGCGATGAAACTCAGCGCCTTGGCGATGTCACGCGGCAGGCCGACGACATTCCAGAGCAGCAGGTACAGACCGAAGTCGACGATCGCGGAGAGGCCGCCCGTCACGCCGAAGCGAATGATCTGGGTCTTCAGATCGACGTCCGTGCCGCCGGGCTCGTCGACCAGGGGCAGCTCGGGCGGCAGGGGCAGGTGGGGTTCCGCGGTCACATCGCAGAGCGTAGTGCCAGGGGAGCAGGACACGAGCCGCGAACTGGTTATACCTGTAGCCTCTATCCCGATGTCCACGAAAGCTCAGACCACCACCAAGGACGCCGCCGACAGCAGTTCGGCGAGCGCGGGTGCGGACGCAGCGTCGAGCGGTTCGTTCGAACTGCCGACGCGCACCCGTCGCCTGACCGGATGGGGTCGCACCGCAGCCACCACATCGGAAGTTCTCTCCACGAGTGACCCGGAGCTGATCGCCCAGGCGGTCGCCATGGTCGCGGAGGACAACGACTCCAAGCCCGCGCACCTGCGCCGCGGCGTCATCGCGCGCGGCCTCGGCCGCTCGTACGGCGACCACGCGCAGAACTCGGGCGGGCTCGTCATCGATATGCCGGCGCTGAACCGCATCCACCGCATCGACCGCGATTCGCGCCTGGTCGACGTGGACGGCGGTGTCAGCCTGGACCAGCTCATGAAGGCGGCGCTGCCGTTCGGGCTGTGGGTGCCGGTGCTACCGGGTACCCGCCAGGTCACCATCGGCGGCGCCATCGCCTCCGATATTCACGGCAAGAACCATCACAGCGAGGGTTCTTTCGGCAATCACGTCAGGTCCATCGACCTGCTGACCGCCGACGGCAAGGTCTCCACCATCGGCCCGAAGAAGAACGCCAAGCTCTTCTGGGCGACCGTGGGCGGCAACGGCCTGACCGGCATCATCCTGCGCGCCACCATCGAGATGGTGCCCACGGAGACGGCCTACTTCATCAACGACGGCGTGAAGACCACCACGCTGGACGAGACCATCGCCGCGCACAGCGACGGCAGCGAAGCCAACTACACCTACTCGAGCGCCTGGTTCGACGCCATGAACCCGGCGCCGAAACTGGGGCGCGCCTGCATCACTCGCGGCCGGCTGGCCAAGCTGGACGAGCTGCCCGCGAAGAAGCAGCGCAATCCGCTCAAGTTCGACGCCCCGCAGCTGCTGACGGTGCCGAACATCTTCCCGAGTTTCACCGCGAACAAGCTGACCCTGGGTTCGGTCGGCGAGGCGTATTACGCCATGGGCGGCAACTACACCGGCAAGATCCAGAACCTGACGCAGTTCTATCACCCGCTCGACATGATCGCGGAGTGGAATCGGGCGTACGGTCCGGCGGGATTCCTGCAGTACCAGTTCGTGGTGCCGACCGAGGCGGTCGAGGAATTCAAGAAGATCATCATCGATATCCAGGCGTCCGGGCACTACACCGCCCTGAACGTTTTCAAGCTGTTCGGCGCGGGTAATCCGGCACCGTTGAGTTTCCCGATGCCGGGCTGGAACATCTGCGTAGACTTCCCGATTCGACCGGGCCTCAACGAGCTCGTCACCGATCTGGACCGCCGCGTCATGGAATTCGGCGGCAGGCTCTACACCGCGAAGGACTCCCGCACCACCGCGGAGACCTTCCACAAGATGTACCCCCGGATCGACGAGTGGATCAAGATCCGCCGAAGTGTCGATCCCACAGGCGTTTTCATGTCCGATATGGCGCGAAGGCTGGAGCTTCAGTGATCAACGCGGTAGGGAATCCGCAGTCCATTCTGCTTCTCGGCGGTACGTCGGAGATCGGTCTCGCGATCGTCTCCGAGTACCTGAAGAAGGGGCCGGCCCGCATCATCCTGGCGGCGCTGCCGGGCGACCCGCTGCGCGAGGACTCCGTGCGCCTGATGAAGGACGCCGGCGCGAGCGAAGTGCAGGTCATCGACTTCGACGCCCTCGACACCGACTCGCACCCGGCCGTCATCGACGCGGCCTGGGCCGGCGGTGACGTCGACGTGGCCATCGTCGCGTTCGGCATCGACGGCGACGGCGAGGTCTTCTGGCAGGACCAGCGCAAGGCCGTCACCATGGTCGAGATCAACTACACCGCGGCGGTGTCGGTCGGCGTACTGCTCGGCGCGAAGATGAAGGCGCAGGGCTACGGCCGCATCCTGGCCATGTCCTCGGTCGCCGGTGAGCGCGTGCGCCGGTTCAACTTCGTCTACGGCTCCACCAAGGCCGGGCTCGACGGCTTCTACCTGGGCCTGGGCGAGGCCCTGGCCAAGTTCGGCCCGCGGGTCACGGTCATCCGCCCCGGCATGGTGCGCACCAAGCTCTCCGCGCACGCCAAGGAGAACGGGCTGACGGTGAACAAGGAGGACGTGGCCGTGCTCGCGGTGGCCGCCTCCGAGAAGGGTAGGGAAATCGTCTGGGCCCCGGGCACTTTCCGGTACGTCATGATGATCCTGCGCCACGTTCCGCGCCCGATCTTCCGCAAGCTGCCCATCTAGGGTCACGCGAACCGGCACGAACCGACAACTGCCGCACCTTCACTCGAAGGTGCGGCAGTTCTCGTTCACCCGGAAGCGCGTCCTCCCGGCCCGCGCGCACGGCGGGCGGCGGCCGCGGCATGCGCCCGGACCC
Organism: Nocardia sp. NPDC057668; assembly: GCF_042799795.1. NCBI lineage: Bacteria > Bacillati > Actinomycetota > Actinomycetes > Mycobacteriales > Nocardiaceae > Nocardia > Nocardia sp. NPDC057668. Next base: position 80,295 of record NZ_JBHVIC010000007.1, on the reverse strand, counting down.
GCCGTGCGGTGCGGGCGGGAACCCGGCCCGCGCGCGGACCGTCGCCGGTGCCGTGCGCGGGCGCGCGGGCGCCGGTGGCCATTAGGCTGACCCGCGGCGGCCGGTTGGGCGCCGGGCACGGTGACGAGGATCCGGAGGCGGAGTGCGAAACATCGAGCGGCTGGCTGCGTACGGCGCGAACGTGCCCGATGCGAGTGGGGCGCGCCGATGAGCGCCACGGGCCCCGGGGCCACCCCGGAAGTCCCACCGGCGACCCCGACCGCTGCGACTCCCCCGCCGCAGGCCCCCGCACCGGACGCTTCAGGGGCCACCCCCGTACCGGATCCGGGCGCACGCCGGGGCACGGTGGCGACGCGGCTCGTCGGCAATGCCCTGGGCGAAGCGATCCTCGCACTCGTCGTCGCGGGCGTCGTGGCGGGTATCGGCCTGTTCGTCTTCGGACGCGTGCAGTGGCCCGCGTTCAACTCCTCCAACGTGACCCGGGCGCTGACCACCGTCGGGCAGGTGGCCGCGATCGCCGTGCTGGTGATCGCCGTCGCGCTGATTCGCGCGCACCGGCGCCCCTTGCTGGCGAAAGTGCTGTCCTGGGCCGGACTTTCGGCCTTCGTCACGGTCACCCTCGGTATGCCGCTGGCCGCGACCAAGCTGTACCTGTTCGGGCTCTCGGTCGATCAGGAGTTCCGCACCCAGTACCTGACGCGGCTGACCGACGGTGTGGCACTGCGGGATATGAACTACATCGACCTGCCGCCGTTCTATCCCGGCGGCTGGTTCTGGGTCGGCGGCCGCTTCGCGAATCTCGCCGGGCTGGACGGCTGGGCGGCGTTCAAGCCGTTCGCCATCATCGGGCTCGCGGTGGCGGCGGTGCTGGCACTCGTGCTGTGGTCCAAGCTGATTCGCGCGGACTGGGCGGTGCCGGTCGCGACCGCGGTCACCGCCATGACGCTGGCCTACGGCTCGCCCGAGGCCTACAGCGCGGTGCTCATCCTGCTGTTCGTACCGGTGCTGATCCTGGCCTGGGGCGCGCTGTACCGCCCGGCCGAACCGGCCGCGGCGACCGCGGGCGGCTGGGGCGCGGTCATCGGCACCGGACTGTTCCTGGGCCTCGCGGCGACCTTCTACACGCTGTACCTGGGCGCGGCCGCCTTCGCGGTCACCCTGATGGCGCTGATCGCGATGGGCCTGGCGCTGCGCGAACGCCGGGCCGCGCTGCGAGCGGCGCGCCGACTCGAGCCGGCGACCCCGGTGCGCGGGGCCTGGCGCACGATCACGCCGATTCTCGTGCGACTGGTGACCATCGCCGTCATCGCGGGCCTGCTGGCGCTGACGGTGTGGCTGCCCATCATCATCGACACGCTCAGCGGTAAGGGCGTCAGCTCCGGCGGCAGCGCCCTGCACTACCTGCCCGAATCCGGCGCGGAACTGCCGCTGCCCATGTTCGAGCTCTCCCTGCGCGGCGGCTTCTGCCTGCTCGGCATCGTCTGGCTGGTGCTGCGGGCGGGCAGCTCCCGCCGGGCGCAGGGGCTGGGCATCGGCGTGGTGGCCGTGTACCTGTGGTGCCTGCTCTCCATGGCCGCCACCGCCGCGGGCACCACCCTGCTGGCCTTCCGCCTCGAACCGATCCTGCTGGCCCTGCTGGCCGCGGCGGGCTCCTTCGGTTTCGTCGAGGGCGTCCGGGCGCTGTACCAGGTGCTCAACGAGCCCGCCCGGCTGCGACCGGCCGCCGCGGTGGTGGCGGTGCTGGCCGCGGTGGCGTTCGCCCAGCAGATCCCGCACGTGCTGGACGTGGAGATCACCACCGCCTACACCGACACCGACGGTGACGGCGTGCGCGCGGACAAGCGGCCGCCGTCCGCGGTCTCGCACTACGCGGCCGTGGACGCGGCGCTGCGCGAGCAGACCGGCCGCGCCCGCGACGAGAGCGTGCTGCTGACCGCGGACACCGGTTTCCTGGCCATCTACCCGTACTGGGGCTTCCAGGCGCTCACCTCGCACTACGCCAATCCGCTCGCGGACTTCCCCGCGCGCGCGGCCGAGATCAAGCGCTGGAGCACGCTGGCGTCCGCGCCGGAGCTGATCGCGGCGCTGGAGGTTTGCCCGTGGCGGGCGCCGGACGCCTTCCTGTTCCGTCGCGCGGGCGACGACTACACCCTGCGCCTGTCCGAGGACGTCTACCCCAACGATCCGAACGTGAAGCGGTACACCGTCGCGTTCCCCCGAACACTGTTCGCGGACCCGCACTTCCGCGTCACCGACATCGGACCTTTCACCCTCGTGGTGCGGCAACCGTGAGCTGTTTCGCGAAATGTGGTGTAGCTCACTACAAATCTGAATAAGAGGACGAGACAAGGCTCACTTATCCCCAGAATCGCGTCCGAATCTGGGGATACAGGCCCGTTTCTGTGGATAACTCATCCACTTGCCAGCGCAATCTCAGCCGGGACCGGTAGCGTGAGCCGCTGATTGTGAAGGCAAGAGGAGTTGGCGCGTGGCATTGGGGTGGGCGAACATCCGAGCATCCGACGAGGAATCCGCGGTGGCGGTGCTGGATCGGACCGCACCGCGGCCGGTTCACCCGGAAGCGACGCGGCCGCAGCGGGTCCTTCGCCGAATCCGCTCGGCGCGTACCGATCTGATCGTCGCCACCGGTTATCTGGCGCTGGCGATCTTCGTACTCGCCGGGCAATGGCTGCACCCCAGCAGCGGCTACCTGATCAAGAGCGGTCAGGACCAGACGATGTGGGAGTGGTTCTTCGCGGTCACCGCCCACAAGATCGCCAACTTCGAGAATCCGCTCAGCACGCTGCTGCAGAACTACCCCGACGGCGTGAACATGATGGCCAACACCGCCATGTTCGGCGTCGGCGTCCCGCTCACGCCGGTCACGCTGCTGTTCGGGCCGACTGTCACGTTCGTGCTGGTGCTCACGCTCGGCCTGTTCGGCACCGCCTTCGCCTGGTACTGGCTGTTCTCGCGCGAACTTGTGAGCTCCAAATTCGCTGCGGCCGTGGGCGGTTTGTTCTGCGGCTTCGCGCCCGCCATGATCTCGCACGCCAACGCGCACCCCAACTTCGTGGTGCTGGCGCTGCTGCCGCTCATCGCCCTGCAGATCATCAAAATGGCTCGGCGCGCGAACAATTCGCTCGAGGCCCGCAAGGCGCGGCGCCTGCGTGACGCGTTCGTGCTCGGCCTGCTGGTCGCCCTGCAGATCGCGCTCGGCGAGGAGCCGCTGCTCATATTCGCGCTGTCCTTCGCGGTTTTCGCGCTCGTGTACTACCTGCACACCCCGCGCGCCATGCTGCGCGTACTGCGCTCGATCACCCCGACCGTGCTGCTGGCCGCGCTGATCACGGTGGCGCTCACCGAGATTCCGCTGTGGTGGCAGTTCTTCGGCCCGCAGTCGTACCGGATGATCGATCACGGCCCGATGGGCAACGACTTCAAGGCGCTGTTCCAGTTCCCCTCCGAATCGCTCGGCGGCATGGTCATGCACGGGCAGAACGTGGCCATCAACCCGACAGAGGAGAACTCGTACTTCGGGTGGCCGCTGCTGCTGGTGATCACCGTCGCGGCCGTGCTGATGTGGCGCGAGCGCGCGGTGCGCGCCGCGACCGTGGTCATCCTGGGTTTCACCGCGCTCTCGCTGGGCTCGACGCTGATGTTCGGCAAGCACGACACCGGCTTCGCGCTGCCGTGGAAGTTCTTCGAGCGGGTGCCGCTGCTGAACTCGGTCCTGGAATCGCGTTTCACCATCGCCGCCGTGCCCGCCATCGCGCTGATCCTGGCCTTCGCCACCCAGCGCGCCCTGGACTACTGGAAGGTCTCGGTCACCGATTGGCGGCCGCTGGCCTGGTTCGGCGCGCTGGCGTTCGCGCTGCTGCCGCTGGCCCCGACCATCCTGCCGGTGGTGGAGCGCTCCCCCACCCCGGCCTTCTTCGCCGATGGGACAGTGCGCCAGTACGTCTCGGGCGGTTCGGTGGTCGTGGCCCCGCCGCCCACCCCGCCGGATGCCCGCGCACTGCGCTGGCAGTCCGACGCCGACTTCACGTTCCCGCTGGCCGGCGGCTACTTCGTCGGCCCCACCGGCGTGGACAAGAAGGGCCGTTACGGCCCCGACGACCGGCCCACCGCCAGCCTGCTGATGCAGGCGCAGAAGTCGAATCGGGTGCCGGTCATCGACCAGGCCGTGCGTGATCAGGCCCTGGCCGACCTGCGCTACTGGCAGGCGGACGTGGTGGTGCTGCCGCCGACCGAGAACAGTGACGCCCTGCGCTACACCGTCGATCAACTGCTGGGCTTCCCGGCGCAGCGGGTGGACGGCGTCTGGCTGTGGGACGTGCGCGGGCTCGTCTGAGCCGTCCCTGATCGCCGCCGAGCCGCGGCGCGGACCCCGGACAATCCGGGGCTCGCGCGCGGGGTCGTTCGCGAAGACAATCTCCGTGACCGTGTATCACTCGCGCCCGGGTACCGTGAGCGGCTGATCTCGAACGTGATTGTCAGAGGGAGCTAGGGCGCGTGGCACTGGGGTGGGCGACTGATCGGACCGTGAAAGTCCGACCGGCGGTGGAGGTTTCGAAGCACGACGCACCGGAGGCTCCGCCCCGGCGAAGACGGCCGTCCCTCGCGGGGCGGCTGCGCGCGGCGCGCACGGATGTTCTGATCGGCCTGGGATATCTGGCGCTGGCGGTGTTCGTGGTCGGCGACCTGTGGCGGAACACGGGCACCGGCTACCTGACCAACAGTGATCAGGATCAGATCCTCTACGAGTGGTTCTACGCGCTCGGGGCGCACAACATCACCGACGGCGCGAGTCCGTTCTTCACCACGCTGCAGAACTATCCCGACGGCGTGAACCTGATGGCGAACACGCTCATGTACGGGTTCGGCGTGCCGTTCGCGCCGGTGACCCTGCTGTTCGGGCCGACCGTCACCTTCGTGCTCGCCCTCACCCTCGGCCTGTCCGGCACGGCGTTCGGCTGGTACTGGGTCTTCTCGCGGGAGCTGGTGAGCTCCAAGGCCGCCGCGGCCCTGGGCGGCGTGTTCTGCGGCTTCGCGCCCGCCATGATCTCGCACACCAACGGTCACCCGAATTTCGTCTTCCTGGTGCTGCTCCCGTTCATCGCGCAACGCGTCGTCAAGATGGCGCGCCTTGCGCAGGACGCCCCCGAGGCGGGGAGCGAGCGGCGGCCGCGCGACTCGATCGTGCTGGGATTGCTCGTCGCCCTGCAGATCTCGCTGGGCGAGGAGCCGCTGCTGATCTTCGCGCTGGCCTTCGCGGTCTTCGGCCTGGCCTACCTGCGCACCCGCGCGGCCATCGTCCGGACGGTGCGGGTCATCGCGCCGCCGGTGGGGCTCGCGGCACTGATCACCTTGACGCTCACCGCGATTCCGCTCGGCTGGCAGTTCTTCGGGCCGCAGTCGTATCGATTCGTCGGACTGGGCCGCGTGGGCAACGACATCCTGGCGCCGTTCCAGTTCTCCGCGCAATCGGCCGGCGCCGCCCTGTCGATCGGCCCGGACGTGGAAATCAATCCGACAGAGCACAATTCCTACTTCGGCTGGCCGCTGGTGCTGGTGCTGCTCGTGGCCACGGCGCTGCTGTGGCGCGAGCGAATCGTGCGGGCCTGCCTGGTCGTCGCCCTGGGGTTCAGCGCGCTGTCCATGGGCATCGTGCTGTCCTTCGCGGGCAACTACACGATCATCCCCATGCCGTGGATCCTGTTCGGCTGGATCCCGCCGGTGAACGGGATCATCGAATCGCGCTTCACCATGGCGGCCGTTCCGGCCATGGCCATCGTCATGACCCTGGCCACCCAGCGCGCGATCGACCACTGGCGCACCGCGGGCACGCGGTGGCAGCCGATCGCCTGGTTCACCGCACTCGCGTGCGCGCTCGCCCCGATCGCACCGACCATGCTGCCGGTCTCCGACCGCTCCCCGACGCCGGTCTTCTTCACCGACGGCACCGTGGAGGGGTACCTGTCCGGCGGCGGCGTGATGTCCGTGCCGCCCGCCACCGCGATCGATACGCCCGCCCTGCAGTGGCAGGTCGACTCCGATTTCGCGTTCCCCCTGGTCGGCGGCTACTTCGTCGGGCCGGACGGCGCGGACGGGCGGTCCCGGTACGGCGCCGACGAGCGGCCGACCTCGCGCCTGCTCACGCGGCTGGATCAGCTGGAACGCGTGCTCGGCTCGACCACCGTCCCGGTCATCGATCAGGCCGACCGCGATCAGGCCGTCATCGACCTGCGGTACTGGGAGACCGACGTGCTGGTCCTGGACGTGAACGAGGACAGCGTCACCCTGCGCACCACCGTGGATCAACTCCTCGGCATTCCGGCGCGGCAGGTGGGCGGGGTCTGGCTATGGGACGTGCGGCACCTCCGCTGACGCGACCGCGCGGCGCGAAATCCCCACGGCCCGACCGCCGGCCGGCGGTCCGAGCACGGCGAACGGACCGCCGGGCCCCGTGATCGCTAGCATCGGGGATCGTGCGCGAAGACACCCGAGCGTTTCATCGCATCCGCCTCATCGCCGTGGTCTCCGGACTGCTGGGCTTTCTGCTGGCGGTGCTGACGCCGATCCTGCCCGTGAAACAGGATCGGCCGACCCTGAATTGGCCGCAGGGCGACGCGGTGAACATCGAAGCGCCGCTGGTGTCGTACACGCCGCTGACGCTCGATGTCAGCATCGGCTGCGAGGTACTGCGCGAGCGGCCCACCGGCACCCTGTTCTCGACCGTCCCGGTGGCATCCGGGAAGGCGGTCGACAAGGGGCTGGTGGTCCGGGTGGACGATGCGGCGGCCGCCGAGGCAAACCCCGCCGTCCCGGCCCAGCGCACGATTTCGGTTCTGCTGCGCAACATTCCGCTGCTGTCCGCGCCGATCGACGAGATCCAGAACTGCGGGTCCCTGACCCTGCACTCGGACGCGACCGAGACCCGCGCCGAGTTCGCGGGAGCCGCGCGCAAGGACGGAACCCCGTTCGTGGGCAGGGTCGCCGGCGACACCCGGCCGCAGCTGGTCGGCATGTTCACCGACCTGCCGAAGGACCGGCTCGGGGCCTCGACGGCGCACGCCGAGATCGACGCGCGCTTCAGCAGCACACCGAGCTGGATCAAGCGCATCGCCATCGCCGGCGCGGTCCTGTGCACGCTGATCGCCCTGCTCGCACTGCATCTGCTCGACACCCGCGACGGCCGCAAGCCGCGCCGCTTCCTGCCCATGCACTGGTGGCGTTTCCGGCCGGCCGACGGCGTGGTGCTCGGCACGCTGGTGCTCTGGCACTTCATCGGCGCCAACACCTCCGATGACGGCTACATCCTGAACATGGCTCGGGCCTCGAAGGTTTCGGGCTACATGGCCAACTACTACCGCTGGTTCGGCGTCGCCGAGGCCCCCTTCGGCTGGCCGTACGAGGTGCTGGTGTGGATGTCGCGCATCAGCGACTCCAGCCCGTGGATGCGCTTGCCGTCGCTGCTGGCCGGAATCGTGTGCTGGCTGGTGATCAGCCGGGAAGTGCTGCCGCGCCTGGGCGCACGCGTGCGCCGCGACAACGTCGCGGTCTGGACCGCCGGACTCGTGTTCCTGGCCGCCTGGATGCCGTACGACAACGGCCTGCGCCCCGAACCCCTCATCGCCGCCGGCGCACTGCTGACCTGGTGCTCGATGGAACGCGCCATCGCGACCGGCCGGCTGCTGCCCGCCGCGGTGGGCGTCCTGATCGCCGCGTTCTCGCTCGCCGCCGGGCCGACCGGGCTCATCTGCCTGGCCGCGCTGGTGGCCGGATCCCGGCCGGTGCTGCAGGTCATCATCAAGCAGGCCCGCTCGGACGGAAAGAACACCGGCCCCGCCCTGCTGCGGTACGCCGCACTGCTCGCGCCCGGCGTAGCGGCCGGAACCCTGGTCCTGGTGGTCGTTTTCGCGGATCAGACGCTCGCCTCGGTCATGGAGGCCACCCGCGTCCGCACCGCCATCGGGCCCAACGTGGCGTGGTTCGACGAACGCACGCGGTGGGATTCGCTGCTCATGCTCTCCCCGGACGGCTCGCTGGCCCGGCGCTTCGGCATTCTGGCCATGCTGCTGTGCCTGGGCGTGTGCGTGATGGTGATGCTGCGCAAGAACGGCCGCATCCCGGGCACCTCGCGCGGGCCGTCCGCGCGCATTCTCGGCATCGTCTTCATGTCGCTGTTCTTCATGATGTTCACCCCGACCAAGTGGACGCACCACTTCGGCGTGTACGCCGGGCTCGCGGGCTCGGTGGCGGCGCTGGCCGCGGTCGCGGTGGGCGTCAACGGGATTCGCTCGCCGCGCAATCGCACCCTGTTCACCGCCGCCGTGTTCTTCCTGCTCGCCATGACGTTCACCGGACCCAACGGCTGGTGGTACGTGTCGAGCTACGGCGTGCCGTGGTTCGACAAGGCACCGCTCGTCGCGGGCAAGGGCTTCTCCACGCTGTTCCTGGGCCTGGCCATCCTGTGCCTGCTCATCGCCGCGTTCCAGCACTACCGCGAGCCGTACACGACGCCGAAACCGGTGCGCGGCTTCGACAAATTCGCCAGCATGCCGCTCACCATCGCCGCGGCCGCCCTGGTGCTCTTCGAGGTCGCCTCGCTCGCCAAGGCCGCCGTCACCCAGTACCCGGCGTACTCGGTCGCCAAGTCCAATATCCAGGCCCTGGGCGGTGATTCGTGCGGGCTGGCCAATGACGTACTGGTGGAGACGAACACCCGCGATTCGCTGCTGCGGCCCTGGACCGGCTCGGTCGCGGACGGATTGTCCGCCGAGAACACCGGATTCACCCCCAACGGCGTGGCCACCGACCTCACCGCCGACGCCGAGGAGACCGTCACCGGCGGCGCGAACTCGGTCGACAAGGACTCGGCCAACAAGACCACCAACACCACCGGCGCGGGCACCGGCGGCGGCACCAGCGCCGAGACCGGCGTCAACGGCAGCACCGTCACCCTGCCCTTCGACCTCGACCCCGCCACCACCCCGGTACTGGGCAGCTACAGCGAGGACGAGCAGGCCGTCGCCAAGCTGACCACCGGCTGGTACCGCCTGGACCTGACCGACGACATGCGGGCGGACCCGGCCTACCGGGTGCTCGCGATCACCGCCGCGGGCCGCATCCGGTCGGTCAACAAGGACGGCGTGGAGACCTACGGCCAGGATCTGTTCCTGGAGTACGGCACCCGCGCCGCCGACGGCACGATGACCGGCACCGGCCGCGTCCGGCCGATCGACATCGGCCCCGCTCCGTCGTGGCGCAACCTGCGCGTCCCGCTGGACCAGATCCCGGTGGGCGTCAACGCCGTTCGCCTGGTAGCCAACGACGTGGACATCACCCAGCGCCAGTGGCTGGCCGTCACCCCGCCGCGCCTCCCGAAGCTGGAAACGCTGAACTCCGTTGTCGGCGACCGTGCCCCGGTCCTGGAGGACTGGCACGTCGGCCTGGCCTTCCCCTGCCAGCGCCCCTTCGACCACCACGACGGCGTGGCCGAGGTCCCCGAGTGGCGGATCCTGCCCGACCGCACCGGCTCGGACGCCTCCAACGCCTGGCAGGACGACATCGGCGGCGGCCCCCTCGGCTGGACGGGCCTGCTGCTGAAGTCCGCGACGATCCCGTCCTACCTGAACGACGACTGGTCCCGGGACTGGGGCTCCCTGGAGCGCTTCACCCCGTACGTCCCGGACGCGGCCCCGGCCGACTTGCAGGTGGTCGTCGAAACCCGCACCGGCTTCGCAAAAGACGCACCGATCCGAGCGAAGTAGAGATCGCTTTCGCACCCGTCGCCACCACGAGTCCGGCGGGTGCGAAACACTGCCTGATCTGTTGAAATCGCCGAAGCTGCGGCTCGGACACCTGATCTCGCGAGATCGGGGTAACTCCCGGGGTACCACCAAAATCGTGTGCGGGCGAATCCGCACCACGCGTGCATGGCCGGTAGCGGCTCTCAGCCGGGCGCTAAGTATCCGGGGAGGCGGGACAGTACCATCAGCAACCGTGCCCGACGCCTCCGCTGTCCTGAGCAAACCCGCTACGCCGCCGCCTCCCACGGCGACGCCTCGCGACTACCGCACCGCGAAGCTGATAGCGATCGTCGCGGGCGTGCTGGGAGCGCTGTTCGCGCTCGCGACCCCGTTCCTGCCGGTGAAGCAGACGGTCGCGACGGTGCAGTGGCCGCAGCGCGGGACACTGGAGAGCATCGACGCCGCGCTCATGTCGCAGGTGCCGCTGGAACTGCGGGCCACCATTCCCTGCGCGGCGGTGAATCAGTTGGATCCGCGCGGCGGCATCCTGCTGGCAACCGCGCCGCCGCAGGGTAGCGGAGCGGACCTGCAGGGCTTGTTCGTCCGCGTGTCCGGCGAGAGCGTGGACGTGCTGGACCGCAACGCGGTCGTGGCAACCGCGCAGCGGTCGGAAATGGCGAACTGCACGCAGATCGTCATCACCTCCGACAACACCCAGACCTCCGCCGTCTTCGAGGGTTTGACCCGCACCGCGGAACGGGTCACCGCGAACGGCGGGCGCGAGAACGTCACCGTCCCCGTCGAGGGCCGCCTGCTCGGTGACCTGCGCCCCCAGGTGGTCGGCGTCTTCACCGACATGAAGGGTGATGTGCCGCAGGGCCTTTCCTTCTCCATGACGGTGGACTCGCGGTTCTCCTCAACCCCGACCCTGCTCAAGCTGGCCGCCATCGTCGCGGCCGTGCTGCTGACCCTGCTGTCGCTGGGCGCGCTGGCGGCACTGGACACCAGCGACGGCCGCGGGCACCGGCGCATCTTCCCCCGGCACTGGCTGAAGCCGACCTGGGCGGACGGCGGCATCATCGGCACGCTGCTGCTGTGGCATTTCGTGGGCGCCAACACCTCCGACGACGGCTACATCATGACCATGGTCCGGGCGGCGCCGCACGCGGGCTACATGGCCAACTACTTCCGCTGGTTCGGCGTCCCCGAGGCTCCGTTCGGCTGGTACTACTACGTCATCCAGGCGTTCTCCGAAATCTCCACGGCCAGCCCGGTCGTGCGCATTCCGGCGCTGCTGTGCGGCATCCTGTGCTGGCTGGTGATCAGCCGCGAGGTGGTGCCGCGCCTGGGCCGCGGCGTGGCGACCTCCAAGGTGGCGCTGTGGACCGGCGGCCTGGTCTTCCTGGCGTTCTGGCTGCCCTACTGCAACGGCCTGCGCTCGGAGCCGATCGTCGCGCTCGGCGCGCTGCTGACCTGGGTCTCCATCGAACGCGCCATCGCCACCGCGCGCCTGCTGCCCGCCGCCATCGCGGTGCTGGTCGCGGCGTTCACCCTGGCCGCCGCTCCGACCGGCCTCATGTGCGTCGCCGCGCTGCTCGCCGGCATCCGCCCGCTGGTCCACATCGTGGTGCGCAGGCACCGGCAGTTCGGCACCACAGCCCTGCTCGCACCCATCGCCGCGTCCGGCTTACTGGTGCTGGTGGTCGTTTTCGGCGATCAGACCTTCTCCGGAATCATGGAGGCCAACCGCGTCCGGCAGGCGATCGGCCCGAATCTGGCCTGGTACGAAGACTATCTGCGCTACTACTACCTGTTCGTGGAGACCGTCGACGGCTCGCTCGCGCGCCGCTTCGCCTTCCTGCTCATGATCCTGTGCCTGATCACCACGATGCTGGTGCTGCTGCGCCGGCGGCAGGTGCCGGGCATCGCCTCCGCGCCGACCTGGCGGCTCATGGGCGTGGTCTTCGGAACGATCTTCTTCATGATGTTCAACCCGACCAAGTGGACGCACCACTTCGGCGCGTACGCGGGCATCGCGGGCTCGCTGGCGGCGGTCACCGCGGTCGCGGTCTCGGCCACGGCGCTGCGCTCGCGCAAGAACCGGTCGGTGTTCCTGGCGGGCCTGCTGTTCACCCTGGCCGTGGCCTTCTCCGGCATCAACGGCTACTGGTACGTCTCGAGCTACGGCGTGCCCTGGTACGACAAGCGGGTCTCGCTCAGCGGCTACCAGTCCAACACCCTCATGCTCATGCTGTTCGGCCTGGCGCTGGCGCTGGTGGCCTGGCAGTCGCTGCGCGAGGGCTACGCCAAGCCGATGGCGAGCGGAAAGACCGCGCGCGGCAGGCGGGTTCGGCGCTTCGCGGCCATTCCGCTCACCGTCATCGCCGCGCTCATGGTGGCCTTCGAGGTGCTGTCGCTGGTCAAGGGCGCGGTGTCGCAGTACCCCGCGTACTCCCTGGCCCGCTCGAACTTCGATGCGGTGGGCGGCAATTCGTGCGGCCTGGCCAATGACGTGCTGGTGGAGACCGATGTCAACGGCGGCAACCTGACCCCGATCATCGATCCGGCCAACCCGCCGGTGAACAACGATCCGCTCGCCGGGGCGAACCCGATCGGCTTCTCCCCCAACGGCATTCCGGAGAAGATCAGCGCCGACAACGTCGAGGTGAAGCCGGGCACCGGCAACACCGACACCCAGACCATCGGTCCCGCCTTCGAAGAGGGCGAGAGCGCGGGCACCGCCGGCGGCAAGGGTGCCGAGGGCGTCAACGGCAGCACCGCGGCGCTGCCGTTCGGCCTCGATCCCGCCACCACCCCGGTCATGGGCAGCTACCAGGACGGCGTGCAGCAGCCCGCCGAGATGAAGTCCAGCTGGTACCAGCTGCCCGCGCGCTCGGATGACGCTCCGCTGGTGGTCATTTCGGCCGCGGGTCGCATCCTGTCCTTCGACGACACCGGCAACATGACCTACGGGCAGTCGCTGGTGGTCGAGTACGGCCACCGCGAGGCCGACGGCACCGTCACCGAGCTCGGCTCCTACCTGCCGCGCGACATCGGCCCGGCCCCGTCGTGGCGCAACCTGCGGGTGCCGTTCTCGGCGCTGCCGGAGAACGCGGACGCGGTGCGGATCAACGCCAAGGACCCGATCCTCATCGGCGATCAGTGGCTCGCCTTCACCGCGCCGCGCGTGCCCAAGCTGCAGACGCTCAACAGCTACATCGGTTCCACCCAGCCGGTGCTGCTGGACTGGGCGGTGGGCCTGCAGTTCCCGTGCCAGCGCCCGTTCGATCACCGCTACGGCGTGGCGGAGATGCCGAACTTCCGCATCCTGCCGGACCGCCCGCTGGCCATCAGCTCCACCAACACCTGGCAGGCGGCCGAGAACGGCGGCCCGCTGGGCTTCACCGAGATGCTGGCCAAGTCCAAGACGATCCCGACCTATCTGAACGAGGACTGGGATCGGGACTGGGGTTCGCTGGAGCAGTACGACCAGTACTACCCGGCCCAGCCCGCCGAGATCGAGACCTCGACGGCGACCCGCTCCGGCTTCTGGTCCCCGGGACAGCTCCGGGTCTCCTGACCCGCACGCCGATCCGATGAACGGCCGCCCGCGATCCGCGGGCGGCCGTTGTCGTTCCGCCCGCCCGGACCACCGTTTCACCCCTTCTCACCGGGGAAACCCACCCGTTGTGAGCACGGGCGGAACCTACCGGGAAGATATAGCCATGGTGAATATTCAACTCGGAGATGTAGCGACCTGGTACGACGTACACGGTGACGGCGAACCGGTGGTCCTGCTGCACGGCGGGTTCGTGGATTCACGCATGTTCGCCCCCGCCATGCCCGCGCTGGTCGGCCGTTTCCGCGTGTACACCACCGACCGCCGCGGTCACGGCCACACCCCGGACGTGGAGGGCCCGCTCACCTACGAGGTGATGGCGGAGGATCTCATCGCGTTCCTGGAGAAGGTGGTCGGCGAGCCCGCGCACCTGGTCGGGCACAGCGACGGCGCGAACGTGGCGATGCTGGTCGCGCTGCGCCGGCCGGACCTGGTCCGCAAGCTGGTGCTGATCAGCGGAAACTTCCACCACATCGGCGTATTGCCCGGCGTCATGGACGGATTCGAGGATCCGGACACGCAGAAGTATCTGGCCGGGCGCTACGGCGAGGTGTCCCCGCACGGCGAAACCCACTTCCCCGTCGTGGCCGCCAAGATGCTGGACATGGGCCGCACCGGCCCGACCCTGGCCCCCGAGGATCTGCGCGACATCCCGCACCGCACCCTGGTCATGTCCGGCGACGACGACGCCGTCGCACTCGAACACACCATCGCGCTGTACCGGGCGATCCCCGATTCCGAACTCTCCATCATCCCCGCGACCTCGCATCTGCTGGTCATGGAGAAGCCGGGGCAGGTCTACGCGGAGATCGCGGACTTCCTCGGCAACGATCCGGCCCCGACGCGGCAGCCCATCCGCCGCGCCGAACCGGCGCATCGGTAGTCCCGGCGGCGCTCAGCCCGGGATGTGGGCCACCCACTCGTAGACCGGGAGGCTCCCCTCGGGAGTGTCCTCCCAGCGCGGGGTCACCTTGAACCGCTCGTAGCCGCCGCCGAACGCCACCCGCAACTCGATTCCCGGCGGCGTAATGGGCACGATGCGGTGATCGAGCCCGTCAGGTCCGCCTTCGAGCAATGCCTTAGGTGAGCTACTCATAGCTGAAGGCTCTCACATGCGGGTCACCCGACCAATCGATTCGCCCCAATCGGCGAGCCGCAAATCGGACACATCTCGCACCCCCGGACGACCCCGTTCCACTCCGATCCGAACGGCGACGGCCTCGGATCAGAGCGGAAGAAGATGGTGTTTGCGCGGGTTACGAGCGACGGTTTTGTCGCGCAGTAGCTGCAACGCCTTACGAATTTCCAGGCGGGTGTCGGCCGGGTCGATGACCGCGTCGATGTAGCCGCGCTCGGCCGCGACCCAGGGGGTGGCGATCGTGGCGTTGTAGAAGGCGATCATCTGCCGGCGCATCGCCGCGCGCTGCTCCTCGGGGGCGGCCTCCAGCGACTTCGCGCCGATCAGGCTGACCGCGCTCTCCGCGCCCATGACCGCGATGCGGGCGGTCGGCCACGCCAGGTTCACGTCCGCGCCGAGCTGCTTGGATCCCATCACGGCGTAGCCGCCGCCGTAGGACTTGCGGATCACCACCGTCACCTTGGGCACGGTCGCCTCGACGAACGCGAAGATGAATCGCCCGCCGCGCTTGATGACGCCGATCTTCTCCTGCTCCACGCCGGGCAGGAAGCCGGGGGTGTCGACCACGAAAACCAAAGGGATCTCGTACGCGTCGCAGAGCCGGACGAAGTGCGCGGCCTTGTCCGAGGCGCGCGCGTCCAGGGCGCCGGCGTAGACCAGCGGCTGATTGGCGACCACGCCGATGCTGCGCCCGTCCACCCGGGCGAAGCCGCAGATGACATTCCGGGCCGCGGAGTCGCCGAACTCGTGGAATTCACCGTCGTCGAAGATCCGGATCAGGATGTCGTACATGTCGTAACCGGCGTTGTCGGCATCGGGCACGATGGCGTTCAATTCCCGATCGGACTCCGTAATGTCCGGCTCCAGGCCAGGATTCACGATCGGCGGCAATTCCTGGCAACTCGACGGCAGGTAGCCCAGGTACTGGCGCACCCATTCGAAGGCGGCCAGTTCGTCCTTCGCGACATGGTGGATGTTGCCGTACTCGGCCTGGCTGCGCGCCCCGCCCAGTTCCTCGAGACTCACGTCCTCACCGGTGACCTCGCGAATCACCTTGGGACCGGTCACGAACATGTACGCGGCCTCGGTGGCCACGACGATATCGGTGTTGATCGGCGCGTAGACCGCGCCGCCCGCGCAGCTGCCCAGGATCATGGAGATCTGCGGCACCAGGCCCGACAGCGGTTCCTGCCGGCGGCCGAGTTCGGCGTACCAGGCCAGCGAGGTCACCGCCTCCTGCACGCGCGCACCGCCGGAGTCGTTGATGCCGACCACCGGGCAGCCCACCTTGGCGGCGAACTCCATGATGCCGGCCACCTTGCGGCCGAACATCTCCCCGACCGAACCGCCGTACACGGTCTGGTCGTGGGAGAACACCGCCACCGGGCGGCCCTCGACGAGACCGTGACCGGTGACGACGCCGTCACCGTACAGCGCGTCCTTGTCGCCCGGATTGCGAACCAGCGCACCGATTTCCACGAAGGTACCGGGGTCCAGCAGCATGTTGATCCGGTCGCGAGCGGAAGGGATGTGCTTGCGCTCGCGCTTGGCGATCCCCGCGGCACCCGCCGGTTCCCTCGCGACTTCCAACTTCCGTCGCAGGTCAGCGAGTTTCTCGGCGGTAGTGCTCACAGGACTCCCTTCGGTAGAAACCTACTTTCGCAGAACCCGTTTCGCAGCGCGGCTATTTCGGCGTCGTGTCGACGGCCCCCAATTTCTTGGTCAGATCGGCGCCGATGGTCGCGATGCGCGGCTCGTCCACGATATCGATGTGGTCGCCGGGGATGTGAATGACCTCCAGATTCGGGATGTGCTCGTCCCAGCCGCCGTTGGGCAGGCGCTCCCCGAAACGTGGCTCCAGCTCGATGATTCCGTCGTGGTAGCGGTCCGCGAGGTAGAGCACCACGTGGCCGTCGTAGTGCTGCGGCGAGATGCGCTGCAGTTCACCGCTGTCGATGTACGAGCTGCGCTGGTGTTCGAGCACGCCGCCCGGAATGTCCACACCCGCGAACTTCACCAGTTCCAGCACGATGTCGATCTGCTCGGCGTCCGTGGCCGCGGCCAGCTCCTCGAGCTGCTCGTCGTCCAGTTCGCCCTCGAAGCCGTAGGTCTTCTTGGCGAACGCCTGGAAACGCCGGACCCGGTTCACCCGCTCCTCCGGGGTGTCCAGGTGCGGCTGCGACGGCAGCGCGACATCGATCAGGCCGACCTCGCGCACGTCCGCGCCTTCGGCGCGCATGAGCTCGGCGACCTTCAGCGCGAACACGCCGCCCAGCGACCAGCCGTACAGGAAGTACGGGCCCTCCGGCTGCCGCTTGCGGATCTCCGGAATGTACTGGCGCGCACGCTCTTCGATGGAGCCCTCGACGCGTTCGAAACCGTACATCGGGGTGCCCGCGGGCAGGCGCTTGAGCAGCGGCTCGTACACGAGGGTGTTGCCGCCCGAGGCGTGGAAGACGAAGACCGGCACCGCGGTGGAACCGGCCTCCTTCGCGCGCAGGGTGCGGACGAAGCCCTCGACGTCGTCGCCGTGCTCCTGGTAGGTGGCCACCAGATCGGCCAGCTTCTCGATGGTCTTGCAGGCCCGCACCTCATCCGCGCTGACCTGGTTCTTGACCCGCTCCGAGAGCCGGGCCACCAGCTTGTCCATGGTGGCGTCGTCCAGCTCGGGCAGCGGGTTGAAGATGCCGCCCGCGGACTTGCCGGTGGCCAGCGCCCAGGTGCCGTACGCCAGGCGCTCGGCGCCGTTGCGCGGGGGCACGTTGTCCTTGTCGGTCTCCCCGACCGGCGGCGCGGACTCGAAATCGGCTGCGGTAGTAGTGGATTCGGCCTCGGCCACGATCTCGGTGGCCTCGGCGATCACGTCCGCGGCCTCGGCGTCGAGCCGGTCGGCCGCGGTCGGCAGCACCGCGAGCGGATCGGTGCCCGCCGCCATGGCCGCGCGCGCGGCGGCGACCAGATCGCCGTCGACCGAGATGTCCTCGCCCGCGGCCTGGCGCGCGGCGATGTCGGCCAGCTCCTCGCGGTGCTCGATGGCGTAGCGCAGCACCTTGCCGACCTCGAGCAGGCTGGCATCGCGCACCGCCTGCAATTGCAGCTGCGGAATATCGAATTCGTATTCCACGCGGTTCTTGATGCGCATGGCCATGAGCGAGTCCAGGCCCAGTTCCATGAGCGGGATCTCCATGGGCAGATCCTCGACGGCGTAGCCCATGGACTCCGCGACGATGATCGCCAGGCGCTGCTCGATGGTCTGCTTGCCGTTGGGATCCCAGCGATCGCCGGTCGCCTCGATGACCTCGACCTCGGCCGCCGGGGCGGCGGCCGGGGCCGCGACCGGCTGTGCCACCACCGATTCCGGCAGCGGCGCGCCGGAGGTGACGACGGCGTCGAAGAGCGCGGTGAAGGCGGCGCCCTGCTTGGCATGCACCGCCACCGACGCGCCGCCCAGGTGCGGGGTCAGCGTGGTGGTCAGGGTGCCGGTGGCCGGAATCGCGGCGTGCGCCACGGTCGCGCCCACGCTCACCGCCGAAAGCACCTGTGCGGCGGCGGCATTCACCAGCGCGACCAGGTCGGTGACGGCCGGGGCCTGCACCTCCCAGACGTGCCGGCCGTCCGGCAGCGCGACGTGCGCGCCCGGAATCCGGCCCGCGCCCGAGTCGCCGCCGGTCAGCGCGACCCTGGGCCAGTACTGCTTCCGGACGAACGCGGTACGCGGCACCGGCGCGTACGCGCCCGCGGGCAGCAGCGACGGCAGATCCACCGCGTGGCCCTGCACGTACAGCTGCGCCAGCGCCGAGATGACCGCGGCGGACTCGTCTTCCTTGCGCTTGAGCGTGGGGATCAGCGCGGCGTTGTGCACGCCCGCGGCGAACGTGGTGCCCAGCACCTGCATGAGCGCCACCGAGTTCGGCGCCAGCTCCAGGTAGGTGGTGATGCCCGAGTTCACCGCCTGCGCGATGGCGTTGGTGAAGTACACCGAGCCGCGCATGTTGGTGACCCAGTAGTCCACGTCGTGCACCGGCGGGTTGCCCGCCCGGTAGACGCTCTCCTTGTGGACGGTGGAGTACAGATCGTGCTTCAGCGCGGTCGGCTCCAGACCGGCCAGCTCGGCGGCCAGTTCGCCGAGCAGCATGTCCATCTGCGAGGTGTGGCCCGCGCCGCGGGTCTGCAGCACGCGCGCGAACTTGCCCTCGGCCTCGGCGCGCGCCACGATCGCGTGCACCTGATCCGGCGGGCCGCCGATGACGGTGTTGGTGGGCGCGGCGTAGACCGCGACCTCGATGTCCGGGTAGTCCACCAGGATCTCGGCGATGGCCTCGGCCGAGTACTCGACCAGCGCCATGTTGCGCACCTGGTCGTCGGTGATCATGGCTTCGCCCTCGGCCATCAGCCGCGAGCGGGCGCAGATGACGCGGACCGCGTCCTCCAGGGTCAGACCGCCGGAGATGTACGCGCCCGCGACCTCGCCCTGCGAATGACCCACGATGCCCGCGGGTTCCGCGCCGTGCGCGCGCAGCACCGCGTTCAGGCCGAGCTGGATGGTGAAGGTGCCGACCTGGCCGGTGCCGATGTCCCAATCCTGCTCGTCGTCCAGGATCATCTCGCGCACCGAGTACCCGGCCTCGTCCAGCACGTACTCGTCGACCTCGTCGACGGTCCTGCGGAAGATCGAATTCTCGTTGTAGAGCTGTTTACCCATCTTGCGGTGCTGGGCGCCGAAACCGGCCATGACCCACAGCGCACCGCGCGCGGCGGGCGCGTCGGCGGTGTAGACGCCGGTGCCCGGCTTGCCCTCGGCGATGGCGCGCAGACCGGCGACGGCCTCCTCGTGCGTCTTGGCCACCACCACGCCGCGCGAACGGCCGTGGTTGCGCTTGGCCAGCGACCGCGCCACATCCGCGAGCGGAGTCGCCTGTCCCGCTTCGCTTTCCAGCCAGTCGGCCAGATCGGTGGCGGCACGGCGGCGGCGCGAGGGCAGGTACGCCGAGACCGGCAGGATCAGCGGCAACGGCTCGTCGCGGTCGGCCCATTCCGGTTCCGGCGCGGCGGCCTCGGCGGTGATGTGCTCGGCCTCGGAGATGACGTCGGTGTTCTCGTTGTCGAGATCGACCGGCGCGGGCGCGGCGGCGTCGGTGGCCGGGGCGACAGGGGTCTTGACGTACTCCTGGATGACCACGTGCGCGTTGGTACCACCGAAACCGAAGCCGGAGACGCCGACCGTGGCCTTGCCGCTGTAGCGCGGGAACTCGGTCGGATCGGCGACGACCTTCAGGCGGGCCTGGTCCCACGGAATGTAGGGGTTCGGGCCCGCGAAGTTGACACTCGGCGGGATGACATTGTGCTGCAACGCCATGATGATCTTGGCGAGGCTGGCCGCGCCGGCACCGGACTCCAGGTGACCGAAGTTGGACTTGACCGAACCCAGCAGCGCGGGCTTGTCGTCATCACGACCTCGACCGATTACCCGGCCCAGTGCATCGGCTTCGATCGGGTCGCCCAGCAGAGTTCCCGTGCCGTGCGCCTCGATGTAGTCGACGCTCGACGGCGCGATTCCCGCGTCACGGTAAGCCCGGCGCAGTACCTCGGCCTGCGCGTCCGGGTTCGGTGCGAGCATGCCGTTGGAACGGCCGTCATTGTTGACCGCCGAACCCTTGATGACCGCATAGATGGTGTCGCCGTCGCGTTCGGCGTCCGCCAGGCGCTTGAGCACCACCAGCGCACCGCCTTCGGCGCGGACGAAACCATCGGCGTCCGAGGAGAATGCTTTGAGACGACCGTCTTTGGCCACCGCGCCATTGGCGTCGAAACCGAGGGTCGCCATCGGCGCCACCAATGCGTTCACGCCGCCGGCCAGGGCCAGATCGGCTTCGCCGCTGCGCAGCGCGCGCACCGCGTCGTGCACCGCGACCAGCGAGGACGAGCACGCGGTGTCGATGGCCACCGACGGGCCGCGGAAGTCGAAGAAGTACGAGGTGCGGTTGGCGATGATCGACGAAACCGAGCCCATGATGCCGTAGGCCTCGGCCGAGAGCGGGGTCTTGTCCTGCTCGGTGTTGCCGACGCTCATGGCGGCGATGAGCATGAACTCGTTGCCCGAGGAGCCGACGTAGACGCCGACGGCCTCGCCCTTGAGGGTGTTCGCCGGGATCCTGGCGTGCTCCAGCGCTTCCCAGGTGAGTTCCATGGTGAGCCGCTGCTGCGGATCCATGCGCTCCACCTCGACCGGCGAGGTGGCGAAGAATTCGGCGTCGAAGCCCTTGATGACCTCTTGATCGAGGTAGCCGCCCTTGGTGTTCGCGTTCGCGACGGCCTCGGCCGCGCGCGGGTCGGACAGGAACTCCGACCAGCGGCCTTCGGGTAGGTCGCGGATGCCGTCACCGCGATTGATGAGGAAATCCCAGGTGGATTCTGGTGTTTCGCCCGCACCCGGCAGGCGGGTGGACAGCCCGACGATGGCGATGTCGTGCGCCTCGTCCGGGGTGTACCCCGCGGTGTAGAACGAGTCGTCGGCCGATTCGGCCGGAAGGTCCGGTTCCCCGTTGATGATTCGCTCCGCGAGCGAGGCGATCGTGGGGTGCTGGTAGACGATCGTGGCGTTGAGGATGACGCCCGTCAGCTCCTCGATGTCACCGCCGAGCGCGAGCGCGTCCCGCGACGCCAGGCCGAATTCCTCCATGGGGCGATCCACGGTGATCTGCTCGAGCGGCTGCCCGGTCGCGTCGGCGACCCATTTGCGCAACCATTCCCGCAACTCCGCCACCGTCATATCGGCGCCGGTGGGAGCCGCTTTCACGGCCGCGTCAGCGGGCGCAGCCGGAGCATTATCGGTCATCTGGGTGGGGGCCGTGCCCTCGTTCTCAGCCATCAGTTCCTCAAGCTACCTGTCTGCTTACGGTGTGCGGCGGTGTATCGGCGGGGAGTGTCCATGTGCAACAGCGGGCCGCTGCGAAGCGGCGGGCTTCAAGCATGAGTGGCGCGGACCACACCGGTCCGCGCCACTCCACGTTAGATGGTCCCGCTCACTCCTCGTCGGGAGCATCGGGGAAGGCCTGCTGCGTGTAACCGCCACGCAGTGTGCCCTCCAGGTAGGCCGCCTTGCAGGCGGCGCGCGCGATCTTGCCGCTGGATGTGCGCGGAATCGAGCCCGCGGGCACCAGCAGAATGTCCCGCGCGGTCACGCCGTGCCGCGTCGAGAGCGCACCGCGCACCGCGTCCGCGATCGGCTGCGGATCGGCCTTGCCGGCGCCCGGGCCGCGCTCGGCCACGATGACCAGCTGCTCGGAACCGTTGTCCGGATCGTAGGGCAGACCCGAATGGCTCTCCGCCGCAAACACTTCGGCGGGCAGCTGATTGGCCGGCACCGAGAACGCGGCGATGAAGCCGGCCCGCAGCTGGGTGGAGGCCTCCTGCGCGGAGAACTCCAGATCCTGCGGGTAGTGGTTGCGGCCGTCCACGATCACCAGGTCCTTGACGCGACCGGTGATGTAGAGCTCGCCGTCCACGTACACGCCGTAGTCGCCGGTGCGCAGCCAATTGCCGTCGACCGGAACGCCTTCGGCGTGCGAGCCCTCGGCGACCCGGTTGACGATCCGGTTCCGGAAGGTCTTCTGGGTCTCCTCGGCGCGACCCCAGTAGCCGATGCCGACGTTGTTGCCGTGCAGCCAGATCTCGCCGACCCGGCCCTCGGGCAGCTCGGTCGCGCCCTCGGGGGAATCGAGCGAGGCCGGATCCACGATGGCGCCCCACTGCGAGACCGCCACGTAGCCGCAGGAGACCTGGGCGATCGAGTTCGGCGTGCCGTGCTCGACCTTCACGATCCGGCCGGCGTTGAGCTCGGTGCGGTCCACGTAGATGACCTTGGCCTCGTCCTCGTGCCGGGTGGCCGAGACGAACAGGGTGGCCTCGGCCATGCCGTAGCAGGGCTTGATGGCCGTCTTGGGCAGGCCGTACGGGGCGAACGCCTCGTTGAACTTCTTCATCGACCCGGTGGTCACCGGCTCCGAGCCGTTGATCAGGCCGAGCACGTTGGACAGGTCCAGCGATTCACCGGCCTTGGGCACGGCGCGCGCGGCGGCGTGCTCGAACGCGAAGTTCGGTGCGGCGGCGAAGGTTCCGGCGCCGTCGGAGACGGCGGCCAGTTCCTGGATCCAGCGCGAGGGGCGGCGCACGAACGCCGACGGCGACATGATGGTGATGTACTTGCCGCCGACCGCGGGCAGGATCACCGTGAGCAGGCCCATGTCGTGGTACAGCGGCAGCCAGGTGACGCCGCGCGAGTTCCAGTTCAGGTCCAGCGCGTTCACCATCTGCAGCACGTTGGTGCCGACGCCACGATGGGTGATCTCCACACCCGCCGGGGTGCGTGTCGAACCCGAGGTGTACTGCAGGTAGGCGATATCGTCGATCGCGATATCGGGGCGAACCCAGGATTCGCCCACACTGTCCGGGATCGCGTCCACGGCGATGATGCGGGGACGCTGGGCCGCGGGCAGCGCACGGAAGAACTGGCGTACACCGGCGGCCGAGGAGCTGGCCGTCAGGATCGCCGCGGGCGTGCAGTCACCGAGCACCGCGTGCAGGCGATCGGTGTGGCCCGGCTCGTCCGGATCGAACAGCGGCACCGAGATGGTGCCCGCGTAGATCGCCGCGAAGAAGGAGATGACGTAATCCAGCCCCTGCGGGGCCAGGATCGCGACCCGATCACCGCGCTTGGTCACCTGCTGCAGTCGAGCGGCCACCGCGCGCAGCCGAGTGCCGAACTGACTCCAGGTGAGGTCCTGGTACACGCCGTCGCGCTCACGGGAGTAGTCGATGTAGCGGTAAGCCAGATCGTTCGCGTCATTCCCGGCTGTGTGCTTCTCGACGTAGTCGACGAGGGTGCGCCCCTCGGGAATCGTGATGTTCCCCGTTTCGTCGAGGTAATCGTCGAAAGTCTCGTCCATTCCTTCTTCTCCTCCGAGGCACACGCGACATGGGCGGCGACGATGCCGCTGTTGCCTGTGTGGGGCCCCGACTTTTCGCCCGCGGGGAGCTCTTGCGAGAGCCGACCTGCAGAATTCTGTTGCGGTCTGCGCGGTGACCGTCTATTGGCTAGATGTACTCAAACCAGGGTCATGTTACAGAGCGGCCACCCTGCCATGCTCCGGAGCGGCCAAACATATCCCAGCTCACTCGGCATCCGCACACGGGATCACCGGCGCGAATGTCGATGTTTGGGTGGGCGATGTTCACACACGATGGCATCGATGTGAGTTGCCGCACCCGGCGGACCCGGGCGACGGTCCCGGCTGATGTGCCGACCGCCACAGCCGGCGAAGACAGAGGAGTTGCACACGCTGAACACCTTCGGGCGAGTCCCGGCGTCGGCGTGTCCTCCATTTTCTCCCAGCCCGGAGCGGTCGCCGTAGGCGGTACGGCGGCGACTGCTCTCATGAACACCTGCTCCTGGCTGGCCGGATTGTGCTGCGGCACCGCGCAAGCCAGGCACCGCAATCTCGAGCACTCTACAACGTGACCCCGAAACTAGGGGGTCGGTCAGTAAGTCAGGAATGTGCGGGATGCGGAGCTTTCTCGATCAGGCCCGTTGCCCAGTCGACGGTCCAGGTCGTGGCGGTGGTGCCGTTGGCGTCCACGACGAATCCCGCGTAGAGGCTGTGCACCGGGTTGCCCGCGGCTTTCACCAGCGTGCCGACGCTGGCCATGATGTTCAGCGGGTTCAATGCCTGCTTGGGTGCGTCGCAGATGAGATCGCCCGGGGAGCACATGGTGAACGAGCGATCGGCCAGCGCACCGAAGCCCGCGCGCGGGCCGGTCATGGTGATGCCCGGGACGTTCAGGCCGCGCAGGGCGACCTCCGCGCCGACCCCGGGGGGCGAGACGCCGATCTCGGTGGGTTGTCCGGCCCCCTGATCACGCCGCCCGTCCGCGATGACGGTCACGCCCAGCACCTTGTCCGCCGGGACCGGTCCGTCGCCCGCGCCGATCTGGGCGGCGATGTCGCCCGCGATGACCGCGCCCTGGGAGAAGCCGACGATCACGTAGCTGGTGAGCGGGCACGCCGCGTACGTCTCGGCCAGCTTCTCGGTGGCCTTGCGGGTGCCCTCGGACCGCGAGTTGTTGTAGGACTGCTGACCGTCCGGTGGCAGCGCGACGGGATTGGAGAACTGCGCCACGTACGGGACGGTGTAGACCTCCAGCCGGTTGTCCGGGAACTTCGCCCGGACCGGGTTGGAGATGTTGAGCATGAGCGACGCCGGATTCGCGGACGGGTTGTACGGGTCGTCGGTGCTGCTGGACTCCCACGTACCGGGCACCGACAGGAACAGCACGTCCGGGCAGCTCTCGGGCTGCGAGGTCGGCGGCGTCGGGCCGGGGGGCGTGGGTCCGGGCACCTTCAACCGGCCCGCGAGCAGGTACCACAGCAGCAGCACCACGATGATGACGATCACGATCGCGGCGATGAGCAGCAGGCAACCCGCCGGGGCGGACCGGCGTCCGGAACGGCGTCGCGACATCACTTGTCGCAGTAGTTGGCGGAGGCGACTTCGTAGTAGATCTTGCCCGCCTGCTCGACCGA
Organism: Nocardia sp. NPDC057668; assembly: GCF_042799795.1. Classification (NCBI taxonomy): domain Bacteria; kingdom Bacillati; phylum Actinomycetota; class Actinomycetes; order Mycobacteriales; family Nocardiaceae; genus Nocardia; species Nocardia sp. NPDC057668. Next base: position 55,204 of record NZ_JBHVIC010000007.1, on the reverse strand, counting down.
CATCTTCGACTCGTCGAAGCCGGGATCGGAGCCCGCGATGGCGGTCACGTAGGTGATGATCTGGTCCTCGGGCGCGCCCTGGGCCTTGCCCTGGCACACCAGGTTGCCCGCGGTGAGCGCGATGTCGGAGGCGGCGGGGTTGATCCCGCGCTTCTTGAGCTCGTCGAGGAAGGTCTTGTCGCGGTCCGCGAGCGGGGCCGAATTGCTCGGGGTGGTGATGAACTCGCTCGGCACCGGCTTGGGCCGCTCGACCACCGTGCTGGAGGGCTCGCCGCCGGGCGCGGGCGCGGCCTCGGAGCCGGGGGTCTCGGCGCCGGGCGTGGTGGCCGCGGTGGTCTTGGCCGTGGTCGGGGTCAGAGTGGGCGTGCTCGTCGCCGTCGAATCGTTGTCACCACAGGCGGCGAGCAGTCCGGTGGCGGCGAAAGCGAGAACGACGCCGAGAACCTTGCCACGGGTCCGATGCATTTATTCGTTTCCTTGATCTGTCTGCGGGCACCAGGTCGGCCCCCACATTAGCGGCGACCTCTGCCGACGTCGCTGACTCGGAGCCGAACCTCATGCACTTCTAAGAGAAAATATGCCCGCCGCACCCCGCCCCAACAGGTCAGTTGGGGCGTACCTCCGGGCCGAGGGCCGGAATCGGGAGGGGAAAGCCCTCTGCCGCTTCCAGCCCGGGCGGCTCGGTCGTGGTGGGCGCGGCCGCCGGCCCGGGCCCGGTCGCCGGCGCGGGCTGATCCGCGCGTGCCGGGCCGGCGCCCGGCAGCGCTTCGGGTCCGGCCGGATCGGGCTTGGCCACCACCGGCTTGGTGTCGACCGGCCCGCCCACGGGACGCCCGTCCAGCGAGAAGACCTGCGCGCGGTCACCCTGCACCAGAATCGAACCACCCTGGAAGGCCTGCTGAGCGCCCGCGGCCGTCACGCCCTCCTCGCCGATCGGGAAGCCGAGCGGACCGTTCTCGAATCCCTGTGCGCCCCAGGCCTGCATGATCGGGCCGTTGCGCACGCCCCATGCTCCCGACAGCGGACTCCAGTAGATGTTGCCGCCCTCGAAGGCGACATAGCGGCCGAGATCGCGCAGTCCCTGCTCGGCGCCCATCGGGAAGCCGAAAGCACTGTTCTCGAAACCGATCTGGGCGTACCTGCCCAGGATCAGGCCCTGCAGCAGGTGCGCGCCGGTCTTGGCGCTGAAGTACATGGGCCCGTGTTCGAAGCCCTGCACCACGCCGTCCCGGTTCGGGGTGCGCTGTTCGGGGCCGTTCGGATAACCGGCCGGGCCGCCCTCGAAACCCTGCCTGCCCCACTCGTCCAGGATCGCGCCGCGCACCATCTGCGCGCCGGTCTGCGGGGTCCAGTAGATGGATCCGCTCTGGAAGCCCTGGAAGCGGCCGCGGCCGTCGGGCAGCACTTGCTCACCGCCGGTGGGGAATCCGAGCCCGCTGCCGGCGCCGTTCAGACCGGCGAAGGTGCCGCTGATGGCGCCCCCGACGACCTGCGCCCCGGTTGCCGGGGAGAAGTAGACCTGCCCGTTGCGGAAATCCTGTGCGACGCCGTTGGCGACCGGGTACTCCGGGGTCAGGCAGTCGCCGAGCCAGTTGTTGGCCTGTGCCGCACCGGCTATCGCACCGCCGAGCTTGCAGTCGGTGGCGGTGCCGTCCACGCCGAGCGAGGCCGCGATGTCCGACCAGGACTGGCGCATCTCGAAGTCCCAGTAGGGCCAGGTGTGCGTGCCCGAGGGGCGGTAGCTCACCTGCACCGGGATATTCAGCTTGTGCAGCTTGGACACGAAGTTCTGGGAACTCAAGCGGGACAGCACTTCCAGGCCCACGCCCGCGTAATTGCTGGTGAGACCCGGAATGTCGGACGGCGGATCGGAGGCCCCGGCGGTGCCACTGCCACTCGAGATGTAGAGCCCGACGCCCTTGAGCTGGTCGGCGATCTCGTAGGGGTCGTGCGCTTTCCACTCCGGGCTGCTCGGCGGGCCGAACATGGCGTTGGAGTCGAAGCCGCCGGAATCCTTCATCGCGAAGTTGACCATCTGCGGCATGCCGAGGGTGGTCAGCGTGAGGAAACCGGAGTACGACGAGGCGTGCCGGACCCAGCCGGGATTGCGCGCGGCCAGCATCATGGCCGCGGTGCCGCCCATCGAGAGCCCGGACACCGCACGGGCATTGGTGGCGCGCCACTGGCTTTCCAGCAGCGGCGGCAGTTCCTTGGTGAGGAAGGTTTCCCACTTGTAGTTGTGCCCGTTGTCCGGTTGCAGCCAGTCGGTGTAGAAGCTGGACTGACCGCCGATCGGCAGCACCACGGTGACGTTCTTGTCGGCGAAGAAGCCCGCCGCGCCCGCCTCCTTGGTCCAGCCGTTCTCCTCGTTGGTGGCACGCAGGCCGTCCAGCATGAACATGACCGGGAATTTGGCGTCCGGGCGGGAGCGCCAATCACGGGCCAGCAGTAGCTGAACCTGGACGGGTGTGCCGGAGGCGGGCGAATTCACCCACAGTGCCACCCGGCGATCACCCAGCCACACGACTTTCTGGACCGTCGCCGGACCCGTAGCGGCGGGGGCCTCGGGTTCGGCAGTGGCCGGACCCAGCCCCGTGAAAGTCACCGCGACCAGTGAAGAAATCAAGGTCGCGGCTATTGCCGCCCAGCGTCGGCGCGCTCGCTTCGTCCCACGAACAACTCCAACCACACAAGTGTTGTACCCCTGATTTCCGCGAGAGCTGGGGAGGACGCGCGGAAATCAGGAGCGTTCAGCAAACGACCGGTTTTCTTTGACCGATTCTCGGAATGGCTCGGTCGGTCGTTTCCCGTATGCGCCTACACCCCCAGGGCGGCGAGGATGTCCGGGCGCGCGGTGGCGAGCTGGTCCTGCCAATAGCCCCAGGAATGGGTGCCCTTGGCCGGACTGTGAAAGTTCGCGTCGATGCCGAGCTGCTTGAGCCGGGACATGAACGCGACCGTGTTGACCATCGACAGCGCTTCCAGCGCAATGGCGTTGACCGTGTTGAAAGCGGTCTGGCCCTCGCGGTTGTCGTACGGTCCCGGAATGCCCGAGGCTGCCGAGACGTACATGGGCAGCCCGCGCAGCTGCGGCGCGAACACGAACGGATCCATCCGCAGCCACGCCGGGCTCCACGGCCAGGCCATGGAATCGACGTTGAAGCGGCCCGCGTCGAGCATGGCCAGGCGAATCGCCTCGCGCATCCCGGGCGCGGAGATGTTGAGGTAGCCCGAGAACGACGACGCGTGCTTGAACTGATCCCGGTGGTAGGCCGCCAGGGCCAGCGCCGCCGAACCGCCCATGGACAGACCGGCCACCGCGTTGCGGGTCCGCGAGACGCCGTGCTGCTCCAGGAAAGCAGGCAGCTCGTCGCTGAGGAAGGTCTCCCACTTGTAGGTGAACTTCTGACCGTTGGTGCCCGAGGGCGCGCGCCAGTCGGAGTACCAGCTCGACTGGCCGCCGACCGGCATCACCAGCGTCACATCGTCATCGATGAACTGACGCATCGCGTTGGTCTCGAAGGACCAGGCGTTGAAATCGTCCCGCGCGCGCAGACCGTCGAGCAGGTACAGCGCGGCGTCGCCGCCGCGCGCCGCCCACTGCACCTGGACCTTCACCGGGCCCATGCTCGAGGGCACCATGAATTCCTGGAAGCGCGGGCGCGCCGGCGGTTCCGGGGCGGCCGGGGGCGCCGGATCGCCCGCGGCGGCCGGATTCGGTGCGGCGGCGGGCGCCGCGGCGGCCGGGTCGGCGGCGGGTTTGGGGTCGGCGGGTTTCGGATCGGCCGCGGGCGCGGCCTCGGCGGCCGGGGCCGGATCGGCCGCTGGCTTCGGGTCGGCCTCCGGCTTCGGGTCGGCGGCCGGCTCCGCACCGCCGTCGGGTGCGCGCAGCAGGGGGGCGGGGGCGGCCGAGGCCGAACCCGAGATACCCGGCAGCGCAGCGACTCCCGGTAAGACCGTCGCCCCGGGCAGGACCACCGCGGCGGCCGCCACCGTCAGCACGCGTCGCCACTGACGCGTCTTCGCGAGGGGAACCGAGTCGAGCTCTCGAACCGAACGTGGGCATGACGCGCCCTGTGCTGCCATCAGAATTGTGCTCCTGAACCGCAAGGGGGGAACGACACCAAACGTGACTGGCGTCACGGACATCGGAGCACATTACCGGTGCATACCCGGTTGCTGGCAAGTATCTCGTTCAGCTGGCGTGTATTTCGGCCTTTCCCTCCCGGAAGAGGATGTAGCCGCGCTGGAAGTCCTGCCGTGCGCCGCCCGGAATGGGAGTTTCGTCGCTTATTGGAAAACCAAGCGTTCCACCGGATCCCGCCGCGCCCTGGTACGCGCCGCCGATCGACCCGCCCACCGCGTGCGCCCCGCCGGCTGCGGACCAGAACACGCGACCGCCCCGGAAATCCTGTGCCGCGCCCCCGGCCAGCGCGAACTCCCGTGTCACGCATCCGCCCAGCCAGTCCTTCGACTGTGCCACGGGTGCAATGGCGCCGGCGGCCGCGCAGTCCGGCGCGCCCGCGTCGACGCCGAGCGCGGTCGCGGCCTGCGGCCAGGACTGCCGCATCTCGAAATCCCAATACGGCCAGGAATGTGTTCCGGAAGGCCGGTAATTCACTTGAATGGGAATGCTCAATTTATTGAGCTTTGCTACGAATAGCTGAGCCGAGAATCGCGCCAGCACTTCGAGGGCCATTCCCGTCCAGTCGGTACTCACCCCGGGAATTCCGTGCGGTATGTCGCGGCGCCCGGCGAGCCCGCTACCGCTGGAGACGTACAGGCTCACGCCCTTGAGGCGCTCGGCCAGGGCGTAGGGATCGTGCGCGGCCCACTCCCCGTCGGTGGCCGGCCCCCACATGTTCTCCGAGTCGTAGCCGCCCGCCTCGCCCATGGTGTACCGGATCGCCTGCGGCATACCGAGAGTGGTCGTGGTCAGCACGCCGGACAGCGATCCGGCGAAGCGCACGAAGCCCGGATTGCGGCTCGCCAGGGTCATGGCGGCGCTGCCGCCCATGGACGCGCCCAGGATGCCGCGCACGCCGCTGGTGCGCCACGAGCGCTCCAGCAGCGGCGGCAGTTCCTTGGTGAGGAAGGTTTCCCACCGATATGTCTTGCCGCGGTCGGGTCTTCGCCAGTTGGTGTACCAGCTCGATTGCCCGCCCACCGGCAGGACGACCGTGATGTTCTTGTCCGCGTAGAACTTCTGCGCACCGGCCGTCTTGGTCCAGCCGCTCTCGTCGTCACCCGCCCAGCGCCCGTCGAGCAGGAACAGTGCCGGAAACCGGCTGTCCGGCTGCAGATTCCAATCGCGCGCCAGCAGCAGCTGTACCTGCACTCGATCGCCCATCGCGGGCGAGTCGACCCACAGCGCGACCCGTCTATCGCTCAGCCACACCACATTTCGCACCGCGGGCGCGGCCGGCTCCGCGACCGCCGCACCCCCCGTCACCAGGACCGACGCGGCTACCGCGAGCGCGATCAGACCACCGCGCCCGCGTCTCCCCCATCCACCACATGCCACACGTGTCACAGTAGGTTTCTACCGCGCCAACGCCTTTCGCGGGAATCTCCGAGATCCTCGTGACAACGAACACACGGGCGGAATCACCGCCGGACACAAAAAACCGGCCACCCTCGCGAGAGGATGGCCGGTCTTTCGAGAGCGAGTGCGCTCAGGAGTTCAGCGACTGCAGGATGAGCGGCCGCGCCTTCCAGAGCTCGGCTTCCCAGTTCTTCCAGGTGTGCGTGCCCGCGGCCGGGAAGTCGTAGGTCGCCTGGATGCCCAGCGAGTTCAAGCGCTGCTGGAACAGGCGGGTGGTGACCATCGAGATCGCCTCGATGCCCATGGCGTTCGCGGTGTTGAACGCGCCGATGGCCGAGTTCGGCGCCTCGGTCGGCAGACCGCTGGCGGCCGAGATGTACATCGGCAGACCCTTGAGCTGCGGCGCGAAGACCGCGGGGTCCATCCGCAGCCACGCGGGGCTCCACGGGGCGGCGAGGGAGTCCACGTTGAAGCGGCCCGCGTCCAGCATCATGACGCGAATGGCTTCGCGCATGCCGGGAGCGTTCCAGTTCAGCGGACCGGAGAACGAGGACGCGTGCTTGAACTGACCGCGGTTGAACGCGGCCAGGCGCAGCGCGGCCGGGCCGGACATCGACAGACCCACAACCGCGTTGTTGGTCTTCGAAACGCCATATCCGGCAAGGAAGTTCGGGAGCTCCTTGGTGAGGAAGGTCTCCCACTTGTAGGTGTACTTCTGGCCGTTCGTGTTGCTCGCCGAAGTCCAGTCCGCGTACCAGCTGGACTGACCGCCGACCGGCATCACCAGGGTCACATCGTCGTTCTCGAACTGCTGCATCGCGTTCGTCTCGAACGACCAGGCGTTCTTGTCGTCACGCGCGCGCAGACCGTCGAGAAGGTAGATGGCCGAGGAACCGCCGTTGCGGGCCCACTGCACCTGGACCTTGATCGGTCCCATGCTGGAGGGAACCATCAGTTCTTCGAAGCCGCCCGCGGGGGTGCGGTGCACGGGGCCGAAGGCGGGGGCGGCCAGAGCGACAGCGGGAGTCGCCACTGCCGCGGCGGTCGGGATTGCCAGTGCCGCGGCGCCCGCAGCCAGAAGTCGTGCGCCCCAACCACGATGAGCACCACGTCCTGACTGGACTCCACCCGGCATGGCAGACCTGCCGAAACGCATGGATACTGCTCCTTCTCTACTGCTGTAGTTCAGTTGTTTCGCACACGCGCATGGCGAAGCCACATAGATGTGTGCGATCAAGGCTCACCAAGGCCCACTACGAATCCCGACGCTTCGAGTGGGCCCGGCGCTACCACGGTCCGGTAACTTGCGCTCGCTGGAGGGTATTCGACATTCCGATCCCTTGGCAAGGTGATGCTAATTCCGGCCGTAATCGTGCGGTGACCTTATCGCGAATCGGACGTGATGTCGCGGCAACCGGGAAATCCCTATGCCTCAGCCGATGTTGGCGCTCAAGTCCGGCAGCATCTTGAAGACCTGGTCCTGCCAGTAGTGCCAGGAGTGCACGCCGTCCGGCGTGTAGTCGAACACCGCGTTGCTCGGCCCGAGCGAGTCCATACGGGCTTGGAATGCACGGGTATTCGCGAGTGCGACGCTCTCCAGACCGGAGGCATTGGTGACATTGAAGGCGTCCAGCGGGGAGCGCACCGCGTCGCGCGGGCCGGGCACACCGTTTCCGGAGGAGATCCACAGCCGGGTGCCATTGTCACGCAGGCGCGAGGCGAAGACGAAAGGATCATGGCGCAACCACAATTCGCTCCACGGCGGTCCCCACATGGAATCGATGTTGTAGCCGCCGGCGTCGAGCAGCGCCAGCCGCAGCGCCTCGCGCATGCCGGGCGCGGAGATGTTCAGGTATCCGGAATAAGATGCGGCGTAACGGAATTGGTCGGGGTGGTAGGCGGCCAGCACGAGTGCGGCGCTGCCTCCCATGGAGAGGCCGAAGACCCCGTTGCCGTTCGGATTGAAACCCAGCCGGGACGCGAGCGCATTGCGCAGATCGCGGGTCAGGAAGGTCTCCCAGGCGTAGGGAGCGGACTGGCCGTTCGTATTGCTCGCCGAGATCCAGTCGGAGTAGAAGCTGGACTGGCCGCCGATCGGCATCACCACGTTGATGTTCCAGGCGGGCAGCACCTTCGAGATGTCGGTGTCGATCTCCCAGCCGGAGAGGTCGTTTCTGGCTCTCAAGCCATCGAGCGCGTAGACGACGCGCTGGGTGTTGCCGTCGTGCGCGCGGAAGATGCGTGACTTGATCGGCCCCATGCTGGAGTCGACCCAGAAGTCCTGCCCGGCGGGGTCGAAGGCGGCGGCCGCGGGTGCGGCTCCCCCGCTCAGCGCGCTCGCCCACGGTAGGACCAGGGCCACTGCGAGACCCGCCACCACATTGCGTATCCGAACAGACCGCATCCACTCGCCTTTCAGGCATCGATGACCATGACGAATTGCAGAAGCTCTGTGCCGCTCCGGCTTCTCTATAGGCGCATATTCGGAGCCGAGGACCGGGGAAACGCACCCGGATGCGGAATCGTGATCCGCCGGGATCGGAGTACGGCGAAGGCCCTCACCCTCCGGGGGCGGGGGCCTTCGCGCACCTGCGATCGCTATCCGATATTCGCCGAGAGATCCGGGATCATCCGGTAGGCCTCTTCCTGCCAATTCGTCCAGGCGTGCAGACCCTGGGGCGGGAAGGAATAGACCACATTCTGGGCGCCGAGGAAGTTCATCTGCGCCTGAAATGCCCGAGTATTGGCCAGCGCCAGAACTTCCAGGGGCGAACCTCGTACCAGCCGATCGGCGGCGGCCCCGAGGGGGATGGCCAGATCCGCGTCCATCGGGGTGCCACTGCCCGCTGCGATCCACAGCCGGGTGTTGTTGGCAATGAGGGTGGGGGCGAAGACGAACGGGTCCATATGGAACCACTGGGGCCCCCAGGGCGGGGCCATCGAGTCGACGTTGTACCCGCCGGCATCGATCATGGCGATGCGGATGAGTTCACGCATGGCCGGGGCCGAGATGTTGAGATAGCCGGAGAAGGCGCCGGCGAAACTGAATTGATCGGGGTGATAGGCCGCGAGCGTCAGGGCCGCGGAGCCACCCATGGAGAGGCCGAAAACACCGTTTCTGTTGGGATTGAACCCGAGCCGATCCTTCAGCGCCCATCTCAGCTGATTGGTCAGGAAGGTTTCCCAGTCGTATCTGTAGCTCTTGCCCGGTCCCGCGCCCAGCGCCTCGGTCGCGCCCGAGCCGGTGTTCGCGGCCGAGGAGCCCGCGCCCGCCGGCACTCCGAAGAACGAACTCGGTGCGGCCCAGTCCGCGTAGAAACTCGACTGCCCACCCACCGGCATGACGACATTGATATTCCAACTGGTCAGCACCTGGGCGACATTGGTGTCGTTCTCCCAGCCGCTGATGGTCTCCGGGGCTCTCTGGCCGTCGAGCGCGTAGACCACCCTGTTGGTATTGCCGTCCGCCGCTCTGAAGATGCGCGACTTGATCGGTCCCATGACCGGCGAATCGACCCAGAAGTCGAATCCGGCGGGGTCGAAAGCCGCGGTGGCGGGCGCGGTTCCGATCACCGTCACCCCCAGTGGCAGGAGCAGCGCTGTCGCTATCCCCAGCACCAACCTTCTTACGCCCGTACTTCGCATCGACCTAGCCCTCTCGTTGGAGCAGAACCGAGCTTTCCAAGACTGATCTTCTTCGATACACGGCGCTTATCGGGCGATCGACTCGGCGTGTTAGGCCGGAGTCGTGCGCTGGAACCGAACCGAGACCGCTGACCTGGGGCGAATCCGAAACGACGGGCGCGAGAAATTGGTGCGGGCTTTCCGGAAACGGCGAAGGCCCCCGCCCGGAAAGGGCGGGGCCTCGAATGGCCGAGCGAGAACGAATCAGCCGATGTTGTTCGACAGGTCCGGAATCATGCGGTAGACCTCGGCGGCCCAGTTGTTCCAGTTGTGCACACCGGTGCCCGGGAAGTCGTAGGTCACGTTCCCGGCGCCGATGGAGGCCATCCGGACCTGGAAGGCCCGGGTGTTGGCCAGCGCGAGCGCCTCGAGCGGCATGCCCTGGATGACCGACATGACGCCGGAGACGTCACCCGGACCCGGGATGGCGCTCGCCGCGGAGATCCACAGGCGAGTGTTGTTGTCCTTGAGGCGCGGTGCGAAGACGAAGGGGTCCATGCGCAGCCAGGCCGGGCTCCACGGCAGCGCCATGGAGTCGATGTTGTAGCCGCCGGCGTCGATCATGGCCAGGCGCAGGGCCTCGCGCATGCCGGGCGCGGAGACGTTCAGGTAGCCGGAGAACGAGCCGGCGTAGCTGAACTGGTCCGGGTTGTAGGCGGCCAGGGTCAGCGCGGCCGAACCGCCCATGGACAGGCCGAACACGCCGTTGCGGGTGGTGCTGAAGCCGAGCCGATCGCGCAGCGCGTTGCGCAGGTCGCGGGTCAGGAAGGTCTCCCAGGTGTAGCGGTAGCTCTTGCCCGGGCCGCCGGCCATGAGCTGGAACGCGCCCGAACCCGAGGAGGAGCCCGCGCCCGAGCCGGTGCCCGAACCCGAGGAAGACAGCGAGCCCGAGCCGGTGCCGGCCTCGACGCCCAGGAAGGTGCTGGGGGCGACCCAGTCGGCGTAGAAGCTGGATTCGCCGCCGACCGGCATGACCACGTTGATGTTCGCGGCGGTCAGCGCCCGCGCCACATCGGTGTCGTTCTCCCAGCCGTTCAGGTCGGTGCGGGCCCGCATGCCGTCCAGCGCGTAGACCACGCGGGAGGTGTTGCCGTCGGCCGCACGGAAGATGCGGGACTTGATCGGACCCATTCCGGTGGAGGAGTCCACCCAGAAGTCGAACGCGGAGGGGTCGAAGGCCGCGTTGGCCGCACCCGCTCCCACACCTGCCACCGACACCCCGAACGGCAGCAGCAGTGCCATCGACACCCCGAGTACCGACTTCTTCACCCAACCGCCGCTCGATCTCCGACGTCTATCCTGCTCGCCTCGCATATTCCGTACGGCCTTTCGCTTCTGTTCGTGTCCACGGCGTCTTCGCGGCCGCTGTGGGCGTCTCGGGCACCCTATCGTGTGACGGCTAACTGAGCGTTATCAGAAAGAGACAGATGTGATGGGGGCCACGCACGGGGGCGTTTGTGGCCCGAACCCGCTGGTCAATACAACGTAGAGAACAAAACCGTGATCTCGGAAACACCGTCACCACCGGCCACCACCGGCATCGCACATCCCTCGCACATCACCGGCAACCTGCCGGTTATGCGTGATCAGCATGGTGAAACCCCACGATCCGAAGATCGTGGGACGGTGTCGGTTTCGGCCGGGCAACCGACTCAGCCGATATTCGCCGACAGATCGGGAATCATGCGGGCGAGTTCTGCCTCCCAGTTCTTCCAGTTGTGCACGCCCACGGCCGGATAGTCGTAGATCGCGTTCTTGCCCCCGACGCTCGCGAATCGGGTCTGGAAGGCCTTGGTGCCCATCAGCGCGACGGCTTCGATGCCCATGCCCTGAATGGTGGTCATATTGATGACGTCGGTGGAGGTCGGCAGTCCGCTGCCCGCCGAGATCCACAGGCGGGTGTTGTTGGCCTTGAGTTTCGACGCGTTGGTGTACGGGTCGAGCCGGGTCCAGGACGAGTCCTTGGCGCCGCCCAGCGCGTCGATGTTGTATCCGCCGCAGTCGAGCATGGCCAGGCGCACCGCGTTGCGCATGATCGGCGTGGACAGGTTCAGCGCGCCGGAAAGCGAACCCGCGTAGACGAACTGGTCCGGGTGGTGCGCGGCGATGGTGAGCGCCGCGCTGCCGCTCATGGACAGCCCGAAGATGCCGTTGCGAGTGACGTTGAAGCCCAGCCTGTCCCGCAGCGCGTTGCGCAGGTCCTGGGTCAGGAACGTCTCCCACTTGTAGGTGTAGGTCTTGCCCGGGCCGCCGGCAAGCACCTGGGAGGCACCGGAACCGCTGCCCGCCGCCGAGCCCGCGGGAATCCCGAGGAAGGTGCTCGGGGACTTCCAGTCGGCATAGAAGCTGGACATGCCGCCGACCGGCATGACCACGTTGATGTTCGCGGCGGCCAGGGCGCGGGCGCCCTCGGTCTCGATCTCCCAGCCGTTCAGGTCGTCCCGGGCGCGCTGGCCGTCCAGTGCGTAGACCACCCGGTCGGTGTTGCCGTCCTGCGCCCGGAAGATGCGGGATTTGATCGGGCCCATGCTGGAGTCGACGTAGAAGTCGAAGCCGTCGGGATTGAAGGCGGCCTGCGCTGCCGCGGGCTCGAATCCCGGTGCCGCGACCGAGACCCCGAAGGGCAGCACCGCGGCCAGGGCCAGGCCGAAAGCGGACTTCCGCGCCCAGGTTCGCGTTCTCGAACCGTCCCGCGTCTGCTCGCGCTGGTGCGCCCCATCCCCGTTGCAGCGTCGCATTGCCGCGCCCTTCATTCATGCGCGCGAGGGCCAGCCGGCGCCCGCGTGGGTTATCACGACAACCGTTGCGGTGCATACGAGATGGTTCGGCCCGGTTGTTCTGTGGATGCTATCGCGGAAAGGCCCCCTCGGTGTTACCAAACCGAGATGCGAGTTTGTTAATCCTTTGCGAATCGGACAGAACGGCGGCGGCCCATTGTTAATGGACCGCCGCCGTGTGGTTTTCGAGAGTTTTGCCGGAAGTTACCGAGGTGCGGGTTGTGTCGGATCGACCAGGTCGCACCGCTCGATCTCGTACTTGGGCACCCGGTCGATGCGATAGCTCGCGAACTCCAGCGCCTGCTGAATATTGTGCCGGAAGCGATCCAGGGTCAGCGGCGCCCGCGAGGAGGCCAGCAGGTCCTGGGTCTGCGGGCAGGACAGCGCGGTGCGCGCCTGCGTCACCCACTTGTCGTCCATGAACCACGGCAGCCACGGCTTCTGATCCACCATGCCCGCGTCCACCACGACCCAGTCCGGGTACAGGTTCTTGTCGTGCCCGATACGGCCGTCGACGAGCCGCTCGGTATGCGCGGCAAGCGGATACGCCAGCCCCATCTGATCGATGACGCGCACGTCCAGCGGAACGTTCATGGAGGTCATGCCGAGATTGAGGAAGAACACGGTATGCCCGGCCCCGCCCGCGGGGATGGGCTCCGGCGGCGGCGCGATGTACCAGAACATGAAGGACGGCGAATTCAGCAGCAGGCCGCCGTTGGGCGTATCGGCGATATCGCGCACCATGGCGCGCATGCGCGGATAGTCCAGGTAGTCCTCGGCCCGAATCGGATGGTCGTGGCCGGTATTGAGCACGTAGTACACGCGCTCGTCCACGATGCCGGTCGAGCTGATCTTGGTACCGCTGGTGATGGCCGTGGTGTTCGCCGCGAACAGCGCCCAGCCCGCCGTGCCCAGGAACACCCCGAGCACGACCACGAAAGCCCAGTCCAGACGGCGTGATCCGTGCGCGGAGCCGCCGAGGAAACCCTCCGGGATCCGCAGCGGCAGCACCGCGACGGGCAGCAGCAGGCAGAACAGCTGGGGCAGCAGCACGCGGCCGTGCATGAAGTCGCCGCCGACGCGGATCTGGTAGACCGCCAGCAGCAGGCCGCTGCCGACCATGAGCAGCACCACCGCGGCGGGGCTGTGCAGGGCCGCGCTCGCCCGCTGAATCCGGTTGCGCGGGGCGGTGTCCGGTTCGGAATGCTTACCGGTCGGCGTCTCGGGCCGGCCGTAGCGCACGGCCACCGTGCCGCCGACGGCCAGCAGCACCAGCGGCACCAGCAGCCAGTACGGTCCGATGAAGTTCCACAGGTAGACGAAGCCCTGTTCCCACTTCGCGCCGCCGGCGTCCTTGGCGACCGCCGTGTTCGGGTAGGGCAGGCCGTAGTAACCCATCCGCCACACCTGGTACGCGATCGGCACCAGCCCGGCCACCGCGACGATCGCGACGCGGAAGAAGATCGGGCCCAACCGGGTCCGGGGCACCGGCGCGCAGAAGAGCATGATCAGCGCGAGGGCGCCGACCAGTGTCATCTCCGGGCGGATGAGCGGGGCCAGACCGGCGCAGAACACCAGCCCGAAATAGCCGGGCAGGCGCGGATTCTCGGTCTGGGACCAGCGAATCAGCCACCACCACAGCACGCCGAGCCAGCAGATGACCAGGCTGGTCTCGAGGCCGGAGGTGACGTAGTCGCGGGCCGGGGGCACCGCGATGTAGACCAGCGCGCCCGCGGGCAGCAGCAGGGCGGAACCCGTTCCGCCCCACAGCCGCGCCGCGCCGAGCATGGCGAACACGATCGCCAGGACCGAGAGCACGAGCGCGATGGCGAGCACCACGTATTCGAGCCTGCCCTGGGTGAGCCAGCTGAAGAACCAGACGATGTAGGTCCAGGCCGTGCTGGTGTTCGCCTCGACGCGTTCGCCGACGTTGAAGACCGGGCCGTTGCCCGCGAGCAGGTTGCGCACCGTGCGCAGCACGATCAGGCCGTCGTCGGCGATCCAGCGGCGCTGCCAGCCGCCGGCCGCGAACAGCGTCGCGGTCAGCGTGATCCCACCGATGAAGATGGCGCGGGACAGCAGCGAGTAGCGACCGCCGGCTTCTCCGGCACGACGACCGGCACCGCCGAGCGGCAACTGTGCCGTCGGGGCGCCCGCCTCTCGCTCGTGTCCCTCGACCACGTCAGGTGAGATAGACAGCGACACCTACCGCTCCGATCCAGGCTATTGCGAGGAACTGGAGGATGCGGTCCCCCAGGGCGATCTCTTCCGGCTCACCGGCTTCGCCGCCGTCGACGTCGACCGCGTAGCGCAGGATGGCGATGGTGAACGGGATCATGGAGATCGCGAACCAGTCGGTGTCCTTGACCCGGCCCTGTTCGAACGCCCACAGGCCGTAGAACACCACGACCGCGGTGGCCGAGAGCATCCAGACGAAACGCAGGTAGGTCGGGGTGTAGTACTGCAGGGACTTGCGGATCTTCGCGCCGGTGTCGAGCGCGATCTTCAACTCCGCGTAGCGCTTTCCGGCCGCCATGAACAGCGAGCCGAACGCCATGATCAGCAGGAACCACTGCGACAGCTTGATGTCGGCCGCCGCGCCGCCCGCGATCGCGCGCAGCAGGAAGCCCGAGGACACGATGCAGATGTCGAGCACGGCCTGGTGCTTGAGGCCGAAGCAGTACGCCAGCTGGATGCCGATGTACACGGCCATCACCACGGCCAGATGCCAGGACGCGACGAAGGACACCGCGATGGAACCCACCAGCAGCGCCGCCGACAGCATGTAGGCCAGGTTCACCGGCACCACACCGGCCGCGATGGGCCGGAAACGCTTGGTCGGATGCGCCCGGTCGGCCTCGACGTCGAGGGCGTCGTTCACCAGGTAGATGCCCGATGCCGCCATGCAGAACACCAGGAAGGCGATGCCGACATGCCCGATGACCGTCCAGTCGCCGACCACCAGATCACCGGCGGCGGTCTTGCCCGCGGCCAGTGGCGCGGCCAGCACCAGCACGTTCTTGACCCACTGGCGCGGGCGCATGGCCTTGATCAGGCCGCCGGCGAGGGTCTTGGGCGGGCCCTTGACGACCCCCTCGGCTAGGTCGGTCCCGGTCGGCTCTTCGCTCATGTCAACAAGCGCTCTTTCCTGTGCGGTCACTTGGCGAGTCTCTTTTCGGCGGCAAGCACAACGGCGGCTGATGCGGCGCCCAGCGCGGAACCGGCGAGTACGTCGGAGGGGTAGTGCACCCCGAGTACGACTCGGGACAGCAGCATCGGCGGGACGAGCACCGCAGGCAAGGGTAGCCCGGTGAGTCTGCCGAGCAACACAGCCGCTGCCGTGGTGGAGGTGGCGTGCGACGACGGGAAGCTCAGCTTGCTCGGCGTCGACACGTTGACCTGCACGGACGGATGATTCGGGCGGGGGCGGCGCACGATTCGCTTGATCACGACGGACGCGGCGTGCGCGCCGAACGCGCCGACCGCGGCCCCGGCCCACTGCCGCCGGCGCGGCTTGTCGACCAGCGCGCCGACCGCGGCCAGGCCGATCCAGCCGAGCGAGTGCTCACCGAAGTGCGACATCCCGCGCGCGGCCTTGACCACCGCCGGGTTCTGCCCGATGGTCCCCTGCACCGCGTTGAGGATCTTGACCTCGAACGGCGAGTCCCCCGGGGCGGACGGCGCGTCGGGAACGGCGTGCAACCCGCGGTCCGCCACGGCGGCCGAATCTGCTGCTGTCATTTGCTCTCGTTCCCTGCGTCGATGCCGAAGATGTTCTCCCACGCCGCCTTGCTCGTGAGATGCGAATGCGCCGCACGATACTGCTCGCGCACCTCGGGGAAGCGCTCGGCCAGTTCCTTGCGCAGCCGCATCGATTCCTTGAACAGTTCCGCGGCCTGCCGCGGATCGCGCTTGCGGTAGACCACGCCGCGACCGTCGGCGGTGGTGACGGTGACGCCGTCCACCTGGGAGAGCAGGAACCAGCGCGCGTCCAGGGTGGGCACGTTCAGCTGCGGGGTCTCGTGGTGGCGGGTGTCCGCCTTACGGAAGTTGTGCAGCACGCCCCGGCCCAGGCGGGCGATCTTGGCGATCGGGTTGCCGGGTTCGCCGACCGCGCCGACCCCGGCCCGGCTGGCCATGGGCAGTTCGGTGGAGGACGGCACCACGACCGCGTCCGGGAACTGCTTGCGCATGGCGTGGATCTTGCCCAGCGCGCTGGGCAGCAGGTCGAACAGG
Organism: Nocardia sp. NPDC057668; assembly: GCF_042799795.1. Lineage (NCBI taxonomy): Bacteria > Bacillati > Actinomycetota > Actinomycetes > Mycobacteriales > Nocardiaceae > Nocardia > Nocardia sp. NPDC057668. The sequence continues at coordinate 38,962 of NZ_JBHVIC010000007.1, read as the reverse complement.
CGGTCCGGCCCGGCGAGGTAGTCGCGAATGGCCTCGTTCTGAATGGCCACCGTCGAGTACTCCAGGCACAGCAGGTGTTTCAGCGTCGCCTTGACGGTGTTGACGACCATGGGGCGGCCGTCGTTGGGCAGGTGCAGCGAGGCGACCACCAGCCGGTTGCGCAGGTGGAAGTACGCCTGCCAGTCGATGGCGTCGTCCTTGTCGCTCCACGCCATGTGCCACACGGCCGCGCCCGGCAGGGTAACGGTCGGATAGCCGTGTTCCCGTGCGCGCAAACCGTATTCGACGTCGTCCCACTTCAGGAACAGCGGCAGCGGCTGCCCGATCTCCTCGGCCACCTGCCGCGGGATCACACAGGTCCACCAGCCGTTGAAGTCGACGTCGATGCGCCGGTGCAGCAGTTTGGAATTGTCGCGATCCCGGAGCGGGTACTTCGAGAAGTCGTGGTCGTACTCGACGTTCGGGGCCGCGGACCACATGAAGATGGACCGGTCCACGACCTCGCCCATGGTGTGCAGGTGCGAACGCTCCTGCAGGTTGAGCATCTGGCCGCCGGTCAGGATGGGCGACTTGGCGAAGCGCGAGAAGGCGAGCGCGCGCAGGATGCTGTCCGGCTCGATCTCGATGTCGTCGTCCATGTAGACGATGTACTCGGCGTCGGTGGTCTTCAGCGCCTCGTACATGACCCGGCTGTAGCCGCCGGACCCACCCAGATTGGGCTGGTTGTGAATGGCGAGCCGATCACCCAGCGGCAGTGCGGCTTCGGCGAAACCGGGCTCGTCCACCACCTTGCGGTTGCCCTGGTCCGGGATGATGACCGCTTTGATCTTCTCCAGCACCAGCGGGTCGTTGCCGAGTGCGGCAATGGTTTTCACCGCGTCGGTGGGCCGGTTGAAGGTGGGCATGCCGACGGCGATGCTGCCCTCGCCCGGCGCCTCGATCGGCGCGTACCAGCCGCCGTCGCGCAGTTCGACCGCGCTGTCGGTGGTGATGTCGAACCAGATCCAGCCGCCGTCCTCGAACGGGGCCAGCTCGACCTCGAATTCGACGGTGCTGCGGTGCGCCGAATCCAGCTCGTGGCTCGCGCCGCTACCGGGCGAACCGAATTCGTTGCCCTGCACGTGGATTCGCGAGCCGTCCGCCTTGGAGCGGTAGACGTCGACGCGGCCGTGCCCGGCGAGCTCCAGGTGCAGCACCACGGACTTCAGCACGCTCCAGCGCCGCCAGTAGCTGGCGGGCACCGCGTTGAAGTACGTGCAGAACGACACCTCGGACTCCGCGCCGATGGACAGCGAGGTGCGGGTGGGTGCGTGCGAGCGGCGCGCGTTGGTCGCCGATTCCTCCAGGTAGAGGGTGCGCACGTCGAGCGGTTCACCCGGCCGGGGCAGGATGACGCGCTGTAGGAGTGAGATGGCCCGGGTCTCGGTTGTCATGGCTTCCAGGGTGGCTTGTGCGGTCATTCGGCGGTGTCCAGCAGCGCGGCGCCCGACTCCAGGTGCGGGCGCAGCACGTTGTCGAACATGCTGAGCGCGGCGCCGATGGCCATGTGCATGTCCAGGTACTGGTAGGTGCCCAGGCGGCCACCGAAAAGCACCTTGTTGGCGGCGGTTTCGGCCTTGGCGCGCTCGCGGTAGGCCAGCAGCTTGGCGCGGTCGTCGGGGGTGTTGATCGGGTAGTACGGTTCGTCGCCGGTCTGGGCGAAGCGCGAGAACTCGCGCATGATGACCGTCTTGTCGGCCGGGTAGTCGCGCTCGGGGTGGAAGTGGCGCGGTTCGATGATGCGGGTGTAGGGGACGTCCGCGTCGTTGTAGTTCATGACCGGAATACCCTGGAAATCACCGGTTTCGAGCACCTCGGTCTCGAAATCGATGGTGCGCCAGCCGAGTTCGCCTTCGGCGTAGTCGAAGTAGGCGTCGAGCGGGCCGGTGTAAACGACGGGGGCGTCCGGGTTCTGAGCACGGACTTCCTCACGGATGTCATTCCACTCGGTGTCCAGGCGCACTTCGATGAGGTCGTTTTCCGCCATCTTCGACAGCCACGCGGTGTAGCCGTCCTTGGGCAGACCCTCGTAGGTGTCGTTGAAGTAGCGATTGTCGAAGGTGTACCGGACGGGCAGACGCGTGATGTTCCCGGCGGGCAGATCCTTCGGATCGGTCTGCCACTGCTTGGCGGTGTAGTCCCGAATGAAGGCTTCGTAGAGCGGCCGGCCGATCAACGAGATGGCCTTCTGCTCGAGATTGGTGGCATCTTTGGAGTCGATTTCGGCGGCCTGCTGAGCGATGAGTTCGCGGGCTTCCTGCGGGCTGTAGTAGCGCCCGAAGAATTGGGAGATCATTCCCAAACCCATCGGCAGCGGGTACGCCTGGCCCTTGTGCAGGCCGTAGACGCGGTGCTGATAGTTGGTGAACTCGGTGAACTGATTCACGTAGTCCCACACCCGCTTGTTCGAGGTGTGGAAAAGATGGGCGCCGTACTTGTGGATTTCGATACCGGTTTCGGGGTCCGCCTCCGAATACGCGTTGCCGCCGAGGTGATAGCGGCGTTCCACGACCAGGACCCGCTTACCCAGCAGGTTGGCGGTGCGTTCGGCGATGGTCAGCCCGAAGAAACCAGAGCCGACAACAATGAGATCGAAGGGGGGTGCGACGGTCACGGGAGCCCAGCGTAGTGGAAGACGGTACGGGCGCGCGTTGGCTCCGGCGGGCCGGGTTCCGACGCGCTCGGGGATACGGTCGCGAGCGGCGCGGGTCATCCCGTCGAGCGGGATCCGGCAGCGGGATGTTTGCCCGATATTCACCAAAGTGGGCACGGGCACTTCATGAGAGCTGTATTACATACGCACATGAGCTGAACATCCGTCCAGTTTGTTGCCGTGCGCAGTATGCGGCCGTGCCCCTCGCTCGACCGGAAGACACACATCACCATGCGGTTCCCCCGTCTCGCCCCGCCCGGGTTTCCCTCGCTCGCCCCGCGCAAGCGCCCCCGCCTCGCCCCGCTCGTGGGCGCCTTCACCCTGGCGGCTCTACTGAGCACCGCCGCGCTCGTCCCGAACGCCGCTCCCGCCCGCGCGGCCGGGGAGACCCTGGCGGAGGTCGCGGTCGCCGACGCCGACGGCCTCTGCGGAAAGGGCGCGGCCACCGTCGACGATGTCGTCACCAATGCCGCCACCGCCGTGCGCACGGTCGTCCCCGCGCATCAGCTGGCCGACTACGACCGGCAGGTGAACGAGTTCCGGCGGTCCGTCGCCGCGCTGCGGGTGCACCGGGCGACGCTGCCCATCCACTCCGGTGAATTCGGCGGCCGGCTGGAGTACCTGGACGATCCGATCGTCACGCACCTGGTCAACAACCTCGACGCGCTCCGCACCGGCAGGCTGCATCAGACCGTGGCGGTCTCGGCGCTCTCGATCAACGACGTGATCGAGGTGTTCATCCTCGCCACCCGCATCGTGAAGATCCCCGCCCAGTTGGGGGTGAGCCTGGTGCCGACCGTCGGCTTCGTGCTCAAGCCGATCGTCGGCGCGATCTTCAACGGCGTGAAGTCGCTGGCTCGCTCGGTGCAGGCGCAACTCGCGCTGGGCTGCAACACATCCGGGGCCTACGAGAAGCTGCACCTCGAGCTGTCCGAGTCCCGGGTGGACGTGCCCCAGCCACTGCTCGACCTGGCGAACCAACTCACCCTGGCCGACGGCGCGTGCACGCCCCTGGCCGAACTGAAGACCTCGGACCTGGTCGAGCGCACCCGGAACTTCCTGGCTGCCCACCCCGCCCTGGGCGTCGACGCCGCCACCGTGCACGCCAATGCCGATGCGCTGCAGGGCTTCCTGCGCGACAACCGGGTGGCCGACGTCATCACGCTGCGCCGGACGGAACAACTCGGCCCGGCCGTCGCCGCGATGGACTACGGCCCCCTGACCTTCCTGGCGAACCTCGGCTTCGACATCTACGAGGGTAGGGCGCTCGAGACGGTCCCCCTCGGCGACGTGACCGTCGAAAACGCTTTCGACCTGGTGACTTTGGCGCTGGACACCACGAGTCTGCTACTGACACTGGGCAATACGATCGCCGGCTGGACCGGCGTGGCCTCGACGGTCCTGACCCCCCTGTCCCTGGCCCAGACCCTGGCGTTCGCCCCGACCACCTACGGCGCCCCGATCCTGAAGGGCGTGATGCAGTCGATGTGCGCGGCCTGATCGCGGCACGGAGAAGGGGAACGGCCCGGACGAGTTTCGTCCGGGCCGTTCGGCCTTCGTGCCGCACGTGTTGTCGCGGCGCGGTCAGTAGTAGGGGTACTGGTTGTAGCCGGGCGGGTAGACCGGGTGCTTGCCCGCCGCGATCCAGCGGCCTGTCGCCGGCACCGCGCACAGGACGAGGATCGTCAGGCTGATGCCGAGGCCGAAGATCGGGGTGGTGAACTCGCCGAGCGTGAACTGCACCAGGCCGCTCACCACGCCGAGGCCGGACGCGAGGATCAGCATCACGCGGCCCGCGGTCTTGCGCGCGAACAACAGCAGCGCGCCGATGAACCAGAACGCGCCGATGAGTGTCACGACTATGCCGAGCCCGATCAGCAGCGCCTCGAAATCATTGGACGCGCGGCTGCTGCCGTATCCACCGCTCGAACGATCCGAACTCAGCGAGGCCGCGGCGATGACCGCGATGATGCCGCCGATACCCGCGATCAGACCGAGAATCAACGCGATGATGCCCGCGGTGATGGCCGTCGCGCCGCTGGGCGGAGATTGCGGATACATCGGATAGCCGGGCTGATATCCCGGCGGCGGATATCCGGGTTGCTGATAGCCCGGCTGCTGATAGCCGTAACCCCCCGGATAGGGCTGACCGTACGGATTGCTCATGGCTGAGTCCCCCTCCTCGTTCCGGCGAACCTTACCGGGGTGCGCGGTTCGGGGCGACGCCGTATTTCGGGGCTGTGATCAGGACTGCAGCGGGCCCTTTCGGCGCATGAGCGTCGAAAGGGCCCGCTGCTACCCGTATTCGGATTACAGCCGTTCGGCGAATACGCGCATGGCATCGCGAACGTAGACCGCGGTGCCCGCGCCGTGCCGGTCGTAGTTCTGCGCGAATCGCTCGTCCGCGACGTACATTTCGCCGAGATTGACGAAATATTCCGGAGCCGGGCACGTGCCCTGCCAGCCGGTCGTCACCCAGTCGTAGTGCCTGCGCACGATGGCCTGCACCGCATCGCTCTCGACCGGGACCCCGTCCGCGTGGGCGCGGCCGTAGTCGGCGGCGATGTCGATGTGGGTCTGGAAGTGCGCCTTCTTGCCGGCCTCGCTCATGGCGTTCCACCAGCGATCACCGCTCTCCCAGGCGTCCTTTCCCCAGCGGTCGATGACCTCGTCCTTGTATTCGGTGTTGTCGAATCCGTCGAATACTTCCTCGGCCATGAGTGGCTCACCCGCTTCCGTTTTGCGCAATGTGGTGGTCACCGAGGCGATTTGGCGCGCGATCCGGGCCTGCTCCTGACGCAGCAGATCCAGATGGGTGCGCAGGGCCTGGGCGGCGTCCTGTTCGCCCGCGAGTACTTCGGCAATGGCCGGCAGGCCGAGCCCGAGTTCGCGCAGCAGCAGAATCCGCTGTAGCCGGACGAGGGAATCCCGGTCGTAATAGCGATAACCGTTGGCGCCGATCCGGCTCGGCTCGAGCACCCCGATCTCACCGTAGTGCCGCAGTGTGCGGCTGGTGGTTCCGGCGGCCTTCGCCAGTTCCTGAATGGACCATTCGATTGCCACGTCCGACCCTTCCTCCCTCGTTCACCTCGACCGATTCAGGATGCGAGTTGACGTAACGTCAAGGTCAAGCCCGATTCAGTATGCGCGGCGCGCGGCGGTGAATGGGGCAGCGAATCGGTCATCGCCCGAAGTGACTTGCCCCCGTGTCACAGCCCGTGAAACGATTCGACGGCGCGCTGGCGAATACCGGTTTCCACGCGCCTAGTTCGTCTTCCGGGGATGGGGAATCTTCACAATGCTCTCTGCGGGCCGTGCCCGAATCCTGCGCTGGGCGGCCGTCGCGGCCACCGCGCTCAGTTCCACCCTGCTGATCACCGGCACCGCCGACGCGGCGCCGCCCGTGGTGCTCGGCGGCGGCTCCGGTGTGCACGTCGAACAGCTCGACGACGCCGGCGGCACCGCCGACTGCACCCTGACCGCGGTCGGCTACGACGCCGCGGACCGCCTGGTGGCGCTGACCGCCGGGCACTGCGGCCAGATCGGCTCCCGCATCGCCGCCGAGTACACCCGCAGCGGCGGCATCGGGGTCATCGTCGAGAAGAGCGAAGGCAACGACTGGGCCGTCATCCTGCTCGATCCCGAGCGGGTCACCCCGACCCGCCAGGTCGCGCAGACGGTGATCAACGGCGTCGGCGGGCCGCCGCGCCTGGGCGACATGGCCTGCAAGAACGGCCGCACCACCGGCTACACCTGCGGGCTGGTCTGGGAGGCGCACAACTCGTACTTCCGCAGCCAGGTGTGCGCGAACCACGGTGACTCCGGCGCCCCGGTGCTGGTCGGCGACCGCCTGGTCGGCATGGTCGTGGCGGGTCAGGACTTCGAACTCGGCCCGATCACCGTCGATCTCGCACCGTGCAAGGGTGCGGGCGACATCCTGCACCAGCCGGAGATCTCGACCACCATCGCCCTGGTGCTGGCCGACATCGACCGTCGCGGCGGAGTCGGCGCGGGGTTCCGCCTCTTCTGACGTCTCACACGAGCGAGGGCCCCGGACGCGTATGCGTCCGGGGCCCTTCGTGTTTCGCGCCGGTGCTCGGTAGCCGATGGCTCAGTAGCCGACGGTGAATCGGGTCCGGTGGTGCTTGGGGCGTTCGGCCTCGTCGAGCAGGGCGACCGCGAGGTCCTCCATCGAAATCGCCGAGTTGCCTTCGTCATCGGCGATCAGCTCGTCCGCGCCGAGCCGGTAGGCGCCGGTGCGGACACCGGGCTCCAGCAGGGCGGCGGGGCTCAGATACGTCCAGTCGACGGCGCCCGCGTAGCCCGTGAAGACCGCGAGCTGCCGGTTGCAGCCCTCGGCGATGGGATGCAGGTCGGCCGGGAAATCCGGCTGCTCGGCCAGGGTCCGCCCGGTCCCGGGGACCGTGAGACTGCCCGCGCCGCCGACGACCAGCAGCCGAGTCTCGGTGCCGCCCAGCCCTTTCAGCAGCGCGGCGGCGACCTGGGCCAGTTCCGCTTCGCGACCCGGGACCGGGCGGGTCGCGCTGATCACCAGATCGCTGTCCGCGCCCAGATCCACGACCTGTTCGGGGTCGGCGGCATCGCCCGCACGCAGTTCCACCTCCACCGGCAGATCGCGCAGGCGATCCGGGTTGCGGGAGACCGCGACCACCCGATGTCCGCGGCCCAGTGCCTCGGTGACGACCCGGGCGCCGACTCCACCGGCGGCTCCGAAAACGGTGATGCGCATGACTTCTCTCCTTGGACGAGTGTTCGCGTGACGGTGGTGCTTGTTCGAATGCGTTGGGACGAGCGGTGATTCCGCACCGTCAGGCGGCGCGGACCAGCACCTTTTCCTCGACCGCGGCGGCGACCGGCTTGGGCGCGGTGGCCAGCTGACCGAGCAGGGTGCCGCCCAGGGCGATCACGATGCCGAGGATCTGCAGCGGGGCGAGCGACTGGCCGAGAGCGATCCAGCCGATGACGGCGGCCGAGAGCGGGCTGAGCAGGCCGAGGAAGGTGACCGAGGTGGCGTTGGCCCTAGCCAGTCCGCGGAACCAGATCGCGTAGGCCGCGGCGGTTCCCACGAGTCCGAGGAACAGGTATCCGGCGATGTTGCGGCCGTCCAGGGCGGGCGGGGCGCCTTCGATCAGCAGTGCCAGCGGCAGCAGCATGATTCCGCCCGCGGTGAGCTGCCATCCGGTCATCGCAAGGGGCCCAACGCCTTCGGGACGCCCCCAGCGCTTGGTCATGATCATGCCGGTCGCCATGGACGCCGCCCCGGCGAGACCGGCGATCACACCCACGGTGTCGAGTGCGGCCGAGGAGCGCAGCACCACCATGCCGACGCCGGCCATGCCGATCACCGCCGCGAGAATCTTTCTGGTGGTGAGCCGTTCGTCGAGGGCGACGGCGGCCAGGCCGAGTGCGAAGAGCGGGGCGGCCGCGCCGAGCACCGCGGCGACGCCGCCGGGCAGGCGGTAGGCGGCCAGGAACAGCAGCGGGAAGAACGCTCCGATATTCAGCGCGCCGAGCACGCCGGCCCGCCAGATCCAGCCGCCGTGCGGGAGGGTGCGGGTGATGGCCAGCAGCAGCAACCCGGCGGGCAGGGCCCGCATGAGTCCGGTGAACAGCGGCCGGTCCGCGGGCAGGAACTCGGTGGTCAGGGCGTAGGTCGAGCCCCACACCAACGGCGCGAGGCCGGTCAGGGCCAAGGTTCCGGCGTAGGAAGCGACTCCGGGGCGGGTGCTGGTCATTTTTAGCTCCTCATTGATAATCTCAACGTTGAAATAAAAGCACCCGGATGCTTCAGCGTCAAGTATCTCAACGTTGAAACATTTCTTCGATAGGAGCGAACCATGCCCGACGCCGTAGATCTGATCGCCGCCTCCTGGCAGGAAGTGCGTCCTGACGTGGACGTTTCTCCCATGCAGGTGCTCGGCCGCCTGAGCAGGCTCTCCCGCGTCCTCGAACGCGAGCTGGGCACGTTCTTCGCCGGCCACGACCTCGAGCGCTGGGAGTTCGACGTCCTGGCGACCCTGCGCCGCGCGGGATCGGAGACCGGCCTCACCGCGGGCGCCCTCAACAAGGCCGCCATGGTCACCTCCGGCGCGATCACCAACCGGATCGACCGGCTGGCCGCCAAGGATCTGGTCGAGCGCCTCCCCGACGCCGTGGACCGCCGCGCGATCCGGGTCCACCTGACACCCAAGGGCCTCGCGCTCATCGACGAGCTGCTGCCCCTGCACCTGGCCAACGAGACCCGGCTGCTCGCCGATCTCTCCCCCGCCGACCGCGAACAGCTGGCCGCGCTGCTGCGGGTCCTCGGCGAATCCTGGGGCGACACAACGCTGTCCTGACCGTCCTGACCGTCCTGACGCAGCGCCGAATTCGGGAATCCGGATTCATCCCCAGGGTTCACAGGGCCGGCTGTGGAAGCCTGCCCCGGAAACGAAAAGAGCCCGGATTCCACGGAATCCGGGCTGCAAAGCAATACGCACGTCACTCCCCGTCGGGAGTTCCGATACGTATTGCCCGTGAGCACAACGCGCGTTCGCTTCTCGTCAGTCGCGGCCGTACGCGGTACTCAGAAATTCGAACGGACCTCGTCAGATTCGTTCGAACCGACCGAACCCCGTCGGGTTCGCATCGTTCAGGGTGAAACTCTCGATGCCCGAACTATCAGGGCAGGACCTGGGGCACGACCTGCGGCGCGAGGGCGCCGACCAGCAGGCCGAGCAGTGCGCCGTTCAGCGCGCCACCGACCGCGCAGGCCGGAGCGGCAACGGAACCGGCGCCCGGAACGAGCAGGCAGAGCACGGCGTGAATGATCGCGCCACCGGCAGCGCCGGTCGCGACGGCATTCGCCAGCGGGTCCGAATTCTGCGCATTCGGATCGGTGGCAATGGGCGCCGCGGCGGCGGGCGCGACGGGCGCGACCTCGACGGCGACCTGCTGAACAACGGCCGGCTGTTCGGCCGCGTTGATACCGGCATTGGCGGAAGCCACACCGGCTCCGGCCAGAACGGCCCCCGCGGCCAGCGCGCCCACGAGCACCTTGCGGCCGGCATTCTTGAACGAACGAATCATGATGATTGAACCCCGATCTCCCCGACCCCGCCGCGCCGAATGCGCGGCCTGTCAACGATTAACTTCTATCGGATTCCACCGACAGAAATCAAGTGAATCACAACATCTCCACAACTCTCCCCATTACCCGTAAGTAGCTCTCCGCCAGCACAACTCGACCCGACCTGCGCGGACTCATCCACAAATACCCAATGACCCCTGTGGATTTCGATAGCAGCCTAGTCATCACTATGGCGCACATCACGTTTCACGTGAACCGGGTCGTTTCACCTGCGCCGTCGCCCGCGATCCCCACCCGTCCACAACCCCTCCCGTGCTTCCGGAATCCCCTGCGCCACTTATCCCCAGCCCATCCCCAGCCTCTCCCCAATTCATCAACACCACAAATACGAAAAGAGCGGCACTCCCCATTCGGGAGTGCCGCTCTCGTCAATCAAACCCATCCACTACTTCGCGAGTGCGGCGCAATGCCGCTCCCCGACCTCGTTCCACCGCAACTCACACACACCTGCCCCGCCGGCCCACGAACACAGGGCAACAGTTCGACCACTCCCCTATCCACCGCCGAGGCGACGAGCGCGAGCTCGTCGAGCCGGAACGAGGCGGGCGCTGCGAGTCGGGCGGCGAGAAGGTTCTCGGAAAGCCCGGTCCGCGCGGCGAGCGTCCCACGCCCGACCCCCGCGGCGGCCATCGCCCACCCAACTCTTCCGCCAGTGCATTCGCCCATCCAGCCCACCGGACCGCCTCCCAATCGAGCCACGCCGGCAACCCCGCCCTCACCACTGAAGACACGCTCACCGAATCGCTTATCGTTCGAACATATGTTCTAGTATTCAAGATCAGACGAGACGAGGTCAACGATCCCCGTCCACACAATCCGTGCGAGGACTCAAAAACGAATAGCTCCCGACCCCCGGCAGACAGGTGAAAAACGTTGTCCGGCAACCCATTCGGCTCCTTCATTCGCCATCGGCGCAGGACGGCCGGCCTGACCCGTGAGCAACTCGCGAGCCGGGTGAACCTGTCGGTGTCGTTGATCGAGAAGATCGAACAGGGAACTCGTCCGACGACGCTGGCGAACCTGCGGATCCTGTTCGACGGCCTGGATGTGCCCCCGCTGCAACGGCGGCACATCCTGAACCTGAGCCTGCCGGGGATGCTGACCACGGACGACGCCCCGACACCGGCCCCGACCCCCGCCGACCTCGATGATCTCGAAAGCCTGGGCCATCCGGCCGGCTTCTTCCTGATCCCGGCGTTCACCGCCGTGGCGGTGAACCCGGCGTTCGAACACGCCTTTCCGGGGACGGGTCCGGGAACGAACCTGATCGAATGGATCCTGTTGAACCCGGCAGCCCCGGCGGTGGTTCCGCAGTGGCGCCAGGAGGCTCACCGCTTGGTCTGCGCCTTCCGAACCTTGACGCCCGATCCATCAACAGACGTTCACACCCTCGAGTTGATCGAGAACTGCGGAAAATCCCCGGAGTGGGAACGGATGTGGGCGACCACGATTCCGGAGGCCGACCAATTTCGCGATCGAGTCCTGGTCCGCAATCCCGGGAGAAACGAGGTCCAGCCGCTACTGGCCCGCCTCTACAGTCCAGAGTTCCCGGACCGGCCGTGGTGGCTGCTGCGTTTGATTCCGCCCAGCCAGGGTTGAGGAACTGGATGACGACCAGTCACCGACTCCGGTCGCTAACTTGTGCGAAATTCGGCCCATGACGGGAGTTCGAACACTGGATCGCCTGTGCCATATCGCATCTGCACAACCTTTGCCGGAACTCCATGTCGCTGCAGTTCCTCCAATGCGGACTCCACCATCGAACCAAACGTCAGGACATCAGCAAACTCGGCAGGATCGATCGTGAATGCCGAGACCCATCCACCTGCGCCATCACCGATATATCCGACCGCCCGGTATCTATTAGCTCGTGCTCGCAGAATGGCAAACACCTCGGGCAACGGTTCGATGTCAAAACCGTGCTCCCGCAGCCACGCCGTGATCCGGGCACGTATTTCCCGGTACGCGATGCCCTGATCCAGCGGATCGACCTGCTCCAGGTAATACTGAAACGATCGTCCACTCTCATCGAGACACAGCGGATCCGCACCAGCTTCGAGCAAGTCCAAAACCTGCTCATAGCAGAGACGTTGAGCGGCATCGTGCAACGCCGCACCACCCCAGCGACCACGTGTGTTCGGATCGGCTCCAGCCGCGATGAGCATCCGGAACTGCTCATCACTTTCCGCGTCGATCAGCGGGCTCGTTCCGGCCTTCGAGTCAGCGATGTTCACATCAACGGGATACTCCAGCAGGGTTCGCAAGTACCAAGGATCTTCGATCCGAGCCGCGTAGTGCAGCACCGTCGCACCATCGTCATCGTGGTGCCTGGTATCCGCACCCGCTTCCAGCAATGCTCGGAAGGCCTTTCGACGACGTGCGATGAGTGCCAACATCAACACACTCACGTTCAGACCTTCGATTCCTACGCCGTCGAGTGTCGCGCCTTTTGCCAACAGCAGGTTCACCTTGCGAGCGTCGTCCTTGACCACGGCCTTGGCAAGCTGTGCGACTCCGGGCGCCGTGAACCCTTCCGAGAAGTCCCTCATCTCACACCCACTCTGCCGCTGCTGGCGATTTCCAGCCGCACCTGTTCCGGATCAACTCGGCCGGTAAACTGCCGTATGTAGTTGTTGTGCAGCCCTGCAGCATTGAAAGTCACGCCCGTCGAGTTGATCGAGAATTGCGGGAAATCGCCGGAGTGGGAACGGATGTGGACGACAAGCCTCCCGGTCGCAGACCAGTTCCGCGATCGGATCCTCGTCCGCGATCCCGCGCGGAACGAGGTTCACCCGCTGCTGGCGCGCCTCTACAGCCCGGAGTTCCCGGACCGGTCGTGGTGGCTGCTGCGCATGTTTCCGCCGTGCAGATCCGACACCGAAACGGGTGAGTGAGCGCCACCCGCGACCGTCAACGCTCACTCACCCGAAACGCGGCGTCACGGCAGCGGATGCTCCCGCTTCTCCAAACGCTCCAGCCGTGCGATAACGTCGGCGAGCGCGTCGACAACGGTGTGATTCCCGAGCTGCGGCCAGCCGCCGTACTGACCGATATCGCGCTGCGCTTCGCCGCACAGCTGTTCGCGAATGTCTTTGACATCGGCGCTTATCGGCCCGCAGAAGGCGGTGACGAACTCTCGGATCTGGTTGACTTCGGCTGCGCTCATCGGCGCTTCCTCTCCGTCGATGAAAGCCTGCACGTCGCGACGGAACGAATCCATCTCGATGCCGGCCGGGTCGATTTTTCCTTCGCGGCTGTATTCGCGATGGGCTACGCAGTCTTCGGCGGTACGGCCGATACGGGCCAGAATCGCGGCGCAGCCTCGCTTGTAGGCGTCCAATTGCGCCGGAGTCCAATCGGATCCGTCTCCGCGAGAGACGGCCTCGATACCGATGACGTGATAGTTCGCGTTGTCGGTCGGCCAGCCCGGCCAGGACCCGCGCCCCGCGTGCCAGCACACACCGGCCGCGATGACGCGAAAGGTGCCGTCCCGCTCCAGAACCAGCTGGGCCAGTGGACCTTCCAGGTCGGGCCGGCCGTACTGCACGATCCGCCAGTCCTGACTGCCGCCGCCCGCGGTGTGGTGGCACAGCACGCCGCGCAGGTCACGGAAGTCTCCGTGCCCGCGGTCGCGCCAGCCGTCGTGTTCGATCACCCGCAGTCCGGCGGCGCGGAGGACATCCGCGAGCCAGACGGGGTCTCCGCTCCAGGACATGAGATCCCTCCCTAGGTGATTCGAACGTAGGTGCCGACACCGGCAGTGACGGTGCTTTCCCACCCGTTGAACCCGGCGGCGCATGTGACCTGCACAGTCACCACATCGCCATCCGTGAGGGAAAGGCCGCTCGCGGTGGCGGTCAACGTTCCGGAACCGACAGAAACTGCCTGTGGGCCATTCACCACGAAATTGTTGTTGATCATGATCCGCGCCTGCTGGGTGGGACCCGCCTGCCCACCCGAGAACGGAAGGGCGACTGTGACAGTGGCATTGCTGTTGTTGCCCTGCACGCGCAAGCCATTGCCGACCAGACTCGAGCCGGGAAATCCGGTGGTATCGGCCGCCCATGCGGGAACGTCGGCCCAGGACGCGGTCATCTTGTAGCTGCCGGACTTCGTCATGCCGGACGAAATGAACGAGTCACCGCCGGTGACAACGACGCACCCCATCAGGAAGTCACCCCCTTCAGGCTCACCTGCAGTCCCTTACCCGCCGGACTGTCTGCGGCGGTGATGAACACCGTCAGACGGTCCCCGGCCGTCAAGGTCCATGGCCCGCCCGCGGTCACCACGGTATCGGCCGGGTGTGCGGCAGCCGCGATGGTCGCAGCGGTGCCCGTGATGACGGTGCCGTTCTTGCGCAGTTCGACGACCAGATTGCCGGTGCCCGCGGTTTCGCCGCGATAGGTGATCGCGCTGACGCTGATCGGCCGCTCGATACGAAGTCCCTCGGGCATGACATTTCCGGCACCGGCCGCACGAGTTCCGGTGTGGGACTTGAACGCGATGTCGTAGGCCTGACCGGCTGCGGTGGGAGTCCGGGCATTCGTCAGGCGCGCATCGTTGTCCGCGATCGTGGCGAGTGTGGTGCGCGCGGCGGCGGCGTCCGCCGCGCCGAGCAGCGATCGGCCCAGCGCTGTCGCATCGGTGATATGGCTCGCGATGTGGGTATGGGTCGTCGGCGTGCGCGAATCAACGAGTCTCGGATCGTTGCCGGCCACGGCGGTGGTGGAGGTCGATCCGATGATCGGCGCGAAAGTCGCCGGTTTGCCGGTGATTCCGGTCCACTCGGTCGTACCGGGCTGGCCGGCCTGGCCACGGATAACCACGCCCTGGCCGTTCGGCGTCCAGCCGCCTGCGGCGTGGAACACGTAGAGCAGCCCGTCGGCCTTGACGACGTACTGCGCACCCTCCTTGGGCGTGGCCGGCAGTTGCGCGTAGGTCGCGACCTGGCCGTCCAGTTGGATACCCGTACCACGCTCGCCACGCACGACGCCGATACCGGGCGATGCCGGGACCGGCGACACCAGGGTGAGGTCGACCAGGCCGGTCGAACCCGCGTCCGGATCACCCGAGGCCGGGCCAGGCACGTATTCGGGGAGAACGAAACTGAACGATTCCAGCGGAATTCGATCGCCGTCGTACGACAGATCGAAAGAAACCCGCCAGGTCCAGTCTTTGGGGTTGGTGTCGTCATTGGGCGCCACCAACCGGATCCCGCGCTGATCACGCCAGGTCAGGTAGCCGAATTCATCGAGCTGACACTCGTAGTGTTTCGGCAACTGCACATAGGTCGCGGGTGCCGGTTGGGCCTGGGCGACGAGAATCTTCGGTGCTTCTGCGGTGAAGGTGACCGCTCCGGTGAGCGGCAGAAACTCCGGATGGTCGCCGAGGTCGGGGCCGTCCGCGATATTCGCCAGAAAGCGCCCGACCACCTTTCCGTACTTCAGTGGGGACAGATCGGCCATGGATCAACGCCTTTCGAACAGTGGACAGCCGGAATCGACGTGCCGCGAGATTGGGAGACCGGCGGTGCGAGCCGGATCAGGAGAATGCCGTCAGACCGGCTGTGCGTAGACGATCAGCTGAGCGCCCTGGGTGACAACCGAATACCCGGTCGTCCCGACGACGCGCCGTACCACCACGTACAGCGTGACTGTCTGGTTTTCCGGTACGACGCCGAGCGGCGAACCCGGAGACATTGGATGCTCGAACTTCGGATGGATCTGGACCCGGATGAGATTTGCCGACGCGTAGCAGTATCCGTAGCCGACGAGTTCACCGTCCGAGCTACCGAGCCGGACCTCGATATCGCACCGGGATTCTCCGATCGAGCGCACGTGGGATTGGACCGTCAGACCACCTTCGACCTGTGGCCGCCATCGCACCGGCTGCGCGGGAATCGTGATCGTGGCAGCCACGACCTTGGCCTCGGACGTGTTCGAAACGCCGGTGAATTGGCCTGCGGCGATAGCCCACGGACCCGACACGCGGGGATTGGGCACCGGGCGAAACTTCCCGGCGACGGCGTCCCACGCGAGGATGTAGTCCTGTCCGAGCGGGTGATCCTCGTCGATCTGGACATCGCTCGCGTCCTGAATGCGTCCACTTGTACCGGGTGTGCCCGGATCACCGGTCGCACCGCGGGGAAATGTGATCTCCAGTTGCTGCTGATCACCGGCCGCGACGATCCGAGCCGACGCCGCGGACCCGACGGCACCGGCGACACCCGCGCCGGTGAGTGCGGTCGGTACGCCTTTTCGCCCGGGAGCGCGAAACGCGTTGGTCAACGCGACGAATTCGAGGCCCGTCCAGTAGTAGACGGAATTCTCCGAGACCACCCGCCACGCCTTACGTGCGTCGGCGGTGGTCAAACTCAGCGCGTTCAGCGCTGCCGGGGTCGCGATATCTCCCTGCCATTCCCATGGCCAAGCTGGGACGCCTTCAGGCCCGGTCCCGCCGGCCGGCCCCTCCCTGATCTCCACCAGCGCTTGGCGATCGATCAGCTCGATCGGGTTCACGGTGTAGGGCAGACCGACCGAGTCGGACACCCCGCGCATCGTGATCATGATGTCGTCGTCGTAGACGGTCTTGTCATTGCTGGTCATGGAGTCACCACCGGTTGCGCCCAGCAAGTGATGTTTGCGCCGGGCATGGTGTACGTGTAATTGGAGTCACCCTGGTTTCGCCTGAGCACAACGAAAAGAGTCACCGGCTGGTCCTTCGGCACCACGCCGACAGAACTACTCGGAGTCAGAACGCTGGTGGCGTAGTAGGGCTGGAAGCGGGTGAACGAATCGAGCCCGAAGGCGAGGCCCGCACCCAGAGCGACGATCTGACCTGAAGCGGAACCGATGCGAACCTCCGCATCGACGCGCGTGGTGAAGCTCTCCACAGGCTCAGTTGTGCGAATGAGCACTCCGCCGGAGACAACGGGACGCCATGCGGTGTCCTGCGCCGGGATATTCAACTGCGCGATGGTGTTCGGCGAGGTTCCGATATTGGTCTGCGTCGGTGCGAACCCGGTCCCGCTGTCCCAGGCCCGATTCTCGATTATCGACCATGGACCGCGCAGCCCGGGGAAGGGCCGAGGAGTCCACTTCCCCGCGACCGCGTCCCACATCGGGACCATGCGATCGGAGTGCGTCCCATCGGCGTAATCGGATGCCTGTCGAATCGGCCCGGGAGGACCGGCCTCACCTTTGCGACCTTTCACCCCGCGAGGCACCTTCAGGTTCAGGGTGAGTGTGGGTGCGGTGCCGGTGAGAGTCACTTCGAGCGGACTTCCGGCCGGCACCGTGTCGACCGTGCCGATGGTGATCGCGCAGGTCTGACCGTCCGGCCCCATGGCACCGAAGGATTCGCTGAACGACTCGAAACCGATTCCGTTCCAGTACATCAGGCTGTTGTTGGATCTGACCCGCCATGCTCTGCCGGCGTGCGCCGGTCCGAGCTTCCGAGCCAGCGCGTTCAACGCCGCCTGATCCGCGATATCGCCCTCCCAGCGGAAGGCGTGGGCGGCGGGACCCCGGGCCCCGGCCGCACCCCGAATGCCGGTCATCAATTCCAAGGCACCGTCGCGCGGTGTCCCGTGCATGGATTGCACGACACCGGGCTCGCCGATGCCCTCATCGACGCCGCGAATCAGAGTCGAACTGAAATAGTTTCCTACAGTGGACATTTCACCTCCTTGCTAAACAGGCTGGGCGAATACCACCAGGGACGCTCGCGCCCGCCGGTAGCCGACCTTGCCGGTGCTGGTGCTGTTGACGCGCAGCCGATCGACGGTCACCACGAGATTGGCCACTTGACCGACCGGGACAGTCGCGTAGGTGGAAGTCGGTGCGAGGGTCTTCGTGGTGTCGGCGTCGCTGTACGCAGGCGCGAATGGGACATAGACGTAGCCGCCGACGACATCGAGGGGCGAGGTCGCGACGATCTCACCTTCCGAATGCAGCAGGCGGGCGGAGACCCGGGCACGCTGGGCATCGTTGTGTTCGCAGTAGTAGGACAGATTGCCGAAAACGATGGGACGCCACGTGAAAGGAAGCGCCGGAATCTGGAAGGTGCCCGCGACCAGCTGGCTGACGCCTGATTCCTGATCCGCGGCGAAATCCGCCTCGTACCAGGACCACGGACCGAAGCCATTGGGGGCGGACTGCGAACGAAACTTCCGCGAACCTCGCTGGTAGGCCAGCAGGCCGCCCTGTGTCGGCGCCACCGCCGCGTCGGAATCGGGCGCGGAATTGATGGCGCCGAAGGTGCCGGCCGGACCTCGCGGCCCGGACACCCCAGCGGGCACCGTAACTTGAAGCCGCTGTGCCGCAGCGCTTCCAGTGAACTCGACCGCCGCATTCGTGAGCTTCTCGTCGTGCACGGTATCGGTCACGGTGATGACATTCGGATCGGATAGCTCGCCGCGTACCCCGACCGCGTCCGGCGAGCTTCGCCATTCACCACCGGTCCAGACGTCCATGCCGTTGTTGTCGATCCG
The DNA here is from genome assembly GCF_042799795.1 of Nocardia sp. NPDC057668. NCBI lineage: Bacteria > Bacillati > Actinomycetota > Actinomycetes > Mycobacteriales > Nocardiaceae > Nocardia > Nocardia sp. NPDC057668. Next base: position 20,629 of record NZ_JBHVIC010000007.1, on the reverse strand, counting down.
GTGCCACCACTTACCTCGATCATCCGGACCGAGCCCGGTGGGACGAGCCGCGATATTCGCGATCTCCCCCATCTTCCGGAAGCTGAATCGCGGACGGCCCCGCGTTCCATCCGGACCGACCGGCCCTTTCGGAAGCGGCAGGGCGCCAACGTCATCGGCGACCGACACCGTCGTGGTGAGCACCGGTAGACCGTCGAGCCCGAGCTCACGATCCACGGTGATGTGGGCGGGAAAGCTGATGTCCGCCATGGTTTTTCTCCTCTACTCGCGAGGTCAGACGATGAGCAGGTCGAGGTCGGCGCCGACGTCGGTGGCCAGGTCCTTGACCGCGGCGGCGACCCGCCCCAGCCGCTGCCAGGCCTTGACGATCGAATCCTCTTCGTCGGAGCCGTCGCCGACGGTGATCTGCCAGGTCGCCGAGGTCTCGCGGTCGTCGACGAAGGTCAGTTCGGTGACGTAGTCGGTGAACACGCGGCCGCCGATGGCGAAGCCGATCTGGTCACCCAGGGCGAAGTCCTTACCGAGCAGGTAGGGCGCGCCGTCCTCGACGGTGACCTTGTGGCTGGTGTAGCCGCGGGTGAGATGCAAGCCCTGCCGGGCGGCGACCAGGCCGTCGAGGTTGAATGCCTTGTCACTACCGGTGATATAGAGTTCGCGGAACGCGTACGGTCCGGCGCGGCCGACCCGTTTGGTATCTCGGTAGACCATCCAAGCCAGGAAGACGTCGTTGAGCTGGCCTCGATAGAGCCAGTCCATGCCGATCAGCCGGAGCAGGCCCTTGATCGCGATCTCGATGCCGGCATTGACCCAGCCCGGTGAACGGCCGCCGATGATGATGTCGGTGGCGGTGGGCTTGTGCAGCGCCACCTCCGACGGTCCGATTCCGGAGTACTCGCCGTCGAAGTACCACACCCACGGGAAGTTCTTGAAGGTGCCGAACTTGCCGGGCTGGCCGTAGACGGCCTCGTATTCGTGGGTGGAATCGAAGTTCGGGTACCGGATCGGGGTGGTGCCGTCATCGGCGAATTCCTCGAACCACGACACGATTCCGTCCAGCAGGGTCCCGGTGGGGCCGGTGATGCCGGACTTGTCGACGGTCTCGAGCACCACGGTCGGCCGGTCCAGGTAGAACCATTCGGGTGCGGGCTGCTCGTCCTCTTCGGGGATGAAGAAGCGGGCGGTCAGCATGACGCCGGAGTCCTCGAGCATCGGCGAGAACAGCTTGTCCGCCATGTCGAAGCGCGCAGAGGCGGCCGACCAGCGACTGGTGTCGGTCAACGGGTCGACCGGGACCACCGCGATGGGGAACAGGGCGTTACCGACGTTGCCCCAGTTCGGGGCGTCCTTGTCCTCGGGCGGTGGGGTCCAGCCGCCGGACTGCAACCGCATGAGGTTGGTCGTCAGGTAGGTGGTGACCAATGTCCGGACCGGGCCGAAAAGGATGTGGTGGCGCGGGAACTGGGCCAGCACCGGCGCGAACGGACTCGCCCAGCAGCAGATGGTGGCGACGTGGTTCCAGGCGTGGATGGCCTCGATGTCGACGGTCTCCACACCGTTCTCATCGCGCACCAGCGAGGCCTTGGTGATGTAGCCGTCCCAGCGGAATCCCTTGGTGTTCACCGTGATGGGGATGGTGGCGTCTTCGCCGTCCGCGTTGTTGAACAGGTGGTCGAAGTGGACCATGTCCTTGGGACAGATCATCTTCAGTCCGCCGGCGGAGTTGCGCGGATAGGTGAACTGCAACGAGAGATACGAGTGCTCTTCGCCGACCTCACGCATGTACTTGTCCCAATAGCGCACCAGCACATCGGGATTGCGCACCTGCTCGCGTTCGGCCAGCTGTGCCTCGTCCATCCGCCGCGATTCAGCGTGCGGATCCCACTGCGGCGCGCTCATCAGAACGGCCTCGAGGATCGGGGCGACACCGTGACGATCAGGCTCGACTGCGGCGTGCCGCCTTCGACCTTGACGGTGATATCGGTCGAGCTCCAGGCCGGCAGCGAGGCCAGCCAGCGGCGACCCGCCATCTGCGACCAGACATTCCGGCCCACCGGGTCGAGCGTGGAATACACGCGCGCCGTGCGATGCCGGGGATGGGTATCGATCCGCAGGGTCTCCCCCGCCTTCAGCGTCGGCGTCTCCACCAACCGCGGCTGCGGACCGCCCACCGGATCCAGAATCGCCCAGCGCCCCGGACCGTTCATCGTGTACTTCGGCCAGGCGGGCTGGTCGGCCGCGTTACGCGCCCGGACGATTCCTTCGCCCTGCCCGCCGGAGTCGGTCCACACCGAGCTCTCCTCGAAGTGCTGCTCCAGCGGATCCATGGCCGTGGCCGACATCTTGTACACGGCGACGCCGTTGCGCGCCGGGTCCATGTCGCCGACCGCCTCGGGGGCTTCGTCCAGCTGCGCCTGCTGGAAGCGCCAGCCCTGGTGCCGGGTGAAATACCCGACGGTGACGGGCTTGTCGGTGGACCAGCCCCGGAACCACGCGTCATGGACGGCGTAGAAGTCGCGGATGGGGTTGGTGCCCTTGCTCTTCGATGAGGTGGAGATGGTGACTTCGAAGTCCCATTCCTTCTTCGCACGCACCGAACGCAGGAACGTGGCACCGTCCTGGCGCGCACCCTCGGTGACCAGCAGCTGAGTCGGCGCGAACATGAACCCCGACTGCTTCGACAGCCATACGCCTTCACGGCCGCCATTCGCACCCGACAGGTGCCAGACGCGGCCGTTCACATCCCATACGACAACCTTTGTGTCGTATCTTTCCAATAGTTGGTGGCTCATCGTCCGAGGCCTCCTCCGCGTTGCTGCGCCAGTGTCCGGCGCCGGCGAACCCGTTCGATCGCCATCGAGGCGCTCTTCGGATCCATCCCGTTGAAGTTGTAGATGTCCTGCCGAGCGGTATGCCCACCCGAACTCTTGGCCAGATCGACCAGCCCGAACCCGGACCCGATCGTTTCCTTGGCGGTATCGCCGGCCCAGCCGGCGACTTCCTCGATGGGTTTGAGCACCATGTCCGCCCCGGTCGAGGCGACCAGCGAGCCCAGCACCGAACCGATCGCCGCACCCACCGGGCCACCGACACCGCCTACCGCAGTTCCGATCGCGGTACCGATGGCACTACCGATCTGTCCGCCGGCCGCGGACGCCAGTGAGGACAGGCCGCCTGTTATGCCCTTGACCAGTCCACCGCTCTTGGCTCCGGAGATGGCCCCCGACAACGCATTCGATGCCAGGTTCGCTGAATCCCACGTGAAACCGCCCGTGGACGTACTGCCGTCGCCGTCCTGCGCCGGTGTCGCGAAGCCCGGGACCATGTCGTGCAGCAAGTCCGCCGACGGCACCCAACCGGAATTGATGAGTTCGAGGAACGGCAGGAAATTGCCTGCGGCAGCAGCGTTCACCACGAATTCGCCGTTCGACAACCATGCCGGAATGAGGTCTTCGGTTGAACCTCCTGGTCCGGATACAAAGCCTCCATGACTGTAAGCAGGGTTTGCATTCCCGGGTACAGTTTCGCCAGTGAACATCTGCTGCAGCCAGCCTTTGATTCTCAGGCCTTGCTCACTTCCGAACTGGGTACCTAGCGAATTTCCAGCACCCGATCCCAGCGCGCCACCTACACCAGCGCCGTACGGACCAGCTTTTGCACCGAGCCATACGCCAAAGGTTTTACCGGCAGCCGAACCCATCATACCGCCGAGGAAACCACCGACACCCGATGCGACAGCGTCTCCCCATGTCATATCTCCATTGGCGACCTTAGCGGTTGAATCCAGCGTAGTGAGAATTGCACCAGCAGGGGTTCCAAAAACCGGAATCATTCCGAGAATAAAGTTTGCCGCGTACCACTCCTCAGTGGTCAGCCCGACAGGCTGGTGTTCCCGGGGAGCCAACACATCTTTGTTGTCTATTTTTACGGGATTCTCACCGAGGGCGTCAAGGATACCACGCATTGCGATAAGTCCCTCTTGACGATTCTGCTCTACTACAGGATCGGCGCCTTCATTCCATACGCGCATATCGAACTCAGTTGCGACACGGGGAACCACGAATGCTTCATATCCCGGAACTTTGATTGTTGCGGTTGCGTCCCCGGCAATTCCGTAACTGATTACGGTGCCATCAGGCATCGATATCTGTGCACCCGGCCGTGCGTTAGCATAGTGCCCTTGCCAAGCGAAGAGCATTGCCCATCGCTTGTACTGGTCGTAGGCAGGACTCGATGCTTTCGGGTCCAATATAAGCTTGGTGTTACTCGACGCCGGAATAACATCAGGTACAGGCTGGTTTACGGTAGATTTCCACGTCTTGTTGTGGTTTTCCTTCTTTGTCGCCTCTGCCTTTTTCTCTTGATTGCTAAAATTCTTCGGCATCTTCGCCACCACCTACCAATTCGGCATTCGATTCGTTCAGCGTCTATCGACGATTAGTGCGAGCCACACCGCCGGAAACAATCTTCGAGTCGAAACCATTGAAGTTGTATACGGTTCGCCTGGGCCTCGAGACCTTCGCCAAATCAGTGAAGCCACCGACTTGGAATGCAGACCTCGTAACATCCGCCATCATTCGCGCCGATTGATCGATCACGGCCGCCATCGGTTGCAACAGAGCATTCGGCTCCAGCTCTTGCACGAATGAGTTGAGGTCGCTGTCGATAATTGGGTTCGCCGAGGTAGCTCTGTCGATGAAAATCTTCCCGAACCCAGGGTCGTCGCCGTTCATTGATATTCGCAGCATCGGAGCATTGAAGGTGTCCGGGACCACTACTCCGGCAACAGGTTTCGCGCACCGATGTCGCGCGGACTCGACGGGGGCGACAGCCGTGGCCACACGAGTGGTCGAGGAGTCAACTGAATTGCCCTCGTTCGATACAAGCCCACCACCACTCAGGCCAAGGAAGGAGAGAACGGTGACAAGGGGATCGACAACCGATCCGGCGCTGTCTATGACCTCGTTGATCCAACTATCCACAGGCTGGTCGTCAGAGTTCAGAAACTGTACTTCGGCCTTTACGCCTCGTTTGCTGTTCTTGGACTTCCCATCCTTATCAAGCTCGACCCGAGGACCTTCCCAAGCTTCCACCTTCGGCTTCATCTTCATAAAGCCGAGATCGATGATCGGTTCAATGACCAAGCCTAGTCCTGTATGGTTGTCGAACTTCGCATATTGACCACCATCCGTTACTCCAGCATGAGCCTTGCCCTTGTTACCGAGGTAAATATTTAACCCGCCAGGCCCCTCTACATTGAAGATGTATTGATACCAGTCAAAATATGACGTACGTAATTCGACGCCCCCGGGGCCCTTCTTGGTATTCTTATTCTTGCCATCTTTGCCATCGTCCCACGGAGTTGAATTCTCACCCAATCCGAATTTAAGGGTTGGCGGCTTACGTGAGAAATCACTCCTCGGGCCAGACATATCCCATTTGAGAACCCACTCGGAGAGCGTGTCGAACCAGTCTCTTTTCCGTTTCGGGATATCCAAATCAACGGGATTTTTGCCGAGCGCTTCCACCATTTCGCGATAGGCATCGAGCGTTACTTGATAATCCAGATTCTGCTGGGCTACTACAGGATCTACACCATCGTTCCACACTTGGACGTCATAGCCTGTCGCCGCTCTCGGCACGGTGAAGGACGGCTGCCCCGGCACAAAGATCGTAGCGGTAGCGTCTCCCACTTTTCCGTACTGAATAACGGTGCCGTCCGGCATCGTGATGACAGCTCCGGGTCTGGCATTCTTGTAGTAGTCAGCCCACGCGTATGCGAGCGCATTCTTCCTGAATTGATAGAATCCCGGCGCGGCGATATCCGGATTGAGAATCAGCCCGCTGTCCTGTGGCGACGGAAGTATATAGCTACTCTTACCCTTGACCTCGCCCTTGACCTTCGGGGGCGTTTTTCCTTCAGGTTCGAGTTCTCGCCGCTGAGGGCTGAAGTTGTCTTTCTTGGGCATTACACAGCCGCCTGCCATCCTAGAATTACTGCAACACTTCCAAATGCCTGCGGTGCGGCTCGACCAGTTGACCGCCGTATCCCAGCTGACGTGAGCATCCGGTCGGCATCGCTGGCCGCGTCCAACACTCGGATCAGCCCCAGCCCAGAAGATTGTCCAACTCTGCCGTTGATACCGCTGAGCCGATTCGTTCCGCGGAGGCTTTCAGCCCCGGGCGGGGGATCGGTTCGGGGCGATTTCTATTCTGTTGCGCCTCTTCGGTTTTCGACCACACCAGCCAGCGCAGCGAGTCCGCCATGTCGGCCATCAGCATCTGGGTCAGCTGCCACTGAGACTGGTCCGGATGCGTCTGTCGACCCAGTGCGGAGTCCAAGGGCGAGCATCGGACAATGACTTTAAGGTCCCGCCAGGTGAGCCGGTCGGTTCCGAGTTCACGAACCCGCAGGCCCAGTCGAATCAGTTCGTACTCGATCGCCTCGTCGTACTCTTCGAGAAGAGCGGCGAGGCTCAGGATTCCCCCAGGCCGACACCGGAATGCGTGCGCCAGGCTTCCAGTAGCGCCTGGTAGTCGTCCTGGGTCATATCGTCGACGGCGATCAATGCCTCGGGCGAGAGGCAGAGTTCGAGCAGGGTGTACATGGCGTCGACGCCGTTCAGGCGGCGAATGCGGCGGACCAGCCCGGGCTTGAGGTAAGACAGCGAGGGCAGCCGGACCTCAACTCCACCGACCTCGGTGGTGAAATCGGTCTTGACCGGCGTCCGGTCGCCGAAAGCATGTTCATTTGCGTTGGAATTCATTGTTACGCAGGCCCTTTCAAGATCCTCAACGCGCGACCCGAGAGTGCGGGGCCCAGCAGCGGCGGGCGGGCCTGCGCGTAGGTTGTTGTCCCGCCGCCGCTGGGGGCTTATCAGGCGGCGACGATGCCGTCGTCGAGGTAGCGGTAGGCCTTGACGCCCAGGTCGTCCTTGAAGGCTTCGATGGTGATGTTGAAGCCGGCCAGCTCCTTGGAGACAAACTTCTTCTCGGTGACCGCGGAGATCTTGGCGTTCGGCAGCACGATGCGCAGCTTCTTGGACTCGTGCAGCATGTCGAAGACCCAGGCGCGCGGCTTCAGGATCGAGCCGGTCTCCTTGACCTTGATCAGGGTGCCGCTGGACGCGGTGGCAGCGGTGATGGTCAGGTTGTCCGGGCCGAAGATCTCGCCCAGCACATCCTTGTCCCACACGGCGTACAGCGTCATGCCGAAGCGGACCGAGTGCTCGGTCTGCAGCTGGGCGATGATATCGGCGTTCCAGTCCTTTACGGTCTCGACCTTGCGCTCACCCTTGGACTCGATGCCGTCCTCGGAGACGTAGCCGAGCGGCTTGAAGGCGGCGTTCAGGGTGTCCGACGCCGAGATGGGCAGGGTGGTGGTGACCGGGGCCACCAGGACGCCGCCGGTGACGGCGATGTTCGGGGTGCCCGCACCGATGTACTTGCTAGAAGGCAGAGCCATTGTGATTCCTTTTCCCTTCGGGGATTGCGCAGGCCCTTTGGACTGCGGTTATTCAGTTGTGTTGCTCCCCTGCGGGAGTCATGCGAGGACGGTGCCCCGCACACACAGATCGGCGATGATTACGTACCGAGGATCGGCGGTCGCCGGATCGGTATCGTTTTCCACGCCGAGGTCTTCGATGGAGTCGCACCACACGGTCCCGAGGTATCCGGGAGCCGCGGCGGACAAGATCGCGCGCACCGATTCGGCCAAAGCCGAACCGGATCCCGCGGAATCGGAACACTCGATCACCACCCTTGGGCGGTCGAGAATGAGACGAGGACCACGTATGCCTTCCCGGTCCTCGACGTCATTGCGAAGCTTCCGATCGTTGCGCGTGACTCGCACCATGCGCGCTGGTCGCGGATCAGGGATCCTCGTAACAACGTCGGCAGTATCGGCAGCCGCAGCCAGCTGTGCGGTCAGGTAGTCGACGAGAGTCTTCTCGATATCGGGAAACACGACTTTCTCTGGCATCGTGTGGACGCCTTTCATTTGGATCGGGACCATCCGAATCTTGGCCGCAAGCCGGGACATCGCGTTTTCATGGTGCGATGACCTTCAGATTCGCTGCGGCATAAAAGGATCCAGACGTTTCGACTTATCTGAGTGGTGCTCGAAGCGCTTCGGCTACCGACCTTCCGACGCTCGGATGCGCTTGAATTTCGCGAGTGCTGACGTGGACGTCAGTCCGGAATAGCTCTTGGTCCTGATGCCGTGCTGCGGGCCCTGCGCGGTACTGGCCGAGCTGCCGGTTGTCATAGCCGCCAGGTCTGCCATTCGGCCGCCGGCCCAGGCCACGAAGTCGTTCGCTGGGTTCGGTGCGAGCTCGATGGGCTCGGCAAGCTCCCGTCCCAAGCCCGCCAGCAGCGATCTCTCCACTGTGCCGGAGAGATCCGGCAGAGGCGCGTCAGATGCCATCGGTCATCACCGCTCTGCTCGCGTCGCTGATACGTCGGCGGAGTTCATCGACTACGCCCGCGTACGCCTCGGTCTTCGTCGCCGCCTCGTGCGCCAAACCCCGCGGATGGGTCGCGACCCAAATCCCGTCGTCGGTCTGCTGCACCTCGATGTCCTCGAGGTTGTAGAACTCCTCGGCGTCGGGGGCGGGCCACTCGCCGTTCTCGTCCTTCGTGACGTGGGTGCCGAGGTCGAAGGCGCCCGGGGGGCCGGCGGGGGTTGCGAGCCAGCGGATCTCTTCCAATTCGGGGTGGACCCGGACCCCGCGTTTCACCAGGTACTCCGCAATCCGATTCGCCTGTTTGATGCTGGTTACCGTGGGTTCGGCCAGTTTGCGGCCGATCTTGCTTTCCCACTCGGGGAGGTGGATCACGGCCAGCTCCTCGGCCAGCGCCTTCACCTGGGGGTCGAGTTCGTCCACCTGTTCGGATTCGGCGAACTTTCCGCTCAGGGTCTGCTGCAGGAAGTTCAGGAACTCGGGGGTCACCAGCTGGCCGGAGTCGGTTTCCACATAGTCCGACGACGGCGGGGGCTGGTTGCCGAAGCGGACGGATTCGATGATTTCCTTGCCGGACATAGCGTTTCGGGTCCTTCCGAGTGGGGTGGTGACGGATTCCGGGCCCTTCCCCAGGCTCGGGATCTACGAAAGTTGGGGTCCCGCCCCCGGGTGAGGGGACTGCCCGGGGGCGGGACCTTGCGCCCCAGCGCCGCATCCGTGTCTGCGACCGCGGACCACCTGCGGGAGACGGGCGCGCTGGGGAGCGGGCATGCGGCGAGGCTCTCAACCCGCTGTGTACCTACCGAGAGGCTTCGGGGGCCGGCCGCATGGGCTGGGTGACGGCGAGTGGGCCGTCAGATCTCTTCTTCGAGCGTCGCGGGGATCTTGTAGTTCGCGGCCGGGGGCTCTTGGCCCGGGACGTGGAACGTGAAGAAGGCGAGCAGCTCGTCGATGTGGCGTTGCAGGGCGCGGATCAGGCGGATCGCGTCGCGGAAGCGGCGCTGATCGCTGGCGGCCTGATCTTCCAGGGCCACGACGCGTTCGCGGAGTTTGGATACTTCGCGGGCCTGCCAGGCGGTGACCGCGCCGATCACGGTGGCGATCGCGAGGCCGATAGCCTGGACGAAGTCGGGGTTGAGCCAGGTCTGCATTCAGTCCTCACCGCCCGGTGATCGCACCGGCGTCACGGCCGGGCGGATGAGCGCTCCCGCGATGACGGGGGTGAGCAGGCCGTAGAGGGTGAGTGCGGATTCGATCCATTCGGTGCCGACCTGCCTGCCGAGCAGGTAGGCCGCGACACCGGTGATGGCGACGAGTACGGATCGCACCAGAGCGGGTTCGGGAACCCTGTTGATACGCATGATGTTTCCTTCCGACAGCGCCGCGGACCCCGTTTGCCGCTCTGGAAGCAGGGGACGCGGGGCGGATCTACATGAGTAGCGGGACGATGATCGCGATCAGCTGCGCGATGTACGAGCCGACGGTGATCCACTGATCGATGGTGAGACCGAAAAGCATTGCGATTGCTCCTGATTCGAAGGCGCGAGGCAGGCCTCAACGACCGAACCCCCGATCCGGATGCGGATCGAGGGTTCGGGGTGAAGAGCTTGGGAGGCCGACGAGGTTGGAACCTCTTGCCAGAGAGTGTGTTTCCCGTGAGTTCGGGATGAAGGCGCAACTGTGGCGCTGCACATAGCTTCACTTAAGCGGATTCAAAAGTCAACACCCATCTTGAAGATTCTTGGAAACCGCAGGTGGGGAAGGGTTCTCGCGAGGTTGGCATCCAGCGCGACAGTGCCCGCAAGCTCGCCGGCTCGCGGCGCACGCATGCTTTGGGAACGAAGAAGTCCCAGTCCTCGGCGAGGACTGGGACTTCCATGAGCTCTGTGCACTTGTCGGCGGTCAGCCAGCGATCTTCTCTCGGATACGCAGCAGTGGCCGGTACTGCTCCGCCGCGGCCGACTTGGACCGGCGCTTACGCGCGGGGTGGGCCAGATGGGCTTCGAGCACCTCCCCCACCACGAACAACTCGGGCCAGTCCGGCGCCCACGGCCCCGGCACCGGGCTGATCCGGCCGGCATCGCGCAGGGTCTGGATGCGACGAACGGTGATCGACTGGAACGCCTCACCCATTTCCTTTGCCAGGGTGGCGATTCCGTTGACGTTCAGCCGGGCAGTGCGGGCGGCCTCCAGCTGCGCCGCGTCCACCTCGATCTGCGAGGTCGGCGGGCAGATGACGTGCAGGGCGGTCTGCACGGCGGCGCGGATCTCGGCCGGGGCGGTTTCCGCGCCCTCGGTCATGGCGAGGGCGATGACATTGCGGTCCAGCCAACGGGCCAGGCCGCCGGTCGAGGTGCCACCGGTGTAGTCGAGTCCGCGCTGCTCGCAGATCAGGCGCACCCAGGACACCAGGACCGCGTGCAGCTGATCGCGAGCACGGGCGGCCGCGGGGCTGAACGGTAGCGGCTGGTCACCGGAGCGGGAGCTCAGTCGCAGGTTCGGGCCGCCGAGCCGGGAGCGCCGCAGGACCGCGTCCTCGAGATCGACCGCCAGTTCCGGGATTTCGCGCAGCATGCGCACGAGATCCAGCACCGCGGCGCGATCCAGGAACAGGTGGTTCGGATCAATCTCGCTGTGCATCAGGCGATCTCCCGGTTGATGGTTTCGGCAAGGCGGGCGGCGTGGCCGTGGCGCACATAGTCCACGGTGTGGCGGCCGTCGGTGAGATAGCCGCGGGCGTAGGCCAGGGCGCCGCTCCAGGCGCTCCAGTTCTTGGGGGCCCACCAGCGCTGGACGCGGCGGTGCACGACGGTGTCGACCAGGCTGCGACCCCAGATCAGGGCGGCCTCGGGGCTGTCCATACAGAAGTATTGGGAGAGGTCCGCGACCAGGCGCAGGGCGTTTCCGGCGGGGAGCGCGGTGATCGGGTCGCCGGGGGCGGCGGCCCAGTAGGTCGGGATGTCGGTCACCCAGCGCTGACCGGCGATGCCGTAACCGCCGGGATCGGTGCCGACGCATTCGCCGGCCGGGCGCAGGGGGTCGGCGATGAGGGCGCAGGCGGCGACGTCGAGCTTGGGCCACAGGCCGCGGCCGATTTCGGCGGCGACGTCGCCCGCGATGGCCGCACCCTGCGAATATCCCGCGACGACAACGCGATTGGGGGTCTTCTCGATCGCTGCGAGTAGCGCGGCCTTCCCCGCCGCGCTGCTCTCCGCGTAGGACATCCGGCCGCCGTATTCGGCCGGGTAGGGGATCATGCGCGGCGCGAATCGGCTCAGATCCAGCGCGCGGGAGAAGGTGTCGGTCACGCTTTCGCCATTGGGGGCCCACGTGCCGCCGACGATCAGTACGTCGATCATGCGGCCACCTCCGCGCGGTCGCGCTCGGATGTCGGCAGCAGGGCGATCGGATCGCAGCCCAGCACGCTTCCGACCAGCAGCAATTCATCGAGCTTGAACGAGCCGGCGGCGCGCAACCGCAGCTCCAGCACGGGCTCGGCGAGGCCGGTTCGGGCCGCGAGGGTGTGCGAATCCATACCGATCGCACCCATCGCATACCTGACGCGATCGGCGATCTGTCCGTCTATCAAGTCCATACGGAACACTCTAAGGTCCGTACGGACCTTTCACAAGTCCGAACGGACCTTCTACTGTGAAGTTCCAAACATTTAGGTTTAAGGCTTGAGTTTCAGGGTGCTGTTTGCAACTACGCCGTTCGGACCTCAGAATGGTCCGTATGGAATTGCGGGACCTCGACGACCTCAACCGCGCCGTCGGTGACGAGCTCCGTGCCGCGCGCGCCCGCCGCGGGCTGACACGCCCTCAGCTCGCGGCGACCTCGGGAGTTGCGGTGAGCACGATTCAACGTTTCGAGAACGGTGAACGCTCACCGGACCTCACACAGCTCTACCAGCTATGCAGTGCACTCGACATCTCTCCGCAGGAGATCGTCGCCCGGTCCGTTCAGAAGGTCAACGGTTCCGGGGAGTAGGTCGACCACATTTCGACCGAGCACCTCTGCCACCAAACACAGATCAGCCACGGTGAGTCGCCCCTGTGCGACTCGCTCCGCCATTTCGACACCCAATTGGCCGGCCACGGCCGACATCTGTTCATGATCTACAACTTGGCTGAACCACGCCACCAATGACGCTGCATGCACGGCTGAAAACCCCTATGACTCGATCCGTCGACACGGACATCCGACTTCCGGCCCAACTGGAGCCGAAAGAGACCGCCGACGAGTCGATACCGGCTCCCTCCAGCCGAACTCCCCACATCGGACAGCAGCACAAATCCGCCACCCGGGCCCCCGGAATTTCAAGGCGGCACTCCCACGTTTAACCCATCTCAACCCACCGTCCGTAATGCCCTGTGACACAACGCCACAGGACAATGTTGACGAGGCGGAGTATACACGTGCGTGATCGTAGTTCGTCAGTCGAAGGAAGGCGAAGCGGGCGTCGAAATACGTTGCGCGGAAGCGACTCTGCGGTAACAAGCCGGCGCTCGGATGGGCAATCCGGAAGTCGCGATTCCTTGCGTTTGCGCTGCTCAAGCGAGAATTACGCTCTGCGCCAATGGTTCTGTCGCTTCTTCTATGCTCTGGCATTCCGATTCACCTAGGACACAACGTGATCCGTCGGTCTTTGAAAGTGATCGCGCCCCATCCCCCGAAACCGACAGTACGCGAATTCCCCGCGCAAATCGCTATGGCAATTCCCTATTACTCGAGGTAGGTTGCCATTCGCGGACATGAAGAACGACCTCGCACACGAGTCCAATGCCATCGCAATCCCATAGGCAGCGCGACGACGGTGCAGCGCCCCGAGGAGAGGCCGGCGAACCAACCACCGCCCCACATCTTTTGCGGTTCAACTGATCTAATCTCGGAAACGCCGGGCAGTCCGGGATGTCTATGAGTCCGAAACCAGCGCACCGAAGTCCTCTTCGAGATACGACAGGTGTTCGGCATTCTCCGCGGTAAGGGTTGACCTCGGAATCCGAGCGAGGGCATCGAGGTCGACGCGGCCGATCAGATCGGCGGTCCACAACTGCACGAGCGCATTGAACTGCGCTTCGCGCGCCCAGGCATCGCTTTCCCCCACGGCGGCCTCGGCCAGCGCCCGCCCCGCCACAGCTCCCTGATCCGGACTCAGCGCTCGAATCCAATCGACGAACGTTTCGCAGGCTTCGAATCGCTCGCGAGGGTCGCCGTGCTGGAGATGGTGGATAGCCGACTCGAATCGAGCGGGTTCAACGGTCACGACTTCGCCTCCCGGACTGCCGATCACCGAACTTGCCCAATTCGATTCGGTGTCGGAGGCAGCGATCGTACCGACGGACAACGTGTGAAGCGGAAACCTTCGGGACTACTCGTCGGCGTAACCGCCCGCGGCGGCGCTCGGCGGGACCGCGGCCAGGGGCTCCGAGGTTGCGGGGGCGGGGACGCGGGGCCTGTTGGGCTGGAGGTCGACCCTGCGGGGGGCCGGGGGGAAGATCTCGTTCAGGAGGCTCGGGAGGTCCAGGGGGATCGTGTATTCGGTATCGGTGGGGAGGGTGGGGTCCGAATGCGTGGGGGGTCCGTAGGTGGGGCCGTAGGACGGGTCCTCGGTGGTGGGGTCGATGGGCGGGACCGTCGGGTCGACCATCGTTGGGGCGGAGGGGAACTCGGAGACCGCGGGGCCCACCGAGAGGTTTTCTATGCTGGGGATCCCGGCGTCGGGGGCTGCCGAGTACTCGGCGCGGAGGATGTGGCCCTCGTGGACGAGGACTTTGCCCGCGGACACGCGGACCGCCTCCGACGTGCGCGAGTCTTCGCGTTCCGTGCCGGGATACATCTGGCAGTCGGTGCTGTCGCAGGTTTGGGCGTAGACGTAGCGGTCCTCGGCCAGCGCGTAGGAGCGGGCCGCGATCGCCTGTGCGCGTAGGGCTTCCGCGCCGCCCTTGTCGGCCCAGTTCGGGACCATCTCGGCGGGGACCACGCCCTTCAGGTAGTCCTCGATGTCCACCTCGTTCACCGTGCGGTACGCGCCGTCCTCCAGGGCCACGCCGAGGACCCCGCGGTAGGCGTTGCCGCCGCAGAGGCTGAGGTGTTCCTCCGCGGGGCGGTCGGAACCCGCCTCCAGGGGGTAGATGTAGGGGTCGTCTGTTGTGCCCTCCCACAGCACCTCGCCCTCGCAGCCGGTGGTGATGACCACGTCCGCGCCGGTTTCGGTGGGGGTCAGGTGGGCGGCCTGGCCGGGGATCACGCGGCGGCCGGCGACGTACAGGCCGGACTCGGACTCCACGTCCAGGGTGCTGTCGTCCTGCTGTTGCAGGCGCACGCGGATCGGCGTGGAGGCGATCGTCTGCAGCTCCGCGCCCGGGTAATAGTGGGCCAGAATCGATTCGGCGGTATTGCCCTCCAGGGCGCGGTCGAACGCGCCGTTCTGGCTGAGGCCGCGGCCGTGGCCGGGACTCGCTGTTACCCGGAATTCTCCGTCCGGCCAGGCCCAGAGCAGGCCGGCGGACGTGCCCGCCATGGTCGTGGCGGCGAGCGATAGGGCCAAGAGGCGTCGGCGACGACGTTGCGCGTGTAAGTGACCGTTCGGCATGTCATACCCGTTCTCTTGTAAGCCAAAGCTACATTCGAGTTACCGCAGCTAATCCTCAACAACAGGTTCAGACTATGGGACAGTTGTGACTAGTGTGATCGTTGAGCCGTCAGGACGCAACCAAGGCATTCCGGCGAAGTTCGACGGATCTACCTGGAATGGGAGCTATCAGTGCCATATCGCAGACCGAAAAACTCATATGTCCTGCCGGTCGTCACCATCCTGGCGATGACCGCACCCTTCGGCATGATCGGGCTGAGCGACTCGCCGAAGATTCAGTCTGTCGACGAGAGCAATCTGGCAGCTATACCCGCGAACATGGCCGAGGTGGCGCTGGCTTCCGCCCCGGATCTGGTGCTGCCGCTGCGCGAGCTGACCGGGCTCGACCTGCCGGATCTGCGACTATCCGACCTGCGGTCCATCCCGCTGCCCGCGTCCATCAAGATCCCGTCGGGGCTCGAATTGCCGGGCGGGGTGCAGCTGCCGGACGAGATCAAACTCCCCCGACTGAGCCGGCCCGCCGAGCCCGGCGGGCGCGGCGGCCAGAGACCGGACGCGGCAGCACCCGGCTTCATCGCCGCACCCGGACCGCAGGATCCGAACGCGGTCCCTCCCGCTCCTACCGGCGAGCCCGGCAGCGTTCCCGCGCCGGTGGCACCCGGTGCGGCCGCGGGTGAAAACCTCCCCGCCCCAGTCGATCCCGCTCCCGTCGAAGCCCCCGCTCCGGGTCCGGACGCTCGCCCGGCGATTCCCGGCGACCTCAGCAAGCCCGCCCTCGCACCGGGCGCGGTACCCACCGAACTCGTGTCCAAGGTCGGCGCGCAGGTCAAGGAACTGACCCGGGACAAGCCCTTCAGCATGGTGGCGCTGACCGCCGAGAATCTGGCCGGGATGACGGCGATGATCCGCGCCCAGCTGCCCGACGGCGGCTGGGGACCGTGGTATTCGACCGAACCGGTCGACACGCCCGGGCGGACACGATCGGGTACCGAACCGATCTACGTCGGCAACACCAAGGCCGTGCAGATCCTGATGACGAAGAAGAACGCTGCGGCGCCCGTCGAGGGTGAGGCGCCCGCGCCCGTCGAAGGCGAAGCGCCCGCGCCGGTCGAACCGGCGGTTTCGGAAGAAGCGCCGCTCGATCCCGCAGCGCCCGTGGATCCCGCCGCGCCGGTCGACGCCGCCGCGCCCGCGGGTGAACCGTCCGCGCTCGCGCCGGCCGAACCCGCGCCGTTCACCGATCACGGCGATCCCGCGCAGATCGACCTCGAGAAGCTCGCCGCGATCCTCATCGATCCGGGCCGCGGCGCGGCGGACGAGAACCTCAACGAGGTGGCGGCCGCGCTGCCCGGCGGCGGGCCGAAGGTGATCACCCGCTCGCAGTGGGGCGCGGACGAGGACCTGCGCTGCGAGGAGCCGACCTACGACGACGGGCTGGCCGCGATCACGGTGCACCACACCGCCGGTCGCAACGATTACAGCCGTTCGGAGTCGGCGGGCATCGTGCGTGCGATCTACTCGTACCACGCGAAGACGCTGGGCTGGTGCGACATCGGCTACAACGCGCTGGTCGACAAGTACGGGCAGATCTTCGAGGGACGCTACGGCGGACTGGATCGGCCGGTCGAAGGCGCGCATTCGGGCGGGTTCAATATCAACACCGCCGGTGTGGCCCTGATGGGCAACTACGAGGAAGACACCCCGAGCGAGGTCGCGATGCAGGCGATGGGCAAGTTCATCGGCTGGCGGGCCAAGGTCGCCGGGATCGATCCCGAAGGCACGACCACGATGTTCTCCGAGGGCAGCGATTACACGCGCTACGCGCTCGGGCAGGCCGTGAAGCTGCCGACGATCTTCGCGCACCGCGACGTCGGCAACACCTCGTGCCCGGGTGACTCCCTCTACGACCTGATGGATCGGATTCGCGAGATCGCGCTGAAGACGGCCGGGCCGAGTCCGCTGGCGGACGCCCCGGCCACCACCAAGCCGACCGCGCCCCGCACCCGGCCTGAGCAGAACGCGGGTTACCAGCACCCGCAGGCCGCGCCGGACACCGAGGACGACATCGCGACGCTGGCCGAGCTCACCACGCGGTTGCTCGGATTGATCGACACGAATCCGGTGGCCAAGTACTGGAACGATCAGGGTGGCCCGAACAGCTCACTGGGACAGCCGAAGTCGGCGCCGCAGCCGACGATGGACGGCGGGCAGTACGCACAGTTCGTGAACGGCTACGTGTACTCGACGCCCAAGGGGCAGGTCTTCGCCGTCGTCGGCAAGATCCTGGAGCGCTTCGTGCAATTGGGCGGCGCCACCGGGATTCTGGGGCTGCCCACCGGCGGGGAGTACGCGGTGCAGGACGGTGTGCGCGCCGACTTCCAGTTCGGCTCACTGATTCTCAACAAGATGACGGGGATCGTGACCACCATCCTGCAGCACTGGGGCGCGGTGCAGGATCCGGCGCCGTCGGTGCGGCCCGGGCGTGACCTGCCCGCTGTCGCACCGATTCCGGATGCGGGTGGGCAGCAGCCCGCCGTCGCGGCGATACCGGAAACCTCGGGGCAACAGCCCGCTGTCGCCGAGATTCCGCGCGTGATGCCGGGAATCCCAGCGCAGCAGTAGCTTTCGAAAGGGTTCGGCGGGCCGGCTGCCGGACCCCCTACCAGAGGACCGGGGTGTGCCCCCGGTCCTCGTCCAATTCCGGGCCTTGTGCGAGGCGACGCGGCGGCACGATCGCGCCCCGGGGGTGTCGCGGCAGCAAGGCTGCCCCGCCCTCTACGCCCCGTATGCAATCCATGTTGGTGCCAACAGCCCGAGCCGGTGCGGCGAGGCAACCGCTGGATGATCACTGCGGGTTACGCGGTCGTGTCATCACCGAGGCGGCCGCGGCGTTCCGAACCCGATAGGTCTTCGGCACCCTCGATTCCCGGCTTGCCACAGGGTCGGCCGATGAAGACGGCCGATCGAAATCCGCAAGGAGCATGGCGTTTCCGAACGGGGCGGGATTCGGGATGACGGGACTAGATCGTGCCGAGTTTTCTACCGCGCCAAGGTATTCGGCCGACCCGGATCTCCGGCCCATCGAGGAACGCCGTTCAGCCGATGGTGATGGCGAGGTCGAAATCGGACAGGGGCAGCGGGTTTCCGGATGTGGTCATGGTGACCACCTCTTCGTTGTCGTCGTCGTCTTCGCCGGGGACCGGAATGGCCAGGCCGATGTGGTGCAGGCTGACGACGGTCGCCGTCGCGGCGATGCGGAAGTAGTCGGGTGTGGCGGGCCAGCGGCGTTCGGCGGTGTCGCCGTCGAGGTCGAAGGCGTCGTGCGCGGTGAGGTAGTCGCGGGTGGCGTCGGTGAGGTCGACGGACAGGCGAATGTCGTCCGGCGACAATTCGAGGCGGGCATGGGCGTCGGACTCGGCGGTGGCGGGGAAGAACTCCACACGCAGCGGATCTGGTCCCGGGCCGAGGGCGCGCATGGCCAGGTGCACATCGCGCAGCGCGTCGGTGAGGATGCCGCGCAGGTGGCGCGGGGTGTAGACGCTCCAGATCTCGGCGGGACCGTGTGCGTTGCCGCGGCCCTCGTGGCCGGTCCAGGTGAAGGTCATCTCGTATTCGTCGGCCGAGGTCTCGGCCAGATCGTTCTCATCGAGCAGGACCAGGTCATCGTCATCGACGAAATCCGGGTAGTGGTACTGGGTCTTCCACAGCCACCAGTTCTGATCCGCTTCGGCCTCGGCGAGATGAACGCGCAGGGTCAGCGTGCCGTCTTCGTCGAGCGCCAGTTGGCGAATGGTGTCGTCGCCGACCGCCCAGCAGACGACCAGATCCCCATAGCCGGTGTACCAGGAGGGTTTTCCCCAGATCGCGGTAGCGAGGTCGAGGTGGTGGCGGAAGTTCTCGGGCTCGATGACCGCGATGCGGATGTACAGCGACTGCCACTGGCCATCGCCCTTGCCGTACTGGTCGTCCTCCTCGAAAAGTCTTCCACCCGAAGGAGTTTCGCTGATCACGATCTTCTTGCCGGTCAGGGTCCAGCCCAGTTCGCGGCAGGCCGCCTCGGCGCGGTCACGGTGGCAGAACGCGGGAGCGTGCCGGGCCACTTCGTCGAGGAGGGCGGTGAACCGGCTGTCGGTCATGGTGCTCACGAGGCGGGACGGTATCGGCCCGCACCGACAGGCCCCCAGCGTCTTCGACGGCCCGTACCGGAACCCATACGATTGCTGAATGTTTGCTCTCATGATCGGCGTGGTGCTGCTCGGCTGGCTCGGCCTGCGGGTGTACCGGGAGCCGCGGCGCATCGGCAACGGCGTGCTGCTGTTGATCGCGGCCGCCTTCTGCGTGCTGGGGCTGATCGAGCTGGACAGCGAGAGCCCGGTGTCGATCGCGGTCGTGCTGTTGCTGGCGGCCTCGCCGCTGGTGCTGCTCATTCTCGCGGGGTTGCTGATGATGAACGGCGTGCAGATGTGGCGGCGCGAGGGGCGGCGGCCGGCGAACCTGCTCTCGTTCGGGCTCGGCGTGGCGATGCTGCTTCCGTACGCGCTGTTCATCGTGGCATTCGAGCTGGAATGGGAATGGATGACAGCGGTTTTCGGCTCGGTGCTGCTGGTGGAGTGCTACCTGGGCTTCATTCTGCTGGCCTTCCTGGTGTATTCGTGGGTGTATCTGCGGCTGCCGTATCGGCGCGGGATGAGCGCGATCGTCGTGCACGGGTCGGGACTGATCGGCGCGCGGGTGCCACCGCTGCTGGCGGCGCGGCTGGACAAGGCGCTGGAGGTTCATGCCGCGGAGACGGCGGCGGGACGCACGCCGGTGCTGGTGACCAGCGGCGGCAAGGGGTCCGACGAGGATGTCGCCGAGGCCGACGCGATGGCCGACTACGTGGTCGGACGGGGCTTTCCGGCGGAGGGGGTTCTGCGTGAGGATCGCTCCGCCACCACACGCGAAAATCTGCTCTATACGGCGGGGATGCTGGCTGCCCGGGGGATGTCGGGTCCAATGGTGTTGGTTACCAGTAATTTCCATGCGCTGCGTACGGGAATCCTGGCTCGCCGACTGGGGTTGGATGCGACGGTGGTCGGGGCCGAGACGGCTTTCTACTACCTTCCCAGCGCGATCCTGCGCGAGTATGTCGCGATTCTGGTCGAGCACCGCTGGACCAACGCGCTGATCTGCGCGGCCCTTGCCGCGCTGCCTTTGCTGGCAATGGTGGCCGTGCGCTACTGAATGGGATATTCGGGACTATTGCCGCTGGCACTCGATGGGAATGCCGGAGTTGTTGCGGGCTCGATTGTCAGAGGATTGCGAAGGGTGAGTGTGTCTGAATAGCTTTGTATCACAATGCAATTAGGCTATTGCGGATTGTAATTGAGGGGTAGAATTGGGGTATGAATTCGGGAAGGGAATCCACAGCCGCGCAGGGTGCACTCGCACTCGGTGCCGCGGCGGAAACCCTGCTCGAAGCACCCCTGTATTCGATGAGTGATGACGAGGTCATCGAACTCATGCAGGACATCGAAACCATCACACGCCAACTCGACGCCGCGAAACAACGGCTCGTGCTCGAATGCGGGACACG
>NZ_JBHVIC010000006.1:511891-613906 GCF_042799795.1 Nocardia sp. NPDC057668 | reverse complement strand
TCCAGGCTGCTCTTCCTGCGGTAGGGCACCCCACCGCAGCCTCACTCCCAAACGTGACAACGCTGGTTCTCGTTATCCAGGCTGCTCTGCCCCGGAAGGGCTGGAACCGCACTCGATCTCCCAACCGGCCCCGCTGGTTCTCGTCATCCAGTCTGCCCTGCCCCGGAAGGGCTGGAACCGCACTCGATCTCCCAACCGGCCCCGCTGGTTCTCGTCATCCAGTCTGCCCTGCCCCGGAAGGGCTGGAACCGCAGCCCAACTCTCCCAACCGGTCTCGGCTGGTTGTCGTTATCCAGTCGTCTCTCAACGCAACCAACGCCTCACGCTCCGATAATCGACGACCAGGCCACGCATCCACGAAGCCCACCCCCACCGCCAACAGTCGTCGAGCCGGATACGCGAGCGAAAGGGCCGACTCGGGGCGAACTCGCGGAACGATCCGGGGGTGCACCGCAGGTTGCCCCGGGCTCGGAGATACGGGAGCGGCCACGTCCCGCACCGGCTCCAACACCCGGATTCGAATGTAGCGAATACCGAGCAACATCGAGCTAGGCTTCGAAACCTGACCGGTTCTCCCGCTCGTACACGTATTCCGCTCGATGGAATACGGCTCCGAGCGGCTAGGGAACTGTATTCGTCAGGGATAGCAACTGGATCGTCAATGCCGGATTCTCCACCCAATGGAGGCGCGCTGTGCCGAACGGTAAACCCAACATCCTGGTCATCTGGGGCGACGACATCGGAATCACCAACCTCAGCTGCTACAGCGACGGCGTGATGGGGTATCGCACGCCGAACATCGACCGACTCGCCAAAGAAGGCATGAAGTTCACCGACTCCTACGGTGAGCAGAGCTGCACCGCCGGGCGGGCGGCGTTCATCAGTGGCCAGAGTGTGTACCGGACCGGCATGAGCAAGGTCGGGGCGCCGGGCGCCGATGTCGGCTGGTCGGCGGACGATCCCACCATCGCCGAGTTGCTCAAACCGCACGGGTACGCAACGGGGCAGTTCGGGAAGAACCATTTCGGCGATCTGAACAAGTATCTGCCGACCGTGCACGGCTTCGACGAGTTCTATGGCAACCTCTATCACCTGAATGCCGAGGAAGAGCCCGAACAGTTCGACTACCCGCACAAGGATCAGTTCCCCAGGCTCTACGATCTGGCGAAACCGCGCGGCGTGCTGGACTGCAAGGCGCTCGATCATGTCTCCGACGAGCCGGACGATCCCAAGTTCGGGCCGGTCGGCAAACAGTCCATCGTCAACACCGGCCCGCTGAACATCGAGCGGATGAAGGTGATCGACTACGACATCGCCGACCGCACAGTCGATTTCATCAAGCGCAAGCACGCGGAGGACGCGCCGTTCTTCATTTGGTGCAACTTCACCCATATGCACCTGTACACGCACGTCGAGGACGACAAGCGTGGGCAGGCCGGCCTGTGGCAGTCGGAGTACCACGACACCATGATCGAGCACGACAAGAATGTCGGCACGGTCCTGAACGTGCTCGACGAACTCGGCATCGCCGATGACACCATCGTGATCTACTCCACCGACAACGGCCCGCACCGCAACAGCTGGCCCGATGGCGGCACCACACCGTTCCGCAGCGAGAAGGACACCAACTGGGAGGGCGCGTTCCGCGTGCCCGAACTCATCCGCTGGCCCGGGCACATCGAGGCCGGCTCGGTGTCCAACGACATCATCCAGCACCACGACTGGCTGCCGACGCTGCTGGCCGCGGCGGGCGATACCACCACGCCGGAGGAGCTGAAAGCCGGAAAGACCATCGGCGACAAGACCTATCGCGTGCACATCGATGGCTTCAACCTGCTGCCGTACCTCACCGGCGAGGTGGAGGCCAGCCCGCGGCGCGGGTTCTTCTACTTCTCCGACGATGGCGATCTGATGGCCATGCGGTTCGAGAACTGGAAGGCGGTGTTCATGGAGCAGCGCTGCCAGGGCACCCTGCGGGTCTGGGCCGAGCCGTTCACGCGATTGCGGGTGCCGAAGCTGTTCAACCTGCGCACCGATCCGTTCGAGTACGCGGACATCACGTCGAATACCTATTACGACTGGTTCCTGCACCACGACTATCTCATCTTCTACATGACGGCGATGTCCACGGCGTTTCTCGAGACATTCAAGGAATTCCCGCCGCGGCACGCACCGGCCAGCTTCACCATCGACCAGGCGGTGGAAAAGCTGCACGAATACCTCGCGAAGGACTGAGCTTTGAACGACACCGTCCTCGACGCGTGGCGGGACGCGCCCGCGAAGTCGGCCATCATCGACTTCGTCGGGCGCGTGACCGGCGCGGGCCCCGATCACGTACCGCCCGCGGAACGGGTCGCCGTGTTCGACAACGACGGCACCCTGTGGTGTGAGAAACCCGCGTACGTGCAGCTGGATTTCATCGTGCGAGCCCTGGCCCAGGCCGCGACCGCGGATCCGGGGCTGCTCGATCAGGCGCCGTTCCGGGCCGCACACGACGGCGATCTGGCCTGGTTCGGCACCGCTGTCGAACAGCACTACCGGGGCGACGACACCATGCTGCACGAGTTCGCCGCGGCGGTAATGCATCTCGCCGCCGCCGAGTCGACGGAGGACTACGCGGCGCGGGTCGGCGCGTTCTTCGAGACCGCTCGCCATCCCACGCTGAATCGGCCGTACCCGGCGTGCGGCTACGCACCGATGGTCCAGCTGCTGCGTTACCTGGAGGCGAATGGCTTCACCTGCTACATCGTGTCCGGTGGCGGTCGCGACTTCATGCGCGCGGTCACCGAGCAGATGTACGCGATTCCGCCGGAGCGGGTGGTCGGCAGCTCGATGGGGCTGAATTACGACTCGGGCCGGGTGGTCACCACGAACAAGCTCGAGATCTTCGATGACGGCGCCGCGAAGCCGGTTCGGGTGTGGTCCAGGGTCGGGCGGCGCCCGATCCTGGCGGCCGGAAACTCGAACGGGGACATCGAGATGCTCGACTACGCGACAACCGGCGACGGCCCCGGGCTGGCGCTGCTGATCGACCACGACGACGCGGATCGGGAATTCGCCTATCCCGCGGGCGCCGAGCGAGCCAAGCAGCTGGCGACGACGACCGATGGCTGGCAGCTCGTGAGCATGGCCGGCGATTGGTCACGGGTGTTCGATGACTGAGGTCGAGATCCGCACCGCCGTCGGCGAATTAATCCGGATTCCGGCGCAGAGCCTGCTCCAGGGCGACGCCGGCGATCCGGAGGAGGGCCCGGTCCGGGAGGTCACCGTCGAATCCTTCCGGATTCAGGCGCATCAGGTGACCAACGCCCAGTTCGCCGTGTTCGTCGCCGACACCGGCTACCGCACGGTCGCCGAGCGGGAGCTGGACCCCGCGCACTACCCGGACGCACCGCCGGAGAACCTGCGACCGGGCTCGATGGTGTTCCAGCGCACCGCGGGTCCGGTGAATCTGCGCGATATGAGTCAGTGGTGGAGGTGGACACCCGGCGCCGCGTGGAATCACCCCCGCGGCCCGCGCTCCAGCCTGCGCGGTCTGGAGTCACACCCGGTAGTCCACATCGCGTACGCGGACGCGGACGCCTACGCCGAATGGGCGGGCCTGCGGTTGCCGACCGAGGAGCAGTGGGAGACGGCCGCCCGCGGTGGCCTGCCGCACGCGCGTTTCACCTGGGGCGACGAACCGGAGCGACCCGGCCAACGGCTCGCCAACTACTGGCACGGCGAGTTCCCGTACCTGCCCGATACGGGGTACGGCCGGACCGCACCGGTGGGGAGCTTCGCCCCCAATCCCTACGGCCTGTACGACATGGCGGGCAATGTCTGGGAGTGGACCACCGACCTGTACGCGCCGAGCCGCGCCACCCGCTCCTGTTGCGCCGCGGACACTTTCGACCCCCGTCAGCCCGGCTTCCCGATCGAACGCCGAGTCCTCAAGGGCGGGTCCTTCCTCTGCGCCGACAGCTACTGCCTGCGCTACCGCCCCGCCGCACGCCGCCCGCACATGGTGGATACCGGCATGAGCCACATCGGCTTCCGCTGCGTCGCCGACGCCTGAGTCCGGACGGGTGCGAGCGGCCGGCGACCGCTCAGAGCCACCAGCGTTCCAGCACGCGCGCCACACCGTCGTGGTGGTTGGTGGCCGCCGCGATCTCGTCCGCGGCGGACTTGGCCTCGTGGTGGGCGTTCGCCATCGCCACGCCGTGGCCGGCGAGTTTGAGCATCGGCACGTCGTTCGGCATGTCACCGAAGGCGATCAGGGCCGAGTGCTGAACGCCCAGGCGCTGGGCGACCGTCGCCAGGCCGGTCGCCTTCGTGACGCCGGGGGCCGAGAGCTCGATCAGGCCGTTGTCGGTCGAATAGGTCAGGTCCGCGCGGCCCGACAGGTGGGGCTCGAGGATCGCGCGCATGTCGGCGCTCTGAGCTCCCGCCAGGCGGATCAGCATTTTGATCGCGGGCGCCGCGATCACCTCGGCGCGGGAGACCGCCGTGTCGTCGGGGTTCAGCCAGGCGTGCTCGTACTCGGGGGAGCTGACGAATTGCGGGGTAGCGGCGTCGTGGGCCGAGGAGCCCACGCGCTCGGTCGCCAAACCGCAGCCGGGTAGCAGGGACTCGGACAGCTCCGCCAGCCAGGACAGCGTGTCCACGCCCAGCGTCTGGGTGGACAGGATGCGGTCGTTGGCGCTGTCGTAGATGACCGCGCCGTTCGCGCACACGCACAGCGGCGCGTAGCCGAGCCCGTCGATGACCCGGTCGATCCAGCGTGGCGGACGGCCGGTCGCCAGCACGAACGGCACGCCGTCGGCGATCAAGGCGTCCACCGCGGCCTTGGTGCGCGGACTCACCTGTTCGTCATCGTCGATGAGCGTGCCGTCGACATCCGTGGCGACCATCTTGGGTTTCGGCAGGTGAGAGAGAGTCACCTCGTCCACTCTATCGGGTGGGCACGGCGTGTTCCTGCGGGTTTACGACGCGCCCGGCGACGTTGCGGGTTCGTGGTCGGACCGATGTGCTTCCGTGCGGTAGCTACAACACTTTTCCGCCACCGGTGTGCGTACCGCACGGTTATCCACAGGTATCCCTATGATCTGGGGCTAAGACTCGACCCGAGAGGGACTGATGGCCGGTTTTCTACTGCGACGTGCGCTGAACTATGTCGTACTGCTGATACTGGCGTCGTTCCTGACCTTCGCACTCGCGTCGTGGACCTTCCGGCCGCTGGACAGCCTGGAACAGCGCAATCCGCGACCACCGCAGTCGGTGATCGACGCCAAACGCGCGGAGTTGCACCTGGACGACCCCGTCGTGCCCCGCTACATCAACTGGGTCACCGGCGCGGTACACGGCGACTTCGGCACGACGCTCGCCGGCCAGCCGGTGAGCGAGGAGTTGCCCCGGCGCATCGCGGTGAGTCTGCGCCTGCTGGTCATCGGCGCTGTGCTGGGCACGCTGCTGGGCGTGCTGATCGGCGCGGCGGGCGCGATCCGGCAGTACAAGTTCAGCGATTACTTCACCACGATTCTCTCGCTGCTGATATTGAGCACACCGGTCTTCCTGCTCGCCACGTTGCTGAAATACGGTGCGCTGCAAGTCAATACGATCACCGGCGAGCAGATCTTCCTCTACACCGGTGAGACGTCCGCGACGGCCGTGCACGGGCTGTGGAATCAGATCATCGACCGCCTGCAGCACATGGTCGTCCCGACCATCGGCCTGATTCTCGGTACGGCGGCGGCCTACAGCCGCTATCAGCGCAATGCGATGCTCGACGTGCTGCAGAGCGATTTCATCCGCACCGCGCGCGCCAAGGGTCTCACTCGGCGCCGGGCACTGTACAAACACGGACTTCGCACCGCCCTGATTCCGATGGCGACGCTGTTCGCCTACAGCTTCGGCGGATTGATCACCGGCGCGACCTTCACCGAGAAGATCTTCGGCTGGCACGGCGTCGGCGAATGGCTGATCCTGTCGATCGACGCCCAGGATCTGTACCCGGTGGTGACGATCACCGCCTTCATCGCTCTGGTCGTGCTGCTGTCGGGTCTGCTGTCCGACATCGTGTACGCCATCCTCGATCCACGGGTGCGTGTGGGATGACCGAAACCGAACTCATCGTGCAGGGCGCACCCGAGCCCGCGGCCGCCGGCCGGCGCAAGCTGGTGCTGCGGCGTTTCCTGCGGAACAAGCCTGCGGTGGTGGCCGGAATCGTGCTGCTGCTGATGCTGATCCTCAGCTTCGCGCTGCCGCCGCTGCTGAAGTACGACTACCAGCAGCTCGACTACACCGCGCTGCTCAAGCCGCCCAGCGCCAAGCATCCCTTCGGCACCAATCAGATCGGCCAGGACGTGCTCGCGCAGACGCTGCGCGGCCTGCAGAAATCGCTGGTGATCGGTTTCAGCGTGGCGTTCATCTCGGTCATCATCGCCGCGCTGGCCGGTGCGGTGGCGGGACTGCTGGGCGGCTGGCCCGATCGCGCGATCATGTGGCTGGTCGATCTGCTGCTCGTGGTGCCCAGCTTCATCATCATCGCGATCTTCGCCCCGCGCACCAAGGGCAGCGGCTCGATCTTCCTGCTGATCATCCTGCTCAGCGTGTTCGGCTGGATGATCAGCGCGCGCATCGTGCGCGGCATGACGCTGAGTCTGAAGGAACGCGAATTCGTCCGGGCCGCGCGCTATATGGGCGCGTCGACGTGGACGATCATCACGACCCACATCATCCCGAACATCGCGTCGATCCTGATCATCGACACGACGCTGGCGGTGGGTTCGGCGATCCTGGCCGAAACCGGCCTGAGTTACCTGGGATTCGGCGTGCAGCGACCCGACGTCTCGCTGGGCTCACTCATCGCCGACGGCACGAAGTCCGCGCTCACCTACCCGTGGCTCTTCCTGTTCGCGGGTGGCCTGCTGATCATGGTGGTGCTGTGCGCCAACCTGGTCGGCGACGGCCTGCGGGACGCGTTCGATCCGAGTGCGCAACGTGCTCGCTCGCGCAAGAAGACTCGCGCCCAGAAGAAGGCCCAGGCATGAGGACGGACAAGACGCCCGAGGCGGATTCGCCGCGCAAGAACACCACCGCGCCCCTGCTCGAGGTGTCGGACCTGCGGGTGTCCTTCCCCGGCGAAGAGGGCCGCATCGAGGCGGTGCGCGGCGTCGACTACACGCTGGGCGACGGCGAGGTCCTGGCGATCGTCGGGGAATCCGGCTCCGGTAAATCGGTGTCCTCGCTGGCGGTCATGGGACTGCTGCCCGAGCAGGCGCGCGTGCAGGGTTCGATCCGCCTGCGCGGGCGCGAATTGCTCGGCCTCGGCGACAAACAGCTGTCCGAACTGCGCGGCAGCAAGATCTCGATGGTCTTCCAGGATCCGCTCTCGGCCCTGACGCCGGTCTATCGCGTCGGCGAGCAGATCGCGGAAGCCCTGCTGGCACACGGCAAATTCGGCAAAGCCGAAGCCGCCGAGAAGGCGATCGAGCTGCTGCGCCTGGTCGGCATCCCCGATCCGGAGACGCGGGCGCGCGCGTTCCCGCACGAGTTCTCCGGCGGTATGCGCCAGCGCGTGGTGATCGCCATGGCCATCGCCAACGATCCCGAACTCATCATCTGCGACGAGCCGACCACGGCCCTGGACGTGACCGTGCAGGCGCAGATCCTGAATCTGCTGCGCAAGGCGCGCGACATCACCGGCGCGGGCGTCATCATGATCACCCACGACATGGGCATCGCCGCCACGCTCGCCGATCGGGTCGCGGTCATGTACGCCGGTCGCATCGTCGAAACCGCACCGGTGGCAGAGCTTTTCAGTACTCCCCGGATGCCCTACACGGTGGGTCTGCTCGGTTCGATCCCGCGGATCGACGGCCCCCCGCGCACCCCGCTGATTCCGATCGTGGGCTCGCCGCCGGCCATGCACGCGCTGCCGCCGGGGTGCAGCTTCGCCCCGCGCTGCCCGGTCTCCATCGACGAATGCCTGGTCGCCGAACCCCCACTGCGGGACACCGCCCCGGGCCACCGGGCGGCCTGCATCCGCACGGCGGAGGTCGACAGCGCCGCGCTGTTCACCGCGTACCGGCACGAGATCTCCGCGCCCGAACAGGTCACCGAGACCGATTCCCACGTGGTGCTTCGCGTCTCGGAGCTGCGCAAGACCTTCCCCATCACCTCGGGTGTCGTCTTCCGCCGCCGCAAGGGCGAGGTGCACGCCGTCGACGGCATCGATTTCGAGCTCCGGGCCGGGCGGACGCTGGCGCTGGTCGGCGAATCCGGCTCCGGGAAGTCCACGACGCTGACCCAGATCATGGATCTGGTCCCTCCCGAGAGCGGCAGCATCGAGATCCTCGGTCACGATGTGGCGCAACTGGATCGGACTCAGCGGCGCGATATCCGCCGCCGGATGCAGATCGTCTTCCAGGATCCGTCCGCGTCCCTGGATCCGCGCCTGCCGATCTCCGACGCCATCGCCGAGCCGCTGCGGATCGACGGCCGATCCCGGGCCGAGATCCGGCAACGCGTGCCCGAACTGATGAAACAGGTGGGACTGCGACCCGAACAGGCCGATCGCTATCCGGCCGACTTCTCCGGCGGGCAGAAGCAGCGCATCAACATCGCGCGCGCCCTGGCCCTGGAACCCGAGATCCTGGTGCTGGACGAACCGGTGTCGTCGCTGGACGTCTCCATTCAGGCCGGTGTTCTGAATCTGCTGCGGGACTTGCAGATCGAGCGCGGGCTCTCGTACCTGTTCGTCTCGCACGATCTGTCGGTGGTGCGCAATCTCGCGCACGACATCGCCGTCATGTACCAGGGGAAGATCGTGGAATACGGTCCGGCCGAGCAGATCTTCGATTCACCACGGCACGAGTACACTCGCGCCCTCATCGACGCCGTGCCCGTGCCGGTCGTCGCCCGATAGGAGTTGTCCGGTGAGGATTCGTTCGCTCGCACCACGTTTGGCGATATCGCTGCTGGCGGTGGGAGTGCTCCTGTCCGGCTGTTCGAACACCGAGGAGGAGGCGCCGCAGGGCGCGGCGGCCGAACTCGGCACCTCCAGCGACATCAACCCGCACGATGTGAGCGACCTGCGCGACGGCGGCAATCTGCGACTGGCGCTGTCCGCGCTGCCGCAGAACTGGAACACCCTGCACACGGACGCCGACGGTGAGGCGGGCGGACTGGCGCGGCCGATGATGCCGCGGGCGTTCACCACCGACTCCGCCGGGAACCTCACGGTCAATCCCGACTACTTCACGAGTGTCGAACTGACGAAGTCGGATCCGCAGCAGGTCACCTACACGATCAACCCCAAGGCCGTCTGGTCCGACGGCTCGCCCATCACCTGGGAGGACATCCGCTCCCAGGCGCAGGCCATGAGCGGGGCCGACGAGGCGTATCTGATCAAGATGACCTTCGGGTTCGATCGCGTGGCGACGGTCGAACGCGGGGTGGACGACCGTCAGGCCGTGATCACCTTCAAAGAGCACTACGCCGATTGGAAGGGCCAATTCGCCGGGGAGGCATCGCTTTACCCGAAATCGGTCACCGGAACCGCGGAGGCCTTCAACAAGAGTCTGGTCGACGAGATCAAGCTGACCGCGGGGCCGTTCACCCTGAAGTCGGTGGACCGCGCGCAGAACCGAGTCGTGCTGGGCCGCAACCCGCTGTGGTGGGGCTCGACACCGAAGCTGGACACCATCACCTTCAGCGTGCTGGACAGCGCGGCCCTGATCCCCGCGCTGCAGAACAACGAGATCGACGCGGTCGGCATCGGTTCCCGCGACGACATGAAGACCGCGCGCGGCACGGCGGGCATCGCCATCCGGCGTGCGGCGGGCAGCAGCTGGACCCATGTCACCTTCAACGGCGCGCCGGGTTCGATCCTCGCGGATCCCGGTCTGCGCGTTGCGCTTTCCCAGGCGATCGACCGGCAGGGCATCGCGACGGCCATTCAGAACGGGCTGGTCGAGAACCCGAAGCCGCTCAACAATCACGTGTTCGTGGCGGGGCAGACCGGCTATCGGGACAACAGCCTGGCCTTCGATCCCGCGGCCGCGGCGGCGGCGCTCGATCGGCTCGGGTGGAAGCTCAACGGCGATACGCGCGAGAAGGACGGCCGCAAACTCGTCATCCGCGATGTCATGTACAACGACGACACCTGGATTCAGATCGCCCAGATCATCCAGCAGAACTTCGCCGCCGTCGGCGTGAAACTCGACATCGTGACCAAGCCCGGCAAGGGCTACTTCACCGACGTCATCAAGCCCGGTGACTTCGACATCGCGCACTGGGCCTGGTCCAGCGACGTCTTCGTGCTGAAGAACCTGCCGCAGGTCTATCGCCTCGACGGGGGCAGCATCGAGGGGAACTACGGGCGGATCGGCAGCCCGGAGATCAACGATCTGATCGATCAGGCGCTGTCCGAACTGGATCCGGCCAAGGCCATCGAGCTCGCGAATCGAATCGACCGGAAGGTGTTCGAGCTGGGCCACTCGCTGCCGCTGACGCAGTCGGCCGGCAACGTCGCGGTCCGCGCGAATCTGGCGAACTACGGTGCACCCGGTCTCGCGTCCTACGACTACACGAAGATCGGGTTCTTGAAGTAACCCAGCCAACTCCGAGGAAAGGGGCGACCGATGAGGAAGCGCTCGATTGGGATGCGACTCGCTGTCCCACTGGTCGCAGTGGCCATGCTGGCCGCAGGGTGCGGTGGTGACGAGGGCGGCGCGCCGCAGGGCGCGACCGCGGCCATCGGCACCACGAACGACATCAACCCGCACGATGTCGCCGATCTGCGCGACGGGGGGAACCTGCGGCTCGCGATGTCCGCGCTGCCGCAGAACTGGAACGCGCTGCACAACGACGGCAACGACGCGGAAACCGCCGGGGTGCTCCGGCCGATCATGCCGCGCTCGTTCAAGACCGATGCCGCCGGCAATCTGACGGTCAACACCGACTTCTTCACCAGCGCCGAGCTGACGAAGACCGATCCGCAGCAGGTCACCTACACGATCAACCCCAAGGCCGTCTGGTCCGACGGCTCGCCCATCACCTGGGAGGACATCCGCTCCCAGGGCGAGGCGCTGAGCGGGAAGAACAAGGAATACCTGCTCGCCATCAACAACGGCTTCGACCGGGTCGAGAAGATCGAGCGCGGCGTCGACGATCGCCAGGCGATCATCACGTTCAACCGGCACTACGCCGACTGGCGGGGCCAGTTCGCGGGCAACTCGTTCCTGTTCCCCAAGTCGGTGACCGCCAACCCCGAGGCGTTCAACAAGAGCCTGGTGGACGGGATCCAGCTCACCTCCGGACCGTTCAAGCTGCGGTCCGTCGACCGCGCGCAGAACCGGATCGTGCTCGAGCGCAATCCGCTGTGGTGGGGTGACACACCCAAGCTCGACACCATCACCTACAGCGTGCTGGACAGCGCGGCCACGATTCCCGCGCTGCAGAACAACGAGATCGACGCGGTCGGCCTCGGCTCGCGCGACGATCTCAAGACCGCGCAGGGCACCGCCGGCGTCGTGGTGCGGCGCGCGCCGGGTAACCAGTGGTCGCACATGACCTTCAACGGGGCGCCCGGATCGATCCTGTCCGATCCGAAGCTGCGGGTCGCCATCATCAAGGCGATCGACCGGCAGGGCATCGCCACCGCCATTCAGAACGGCCTGGTGGAAGACCCGAAGCCGCTGAACAACCACATCTTCCTGCAGGGTCAGGCCGGCTACCAGGACAACGCGCAGGCCTTCGATCCCGCCGCCGCCGCCAAGGAACTCGACGATCTGGGCTGGAAGCTGGTCGGCGACGTCCGCGAGAAGGACGGGCGCAAGCTCGAGATCCGCGACGTCATGTACACCGCCGACACCTGGGTGCAGATCGCACAGATCATGCAGCAGAACCTCGCACAGGTCGGCATCAAGCTCACCATCGACACCAAGCCGGGCAAGGGCTACTTCACCGACTTCATCCAGCCGGGTGATTTCGACGTGGCGTACTGGAGCTGGGTCGGCGACCCGTTCCCGCTCGGCAGCCTCAACCAGATCTACGGCTACAACCCGAATGATCTGCAGGGCAACTACGGTCGCATCGGTTCGCCCGAACTCAACGCGCTCATCGAGCAGACCGTGTCCGAACTCGACCCGGCCCGCGCGATCGAACTGGCGAACCAGATCGATCAGCAGGTCTTCGCCGAAGGGCATTCGATCCCGCTCGTGCAGTCGGCCGGAAACGTCGCCGTGCGAGCGAATCTCGCCAACTACGGCGCGGCGGGCCTGGCCACCTACGACTACACCAAGATCGGTTTTCTGAAGTGAGTCACTGGATGGGCCACCCCCTGGCCTATCCGGTGATCGTGACGATCGGCGCCCTCGCGATATGCCTCGCGTGGGCGCCGTTCGGCGATTCGGAGCAGGTGGCGATGCTGGGGGCGGTGGGGGTCTGCGTGCTGGGGTACAGCGTGTTTCGGCTCGCCATGGCGTGGGGGTATGTGCCCGCCGGGGTGCCGGCGTTCGAGGCGGACGCGGTCGTGCGGCGGGTGCGGCAGCAGCATCGGCTGGTCAGCCGGTCGTGGCTGGAGATCAGCGGGGGCGGGCGGACCCGATGGCTGCCCGTGTATTTCGATCCGGCGTTGATGACGTTGACCTCGGCGCGCGGCGAGATCTCTGGCCGGGCAATCGAAGTCGACGGCGAGCGGGTGTATCCGGCCGGGCGGGTGCGGGATTCCGAGCCCATCGGCAGGCTCATCGACAATCCCACCCGGCCCGCGGCCGACGCCGCTGAACTCGCCACCCGCGCCGCCGGTTCCGGGCGCAGGCTGCTGCTCGACGCGCAGTCGGCGATCGCCGCTCCGTTCGCGGCGCTGCTGTGGATATACATCGCCGGCGGCTCCGCCCTCACCTTCGCGGCCGCGACCGTGGTGGCCGCCGCGCTCGCGACGTGGCTGGCCGCCATTCGAGGCTCCGACCCCAGCTGACGCGGTCGCGCCGAGCCGGTACGGCTCCGGGTGAGTGGCAACGACGAAACGCGGCTCCGGTTCGGCTCTTCCCCAGCCGAACCGGAGCCGCGACTCCGTTCCCCGCCCCGTCCACGATCCTCCCCGGGATCGCGAACCTCCGCCCCAACTGTTCCGTGGTCCCCGGCCACAGCCCCCGAATCCCCGCCATCCGCACCCCTGCTTGCGATTCCCCTGTTCCCGATCGATCCACAATCCTCCCCAGGTTGATGGACCTTCTCCTCGCGTGGTGCCGTAGTCCCCCCGAACCACGGCACCGGACTCCCCGCCCCTTCGCGAGCCCCTGCCCGCTATCTCCCTGTCCCCCAGCCGATCAGCGGGCTTCCCAGCCGGCGATCGTCATGGTCCCCTCCACACCACAGTTCCCCCCGAGACCACAGTTCCTTTGCTCCCCCTGACTTCCGCAGTCCTCCCGGTCTGCGCACCCCCCGGTCTCGCAGACCTGCTCCCAGTTCCCCTGTCCCCCAGGTCCCCCCGGCCCGTGGCTCCCCCGAACCACGAACCCCTGTTCCGCCGGCGCACCTCCCCCAAGGTGCTCCCCCGCCGGCTTCGGCAGCGCACACGACCCCGGTTCGTCTCCTCCCCGAACCGACCCGGGGTCGCGGCGCCTTCCCCGCCCCGTCGGCGCTCCTCCTTCGCCGACGCCATCGGGTGGCGCCGGGTCCGGCTCGGCTCCTCCCCGAAGCGAACCGGCACCGCACACCATCCCGTCCCTGTCCCCCCGCCGTCCTTCCCCCCGAAGGTGCGACGCAAGCTGCTCCCCCCGCCGAAAGCAGCTGTCGTCCCGGTCGGTGTCACCCGGCCGGTCCGGCAGTCCCGGTCTCTCAACCGGACAAGAATGATTCTGCGGGGTGGGTGTTAACGAAACCTTGTGGATTTCTTATTGCGGGACAAGGCGCTGGTCAACGGAGTTCGGCGCTGATGATGTAGTAGCTGTCGCCGGCCTGTGCCAGCTGGATGACCCGCCACTCGGTGGTCACCTCGCCGCCGTTGGTGGTGAGGGTCAGGCGGTAGGTGACCCGCTGGGTGGCGGGGTCGGCGGTCAGGGAGTCGGTGGTGACGCGGGAGATGGTGTCCCAGAACGACCTGTAGGCGTCGTAGCCGCCGATGCGGCGCTGGTAGTCGGGCGACAGGCGGTCGTAGGCGGCGCGGGTGTTCGCGGGCAGCGCGGCGTAGTGATCGCGCACGAAATCGGTCATCACGGTGGTCAGGGGGGCGAGCGTACGCGTGGTCGGGGGCGCGGCGGTCGTCGAAGGCTGCGCGGTTGTCGAAGGCTGCACGGCCGTCGAAGGATTCGCGGACAGCGGCGGATTCGAGGACGCGGAGGGCGCGGCGGCGGTGTCGCCGGACGTGGAATCCCGGGTGGCGAGCACGCCGTAGACGACGGTGAAGCCCAGCGCCACCACGAGCACCGAGGCCATGGCCCAGACCAGGCGGGGATCGAGCCAGCGGTTACGGGTCGATTCCGGCGGCGGCGGAGGCGGCGGATGGCTCGCCGAATTGACCTGGGTGGGCGCCATATTCGCGTAGGCGCGGATGTCGGAGGCGACGGTGGTGGGCTGGGGAGTCGCCGGTGTCACCGGGGGCGCGAACCGGGGCGCGGCGGGCGCGCTGTCGACCGAGATCTCACGGGCTGCGGCCGCCAGCGCGCCCGCCGTGCGGCTGCGCTGCTCGGGATCCTTGGCCATGCCCCAGGCGATGACCGCGTCGAAGTCGCTCGGGACGCCGGCGTCGGTGACCGACGGCCGGGGCGGGGGTTCGGTCAGGTGGGCGGCGATCTGCCGCTCGGCGCTCGGGCCGGGGAACGGCTTCGCGCCGGTCAGGCATTCGTAGAGGACGCAGGCCAGCGAATAGACGTCCGAGCGCGCGTCGTACACGCCCTTCGAAAAACGTTCGGGGGCCATGTAGGCCAGCGTGCCGACGGTCGCGCCGGTGGTGGTCAGGCTGGTTTCGTCACTGCCCCTGGCGATTCCGAAATCGATGAGATAGGCGAAATCGTCGGGGGTCACCAGGATGTTGGAGGGCTTCACATCCCGGTGCACCAGATTCACCGCGTGCGCGGCGTCCAGGGCCGCGGCGATCTGGGCGACGATCGACACCGCCCGGGCCGGCGACAACGCGCCCGAACGGTCGAGCAGATGCGCCAGATCGACGCCCTCGACACTGCGCATGTCCAGGTAGAGCCTGCCGTCGATCTCGCCGTAGTCGTGAATCGGCACCACGTGCGGCTCGCTCAGCCGTGCCGCGGCCTGCGCCTCCCGGCGGAAACGGGCACGGTACTTCTCGTCGTGGGCGTAGCCGGGCGGCAGCACCTTCAGCGCGACCATGCGATCGGTTCCGGTGTCGTACGCCCGGTAGACCTGACCCATCCCGCCCTCACCGAGCAGTTCGAGCAGGCGATACCGGCCGAACGGAGTGCCTTGCACGTCTCCCTCATTCCCCGCGACAGTCGCCTGTGCAGCCTACTGATCCCCCGGCCGGACTGTCGCCCCACCAATTCCCCCTGGGCACAGGCGCATCCGAGTCCGGACGCCCGAACCGGACGGTCCGCTCACGACGGAGGGTGGCGCACCGGGATCACCGGCGCGCCACCCTCTCCAAGCGGTGATCAGGCTGCGGATCGGCTGATCACCAGCCGATTCCGGTCATTCGGACCGGCGGGCCGCCTTCGCCTCGGCCTCGGCCTGCTCGATGGCGTTGGCCTCCTCGAGGGTCGGCGCGCCGCCGCCCAGGCGGGCGGGCACCCAGAACGCGCCGGGCTCGTGCACGTAGTCCCGCTGCAGGTCCAGCAGCATGGCCTGCAGGGCGGCGTGCACCTTGTCGGTCAGC
The DNA here is from genome assembly GCF_042799795.1 of Nocardia sp. NPDC057668. Lineage (NCBI taxonomy): Bacteria > Bacillati > Actinomycetota > Actinomycetes > Mycobacteriales > Nocardiaceae > Nocardia > Nocardia sp. NPDC057668. Next base: position 598,074 of record NZ_JBHVIC010000006.1, on the reverse strand, counting down.
TCCTGCGCGGGCTCGAACGGCGCGATCGGCGCGCCGACCTCGATGGCGATCGGAGTATTGGTGCGGCCCAGCCGCTTCGGATGCCCCTTGGTCCACACGCGCTGCGCGCCCCAGATCGCGACCGGGATGATCGGGACATTCGCCTCGATGGCCATGCGCGCGGCGCCGGACTTGAATTCCTTCAGCTCGAAGCTGCGGCTGATCGTGGCCTCGGGGTACACGCCGACCAGCTCGCCCTTGCGCAGGCGGTTCACCGCCTCGCGATACGAGTCCGACCCCGCGGACCGATCCACCGGAATATGCTTGAGCGCGCGCATGATCGGGCCGCCGACGGGATTGTCGAAGACCTCCTTCTTCGCCATGAAGCGGATGTAGCGCTTGTTCGTGCGCGCGGGCAGGCCCGCGTACGTGAAATCGAGGTAGCCGGTGTGGTTGATGGCGATGACCGCGCCACCCTCCGCCGGGATGTTGGTGTCGCCTTTGACGGAGAACTTCAGGCCCTGCAGCGCGAAGACGGTGCGGGCCAGCCCGATGATCGGGAAGTAGACGGGTTCCACAGTTCCACTAGCGTAGTCGCTGCTCGCGCGGCGACCAGTGATCCGGGCAACACCCGCCCGGCGGGAGTGCGCAAAAACCCTTCGCGACAGTAGGAAAGCCGCACACGCCAAAATATCGGCGCCGCTCCCGGGCGGGCGATACACGGCCGCGGGGCACGGACAGAAAGGTTCGCAGGGGTGAACGAACGCACCGCGACGCGGGATACCGGCCGCGATCGGACACTCGGCGGAACGGTCCGCGTCGTGACCGCGCTGGCCGCGAGCTGCCTGCTGCTCACCGGCTGCGATGCGGCCGTGGGGATCCCCGGCGACGAGACCACCGCCGCACCGCGACCGAGCGGCACCGCGACCACGCCGGGGCCGGCCGCGGTTCCCGAACCGGGATCACCCGTCGCCGCCGGTGCGGCCGTCGCCCGCTGGGCCGCGGACCTGCGCGGCCGCGGCACGGCGGGACTCGCGGCCGACTGCTGGGCGATGGCGCCGGACCGGATCGAGTCCGAATACGCCGAGCCCGGGCCGATCCTGGAGGCCCTGACCCGGGATCCCGTGGACCACGGCGACACCACGCGCTGGACGAGCGCGACGGTGACGCTGGTGGTCACCGACGCGGACACCGTCGACGGCTACGCCTGCCCGTACGTGTTCCCCGCCGGCGCGGCGGTCGAATTCACCGAGGCCGACGCCATCCACACCGTCCGGCGCTTTCTCGCGCGAATGATCGGCGATCCCGTACATACCGGCGACGTCGAGAATGCTTATCCGCTGGTCTGTTCCACCGATACCGCGACCTGGGATCCGTACGGCACCGGCAGGCCCGGCATCGCGCCCATGGCGGCCGCCGCGAGCAAACTCCCAGGCATCAAGAAGTTCGCGGACCGGTCGATTCGAGCGGAATGGCCGCGTGACGGCTATCTCACCGTCACCGCGGGCGTCACCAGCACCGCGGGTGTGGCGAAAAAACAGACATTCACCCTGAAGTCCGGCAACCAGGGTTACTGCATCGGCGACGTCTCGGGGTAGCCAGTACTCTGGGTGGCTGGTAACGGTCAGGGAGGCAGAGAGCTCGTGCAGATCACCAGCGTCGGACACGCCGGATTCCACATCCGTACCGCAGCCGGAACCATCCTGTGCGACCCCTGGGTCAACCCGGCGTACTTCGCATCATGGGTGCCGTTCCCGGACAACACCCAACTGGACTGGGACGAGCTCGGCAACTGCGACTTCCTCTACGTCTCGCATCTGCACCGCGATCACTTCGACGCGCAGCACCTGCTGGACAAGGTGAACAAGGACGCGGTCGTGCTGCTGCCGGACTATCCGGTGCCGGACCTGCGGCGCGAACTCGAGCAGCTCGGGTTCCACACCTTCTTCGAGACCGAGGACTCGGTCAAGCACACCGTCACCGGGCGCGACGGCAACGAGATCGACATCATGATCATCGCCCTGCGCGCGCCCGCCGACGGGCCCATCGGCGACTCCGGCATCATCGTCTCCGACCGCGAGACCGTGTGCTTCAACATGAACGATGCGCGACCGGTCGACATGGACGTGCTGCACGACGCGTTCGGGCACATCGACATTCACCTGCTGCAGTACTCCGGGGCCATCTGGTACCCGATGGTGTACGACATCCCCGCCAAGACCAAGTCCAACTTCGGCAAGCAGAAGCGCCAGCGCGGCATGGACCGGGCACGCTCCTACATCGAACAGGTCGGGGCCACCTGGGTCGTGCCCTCGGCCGGGCCGCCGGTCTTCCTGGACGACGAACTGCGCTACCTCAACGACGACCGGGGCGACGAGGGCAACATCTTCCCCGATCAGATCGTCTTCCTCGAGCAGATGCGCATCCACGGCAACGAGGGCGGGATCCTGATGATCCCGGGGTCGGTCGCCGACGTGCACGGCAAGGAACTCACGCTCACCCACGCGGTCGATCCCGACTCGGTGTACGGCGACAAGGCCGCGTACATCGAGGACATGGCGCAGCGGTTCGCGCCCGTGCTCGCGGCCGAGAAGGCCACCTGGGCAAGCGAATCCGAGGGGCCGCTGCTGCCGCAACTGAAGGCGCTGTTCGAGCCGATCATGGCGCAGAGCGATCTCATCTGCGACGGCATCGGGTACCCGGTGGCGCTGGTCATGGGCGACGAGACCGTGGTGCTGGACTTCCCGCAGCGAATCGTGCGCCCGGTGATCGAGGGAGAAGGCAAGCAGCGCTACGGCTTCCGCATCGATCCGACACTCGTGCGCACCGTGCTGCGGGACAACGAACCCGACTGGGTGAACACCATCTTCCTGTCCACGCGCTTCACCACCTGGCGCATCGGCGGATACAACGAATTCCTCTACACCTTCTTCAAATGCCTGACCGACGAACGCATCGCGTACGCCGACGGCTGGTTCTCCGAAGCACACGACGACTCGGCCTCGACCGAACTCGACGGCTGGGAAATCCAGCGGCGCTGCCCGCATTTGAAGGCGGATCTGTCCAAATTCGGTGTCATCGAGGGCAATACGCTCACCTGCAATCTGCACGGGTGGTCGTGGGATCTCGAATCGGGCCGCTGCAAGACCTCCAAGGGGCATGAACTGCGGTCGAAGAAACTGGAAGCGCCGACCGCGAGCTGACACGACTTCCGGCCGGGGCCGCGGCGCCGGCCGGATCGGAGCGAGGTCAGGACGAGCCGCGGGCGGCCACCGCCACCGCGGCGAAGGTGAGTGCACAGCCGAGCACCACCAGCGGCGAGATGCCCGCGCCCGTCGGCGCGACCACGTCCAGCAGCAGGGACATCGACAGCTGGCCGGCCACCGCGGTGAGGCCGAGCAGCAGCACCCCGATCCAGCGCACCACCGCCGCCGCCAGCGCGATGAAGACCACGCCGATAACACCGCCGAGATACAGCCACGGCTCGGGCGGAAACCGTTCGGGCCATCCGGTCCTCGCGACGACCACCGCTTCCACCAGGACCAGCCCGACGGTGCCCGTCACGAAGTTCGCCAGCGTCGCCGACTGCGGTCCACCCACCGCGCCCACCCGTCCGTTCACCGCCTGCTGCCACGCCACCCCGATCCCCGCCACCAGTGGCAACACGATCAACAGCAGCTGCGCGCCGCCTCGAAACGCTTCCGGCACAGCCGATCCCACCCCGGTCGCGCCGTGCCGGCCGATCACCGACAAACCCACCGCCACCAGCGCCAGCGCCGCGCCCACCCCGCGCACCCACGTGACCGGCGTGCGTCCTTTGGGCCCCACCCCGACCCGATCCACCACCAGGCTGCTCACCAGTTGGCCCGCCACCACGGCCACCGTGAACGCGGTGACCCCCAGCGCCGCCACCGTAAGCCCCTGGCACGCGACGAAGAACGCGCCGCACAACCCGCCGAGCAACTGCCACCACCGCAGCTCACCGCCCCGCAACGCCACCCGCACCCGTGCCAATCCCGACCGCGATGTCCGGCTCACCGCGAAAACCGCCAGCACCAGCAGCAGCCCCGTCCCGAAACTGATGACGGCCGCCGCGATTCCGTCGTGCAACCGCTCCCCCAGCACCCCGTTGATCCGGGCCTGCCCCGCCGCACCCGCGCCGATGCACACCCCGAAACCCAGACCGATCCGTCGCATCGTCACGGTTCGATTCTTCGCCACCGGGCTCGATGTACACTATTGAGACAACTTTGGGCGTGTTTATGTACAGGAGGGCGTTATGTCGCTTACTCATATCGACATCGATGACGAAGCCCTCGAAACAGCCAAGAAGCTCGGCGGACACCGGACAAAGACCGCCGCCGTTGCCGCCGCCTTGACCGAGTACAACGAACGACGCGCGCGCGCCGCCGCATACGACCACTACTTCGAGCTAGCCAAGAGCTGGGACCTGGAAGGTGCCGAGGCCGCTCATCGCACGGAGAAGGAGCAGCATCGGCAGTGATCGGGTATCTGCTCGATTCCTCGGCGCTCTGGCACATCCTGCGCGATCCCAAGATTCACGAGCTGTGGCGCGATGCCGCCGTGGACGGCGACCTTCGCTCCTGCTATCCGATGCGCTCCGAGTTTCTTCGGTCCGCCCGGAATCTGAAGGAGTACAGCCAGCTCTGCGCGATGTTCGACGCGTCCTACCGAGATGTCGCCGTGCCGAAATCCGCCGGGCTCTGGATCGCCGGATTGCAATGGCGGGCCGCGGAACACGGTAACCATCAATGCCTGTCGGTGGTCGACCTGCAGATCTGCGCGACCGCGGCGTATCACGACCTGATCGTTCTGCACGACGATGCCGACTACGTGACCGCGGCTCGGCTGGCCACGGATCTTCGCCAGCGCAACGTTCACGATGGGCCGCCGGGCGCCGATGAAACGTGAGATCTCGGAAGCCACCGGGTGGCGAGAAGCGCGGTGGCAAGGAGGGGGATGCCGAGTAGGGCCACTACCGTCGAGATCGAGAGCAGGGTTGCGGCCGAGCCCGCGAAGATGAAGACCGCCAGGGCGAAGACTTCGGTGGCCACGCCGGAGACCGAGGTGACCGTCGCCCGGGCGGGGCCCTCGATCGCGTCCTGGAGGCGGGCCGAGGCGATCACGTCGGCGTTGTAGTTCAGGCCGTAGGCGACGCCTATCAGGGTGAAGCCCACGCCGGTCAGCAGGTGTACGGAGGCGGGGTGGGTGGCGGCCAGGCCCGAGAGCAGGGCCCCGGCGATGAACAGGACGCCGCCCGCGGTGAGGGTCCAGGCCATCGTTCGCGGGCGCATCGACTCGGTGCGGCCGCTGAGGAACGCGCCGGCCAGGGCGCCCGCCACCGTCACGCCGACCAGGAGCGAGGCCACCGCCGGGGAGACGCCCGCCTCGTCGGCCATCAGGGCGAAATACTCGTCGTAGGCGGTGATGCCGTTCAGCAGGGCCGCGAGCAGGACGCCGCGGCGAATCACGCGGACGCGCAGGGCCTCTCGGACACCCGTGCGGAGCATGTGCAGGTAGCGGGACAGGCTCGCGGACTCGGGGACGAAGGCGGGAGCATCGACGGTGCGGACGCGCGGATACTCGAATTCCCCAGGGGGCGAATCCGCTTCGTCGGCGTCCTCCAAATCCTCGACCTCCCCGGCCGATACGGCCTTCGGGGCGCTCGGCATCGCCATCGCTGCGAGAATGTGCAGGGCCGCCACGAAGACGCTGGACCAGCCGACCAGGGGGTAGCCGCCCCAGGTGTAGAGGGGCGCGGCGGCGAGAATCGCCGCGAGGGCGGCGGATTCGGCAGCGGCGCGGGTGTAGCCCAGGATCCGGGCGTAGGCGGGGGTGGCGGCGCGGGCGGCCAGGTCGTCGTAGAGGAGAGCCTCGAACGTGCCCGAGCTCAAGGCGCCGGAGGTGCCCCACAGGACGAAGCCCGCGGCGAAGCCGAGGTAGGACGGGAACAGGGTCCAGACGGCGAAACCGGCGGCCAGCAGCACCGCCGACAGGATCAGCAGGGCCCGGCGCGAGACCGTGTCGGCCCAGGCGCCGGAGGGCACCTCGAGCACGAAGGAGGTCACCGACCAGATCGCGAGCAGCGAGGAGATCTGCGCGACGCTCAGACCGTGATCGGCGAAGATCAGGGCATAGACCGCGTAGAGCGGGATCAGATCCTTGGTGAGCGCGAACAGCACCGAACGCGCGGTGAGACCGCGCACCGAATCGGCGCGAGCGTCACCGCGAAGCAGGCTGGAGAATCAACAGGCGTACACGAGCATGCGCATACCGCCAGCTTCACTCGCGACCGAGGCCACCGTCAAGGGGATTGTCGATCGGAATCCAGCCGGTGGTGTCGACCTCGCCCTCGGTGCGGGCCGCGCCCACCAGGCCGGGACGCTCGTTCAGGTCGCTGATCAGCTCGGACACCGGATGCGAATCGCCGTAGTGATAACCCTGCGCCAGGGCGAAACCGAGTTCGGTCAGCACCGCCGCCTGATATTCGGTTTCCACTCCCTCCGCGATGACCTGCAGATCCAGCGACTTACTCAACGCGGCGATGACGCCCAGCAACGGCGGCGCCGGGGAATCGGAACGGATCGCGGCCACGAAGGACTGATCCACCTTCAGAATGTCGCTCGGCAGATTCGCCAACCGGCTCAACGACGAATAGCCGGTGCCGAAATCATCGATGGCGATGCGAACGCCGCGCTCCCGGAGTTTGTGCAGATTCGCCACGGCCGTCTCGGATTCGGCGGCGATATCGCTCTCGGTCACCTCGAGCACCAGCTGATCCGCGGACCAGCCGGTATCGGCGAGAATCCCCGAAACCCGGTCGGCGTAATCGGATTCGGCCAGTTCCAGGCCGCTCACATTCACATTCAGGGTCAGATCGAGTTGTTCGAAGGTCTCCTGTAGTCGAGCGGCGTCGGCGCACGCGCGCCGCAGCACCAGCTCGTCCAGATCGGAGATGAGGTCGTATTCCTCGGCGACGCGAATCAGGCCCTCGGTCGTGACCTCCGGCTGCGCGTGCGAGGACCAGCGCAACTGCGCCTCCACGCCGACCGCGCGGGTATCGCCGTCCGACAGCGAGACGATCGGCTGATACTGCACGTCCAGGGTGCCGCGATCGATCGCCTCCCGCAGCTCCACCGCCAGCGGCAGCTGCCGCGAGGACTCCAGCACCGTGCGATTGCGGCCCGCCTGCTTGGCCCGGTACAGACCCACGTCCGCCCGGCTGACCAGCAGCGAACCGGACTCGCCCGGCTGCCACGAGGTGACACCCGCCGAACAACCCGTCGTCACCGCCGCGCGCAACTGCTCGGTCAGCAGAATCGCGGCCTGCTCGGTCGAATTCGGCAGCAGCAGCGCGAAAGCGTCACCGCCGTAACGGGCCAGGCGCTGCTCGGGGGTGAGCAATTTCGCCCAGGTGTCGGCGACGCGCTGCAGCACCGCGTCACCGGCGCGATGGCCGAGATGATCGTTGATCTTCTGGAAGCGATCCAGGTCGACCAGCACCAGCGACAGACTCTGATCGGCGCGCTGCGCGTGCGCGATCGCATTGGCCAGCGCGCGATCGAAACCGCGGCGATTCAGCAGACCCGTCAGCACATCGATATCGGCGTCCGAGGCCATGCGCGTGAGAATGCCGACGACGATGCCGACCCCGACGGTGATACCCGCCGGAATCAAACCCGACCACCACGGCAGGCCACGCGAAGGCACCACCCACAGACAGCACACCACCGCGAACAGCACATGCGCGCCCAGCCATTTGTAGGCGAAGAAGATGGCCGCGTCACACGCCACGAACACATAGAACGCGGCCAGGCTGATCGCGCCCACCGTATTCGGAAACCAGTGCACCGCAACGGTCACCAGCACCGTCGCCATCGCGACATAGACGTGGTGCACCGAATGAGGCATCCGCGGACCCCAAATCAGCAGGCTCACGCCGAGCAGCAACGCCACCAGCGCCGCAGCGCCCACCAGCGGTCGATTACCCTCATCGCCCGGTGCCACGGCGGTGATCACCAGACCCAGAACTCCACCCATGACGTAGAACGCCCCGGTGGTCCGCGCCATGACCATTGCCGTTGCCAGCGCCGAAGCCGCCCGCACCCGCGTTCGGGTATCGCCGCGAGACCCGATTCCTCGCACGGAGCCCAGCCTAAACGGTGTCTTGATTTTTGCCTCCGCTCTGTATCTTTTTGCCTCCGCTTCGCTCCGGCGGGTTCGCGGCCCCCTATGCCCGGTTCTTCCCTCCCTCCGCTCCTCCGCTTCGCTCCCCCGCTCCACTCAGTCCAGAACCGGGCGGGCCGCGAACGTCGGGGCGGGAGTATCCGAATAGTCGGGGACGAAAAACGGGTGTGCGGGGTAGGCGGCGTCGTCGGCGTAGAGGAGCAGATGCAGAGGTTTCGGTGCGGAGGGTGGACTCAGCGAATCGGCTTCAGAATTTCGGTGCCGACGAACGGGACCAATGCCGCGGGCACGCGGACCGAGCCGTCGGCCTGCTGGTGGTTTTCCAGAATCGCCACGATCCAGCGGGTGGTCGCCAAGGTGCCGTTCAACGTCGCGGCGGTCTGCGGCCTGTTGTTCTCGTCGCGATAGCGGACATTGAGGCGGCGGCCCTGGAACGTCGTGCAATTCGAGGTCGAGGTCAATTCGCGATAGGTCTGCTGGGTCGGCACCCACGCCTCGCAATCGAACTTGCGGGCAGCCGAGCTGCCGAGATCACCCGCGGCCACGTCGATCACGCGATAGGGCACCTCGATGGCGGCCAGCATCTCCTGCTCCCACGCCAGCAGGCGGCGATGCTCGGCATCGGCCTCCTCCGGGGTGGTGTAGACGAACATCTCCACCTTGTCGAACTGGTGCACGCGAATGATGCCGCGGGTGTCCTTGCCGTAGCTGCCCGCCTCGCGACGGAAACACGACGACCAGCCCGCGTAGCGCTTGGCGCCACCGCTCAGATCCAGGATCTCGCCCGAGTGGTAGCCGGCCAGCGGCACCTCCGAGGTGCCGACCAGGTACAGGTCGTCCTCTTCCAGGTGATAGATCTCCGCGGCGTGCTGACCCAGGAAACCGGTGCCCGCCATGACCTCCGGGCGCACCAGCACCGGCGGAATCATCATCGTGAAACCGTTCGCGGTCGCCCGCTGCGCGGCCAGCTGCAGCAGACCCAGCTGCAGCAGCGCGCCGTAACCGGTCAGGAAGTAGAAGCGCGCGCCCGACACCTTGGCGCCGCGTTCCATGTCGATCAGGCCGAGCGACTCGCCCAGCTCCAGGTGATCCTTGGGCTCGAAATCGAACTCGCGCGGGGTCCCGATGTGATCGAGCACGACGTAGTCGTCCTCACCACCGGCGGGAGCGCCCTCCTGCACCACGTTCGACAGGGCGCGCTGCGCGGCGTCGAGGACGGCGTCGGCGTCCTTCTCCCCCACCTCGGCGGCCTTGACCTGCGCCGAGAGCTCCTGGCCGCGCGCGAGCAGGGCGGGCCGTTCCTCCGGGGACGCCTTGCCGACCTTCTTGCCGTGCGCCTTGTGCTCGGCCCGCAGCCCGTCGGCGTTCGCCACGGCCGCACGCCGCGCGGCATCGGCCGCGAGCAGGGCATCCACCAGGGCCGGGTCCTCACCACGAGCCCGCTGCGACGCGCGGACCACGTCCGGGTTCTCCCGCAGGAATCGAAGGTCGATCATAGGAAACAGCCTAGTGGGCGGCGGCCACCCAATTTCCCGTAGGTCCGGCCCCCGCGCCGCCGCCCGCCATATCCCCCGCGCGGGTGCGGATTCCGGTCATCCGCCTCCCCGATTCCGCCGGATTCGCGGTTTCGCTGGCCAGTACGCGCCCGTCCGCCCATAGTTGGGGCCATGGACACGCCCGGCAGCGCAGCTGCGCCCGCGATCGTGTCCGGCCCATTCCACCCGCCCGGCCCGGCACGCTCGTGCGCCGTGGCGGGCTGTTCCACCCCGCGCCGTGGCTCGCCGCCGCGCCCGGCGTCATCTCTGCGGTCTCGCCTGAGGAGTCTGAATGCCCCAATACATGCCGAGCTCAGTCGATTTCATCGTCGTCGGCGCCGGATCGGCCGGAGCGGCCGTCGCCGCCCGGCTCAGTGACCGGCCCGGCGTCAGCGTCGCCGTCCTCGAAGCCGGAAGCGAGGACAAGGACAAGTTCATTCGAATTCCCGCGGGGTTCTCCAAGCTCTTCCAGGGCCCCAACGACTGGAACTATCGCACCGAACCGCAGCCCGACCTGAGCAATCGGCAGGTCTACTGGCCGCGCGGCAAGATGCTCGGCGGCTCCTCCTCCATGAACGCCATGATGTGGGTCCGCGGCTTCGCCGCCGACTACGACGAGTGGGCGAGCCACGCCGGGCCCGAATGGTCCTTCCAGCAGGTACTTCCGTACTTCCAGCGGATGGAGACCCTGGACGGGGTCGCCGAGCCGGGCGCCGAAGGGGCGCTGCACATCTCCACCCAGCGCAGCCCGCGCGGACTCACCGGCGACTTCCTGCAGGCCGTGGCGCAGGCCGGATACCCGGTGGAAGCCGCGAATCTGGATGAGCCGCAAGGCTTCACGCAGACCATGGTCACCCAGAAGCGCGGCGCGCGCTGGAGCACCGCGGACGCGTACATCCGTCCGGCACAGCAGCGGCGGCGCGATCTCACCGTGGTCACCGACGCGCACGTCACCCAGATCCTGTTCGAGGGAACCCGGGCGGTCGGCGTCGAATACCGGGTCGGCGACGAGGTCAAACAGCTGCGCGCCAACCGCGAGGTGGTGCTGTCCGGCGGCGCGATCAACACCCCGCATCTGCTCATGCTCTCGGGCATCGGCGACGCGGATCAGCTGCAGAACCACGGGATCGAGGTGCGACGGCACACCCCGGAGGTCGGGCAGGGACTGCGCGACCACCTGGCCGCGCCCATCGTCTACCGCACCCGCGGCGGCAGCCTGTTCGGCGCGGACAAGAGCATTCCGGAGCTGGCCAACTACCTGCTGCGCCGGCGCGGGCAGCTCACCTCCAACGTGGGCGAGGCGTACGGATTCGTCCGCAGCCGGGACGAACTCCCGCTGCCGGACCTGGAGCTGATCTTCGCCCCGGCGCCGTACGTCGGCGAGGGCCTGACCGAACCCGACGGGCACGCGGTCACCTTCGCGGCCGTGCTGCTCAAGCCGACCTCGTTCGGCAGCATCACCCTGGCCTCGGCCGATCCCTTCACCGCGCCGCGCATCAATCCGCGCTACTGCACCGAGGCCGACGATCGCGCCGCGCTGCTCGCAGGACTGCGGATCTGCGCGAACCTGGCGAGCCAGCCCGCGCTCAAGGAACACATCGGGGAGATCATGCAGCCGGGCGTGCCCTCGGACACCCCGATGGAGGAGGTGCTGCGGCGCTGCCTCGAGGATCACTCGCACACGCTGTACCACCCGGTCGGCACCTGCCGCATGAGCACCGGGCCGGACGGGGTCGTGGATCCGCAGCTGCGGGTGCGGGGCTTCGAGGGGCTGCGCATCGCGGACACCTCGGTCATGCCGGTCATCACGCGCGGGCACACGCACGCGCCCGCGGTGCTGATCGGTGAGAAGGCCGCGGATCTGATCTACGCCTCGTAGCGGTTCCACGGGAAACATCGGGCCGGGGGTGGATGCCTCCGGTCCGGGCCATGTCCGGGCCGGACACGGCCCGCACAGCGCGGAACGGGTGGCGGATCCACGCGAATCGGGGGTGCGAAGTACGAACGGTAGCGGCGCGGCGCGGCGATCACTGCAATGATGGTTGGCGATGTCAGACGAACAGTTGCCTCCGCCGCCTAAGCGCGCACAGATGCCCCGGGCCCAGAGCTCGGGGAAATCGGCGCTGCTCGGACCGCTGAACGCCGTGCGCCGGCGGTTCGACAACGACAGTCCGCTGTCGGCGCCGACCCTGCGCTACGGCCTGCTCGCCGTCGCGGTCGGCGCGGTGGCGGCGGCGCTCATCACGCTCTTCGTCTCCGGCTTCGACTCCAGCCGGGTCGAGGCGCACACCCCCGGCGGGTCCCAGCCCACCGGCGCGGTGGCGGGCGCGGCCTTCGGCACCGCCGGCCAGGGCGATTGCCTGAGCTGGACCAAGCCCAACGCGAGCGACCTGGTGAAGGTCGAATGCGACAGCAAGCACCTGTTCGAGGTCACCTCCGATGTCGATCTGAGCAAGTACCCGGGCAAGGAATTCGGCGACGGGTCGCGCTTCCCCGACTCGCTGCGCTTCTCCGAACTGCGCGACGAACACTGCGTCAGCGCGGCCCAGAGCTACCTCGGCGGAAAGTTCGATCCGCGCGGCAAGTTCGTGGTCGGCCTGATCAACCCGGGTGAAGCGGGCTGGAAGGCGGGCGAGCGCACGCTGCGCTGCGGCCTGCAGGTCGCGGGCAGCGCGGGCACCGCCACCCATCCCATCAGCGGCAGCGTGCGCACCACCAGCCAGTCCAAGGTGTACGACGTCGGCACCTGCATCGGCATCTCGCGCAACCTGCCCACCGATCCGGTCGCCTGCGCCCAGCCGCACGCCTTCGAGATCGTCTCGACCGTGGATCTGGCCGCCCGCTTCACCGCGGGCCCGCCGTCCAAGGACGAGCAGGACAAGTTCATGGAGGAGCAGTGCGCCAAGGACTCCACCGACTATCTCGGCGCGCCCGACGCGCTGCGCAATAAGACGCTCACCCTGTTCTGGGATTTCCTCGACACGCGCAGCTGGCTCGCGGGCAGCCGCAGCCTGAACTGCATGATCGGCAAGGGCGCGGACCAGGAGGGCTTCGCGACCATCACCGGCTCCGCGCGCGGGGACATCCTGGTCGACGGGCAGGCGCCCGTGCCGCCGCCGAACAACGGGCGCTCCACCCCGCAACCGCTGCCGGGCGCCGCGCCGCCGGTCATCCCGCAGCCGCGATGAATCACCCGCCCGCGCGGAATCGCACCGCGCGGGGGCGGCTCCCGGTGGCCGGGAACCATGCCGAGTACGCGCAGAACGGATAGCAATGGCGGTCTCCATGTCCGACGAGCGCTTCGAGGAGCTCGTCGGCGACGCACTCGACCTGATTCCGGCCGAGTTGGCGCAGGCCATCGACAACGTGGTGGTTCTCATAGAGCCGCGCAGCGACGAGGACCCGCATCTGCTCGGGCTGTACCACGGCATCGCGCTCACCGAACGGGACTTCAGCCACTACGGGGGCGCATTACCGGACACCATCACCATCTACCGCGACGCGATCCTGGAGATGTGCGACGGCGAGGACGAAGTGGTGGACGAGGTGGCCGTCACGGTGATTCACGAAATCGCGCACTACTTCGGGATTGACGACGACCGGCTGCATCAGCTGGGTTGGGGCTGACAGCTCCGGGGGGAACCGATCAGCTAACCCGCGCGTCCAATCTCATATCCGGGAAGACTCGTGAAGGGGGCTCGATCATGGTTGGCCACGTCCTCGTACAGCCCGAGGTCGTTCTCGCGGCCGCACTGGAGCTCGACCTACTCGCCGAACGACTCGCGGCGCTGTCCGCCGCCACCGCGCCGGCCACCCACGTGCTGCCCTCCGGCACCGAGGAAGTCTCCTTCCTGGCCGCCGCGCACTTCAATCAGGCTGCCCTGAGCCACGATCGAGCAACCGCCCAGGCTGTTCTCGAACTACACCACGCCGCCGCCACGCTGCGCAGCCAGCTCGCCCAGTACCTGATCCAGGACGCGGTGCGCGCGGCCGGGATCGCCGCTATTCCGGTGTAGGGGGTTCCGACATGACACTGGGGATCACGGGCGTCTTCTGGCTGCCCCGGATGGCCGAACTCAATTCTCTGTCGCTGAACGCGGGGGCACACGCGGTTCCGATCGTCGCGGCCGGTACCGCGTGGGGCGCCCTGGCCGCCGGATGGGCCGACGCCACCGCCACGGTGGCCCGCGTCATGGCCGAGGTCGGGGTCGGGTTGCAGGGGTTGAACGGCATCAACGTGCTCGGGCGGCTCACCGGGTTCACCGTGTGGTCCGAACAGCAGACCGTGATGGCGGGCGTCATGGCCGCCAAGACGGCCGCCAATGCCACCGCGTACACCGTGGCCTCGCTGGTCATGCCGAGCCTGCCCGAGATCGCGCTCGTGGAAGCGGCTCGGGTGGCGGCACATTCGACCGGCGGCGCGCTCAACGGCACTGCCGAAGCCGCGGAGGCGGCCAAGCTGGCCCTGGACATCCGGGCCGCGCTGGTCATGGAGACCTACGAGTTCGCGACGACCACGCTGGTCACCACGCCGGGCGAGTTCTTCATGCCGCCGCCGATCGCCATGGGCGCGGGGTCGGCCGAGGCCGGTGCTGCGGCGAACGCGTTCGGGGACGGCACGAGTCCGGTGCAGGCGGCGCTCGGCGCGGCGGCGGCGTTCGCGAACAATCCGGGTGTGCTGAGCGCGGTTTCGCAGGCCGCGGGAACCGTGGTCACCGGGGTCGCGACCACCGCGGGCACCGTCGCGGAGACGGCCATCACCGCCGTGGGGAACGGGTTGACGCAGGCCGTGCCCGGTGCGAATCCGGGGATCGCGGCCGGGCTCGGCGCGGCGGCGGTGGCGGCCGGAGGGGCGGCGAGCATCCGCGCGGCGGGGTTCGGCGGTGGTGGCGGGGTGAGCATCGGAAACGGCGGCGGCACACTGCGATTGCCCGAGGGCTGGGGTGCGGGCAGCGGCATCGGTGGTGGTGCGGCGCCGTTGGCCGAACCGATGCCCGGCGCGGGGGCGGGGAACGCGGCGGCCGCGCCGGTGCGTCAAGGCCCCGGAGCCCACCCGCTGCTCGGCAATCAGGCCGCGCGGGACGAGGAGGAGGCGCACGGCGGCAAGGGATTCGGGCGGTCCGAGCGGCCGTTCTCCGATGGCGACGCGCTGGCGCCCGCGGTGATCGGCGGCGAGCCGGGCGACGCGAGGTGAGTGTGCTCGGCGCGGGGCGGGGGCCGTCGCCGCTGGGGGCGGTGACGCTCTCGCTCGACGACATGCAGTATCTGCTGGAGGCGGTGGGGATCGACGAGCTGCCCGTGGTGCTCGACGCCATGGGCCGCTATGACAACGCCGCCGATCACGACGCGGCCATGGCGGCCGCCGCGGTGTCACTCGCCGAGCGAGAACTGCTGGACGGCACCGAGATTCATCCCGAGCTGGCCGAACGGCTGCGGGTGCTGCACCGTCCGCACTGGGTGGTGGCGCTGCGCTGGTACGTGGGCGAGCAGGTCAATCGACTGTGTCTGGCCAAGGGCGACGACATCGAGGTGCTGGCGCTGCGCGGGCCGCACTCGTACGTCATCGACGAAGCGGGACACGATCTTCCGGGCACGATCCTGGCCGCGCTCGGCCCCGCCGGTCCGCTCGACATCGAGGGCATGAACGCACCCACCGAGGAACTGGCCCCGGTGTTCGACGACGCCGCCACCGACGTCACCACCACCGCGAACCGCCTCGCCCTGATCGGCAAGCCGCCCCGCGACGCGAAAACCCTTGCCGCGGCCCTGATCCAGGTCGACTCGCACGCCGAGATCGTCGCCGTCGTCTACGCCGACGCCGCCCGCGAGGTCACCGACAACCACATAGCGGTCTTCGACACCCGCCACGGCCGCCTGCTGGCCACCGCCTCCCGCGCCGACGACGGTACGAAATGGACGGCCCTGACCGCCGGCGCCCCCGCCCGCCTGCGCACGGCACTGTCGGACCTGATCGCCACACTCCCCCTGCGCCAGGACTTCCCGCTCCCGCCACCGCCCGCCTGAGCCGGAGAGCTGCTCCCGCCGGCAGCCGAGCAAGCACGCGGCCGGTGCCCGAGCGCATCGAAGCTCGGATCGGCTCAGCCCATCGGGTCGTCGCCGGTGGGGGCGATGTCGGCGGCGAAGGGCGGGAGGTAGCTGCCCCAGCGGGTGCAGTCCCAGCCGCCGGGGACCGGGAGGAGCTCGATCGTCTCGGTGTTGTCGAGGTGGTTGTTGGCGGCGAACTGGCGAGGGACGCCGGTCAATTCGCGGGAGACCAGGCGCATCGCGGCGCCGTGGCTGACCACGATCAGGTCGGGGGCCTCCGGGTCGGTCAGATAGGTCTCGCGCAGGCGCTCCAGGGCGGGAACGTAGCGCTCCAGCACGTCGTTGCCGGATTCGCCGCCGGGGACGCGTTCGGACAGCTCACCGAAATGCCAAGCGTGGTAGACGTCCTGGAACGCCTCGTGCGCCGCTCTGGTGTTCAGGCCCTCCAGATCGCCGAGCTGCACCTCCTGCAGATCCGTGAGCACCTCGAGGTTCACGCCGGTCGCGGCCTCGATGTAGCCGCCGGTCTGACGGGCGCGCAGGGCCTCGGACGAGAACAGGCGCTGCGGCGGGACGAGCAGGCCGGAGCCGAACGTCTTCGCCTGTCCCGCACCGCGTTCGGTCAGGGGTAGCCCGGGTAGGCGGGTGTCGAGGATCTTGCCGACATTGCCCTCGGTCTCACCGTGCCGGACCAGGATCAGTTTGCCGGTCACAGATCAGCCACCCCCTTCTTCAGATCGGCCAGCCAGGCCGCCGCGGGTTCGTCGGCGGGCGGCGGGGCGCCGGTCGCCGAGGTCGCGGGCCAGGATCCGAGGTAGCGGATCCGGGCCGCGGTGCGGTGCAACGCTTTCAGCGCCTCGGCCACCGCGGCGTCGTCGATATGGCCGACGCAGTCCAGGTAGAAGCGGTACGTGCCCATGCCCGTTCGGGTGGGGCGCGATTCGATGCGCGTGAGATCGATGCCCCGCGTGGCGAATTCGGCGAAGGCGCGCATGAGCGAACCGGGCTCGTTGGCCAGTTCCAGCACGAACGAGGTGCGGTCGCGGCCGGTGCGGGCGGGAGCCGGCTGCGGCGGGGCGACCAGCACGAACCTGGTCACGGCCTGATCGTGATCGGCGACGCCGGCGGCGAGGGTCGCCAGGCCCAGGCGCTCACCCGCGAGCGCGGTCGAGACCGCGGCGTCGGCGTGCCCGGCCGCCACGTCCTCGGCGGCGGCCGCGTTGGAGGCGGAGGTGTAGAGCTCGGCGGCGGGCAGCCGGTGCGCCAGCCAGATCCGCACCTGCGCCGCCGCGACGGGGTAGGCGGCGACGGTGCGGACCTGGTCGAGCGACAGCCCCGGCTTGCCGACGATGGTGAAGGCCACGTCCAGTTCGGTTTCGGCGATGATCTGCAGGCGCGGGCCAAGGGCCAGCGCGTCCAGGGTCGGGGAGATCGAGCCCTCGACCGAGCTCTCGATCGGCACGACCGCGCCCTCGGCCTCGCCCGCGCGGACCAGTTCGATGGCCGCGCCCTGACTCGGTGCGGGCACACGCTCGACGGGCCCGCCGAATATTTCGGTGGACTCCAGTTTGGCCAGGGCCATCTCGGTGAAAGTTCCCGACGGCCCGAAGTAGGCGATGCGCGGCACGACTACGAGATTACTTGTGCCCGCGCGGGGCTCCCACGGTTTGCCTCGACCTGAACGGTTTGCCACGCCCGGGACGGTTTCCGAGGGCCGCCGGACGGCGAGGTCCGAGCCTGCGGCGCGGCCCAGCGTTTCACCCCGGGTGGGCCCGCGCGGGGCCGAGCCCTCAGTCGGCGAGGACCGTCAGGGCGCTGGTCACGGCGTCGCGGTCGGTGGTCTCGATCGCGAGCAGGATGTCGCGCAGCGCCTCGACGGCCGGGCCCTTCAGTCCCCGCAGGAACGCGACGTCCGGGCGTTGCAGGGCGCGGCGGATGTCGTCGCCGCACAGGGCCGCGACGGTGGCGGCCACGATCGCCAGGGCCCGTTCGCCGGAGTCGGTGCGGGCGATGAAACCGGTGTCGCCGTGCGCGATCCGCACCAGGAACTCCGAGACGGTTTCGTCGGCGGCGGCCAGGTCGAGCACCGGTACGGCGCCGGGATCGGCGGTGACCGGCCGGACCAGGCCGGCGGTCAGGCCCTGCCCGCCGGGCTTGGCCGGAAAGCTCAATTGCAGGGAGACCGGCTCGGGCGCGGGATGCGAATCGTGGGGCACGGCTTCACGGTAGGCGAGCGCAAGGGTTGCGGAAGATCACACTCTGACTTAGCTTAGGTTTACCTAATTCCATTCCGGAGGTGTTGTATGCCCCGAACGGCCCCGGTCGTCGCCCCCACTACCGCTGAGCGTGTGCACAGCGCCTGCGCGCACGCCGATAACGCGGTACTGGCGCTGCCCGGCCTCGACCCGGTACCCACCTCCGTCCACCTGCTGCGCCAGTGCGGCGACATCGTGATCGCGGTCCCCACCTACTCGGTCGCCGCCCAGCTCGTCGTCGGCAGCGGCACCACCGGCTCCCCCGCCGTCCTCGAGCTCACCGACCACGCGCCGCTGCCGCTGCGCGAACCCGTGCGCGCCCTGGTCTGGCTGCGCGGCTGGGTGCACGCGGTCCCCGCCAACGCCCAGCGCGCCCTGGCCGCCGCCGTCGCCGAGGACCACCCGCACCCGTCCCTGCTCGACATCGGTCACACCGCCAGCCTGCTGCGCCTGGTCGTGGACTCCGCCGTCGTCGCCGACACCACCGGCGCGGATTCGGTTGGCCGCGAAGAACTCCGGCACACCCGGCCCGACCCGTTCGTCGGCATGGAAGCGGCCTGGCTGCAGCACCTGCACGCCGACCACGCCGACGTCATCGACCGGCTGGCCCGGCACCTGCCGCCCGGCCTGCGGCGCGGCGCGCTCGTGCATCCGCTGGCCATCGACCGCTACGGGGTCACCCTGCGAGTGGAGGGCACCGAGGCCGACCACGACATCCGGCTGCCCTTCGCCGCGCCCGCCGACGATGTGGAATCGCTCAGCCGCGCGGTGCAGGCCCTGGCCGCCAACCCGTTCCGCGGCGGGCTGCATCGCATCTGACCGCATAGATTGACCGCATGACCCCGGCCGCCGACACCCCGCCCCGGAAGTTCCCGGTCGCCGAGACCGACGCCGAGCGGCGGGCCATCCGCATCGAGATCGCGGTCGTGCTGGCCGTCACCTTCGGCCTGAGTGGCGCCTCGGCCGCCCTGTCGCTGCTGGAGAGCGCACTCTCCCCCGGCGGCGTCGGCGGGCAGACGGTCGCGCTCAACCCCTCGCGCGCCACGCAGTCCACCATCGATCTGCTGTTCCAGCTGATCGGCGCCACGCGCCTGCTGGCCTGGGCCGCGCTCGGGCTCTACCTGTTGTGGCGCAGCGGAATCGGGCCGCGGGCCATCGGGCTGGCGCGGCGGCTGCGCTGGCGGGCGGACGTGCTGCCCGGGCTGGCGCTGGCCGCGATCATCGGAATACCCGGGCTCGGACTGTATTTGGCCGCGCACGCGCTCGGGGTGAGCGTCACCATCGTGCCCGGTTCGCTGCAGTACTGGTGGCGGGTGCCCATGCTGGTGCTCACCGCGTGGGCCAACTCGGCCGCCGAGGAAATCCTGGTGGTCGCGTTTCTGATCACCCGGCTGCGGGCACTCGGGTGGAGCGAGAATCGCTCGCTGCTCGCGTCGGCGCTGCTGCGTGGCAGCTATCACCTGTATCAGGGCCTCGGCGGCGGTATAGGCAACGTGGTCATGGGTTTGATCTTCGGCCGGTATTGGCAACGTACGAACCGTCTCTGGCCGTTGCTGCTGGCCCACGCGCTCATCGACACGGTGGCCTATATCGGGTACGCGTTACTGCGCGGTCACGTCTCCTGGCTGCCGTAATGCGAAAAGAAGTGCACCCGAGATGAACCGTTCGGGCGGTTCGATCCGTAGAGTCGACAGTGATGAACGGCGACGACCCCCAGCACTTTGCACGGATGCGCCGGGAGCCGCCGCCGGGACGCCCGGCGCAGCCCCCGGCTCGCCCGCAGCGCCCCGGAGCATCCCACGGGCAACCCCCGAGCGCGCACCCACCCGCTGATCGCAACAGGCGTATGCAGCGCGATGAGCCGATCCCGAATCAGGGGTGGCCCGGCCGGCCCGACGGCCGGCAGCAGCCGCCGCACGGGCGCGGGCCGCAAGCCCCGCAGCGGAATCAGCCGCCCCGCAATCCGGTTCCACCGCAGCGGAACCCGAACCCATCGCGCAATCCGGGCCCGGCACAGGGTGACCCGGGAATGCGCGGCGGGGCGCCCGGGCAGCGCGGCGGCGCTCCCGGCTCGCGCACCGCGGGTCCGGGCGAGCGCGCGGCCGGTCCGGGGCAGCGTAATGCCGGTCCGGGGCAACGGGATCCGCGCGTGGCGCCGCCCCAGCAGACCCGGCGCTACGAGCAGGCCGACGAGCCGGCCCCGGCACAGCGCCGACCGGCACGGCCGGTCGCCTCGCACGCGCCGACCCAGCGGCCCGAGGCGTACCGGGACGACGACCGGGGAACGCCGCCACCGCCCGCGCTGCCGGGGCGGCGGCGCAAGGGTGGCGCGCCCGCGCCGCGGCCCCGGCGCAAACGGCACTGGGGCCGTTGGATTCTGGCGTTGCTGCTGGTCATCCTGCTGCTGCCGATCGGCGTCGGGTTCTATGTCGAGAACCACCTGGCGCGGATCGACGCGCTCACCAACTACACCGGGCGGCCCACCAACACGCCCGGGACCAATTGGCTGCTGGTGGGTTCGGACAGTCGCTCGGGTCTGTCGGCGGAACAGGAATCCGAACTCGCGACCGGCGGTGAGGTCGGCTCCGAGCGGACCGACACGATCATCCTGGTGCACGTGCCGGAGTCCGGGGAGCCGACGCTGGTCAGCCTGCCGCGCGATTCGTACGTCACCATTCCGGGCTACGGCAAGGACAAGCTCAACTCCGCGTTCTCCTTCGGCGGCCCGACGCTGCTGGTCGAGACCGTGGAGGGCGCGACCGGACTGCGCGTCGACCACTACGCGCAGATCGGATTCGGCGGCTTCGCCGACATCGTCGACGCGGTCGGCGGGATCGAGATGTGCCTGGACGACGCCATCGAGGACCCGCTCGCCGGGCTCAGCCTGCGCGCCGGCTGCCAGACGCTGAACGGCGCCGAGGCCCTCGGCTTCGTCCGCACCCGCGCCACGCCGCGCGCGGATCTGGATCGCATGCTGAATCAGCGCAAGTTCCTGAGCGCGCTGCTGAAGAAGGCGGCCAGTCCGGGCACGCTGATCAACCCGTTCCGGTCGTGGCCGTTGATACAGGGCTTGACGAAGGCGTTGAAGGTCGACACGAGCGATCATGTGTGGAATCTGGCATCTTTGGGGAAGGCGCTGGCCGGTGATCCGGTCGCGACGACCGTGCCGATCGCCGGGTTCGACGACACCGACGCGGGCAACGTGCTGCTCTGGGACAAGGCCCGGGCCAGCAGGTTCTTCGAAGCGCTCGCCAAGGACGAACCCATTCCGGCGGACCTCGTCACCACCGTCGGCAATTAGTCGAATTAGGCAATACTTGCCTCATTTAGGCTGGGCTCAATAAGGCTGCACTTGGATGACACGCGTTCTGACCAGGGCTAATGTCGTCGGCATGTCGAGCCGAACCCAAACCAAGCGCAGCAAGTTCCACGGTTTGCTGCATGACCAGATCCGCAATGAATTCAATGCCGAACACCAGTACATCGCCATCGCGGTGTGGTTCGACAATGCGGATCTGCCGGTGCTTGCCAAGCACTTCTACAAGCAGGCGGTCGAAGAGCGCAATCACGCCATGATGATCACGCAGTACTTCCTCGACCGCGATATGAGCGTCGACTTCACCAGCGTCGACGCCGCCAAGTCGGAATTCGAGAATGCGCGCGAGCCGATCGCGCTGGCGCTGGCGCAGGAGAAGACGGTCACCGACCAGATCATCCAGCTCGCCAGCACCGCCCGGGAAGAAGGCGATTACCTGGGCGAACAGTTCATGCAGTGGTTCCTCAAGGAGCAGGTCGAGGAAGTCGCGCACATGAATACGCTGCTCACGGTCGCCGACCGGGCCAGCGCGAATATGTTCGACCTGGAGAACTTCGTCGCGCGCGAGCTGAGCTCGCCGCCGGACGCTTCCGGGTCCCCGAAGGCCGCGGGCGGTTCCATTTAGTTCGCAATTTCAGTAAAGGCCCGGTCCCTTGCGCTGGACCGGGCCTTTTCTGTTGGGTTACCGCGGTATTGCTACTTCGCGGAGATGCTGCTGAACAGGCTCTTGATCAGACCGAGAATGGCATCCATGGTGTTCTCCTCATCAGGTTTGCCCCGAGTTTCCGGGGTGACTCCCCGCTGTTCCGGGGGTGAGGAGAACGTAACCGAGCCCAACGAACGAGATATGGTTTTTTCAAAAATTCTTCCGGCAAAATTTTCGGGCCGTTTGCCGGTGGTCGCAACCAACCGGCAAACGGCCCGGAGATCGCCCGCTCAGCACCCGGATCCGGGTGCGGCGGACCGGTGCGCGGGAATCAGCGCAGCGTCACCTGACGCGAGCGCAGACCGTCGCGGGAGCGGCGCTCCTCGGAGGTGAGCGGCTCGGTGTTCGCCAGCGCCGCGATCAGGCGCGCGCCGAACTCGCGAGCGGCGGGCTCCCACTCGGTGGCGTGCTTCTCCGGGTCCAGGTCGAAGACCGGCACCAGCAGGCCGTGCGTGCGGAACGAACCCGCGAACCGCGAATCCTCGCCCAGATGCAGCTCGCCGGCCGCGTGCAGCCGAGCCAGCGCCAGCATCAGCTGATCCTCGTCCTCGGGCCGCACCCAGCGCAGATGCGCCTTCTCGCCCGCATCCACCCACCAGGCCGCGCCGACGGCGTCCGCACCCAGGTTCAGGCGCGCCGAGGGCATGATCGCCTGGTTCGCCTGCTCGATGGTGGCGGCCACCTGCTTGTCCGGAGTGACGCCCTCGGGGACCCACCAGTTGAAGTCCTGGTGCACGGTCAGGTCCAGCGCGGCGCCCGGATCCAGGACGTCGGTCAGCGTCGGCGCGCCGTCCACGCTCGCGGCCGCCAGCGACTCGCCCGGCTCCGCGGACTGGGTCCACAGGATCGCGGTGGCCAGATCACTCGCCGGGTTGTCCGACTGGAACTGCACCTGCGTGCCGACGAATCCGAGCGGCTCGTCGCCCGCCCGCACCAATGCGGCAACCGCCCCCGGCAGCACCGTCGCGAGGGTCACCGCGCGCTCGGCCGCGACCCCCGGCGCCAGCTTCAGCGTGGCGGTAGCCGACGGCACGAATTCCCGTAGCGCGACCAGATCGCACTCCGCGGCCAGACCCTCGAACGGCCGCGTGACCGCCTGCGAAGCCTGCTCCTGCTCGGCTCGGCGCGCGGCCAGCTTCTGCGCGCGGTTGCTGTCCGGCTTGGGACTGTTGCGCTTGCTCTTACCCATGACGCGGAAGGGTAGCAGGGCGGAGATTATTTCCTTGCGTTGACCTGCCTGTTTAGGCTTTCCAACGGCTCTCGGGCACAGCGCTGTTCAGCGTTTCCGGATATCCATCGCAGTACGGGCGGCCGCTCGAGGTGATCAGTGCGCGTCCGGCGGAGACGCCTGCGCCGAGGACCGCGGAAGCGCCTCGGCGTCCGGGTGGTGCACGTGCGGCTCGCCGGAACCCGCGCGACGGCGCAGCACCAGCAGCACCGCGCCCGCCGCCAGCGGCAGCAGGGCGCCGGCCGCGACCATCGCGACCGTCCCCAGGCCCGGGGCGACGGTACCCAGCAGGGTCGTCGCGCCGAAGTACAGGAACAGCAGACCCGAGCAGACGGCGATCGTGCGTTCGGGCACGTGCTTGCCGACGGTGACGCCGACGAGGATGGCCAGTCCGCCCGCGGCGACCATGCCCAGGACCGAGCCGATCCACACCGCCACCCAGCCGTTGTTGGTGGCCAGGGCCATCGTCGCGAACATCGTGCGGTCGCCGAGCTCGGCGAGCAGGAACGCGGACAGCACCACGAAGAAGGCCGAGCGCGACGCCGGCAGCTGGGCCTCGTCCTCCGCCTCGTCGCCGTCCTCCCGGCCGGGCAGGGTCTCACGCAGGGTCCACAGGCCGACGCCGATCAGGATGGCCGCCGCGAACAAGGAGATGATCTCGGTGGGCAGGGCCGCGCCGAGGAAGTGGCCGACGCCGACGGCGATGAGGTTGACCAGGACGCTGGCCACGGTGATCGCGCTCAGCACCACCCACCAGCGGTAGCGCAGCGCGAAGGTCAGGGCCATCAACTGCGATTTGTCGCCGAGTTCGGCGAGGAACAGCACGCCGAATGTCAGCAAAATCGTGGTGATCACATCAGCTCCCAGGGTTTCCGGCCTGTCGGCTGAAGATGCGCGGGCGCTTCAGCCGACGCCGCACCGTGTATCGGTTTGGTTCTCGTCGGCCGAAGGTCTCGCCCACCGGGCGCCGGACAGGGCGCTGACGGTTCACGCAGCCGGATCCGCGCGGGACCAGTATGTCGACTACGCGATTGGGGGCTACTCCCCTTCGCTGCCGGAGACTTTACCCCGGCAAACCCGGCAGACGCAAACATCTATCGCCGAAATCGCAATGCGCGCAATAAGTTTGGGAACACTGCCGGGTGGTTTCGGGTACCCTCACGCCGCCAGCAGCATGGCCAGAACCGCGGTGTCGGGATCACTGATCGGATCCACCCCGACCCGGCTCACCATGGAGGTGACCGTGCCGTCGGTGTCGGTCTCCACCCACGCGGCCCGATGCTCGAGGCCCAGATGCGGCAGACCCGGCAGCAGCAGGCAACCCGAGGCGGCGCCCAGGCATTCGGGCAGCGAGGGCCGGGTTTCGCGCGGCGGATGCAACATGATCAGGGCCGGCGGCACATGCTGGGCGAACCGGCCCGGCAGCAGTGCCTCCTGCCCGAGCACGGTGCCCTCGGCGATGACGAGCCCGACCATGTCCGGATCCGGATCCTCGGGGAGTTCCTCGCGGGCTCCGAACACGGTGGTGGTCGGCAGCAGTCCGGGCAGGCTGGCCACCCGCACGGCCAGGACCAGCACCTGCGCCCATTCCTTGGTGGAGTCCGGCCAGCGGCCCGAAATCACGAATCCGCGTAGCGACCCACGCGATTGAAACGGCAGTACACCGATCTGTTCGCTCATTACGCCCTCCCGAAGTGCGGAAATACGGGGGCGGCCCTGCCCGTCCTGGTTGTGGATTCAGAGAATGCCCCGGAATCGGACTGGCACACAAGTACCAAAGAGTGCTAGCAGACGAACGGCCCGGCGAACATCGCGCCGTTCAGGGGCCGGAAACAGCAGTAGGCCCGCGAACCGGGGTGGGTTCGCGGGCCTACCGAGCCGGGCGTGTCACGGAGCGTGAACTCCGCGATGCGTGCGATCTCAGCCGAAGATCAGGCCCTTGCCCTGGTTGACGGCGCGACCGAAGCGGTCCTGCACCTCTTCCCAGTTCACGACGTTCCAGAACGCCTTGACGTAATCGGCCTTGACGTTCTTGTACTGCAGGTAGAAGGCGTGCTCCCACATGTCCAGGCCGAGCAGCGGGATGATGCCGAGCGGCACGTTGCCCTGCTGATCGGTGAGCTGGAAGGTGAGCAGCTTGCCGGCCAGGGTGTCGTAGCCCAGCCACGCCCAGCCCGAGCCCTGCAGGCCGTTGGCGGCCGCGGAGAACTGCGCGACGAACTTGTCGAACGAACCGAACTGGTCGTCGATCGCGGCGCCCAGGTCGCCGACCGGCTTGTCGCCGCCGTCCTTGGACAGGCTCTTCCACCAGATGGAGTGGTTGACGTGGCCGCCCAGGTGGAAGGCCAGGTTCTTCTCGTTCAGGAAGATGGCCGCGTGGTCGCCGGACTCGCGCGCGGCTTCCAGCTTCTCGACGGCGGCGTTGGCGCCCGCGACGTAGGCCGCGTGGTGCTTGGTGTGGTGGATCTCGTTGATCTGCCCGGAGATGAAAGGCTCCAGGGCGCTGTAGTCGTAATCCAGTTCTGGCAGCGTGTACTCGGCCACGATGTCCCTTCCTCAGTGCTCAGTGTCGTCGGCTGTGTGCCCTCGGCCCGTGCCGCGGCGCACCCAACCATCATTCGTACACCCGCTCCCGTGCAACCGGGCCGCGTGCCCCCACATTCCAGCGCTTACCCAGTTTTCCCAACCTATGGACACAGGCTGATCTCAACCCGGCCGGGCGCGGGCCCGAACATGCGGAAGGGCCGCCCGGCGCCTGACCCGGTGCGGCCCGTTCGATCCGAGGAATCCGAAGTTACAGCGGCGGAACGATATTCGGCCGCATGGTGCGCGGATCGCCCGCCGAGTGCGCCTTCCACCAGCGCACCCCGCCCGCGACGAACTCCTCGAGCGGAATCTCCTTGCCCGCCTTGTCCTGCACGCTGATGCCGTCGAACCACACCCGCATATCGAGCTCGCGGGGGTCGATGCCCTCCTCCTGGGAGAACTCGAGCATGTGCGCGGCCGAGCGGTCGGACAGCACGGTGTCGAAGCTGAGCAGTTTGCGCCACTGCGTCCAGGCGTTGTCGTCGAGGTCGAAGAACTCCCAGCCGTGCAGTGCGCCGCCGCCGAAGCTGCTGACCGCGTCGTGCAGGCCGTCCAGCGCGAGCGGGAGCACCACCGGATCCAGGTCGTCCCAGCGCTGCCTGCGCAGGGAGGCCGCGACGCGGCTGACCCCGGACAGGATCAGGAAGACGTCGCAGTCCGTCGGCGGCGGGCCGTCGGCGGGCAGGGTCAGCACGTCGAGCTCCAGGCGCAGCTCGGCGGCTGCGGTGTCGACCTCCACGCCGAGGCAGGTCGCCTCGGAGAGAGCGGTGTTGAGTCCGGAAATGTCCACGCCGTCGAGTAGCCCCCTGCTCACAGTCATAGCGTCAGGCTACCGATCTTGCGTTGTCCGTCAGAGGATTTCCGATTATTGGTAGTGTTGTCGGGTTTTTTCGCCGCGGCCACGCGGGCAACCCGAGCTATCCACAACCCGGCTGTGGATCAGCCTGTGGATTATGTGGATAACTACAAGTGAGATATGCACAGACCCACCGCAACGGGGTGGGTGACGGGCTTCCACCGAGGGGAACCGACCGGCGGTTTCGTGCCGCTCGGCGAGTCGCGTGCACCCGGAATGTCGATGCGGCAGGCCGGTTCGAGGGGATAGAACTCCCCGGCTCCCCGGCACGCGTGGCAGGATCGAAACCGTGACCAGTTCCCACGTCCCCTCGGTACCGATCGATGCCGTGCCAGCGGAATTCGACGCCGCCGAGCCGTGGGCCGCCACCACCCCGCCCCCGGCCCTGCTGCTGGACGTGCGCGAGGACGATGAATGGAGCCTGGGCCACGCGCCCGGCGCCATCCACATCCCGATGGTCGACGTGCCCGCGCGGCTGGACGAATTGGACTACGACTCCGAGATCTACGTGATCTGCCGGCAGGGCGGTCGCTCGATCCAGGTTGTGCAGTATCTGACGCATATCGGTTTCGATGCCACGAATGTCAGCGGCGGCATGGTTGCCTGGCAGCAGACGGGACGCCCGCTCACCGGCGACGGCGCCGACGCGAAGGTCTACTAGGCGCAGGATGATGGAGCGATGACAGGGGGAAATGTGGGCCAACCGCGATCAGCGGTCGTGCAGCCGTGCGCCCGCTGCGGCGCGCGCTGGGCCGTGCAGGGCAAACCGCTGCACTGGTGCCCGCGCTGCCACGGCGTGCTGCTCTCACCCGCCCCGGTCGACGCTCCGCCCGAGCGGCGCAACTACCGCTGGGTCGCCCGCCCGCCGGGCCGCAAGGCCCCGCATCCCGGGACACCGCGCCGCACCGCACCGAATCTCGCGACCCCGCACTACACGCAGATCCCGCGCTGGGGTCTGCAGGACCAGCAGCCGCAGACCGCCGCCGAGCCCGTGCACCGGATCGACCGGCTCGTCGCGCGCCTGCCCCGCCTGCTCGTCACGACCGCCGTGGTGTTCGGCGTCGCGGCCCTGACCGAGCTGGGGCGCTACGGGATCCTGCTGCGCAATCGCCGCCGGTTGATCGAGCCGTGGCTGCTGTGGCTGTCCGATGCCGCGGTGACGGTCGCCGCGGTGACGGCGATGGTGGTCGCGCTGATCACCGCGGTGGCCGTGGTGGGCTGGCTGGCGCGCACCCGGACGAGCCTGTATGCCGCTGCGGGACGCGAGGATTCGCGGTCGCTCGCGGAACTGTTCGCGGGTTGTCTCGTGCCCGGGGTGAATCTGGTGTGGCCGGGCGTCTTCCTGACCGAGACGGTCCGGGTCGGCGCCACCGGGGCCGACGAACCGCGGCTGCTGCGCATGGTGCGGATCTGGTGGGCCGCTTGGGTTCTCAACGGCCTGCTGGTGGTCATCGCGGTGCTGTACCGCTTCGGCGATTCGCTGCAGGTGCGCGCGGACGGCGTGTTGATCACGCTGTGGACCGATGCGTTCGCGGCCGGGATCGCGGTGCTGACGCTGTGGCTGGTGCGCGGCTTCGCCGGGCGCGATCTGCGGGGGCGCGAGCTCACCGCGCAGCGCTGGCTGATCGCGACCACACCCGCCGCGCCGGTCATCGAACCGGTGCAGCCGGGATCGGCGGCTGCCGCCGGGCGCGCGCCGGCGACCGCCGTCGGCAATGATGAGGCCATCGCCGCAGAGGCGGCCGGCCCGGAGTCCACGGGGGCGCCGGAAGCCGAGCATGAGGAGGTATTGGCGAAGTGAGCCGGGCCAGTCGCGCGCCGTTCGTGGTCGCGCACCGGGGGGCGTCGGCGGCGCGACCCGAACACACCCTCGCCGCATACGAACTCGCCTTGCAGGAGGGCGCCGACGGCGTCGAATGCGATGTGCGACTGACCAAGGACGGTCAGCTGGTCTGCGTGCACGACCGCACCGTGGACCGGACCTCGGACGGCGTGGGCGCGGTCTCGGAGATGACCCTCGAGGAACTCGAGGCCCTGAACTTCGGCACCGCCGAGGAACCGTCCCCGGTGCTGACCCTGGCCCAGCTGATCGAGCTGGTGCTGGATTGGAAGAGCCGCCCCACCAAGCTCTTCATCGAGACGAAGCACCCGGTGCGCTTCGGCGCCCAGGTGGAGACGACGCTGCTGACCGAGTTGCAGCGCTACGGCATCGCCGCACCCGCCTCGGCCGATCATTCACGCGCGGTGGTGATCTCCTTCGCCGCCACGGCGGTGTGGCGCATCCGCCGCGCCGCGCCGCTGCTGCCGACGGTGCTGCTGGGCGAGTCCTCGCTCTACCTGTCCGGCGGCGCGGCCACCACGGTCGGCGCGACCGCGATCGGCCCCTCGGTCCGCACCCTGCGCGAACACCCCGACCTGGTCGACAAGGCCGCCGCCGCGGGCCGGGCGACCTATGTCTGGACGGTCGACGATCCCGACGACGTGCAACTCTGCGCCGACCTCGGCGTGAGCTGGGTGGCGACGAACCACCCCGGCCGCACGAAAACGCTGCTTCCCGAGGCCTAGTCGGCGTTCTCGGGCTCGGGCCCGTCCGCCAGCGGGATCGTGCCGAACAGGCCGCCGCTGCGGCGTACCAGGTCCATGAGGGGCTCGCGGAGCGCGCGCAGGCCTTCCAGGTCGCCGATCGCTATCCGGTTGGTGACCATCGCGCTCAGGGCGGCGACGAGGGTCTGGCAGGCGAAGTGCTGCTGGTCGGTGTCGGCCTCGAGGATGTCGGCGACGATCGCCACGAAGGTTTCCTGGAGCTGGGTGCGGCGGGCGATGGCCTCGGGGCCGACGGCGTAGACCTCGACCAGGAACAGGCGGGCGTAGGCGGGTTCGGCGGAGAGCGCGTCGAGGTAGGCGCCCAGGACGCGTTCCATGCGGGCCGCTTCGGTCTCGCCCTCGATCTCCAGGCCGGTGACGGCGAGCATGCCGGTGAGCAGGAGTTCCACCGCGCGCTCGTAGGCGGCCTCGAAACAGTCCTCCTTGGAACGGAACTGCTCGTAGAAGGTTTCGCGGGACACGCCCGCGCGTTTGATGACCGCGGCGACCGGGGTGCCGACGTACCCGTTCTCCGCCATCGCCTCGGCCATGGCCAGCAGGATCCGGTCGCGCTGGGCGGCGACCACGATCTCCCGGGGCAGACCGTGGCGGCCGCGGGGCAGCTGGCGGGCGGTGACAGCCGATTCGGGCATGCGGTGAACTCCGTTGGGCCGGGACGGGTTAGGCGAACTTCCCCATTCTGCTCGGTCGGGCGGGCTGTTCGGTGGTGAAACCGACCTGTTCGGTGCGAGCTATGTCGAGACCGGACGCGACGCCGTGGCGCAGAGCGTAGTCGATCACCCGCTGACCTATGCCGCGGAACTCCAGCACCACGCCCACCCAGTAGGGCGAGACCACGCGGCGGGCGCGGCGGGCCAGGGCGCGTTCCATGGCGTCGATGGCGGGGCCGAGCGGGGCGATGCCGGACACCGTCGAGCGGCCCAGAATGCTGTGCGCGGCATGGGTTCCGAAGCCGCGGCTGGTCATGTCGGTGTCGAGTTCGGCGAAGTAGGCGAGGCCGACCTTCGCGCCGGTGTGCCGCATTTCTATGCGCAGGGTGTTGCCGAGCGCCTCGACCGCGGCCTTGGAGGCGCTGTAGGCGCCGGCCAGGGGCAGGTGGACCGCGGCGGCCAGCGAGGTGACGATCAGGACGTAGCCGTCGCGGTGCGCGAGGTGGGGGCCCGCGGCGCGCAGCGTGTAGTAGAGGCCGAGCACGTTGACGGTGAGGGTCTGTTCCAGCACCTCCGGATCGCCGCCGAGCAGGGACATCTGGCGGGCGATGCCGGCGTTGGCGACGACCGCGTCGAGGCCGCCGAGTTCGGCGGTGAGGGAGTTGACCACGCGCTCCACCTGCGCGGGATCGCCGATGTCGCAGTAGCGCCAGGGCGCGTCGCCGCAGTCGGCGGCGACCTCGGCCAGCAGCGCCTCCTCGATGCCGAGCAGGGCAACGCGTGCGCCGTGCGCGTGCAGCTGGCGGGCCAGCGCGGCGCCGATGCCGCGCGCTCCGCCGGTGATCAGGATCCGTTTGCCGGCCACGCGCGGGACGGAGCGACGGAAACCACGGCGCTGACGTGGGGGTTGACCGGCGTTCATGCAGCGACAGTAGCACTCGGCGAACAGTCATGTTCGCAAACTGACGGGTACGGGCGAACCCGTACATACCCGGCCCCCCTCGAGGCCGGTGCACCGCCCCACTATGGTGCCTATTGACGGAAGGCCAGTGAGAGGGCCGTCCACGTTCGAGAGGACCACCCCGTGGAGATTTCGGGATCTGCCGCCATTGTCACCGGAGGCGCTTCGGGCCTGGGCGCGGCCACGGCCAAGCGCCTGGCCGACGCCGGCGCCACCGTGTTCGGCCTGGACCTGGCCCAGTCGATCGAGCGCGCGGGCGACAGCGTCCCGGCCGGGATCACCCTCATCCCGACCGACGTCACCTCCGGTGACGAGGTGGCCGCCGCGGTCGCCACCGTCGTGGAATCCGGTGTGCCGCTGCGCATCGTGGTCAACTGCGCCGGCGTCGGCTGGGCCGGGCGCATCCTGTCCAAGAACGGCCCGCACGATCTGGAGCTGTTCCGCACGGTCATCACCGTGAACCTGCTGGGCACCTTCAACGTCATGCGCCTGGCCGCCGACGCGATCTCCAAGACCGAGCCGGTCGACGAGTACGGCTCGCGCGGTGTGGTCATCAACACCGCCTCGGTCGCGGCGTTCGAGGGCCAGATCGGGCAGATCGCCTACTCCGCCTCCAAGGGCGGCGTCGCCGGCATGACCATCCCGGCCGCGCGCGACCTGGCGCAGTTCGGCATCCGCGTCAACACCATCGCACCCGGCATCATCGACACCCCGATGCTCGCCGGTGTCACCGAGGAGTACCGCAAGGGCCTCGAGGCCGGCGTTCCGTTCCCGTCGCGCCTGGGCCGCCCGGACGAGTACGCGCAGCTGGCGCAGTACATCACCGAGCACGACTACCTGAACGGCGAGACCATCCGCATGGATGGCGCGCTGCGCATGGCTCCGCGCTAGAGGCGAACAACACAAGGCCCGCACCGGAACACGGTGCGGGCCTTGTTATTTCACGAGCTCGGCCGACGCGGAGGCTTCAGCGCCTGACCGGAATTCTCAGTGGGCTTTGACGGCCGCTGCCTGCGGGCCCTTCTTGCCTTCGGTGATCTCGAAGCTCACGGCCTGGCCCTCTTCGAGCTGGCGGTAGCCGTTGCCTTCGATCTCGGAGTAGTGAACGAACACATCGGGGCCGTCCTCGCGGGCGATGAAGCCGTAGCCCTTCTCCGCGTTGAACCACTTGACGGTGCCCTGAACCATAACTTTCTCCTGCTGGATGTTGCATCGGCCGCCGCGGTCACGGTGACCGGGTCGAAATCAGAAGGCGACTTGCAGCTTGCCTGGCAAGAGAAGCGCCCGCACGATGTTCAGCGCGAGCATGTGAGACACGAACACGAAAAACTTACGACCAAGACGTTCAACGTACGCCGCGGGCGCGGGTTCCCGGAATCGGAAAAACATTGCGAGGGTCACATTTCGAACCCCGCGGCAATGACCGTTTTCCGCCGGAAGCGGCCGCGCTCCCCGCTGCCGAAACAGCGGGGAGCGCAGGGTGATTCAGCGAACGCGCAGGTCGGAGCCTTCCGACCGGGCGTTCCCGGCGATCAGAGCGTGCGGGTCAGGCGATCCGCCAGCACCCGGGCGAACCGCGCGGGATCCTTGAGCTCGCCGCCCTCGGCCAGCACCGCGGTGCCGTACAGCAGCTCCGCGGTCTCGGCCAGTTCGGCGGGCTTGTCCGCCTCGTCCGCGACCTTGGCGTACGCGTCGCGCAGGCCCGTGACCAGCGGATGCGACGGGTTCAGCTCGAGGATGCGCTTGGTCTCGGGCAGGTCCTGACCCGAGGCCCGGTACATGCGCTCGAGCATCGGCGAGAAGTCGAACGTGTCGCCCACGATGCAGGCGGGGGACGTGGTCAGGCGAGCGGTCAAGCGGACTTGCTTGACGCTGGACCCGAGGGTCTCCCCCAGCCAGCCCAGCAGGTCGCCGAAGTCCTTCTCCTGCTGCTCGCGCAGCGCCTCGGACTCCTTCTTCTCGTCCTCGGTCTCCAGGTCGACCTCGCCCTTGGCGATGGACTGGAACGGCGTGCCGGCGAATTCCGGGGTCTGGGTGGCCCACATCTCGTCGACCGGATCGGTCAGGATGAGCACCTCGAGGCCCTTGGCCTTGAAGGCCTCCATGTGCGGCGAGTTCTCGATCTGCTCGCGCGATTCGCCGGTCATGTAGTAGATGCCGGTCTGGGTATCGGGCATGCGCTCGACGTACTGCGCGAGGGTGGTCAGCTCGTCCGCGCTGTGCGTGGAGGCGAAAGACGAGACCTTCAGGATGGTTTCGCGGTTGTCGGTGTCGGAGAGCAGGCCCTCCTTGAGAACCCGGCCGAACTCGCGCCAGAAGGTCTGGTACTTCTCCTGATCCTCGGCGGACTGCAGCGACTGCACCGTGGACAGGACCTTCTTGACCAGGCGCTTGCGAATGGCCCGAATCTGCCTGTCCTGCTGCAGGATCTCGCGCGAGACGTTCAGCGAGAGATCCTGCGCGTCCACCACGCCCTTGACGAAGCGCAGGTACTCCGGCATGAGCTCTTCGCAGTTGTCCATGATGAACACGCGGCGCACGTACAGCTGCACCCCGCGCTTGTGCTCACGCTGGAACAGGTCGAACGGGGCGTGCGAGGGCAGGAACAGCAGGGCCTGGTACTCGAACGTGCCCTCCGCCTTCATCGGAATGATCTCCAGCGGATCGTCCCAGGCGTGCGAGACGTGCTTGTAGAACTCCTTGTACTCCTCCTCGGAGACCTCGCTCTTGGGGCGGGTCCACAGGGCCTTCTGGGAGTTCAGGGTCTGCGTCTCGGTGATGGACTTCTCGACGGCGTCCTCGCCCTCGCCGTCCATGATGGTCCGTTCCACATCCATGCGGACCGGCCAGGCGATGAAATCGGAGTACTTCTTGACGATTTCGCGGAGCTTCCACTCCTGCGTGTAGTCGAAGAGGTGGTCCTCGTCGTCGGAAGGCTTCAGGTGCAGGGTGACGGTGGTGCCCTGCGGGGCCTCGGCCAGCTCCTCGATGGTGTAGGTGGGGCTGCCCGCGGCCGATTCCCAACGGGTGCCGGTGGTTTCGCCGGCCTTGCGGGTGGTGAGCGCGACCTTGTCGGCCACCATGAAGGTCGAATAGAAGCCGATGCCGAACTGGCCGATGAGTTCTTCGGCGGCGGCGGTGTCGGTCTTGTTCTCCAGCAACTGCTTGCGCATCGCGGCGGTGCCGGACTTGGCGAGGGTGCCGATGAGGTCCACAACTTCGGCACGACTCATGCCGATGCCGTTGTCGCGGACGGTGAGCACACGATTCTCGCGGTCCACCGAGAGCTCGATATGCAGGTCGGAGATGTCCGCCGACAGGTCCTTGTCGTGGAAGGTCTCCATGCGCAGCTTGTCCAGCGCGTCCGAGGCATTCGAGATCAGTTCCCGCAGGAACGTGTCCTTGTTCGAATACACCGAGTGGATCATCAGCTCCAGGAGCTGATGGGTCTCGGCCTGAAACTCCAGGTGTTCGACGTGTTCGGTCACTCCGCGATACTACGACGGCCGAAATCGGAGATGGCCGGAACCTCGGCATCGGCCCGATCGGTCATCCAGTCGCGCAGGACCTGGGTCGCCAGCACGTCGTCCTCGTTGTACTCGAGGATGCGGGTGCGCTGGGACAGGTCGGGTTCGCCGCCCTCGTAGGCCACGGCCAGGCGGTACCAGCTCATGGACGCCTCGCCGCCCGCCTCGGGATCGCGCCAGGAGAAGCCGGCCACCGGGGCGATCTTCTTCAGGCCCTTGCCGTTCGGGCAGATGAACTGCTCGGAGACGGCCTGGAACATGTCCACCCACTGCGGGCTGTCCACGAAGCGCTGGATCTCCCGCTCGGTGGGGATGCCGGGCATGCCCGCGAAACGGCGCGCGGACTCGTAGAGCCACTTGTCCTCGGCGGTGCGGGAATAGCAGTAGGCGGCAAAGGTTTTGCCGTCCGCGGCGGCCTGCGCGCGGATCTCCATGAGCCAGGACCAGAACTCGGCGAAGGAGCGGCCCTCGTCGCGGGTGGGCAGCGGATCCCAGGTGACGAAGCCGCGGTAGACGCCGTCCAGCAGCGTGCCCCACAGGTAGGCGCCGTGTTCCTGATAGGACTCGAGGTCCACGTCCACCTCGACGTCGGCGCGGGTGACCTGGACGCGGTCCACGCGCCGGACCAGCGGCGCGCCGGTGGCCCAGGCGCGGGCGGTGACGATGGCCTCGGTGAAGGGCTCGTACTGCCAGTCGTCCGGGTCGTCGCCCTCCCAGGCGGCCAGATCGTCGATGGTCTCCACGCCGTGGCGGCGCAGCACCTCGGCGCGCGAACCGGGCGCCACCAGGCTGATATCGCGCCGGCCGACCAGCCACTGCTCACAGCTCTGCCCGCCCTCCTCGGGCGCGCGGGACCACCACGGGCACTGGCGGCATTCGGGGACCTTGGAGGGAACGGTGGGGAGCTCGCCGCGCACCACCGCGATGCGGTCGGCGTAGCGGCGGTCGTAGTCGTCCAGGATCGGGCCGAGGTCGTGCAGCAGGACGCGATCGAAGTGGTAGCCGATGGCGCCGCCGACCAGGGCGGGGCTGGCGTAGCCGTGCCGCTGCAGCATGCGGTACAGGTGCGCGAGGCGTTGCTGGTCGCGCGGCTGCGGGCGGTTGCGGACGTGCTTGTCCGGCTTGGGATTCCAGGTGTACAGCTCGGTGGTCAGCGGATGGAAGTCGGCCGGGTCGGGCTGGCGCGGGTCGGTGACCTTGTGATTGACCACGATGATCGGGACGTAGCCGCCGCGATCGGGATCCCGGCGCAGGATCTCGCAGCCGCCGCGCCGCCCGGTGTCGAACTCCTGCGGCAGCAGCCCGCCCCAGATGCGTTCGATCCCGGCTTCCATGGCGGCCATGGTCTCGGCCGCGCGCCGGCCGGCGGTCTGCTCCGGGGCGATCACCAGCCAGCGCTCCGGATCGGCCGCAACCAGGGTGTCCCGCACCAGCATTCGATGCGCGGCCGCGGCTTCCCGCCGCTGCTGCACGCCAGCATCCTCACTGACACCGGTCAGCACCCGCGGATGGGTGGAATCCAGTAGCAGCCGGTGCCGGCAGCCGATCAACGCCCGCGCGTCCAAGAACGCGGCGCGCTCGCCATGGTCACCGATGCCCGAATACACGACAAGCAGTATGGCTTGATGTCCCGACACACCCACCCTCGCGGGTGCCGCCGCGCCGCCGGTGTGCCGGGCCGGGGGGCGCGAGACGGCTGATTTTCGCCACGAGGCGGCACACGCTCGCGACGGGTTGTCGGGACGCACTAGGGTGGGCGGAAACTGTGTTTCATGGGCGGACAGGCATTTCCCCCGGCCCTGTGCTGCCATGGCGAACCAGCATGACGGAGGCCATCTATGGGGTTGTTCACCAAGCGGAAGAAGAAGGTCAGCCGGCGGGCCGAAGCCAAGGCGCTGAAGCACAAGGCCGGTATGGAGGCCAAGCTCGGTGCGCGGAACGAGCGCAAGCGCAACCGGAACGAGGCGCGCACGCAGGCCAAGGTCGCCAAGGCGGAGATCGCCAAGTTGCAGGCCGAGGAGAAGGCCGCGCTGAAGGTGGCCGCCCGGGCCGATCGCGAGCTCTTCAGCGCCGCGCAGGTGCGCAAGTACCTGGGCGTGGCGCGGATCCTGGTGCCGGTGCTCGCGCCGCTCGCCTACCGGGGCGCGACCTTCGTGCGCGGGCAGCTCGACACCCGCCGGGCCGCACAGCTCGGGGTCGGGGTGAACCAGCTCGGTGAGTTCTCGGGCCCGGGCGCGCGCCTGCAGGCGCGGGTGGCCAACGTGGAATCGACGCTGGCCGAGATCGAGAAGAAGAACCCGCAGGACAACGGGAAGTTCGTGGCCGACGTGCGCGACCGGCTGGAGAGCCTGTCCGCCGCGATCCGCACCTCCGACCAGATGCCGGTGCAGCGCCGGCGCGCGGTGCACGCCTCCATCTCGAACGAGCTCGCGGGCATCGAGACCGACGTGCTCGCCCGGCTCGGCGTGAACTGAGCCGGTTCCCGTGCGCCGCCGACGCCTCCGCCACCGGGGTCACCTCCCCGGCGGGGTCGGCGGCTGTGCCGGAACCGGCACGCACGGGGTGCGAGAACAGCGCGCGGACAGCCGATTCGGGCGCGGTGTCGTAGCGGGCGGCGCCGTGGCGGTGCTGGCGGTCGCCGCGCACGGTGTCGCGGGCGGCGGCATACCCGGTTCGGCCGGGCTCACCCTGCTGATCGCGGCCGCCGCGGCGATCGGGGCGCTGGCGGCGACGCTGCGCTCCCCCGGCGCGCTGGTGGCGCTCATGGCGCTCGGCCAGCCGGTGGGCCATGTGGCGTTGAGCGGGCTCGCACACAGCGGACACGGTTCGCCCGCAAGGGAATTGGTGACCGACGGGTCGATGGCGGCGGCGCACGCGCTCGCGACCGTGGTGTTCGCGGCCCTGCTGCTGCTCGCGGAGCGGCTGTACGGGTTCGTCTCCCGAGCGGTGCGTGCCGTCCTGTCCCGGCCGCATTCGGCGCCGGTGGCGGCGGGCGGGCGCTGGGCGCGCACGGCCGCGACGGTCCGGGACGCGCGCCGTTCCGGCGCGGGTGCGCCGCGCGCGCCACCGATTACGGCGTGAACCTCTCCCACACCCCGTAATCCCTTTGTCAGAGAAGGCATATCACCCATGCACACCTCGCTTTCGCGTGCGCTCGGCACCGCGACCGTCGCCGCCGCGGGCATCACCCTGTTCGGCGCGGGCATCGCGTCCGCACACGTCACCGTCGACGCCCCCGGCGCGGCCCAGGGCGGATACACGGTCGCCACCTTCAAGGTGCCCACCGAATCCGACACCGCGTCCACCACCAAACTCACCGTGGCGGTGCCGAATTTGAAGAGCGTCCGCACCGAACCCCTCGCGGGCTGGTCCGAGAAGGTCGACCGCAACGACAAGGGCGAGGCCGTCTCGGTCACCTGGGCCGTCGAACCCGGCAACGCCGGCGTGGCCCCGGGCCAGTTCCAGCGCTTCGTCATCTCGCTGGGCCCGCTCCCGAAGCAGGAGACCCTGAGCTTCGCCGCGACCCAGACCTACAGCGACGGCAAGGTCGTGAAGTGGGATCAGCAGGAGAACGCCGACGGCAGCGAGCCCGAGCATCCCGCCCCGGCCGTGCAGCTCGCGGCGAGCTCGGGCGACGGCCACGACAGCGCCGACGCCCCGGCCGCCCCCGAAGCCACCGACGACACCGCCCGCTGGCTCGGCGGCCTCGGCCTGGCCCTGGGCGCACTCGGCGCGGCCCTGGGCCTGGGCGCCGTGATCCGGGGGCGCAGCGCATGAGCCGCAGGATCCTCGCCGGTGTCCTGACCGGCCTGCTGCTGACCGGATTCGCCCTGCTGGGCGCGGGCACGGCGAACGCGCATTCGGCCGCCATCGGCTCCAGCCCGGAGAACGGCGCGCAGATCGACACCTCGCCCGCGCGGGTCAGCGTCACCTTCAACGAGGAACTCCAGCCCAGCTACCCGTCGATGACGGTCACCGGCCCGGACGGCAACCTCTGGTCCAAGGGCGATCCCAAGGTCGAGGGCTCCACGGTGAGCATCGAGGTCGGCGAACTGGGCCCGGCGGGCGTGTACACCATCGCCTACCGCGTCACCTCGGCCGACGGGCACGCGGTGAAGGACAAGCGCACTTTCAACCTGACCAAGGCCGGCAACGGCACACCCGGCGCGAAGGCCGGCGCCGCCGGTTCCTCGAACGGGGACGACGGCGGCGTGCCGCTGTGGGTGTTCATCGTGGGCGCGGTGGTGCTGTTCGGCGGCGGCCTGGCCTTCGCCCTGCTGGGCGGCCGGAGCAAGCGGCGTTCGTGAACCGGTTCGACCCCGCACCGATCCTCGCCCGGGACCCCGAATGAGCGGAACGTACAGCGGCGGTAGCCGATTGCGCTGGTTGCTGCTGCTGATCGTCCCGCTCGGCCTGGCCGGGGCGGGCGCGGCGTGGCTGCTCGCGGCCGGGGATCCGGTGCAGCCCGAGGCCCCGGCCCGGGTGCTCGCCGACTGCGCGGGCGCGACCGTGCTGGGATCGGCCGCGCTGCCCAGGCTTTCCGAGCGGCTGTCGCCGCCGTGGCGGTTGCTCGCGATCGCCGCCGCGGTGTGGGCGGCCATGGAATTCGCCATGCTCGCCATGGAATCCGCCGAGGTGATGGGCCTGCCCGTGACCGAACTGGGCGCGAACCAGTTCGGCGAGTACCTCACCACGGTCAGCGGCGGGCAGATCGGCATCGCGATCCTGCTGGGCTGCGGCGCGGTCGCGGCGTACAGCGCCTTCGGTTTTCGCAGTCCCGACCGCGCGACCGCGGATCTGGTGCTGGTGTTCACCGCGGTGACGCTGGCGCTGCGGCCCATCACCGGGCACATGTCGCAGCAGGCGTTCGGGTCGGTGCTGGGCGCGGTGCACGCGCTGGCGGCCGCGGCCTGGCTCGGGGTGTTGCTGGCCCTGGCGCTGACCGTGCGCACGCGGGGGGAATGGGCGAATCTGCTGCCGCGGTATTCGCGCTGGGCGCTGCCGCTGGCGGTGACGGTGGCGCTGACCGGGCTGGTGAACGGTCTGGTCCGGGTCGGCGGCGTGGCAGAGCTGGCGACGACCGGGTACGGGCGCATCCTGCTGGCCAAGACGGCGTTGCTGCTGGCCCTGCTGGCGCTGGGCTGGTGGTGGCGGCGGACCTGGGTGCCGGTGGCCGGCGACCACCGCATGGACGCGGAGTCCTCGCTGCGCCGGGCGATTGCCGAGGTGCTGCTGATGGCGGTAGTGTTCGGCGTGGCCGCCACCCTGGCAGTGACCGCGTGAGTACCGGCCGATTCGGCTGAATGTGTCCCTCACCTCATCATCTGCGAACAGAATTAGAACACGTTACTGTCGATTACATGACAGCTGTCAAGATCGTCGCGGACTGCGCCGCCTCGGCCGAATCCGCCTATTCCTACGTCAACGACTACCGGCATCTGCCCCGGTTCATCAATGAGATCAGCGCCTTCACCCCGCTGACCGAACAGACCGAAGGCGTCGGGGCCACCTTCGACGGCACCATCTCACTCGGCCCGGTCACCCTGCATTCGACCATCGAAATCGTGCGCCACGAACCCGGATTCGCCATCGGCGTGAAATCCATCAGGGGCTTCGAGATCGAATCCACCTTCCTTTTCCAGGCCAAGGGCGATGAGTCGTGCACCATCGACGCCATCGTCGATTACCGGGTGCCCGGCGGCATCGCGGGCAAATTGCTCGGCAAGACCATCGAGCCGTTCGTGAAGCTCGCGGTGAAGAGCTCCACCAAGAATCTGGTGACCCAGGTCGCCGAATTCCACTCCGCTCGCACCTCCGCCTGACTACCCGGGGTCGTCAGAGCCGCCGACCCCCGCCCGGAGCGCTTCCGGCCCCGGCTCGCCCGGATCACCCCGCTGTACGTCTTCCGGCGCGGCACGGGCGAGGCTGAAGAGTTCCTGTGCTTCCGGTCTCGATTCGCGCGTCGAGCCCGCGCCGAGGAATACGCTCGGGGGGAGAGAGTTTCACCGCTTCGGCTTCGTTGGAGCACGCCATGCAACCTCATTGGACAGACCCGCGCTATCTGGCGGGCGACGCCGATCGGGAACGCGCGATCGACACCCTGAAGACCTGTTTCCAGGACGGTCGCATCAACGCCCAGGAACTCTCCGACCGAATAGGGCTGGCGCTCAACGCCCGGACCTTCGGCGATCTGCACGCGGTGCTGGTGCACCTGCCGGTGCCGCGACCGGCCCCGGCCCCGATGTACGTCAATCCCGTGACCTATCAACCTTTTGTGAATCGGCCGGGCGGCTATTCCCTCACCCAGGCCGCGCGCTGGAACGGCATGGGCCTCACCGCGTTCGTGCTCGGCATATTCGGATTCATCTGCGGCATCACCGCCATTCCCGCGATCGCGCTGGGCGCGGCGGCATTGAGCGTGGACGCCCAGCGCGAGGACAAGGGTTTCGCCGTCGCCGGCATCGCGGTCGGCGCGTTCTGGATCATTCTGTTCGTGCTGATGCTCCTGAACTGACCGCGCGTTCGAAGGCCCGCAGATCCGCCTCCAATTGCCGGAAAAGCCAATAGTCGCCCAGGAATCCGAGCACGCCCGCCAGGCACAGCCATTTGATCGGCCCGATGACCAGCGACACCTCGTGCGGGGTCAGGAACAGCAGACTGGTGACCACGCCGATCAGCGGAATCGCGCCCGCCACCGCGAGATAGCGGGTGCACCGCCGCCCCAGCGCCCGCAGCGCGTCCTGATCCGAGGCCGTCTCACCGTGCGTGAGCAGGCGCGGATAGAAGCAGCGGACCACGAAGAACGTCACCAGGAAGAACGGGTACGCCACCGCGATCACACCCGAAACCAGCAGCGTCGCCGTCAGATTCACCAGCGGGCCGACGGGCAGATCGGTGAACACGATCAGCGAGACGGCGGCCACGATCGCCGAGATCACCCACCACAGGAAGGCGATGCCGGCGACGCGATCACCGTTGATCAGCGTGTCGCGGCGCGCGGCGGCCAGCTCGTCCGGATCGTAGGCGCGGCCCCGGCGCAGCCCGCGCCACACGATGAAGGCCCGGCGGCACAGGTAATTGGTGACGATGATGGCCGCGGGGGTGGTGCACAGCGCCAGACCCGCGCCGACGGCCTGCAGCCTGGACTGCTCGGCGGCGGAGAACCACAGATTCCAGAGCGGGCCGTTGTGCAGGTTCGCGTACAGCATGCCGAGGAAGTCGCCGACGAAGCTGGCCGCGGTGACCAGCAGCAGCAGCGACCACGGTCCGACCTTGGCGCGCAGGCTGTTTCGCGGCGGGTCCACCAGATCGCGGGCACGCTGATCCAGGCACAGGTCGAGCTGCTGGGCCAGGGCGGCGCCGGTGCGCCAGCGGTCCTCACGCCGCGGGGCGAGACATTTCAGCAGGACGCGGCGCAGCGTCGGCGGGCAGTCCGGGGGCAGCTCGTCCAGGCGCGACCGATCCAGCTCGTGCCTGCGCAGGCGCAGCATCCGCTCGAGCGAGGACTCCGAATCCCCAGCGCGCGTCTCGTCGTCGAAAGGTCTTTCGCCGGTGAGCAATTCCCACAGCACCACCCCGAGCGCGAAGATGTCGCTGCGCCCGTCCAGATCCTCGGCGCTGTCCGGCAGCTGTGGGTGACAGGCGGCCAGCTGCTCGGGCGACATGTACGCGAGTGATCCGCCGAAATACGCCAGCGGGCTCGCGCCCGCCACGTGCAGGCTGAAACTGATGTTGAAATCCGCGAGCTTGGGCACCCCATCCGCGGTGAGCAGGACGTTCGCGGGCTTGATGTCCCGGTGCAGCACACCGTTGTCC
The DNA here is from genome assembly GCF_042799795.1 of Nocardia sp. NPDC057668. Classification (NCBI taxonomy): domain Bacteria; kingdom Bacillati; phylum Actinomycetota; class Actinomycetes; order Mycobacteriales; family Nocardiaceae; genus Nocardia; species Nocardia sp. NPDC057668. Next base: position 555,803 of record NZ_JBHVIC010000006.1, on the reverse strand, counting down.
GCGGCGTAGTCCAGCGCGCGGGCCAGGCGGCTGCCCAGCCAGGCCACCGTCTCGGGCCAGGACATGGCGGCGACGGCGGCGCGGGTGAGCGATTCGCTCGGGGCCAGACCGCCTTTGTCGCGCATGGCCGTGTCGACCGCGTCCAGCAGCACCCGGCCGTCGCGCTCGGCGACCGGACGCTCGCGCACCAGGCTCAGCACCTTGGACAGCGTGCCGCCGGGCAGGTACTGCATGTACATGAGTTTGAGTTCGCGCTCGACCATCAGCCGCTGATCGAAGACGCGCACGATGTTCTCGTGATCGAGCTGGGCCAGGGTCTCGGATTCGGTGCCGTGATTCTGCGACACCTTCACCGCGACCAGGCGCTGCATGGAACGCTGGCGCGCCAGGAAGACCCGGGCGAACGCGCCCGCGCCCAATTCCACCAGCAGATCGAAATCGTCGACCCGGTCGCCGACCTCGATGCCGTCCAGGGACTGGCGGGCCACCGGGCGCGAGATCCAGGTGCTGCGATAGTCGCGCTCGCCCCAGGCGATCTCGGTGCCCGCGGACTCGGTCGGGAAACCGCTGTGGTCGACCGGGCGGCCGGAGCGGCGCAGCGCGTGGAACTCCTCGTACGCCAGATCCGGCGGCAGCGGGCCGTACCGCAATTCGTCGTATTCGGCGCGATAGTCGGCCAGGCGTTTGGGGAAGTCGTAGCGAATCCAGCGGTACTCGAGATCGACCTTGATCAGTTCGATCAGGCACAGCCGCCGGAACTCCGGCGCGTCGGGCAGGTACTCCCCCAGCTCCGGGGGCGTGCCGTGCGCCTCCCAGGCCGCGGCGAAACGCGCGGCCACCGCCGCCAGCAAGGAACGCGCCGCACCCACGGCATCGGATTCGATTGCCGCGTCGAGCCGTTCACCCTCCATACGAACCATGGCTACCGGTCCTCCCTCCGGTGGGCGCCACTGTGTCAAGTATGCGCTCGCCACAGGTTCGCGGAAAGCCGAATATGTCCGGCCGCGATCGGCGACGGGATCGTCGTCACACCGGGGACCCGCACACGCGACCTACGCGTTTCACCCTGCCAAGATGATCGAGTGACCCAATCGAACAGTGCATCCGACAAGAGCGTGGTGGCCACCGCGGACCTGGCCGACGAGATCGGCCCCGACATCCGCAGCTGCGACACCCAGTTCATCCAGTTCGGCGGGCGTGAGGCCTTCGCCGGGCGCATCGTGACCATCCGCTGCTTCCAGGACAACCTGCTGGTCAAGCAGACCCTCGGCGAGCCCGGCGACGGCCGCGTGCTGGTCGTGGACGGCGGCGCGAGCGTGCACACCGCCCTGGTCGGCGACATCATCGCCGGGCGCGGCGTGGACAACGGCTGGTCCGGCGTGGTCGTCAACGGCGCGGTCCGGGACTCGGCGATCCTGCGCACCCTGGACATCGGGGTCAAGGCGCTGGGCACCAACCCGCGCAAGAGCACCCAGACCGGATCCGGCGAGAAGGACGTGGAGGTGGAGTTCGGGGGCATCACCTTCACCCCCGGCGACATGCTCTACAGCGATTCCGACGGCGTCGTCGTCCGCGCCGAGGACTGAGCTCCCCGGGGCGCACGCCGCCGGTGTCCCGCCGCCCCTGAACCCGGGCCGAAGGACACGCCCGGGATTCAGCGGGCGGTGACGCGGGCCTGATGGCCCGCGAGATGAACCACGTCGCCGTCGCGGAGCTGGCGGCCGCGGCGGAGTTCGACCTCGTCGTTGACGCGAACCAGGCCCTCGGCGATGACCGTCTTGGCCTCCGCGCCGGAATCGATGAGGTTCGCCAGCTTCAGGAATTGGCCGAGACGGATGACATCGTCTTCGATCGGCACATCGACGGGATCCGACATGGATACATCCTCACCCGTGCCGCGCGGCAGAACAAATACGGGTCCGGCAACCTGCCGGTAAGCTGTCTCACCCCGACACGAGGCGGGTGCTGAGTGCACATGGGCGAAAACAAGAGACACACTGGTGCGGTGACTTCGACGCAGGACCGGCAGCACCACGACACCGACCACAGAGCAACCGGCCGGTCGCCGGAGGTACCGCATCGCGGGCACGGCCGCCTGGGCGAGGTTCCGCACGTCGCCGGGCTGATTCTGGGCGTTTTCGCGGCCTTCTGCGCGCTGTGGAGCGTTTCGCCCGCACTGCGCTATCTGACCTCGGGCCTGCGGCACTACGTCGACACCTACTATTTCGACGCGCCCGACACCTCGCTGGTCTGGGCGGTGTTCGTCGGCCTGCTCGCCGGCGCGACCGCCAGCCGCAAGCGCATCGCCTGGTGGCTACTGGTCGGCTACATGGGGATTTTCGCGCTCGCGAACGGTCTCGGCTTCGCGCAAGAGCGAGATATCAACGAACTGATCGCCCTGTTGGTGCACATCGGCGTGATCGGCGTACTGATCGCCGCCTGGCCGGAGTTCTACACCCGCGTGCAGAGCGGCGCGGTACTGCGCGCGCTCGGGGTGCTCGCCGGCGGCCTGGCGCTCGGCTGCATGGTCGGCTGGGGTCTGGTGGAACTGTTCCCCGGCAGCCTGCAGGGCGGCGTGCAGCGGCCGCTGTGGGCCGTCTCCCGGGTCACCGGAGCCATCCTCGTCAGCAACGAGGACTTCAACGGCAAACCGAACCATCTGATCAACCTGCTGCTCGGGCTGTTCGGCGCGGTCGCGCTGCTGGCCGCGGTCGCGGTGCTGTTCCGCTCCCAGCGCGCCGCCAACGCCCTGACCGGCACGGACGAATCCGCGCTGCGCGGTCTGCTCGAACGCTCCGACGTCGAGGACTCGCTCGGCTACTTCGCGACCCGCCGGGACAAGGCCGTGGTCTTCGCGCCCAGCGGCAAGGCGGCGGTCACCTATCGCGTCGAACTCGGCGTCTGCCTGGCCTCGGGCGATCCCATCGGCAAGAAGGAAGCCTGGCCGCACGCCATCGACGCCTGGCTGCAGCTGGCCGACCAGTACGGCTGGGCGCCCGCGGTCATGGGCGCGAGCGAGCTCGGCGCGACCGCCTACCGCCGGGCCGGACTCTCCGCGCTGCGCCTGGGCGACGAGGCCATTCTCGAAACCCGCACGTTCTCCCTGGCCGGGCCCGAGATGAAACAGGTCCGCCAGGCGGTGAACCGGCTCGTCAAACAGGGCGTAACCGTCCGGGTGCGGCGGCACCGGGAGATCCCGGAACAGGAGATGCGCGAGGTCATGCGGCGCGCCGAGGCGTGGCGCGACACCGAGACCGAGCGCGGCTTCTCCATGGCCCTGGACCGGCTCGGCGACCCGCTGGACGGGGACTGCCTGCTGGTCGAGGCCATCGACCGGAACGAGCGCGTGCTCGGCATGCTGTCGCTGGTGCCGTGGGGGCGCACCGGCGTCTCGCTCGATCTCATGCGCCGCGACCGCCAGAGCCCCAACGGCGTCATGGAATTGATGATCTCCAAGCTGGCGCTGGGCTCCGAGCAGTACGGCATCACCCGAATCTCGTTGAACTTCGCGGTCTTCCGCGCCGTCTTCGAAGAGGGCAGCCGGATCGGCGCGGGCCCGGTGCTGCGCCTGTGGCGCAGCATCCTGATGTTCTTCTCGCGCTGGTACCAGCTCGAAGCGCTGTACCGGTCCAACGTGAAGTACCAGCCGGATTGGGTGCCGCGTTTCTCGCTCTTCGAGGAACGCCGCCAGCTACCCCGGGTCGCGCTGGCCAGCGCACTGGCCGAAGGCTTCCTGCCGCGCATCGGCACCGAGACGAACACCTCCGCGCACACCGGCGTCCGATCCTCGGTCCCGGACACCATGACCGGACTGCACGCGGACGGCAGCGCGCCCGATCTGCCGCCGGAGGACCGGGACGAGACCGGACCGCGCCGCCCCGAACAGGTCCGGGTGCGCATGGACAAGCTCGCCAAGCTGAACGACGCGGGCATCGACGCGTACCCGGTGGCCTATCCCCCGACCCACACCGTCGCCGGCGCGCGCCGCTCCCCGCAGGGCACCACCGTGCGCGTGTGCGGGCGGCTCCTGCGCATTCGCGACTACGGCGGGGTCACCTTCGCGCTGGTGCGGGACTGGTCCGGGGAGATCCAGCTGGTCATCGATCGCGGGCGGGTCGGGGCCGAGCGCAGCGCCGCGTTCGACGAATTCTTCGATCTCGGCGACCTCATCGAGGTCAGCGGGCAGATCGGGCGCAGCCGCAACGGCGAGCTGTCGCTGCTCGCGGCCGACTGGCGCATGATCGGCAAGTGCCTGCATCCGCTGCCCGACAAGTGGAAGGGCCTGGCCGATCCCGAGGCGCGGGTACGCCAGCGCTACGTCGACATGGCCATCAACACCGACATCCGCGAGGTGATGACCAAGCGCAGCGCGGTGGTGCGGTCCATGCGGGACACCCTGCACGGCTGGGGCTTCCTGGAAGTGGAGACCCCGGTGCTGCAGCAGGTGCACGGCGGCGCCAACGCCACCCCGTTCACCACCCACATCAACGCCTACGACCTGGATCTGTACCTGCGCATCGCGCCCGAGCTGTACCTCAAGCGACTGTGCGTCGGCGGTATGGAGAAGGTCTTCGAACTGGGCCGGGTGTTCCGCAACGAGGGCGTGGACTTCAGCCACAACCCCGAGTTCACGGTGCTGGAAGCCTATGAGGCGCACAGTGATTACGAGCGCATGATGCACGTGTGCCGCCAGCTCATCCAGGCCGCGGCGACGGCCGCGAACGGCCGGGCGGTCGCGCTGCGGCCCGGTCCGGACGGCGACATCATCGAGGTGGACATCTCGGGCGAATGGCCGGTGAAGACCGTGCACGGCGCGGTCTCGGAGGCGCTCGGGGAGACCATCGGCCCCGAGACCGACGCCGAACGGCTGCGGCTGCTGTGCGACAAGACCGGCATCGCCTGGCAATTGGGCTGGGACGTAGGGCAATTGGTGCTCGAACTGTACGAGCACCTGGTGGAGTCGCAGACCCAGGAGCCGACGTTCTACATCGACTTCCCCACCTCGGTCTCCCCGCTCACCCGCTCGCACCGGCACATCGCGGGCGTCACCGAACGCTGGGACCTGGTGGCCTGGGGCGTCGAATTGGGTACCGCCTACAGCGAATTGACCGATCCGGTGGAACAGCGCCGCCGGCTCACCGAGCAGTCCATGCTCGCCGCGGGCGGCGATCCCGAGGCCATGGAACTCGACGAGGACTTCCTGCAGGCCCTCGAACACGCCATGCCGCCGACCGGCGGGCTCGGCGTGGGCGTCGACCGTGTCGTCATGTTGCTCACCGGTCGCAGCATTCGGGAGACCCTGCCGTTCCCGCTGGTGAAACCCCGTACCAGCTGACCGATTCCGGGCGAGATCACGATCGGTGTAAACGTTTCGGCGGCGGTGACATATTCACAGTGGACTCCTCGAACCGGGACGGCCAGCTAACCTTGATTGGCCCCGGGGAGGGGGTGACCGACCGATGAGATGGGGTTTCCCGATGCACTACCTCGACCTGATGACCCAGGCCAGCCTGCTCGACCACCACGTCTGGGCCAGCCCCGACACCTGGAACTCGGCACTGGAACTGGCCGCCAAGAAAAAGAAGAAGAGCAGCGGCGGACTGATCTTCGGCCTCATCTGCTGCGTCGGGCTCGTCGTCGCCATCGCGGCGATCGTCTACTTCCTCACCCAGAAAAAGAAGAAGGGCCAGTAACAGCGGCTCGGCCCCCGCGACGCCGCGTCCCGCGCGGTGCGGCAGAGTGATCCCCGTGCAGTTGATCCTCGTTCGCCACGCCCAGCCGCTTCGCGTCCAAGGGGTGTCCGGCCCGGCGGACCCCGATCTCACCGAGATCGGGGTCGAACAGGCGGGGCGGGTGCCCGCGGCCCTGGCACAGCACCGCATCGCCCGCGTGGTGAGCAGCCCGCAGCTGCGCGCCCGGCAGACCGCCCGGCCCACCGCCGAGAAGGCGGGGCTCGACGTCGAGATCCTCGACGGCCTGGCCGAATACGATCGCGAGCTGCCGGTCTACATTCCCATCGAGGACGCCCAGCAGGACTTCCGCGAGGTGTACGACCGCATCAAGGCCGGGTTCCTGCCCGAGCAGATCGACGGCGACGCCTTCGTGGCCCGGGTGCGGGCAGCCGTGGACGGCATCGTCGCCGCGGCCGAGCACACCGAGACCGTGGTCGTCTTCGCGCACGGCGGCGTCATCAATGTGCTGCTGCAGGAGGCACTGGGGCTCGAACGCCCGCTCACCTTCCCGATCGACTACTGCTCGATCACCCGAATCCTCTACTCGCGCACCGGCCGCCGCACCGTGTCCACGGTGAACGAGAACGGGCACGTCTGGGATCTGCTGCCGCGCAGCCTCGCTCGCGGCTGATCCGGTACACGGCGAAGGCCGCTCCCCCGTTCGGGGAAGCGGCCCTGCGCATGATCGGGCGCGGCGTTGCGCCCTGGAACAGCCCGCTCGCGAAAAGCGGTGTGGCGGAGTTCTTTACGCGGCCCCGGCCAGCCAGCCGTGCATCCAGGTGAGCGCGGTCTGGCCGCCGCCCACGCCGTAGCTGCCGTAGCTGGTGTGCCGTCCGGTGCGGAAGAACTGCTCGAACTGCTTGACCCGCGCCTCGTTCGCGCCCTCGCTGAGCTGGGACTGCAGGGTGGGAATACCGCCCTGGGCCATCAGATCGTTGATGATCGCGCCGACCTCGAGCTGGTACCGCCAGATGCTGGCGGGGTTGGGATTCGAGGTCTGGGCGAGGAATCCGGCGAACCGGCTGATGAAGTCGCTCTCCTCGGTGGAGCAGTACAGGTCGCCGGAGGCGCACACGGTGCGCACCCGGTCCGCGATCCAGCCGAAGCCGCCGACCCGGGCGCCGCCGGCGCCGGCGCCGGGCACCGGCTGACCCACCTGCACGTCGGTCGGCGAGCGGCGCGGATCCGAGATCAGGGCGACGGCCCCGATGCGCTCGGGCCGCACCACGCCGAGCCCGCTGCCGATCTCGGCGGCGAGATCACCGGCGGCGTCGGCGCCCTGGCTGTAGCCGGTGAGCGAGATCTTGGTGTTGGCGCAGCGGCCGGCCATGTTCTGGACCAGCGCGCGGGCCTTGTCGGTCGCCTCCTTCTTGGAAGCGCCGTAGACGTCGCCCTCCCACGGGAAGGCGGTGGCGGCGTAGGTCACGTAGTCCACGTCGCCGGGTAGCCCGTTGGTGACCACGGACAGCATGCCGGGGCCGGGCTCCTTGTCATGGCCGGTTTCCCAGGTTCCGGGAATGGCCACGGTGTACATGACCGGGCAGCCCGGATCAGCCGTAACGGAACCGCTGCCCACCACGATTCCCGACATGAGCACACTCGCCGCCGCTCCCGCGGCCGCGACTATTCTTTTCACACGCATTCTGCTCCAGTTCGCGCCGCCCGGGACCGCCGATTCCGTCCCGATTCCCGATCATGGTGAAGTCGCCGGATGTCCATCCGGTGCATATGGGGTTAACCGCAGTTACCTCCCCGTATGAGATGTGCGAACCCGACCGCATGACCGAGATCAACAACACACCGCGAATAACAATAAAGGGGCCTTACGAGCGACGCCACGTGTGTTTCGTAAGTTGTCCGATTTCACCTGTATGCCGAGCCGTAACTGGAATGTGAGCCGAGTCACAATCATGGTCGGACGGCGTGATCGAATCGCAATTCGAGCCGGACCGGATCACCCTTCCGATAACGCGAGAGCGCCCGTGGACTCGAAGTCCACGGGCGCTCTCGGGTCGAGGCGGAATTACCTCTTATCGCTGGGCGACATCGGTCGGGCGGACCGGGGACGGCAGCGCCGTCTCGCCCTCGAGGTACTTGTCCACCGCGGACGCGCAGGCACGGCCCTCGGCGATGGCCCACACGATGAGCGACTGACCGCGGCCCATGTCACCGGCGGCGAAGACGCCCGGCACGGTGGTGGCCCACTCGCCGTCGCGCATCACGTTGCCGCGCTGGTCGTAGCCCACGCCCAGACCCTCGAGCAGACCGTGCTTCTGCGGTCCGACGAAGCCCATGGACAGCAGCACCAGATCGGCCTCGAGGGTGAAGTCGGTGCCTTCGACCTTCTCGAAACGACCGTTCACCATGGAGACCTCGTGCGCCTGCAGGCCGGTGACCTTGCCGTCCGCACCGATGAAACGCTCGGTGTTGACGGAGAACACGCGCTCGCCGCCCTCCTCGTGCGCTGAGGCGACCCGGTACATGAGCGGGTAGGTCGGCCACGGGGTCGAGCCAGCGCGCTCCTCGGGGGGACGCGGCATGATCTCGAACTGGTGGACCGACGCCGCACCCTGACGGTGCGAGGTGCCCAGGCAGTCCGCGCCGGTGTCGCCGCCGCCGATGATGATGACCTTCTTGCCGCGCGCGTTGATGCGCGGCAGGCCGTCCTCGTCGGTGACGTCGTCGCCCAGCTGCACGCGGTTCGCGAGCGGCAGGAACTCCATGGCCTGGTGGATGCCGTCCAGGTCGCGACCCGGAACCGGCAGATCACGCGCGATCGTCGCGCCACCGGCCAGCACCACCGCGTCGAACTGCTCGCGCAGCTGCTCGGCGGAGATGTCCACGCCCACGTTCACGCCGGTCTTGAAGACGGTGCCCTCGGCCTCCATCTGCGCCAGGCGGCGATCGATGAAGCGCTTCTCCATCTTGAATTCCGGGATGCCGTAGCGCATCAGGCCGCCGATGCGGTCGTCGCGCTCGAACACGGTCACGGTGTGCCCGGCCCGGGTCAGCTGCTGCGCGGCGGCCAGACCGGCGGGGCCGGAACCGACCACGGCGATCTTCTTGCCGGTCAGGCGGGTCGGGTACACCGGGGTGACCCAGCCCTCGTCGAAACCGTTCTCGATGATCTCGACCTCGACCTGCTTGATCGTCACCGGATCCTGGTTGATGCCCAGGACACAGGACGCCTCGCAGGGCGCGGGGCAGAGCCGGCCGGTGAACTCCGGGAAGTTGTTCGTGGCGTGCAGCCGATCGAACGATTCCTTCCAGGAACCCTTGTAGACCAGGTCGTTCCATTCGGGAATCAGGTTCCCGAGCGGACAGCCGTTGTGGCAGAAGGGGATACCGCAGTCCATGCAGCGGCTGGCCTGCTTCTGCAGGGTCTCGTGGGAGAACTTCTCCTCGTAGACCTCTTTCCAATCCAGCAAGCGCAGCGGAACCGGACGGCGCTTCGGCAGTTCCCGACTCGTGTGCTTCAGGAAGCCCTGTGCGTCACCCATTTACGACTCCGATTTTCGCGCCGACCTCGGCGCACCCGACAACTACGGTGCGTGCAATCTCAGCCACGTGCGGCCTTGAATGGGCACTGCGCGGTGTCGACTTCTCTGAAAGATTCATCTCAGCCACGTGCGGCCTCCATGATTGCGGTGTCGACGTCGCGACCTGCCTTCTCGGCTTCCGAGATGGCCAGCAGAACCTTCTTGTAATCGCGCGGCATGACCTTCACGAAGTGCCCGACCTGCGCCGCCCAGTCGGCGACGAGGCGCTCCGCCACGGCCGAACCGGTCTCGTCCCGGTGCTGGGCGATGGTGTCGCGCAGCCAGGTGGTCTCCTCCTCCGAAAGCTGTTCCAGATCCACCAGTTCGGTGTTCAGGTTGGCCTCGAAGGTGCCGTTCGGGTTGTAGATGTAGGCGATACCGCCGGACATGCCCGCGCCGAAGTTACGACCGGTCTCGCCCAGGATGACCACCTTGCCGCCGGTCATGTACTCGCAGGCGTGATCGCCCACGCCTTCGACCACGGCGGTGGCGCCGGAGTTGCGGACGCTGAAGCGCTCGCCCGCGACACCGCGGATGAAGGCCTGGCCGCTGGTGGCGCCGAACAGGATCACGTTGCCCGCGATGATGTTCTGCTCCGCGACGTAGGCCTCGGGCGCGGACAGCGACGGGCGCACGATGATGCGGCCGCCCGACAGGCCCTTGCCGACGTAGTCGTTGGTGTCGCCGACCACCCGCAGGGTGATGCCGGCGGGGACGAACGCACCGAACGAGTTACCGGCGGAACCGGTGAACGTGATGTCGATGGTGTCGTCCGGCAGGCCGACGCCGCCGTACAGCTTGGTCACCTCGTGGCCGAGCATGGTGCCGACGGTCCGGTTCACGTTGGTGATCTTGGTGTCGAACTTGACCGGCTTGCCGCGCTCGAGCGCGTCGGTGGACTGCGCGATGAGCTGGATGTCCAGGGCCTTGTCCAGACCGTGGTCCTGGCCCTTGGTGTTGCGGCGGTCCTGCTGCATGAACGCCGTCTCGACATCGTCGAGGATGGGCGACAGATCCAGCTTGGCGGCCTTCCAGTGCGCCTTGGCCACGGCGGTGTCGAGCAGGTCGACGCGGCCCACGGCCTCGTCGATGCTGCGCAGACCCAGCGAAGCCAGCAGCTCACGAACCTCTTCGGCGATGTACATCATGAAGTTCACGACGTACTCGGCCTTACCGGTGAAGCGCTCGCGCAGAATCGGATTCTGCGTCGCGACGCCGACCGGGCAGGTGTCGAGGTGGCACACGCGCATCATGATGCAGCCCGAGACCACCAGCGGAGCGGTCGCGAAACCGTACTCCTCGGCGCCCAGCAGGGCGGCGATCATGACATCGCGGCCGGTCTTCATCTGACCGTCGACCTGCACCACGATGCGGTCGCGCAGCCCGTTCAGCAGCAGGGTCTGCTGGGTCTCGGCCAGGCCGAGCTCCCAGGGACCGCCCGCGTGCTTGAGCGAGGTCAGCGGGGACGCGCCGGTGCCGCCGTCGTGACCCGAGATCAGGACCACGTCCGCGTGCGCCTTGGACACACCCGCGGCGACGGTGCCGACGCCGGGCTCCGCGACAAGTTTCACGTGAATCCGCGCCTGCGGGTTCGCGTTCTTCAGGTCGTGGATCAGCTGCGCCAGATCCTCGATCGAGTAGATGTCGTGGTGCGGCGGCGGGGAGATCAGGCCCACGCCGGGCGTGGAGTGCCGGACCTCGGCGACCCACGGGTACACCTTGTGGGCCGGAAGCTGGCCGCCCTCACCGGGCTTCGCGCCCTGCGCCATCTTGATCTGGATGTCGGTGCAGTTGGTCAGGTAGTGCGCGGTCACGCCGAAGCGTCCCGAGGCCACCTGCTTGATCGCGGACCGGCGCCAGTCGCCGTTCTCCTCCGGCTCGAAGCGCGCCGGGTGCTCGCCGCCCTCACCGGAGTTGGAGCGGCCGCCGAGGCGGTTCATGGCCACCGCGAGGGTCTCGTGCGCCTCGGCCGAGATGGAGCCGTAGCTCATCGCGCCGGTCGAGAAGCGCTTGACGATCTCGCTCGCGGGCTCGACTTCCTCGATCGGAATCGGGTTGCGGCCCTTGGACTTGAACTTGAACAGGCCGCGCAGGGACGCCAGGCGCTCCGACTGATCGTCGACGAGCTTGGTGTACTCCTTGAAGACCTTGTACTGGCCCGAGCGGGTGGCGTGCTGGAGCTTGAACACCGTGTCCGGGTTGAACAGGTGGTACTCGCCCTCGCGCCGCCACTGGTACTCGCCGCCGACCTCGAGCTCGCGGTGCGCGCGCTCGTTGCGGTTCTCCAGGAACGCGACCTTGTGCCGCTCGGCGACCTCACCGGCGATCTCGTCCAGGCCGATGCCGTTCAGCGGCGAGCGCAGCCCGGTGAAGTACTCGTCCACCAGCTCCTGCGACAGGCCGATGACCTGGAACAGCTGCGCGCCCCGGTAGGAGGCGACGGTGGAGATGCCCATCTTGGACATCACCTTGAGCACGCCCTTGCCGGCGGCCTTGTTGTAGTTGTAGACGGCCTTCTTGAAGTCCTCGGCGATATCGCCGGTGCTCCCGGGCATCTGCAGCGCGCCGCGCTCCAGCATGTCCTCGAGCGACTCGAAAGCCATGTACGGGTTGATCGCGGCCGCGCCGAAGCCGACCAGCAGGGCCATGTGGTGCACCTCGCGGGCGTCACCGGCCTCCACGACCAGGCCGACCTTGGTGCGGGTGCGCTCGCGGACCAGGTGGTGATGCACGGCCGCGGTGAGCAGCAGCGACGGGATCGGCGCCAGCTTCTCGTTGGACTCGCGGTCGGACAGGATGATGATGCGCGCGCCGCCGTCGATGGCGGTCGAGACCTGCTGCTGCACGGCCGCGATGGCCTTGCGCAGGCCCGCGCCGCCGTCGGCGACCGGGTACAGGCCGTGCACGACCACCGAACGCAGCCCGGGGTGCGAGCCGTCGTCGTTGATGTGGACCAGCTTGGCCAGTTCGTCGTTGTCCAGGATCGGCTGGGTCAGGGTGATCTGACCGGCGGATTCCGGGCCCGGGTTCAGCAGGTCGCCCTCGGGGCCGACCATGCTGCGCAGCGAGGTGACGACCTCTTCGCGGATGGCGTCCAGCGGCGGGTTGGTGACCTGCGCGAACAGCTGCGAGAAGTAATCGAACAGCAGGCGCGGGCGCGCCGAGAGCACCGCGATCGGGGTGTCGGTGCCCATGGAACCGAGCGCCTCACCACCGGTCTGCGCCATCGGCGACATGAGGATGTTGAGTTCCTCGGTGGTGTATCCGAAGATCTGCTGGCGGATCAGCACGCGGTCGTGCGACATGTGCACGTGCGGGCGGTCCGGCAGATCGGACAGCTTGGTGTGGCCGTTGTCGAGCCACTCCTGGTACGGGTGCTCGCTCGCCAGCTGCGACTTGACCTCGTCGTCGCTGATGATGCGGCCCTGGGCGGTGTCCACCAGGAACATGCGGCCCGGCTTGAGGCGGGTCTTCTGCACGACGGTGGCGGGATCGATGTCCAGGACGCCGACCTCGGAGGCCATGACGACCAGGCCGTCCTCGGTCACCCAGATGCGGCCGGGGCGCAGACCGTTGCGGTCCAGCACCGCGCCGACGACCGTGCCGTCGGTGAAGCACACCGAGGCCGGGCCGTCCCACGGTTCCATCAGGAACGAGTGGTAGCGGTAGAAGGCGCGCTGGGCCGGGTCCATGGACTCGTGCCGTTCCCACGCCTCGGGGATCATCATGAGCACGGCGTGCTGCAGGCTGCGGCCGCCCAGGTGCAGGAGCTCCAGGACCTCGTCGAAACGAGCGGTGTCCGAAGCCCCCGGCGTACAGACGGGGAAGATCTTCTCGAGGCGGTTGTTGCCCTCGGTGTCGAGGCCGAACGCGTCCGAGTTCAGCAGCGCCTCGCGGGCCCGCATCCAGTTCTCGTTGCCGGACACGGTGTTGATCTCACCGTTGTGGGCGACACGCCGGAAGGGGTGGGCCAGCGGCCACGACGGGAAGGTGTTGGTGGAGAAGCGCGAGTGCACGATGCCCAGCGCGGACTCGACGCGGTCGTCCTGGAGGTCCAGGTAGAACGCGCGCAGCTGCGGGGTCGTGAACATGCCCTTGTAGCAGAAGGTCTGCCCGGACAGGCTCGGGAAGTAGACCGATTCCTTGCCCGTGGCGCCTTCGCCCGCGCCCGACTTACCGAGCTCGTGCTCGATGCGCTTGCGGATGACGTAGGCCCGGCGCTCCAGGTCCATGCCCGAGAGCTGCTCGGCGGCGTCCTTCGGGGAGGCGATGAAGATCTGCCGGAAGGTCGGCATGGCGTCCCGGGACAGCGCGCCCAGCGACGACTCGTCGATCGGCACCTCACGCCAGCCCAGGACCTCGAGGCCCTCCTCGCGCACGATGCGCTCCACGCCGTACCCGGCGCGGGCCGCCTCGCGGCGTGCCTGCGGCAGGAATGCGATACCGGAGGCGTACGAGCCCTCGGCGGGAAGGTCGAAGTCGACGATCGCGCGGAAGAACTTGTCCGGAAGCTGGATCAGGATGCCCGCGCCGTCACCCGAGTTGGGTTCGGCGCCGGCGGCGCCACGGTGCTCCAGGTTCAGCAGGGCGGTAATAGCCTTGTCGACGATGTCGCGGCTACGACGGCCGTGCATGTCGACGACGAATGCGACGCCGCAGGCGTCGTGTTCATTCGCCGGGTCATAGAGCCCGCGGGGTCCGTGCCCATAGCCGGCACCGCCGGTGGGGGACCTGTGGCCGGGAAGTTGCGTCATGCCTCTGCCTTCACAAAAAACAGGCCTTCGAAGAATTGCGGCCTTCGTCGAACGCCTCCGTCGGACTGCGCCCGGACGTGTCTGGAGACCAGCGGCGCTGATGGTCGTCCCGTGCAGTCAACTCTCCAGTTGTTTTCACCCGTTTCGAGTTCTCGTCGGGTGCTCGGCGGTAACCGAACGCTTACGTGCTCGCCACCAACCGCGCCGTTCTCGCCCATTACGCTGAGCGCCGGTGGGCCTCTGACGGTTATGGAGCGATATGCCGAACTTGTCGTGTTCGGCGTAAGAGCAAACGATAAGTCCAGACCTGCGACCCAACCAACTTAGGTTGCACTAATACCAACCTCTAGCTGGGCTTCTGCATCGATCCTCCACTACCTGCGCGTTGTCCAGTGTAAAGCAGGAGTGCAGGATGGCCCGAGTTGACTTGCCCACTGGATGTCGCGCGCGCGAGAACTCGGGCGGTTGGTTCCGGCGCAGCTCCGGAACACCTCCCACCTGCATCGAAACTGATTTCCCCACAGGGGCATCCGGCAAACCGGGCAGGGGGCGGCTAACTTTCCGGAGACGTCGAGTCGACGCCGCGACGGTCCGGGCGACATGCTCTCGCAACGTTCCGACCGTACGGAATCTTTGTTGAATGTGTGTTACAGCACATGTCCAGCAAACGCTGAACATGTGACCAGTCGCTGCGAGCGAGCCCGTTTCGCCCGGTACCAGCGTGATCAACACCACGTCACACGCTGGAAACGTGCCGATGTGAGGCTGGCCACATCCCAGCCGCCACAGTCGGTGGAACCGGCACCGGCCTGTCACGCTGAGACAAGACCGTGACCTTTCACCGATACGGCGACGCTCGAGAGAACCCGAATAAGCCTGGGACTTAGAGGATGTGAGCCCCATGACCGTTCTGCTCACCTGGCTCGGGGGCGCGCACGCGGGCCTGTCCGACCGCCACGAACGCACCGGCTATTCGGTGACCGGAGCCGTGGTCGCGTTGTTCGCGATCACCGCGGGGGTGATCGTCGCCCTCGCGGCGGGGGCCGCGGACTGGCATCTCGCCGCCGTCGTCGTCGCGGCGCTGCTCTCAACCCTGTTGGTAGGGGCGATATCTCGCGCCCTGGCGACGGCCGCGACGCCCGAGCGCGAAGAGGATCAGCGCGGCGGATCGGTCTACGCCACCCCCGCCGGAGCGCAGTTCGCCGCGCGGATCGCGGTCGCCGCGCTGGTCGGCATCGTGGTCGCCGAACTGGCCGGCACCGTGCTCTTCGGCGGCACCGTCGATCGACTGCTGGACGAAAAGGCCGGGCGCGGAGTCGAATCCGCGCCCGCCGTGGTGACCGCCCGGGACGCGCTGGAGCAGGCGCGGGGTGAGCGAACCGCACTGGATCAGCAGATGACCAAGGCGCAGAACGACATCGACGCCGCGCTGATCACCGCGCGCTGCGAATTCAACCCGCAGCCCGAATGCCCGCGGACCCGCATCACCGGCGTGCCCGGGCGCGGGCCCGAGGAGCGCACCGCCAACCAACTGCTCGAGGACGCGCGCACCCGCCTGACCACCGCCCAGGGCAAGGTCGAGGCGCTGGACGCCCGGGTCACCGATCGGGACGCTCTGCTCGGCAGCGCCCGGGCGGGCGCGTACACCGGCGGCGACCGCGGGCTCGGGGCGCGCTGGGTCGCCATGAACGACCACACCACCGCGCACGCCGGCGCGCTGGCGCTGCGCGTCGCGCTGGATTTACTCTTCGTGCTGCTGGCCCTGCTGCCGCTGCTGCTGCGCTGGTGGCGCGGGGAGACCTCGTTCGATCGCGACGTCGCCGCCCGCACCGTCGCCGATCGGGTCGATCAGGCCGCCGGCACCGCCATCGCCGTCAAACAGGCCGAGGTGCGCGTGGAGGCCGAGGCCCTGCGGGCCGAACAACAGCTCACCGCGGCCAAACTGGCCGCGCACGCGGACACCGCCATCGATCGCGAACGCCAGCGCACCCGGATCATCGCCGCCATCGGCAATTTCGAGATCGGCATCACCGAACCGGCGCAGCAGCGCGCGATCGACGAATTCGACCGTGCCGCACAGCGTGAGCTCCCGGCGGCACGGGGGGAACTACCGGCCGCGAGCCCGGCCGGCAACGACATGCCTCAGGAGGGGACCGTGAATCACACGCCGAACTTGCCCGACCGGTACGCCCCCGGCCGGGTGGCGCCGGTCGGCGCCGGCGGGGCGCTCGCACCGGCGGCGCAGGCCCCGGCGCCCGTCGCGCCCGTCGCGGCGCAGGCCGCGCCCGCGAACAAGGGTGGCGGACTGGAGCTTCCGATCATCGGCACCGTGCCGTTCACCGATACCGCGGCCCGCTGGATCCGGCCGCTGGTGCCCTCGTTCGTGGCGAACGCGATCGACACCGCGACACATCCGCTGCGCACGGTGCGCCAGGCGTTCGAGGAGGCCGAGGAGATCACCTTCACGCTGCGGCGCACTCGCAAGGTGACGGTGGACTCGGAGGATTCGGCCGCGCAGCAGGCCCGGCAGCAGATGTACGGCGCTCCCCCGCAATACGGCTACCAGCTGCCCGCGGGTTCGCCCCAGCACGTCTACGCCCAGCGCGTGGCCGCCGACGTGCTGCATCCCTATCCTCAGTACCAGCAGCACTACGCCGCGTCCCCCGGCTACCCCGCGCTCGGGCCGGGCCCGGTGGTCGAGCCCGGCTACCCGCTGCCGCCCGCCGACCGGCAGGGTGCGCTGCCCGCCCAGCATCGCCCGGAACTGGACCACCGCCACACCCCCGAACTGGGTGGCCGCGATCAGCGCGAGTTGCCCCCGGGCACAGGCTCTTAACTGTCCGCGGCACTGCCCCGGGCGTGCCGGCCATCTGCATCCGCGCTGTACCGGGGCCGAATCCACATGGTCGGCGACGCGCTGATCTCGCGGAAGTCCAGCGATCACGACGGGGCCGGAGACTTCACGCTTGCCTCGTGCCGGTCGCCCGGCGTAACCGGCACGGCCGA
Source organism: Nocardia sp. NPDC057668 (assembly GCF_042799795.1). Classification (NCBI taxonomy): domain Bacteria; kingdom Bacillati; phylum Actinomycetota; class Actinomycetes; order Mycobacteriales; family Nocardiaceae; genus Nocardia; species Nocardia sp. NPDC057668. The sequence goes on along the minus strand of NZ_JBHVIC010000006.1, from coordinate 538,772 downwards.
ATACACAGCGCGGCAGTGGTAGTGACAACCGGCGGCCTCGGCGTTACTCCCATGGCCCAGCGGACCTCCCGAGGGCGCGTCCGATCGTGGCCCGGACGCGAAAGAACCGGATACCGAGACGCATCGGCCCGAATGACACTGTGACCCGGGTGATCCGCATGGAACACCCGGGTCACACTGATTTTCAGTTGTCCGCTCACCGCACCGGGGCGGGGTGCGGTGAGGTGTCAGCGCCGCTTCGTCTTCGCGCTGCGATAGGTGAGGTACGCGGTCAGCAGCAGGATGACCGTGGTGCCGGTGGCGGCCACGTGCACGCCGTCGACGAACGCCCGGTGGGCGCCCTCGGTCAGGGCCTGTCCGGCCGCGGCCGGGAGCTGCTTCGCGGTTTCCAGTGCGCCGCCGAGTGATTCGCGGGCGGCCGCGGTCTGCTCGGCCGGGACGCCGGTGAGATCCAGGCCGCGGCGGAACACCGCCATGACGGCGCTGCCCAGCACGGCCACGCCCAGGGCGATGCCGGCCTCCATCGCGGTCTCGGAGATGGCGGCGGCATTGCCCGCGCGTTCGGCCGGGGCGGTGCTGACGATGAGATCCGACGAAACCGTCAGCGCCACACCGACTCCGAGGCCGATCAGGACGAAGCCCAGCACGAACGGCAGCACCGTGGCCGACGGATCCGCGCCCGCGAACCAGAACAGCGACGCACCCGCGGCGCCGGTGACCAGCGCGGCGGACAGCACCGTCACCGGCCGCCAGTACCGCACCGCGTAGGCCGCGGCCAGCGAACCGGCGATGCTGCCCAGGGTGCCCGGGATCAGCAGCAGACCGGCCTGCAACGGCGTCCGGCCCAGCACCGACTGCAGGTACTGCGAACCGAAGAACAGCACGCCGGCCAGCGCGAAGACCGCCAGCAGGTTGGCGAACACCGCGGCCCGGAACGGCGGCAGCCGGAACAGGTCGAGATCGATCAGCGGGGTGCTGAGCGCGCGCTGGCGGCGGATGAACAACCATCCGGCCAGCACGCCGGTGACCAGGAACGCGAGCAGGCTCACGCTCGGGCCGTGCGCGGCGAACTCCTTGACCGCGTACACGATCGGGATCAGCGCCAGCATGGACAGCGCGGCGCTCACCAGGTCGAAGCGGCCCGGGTTCGGGTCGCGCGACTCCGGCACCAGGAACGGAGCGGCCACGATCAGACCCGCCATGACCGGCAGGTTGATCAGAAAGACCGAGCCCCACCAGAAGTGCTCGAGCAGCCAGCCGCCCAGCAGCGGGCCGAAGGCCGCGCCGCTGCCCGCCATGGCGCCCCAGACCGAGATGGCCAGGGTGCGTTCGCGGGAGTCGGTGAACATGGACCGGATCAGGCCCAGGGTCGCGGGCATGAGGGTCGCGCCCGCGACGCCCTGCAGCACGCGGGCCGCGATGAGCATCTCGGGACTGACCGCCCAGGCCGCGAGGGCGGAGGCGACGCCGAATCCGGCCGCGCCGATGAGCAGCAGTCGCCGCCGGCCGATGCGGTCGCCGAGGGTGCCCATGGTGATCAGCAGACCGGCCAGCACGAACGAGTAGACGTCGATGATCCACAGCAGCTGCGGCGTGGTCGGCGCGAGGTGCGCGGTGATGGCGGGGACCGCCAGGTCCAGCACGGTGGCGTCGACCGAGATGAGCAGCAGGGCCAGCGCGAGGACGCCGAGGCCCGCCCAGGTGCGGGCGGTGGCCTTGCTCGGGGCGGGATCGCCGGGCCGGATCGCGGGGCCGCTCGCGGTGGTCTCGTCCTGGGGTGACACGGGTCCGGAACGTGCCGTGGTGTCGGGGCTCATGTGTCTTTCTCTTTCGGGGTCTCTTCGATCAGAGGTGAACCGTCCAGACGGTACAGTAACAGATCAACCGTCCAGACGGTACAGTTGATCGCCGTGACCACCCGTGATCCCGCCGGCACGCGCAACCGGATCCTCGACGCGCTGGAGACCCTGCTGCTGGAGAAGGGCATGGCCCAGGTGACGCTGGAGAGCGTCGCCGCCGCGGCCGGCGTCTCCAAGGGCGGCCTGCTCTATCACTTCAAATCCAAGGACGCCCTGCTCGCCGGACTGGTGCGCAGGCTCGGCCGGCGCACCGAGGAGCAGGTCCGCACCGTGGTGGACAGCGGACAGTCCGTCGCCGAGTGGTACCTGCAGAACCCGCAGCACTACGACGACGCCGACGCGCACGAACTCGCCCTGTACCGCTCGATGCTCGCGGCCATGCGGACCGTCGACGGTCCCGTCGACCAGAGCGGCGACGAGACCGACCGCGCGCTGTTCGAGGTGCTCGACTCCTGGAAAGGCGTGCTGGACAACGAGATCGAGGACCCGGTGGACGCCGAGATCATCCGGCTCGTCGGCGACGGGGTCTACCTGCGCGCTCTGCTCGGCATGCCGCCGGTCGACGCGGAGGTCTATCGCCAGGTCGTCACCCGGCTAACCGGCGGTTCGTCCGGTTAGACTCGGGCCCGTGTTGCCAGCCGCCGCCGACTCCGTCGGACCGTCGACCGGCTCGGTGGGGGGGACGACCACCGATTCGGTGATCGTGCCCGTTCGCCCGCTGCAGTTTCGCGAACTCCTCGATCTCCCCTTCGCGCTGTTGCAGGCGCGGATCAAACCGCTGGCCCGCGTGGCCGCGGTGGCGGTGGCCGGAGCGAGTGCCATCGCGATCGCGGCGACGGTCCTGATCTCGGTCGCCACCCGCGATTCCGATGACGGCGTGCTGGTCGGCGCGATCATCGCGACCCTGCTGTGCGCGTGGGTGGTCCGGCTGATCATGCGCGGGGTCACCGTGCCGATGGGCCTGGCCGTGGTGCACCGGCGGCCGCTCGACCGCGGGGGCGCGTTCGCGCGGCTGTCCGAGGTGGCCGGACCGGTGCTCGGGTACCAGGTCATGTTCACGCTCATCGGGATCGGCGTGCTGGCGCTCGGGACGCCGCTGATGATCACCCTGCCGCTCGCCGTCCTCTGGCTGGCCTGGCTGCGGGCGCGCCGCTCGCTCACCCTGCCGGTGATCTTCGACGACTCCGCGCCGTACAAGGCCGCCACCGCCCGCTCGCGACTGCTGACCGGCGGCACCGAATGGCAGCTGGTCGGGGTGTGGCTGTACCTGCGCGCGCTCATGGTCGTGCTGCTCGTGCCGCTGTTCGCGCTGTGGAACTACGTCTCGGACATCTCCGGCACCCGGCGCTGGACGGTGACCGTCCTGATCATCACCATCTCCCTGCTCATGATCGCGTTCGCCGAGATGGTGGAGTCCGCCGCGCAGGTCGTGGCCTACGTGGACCGGCGCTGCCGGCGCGAAGCCTGGGACATCCGGGTGCCCGGGCAGGCGCGGCCGTGACCGATCACCCCGCCGGACAGCCGAATTCCGGACAGCCGCAGGCGGCCCCGCCCGAACCCGCGCTCGGCCCCGCCGCCGCGCACCTGGCCGCCGCCGAGGACGCCGCGCGCCGCGCCGACTTCGGCACCGCGCTGCGCGAGCGCTACCGCGCCGTCACCCGCGGCCTGGAGCAGCGCGGCATTCTCGAGGAGCAGCGCGCCCGCACCGCCGGGGAGACCGCCCGCGCGGCCTCCGCCGCTGTCCCCGAGGACGCGGCGGAACTCCCCTGGGCGGCACACAGTTTCGACGAGGTCGTGTACGGCGGCCGCCCCGCGGGCGAGGCCGAGTACCGGCGCCTGGCCGAGGCCGACCGCTTCTCTGTCGCCCCGGCGCCCAAGAGCGCACCCGCCGAGGTCACCGCCGCGCGGCGCAAGAAACGCGTCCGCAAGACCCGGGACAAGCGGGATCGCGAGCCGTTCCGCTGGCCGCCGATCCTGAGCGACTGGCGGTTCTGGGCCGTGCTCGGCGGGACGCTCGTGGTGCTGGTGCTGATCTACGTGCTGCTGAATGCCGGTGCGCCGCCCGATGTTCCGGACGTGCCGGACAAACCGGATCCGCCGAGCAAGCCCCCCGAGGTGCCGGATCGGCCGCGCGAATTCGGCGAGGGCCAGGATTCGATCTTCGAGACCATGCCCGCCTGGGCGGCGTTCGGCGGCCTGCAGTTCCTCATCGCCTGGGGTCTGGTGCTGTGCTGGCGCGGCCGCAGGCGCGGCACCGTGGTCGAGGAACCGCTGCCGGTCCGGGCTCCGGCGCACGAGCTGCTCGCCGGGCAGGCCGGGCTGTACCGCAAATCCCACGACCACGATCACGTGGCCGGCAAGCTGCGCGCGGCCACCCTGCGCCGCCTGCGGCCGGTGCTGAGCCTGACCGCCGACAGCTCGCCGGAGCTGGTGGTCGGCGCCGTCGCCGCGCGCAGCGGCGCCGATCCGGCGCTGGTCCGCGCCGCCCTGTACGAACCGGTCGCCGACCGGGCCACGCTGGAAGTCGTGGCCGCACAACTCGAATGGATCGAAGCGGAGGTCCTGTGACCCGATCGGAGCCCCAGGTGGACACGTTCGCCACAACCAATCACACCGTCACCCCCGAGCAGGCCCAGCAGGCGCTGCTCGCACTGCGCGGTGAGATCGGCAAGGCGGTCGTCGGCAACGACCAGGCCGTGATGTACCTGGTGCTGGCCCTGCTGTGCCGCGGTCACGTGCTGCTGGAAGGCGTTCCGGGCGTGGCCAAGACGCTGCTGGTGCGGGCGCTGGCCACCGCCCTGGATCTGGAGCACGCGCGCATCCAGTTCACCCCGGACCTGATGCCCGGCGACGTCACCGGATCGCAGATCTACGACCCGCACTCGGCCGAGTTCACCTTCCGGCGCGGACCGGTCTTCACCAACCTGCTGCTCGCCGACGAAATCAACCGCACCCCGCCGAAAACCCAGTCCTCGCTGCTGGAATCGATGGAGGAGCGCCAGGTCTCGGTGGACGGCGTGCCGCAGCCGCTGCCCGACCCGTTCGTGGTGATCGCGACGCAGAACCCCATCGAACAGGAGGGCACCTACCCGCTGCCGGAGGCGCAGCTGGACCGGTTCCTGTTCAAGGTCGACATCCAATTGCCCGGGCGCGACGACGAATTCCGCATCCTCCAGCGGCACGCGGCCGGCTTCGATCCGCGTGATCTGGTCGCGGCGGGCCTGCGCCCGGTGGCCGGGCCCGCGCACATCGCGGCCGCCCGCCGGGCCGTGGCCGGGGTGACGGTCAGCCCCGAGGTCCTCGCGTACACCGTGGACCTGTGCCGGGCCACCCGCACCTCCCCCGCCGTCGCGCACGGCGCCTCCACCCGCGGCGCCACCGCCCTGATGGCCGCGGCCCGTGCGTTCGCCTGGCTGAACGGCCGCGGCTACACCACCCCCGACGACGTGAAAACCGTTGCGACGGCGGTGCTCCGGCACCGCCTGCAACTGCGGCCCGAACACGAGGTCGAGGGCGTGACGGCGGAGGGCGTGATGGCGTCCCTGCTGATGTCCGTGCCCGTCCCGGTGTAGCGCGTGATCGTCACCGGCCGGCTGGCCGCCGCGGCGGGTCTCGCGGCGCTGTTCGTCACCTTCGTGCTGCCGTCCTGGCCCGGGGTGCTGCTGGCGACCGGCGTGCTCGCCGCGCTGGCGCTCGCCGATCTCGCGCTGGCGGGTTCCGCGGCGGCGCTGGAGCTTTCGCGCGCGCCGATCACCACGGTGCGCAGCGGGCGGACCATCGAGGTCGAACTCGTCGCGCTCAACACCGGCGCGCGGACGCTGCGCGGCGTGCTGTGGGACGACTGGCCCGCGAGCGCGCACGCCGATCACCGCGGGCACGCGCTGCGGCTGCCGCCCAACACGATGACCCGGCTGCACACCGAACTCACGCCGCAGTACCGCGGCGACCGGATCGCCGGGCCCGTCACCGTGCGGCTCTACGGGCCGCTCGGCCTGGCCGGACGCCAGGTGCGCCGCGCGGTCCCGGCCCGGCTGCGCGCGCTGCCCCCGTTCACCAGCGAGAAGCTGATGGCCTCCAAGGTGAGGCGGCTGCAGCACCTGGAGGGCCGCAACACCACGACCGTGCGCGGGCAGGGCACCGAATTCGATTCCTTCCGCGAATACGTGGCCGGCGACGACGTGCGCACCATCGACTGGCGCGCCACCGCCCGCGCCAACGACGTACTGGTGAAAACCTGGCGGCCCGAACGCAATCGGCACGTGGTCATGCTGCTGGACACCGGGCGGGTGAGCGCGGGCCACGTCGGCGCGGGCACCCGCCTGGACGCGACCATCGAGGCGGCGCTGCTGCTGGGCGGGCTGGCCGCGGCCGGCGGCGACGCGGTGGATCTGCTCGCGTACGACCGCCGGGTGCGCGCCGAGGTGCGCGGGGTCGGCGGAAAACGCCTGCAGCTCAAGCTCATGCACGCGCTGGCCGCGGTGACCCCGGAGCTGGTGGACACCGACTACCAGGGTCTGCTGCGCACCACGCTGCAGCGCGCCCGCCGCCGCAGCCTGGTGGTGTGGTTCACCCATCTCGACGCGGCCACCGTGCAGGAGGGGCTGCTGCCCGTGCTGCCGGTGCTCACCGAACGCCATCGGGTGCTGGTCGTTTCGGTCACCGACCCCGAGGTCGCGCACGCGGTCACCCGGCGTTCGGGCCTGTCCGATCTGTACGCGGCCGCGGCGGCCGAGAACGTCGTCGCCGACGACGCGGTGGCCCGGGAGAACCTGCGCCGCATCGGCGTCCGCGTGATCACCGCGTCGCCCGACCGGCTCCCCGAGGCCCTGGCCGACGAGTACCTGGAACTCAAGCGCACCGGCGCGCTCTGACGGGACCGGCCGTCGTGTCCGATGGGCGGCGGCCGGGCGGCGCCGCCGGATCCGGCTGGAATCACCGGGATCGGGGCCGGTTGCGCACGAGGACGACGAGTCCGGTTCCGCCGCAACCGCTCCGGAACGCTAGGTCGCGAACGCCGGGCGCGCGATCACGGGCGGAGGCGCAACGGCCATGATGGCGCGGCGCTGCCGTTCGGCCAGCACCGCGCCCAGGATCTGCAGCGGCGGATAGCCGTTGGGCGGGGGCACCGCGAGCTGCGTGCACACCGCGAGCACCAGGGTGCGGCCCAGCTGCTCCTGCGCCATCGGGGTGAGGGTGCGCGAGCGGGTCAGGTAGGTGCGGACCGCGAGCGCCAGCTCGTCGGTGAGGCCGGTCAGGTCCAGCGGCCGGGACCAGGCCAGCAGCCACGGCGGCGGCGCGGCCAGCGCCGCGAACGGCAGGCGGCTGCGATCGTGCACCACCACGGTCCCCGCCAGCGCGTCGCCGATCCGGCGGCCGTCGGCCGAGCACAGCGAACTCACCACGGCCACCAGTCCGGTGCCGAGCAACCAGAAGTCGACGGTGCCGGCGAGCCCGCGGGTGACCGCGTGCCGGAAGTCGACCGGGCCGCCGTCCGCGCGCACGACGCGCAGGCCCAGGGTGAGCTTCCCGATCGAGCGCCCGCGCGAGAACGTCTCGCTCAGTGTCGGATAACCGATGAGCACCCCGACGATGGTGGCGACCATGACGGCGTCGTGCCACGCCGAATCCGCGTCCCAGGCGTCCAGCGTGAGCTGGGTGATCACCACCAGCACCAGGCCGATGAACAGCTGCAGGATCAGATCGAGCAGAAACGCCGCCGCCCGCGTGGGAATGCGAGCGATCGGCAATTCGACCGCGACGGCCTCACCGGTCGTGAACAGTGCCATATCTTCTGCCTTCGCTTCGCTGCGGCGGGTTCGCGGTCCGATTCGATGGATAGCATTCTGTCGAGTGGTAGCACAGGAAGGCAACCGATGGATCTGGACGCGTACACCTTCGTGCACAGGCGCTCGTGGGATCGGCTCGACCAGCTGGCCTCGCGCCGCAAGCGGCTCACCGGGGCGGAGGCGGACGAGCTGGTGCGGCTGTACCGGATCGGCTCGCAGCAGCTGGCCCGGTTGCAGACCCGCTCGGCCGATCCCGAGCTCATCGCCGGGCTTTCGGCGGTCCTGACGCGGGCGCGCGGGCGCGCGCTCGGCGCGCAGGTGGACACGATGCGCGAGATCGGCCTGTTCTTCACCCGGCGCTTCCCGGCGGCGGCCTATCGCGCGTGGCCGTGGTGGGTGTCGGTGGCCGCGCTGTTCCTGGCGGTGTCCACGGCGCTGGGCGCGTGGGTGGCCGAATCCGATTCGGCGCGTCGGCATCTGGGCATCGACTCGGACACCGACGAGCTGACCCGGCCCGGCGGGGCCTTCGAGACCTACTACTCCGAACACTCGCACGACGCCTTCGCGGCCAAGGTGTGGACCAACAACGCCTCGGTGGCGGCGGCGGCGCTGTTCACCGGGGTGCTGATCCTGCCCGCGGTCTACGTCATGTTCATGAACGCGATGAACCTCGGCGTGAGCGCCGGGCTGATGGCCGAGGCGGGCCGGCTGGAATCGTTCTTCGGATTCATCCTGCCGCACGGAATGCTGGAGTTGACGGCCATTTTCGTGGCCGGCGGCGCGGGTCTGAAGCTGGGCTGGACGCTCATCGATCCGGGGCACGAGACCCGGGCGCGAGCGCTGGCCCGGCAGGGACGCGCCACCGCGGTCATCGCGCTCGGTCTGGTCGTGGTGCTGTTCGTGTCGGGTCTGCTGGAGGGCTTCGTCACCCCGAGCGGCTGGCCGACCGCGGTTCGGGTCGGGATCGGCGCGCTCGCCGAACTCGGTTTCCTGCTCTACGTCTTCGGGCTGGGACGGCGCGTGGTCCGGGACGAGGAAGCGGCGGCGGCCGCGCACATTTTCGGCAATCCGGCGATGCCCGCTGTTCATGTGGGCGAGAGCCCGGAATTCCCTGCGGCACCGGCGACTCGAACGCCGGCGACAACGGCCAGGAATTGATTTGCACTGGCCGCAGCGAGTCCGGCTCAGCTGCGGCCAGCGTTGCCGACGACTCTACACAATCGTTATGGCTACGCAACCTCCGACTCGCTCAGCGGACGCACGACGCGACCAGGCGAAACATGGTTCGCACGAAGGCAACCCGAGAACATCGCTAATTTCCAGCTTCGGCTTTGCGGGGCGGCTGCCGAGCCGTTTCCGAACCGTGCGCCCGAGCCATTTCTCCGGGCCGTTTCACCCCCGCCGCGCACCCCCGCCGGCGACGCCCGGCGCCGTTTGCCGATCAGTCCGGCCAATACCCGTCGCCGGTGGTTCAACCCGCGTTAAGCTGGTGTTTCTCACCATCTCAGCGCCATTGCCCAGCGGTCACCGAAAGTGAAACAGACCCCAAGTCTGTTTAACCTCATTTTGGCCAAACGGGCATCCGGCAATGGCGGAAGGAAATCGGGCGCATACCCGATTCGATACCTTCCGGCAATCGATTTACACCCCCGCGCGGACCGTCGGAGGCACTCCGGCAACGCCCCGGCCGAGGAGTTCACGCGCGTGTCTGCGATCTTCGTCACACTACGTTTGACCTGCGGATTCCCGGGCATCGGCGCCGAGGTTCGAACGGCGCCGCACAAGACCCGAAAAACGGGGTATCGCCGGGGAGTGCGATCGAGCGCAAGCTCGGGAGCGCACACAGGCGCGAACCCGGAGGCAGCACGAAACGCAGTAGGCCCCATCCGGATTCGGATGGGGCCTACTGTTTGTGGGCGAAGGGGGACTTGAACCCCCACGTCCTTACGGACACTGGCACCTGAAGCCAGCGCGTCTGCCATTCCGCCACTCGCCCGAGCGACGGGAAGAAACGTATCACGGGGTATGCGCCAAAACGAAATCCGCTGGTTACCGGCTATCCCGGCGGGTGATGGCAGGCTGGGAACCCAGGGGTGCCGTCAAGAGTTACAGGTGTGGGCGAACGCGGATATCATGCAAGCACCGTGTCCCCACAGCGACACGCCATGCTCGCGTGCCGCTGTATCGGACGAACGCGCAGGTCAACGGCGTCACACCCGCAGACCCGACACGACGAACGCTTCACTCGAGGGAGCGTCCTTGACCCGAGAGGAGGGGCGATGGGGATTGTTTCGCGATTCGAACGTCGCCTCCAAGGGGCAGTCGGTGACGCCTTCGCGCGTGCGTTCGGCGGCAGCGTTGTCCCGCAGGAGGTGGAGGCCGCGCTGCAGCGCGAGGCCTCGGACAACGTGCAGGACATCGGCGGCGGACATCGGCTCGCACCGAACAGCTACGTCATCACCGTCAACGAGTCGGACCTGGGGCAGCTCGTCCAGGGCGAAGGACAGGCCGATCACGACCTCACCGTGCGCGCATTCGCCAAGCATCTGCAGGACTACATCCGCGAACAAGGGTGGCAGACCTACGGCGAAGTACACGTCGAGTTCGAGGCATCCCCTACGCTGCACACCGGACAGTTCAGGACTCGCGGCCGAGTGGATCCGGACGCCGTCGGCGGTAGCGTCGACCGCCGGGCGGGTCCGGCGGCAGGACCTGAACGCAGACCACGACCCAACCCGCAACCAGGAGCTGGCCCCATGACGCAGAACTCAGGCTACGACCCCAGCCGTGAGCCCGCGGAGTCCGATCCACGCCGTGGATACGGCGCTCCGCCTGCGGGCCGCCCCGCACCGCAGGGGGGCTATGGCGACCAGGCCGGCTACGGCCAGCAGGGTGGCTACGGCGCCGACCAGGGCTACGGCGAGTACCAGAACGGGTACGACTACCAGCAAGGCCAGCAGGGCTACGGCGCCCAGCAGGGCGGCGGCTACGGCGACCAAGCGGGCTACGGCCAGCAGGGTTACGACCAGCAGGCGTACGGGCAGCAGCCCGCGTACCCGGCGGACCAGGCGTACGGCCAGCAGGGCGGGTACGACCAGGGCTACGCCGACCAGGGCTACGGGCAGCAGGGCCAGCAGGGCTACGGCGATCAGGGCCAGCAGGGCTATGCCGACCAGGGCTACGGGCAGCAGGGCGGCGGCTACGGGCAGCAGCCCGCCTACCCGGCGGACCAGGGCTACGGCCAGCAGGGCGGGTACGACCAGGGCTACGCCGACCAGGGCTACGGGCAGCAGGGCCAGCAGGGCTACGCCGACCCGAACCAGCAGGGCTACGCCGACCAGGGCCAGGCGGGTTACGGCGACCAGGGTTACGGCCAGCAGGGCGGCGGCTACGGGCAGCAGGGCGGTGGCGGCGGCTACGCGCCCGCCGCGGCGTCCGGCTACTCCGCGACCCTGCAACTCGACGACGGCAGCGGCCGCACGTACCAGTTGCGTGAGGGCAGCAACATCATCGGCCGCGGGCAGGACGCGCACTTCCGCCTGCCCGACACCGGTGTCTCCCGGCGGCACATCGAGGTTCGCTGGGACGGCCAGACGGCCATGCTCTCGGACCTCGGTTCGACCAATGGAACGCTGGTCAACGGGTCTCCGGTACAGGATTGGCAGCTCGCCGACGGTGATGTCATCCGCGCCGGGCATTCCGAGATCCTGATCCGGATCGTCTGATCCCGTAAGCTCGCGGTGCAGGTCACGATATGACCCGAGAATCCTCGGTCGTATCGTGATCGCAACCGGTCTACGGCCCTATGATGCTGCCAGCACGCGCGGCGGCTGCTACCACTGTCGGAATGCCCGGCACGCGTAGCGAATAGGGCCGCTTCGACCAGCACACCGGTTGGGGGTCGAAAGCCGTACCTACGACACGGTCGAACAGGAGGTGGAGCACCGTGCAGGGATTGATCCTGCAATTGACCCGTGCGGGGTTCCTGCTGTTGTTGTGGCTGTTCGTATGGGCGGTGCTCCGGACCTTGCGCAGCGATATCTACGCGGCCTCCGGCATCCGGGTCGCACCACGGGCCCCTGGCGGTTCAGCGGTGCTCCCATCCTTGCGCCGAGGCCAGAAGGGCGCCAAATATCTCGTGGTGACTCAGGGTTCACTCGCCGGCACTCGAATCTCGCTCGGCGCGCAGCCGGTGCTGATCGGGCGCGCGGACGACTCCACACTGGTCCTCACCGACGACTACGCCTCCACCCGGCATGCGCGACTCTCGCCGCGCGGGGAGGACTGGTACGTCGAGGATCTCGGTTCCACCAATGGGACCTACCTCGACCGGTCGAAGGTCACCACCCCGGTGCGAGTTCCACTCGGCACCCCTGTCCGTGTCGGTAAGACAGTGATCGAGCTGCGATCGTGACTCTTGTTCTCCGCTACGCCGCGCGTAGCGACCGCGGTCTCGTCCGAGCCAACAACGAGGACTCCGTCTACGCCGGCGCGCGACTGCTCGCGCTGGCGGACGGCATGGGCGGCCACGCCGCCGGTGAAGTCGCCTCCCAGTTGATGATCGCCGCGCTGGCGCATCTCGACGACGACGAGCCCGGCGACGACCTTCTCGGCAAGCTCGATCGCGCTGTGCGCGAGGGCAATGCCGCCATCGCCGATCAGGTCGAGGAGGAGCCGGAACTCGATGGCATGGGCACCACGCTCACCACCATCCTGTTCGCCGGCCGCAAACTCGGCCTGGCCCATATCGGCGACTCCCGCGCCTACATGCTCCGCGGCGGTGAGCTCACCCAGATCACCCGCGACGACACCTTCGTGCAGTCGCTGGTGGACGAGGGCCGCATCACCCCCGAGCAGGCCCACACCCATCCGCAGCGCTCGCTCATCATGCGGGCGCTCACCGGCAACGAGATCGAGCCCACCCTGGTGGTGCGCGAGGCCCGGGCCGGTGATCGCTACCTACTGTGCTCCGACGGCCTGTCGGACGTGGTCAGTGACGAGACCATCGCCAACACCCTGCGCGAGGGCAGCACCGACGAGTCGGCGGATCGGCTCATCGAATTGGCCCTGCGCAGTGGCGGTCCCGACAACGTGACCGTCGTGGTCGCCGATGTCATCGACCTGGACTACGGGCAGAGCCACCCCATCGTCGCGGGCGCGGCGTCGGGGCAGGACGAGGACACTCCCCCGCCGAACACCGCCGCCGGGCGGGCCGCCGCCATGAGACCACCGCGCGCCGCACCCCGGCGCGCGGTCGCGCAGCCGGAGCCCGATCCGCCCAAGAAGAGTCACAAACTGCGCTGGGTGGCCCTGTCGCTCGCGCTGCTGGTGGCCGTCGGGGCGGGTCTGACGGTGGGCTACAACATGATTCGCGGCAACTACTACGTGGGCGCCGACGGTGACCGCGTGGTGATTCACCGCGGTCTGCCCGGTTCGGTACTCGGCTACTCCATTCGCGATGTCGATCAGCGCGGCTGCGTCACCCGCGGCGGCGAACTCCAACTGGTCGCGCCGGACGCGGAATTCCCCGCCGGCTGCCGCGAACTCAAACTCATCGATCTCAAGCCCACCGGCCGTGATTCGGTCGACAAGGGGCTGCCCCCGGGCTCGCACGACGACGCCGTCAAGCAGATGCGCGCCCTCGCCGAGCGCGAACTGCTGCCGCCGTGTGAGAAGCAGGCCGCCTCGACGCCGAACACCACCACGACCACCACCCCGCCCGCGAGCACCACGGTCGTCCCGACCACCACGCCCGAGGCGCAGCCCGGTGGCGAGAACCGCCCGCTGGAACCCCGCAAGACCGACCAGCCGTCGGCCACCACCACGACCGCGCCGCAGACGCCGGGGCAGAACTGCAGGGTGGCGGACTGATGTCCGCACCGGCACCACCGTCCGCTGGGGCCTTTCCCAGTCCGCCGGGCGGATTCGCTCCCGCGCCTCCGCCGTCCACTCGGCGGAATGTGGAACTGTTGCTCCTCGGACTGGCGGCGCTCATCACGACGGTGTCGCTGGTGCTGGTCGAGGCCAGCCAGGAACAGTCGATCTCCTGGGACATCGCCAAACTGGGCGCGGCCTACATGGCCCTGTTCGGGGTGGCGCACCTGGCGGTGCGGCGTTTCGCGGCCTTCGCGGACCCCCTCCTACTACCGATCGTCGCCCTGTTGAACGGGCTCGGGCTGGTACTGATCCACCGCCTGGACCTGGCCGAGAAGCAGGACGCGATCTTCGCCTCCAAGTCCATCCCCTCCCCCGATGCCAATCAGCAGGTGCTGTGGACGGGGCTGGGGATGGTGGTTTTCATGGGGGTCATCATCGTGCTGCGCGATTACCGCACGCTGGCCCGCTACGCGTACACCCTCGGGCTCGTCGGCCTGATCGCGCTCGCCATCCCGGCGCTGCTGCCCAGCAAGTACTCCGAGGTGAACGGCGCGAAGATCTGGATCCGGTTGCCGGGCTTCAGCATGCAGCCCGGTGAGTTCGCGAAGATCCTGCTGATCATCTTCTTCGCGGGGGTGCTGGTCGCCAAGCGCGATCTGTTCACCGCCGCGGGCAAGCACGTGTTCGGCATGGAACTGCCGCGCGCCCGCGACATGGGCCCGATCCTGGTGGTGTGGCTGGTCTGCATCGGCGTGCTGGTGCGCGAAAAGGACCTGGGCACATCGCTGCTCATCTTCTGCACCGTGCTGGTCATGCTGTACATCGCCACCGAGCGGGTGGGCTGGGTCGTCATCGGCCTCGGACTGCTCGGCATCGGATTCTTCTTCGCCTACAAGATGTTCGGGCACGTGCAGGTGCGCGTGGAGACCTGGCTGCACCCGTTCGACGACTACAGCAACACCGGCTACCAGATCTCCCAGTCGCTGTTCGGGCTCGCCACCGGCGGACTCGCGGGCACCGGCCTGGGCAGCGGACGGCCCTCCCAGGTGCCGTTCGCCAAGACCGACTTCATCATCACCTCGATCGGTGAGGAACTCGGCCTGATCGGGCTGACCGCCGTGCTGATGCTGTTCTGCGTCTTCGTCATTCGCGGTCTCCGGACCGCGCTGGCGGTGCGCGACAGCTTCGGCAAGCTGCTCGCCGCGGGCCTGTCCTTCACCATCGCCATCCAGTTGTTCGTGGTGGTCGGCGGCGTCACCAAGCTGATCCCGCTGACCGGCCTGACCACCCCGTTCGTGTCCTACGGCGGCTCGTCGCTGCTGGCCAACTACGCGCTGCTGGCGCTGCTGATCAAGGTGTCCGACGCGGCGCGCGCGCCCGCCCCGGTGCGCAAGAAAGCGCCCGAGCCGATCGCGGAAGCGCCCACCCAGATGGTGCGCCGCCCGCCGAAGGGGGGCCTCGCGTGAACACTCCGCTGCGCCGGGTCGCGATGGCGGTCATGGTCATGGTGCTGGCCCTGCTCGCCAACGCCACCTACGTCCAGGTCTTCAAGGCGGACAGTCTGCGCAACGATCCGCGCAACGTCCGGGTGCTGCTGGACGAGTACGCCCGCCAGCGCGGGCAGATCTCCGCGCAGGGCACCGTGCTGGCGAGCTCGGTCTCCACCGACGACCGCTACCGGTACCTGCGCACCTATCCGACCGACCCGCTGGGGTACGCGCCGGTCACCGGCTTCTACTCCATGCAGTACGGCAGCACCGGGCTCGAACACGCCGAGGACTCGGTGCTCAACGGCTCGGACAACCAGCTGTTCGGGCGGCGGCTCATCGACATGGTGTCCGGCCGGGATCCGCGCGGCGGCAACGTGATCACCACGATCAACCCGGTCATGCAGCAGGTCGCGTACGAGCAGCTCACCGCCAAGGGCTACACCGGTTCGGTGGTGGCCATCGAGCCGAGCACCGGCCGCATCCTGACCATGGTGTCCACCCCGTCCTACGACCCGAACCTGTTGTCCGGGCACGACGGGGCCGCCTCCGCGCAGGCGTGGCAGACGCTGCGCACCGATCCGCGCCAGCCCATGCTCAATCGCGCGGTGTCCCAGACCTATCCGCCGGGCTCCACCTTCAAGGTGATCACCACCGCGGCCGCGCTCTCCAACGGCGCGGCCAAGCCCGACGACCAGCTCACCGCCGCGTCCCGCATCACACTGCCGGACACCACGACGACGCTGGAGAACTACAACGGGAGTCATTGCGGCCCGGGCGATTCCGTGACCGCCTCGCTCACCGAGGCGTTCAAGTACTCGTGTAACACGGCTTTCGTGGAACTCGGTATCAAGGTGGGAGCCGCGAAACTCAAGGACGAGGCCGCCGCGTTCGGAATCGGCCAGCATCCCAACATTCCGATTCCGTGGGCGGACAGCACCGTCGGGACCATCCCGGACGGCGCGGCCCTGGGCCAGAGCAGCATCGGCCAGCGCGATGTGGCGCTCACCCCGCTGGACAACGCCGTCATCGCGGCGACCGTCGCCAACGGCGGCGTCCGGATGCAACCGCATCTGGTGGATCAGCTGCAGGCACCCGACCTGACGATGCTGGAGACCATCAAGCCGATGTCGGTCGGCCAGGCGATCAGCGCGCCGGTGGCCACCCAGCTGACGACCATGATGATCGAATCGGAGAAGAACACGCAGGGCGGAGGCCAGCGGGCCTACCAGATCGCCTCGAAGACGGGCACCGCCGAACACGGCAGCGACCCGCGCAACACCCCGCCCCACGCCTGGTACATCGCGTTCGCGCCGGCGCAGAAACCGCAGATCGCGATCGCGGTGATCGTCGAGAACGGTGGCGACCGCGCCCTGGCCGCCACCGGCGGCTCGGTAGCGGCTCCGGTCGCCCGCGCGGTGCTCGATGCCGGACTGGGGGGCTGAACGACATGAAGGCGCAAGGTAGACAGGGTCAGGAATGCTGAACAACGGTGCGATGATCGCGGACCGCTACCGGCTGCAGCGGCTCATCGCCACCGGCGGCATGGGCCAGGTCTGGGAAGCGCTCGACACCCGCCTCGACCGCCGGGTCGCGGTCAAGGTGCTCAAGGCGGAGTTCTCCGCCGACCCCACGTTCCGGCATCGGTTCCGCACCGAGGCCAGGACGACGGCGCAGCTGAACCATCCGGGAATCGCCGGCATCTACGACTACGGCGAGACGCTGGATCCCTCGGGCGGCGAAATGGCCTACCTGGTCATGGAACTGGTGCAGGGCGAACCGCTCAACGCGGTGCTGTCCCGGCTCGGGCGGCTCTCGGTCCAGCAGGGCCTGGACATGCTCGAGCAGACCGGGCGCGCACTGCAGGTGGCGCACTCCGCCGGCGTGGTGCACCGGGACGTCAAGCCCGGCAACATCCTCGTCACGCCCACCGGCCAGGTGAAGATCACCGACTTCGGCATCGCCAAGGTCGTCGACGCCTCACCGGTCACCAAGACCGGCATGGTCATGGGCACCGCGCAGTACATCGCGCCCGAACAGGCCACCGGCGAGGACGCCACCTCGGCCTCGGACGTGTACGCGCTCGGCGTGGTCGGCTACGAGGCGCTGGCGGGCGAACGGCCCTTCACCGGGGACGGCGCGCTCACCGTCGCCATGAAGCACGTGCGCGAGACCCCGCCGCCGCTGCCCGCAGATCTGCCGCCGAACGTGCGCGAGCTCATCGAGATCACCATGGCCAAGGATCCGCAGCAGCGCTTCGCCACCGGCGGCGAGTTCGCCGACGCGGTGGCCGCGGTGCGCGCGGGCCGGCGGGTGCCAACACCCGGCGGCGGCCTGCCCGCCCAGACCGGCGCCACCCGGGTGCTGCCGCCCGGGCCGACGGTGATCATCCCCAACGCGCCGCGGCCCGACTCGGCCACCACCCGCTACCCGACGCCGCCGCAGGCACACCGGCAGGCGCCGCCCGCGCCGCCGACCGGCGCGACGGTCATGATGTCGGGTTCGCAGACCCCGGTGGGCAACACCGCTTTCGGTGCGCCCCCGGCCGGTGCGCCGGAGCCGCAGGGCCGGTTCACCAACAGTCAGAAGGCACTGGCCGGACTCGGTGTCGGCGCGCTGATCCTGGGCGCCGCGGCGGGTTTCGTGCTGCTCAGCGGGACGCCGGACGATCCGGCCCCGACCACCCGCACCAGTGCGGTCATCGCGCCGACGGCGCCGCCGAGCACGACGACCACCACCCCGCCCACTACGACGAAGGAGAAGCCGGTTCCGCCACCGGTGACCACCTACGAGCCGCCGCCCACCACCGAGGAACCGCCGACCACGACGGTGCCGCCGACGACCACCAAGCCGCCGGTGACCACCACGGTTCCCAAGACCACGACCACGGTCCCGCCGACCACGACCGCCGCGCCGACCACCACGGCGGGCGCGACCACGACCACCACGGCGGGCCGTCCGGGCATCGGCATACCATCATTTCCCATCCCCGGTGCTCGAGGAGTCGAGGGCGCTGCCGACAGTGATCCAGCCATCCCCCAAGGACCGCGATGACGACCCCGAAGAACCTCTCGTCCCGCTATGAGCTGGGCGAGATCATCGGCTTCGGTGGCATGTCCGAGGTGCACAAGGCGCGCGACATGCGCCTGGCGCGGGATGTGGCGATCAAGGTGCTGCGCGCCGACCTGGCCCGCGACCCCACGTTCTATCTGCGGTTCAAGCGCGAGGCGCAGAACGCGGCGGCGCTGAACCATCCGGCCATCGTCGCGGTGTACGACACCGGCGAGGCCGAGGTCGACGGCGGCCCGCTGCCGTACATCGTCATGGAGTACGTCGACGGCGACACCCTGCGCGACATCGTGCGCGGCAAGGGACCGATGCCGCCCCGGCGCGCCATGGAGATCATCGCCGATGTGTGTGCGGCGCTGGACTTCTCGCATCGAAACGGCATCGTGCACCGCGACATGAAGCCCGCCAACATCATGATCAACCGCGCGGGCGCGGTGAAGGTCATGGACTTCGGCATCGCGCGCGCCCTGGCCGACAGCTCCAACCCCATGACCCAGACCGCCGCGGTCATCGGCACGGCACAGTACCTTTCGCCCGAACAGGCGCGCGGCGAACAGGTCGACGCGCGGTCGGACGTGTACTCGGTCGGCTGCGTGCTGTACGAAATCCTCACCGGCGAACCGCCTTTCACCGGCGACTCGCCGGTCGCGGTGGCGTACCAGCACGTCCGCGAGGATCCGCGGCTGCCCTCGCACGTGCTGCCGAGCGTGCCGCGCGAACTCGACTCGGTCGTGCTCAAGGCCATGAGCAAGAACCCGGCCAACCGGTACCAGACCGCCGCCGAGATGCGCGCCGACCTGATCCGGGTGCTGGGCGGGCAGAAGCCCACCGCGCCCATGGTCATGAGCGACGAGGACCGCAACAGCTTCCTCGACGACGATCTGCCGCCGCCGCGCAGCTACCGCACGGTCGAGCGCCGCGACGACACCACCGAACAGGAGATCGTCGACAACGACGGCAACCCGCGGCGCACCGCGCTCATCGTGGCCGGCGTGCTCGGCACCCTCGCCGTCGCCTTCGGCCTGTTCTGGGCGCTGCTCGGGCCCGGCAGCAACGCCGAGCAGATCACCGTGCCCGAGATGGCCAACAAGAACGGCCAGCTCGCGCAACGGGATCTGGAGAAGCTCGGCTTCACCGTCGTCACCGCCACCAAACCCGACGGCAAGGTGGCCGAGGGCAACGTCATCGCCAGCCAGCCCCTGGGCGGCTCGCGCATCGACAAGGGCAGCACCGTCACCCTGCAGATCTCCTCCGGGCCCTCGCAGGTCCCGGTGCCGCGCCTGGCCGGGCTCACCCAGCAGCAGGCCGAACAGCAGCTGAATTCGGTGGGGCTGCGGCTCAATCCGGAAACCCAGCGCGAGGCCTCCGCCGCCGACGAGAAGGACAAGGTCACCAGCCAGGTCCCCGGCGAGGCCCAGAAGATCGACGCCGGCGGGCTGGTCACCATCACCCTCGGCTCCGGGCCGGAGAAGGTGCGCGTCCCGGACGTGGTCGGGCAGAACATCGAGGTGGCCCAGCCGAACCTGGCCGACAGCGCCGGATTCAAGGTCACCGTGCAGGAGGTGCCGAACTCCCAGCCCAAGGGCACCGTCATCGGCACCACGCCGAGCGCGGGCACCATGGCGGACAAGGGCTCCGCGGTGACCGTGCAGGTCTCCAGCGGCGATCAGATCCCCATGCCCAGCCTCATCGGACTGTCCCCGGCCCAGGCCGTGGACATCCTGCGCCAGCGCGGCTGGAACGGCCAGATCAGCCAGACGACGCAGAGCACGCTGGACGCCTCCGCCGTGGGACGGGTGCTCGCCCAGCAACCGACGGCCGGATCGTCCATCTCCAAGAGCCAGACGGTGACGATCACTACCGGGGTGCTGTCCCTCGGACCGCCGTGAGGCTCGACCGATAGACCACGAAAGCCGCACCCACGGGTGCGGCTTTCGTAGTTCCGGGGCGAGACATCCCGCCCGGCAGCCCGATTCGGCCCGGCGGGCGCGAAAGTCAGAGCGACAGATGCCGGTTCATCGACATGGCCTCGTCGGCCAGATCCCCGAGTTCCACGACCTCGACGCCGTGCTCACGCAGTTTCTCCACACCCTGGCAGTTGTCCACGAAGGTTCCCGGCTCACGCCAGGCGATGACCACGCGGCGGATGCCCGCGGCCAGTATGCGGTCGGCACAGGGCTTGCGATCCCGGCTCGCGCGCTGCGAACAGGGCTCGAGGGTGCTGTAGAGGGTGGCGTGCGGCAGCCGGGGGTCACCGGGCTCCAGCTTGTTCAGGGCCGACTCCTCGGCGTGCACCTTCTCGTCCGTCTCGCGGGACCAGCCGTGGATGATCTCCACGCCGTCCGCGCCGACGATGACCGCGCCCACCGAGAACGCGGTCGAACTGGGCGGGCTCAGGCGGGCGAGGCCGATCGCGTGCCGCATCCAGCCGCGATCGGTGCGCGCCTCATCGTTCTTGTGCGGCATGGACATCCGAACCCTCCTTGGGCAGATAGCGCAGCACGGCCACATCTCCGACGCGGCCGACCTCGGCCAATCGCATGCGATACGCGGGACCGCCCGGGAATTCGGCGGGTCCGAGAAAGCGCGGGGCGGCGGGATCGCCCACCACCAGGGGCGCGACGGCCATGCTGAGCTCGTCGGCCAGCCCCGCGGACAGGAACGCGGTGTGTATCGAGCCGCCGCCCTCGACCATGAGCCGGCCGACGCCGCGCCGGGCGAGATCGTCCAGCAGCGCGGCGAAGTCGATCGCGTGGCCCAGGGACACGACATCGGCGTGGGCATCGAGCCGGCCGCCCAGCGCGATTCGCCCGGAATCGGTGGTGTAGAGCACTCTGTCGCCGCCGGTGTGCCACAGCCGCGCCGACGGGCTCACCGCGCCGGACGCCGAGACGACCACGCGCAGCGGGTATTCGGGCTTGCCCGCGGCCAGCCGCCGCGACCGCCGGTCGGCGCTGTTGACCAGCAGTCGCGGATCATCGCCGCGCAGCGTGCCCGCACCGATCAGGATCGCGTCCGACTCCGCGCGCAACTCGTCCACCCGATCGAAGTCGGCGGCGTTGGACAGCAGCAGCCGCTCCGGGGACGCGTCGTCGATATAGCCGTCGACGCTGACCGCCACCGACAGCAGCACGTACGGCCGCGCACCGGGCGCGCTCACGCCGTCCCCACCGCGACCCGGCTCATATGAGGGCCGCGACCTCCGCCTCGAGCGTGCGGACCAGGCCCTCGTCGGGGCGCTCGCCGCACACGCCGAGCCAGTTGGCGAGCATGCGGTGCCCGCCCTGGGTGAGCACGGATTCGGGATGGAACTGCACGCCGTGGATGGGCAGGGTGCGATGCCGCATGGCCATGACGATGCCGGATTCGGTGCGGCCCAGCACTTCCAGCTCCGGCGGCATGGTCTCCTCGACCACGGTCAGCGAGTGGTAGCGGGTGGCGATGAACGGATCCGGCAGCCCGGCCAGCACGCCGGCGCCGATGTGGAAGACCTCGCTGGTCTTGCCGTGCAGCAGTTCCGGTGCGCGGGTGACGGTCGCGCCGAACGCCGCGCCGATGGCCTGGTGGCCGAGGCACACCCCGAGCAGTGGGCGCTCGTTCCGGGCCGCCGCCCGAACCAGGTCCATGCTGGCCCCGCCGCGTTCGGGGGTGCCGGGACCGGGCGAGATCAGCACGCCGTCGAACGCCCGCACGACAGCGTCCACGTCGGCCAGCTGGGGATCGTCGTTGCGCCAGACGGTCGCCTCGGCACCCAGTTGGCCCAGGTACTGCACCAGGTTGAACACGAAGCTGTCGTAGTTGTCGACGACCAGAACACGCATACGTCGAGAGTAGTTGGCCCGCGCGCGCCCGTCGCACGCAATACCGGCTCGGCGCGCCCGTCCACAGTGATCCACAGCCCGCCCCGCCCGCCGATCCACAGCCCGCACGACATCGATCCACCATCGCTCCACATCGATCCACAACGATCCACAACGATCGCGGATCGTTCCTTCCCCAGCCGGTGAACTATGGGGCACGCTTGCCACAGAGACCCGGGCAGACCGCCCGGTCCCGGAGTTCGGGGGCCGATCCCTCGACACTCCTCACGGGGCTTGGGGAAGCAGTCCCCGAGTGACCTGGGATAATCTCATCGAGACTGCACGCCGAAATTGAGGACGTCATGCCCAAGTCGAAGGTCCGGAAGAAGACCGACTACACGATCAACCCGGCCAGCCGCACGCCCGTGAAGGTGAAATCGGCCGGTCCGTCGCCGGTCTGGTACGTCTCCATCATGCTGGGCTTCATGCTCGCGGGCCTGGTCTGGCTGCTGGTCTACTACCTGGCCGCCGAGCAGATCGCCTGGATGAACGACCTCGGGCCGTGGAACTTCCTGATCGGTTTCGGCCTCATGGTGGTCGGTCTGATCATGACCATGCGCTGGCGATGAGTGCCTTACACGATTGTTATTCATACACACCTGTGGATAACCGTGTGGACAACTCGAGGAGAGACTGGGGACAGTGACCGAGCCCACCCCGCGACTCGACTGGTCCACACCCCTGCCGGCGGTGATCGCCTGCGGAATCGGCGGCCTCGGCCTGCTCGCGGCGACCGCGCTCGCCACCGACGCGGCGGGCCGGCTGCTCATCGGGGTGGCCGCGCTCGGCCTGCTCTTCCTGTTCGTGCTCGGGCTGCGGCAGCGCCCGCGCCTGGCCGTGGAACCCGGTGATCCGCCGCGGATCGTGGTGCGCGGCCTGACCGGGGCCCAGCGCTACACCCCGGACCGCATCGTGCGCACCCGCGTGGTCAGCTATCGCCGGCTCGGCCGGCGCATGCCCATGCTCGAGATGGACATCGCCGAACCCGGCGGCGACGAGCGGCTGCTCATCTTCGGCCGCTGGGATCTGGGCACCCATCCCGAGGACGTCCTGGACGTCCTGCGGGCCTATCTCCCGCGCTGATCGCGGGTCCCGCGCCGGGCGCGTCGATCGCCCCGCGGCGCGCTAGTTCAGCAGATCGGTGAAGTCCGGCGCGCCCACCGCGATGGCCGCGATCGAGATCACCGCGAGGGCCGCCACCGAGACCCAGCCGATGGTCATGGCCGCCTGCGGGGTCTTGGCCTTGAGCCAGCGCGGCAGGTAC
Source organism: Nocardia sp. NPDC057668 (assembly GCF_042799795.1). Classification (NCBI taxonomy): domain Bacteria; kingdom Bacillati; phylum Actinomycetota; class Actinomycetes; order Mycobacteriales; family Nocardiaceae; genus Nocardia; species Nocardia sp. NPDC057668. Next base: position 515,570 of record NZ_JBHVIC010000006.1, on the reverse strand, counting down.
AGGATCCCGCCCGCGGCCAGCGTGCCCGCGAACAGCCCGCCCAGATGCCCGAGCATCGAGATGCCGGGCACCGCGAAGGTGATGATCAGGTTGAGCACCAGCAGCATCAGGATCTGCGTCAGGTTCTGGCGGGTGCGCAGCATGATCACCGCGACCGCGCCGAACAGGCCGAAGATCGCGCCGGAGGCGCCGACCGTGGCCACCGCCGGATTACCCAGCAGGGTCACCGCGGCCGAGCCGCCCAGCAGCGACACCAGATACACCGAGACGTAGCGCGCCCGGCCCAGCGCGGCCTCGCAGTAGGGGCCGAGCACGTACAGCGCGAACATGTTCGCCAGCAGATGCAGCGGGCCGTAGTGCAGGAACCCGGAACCGACGACCCGCCACCACTCCCCCTCGCCGACCAGGGCGGGAATCAGCCGCCAATCGACGAACAGCTGGGACGCGGTGTTCTGCACCGGATTCCGCGCCTGGATCGCGGTGATCGCGAAGACCAGGACGTTGAGCCCGATGAGCGTCCAGGTGACGTACGGCTTGCCGGCGGCCGACTGCACCGCACCGGTCATCGACCGCACCGGCCGCACATCCCGGCGGCCCTGCTGCACGCACTCCACGCAGTGCTGCCCGACCGCGGCCGGGGTCAGGCACTCCGGGCAGGCCGGGCGCCCGCACCGCGTGCAGCCCAGACCGGTGGGCCGGTCGGGATGCCGGAAACAGGTCGGTGCGGGCTGCTGCGGGTTCATGTCGAATTCTCTTCTGGATCGGGTGGACTCAGGAGATGGTGATGCTGGAGATCGCGATCTCGTCCTTGGGACGGTCGTTGCGATCGGTCGCGGCGTTGGCGATCGTGTCGACCACCTTGCGCGAATCCGGGTCCACCACTTCACCGAAGATCGTGTGCTTGCGATTCAGGTGCGACTGCGGGCCCACGGTGATGAAGAACTGCGAGCCGTTGGTGCCCGGCCCGGCGTTGGCCATGGCCAGCAGGTAGCCGCGGTCGAAGCGCAGCTCCGGGTGGAACTCGTCCTTGAACTCGTAGCCCGGGCCGCCGCGGCCGGTGCCGGTCGGATCGCCGCCCTGGATCATGAAGCCGTCGATGATCCGGTGGAAGACCGCGCCGTCGTAGAACGGGCCGGACTTGGTGCCGGAGGCGTTCGCGGTGGTGTAGGGCGCGGAACCGTCGGCCAGTCCGAGGAAGTTGCGGACGGTCGCGGGGGCGTGGTTACCGAAGAGCGCGATCTTGATATCGCCGAGATTGGTGTGCAGGGTCGCCACGGCGGTCTGATTCGGTGAGGTCACGGAGCCAAGGGTAGTTGGTTGTGCGTCCAGGGTTTCCCGACACTCGGGCCGGTGCCCGCCCGGATCGAGCGCCGCGACCGCCGCCCGGGAGGTTCGCGTCACTTCCTGCCCGAATCCGGGCAGATAAGTTGCGGAGTGCGGGTGATCATGGCAGGTTCGGTGCGGTGAATGACGGGGTTCCGGAGGATCTGGTGCGCCACGTGGCGGCCTCCACCGGTCTACCCGCGGCGGTCGCGGCCCGTGTGGTCGCCGATGTCGCCGGATACTTCGACGAGACCGCCGAACAGTTCGTGCGACGCAGACACGCCGAACTCCAGCGCCGGCAGGTGCGCAACGCCGAGATCTGGCGGCAGCTCGCCGCCGAACTCGCCGGGCGGCCGGTCGCCGCCCCCGAATTCACCGAACGGCAACTGCGCCGCATCGTCTACGGATAGAGGAGAGCCTCGCCGCAATGTGTGGAATCGTCGGATACATCGGGCACCGCGACGCCGTGCCGGTCCTGCTCGAGGGCCTGCATCGGCTCGAATACCGCGGGTACGACTCCGCCGGACTCGCCATCCCGCACCGGGGCCGGTTGCGGATCACCAAAACCCAAGGGCGGGTACAGGACCTGCGCAACCGCGTGGACGCCGAGGGCGCTCGCCTGCGCGGCAACGTCGGCATCGCGCACACCCGCTGGGCCACCCACGGCGAGCCCAGTGACGCCAACGCCCACCCGCACACCGACGGCGCCGGACGAATCGCCGTGGTGCACAACGGGATCGTGGAGAACGCCGAGGAGCTGCGCGCCGAATTGACCGCTGCCGGTGTGGAATTCGTCTCCGACACCGACACCGAGGCCATCGCCCACCTGGTGGCGGCCGCCCTGGCGGACGCCGATTCCCTGGAGGACGCCGTCCGCACCGCGCTGCACCGCGTCGAGGGCACCTACGGGCTGCTCGTGCTCGACCCGCGCCGCCCCGACGAACTCGTGGTCGCCCGCAACGGCAGCCCCATCGTGCTGGGCGTCGGCGACGGCGAGATGTTCGTCGCCTCGGACGTGGCCGCGCTGGTGCACCACACCCAGCGCGTCGTCTTCCTCGACGACGGCGAGCTGGCCACCGTCCGCGCCGGCGAATTCCGCACCAGCACACTCGGATTGGAAGCACGCCGCACCGACAAGACCCCGACCACCATCGCCATGGCGGCCGAGGACTACGCGCTGGGCGGCTACGACGACTTCATGCGCAAGGAGATGGCCGAACAGCCCGACGCCGTCCGGCGCGCGCTGCGCGGCCGGCTCGACGAACGCTTCGCCACCGCCATCCTGGGCGGACTGAACATGGACGCGCGCGAACTGCGCGGCATTCGCAAGGTGGTGTTCCTGGGCTGCGGCTCGGCCTACTACGCCGGGCAGCTCGGCGCCCAGCTGGTCGAAGAACTGGCGCGCATTCCCGCGGTAGCGGAACCCGCCTCCGAGTTCCGCTACCGCAACCCGGTGGTGGATCCGGACGCGCTGTACGTCGCCATCAGCCAGTCCGGGGAGACCCTGGACACCCTGGCCGCGGTCCAGGAGCTGCAGCGCAAGGGCGGGCGCGTGATCGGCGCGGTGAACGTGGTCGGCAGCGCGATCGCCCGCGAATGCGGCGCCGGGGTGTTCCTGCACGCCGGGCCCGAGGTCTCGGTGGCCTCCACCAAGGCGCTCACCAACATGACCGTGTCCTTCGCCATGCTGGCGCTGCTGCTCGGCCGGGTGCGCGACCTGTCCGCCGCGGGCGGTGAGCGCATCGTCAGCGGCCTGCGGGCGCTGCCGGACGCCATCGAGGCGGTGCTCGCCCAGGACGCCGAGATCGCCGAGATCGCGGCCAACTACGCCAAGGCTCGCAGCATGTTCTTCGTCGGGCGGGTGCGCGGCTGGCCGGTGGCCCGCGAGGGCGCGCAGAAGCTCAAGGAGATCTCCTACATTCACGCCGAGGCGTACCAGGGCTCCGAGCTCAAGCACGGCCCGCTGGCCCTCATCGATCCCGACATGCCCAGCGTCGTGCTGATTCCCGGCGACGAACTGCTGGCCAAGAACATCACCACCATCGAGCAGATCAAGGCGCGCGGCGGGCCCGTCATCGCGGTCACCAACACCGAACTGCCCGACGGGCTGGCCGACGCGGTCATTCGGGTGCCCGCGGTGGCGCCCGAACTCGACCCGATCATCCTCACGATTCCGCTGCAGTTGCTGGCGTATCACACCGCCATCGCGCTGGACCGGGACGTGGACAAGCCCCGAAACCTGGCCAAGAGCGTCACCGTCGAATAGGCAACCGGCAGCAGAGTCGGGGGGCCGGGGGGGGGGCCCCCCCGGCCCCCCCCCGGGTGTCAACCATGGGGTGGGGCTCGAGCCCCCCCG
>NZ_JBHVIC010000006.1:0-511881 GCF_042799795.1 Nocardia sp. NPDC057668 | reverse complement strand
TTTTGTATCCCCCCCCCCCGGGGGGGGGCCCGGGGCCGCCCACCCCCCCCCACCCCCGCCCCCCCCCCCCCCCGTCCCCCCCCCCCCCCCCCCCCGGGGGGGGGCGGGGGGGCCCCCCCCCCCGCGCCCCGCTGCGGTATCGCATCGATTGGTGCGCGAACTCGCCCGCCGTGACACAGTGGTCGGATGGGACGCTCTCGCAAATCGATCATCTTGGCGGCACTGCTGGCAGCGGCCGGTGGGGCCGCCGCGTTCGTCCTGAGCCGGCGGCCGCAGCCGCCCGTCCCCGCGGCCGAACCGCCGCGTCTGGGCTACTCCCGCAACGGCTCCGCGCCCGCCCCGCTGGCGGACGCGGAGACCAATCGCTGACGCGGGCCTAGCGGCTCACCGAGCGCTTGTACTGCCGCACCGCCAGCGGCACGAACACGATCAGGATCACCACCACCCAGATCAGGGTGGTCGCCACCGGATGCCGCATGGACCAGGCGTCCGGCGGCGGGAACGCGTCACTGGTGTTGCCGAACAGCACGCGGGTGGCCTCGGTCAGCGCCGACACCGGATTCCATTCGGCGAAGACCTTCAGCGGGCCGGGCAGATCGTTCAGCGGCACGAAGGTGTTGGCCAGGAAGGTGAGCGGGAAGATCACCATGAAGACCGCGTTGTTGAACACCTCGGGTGCGCGCACCATCAGGCCGATGACCGCCATGATCCATGAGATGGCGTAGGCGAACAGCAACAGCAGCACGTAGGCCAGCACCGCGTCCATGAACGAGCCGCGAATGCGCCAGCCCACCACCAGACCGGCCAGCGACATGACGATCAGGCTCACCACGTTGATGACCACGTCGGCCAGCGTGCGGCCGATGAGCACCGCGGCCGGCTCCATGGGTAGCGAGCGGAAGCGGTCGATGATGCCCTTCTGAATGTCCTCGGCCAGGCTCAGACCCGTGAAGGTGCCGCCGAAGACGACCGTCTGGGCGAAGATGCCCGCGATGAGGAATTCGCGGTAGCCGCCCTCCAGGCCGGGAATCTTGATGGCCGTGCCGAAGACGAACGCGAACAGCAGCACGAACATGATCGGCGACAGCGTCGAGAAGATCAGCACATCCGGCACGCGCCGAATCTTGATGACATTGCGCTTGGTGATGGTGAGACTGTCGCTCACCAGCATCGAAGCGCGTTCGGCCAGCGACGGTTTCGCGGCGGTGGCGACACTCATCAGTTCTGTCCTTCCGTCGTCGCGGCCTTGGCGCCGTTGACCAGATCCTCGGCTTCGTGGCCGGTGAGGGTCAGGAACACATCGTCGAGCGAGGGACGGCGCAGCGCGACATCGCGAATCACGACCTCGTGCTTGGCCAGCTGCCCGATCGCGTCGACCAGCGCCTGCGAGCCGTCGCTGACCGGGACGATGATGCGGCGCAGACCCGGCTCCAGCCGAATCTCGCCCTGCGCCAAGCCGATCAGCGCCTCGTGTGCGATGCCGAGACTGTCGGCATGGTCCACGGTCAGCTCGATGCGATCGCCGCCGATCAGGGCCTTGAGTTCATCGGAGGTGCCTTCCGCGATGACCTTGCCGTGATCGATGACGGCGATGGAATCGGCCAGCCGATCGGCCTCCTCCATGTATTGGGTGGTGAGCAGCAGCGTCGTGCCGCCGGCCACCAGTTCGTCGATGACGTCCCAGAGATCAAGGCGCGCACGGGGATCCAGGCCGGTGGTCGGTTCGTCCAGGAACAGCACGGGCGGATTGGCGACCAGGGCGCCGGCCAGGTCGAGCCGGCGGCGCATACCGCCGGAGTAGCCCTTGACCGGGCGATCGGCGGCGTCGGAGAGCCGGAACCGCTCGAGCAGTTCGCGGGCGCGCTCCTTACTGCGCTTGGTGCCCATGTGATAGAGCCTGCCCACCATCTCGAGGTTCTCGAAACCGGTGAGATATTCGTCGACCGCGGCGTACTGACCGGAGGCGCCGATCCGAGATCGCAAGAGCTGCGGCTCTTTCAGCACATCCACACCGGAGACCGTGGCCCGGCCCGCGTCGGGGATGAGCAGGGTGGTGAGTACGCGCACCGTGGTGGTCTTGCCCGCGCCGTTGGGGCCGAGCAGTGCGGTGACCGTTCCTTCGGGGACGGATAGATCGAGTCCGTCGAGTGCGACGGTCCGGCCGTACTTCTTGACCAGACCCTCGGCGACTACTGCGTCGGGCATGATTCTCCTGATGTCGTGTGGTCAGACGCTCGCAGGGGGTCTGAACTGCGCGAACGCCGCGGAACGAGATCGGACATATGGGGCAAGTATCGTCCGATCCGCAGGAGAATGTCATCTGAATAACACGGCGGTTTCGGCACGAACATATGTTCGCACGAGGGTACGACAGGTTCGCGGCAGAAAAATCTTGGAACGCGATGCCCCGATGGCCACGCGATCTGCCGGTGTCGCGTAGGATCGTTTCCGTCGGCCCCTCCCCCCCGGGCCGACCCTACGCGGGCCTCGGCTAACTCCCCCCCTTCGCCGAGGCCCGCCCCCATGTCCGGGGTAGGTTCGCCGGCGACGACGAAGGGGGATCAATCAGGCGAATCAGACCAACGGCCGTATTTCGTTGCGGCGCAGGACATGCCCGTGCAGGCGGTTGATGCCGCGGACGCGGACCGTGCGCAGATGCCGCAGATCGAACTGCGGGTTGTCGCTGATCTCCTGTGCCGCACCGTCATCGATGAGCACCGTGCCCGGGCGGGCAACACCGGTCAGGCGCGCGGCCACGTTCACCACCGACCCGTAGAGGTCCCCGAAGCGTTGCAGCACTTCGCCATAGGCCAGACCCACCCGCAGCTCCTGGGTGACGCCGTGCGAGGCCGTGGCGGCCTCCTGGATGGCCAGGGCGATGCGCGCGCCCTGCTCGGCGCTGTAGGACGCGAACATGACCTCGTCGCCCACGTTCTTGATCACCCAGCCGCCGTTGGCGGTGATGGCGTTGCTGGTGGCCGCCTCGAACGCCTCCAGCAGCGCCGCCAGTTCCTCTACTTCCAGGTGCCGGGTCAGGCGGGTGTAGCCGACCATGTCGGCGAAGCCGACGGCCAGCATGCGCTGGGTGTCGCCCGCGTAGGTGCCCTCGTCCAGCGAGCGCGCCAGCGCCGCGTCCAGATGCCGCCGCCAGGCGTAGGAGTGCAGCGCCTCGAAATCGGTCACCACCTCCTCGGTGGCCGAGCGCGCCACCTCGGCCCGATCCGCGCCGGGATCGTCGGCCAGCCGGTTCGCGATGCGCGCCTGGATCTCCTCGGTCACCAGATCGACCTGCCACTCCGCCAGCCGCGCCATGGAGCGGCCCAGGGTGCGGGCGGTGGTGGTCTGGCGGTGAATATCCGCCTGGGCGAGCACATTCAGGCGCGCGAACGTGCGGGCGGCCTCGATGTCGGCGTCGGTGTACTCGACGGCGTCGTCGTCGGGGTCGGCCGGGAAACCCAGCGCCACCCACAGCCGGCGCGTGAGCGAGGACGGCACCCCGGTGCGCCGGGCGACCTCGCGCCGGTTGTACCTGCGGGGACCGTTCAGCAGATACGGCTCCACCACGGATTGAACGAGTCTGGAGATTTCCGTGGCAGCCATGCAGTCACCTTACGGGGCGATCAGGCGCGGATTCAGCGCACTGTCTCGTGTCACAAAGAACGACGGCGGATTCCGGAGGGACCGCGCCGGGGACCGTCTGCGGGTGAGTGGACACCGGGGACGGAATACGCGGCCAAGATCACGGATGTGGGCTTGACCTGCGATGAGAAGGGTTGTGGAGCCTAGGGGAATCGAACCCCTAACCCCTGCCTTGCAAAGGCAGTGCTCTGCCAATTGAGCTAAGGCCCCGAACGGGACGAGTCCCGAAGAGGATCACATCAGCGAGTGGTTACCTCGTGCCAGAGATCCGCGTCGTTGCGCTGGCGGAGCTTGCTGATTCCGAAGATCACCGCGACGACTACACCGACCGTGAGGAGAAATTTCATGAATCCCACCCTACTGTGATGTTCGAGAGTGGGCCTAGGAGGACTTGAACCTCCGACCTCTTCGTTATCAGCGAAGCGCTCTAACCGCCTGAGCTATAGGCCCTCATCCGGTTCAGAGTGTGTCACCCTGACCGAGGCAGAAGATTACCGGATGAGTGCGCAGATAAGCAAAACGGCCGGTCACCGGCCTGAAAGTACAGGCGGGACCGGCCGTTTCGGCACCGGGATCAGCGGGGGTTAATCGGGGTCCGCCAGGGTCACCTGGATACCACCGACCAGATCGCAGCACTGGTTGTAGACGAACACGCCCACCGTGGACAGCGCGGTGAGCAAAACCACATTGATGAGGCCGATGACCCCGGCGTAGCCGAACACCGTGCCCGCGTCGATGATCCCCGAGGAACCACCGTCCGACACCATGTCGGTGAAGGTGCTGTTGAGCCGCTCCCACACGCCCATGCCCTCGAGCACGAGGTACAGCAGGCCGACCGCCAGCATCCACACGAAGAACATGGCCACGCTGATCACCAGCGAAACCTTCAGCGTGGACCAGGGATCGATGTGGCGCACCTGCACCGTCGCGCGCAGCGGCTCACCGGTGGCCGCTGCCTGCGCCACCGCCGCGGGGGCGGACGGCGACACCGGGCCGGCCGGCGGGATCGGTTCCGGCATCGGCAGCGGATGCCGGATCTCCGACAGATCCGGCAGATCCTTCACCAGCTCCGGGCGCGAGATGCTGCGGGTCGGCCCGTCGATGCCGACGGACTTGACCATGGCGGCTTCCTTGCGGGCCGCCTTGGCCGCCAGATCGGCCGTGGTGCGGGCATTGGACGCGCCGGCGTTCAGCCCGCCGCCGCCCAGCCCGCCGCCGCCACCGAGGCCGCCGCCACCGCCGAGCCCCCCGCCGCCACCGGACGGCGGACGACCGGTGGTGGGCGACTGGCCCGGCCGGTAGAGGTTGGACTGCGGCTCACGCTGCGGCAGCTGCGACCAACCTCCGTCCTGGTACGGCGAATTCCCAGCCTGACCGTCGACCGCTTCGGGAGCGGTCACCTCGGACGGGTCGGTCGTGCGCCCGGATCCCTCCGGCGCGAAATCACCGGAGGCATCCGATGTTTCGTGCGATTGCGGCACACCGCCCTCGTTGCCGGACCCCGGACGCGGGCGCGGCGGAATCGGGGACGGGGCGATTCTCTCGGTCACACCGTTGGCGTGACCGCGCTGGTCATTCGGCTGATTCGTGGTCAATGGTGAATCCTTCGATCCGTTGTGCCGCCGCTGTGTGGTGAAACTACTGCTTCGCCGAATCGCCGGTGTCGTCATCGGCGACCTGGTCGGGCTCGTCCGCGTTCCGCGCGATCGCAAGCAACGTATCGCCCTCGCCGAGGTTCATCAATCGCACACCCTTGGTCTGGCGCCCGGCTTTACGAACCTGATTGGCCGCAGTGCGAATAACTCCGCCGCCCGAAGTGATGGCGTACAGCTCATCATCATCGTTGACGATGAGCGCTCCGACCAGACTGCCACGTTTCGGGTCGTACTGAATGGTCAATACACCCTTTCCGCCACGGCCCTGAGCGGTGTACTCGTCGATCGCGGTGCGCTTGGAGTACCCACCCGCGGTCGCGACAAGCAGGTAGATTCCGTCCCCGTCGCGAACCACGTTGAGCGAGAGCAGCTCATCGTCCGCGTTGAACCGCATGCCCTGCACGCCGGAGGTCGCGCGGCCCATCGGGCGCAGCACCTCGTCGTTGGCGGAGAAGCGGATCGACTGGCCGTGCGCGGACACCAGGAGCAGATCGTCCTCGGCCGAACACAGTGCGGCGCCGACCAATTCGTCGTTGTCGCGCAGGTTCACCGCGACGATGCCGCCGGTCCGGTTGGAGTCGAAATCGGTCAGGCGCGACTTCTTGACCAGGCCGTTGCGGGTGGCCAGCACCAGGTGCGGGGCATCCTCGTAGCTCTTGAGCTGAATGACCTGGGCGATCTTCTCGTCCGGCTGGAAGGCCAGCAGGTTCGCCACGTGCTGACCGCGCGCGGTGCGCAGCGCCTCGGGCAGCTCGTACGCCTTGGCCCGGTAGACCCGGCCCTTGTTGGTGAAGAACAGCAGCCAATCGTGCGTGGAGGTGATGAAGAAGTGCCGGACGATGTCGTCCTGCTTGAGACCCGCGCCCTGCACGCCCTTGCCGCCGCGCTTCTGCGAGCGGTAGAGGTCGGTCTTGGTGCGCTTGGCGTAGCCGGTCTCGGTGATCGTGACGACCACGTCCTCGCGGGCGATCAGATCCTCGTCCGCGACGTCACCGTCGGCGGCGATGATCCGGGTGCGGCGATCGTCGCCGTGCTTGTCGACGATCTCCGCCAATTCGTCACGGACGATGGAGCGCTGGCGCTCGGGCTTCTCGAGAATGTCCTTGAGATCGGCGATCTCCAGCTCGATCTTCGCCAACTCGTCGATCAGCTTCTGCCGCTCGAGCGCGGACAGGCGGCGCAGCTGCATGTCGAGGATCGCGGTCGCCTGGACCTCGTCGATCTCGAGCAGCTGCATCAGGCCGGTGCGGGCGGTGTCGGTGTCGGCCGAACGGCGGATCAGGGCGATGACCGCGTCCAGCTGATCCAGCGCCTTGACCAGGCCGCGCAGGATGTGGGCCCGCTCCTCGGCCTTGCGCAGCAGGTACTTGGTGCGCCGGACGATCACTTCCAACTGGTGGTTCACGTACAGCCGGATCATCTGATCCAGGCGCAGCGTGCGCGGCACACCGTCCACGATCGAGAGCATGTTCGCGCCGAACGAGGTCTGCAGCTGGGTGTGCTTGTAGAGGTTGTTCAGCACCACCTTGGCGATGGCGTCGCGCTTGACCGTCACCACGATGCGCATGCCTACGCGGTCCGAGGACTCGTCGTGGATGTCCGAGACGCCCGCGATCTTGCCGTCCTTGACCTGCTCGGCGATCGCGTTGATGAAGTTGTCGGTGTTGACCTGGTACGGCAGCTCGGTGATGACGATCGTGGTGCGACCGCGCGAGTCCTCCTCGATCTCCACCACGCCGCGCATGCGGATCGAGCCGCGGCCGGTCCGGTACGCGTCGTTGATGCCCTGGGTGCCGACGATCAGGCCCGAGGTCGGGAAGTCCGGGCCCTTCACGCGCTCCATGCACGCTTCGAGGGTGGCCTCCTCGTCCGCGAGGTGGTTGTCCAGCGCCCAGAAGATCGCCTCGGCCAGCTCGGTGAGGTTGTGCGGCGGGATGTTGGTGGCCATGCCGACGGCGATGCCGTTGGAGCCGTTCATCAGCAGCGCCGGCACGCGCGCCGGGAGCACGACCGGCTCCTGGGTCTTGCCGTCGTAGTTCGGCGTGAAATCGACCGTCTCGTGGTCGATCTCGCGCAGCATCTCCATGGCGAGCGGGGTCAGGCGGCACTCGGTGTAGCGCATGGCGGCCGCGCCGTCGTTGCCGCGCGAACCGAAGTTGCCCTGGCCGTCGACCAGCGGATAGCGCAGCGACCACGGCTGGGCCATGCGGACCAGGGTGTCGTAGATCGCGGTGTCGCCGTGCGGGTGGTAGTTGCCCATGGTGTCGGCGACCGGGCGCGCGGACTTCACGTAGCTGCGATCGGGGCGGTAGCCGTTGTCGTACATCGCGTACAGGATCCGGCGGTGCACCGGCTTCATGCCGTCGCGCACCTCGGGCAGCGCGCGCCCGACGATGACGCTCATGGCGTAGTCGATGTAGGAGTTCTGCATCTCCTGCTGGATGTCGACCGGTTCGATGCGGTCGCCGCCCGACGGGGGAAGCTCGGTTTCAGTCATGAATTGGTCTCCGTAGGAAGTCTTTTGGATGGTTCCGGACGCAGGAGGGGCCTAGGGGTATCGAACCCCTAGGCCCTACCTCGCTAGACGTCGAGGAACCGAACGTCCTTGGCGTTGCGCGTGATGAAGCTGCGGCGCGCTTCCACGTCCTCGCCCATGAGGATCGAGAAGAGCTCGTCGGCCGCGGCGGCGTCGTCGAGCGTCACCAGACGCAGCACGCGCACCGACGGATCCATCGTGGTCTCCCACAGCTCCTTCGGGTTCATCTCGCCCAGACCTTTGTAGCGCTGGATGCCGTCGTCCTTGTTGATCTTCTTGCCGGCGGCCAGGCCCTGCTCCAGCAGTCCGTCGCGCTCACGGTCGGAGTAGGCGAACTCCGGATCGCTGCGCTGCCACTTGAGCTTGTACAGCGGCGGCTGCGCGAGGTAGACGTGACCGTGCTCGACCAGCGGGCGCATGAAGCGGAACAGCAGGGTGAGCAGCAGGGTCGAGATGTGCTGGCCGTCCACGTCGGCGTCGGCCATCAGCACGATCTTGTGATAGCGCAGCTTGGCGATGTCGAACTCGTCGTGGATGCCGGTGCCGAAGGCGGTGATGATCGCCTGGACCTCGTTGTTCTTGAGCACCTTGTCGATGCGCGACTTCTCGACGTTGATGATCTTGCCGCGCAGCGGCAGGATCGCCTGGTACATCGAGTCGCGGCCGGACTTGGCCGAACCACCGGCGGAGTCGCCCTCCACGATGTAGATCTCGGACTTCACCGGATCCTTGGAGCGGCAGTCCGCCAGCTTGCCGGGCAGCCCGCCGAGGTCGGTCGCGGACTTGCGGCGCACCAGCTCGCGGGCCTTACGCGCGGCCACGCGCGCCTGCGCCGAGGACACCGCCTTGGTGACGATGGTCTTCGCATCGGCCGGATTCGCCTCGAACCAGTGCGCGAGATGCTCGTTGCAGGTGCGCTGCACGAACGACTTGACCTCGGTGTTGCCCAGCTTGGTCTTGGTCTGGCCCTCGAACTGCGGATCCGAGATCTTCACCGAGACGATCGCGGCCAGACCCTCGCGGATGTCGTCGCCGGTGAGGTTGCCGTCCTTCTCCTTGAGGAGCTTCTTGTCCTTCGCGTACTTGTTCACCACCGTGGTGAGCGCGGCGCGGAAACCCTCTTCGTGGGTGCCGCCCTCATGGGTGTTGATGGTGTTGGCGAAGGTGTGCACGGACTCGGAATAGCCCGAGTTCCACTGCATCGCGACCTCGAGCTCGTGCCCGGTGCCCTTGCCGGTGAAGCCCACGATCGAGTTGTGGATCGGGGTCTTGGTCCGGTTGATGTGCTTGACGTAGTCCTCGAGCCCGCCCGGGTAGTGGTAGGTGCGGGTCTTGACCTTCGGCTCGGCGGCCGGGGCGTTCTCGTCGAGATGCTTGGGCGCCTCGGCGGTGTCGCTCACGACCTCGTCGGTGACGTCGTTCTCGGCGACCCGCTGGTCGGTCAGGGTGATGGTGAGGCCCTTGTTCAGGAACGCCATCTCCTGCAGCCGGCGCGCGACCGTCTCGAAGTTGTAGGTGGTGGTCTCGAAGATGTTCGGGTCGGCCCAGAACCGGATCGTCGTACCCGTGCGGCGGGTGGCGTCGCCCTTGACGAGCGCGCCCGGCTTGGAATCCTTGTACTCCTGGGTCCAGTGGAAACCGTCGGTGTCCACCTCGGCCTCGAGGCGGGTGGACAGCGCGTTCACCACCGAGATGCCGACGCCGTGCAGACCGCCCGACACCGCGTAGGCGTCGGAGTCGAACTTGCCGCCCGCGTGCAGCTGGGTCATGACGACCTCGATGGTCGGCACCCCCTGCGCGTGCATGCCGACCGGAATACCGCGGCCGTCGTCGACGACCTCGACGCCGCCGTCCGCCAGCAGCGTGACATCGACGCGGCTGGCGTAGCCCGCCATCGCCTCGTCGACCGAGTTGTCGACGACTTCCCAGATCAGGTGGTGCAGGCCGCGCTCGCCGGTCGAACCGATGTACATACCGGGACGCTTGCGGACCGCTTCGAGGCCCTCGAGAACAGTGATGGAGTCGGCACCGTAGCCCGGGTTGCCTGACTTGGGCTTGGTCGAGCCGTCTGCGTTGGAGTCCATGGCAGCCACTGGTCGGTAGCTCTCCTTACTTGCTGATCCTCCCGGCGCCGGACGAGCGCACACGTGGGGCCCGAAAGCATGTCTGCTCGAGAGTTACGGGTCCACGCGCGAGCTGTCGCTGAACGCGCCGGGAGGTATCGCCGCTAGTTACTCCCCCATCCTACTGGTACGACCGACAAGGAATGCACCTATGACACCCCTGAGTGGGCCGTGAGTGCGAGAAATCGACCAGCAATATGTCCGGTCATGGGTGACGGGCGTGGAAAGAGCCTCAGCGGGCGGACGAGCGCGCGGGCGGACGAGTTTGCGATGCGGTTCGCCGCGATCGTGATCGCGCGGCGGCCCGAACAGGGGTTCGGACTGGTCCGAGGTGCCGGCCCGTCGTTTCACGTGGAACGACGCGACGGGCGGGCCGGGACGGCGGGGCCGATTCCGCCGCAGGCGATTCCGGCCCGATGCCCCCGCTCGGCCTACCCGTAGGTGTCGCGGGGGCCGCGGCCCTTGATGTGCCGCTCACCCTTGCGCCAGCTCGGCGCGGTGGGCCCGTTGATGCGCAACTGCTTCACGACGCCGTTGCCGACCGCGGCGGCGATCTTGGCCAGGATCTGCGACTGGAACATCCGCAGCTGGGTGGCCCAGGCGGTCGACTCGGCCTGGATGCTGAGCACGTGGTTCTCCAGCGAGATCGGCTGCGCGTGCGCGGCGATGTCCTCGCCCACCACTTTGGCCCACTGGCCGAAGACCATGCCCTCGGCCACCTTGCCGGACCAGCCGCGCCCCTTCGCGAGCTGACTGGTCAGCGCGCCGAACAACTGCGGATCGCGATCGTCCGGCCCCGACCCGGACCAGCCCCGGCGGCGGCCGCGCAGCGCGCGCACCCCGCCCGTCCGCGGCGACGAGCGCCCCTGGCCGACCGATTTACCGGCCGCGCGGGCCGCCGCCCGCGCCTCCTCCAGCGCCCGGCGCGCGAGATCGACCCCGCGCAATTCCGATTCGGGACCCGCCGCACCGCTCGCGGCGGAACGATCGGGGTCCCGGGGTTCGGGCTGCTCGGCCATTCCACCTGTCCCTTCGCATCGATGCCGCGCTCGCGCCGATCCGCACGCGCGCTCCCGGATGGCAGCGGCCGCGCCCGGCGATCCTGCTGGATTCTGCCGCATGCCGCCGACGGACACCGCCGCGCCGGGCGGTGATGTCGCACTCGCGCCACGGCCGCCGTGCGCGTGCCCTGTGGACAGAGCTGGGGAATTGGGGACAGCTGTGGACAACCCGCGCGATCAGCGCGCGATCCGCGAGGCCCGGTGGTCGGCCTCGCCCGTGGTCTCCACCGGCAGCGGCGCGGCCTCCAGCTCCGGCGGCACATCCTCGGGCACCGCGGCGGTGATGAACACCTGCTCGGCCCCGGCCGCGACGGCGGCCAGCGCGGTCCGGCGGCGCCGATCCAATTCGGCGAACACGTCGTCCAGGATGAGCACCGGATCGGTGCCCGCGGTCCGCAACAGCTCGAACGCGCCCAGCCGCAAAGCCAGTGCGAAGGACCAGGATTCGCCGTGACTGGCGAAACCCTTGGCCGGGGCCGAGCCGAGCATCAGGTCCAGATCGTCACGATGCGGGCCGACCAGGCACACCCCGCGCTCGAGTTCCCGCTGCCGCGCATTCCCCAGCTCCCGCAGCAGAATCGCCTCGAGATCGGTGTCGTCACCGGGCTGTGGAGAACGCGCGGGATCGAGCAATTCCGGTGGGAGATAACCGCTTCGGTAACCGATCGACGCGGGTCGCGACTCCGGGGCGATCGAACCGTAGGCCTGTGCGAGGTGTGGATAAAGTTCGTGGACCAGGCGCAGCCGCTGGGCCAGCAACTCCGCGCCGTGCGCCGCCAGATGCCCGTCCCACACGTCCAGGGTGCTCAGCTCGTTCCCGCGCGAACCCGAACGGGCATGCCGCCCCGCGGTTTTCAACAGGGCCGACCGCTGGCGCAGCACCTTGTCGTAATCCGCGCGCACCCCGGCCAGGCGCGGCAGCCGCGCGGTGGCCAGCTCGTCCAGGAACCGCCTGCGCTCGGACGGATCTCCGCGCACCAGCGACAGATCCTCCGGCGCGAACAGCACCGTCTGCAGGATCCCCAGGATCTCGCGCGGGCGCCGGACCGGCGACCGATTGATCTGCGCCTTGTTCGCGACGCCCTGATTGAGCTCCATGTCCACCCGCAGCTCGCGGCCGGTGTTCACCACCGTCGCGCCGATCCGGGCGCGCTGGGCCCCGATGCGGATCAGCGGGGCGTCGGCGGACACCCGATGCGAACCGAGCGTCGACAGATAGCCCACGGCCTCGATCAGATTGGTCTTGCCGTTGCCGTTGGAACCCAGGAAAACCGTTCGGCCCGGCGTCAATTCGAGCTCGGCGGCTTCCCACGACCGGAAATCGCGCAGCGACAGGGTGCGCACGTACATCCGGTCAGTCCACCGTGCCCTTCGCATCGACCGGCCGCGCCGCACCGCCGCCGAACCGCGACGCCGCACCCGGAAACGGCGGTGACGTCCTGGGGAGAAACGGTACCCGCCTGGGGAGAAACGCCGCGGTACCGGGCAGCGCGCGCGGCCGCGGCGCAGCGGCAGCGGTGGTGCGCGGCGGAATCACCACGCGCACCGAAAAAAACCCGGCGGGCAGAGGAATCGAATCCTCTACGCGCGCCGAGTTTTTCACAGGGTTGTCAACACTGTGCACAGATCAGCCCGGGAGCCGCACCGGCATCAGCAGATAGATGTAGCTGCTGGCCAGTGCCGCGTACGCACCCGAATCCAGCTGTGCCGGATCCTCTTCCGGCGCGGGCACGAACACCGCCGGGCGACTCGGCGTGGTGAAGCCGAAGGTCACCTTGTCGGTGTGCAGCGCGGACAGGCCGTCGACCAGGTAGCCCGGATTGAACGCGATGGTGAGCGGCTCACCGCGGAAATCGGCGTCCAGCCATTCCTCGGCGCGACCGGCGTCGTCGCCGCCGGCGGAGAGCATCACGCCCTCCTCGGAGAACTCCAGGCGCACCTGGGCGCCGCGCTCGGCCACCAGGGCCACACGCTTGATGGCCTCGGTCAGCGCGCTCACGGTCAGCGTGGCGATGGAGGTGTGCTCCTTGGGGAGCAACTGGCGGAACTTGGGGAATTCGGCGTCCAGCAGGCGCGTGGTGGTGCGGCGGCCGCCGTTGACGATGCCGAGCAGCCCGTCGCTGCCGGTGCCGAACGCCAGCTGCACCGGCTGATCGGAGGCGCCGAGCGTCTTGGCGGACTCGGACAGGGTGCGGGCCGGGACCAGCACCGAGGTCTCCACGTCCGCACGGCCCGGATTCCACTCCAGCTCGCGCACGGCGAGCCGGAAGCGGTCGGTAGCGGCCAGGACGACCTTGGGGCCCTCGATCTCCACCCGGATGCCCGTGAGCATCGGCAGGGTGTCGTCGCGGCCGGCGGCCACGGCCACCTGCGCGACGGCGGCGGAGAACACGTCCACACCGAGTTCACCGGTCTGGGGAGGAAGTTCGGGAAGCTGGGGATAATCCTCGACCGGCATGGTGGGCAGCGAGAACTTCGCGCTGCCACAGGCGATCAGCACCCGGGTGCCGTCCACCGACACGTCCACGGGCTTGTTCGAGAGCGCCTTGGTGATGTCGGCCAGCAGGCGGCCCGAGACGAGCACCTGTCCGGGCCCGGCCACCTCGGCGGCCACCCGCATCTGCGCGGAGACCTCGTAATCGAATCCCGAAACGGTCAGACCGCTTTCGTCCGCCACGAGGAGTACACCGCCGAGCACGGGGACCGGAGGCCGCGACGGCAAGCTGCGGGCCACCCAGGCTACGGATTCGGCGAAGTCCTCGCGAGCAACCCGAAACTTCATGCTTGCAAGCTCCATCGCCCGGCTGTCCTCTCCCAGTCTCGATAGATCGTGGTCTGCGAATTTCTCAGGGGGGCAACAAGCCCTCTCCCCCGGAAGCCGCCTACGCAGTCTCGCACAGGGGGCCGACATGGAACCGTACCCGCGCATCGTTCGCGCACGCGCGCCGACCCTCCCACCGAGTCGGGGAACCGCGTTCGAGGCGTTCGAAGTGGTCACGGACGCGTGAGTGAAACGGACCGGCCGTCATGAGCGAGAAAGCGGTATGGACTCCGGCGGTCGTGGCGAGTGGGTGTCGATGTGCGGCGTGCGGGTGTGGATGCGTGTGGACGAATCGTCCCCGTCCTTCTCCGGGCCTCGTTCGAGTCGGGAGCGACTGCCCGCCGAACCGTTCACTCCCAGACCGAGTTTCCACACACCTGTTTTAAAAGAGAAATCTAATTAGAGAGAACTGAAGTAGTAGTAGGCGGTGTGGAAACTGTGGACTTCCCCGGTTTCCGCAGGTCCGAGGGTGTGGCGGCGTGTGGATGTCTCGAGGGTGTCTCGAGGATGAACGCGGAGTGGCTGTGGAAGCACGGCGAGTTTCCACATTCATCCTCGAGTCATCCTCGAGTTGCTCCCCGGTTTCGGGCCCACCTGCTCACATGGGAGCGAATCGGTGGACAACCCGGAGTTTACTCGAGGACTCCTCGAGGAGTCCTCGAGGAATCCACAGGGCACAACTCCCATCACCCCAGGTCAGACCTCGAGGATGAACGAACCTGTGGGAACTGTGGACAACCGGTTGTGCACCCCTGTGGATCGAGCCCTGTGCATGAACCGGTGCACAACTCGAGGATTCCTCGAGGATTCCACAGGCTTTCCTCGAGGACTCCTCGAGGAATCCCCAACCCCGAAAACAACAAACCCCCACGTCAGTGGACGTGGGGGCCTGTTAGTTGTGGATCAGCGCGAACGTTGCTTGATTCGGGCTGTGAGTTCCTGCACCTGGTCGTACACCCGGCGCCGCTCGGTCATCTCCTTGCGCACCTTCTTCTCGGCGTACATGACCGTGGTGTGGTCGCGGCCGAACGCCTGCCCGATCTTGGGGAGCGATAGGTCGGTGAGCTCGCGGGACAGGTACATGGCGATCTGACGGGCCTGGGCCAGCGGGCGCGCCTTGCCCGGACCGGTCAGCTCCTCCAGCGTCGTATTGAAGTACTCCGCGGTCACGGCCATGATCGTGGCCGCGGTGATCTCCATGGTCGCGGTGTCGGGCATGAGATCGCGCAGCACCATCTCGGCCAGGCCCAGGTCCAGCGGCTGGCCGTTGAGCGAGGCGAAGGCCGTCACCCGGATGAGGGCGCCCTCCAGCTCGCGGATGTTGCGCTCCACCCGGCTGGCGATGAGTTCGAGCACGTCGTGCGGTGCGTCCAGCCGATCCATCCGCGCCTTCTTGCGCAGGATGGCGATGCGGGTCTCCAGCTCCGGCGGCTGCACGTCGGTGATCAGGCCCCACTCGAAGCGGGTGCGCAGCCGCTCCTCCAGCGTGGCCAGCTGCTTCGGCGGCCGGTCGGAGGAGACCACGATCTGCTTGTTCGCGTTGTGCAGGGTGTTGAAGGTGTGGAAGAACTCCTCCTGGATGCCTTCCTTGCCCTCGATGAACTGGATGTCGTCCACCAGCAGGATGTCGGTCTCGCGGTAGCGGCGTTTGAAGGCGACCTTGCGGTCGTCGCGCAGCGAGTTGATGAAGTCGTTCGTGAACTCCTCGGTGGACACGTACTTCACCCGCATGCCCGGGAACAGGCGCTGGGCGTAGTGGCCGGCCGCGTGCAGCAGGTGTGTCTTGCCCAAACCCGAAGCGCCCCAAACGAACAGCGGGTTGTAGGCGCGGGCCGGCGCCTCCGCGATGGCGACCGCCGCGGCGTGCGCGAAGCGGTTGGACGCGCCGATGACGAACGTCTCGAAGGTGTACTTCGCGTTCAGGCTGTTCGCCGAGGGCGGCTGCGGGGTCTCGCGCTCGGGCGATTTGCTGGGGAAATAGGACGGCCACGAGTTGCGGGCGTTGACCACCGGCTCCTCGTCGTCGTGGTGATCCTCGTCGACGGGCCGGCGCGCGGGCGGCGCGGGCAGCGGTGTGGGTTCCGGGTCGGGCTCGGGCGAGAACAACGACTCCTGCCCCGGGGGCATGGCCGGGGCGCGATGCGGTTCCCGCCGCCGCGGCGGGGCCTGCGGCTCGGGTGCGGGCGGCGGTGGCAACTCTTCGGCCATCGGCGGCTGCCCGAATTCCACAGGTGGATAGGTCTCGCGTTCGCCGTACTCGGTCGGGTAGTCCTGTGGAGCGTTGTAGCGGGCGGCCGGGTACTCCGGTTGTGCCTGGTAGTGCGGCGCGGGGCGGTCCGCCGGGACCGGTGCGGGCGGCGCCGGCTGGTAGCCGCCGGGTGCGTGATCGGTCTCACGCGGGCGTTCGGGGCGGGAGGTCATGCGGGCGTGCCGGGGCGCGCTCGGGGCCCGATCCACCGGGGAGTTCTGCTGGGCGCGGATACGTACGCCGAGCCCTTCGACCTGAAGTCCGCGCCGGGCCAGCGATCGCAGAATGGGCTCGCGAAGATCTCTTTCCACAACCTCCTGCGCCATGGTTCCGGGCACCGAGAGCAGGGCGAATCCCTGTGCGAAGGTGATGGGTTCGATAATGCCGAGCCACGCCTTGTGAGCCTTGCTGACCGGCTGGATCTCACCGTCGGCGGAACCGCTCGCAAGCTCTGCGATCACCTCCGGCCAGACAGCGGTCAGCACATTCTGCTCGTCGTCCACGAACGTAGTCCTCCCCGGAGCAAGGTCGATTGGAGCAAACGGGCAGGCACTGCTCGGTTTCCCCAAACCAAGCGTCGGCGGGCACCGTCGGCTCCACGAATATGCCACTTCAGGGGTCTTTCCACACAATTATCCACAGATGTGGACAACCTGGGGATGCGTGTCGCATCCCGGTGGATTGCCATATTTCGGCGCGGACCTGCGGTTCTTCAGCTAATGGCTGGCAACTTAACCCGCGGTCTCTGACGCAGATAAGGACCGTACATGAACACAGCGCGTGCGCACCAACCCGCAGGATGAGCCGCGTGGCGAACCCCGGACGATGGGCGTGGCGGGCCTCGGGCCGGGGCCGGCAACGGCCGCGCGGGGCTCGAGATCCCGTGCTTTACCCCGAGTTTGACCCTCGTCCAGCAGATCAGTACCCTTCTACAGTCACCCTATGGTGCGGTGGCGGCTGTCTGCTGCCCGTGCCGAAACAAAGGGGTATGCACCGAGGGATCTCATCGATCCAGCGTCGTGCACACTGATTTACCGATAAAGCTTCGGGCGGCATCGTGCCGTCCACCACCTAGAGGAGTGTTGACCGTGGCCAAGGGCAAGCGGACGTTCCAGCCGAACAACCGTCGTCGGGCGCGCGTCCACGGCTTCCGTCTCCGGATGCGTACCCGTGCGGGTCGCGCCATCGTGTCGGCGCGCCGTGGCAAGGGCCGCAAGACTCTCACGGCCTGATTCGACAACCCCGAGATGCGGCGACGTATGCACGGCTCGCCGTGGAGCCGGAACTCCGGCTCGTCGTATCCCGGGTCGCTCCCCCGCCCGCACTGCGTCGGCGGCTCAGGTGTTGCCTGAGCCGTATCGGCTGCACCGGCGTACCGACTTCTCCCGGACGGTACGCCAGGGCCGGCGGATCGGGAGGCGGGATCTCGTTGTGCACGTACTGCTACACGACCATCAGTCGAGCGGATCGGTTCCATCCATACGGGTGGGCGGTCCGCGTTTCGGCTTGATCGTCAGCAAGGCGGTGGGTCCGGCGGTGGTACGCCACCGGGTGGCCCGCCGCCTGCGTCATATCTGCGCGAGTATCGCGGCCGAACTGCCCGACTCCATGGACATCGTGCTGCGCGCCCTGCCGGGCGCCGCCGATGCCTCCT
This sequence comes from Nocardia sp. NPDC057668, assembly GCF_042799795.1. Lineage (NCBI taxonomy): Bacteria > Bacillati > Actinomycetota > Actinomycetes > Mycobacteriales > Nocardiaceae > Nocardia > Nocardia sp. NPDC057668. Next base: position 494,144 of record NZ_JBHVIC010000006.1, on the reverse strand, counting down.
CCGCCGATCTCGAACGGCAAGTCAGAGGCGGGCTGCGCAAACTCGCCGGCACGGGTGAAGCGAGCGCCGATCCCGGCGCAGGCACCCGCTCATGAGCGCGCTGAGCCGAGCTCGCGCCCTGGGGCGCGCCGCTGCCCGCTTCCCGGCCAAAGCTCTGATATTCCTCATCGAGCTGTATCGGACCTATATCTCCCCCACCCGCATGCCGGTGTGCCGGTTCACGCCCACCTGTAGCGAGTACGCCGTGACCGCCCTGCGCACCCGGGGACTGTTCGTCGGACTCGGACTGGCGGCCGTGCGACTGGCCAAATGTGCGCCCTGGCACCCTGGTGGGTGGGACCCCGTACCGGAACGTTCGCGTCGCCGGCACGCGGCATCAGCCAATGAAGGGTCGCCGTCCGCGGTGACCGGCGATACGAACGACGGGAGTACATAACGCCGTGCTCGATTTCATCTACTACCCGGTGTCGGCCATTCTGTGGTTCTGGCATCGCGTCTTCGGGTGGGCCCTCGGCGACGACAGTGGTTTCGCCTGGGCGCTGGCCGTGGTGTTCCTCGTCTTCACGCTCCGGCTGGTGCTGTACAAGCCCTTCGTGAAGCAGGTCCGGACCACGCGGCAGATGCAGGAGTTGCAGCCGCAGATCAAGGAACTGCAGAAGAAGTACAAGAACGATCGTCAGCAGATGACGCTCGAGATGCAGAAGCTGCAGAAGGACCACGGCTTCAACCCGCTCATGGGCTGCCTGCCCGTGCTGCTGCAGGTGCCGGTCTTCCTGGGTCTGTTCCACGTGCTGCGCTCGTTCAACCGCACCGGCACCGGCTGGGGTCAGCTCGGCATGTCGCCGTACGACAACGCCCACACGCCGAACTACATCTTCAGCGCGGGCGACGTCCAATCCTTCCTGACCGCACGGCTTTTCGGCGCCCCGCTCTCGGGCTTCATCACCGAACCCGCCGCCGTGCTGCAGTCCTTCGCCGAATACGGCGGGGTGCCGAGCAAGGTCGCCATCATCGCGGTGTCGGTGCCGCTCATGGTGATCGCCGGTCTGGCCACGCACTTCAACGCGCGCGCCTCGGTGGAACGCCAGAGCGCGGAGGCCGCGGCCAACCCGCAGGCCGCCATGATGAACAAGCTCGCGCTGTGGGTTTTCCCGCTCGGCGTGCTCGTCGGTGGCCCGTTCCTGCCGATCGCCATCCTCATCTACTGGGTCGCGAACAACATCTGGACCTACGCGCAGCAGCACCTGGTCTTCGGCCGCATGGAGCGCGAAGAGCAGGAGAAGAAGGAGCAGGCACTGGAGCGGCGCGCGCAGAACGCGCCGAAGCCGGGCGCCAAGCCGGTCGATGTGCGTAAGAAGCAGGATGTCGCGGACGCCGTCACCGCCGAAGGCTCCGACACCGCCGCCAAGAACGGCGCCGCTCCCAAGGCCACGCAGAACGGGGCCAAGTCGACCGCGAACAAGAAGCGGTCCGGCAATCGGGGACGCGCCAATCAGAAGCGCCGACGCTGAGTCGCTCTTGCCTACTGAGGCGCATCGCGCCGACAACTCCAGATGAAGGAACCAACCATGACTGTTGAAACCGACGGAGGGGACCCCACTGTGACGGCTGCGACGGCGGCACCGGAGGCGGCATCGGAGGCCACGGCGGAGCCCGTGGTGGACGCCGAGGAAGCCCTCATCGAAGAGGGTGAGATCGCGGGCGACTACCTGGAGCAGTTGCTCGACGTCCTCGACTTCGACGGTGATATCGACCTCGACGTCGAAGGCGACCGGGCCATCGTGAGCATCGACGGCGGCAAGGATCTGGCCAAGCTGGTCGGCCGGCGCGGCGAGGTGCTGGACGCGCTACAGGAACTGACCCGGCTCGCGGTGCAGCAGTCGACCGGTGTGCGCAGCCGGCTGATGCTGGATGTGGCGGGCTGGCGGGCAAAGCGCCGCTCGGAGTTGAGTGAGATCGGCACCGAGGCCGCCAAGCGGGTCCAGGCGTCGGGCGAGCGCGAGGCGCTCTCTCCCATGACCCCGTTCGAGCGCAAGATCGTGCACGACGCGGTCGCCGCCCAGGACGGCGTGATCAGCGAGAGTGAAGGCGTCGAGCCCAACCGGCGGGTCGTGGTGCTGCCCGAGTGACACGCACCCGTTGAAGCCAGGGCCCCCGCGTCGAGTCGACCGGGGGCCCTACGCTTTGTGCAGCCGCAGATGATGTTCAGCGCCGCGTGTTCCGAACACTCGCGCCGCGCCCGTTGACCGCTCCCCCACAGAAGGATGTTTCACGTGGAACCTGACACCGAAGTGACCGCTTCGGCTCTCGTCGAACCGCCCGCCTCGGCGGCGGTGGTCTTCGGCGACCGGCTGGATCTGGCCCGGCGGTACTACGCCGCGCTCGCGGGCGCGGGCGTCGAACGGGGACTGATCGGACCGCGTGAGGTACCCCGGCTGTGGGATCGCCACATTCTCAATTGCGCGGTGATCGGTGAACTCATCCCCCAGGGCTCGACGGTCGTCGACATCGGCAGCGGCGCGGGCCTGCCCGGCATCCCGCTCGCCATCGCGCGACCGGATCTGCGCATCACCCTCGTGGAACCGCTGTTGCGCCGCACGGTCTTTCTGGCCGAGTTCATCGAGTCGGCCGGACTGGACGTGACCGTGGTCCGCGGCCGCGCCGAACAGCCCGGGGTGAAGAAGGAAGCCGGCGGCGCCGATGTGGTCACCTCGCGCGCGGTCGCCCCGCTGGCCAAACTCGCGGGCTGGTCTATGCCGCTGGTTCGCGACCACGGCCGGATGCTGGCGCTCAAGGGGATCAGCGCGGTCGAGGAATTGGAACGCGATCGGGACGAGCTCACCAAGGCGGGCGCGGGTCGCGCGGAGGTGATCGAACTCGGGGTCGGCGTGCTGGAGACGCCCACGATGGTGATCAGCGCCGAGCGCCTCCCCCGGGCCGAGCGGCGTCGTCGATCCGGTAAGTAGGAGTCGCGCCCACGTATCGTCACGTGGCGCGAGCGTCGTCATCCGGCCCGGGGCCGATGCGTTCGTTGCGTGGTGAGTGGGCGTCGCTATCGTCTTTTCCCGCCGTTTTCCGCGGGACGGATTATTTTGAAAGATTGGTCCTTCAAAATAGCTGTGCGGCGTCGTGCGCGTCGGTACTGTCCCGATGACCCACATGGCAGTGGGGTTCGGAGCACAGGAGCACACACATGAAGACTGCACGGCGATCTGGACTCGGCGTTGGACTGCTCGGCGCACTGGCGACCGCGGCGCTCGTCGCGGCGCCCCAAGCGAACGCGCTCGTTCAGGGCATCAGCGTTTCGGACTCGACCCTGTACGTCGGCACCGCGTACACCATCACCGCGGATGTCACCGCCACCTCGTTCCTCTTCCCGGTGACCTTCAGCGACAACGGCACCGAGATCGGCAAGGCGAATGTCAGCAACGGCGTCGCCACCATTTCCTGGACCCCGAGCACCACGGGCAGCCACGAGCTGAAGGCGACCCAGGAGATCATCAGCAGCAAGACCGTCACCGTCACTGTGACGAACAAGCCCACCACCCCGGGCGGGGGCACCGGCTCCTCCGGCAGCAACCCGCTCGCCGGACTGCTGAGCAGTCTGTCCGCCAAGTAGCGGTTCATCCGGCGCGGCCGTAGCGGTTCATCCGGCGCGGCAATCCAATCCACCCGATGCGGGCGCGGAGGCACTGGCCTCCGCGCCCGCATCGTTTCGGTCGGCAAGCGATGCGGCCGGAGCTCCGGGAGCGCGATGTTTCACGGGAAACCACGGCGCGCACTCGAGATTCGCGCGCGTTGTGCGTGTCGGGTGCGCATAGTTGCCGTTCAACTTCCGTATTGTGTCCGGTACTGGCAAGCTAGTCCTCGTCGAGCGTGAGCGCAGACTGCGATGCCCGGCAGCGGCTCGAAATCGGCTGCGGCGTCAGCTGGGAACGGCTTCGGAATGGGTATCGATCGTCGCGCACCTCGCACCTTCTCGGTGACAACGCAACGTCGCGTCATGCCCGCTGGCCTTCGTAGTAGGTCTGTCGTCGAGGTAGCCAGGTGCGGCGGTAGTGATGGAATGCGCCAGCTCGGCCACGTGTCTTTGAGTTCTCGGGGTTAGGAGCCTGTATGTCCAACGGTCCGGCGAATGTTTCACGGGAAACAACGTCCCGAGTACCCGGCATGCTCGACACCGGATCCTTCGATGCAGAAGAGTTCAGCCGCACGCCCTTCGGCAACATCTCCCCCACCGAAACCCCCATCGCCGCGGAAGCGTCCCGCGCCAGCCAGGTGCTGCACCCCAACGGCGCGAACACCGTGCCGCGGCCGCGGGAACAGCGGGTCATCACCATCGCCAATCAGAAAGGCGGCGTGGGCAAGACCACCACGACCGTCAATCTGGCCGCCGCGCTCGCCATGCAGGGGATGCGCGTGCTGGTGGTGGATCTCGATCCGCAGGGCAACGCCAGCACCGCGCTCGGCATCCCGCACCACTCCGGCATTCCGTCGAGCTACGAGCTACTCATCGGCGAGTGCTCGGTGAAGGACGCCATTCAGCAGAGCCCGCACAGCGAACGGCTGCTGTGCATTCCGGCCACCATCGATCTGGCCGGCGCCGAAATCGAACTCGTCTCCATGGTCGCCCGCGAGAACCGCCTGAAGTCCGCCATCCAGGAGGCGAACCTCGCCGGGTACGACATCGACTACGTCATGATCGACTGCCCGCCCTCGCTCGGCCTGCTCACGGTGAACGCCATGGTCGCCGCGAAGGAGGTGCTGATCCCGATCCAGTGCGAGTACTACGCGCTCGAAGGCGTGGGTCAGCTGCTCCGCAACATCGGTCTGGTGCAGGCCCATCTGAACCCCGAATTGCACGTCTCCACGGTCGTTCTCACCATGTACGACGGCCGCACCAAGCTCGCCGATCAGGTGGCCGAGGAGGTGCGCGGCCACTTCGGTGACGCGGTGCTGCGCTCGGTCATCCCGCGCAGTGTGAAGGTCTCCGAAGCGCCGGGCTACGGCATGACGGTGCTCGACTACGATCCCGGTTCGCGCGGCGCGATGAGCTACCTCGACGCGGGTCGCGAAATGGCTTCCCGCGCGGCGCAGCCCGCCGCATCGTCCGCCGTGCCCGATGCTGGTGTGTAGTAGATGAGTTCGATCCGGTGGGTGATGAAGGAAAGGGGTCAGTAGACCGATGAGTCAGGCGAAGAAAGGTGGACTGGGACGCGGTCTCGCCGCGCTGATCCCGACCGGGCCCACGGCGACACCGGGCGGTCTGGGTAGTGCCGCCGCCAACGTGGTCATCGGGCTGGATCCGACCGGGCCGCAGCCGGCTTCGGCCTTCCTGCACCGGGTTCCGGATCCGGTGGACGTGGTCGAGAGCGCGGAGGGTCTCGCGGGTGCGGACGCCGGTGCGACCTATCGGGAGATTCCGCCCGAGCAGATCGTCCCGAATCCGAAGCAGCCGCGTCAGGTCTTCGAGGACGAGGCGCTCGCCGAACTGGTGCACTCCATCAAGGAGTTCGGCCTCATGCAGCCCATCGTGGTGCGGCAGGTCGAATTCGGGGCGACGCCGAAGTATCAGCTCATCATGGGCGAGCGGCGGTGGCGGGCCGGCCAGGAAGCGGGGCTGGGCGCGATCCCGGCGATCGTGCGCGAGACCGCGGACGAGTCGCTGCTGCGGGACGCGTTGCTGGAGAACATTCATCGGGTGCAGTTGAATCCGCTCGAAGAGGCGGCTGCCTATCAGCAGCTGCTCGAGGAATTCGGCGTCACCCATGATGAACTGGCTTCGCGAATCGGCCGCTCCCGACCGGTCGTGACGAATATGATTCGCCTGCTGAAACTTCCGATTCCGGTCCAGCGCCGGGTCGCGGCCGGCGTGCTGTCCGCCGGGCACGCCCGCGCACTGCTGGCGCTGGAGGGCGGAGCCGAGGCGCAGGAGGCGCTGGCCGCGCGCATCGTCGCCGAGGGCATGTCGGTGCGGGCGACCGAGGAGGCCGTCACCCTGGCCAATCGGGAACCCGATTCCGCTGCCACTCCCCCGAGTGTCAAGCGGAAGCCGATCCAGATGCCGGGCCTGCAGGATGTAGCGGAGCGATTGTCGGAATCCTTCGATACTCGGGTCACCGTGATTCTCGGAAAGCGCAAGGGCAAGATCACTGTCGAGTTCGGTTCCGTGGACGACCTCGAACGCATCGTCAGCCTGATGGAGCAAGCGAAGAGCTGAGCGGTCTCAGGGGCTCCGTCCCCGGGCTCCGAAAGTGTGGAAAATCGGAGGTTCGGGCCCCCACCCACCGGGTCGGGGAGGAAACGTCACTGTGACGCAGGCGTTCAGCACCCCTGAACAGAGGCCCGGAGAGGCGTGTTGCTTTGATCGCTTATTCTTGCTGGCGAGCGGATATTGATGCGGCGTGAGTGTGGATGAATCAGACAGCTGGAGGCTGAGCAGAGCGGTGTCGACCAGCGTTACCGCACTAACCCTCGGCGGACTCGACAAACTTCCGGCACACGCCCGGCGGTGTGTGTTCTGGGAGATCGATCCGGCGGTGGCCGCGGACTCCCGGGAATTCAGTGACCCGGTCTTCGAGAAGGAGGCCTGGCTCTCTTCCGTGCTGCTGGAGTGGGGTTCCTGCGGGCAGGTCGCACTGGTCGACGACAAGCCCGCCGGGTGCGCGATCTACGCCCCGCCGAACCGGGTGCCGCGCGCCGGATTGTTCCCCACCTCCCCCGTGAGCCCGGACGCGGTCCTGCTGACCACGCTGCGGGCCGAAATGCCCTATCAGCACAACGGAGTAGCCCAGCAGCTCATTCAGGCCGTGGTGGGCGATCTGGTGCGTCGTGGTGTGCGGGCCATCGAGGCGTTCGGCCTGCGCTGGGATCCGCCGGCCACGGCGATGTCGGATCGCTTCGGTTCGATGACCCTGCTCGAACGCATAGCTCCGACGCCGTCGCGCGCGGCCAATCCCCCGGCCGCGGCCGGATGTGCGCCGGAGACGTGCATGATCGACGCCGATTTCCTGGAGGAGGTCGGCTTCAAGGTGGTCGCGGCGCATCACCGGTTCCCGCGCCTGCGCTTGGAACTGGACAGCGATCACCTGTGGAAGGAAGACGTGGAGCGCGCGCTGGATCAGCTGCTCGCGGCCGCGGCGATGACCATGCCGAATCGGCTCGTCACCCTGTAAGAGACTGTCCCGCACGAGGAAACCCCGCTCTCCCGAGTGATCCGGAGGCGGGGTTTCGTCGTGGGCGGTGAGCCGGGGGCCGCTCGGCGGCGGTGAGCCGGGCGCTCAGATGCGGTCGGCCGCGGCCAGTTCCTCGGCGAGCAGTTCGGCGAAGGTGTAGGTGCCGGTGGGCTGATCGTCCTGCCCGAGCAGGTAGAGCCGCTTCACCGAGATCAGGATGGCTTCGGCGATGACGTCGCGCATGCGCGGGTTCGTCAGCACCGAGGAGTCGTAATCGTTTGTCAGATAACCGATGTCGACCTGAACCGTCGGCATCTTGGTGAGCCGCAGCAGATCCCAGGTGCGCGCGTGGGTTCGGCAGTCCTGCAACGAGGTTCGCGCCACTATCTCGCGCTGGATGAAGCCGGCCAGCACCTGGCCGATCATCGACGTGGAACCGTGCGAGTTGCCGAAGTGGAAGCTGGCGACGCCGCTCGCGGAGGTGCTCGGGTTGCCCGCGCAGCGCAGCGAGATCATGAGGTCGGCGTCGAACGTGTTGGAGGTTTCCGCGCGATCGGCGTCCGTGGGATTGGCGCCCCACGGCCGGGACAGGAAGGTCTCCATTCCGGTTGCGGCCATGCGGCCTTCGAGCCGGCTGGCCAGATCCCACAGGATCTCCGACTCGTAGACGTCGCCGAATTCGGTGGGGACGGCCGAGCCCTTGTCCGGCCCGCCCAGGCCCGGATCGATGACGATGCGCTTGCCGGTGAGCTGCGGCCCGGCCCGGTGCACGACCTCTTCCTCGGCGATGCGATGCGGGTTGCCGCCGGTGACCCGGGCGCCCAGCAGATCGAGCGAGCGCAGCGTGTCCGGACCGCAGATGCCGTCCGAGGCCAGGCCGATCTCGCGCTGGAAGGAGGTGAGGCCCTCGTGCGTGTGCGGGCCGAAGAAGCCGTCCACCCGGCCCACGTAGAAGCCGAGGTCCTGCAGGCGGCGCTGCAGGGTGGCGACGTCGTCGCCGTACAGCGGGGCGGACAGCTGATAGATCAGGGTGCGGGCCCCGAGCCGGTAGGACGCCTCTTTCAGGGCCCGGTAGGTGGCCGGTCCGACCACGCCGTCCACGAGCAGACCGCGATGCTGCTGGAACGCGCGGACCGCCGAGTCGAGATCGTGGTCGAAGGTCGCGTCGGAATCCTTCCAGTACTCACCGTTGCGGCCGCCGGGATCGCCGTTGGGGTGCGCGTGCAGGAACCCGAGGCTTGCGAGGGTGCTCCGAACCTCAGCTACGGCTGGTCCAGTATCGCCGTGACGAAGTCGGTGCATGCGTAAGAGCCCTTTCCTTCCGCCAACCCGGGTACCCACTCGTGCAGAGGTTTACACCACGCACGACCGGAGCGTCGGTCGATTGTCTCAGACCCGGACCAGATTTCGGCAACTGTCGAGTGCAGGCATCCTACCGTGACCCCCGCGAACCGGACCGCAAGCCGGAGCTCACGGTCCATCGCGGACGCCGCGGCGTCGAAATCCTACAGAGTGCGCCCGAACTCGGGTGTCAGATGACGCCTTCGAGTTCACGCAGCAGGGCGGCCTTGCCCTTCGCGCCGACGATCCGCTTGACTTCCTTGCCCCCTTGGAACAGGACCATGGTAGGCAACGACAGAATCCCGTAGTCCTTGGCGGCCTCCGGATTCGCGTCCGCGTCCACCTTGGCGATGGTCAGGGCGTCGGCGTGCGCGGCGGCGATCTCCTCCAGCACCGGGGCGACCATCTTGCACGGACCGCACCAGGTCGCCCAGAAGTCGACCAGTACCGGCTTGTCGCTGGCCAGCACGTCCTGGGCGAAGGTGGCGTCGGTGACGGTCTTCGTGGCGGTGGTCTTGGCGTCGGACATGGATCGCTCCTTAGTTGGTGACTTCCACCGGCTGACCGGCGTGCTCGAGAGTGTTGCTGGTGATGTCGCCCTGCTCGGCCAGCCAGCGTTCGGCGTCGATGGCCGAGCGGCAGCCGGTGCCCGCGGCGGTGATGGCCTGGCGGTAGGTGTGGTCGACCAGGTCGCCCGCGGCGAAGACGCCGGGCAGCGAGGTGTAGGTGGACTGGCCCTGAACCTGTACGTAGCCTTCGCCGTCCAGGTCGACCTGGCCGACCACGAGCTCGCTGCGCGGGTCGTGGCCGATGGCCACGAACAGGCCGGTGGCGGCCAGTTCGGAGGTCTCTCCGGTGCGGGTGTCGCGGATGGTCAGGCTGGTGACGGCCGAATCACCGTGCACCTGCGCGACTTCGGAGTTCAGCAGGAAGCGGATCTTCTCGTTGGACTTGGCGCGCTCGAGCATGATGCGCGAGGCCCGGAACTCTTCGCGGCGGTGGATGATGGTCACGCTGGCCGCGAACTTGGTGAGGAAGGTCGCCTCTTCCATGGCGGAGTCGCCGCCGCCGACCACGACGATGTCCTGGCCCTTGAAGAAGAAGCCGTCGCAGGTGGCGCAGGCGCTGACGCCGCGGCCGAGCAGCTGCTGTTCGCCGGGGACGCCGAGGTAGCGGGCGGCCGAGCCCATGGCCAGGATCACCGCGTACGCCTCGTATACCTCGCCGCCGACGGTGACCTTCTTGATGCGGCCGGACAGGTCGAGCTCGTCCACGTCCTCGGTGCGGATGTCGGCGCCGAACCGCTTGGCCTGCTCGCGCATCTCCTCCATGAGGTCGGGGCCCATGATGCCGTCGCGGAAGCCGGGGAAGTTCTCGACCTCGGTGGTGGTCATCAGGGCGCCGCCGAACTGGGTGCCTTCGAACAGCAGGGGCTGGAGTTCCGCGCGGGCGGCGTAGACGGCCGCGGTGTATCCGGCCGGTCCGGAACCGACGATGATCAGGTCGCGAACAGCGGTACTCAAAGGATCCTCCGAGGCAGTTTTTCGGGTGTCAGGCGTGTCGGTCAACAACAGCGTAAACGCTGTTGTTCCCGTTGCTCGGGGGGTACGGGCCGGGGACGCACCCCGGACATTCCAAAGAGGAATGACGCTGGGTGCGTCCCCGGTTCGAGTCTCAGCCGATATCGGTGGTGGCCAGCACCCGTGCGGCGCCCGCCGCGCAGTCCGCGGCCAGCACGACCGCGGTGATCCGCGGGGCGGGTGTTCCGGCCAGCAGGACCAGGACCGCCTGTTCGCCCCCGAACACCACGCTGCGCGCGCCCAGGACCGGGCGATCGAGCCCGGCGGCGCGCAGGCAGTCGGGGAAGGCGGTGCCGACGGCGAGCGGGCCGCTGAGCTCGTGCCTGCCCATGGCGCCGAGCATGACCGTCGGCGGCGTGTCGGCGGCCAGGCGGGTTTCGGCGATCGGGACGGCGGTGCCGCCGGTGTCGCGGGTGCGGACCGCGTCCACGGCCACCACCCCGCCGGCCAGCAGCGCCGTGGCGGCCGCGGCCGTGGTGAGCCAGCGCCAGCGGCGGGACGGGCGCCCGGTGCTGCGCCCGGCCTGCGGATCGAAGTCCTCGTCGGTCTCGGGTTCCGGTGGTGCGTCGCCGAGTTCGCGCGGGTCCAGCCTGCCGGTGTCGTAGATGCCCGAGCCGTTCAGGACCGGGATGGGCGCGGTGCTGGGCGTCGTGGGCGGTGCGGATTCGGCCGCACCGGCGGGCCGGTGCCGCATCGGGAGCCGGTGCACGGTGGCGACGGGCCGGGGCGGGACCGCGGCGGACAGGTCGTCGATCATGCGTTCCAGGCGGTCGGTCACCTCGTCGGGCATGGGGTGCAGCAGGTAGTCGTCCCGCCCGAGATCGCGCAGGCGGGTGTTCACCGCGTCCAGTGAGCGCAGATAGCGTGCGGCGTCCGGATCGCGGTGGACCGCGGGCCAGAGTTGGTCGGCCAGATGCTCGGGCAGGTTCCCGGCGTGCAGGTCGGCCAGGAGCTCGGTACTGAAGGGCGGGCGGGGTATGGTCCCGGCCCCCGTTCCGATATGTCCCGTGCCGACGTGCTCGGCCTTGTCGTTCATCGCCCCTCCAGAAGGACCCGGGTGTGGGAATTCGGCGGAAAGTCAGGTGTCGATCGAGTTCAGGTGTGCTTCGAGTCGCCGCCGGCCGCGCGCGCAGCGACTCTTGATCGTTCCGGGGGGAACGCCGAGGAGTGCGGCGGCGTCCGCGACCGAATAGCCCTCCAGCTCCACGGCGACCAGGGCGGTGCGCTGATCGGCGGGCAGCAGGAAGAGTGCGGCGTCGACGACCAGCGCGGTCTCCAGATTCGCGAAATCGTCGCGGGCATAAAGGGGTTCGGCTAGCGACTCGTCGGACAACGGTACCGTGTGCCGCAGCTTGTTGCGACGTATCCGATCGAGGCACGCGTTGACGACTATGCGATGCAGCCAGCTGCGCACTTCGGACTCCCCGCGGAAGGCGGCCGCGCCGCGGTGCGCGGACAGCAGGGCGTCCTGTAGCGAATCCGCGGCGTCCTCGCGCGTGTAGGAGGCGCGTAGCGCGGTCTGCCAGAGATGGTCGCGGTGCCGACGCATCAGCTCGGCGAAGGCGTGCCGTTCGCCGGTGGCGTGTGCGCTGAGCAGATCGTGGTCGGAGGCTTCGGTCACGCGGGGGCGGGCCCGGACGGCCGTGCCGGTGTACGGGGTGCGAGCCCCGGACCCGTCGTGCCCGTAGTGGTGCGCAGCAGACAATGCAACCCCCAAGGGGGTGGCCACGACCTCCACGGCCGGCCGTGTGCCACCTAGGTCGGCTTCCCGCCGGCCGGATCGGACGAGCCGGGCGGACGGGATCTCCCCTGCCGGTGAGTACTCGAGATCGTATCGAGGATGCCGATTCGGCAGCGGTGGTTCGCGCGGTAAAAGCCCAGCTCGCACCCCCATTCCGGGCGAATGGGACAGTTCGTGCCGATCGGCCCGATCGCGCGGCGCGCACAGGCGGTGCGCGGCGCGGATCGAGCTCGTCCTACGGGGCAGCCTCGAAGCGAACCTCGGAGATCGAGGTCTGGTGCTGGCCGCCGTTGCTGCCCAGCGCGGTGATCCAGATCAGGACGTAGCGCGCGGGCTGATCCGCCTTGACCGGGATCTCGGTGAGACCGTCGCCGAGCGTCGCCGACCCGATCAGCTGGGTCTGATCGAGCGTGGGCGAGGCGGTGGGCGAGGTCCGGATCTCGACCTGCGTTCCGGCCGAGGGCGATTCGATGATGACCTTGGTCAGCTTGCTCGGGCTGCCCAGCGTCGCCAGCACCCCCAGCCCCTTCTTCAGGGCCGGGAACTGCTGGAAGTACGCGTCGGTGCGCCACTGGGTCGCGCCGTTGTTGTCGAGCACCGCGCCGACGCCGCCCGGATTGTCCGGGGTGCCCTCCGGGGAGAACACCATCGCGCCGGTGACCGGCACCGGCACGCCCGCCGCCGCCTCGGCCGGGGACGACGGCGCGCCAGGGGCGGCCGGCGCCGCGGCGGACGTGGTCAGGCCGATGTTGCGCTGCTCGTTGAGCGGCTCGGACGAGCTGCCCGGCGCGAACACGCTGAGCAGCCACCAGATGATCACGCCGACCACCAGCGCGGCGAGCACGCCGAGCCCGACCAGGATCCACATCATGCGCTGCGAGCGTTCCTTCTCGGCCGCCAGCAGCTCGGGATCGGCCAGCGATTCGTCCGGCGCGGACGGCGGCCGCTGGCCCAGGCGCAGCACCGGGATCAGATCGGTCTTCTGATCCACCACCGAGGCCTGTTCCAGTACGTGCTGGACCGTGGCCGCGGTGCGCACGCCCTTGTTGGACTCCAGCGAGCGCACCGCGACGGCGGAGATCTCGAAGGGCACCTCGGGCCGAATCTGCCTGGGCTCCACCGGGGTTCCGTCCGGCCCGAAATCGGCCAGCGGCAGTCCGCCCATGGTGGCCGCGGTGCCGGTGACGCCACCGGTGCGAATCGGCCAGTGCGCGGTGATGAGCGCGTAGAGCATGGCGCCCAGCCCGCGCACGTCGGACTGCGCGTCGGAATCGCCCAGGGTGCCGGGGAAGGCCAGCACCGCGTCACCGGTGGCGCTGATGCGCACCCGGTCCGGGTGATCGATGGACAGCGATCCGCCGCCGCGGTGCGCCATTTCGGCCGCCGCGGCGAGGGCGCGGATGGCCCGGGCGGCTCCTATCGGCGACGGCACGGTGTCGGCCATCTCCTTGAGGGAGCGACCGGGCGTCCATTCCGCGACCACGATGCCGCCGGAGGAGCCGCGCACCACGTCCAGGACGCGGGCCAGGCCGGGCGAGTTGATCCGGCCCAGGCGCAGGGTGCGGGACAGGATCGCCTGCGGACCGTCGTGCCCGGAGTTCTCCGAGGCGGTCTGGTCGGCGTCGACGAAGGTGAGCGCGACCTCGCGGTCCAGCTTCACGTCCAGGGCCTGCCAGAACTTCAGTCCGCGCGCGCCGCCGTGCCCGGCCAGCAGCCGATAGCGGCCACCGGCCACCGAGGCGCCGGGCATGAGCTTGGGACCGCGCTGCACCCGCTTGCCGGTCGATTCGACCCGCATGGGCGGCATGAGTGGGGAAACCGCTTCGTAGACACCGGTTTCGGGGCCCGCGCCGGTCTGTTCGGGCGCTTCTTCCGGTTCGATCCGGGGGCCGCGTTCGCTGCCTCTGGATGCGGAACCGGCTTTGCCGCCCTGGGCTCCACTCGTGTCGCCCGGGTTCGGAGGGACATCTGTGGAGAGCCCGCCGCCCGCTGAAGATTCAGCGGCCGGGGTACCGCCCGCCGCGTCGTCGCTCACCCTCGCTCCTCCTTCGCCCTGGTGTGTCGAAGCACGATATGTCGGGGCCGGAACCGGGCCACCGGCATCCGATGTCGTACGGGCACCGCCGTCCTGCGACATACGGACAGCATCGTCCCATGTCGTGCGGGCGTTGTCCGGCTTCCGGTTCGAGTCTGCCGGAACGCCGGATCCGGCGCTTGCGCTCGTCTGCCGAACAGGGTACGGGAACTCGTGCTTGACGGTGGGTTCAACCGCCTCCGGACGGATGACCGGCAGCACCATCGTCTGCGCGTCGAGGTACGGATCGAAGCGGTAGTAGTACGGCGCGGCGCGCAGATCGGGCCGCGGGATCAGCGAGGTCTCGTGGATATCCTCGAGCGGGGTGCCGTCGAGGTCGAGATCCGGTGCGGGCGGGGTGATGCCGAGGCGGCGGGACACGGCCACGGTGATGGCCACGATCTCCGGAATGCCCGCCAGGCGCATGAGCCCGAAGGTCACGCCGAACATGATGATCGCGGTCAGCGCGACCCGGACCACCGAGCCGATGCCGCCGAACGAGTCCGAGAGCCGGTGCAGGCCGATGACCTTGTCGGCGATCAGCATGACCGCGCCGCCGGCCGCCGAGGCCAGCACCACCCGGGTGATGGTGTGCCCGACATTGGCCATGCGCAGATCGCCGAGACTGCGGTGCAGCAGCCAGCCGCCGATGATCGCGCCGGCGACGAAGCCCAGGCCGTTGGCCACGCCGAGTGCGATGACCACGTGCTCGTCGTCCACCACGAGCGGGGACAGGACCGAGAGCACGACCTTCACCGCGACGATGCCGAGGATGATCCAGGTCGGGGTCCACGCCTGCTCCCGGGCGTAGAACACGCGCAGGTGGATCAGGACCAGCGCGTAGGGAATCAGCGTGAACGCGGACCAGGCCACGGCCTCGCCGAGGCGTTCGGCATCGCCGGCGCCGAACTTGCCGTAGGACAGCAGCGCGCTGCCGATCTGCGGTCCGGCCAGCGTGAAGAACGTGACGATGGGGACCAGCGCGATCATGGTGAGCCGGGTGGCGGTGCCGAGATCGTCGACCACGGCGGGCGTGTCGTCGGCCGCGGCGTTGCGCGAGAGGCGCGGCATGATCGCGGTCAGCAGTGTCACGCCGATGACGCCGTACGGCAATTGCAGTAGCAGCCAGGCGAATTGGTAGATGGCGGGACCGGCCGCGTCGACCTGGGCGAGGACCCGGGTGGCGACCATCCAGCCCAGCTGGCTGATCAGGACGTACAGGATGATCGCGGCGCCCATGGCGGCGAACCGCTTGAGCCGCGGGTCCATCCCCCACAGTGGACGCAGGTCGATGCCCTCGCGCCGGATCGCCGGCAGCAGCACGGCGACCTGCACGACCACACCGAGGGTGGCGCCGATGCCGAGCAGCAGCAGCTTCGGATCGCTCATCTTCGTGGGATTCAGCGTGATCTCGCCCGGGGTGAGCCAGTACAGGACCAGCACCGTGAGCACCACGACGTTGTTCAGCACCGGCGCCCACGCGCCGGGCCGGAACACCTGGTGGGTGTTGAGGATCGCCATCAGCAGCGCCGACATGCCGTACAGCAGGATGGCGGGCAGCACGAGGTAGGTGAAGGCGGTCGTGAGCCCGGTGTCGACCTTGCCGTCGTGCGGGACGAGCAGCGGCGTGAACAGGGGGGTCAGCAGCAGCGCCAGCAGCATGCCGGCACCGAGCACGGTGAACGCGGTGGTGAAGAGCCTGCGGACGAAGGCCGCGCCGCCGTCCGGGTCCTCCTTCTCGGCCCGTACCAGCGTGGGCACCACGATCGCGGTGAGCACCGCGCCGAGCAACAGTTCGGAGATCATGGCGGGCAGGGTGTTGGCGACGCCGAAGGCCGAGGCGATCGACGGGCCGAGCACGGTGAGCAGCATGAGCTGTTTGCCGAATCCGGTGATCCGGCTCATCAGCGTCGCGATGGCGATGGATCCGGAGTCCCGGACCAGTTTCGCGTTGGAGTTGTCCCGTTTCTCGACGGCCGCGGGCTGATCTCTGGTGGGCGGTCCGCCGCGGGTGGCGGGCATGCTGCGCGGAAGCGGCTGACGCTGTTGCGGATTCGACAGCGGCGGCGTCGGGTAGCGCTGCGGGCCGGGTCCGCCCGCGGGGCGGTTCGGTCCGGCGTCGCGGTGGCCCCAGTGATAGCGGTCGTCGGGGTTGGGCGCGGGCCGCGCGGGTGCTCGGCCGGGCGCGGGCGGCCGGTCGCCGCGGGGCGGCTGGGTCGGCGGGTTCGATCGGCCCGGTGGCGGTTTCGGCGGCGCGGGCCGCTGCGGCATCGCGGGCCGCTGCATGACGGGTCCGTCCTCGGCGGGCCGGGGGCCGCGTTCGCGTGGTGGACCGGACGGTTGACCCGGTTGCGGGCGACCGGGCGCCCCGGGCGGATTCCCCGGGATCCGGGGCGGCAGCGCGCCGCGGCCGCCGGGACCCGATCCCGGCGGCGCGGGTCGCGGTGGCTCACGCCGCGGCGGAGCGCCCCGCTCCCACGGCGCGGAGGGCGTCCGGCGGGCGGGGGGTGGTCCGTCCTCGGGCCGGCCGGAGGAACGCGGTCCGTCGCCGTATTCGCTCACCGTGCCTCCTCTTTCCTGAGCGGGCTCACCGCGCCTCCTGCTTGTGTAACTCGCGCTTGCGCGCCCGCCGGAATCGGTTCACCCGGCGCCGGGTCTCCGCGTCGAAACCCTCGTCGGCCGGATCCGACTGCCCGCGGAAGCGGTGCCAGAGCCGGCGTCCGGCGAGCAGGAGCAGTAGCGCACCGGCGGCGGCGGTGATGATCGCCAACACCTGACCGTAGGCGTTGGAGCGCACCGAAACCTTGACCTCGTCGCCCAGCGGCACGCCGTCCGGCGTGGTGAGGGCGATCGGAATCTTCAGACTCCGGCTCTCGGAGACTTCGGTCGGTATCTGGAACGAGCGGGTGCCCTTGGCGGGCAGTTGCTGTTCGCCGATGTCGGAGATGGTGGTGTCGGCGGGCGCGTCGATCCGGAACTCGACGCGGATCGCCACGGGCAGGTCGTTGCGGGCCACCAGCAGCAGCGGGCTCTGTTCCGAGGCCAGGGTGTAGACGCCGCCGGGCGGCAGCACGGTCACCGACACGAACAGGTCGTCCACGCAGCGGGTGGTCTGATCGACGCGGCGCTGTGCGTTGATGTCGGCCTGGGCGCCCCCGGCGCGGCGATCCGACAGCGTGAGCGCGCGGATCAGGTCGTCGCGCAGCGGGGTCAGGAAGGCGCGCGGGCTCAGTTCCTGCTGCGGGACGTCGACCAGGGCGCTCATCAGCTCGGTGAGCCGATGCGCCTGCTGGCGAACCGGTTCGGCGAAGTGCGTGGGCACCGCTTCCTCGGCGGCCGCGGCGAGGTAGTCGAGTTCGAAGGGCTGCGGGTCGGGGGGCTGGGCCAGTAGGTCCGTGAACGAGCGCGGGGTGGCGAGGCCGGCGCGCAGCAGTTCGTTGACCTGGCCGAGCAGCGCGCCCGCCTCGTCGCGGTTGGGCCCCCACTGCTGCGGCGGCATGAGCAGGGCCGAACGGGGTTGTCCCGGCTGCGGATTCAGCGCGGACCAGGACAGCGCGCCGAGGGCGTCCTGCAGGCGCGCCGCGCGGGAGTCGTTGGTGACGTCGTAGCGGACCTGGTCCGGCGTGAACGGCGGGGTCGGCGGATGCGACCCGACCGCGGCCAGCGCGGTGGCGGCCCAGATGTCGAAGGTCGCGGCGCGCAGTTCCGGTGTGGCGGGCGGGGTCGTTCCGGTGGCGGGCAGCGGCACGCTCGCCAGCCGCACGATGTCGGGGTTCACCGGTTCCAGGGTCGCGTCCGGGCTCTTGACGGTGGTGATCTCCGGGCGCACGGTGCCGTTGGTGACGGCGTTGTCGGCCAGGACCGCGGTGGTGAATCCGTGCTGCGCGAACAGTCCGGCGGCCTCGGTGTCGATGCTGCCCGCGTCCGGCAGCGCGACCCCGCGCACGGATTTCACCGACAGGATCGAATCGACCAGATTGGCCGGTTCGTTCAGCGCGCGTTCGGCGAGGGTGACATCGCCGGTGGCGGCCAGCGCGGTGGGGTCGACCTGCGCGAACGGCAGCGCGACCACGCACAGGCCGGGCGCCAGCGTGCGCAGCCGGTCCAGCCAGGACTTGGCCGCGCTCGCGCCGCCCCCGGCGCGGGTGGACCCGTCCGGATCCGAGGGACTGGCCAGCACCCGGTAGCCGTCGGTCATATCGGTGACGGTGAGCAGCAGGTCCGGGTCGACCGCCAGGCACAGCGCGTTTCGCAGGTTGCGGTCTCGACCGGCGTCCGGCGTGAGCGCGGTCTCGAGCGCGGAGAGCAACTGATCGAGGCGGCCGCCGGAGGTCAGCGAGGCGGCCAGGTCGTCGTCGGTGAGCAGCGCCTGGCCCGCCTCGGGCGAGCCGGGGCGACCGGCGACCAGGCGCGGGCGGTCGGCCAGCGGCCAGATGAAGGTGGTGGCGACCGGCGGCGCGTCCACGGCCGGGGGAACCGCCGGCGCCGGGTTCTTGGGATCGGTGGCGGCGGGCACGCCGAGCACGGGCAGCAGGAAGCGCGCGTCGTCGAGCCGGGCCTGCCCGCCGTACGCGGGTTCGCCGTTCACGTTCAGCAGCAGCGGGTAGACCCCGGGCGCGGTGATGTCGAGCGCGGAGATATCGCTCGGCGTTTCGGCCCCGGCGCGCAGGGCGACGGTGAGGCTGAACTGTTTCCGCTGGCCGGGCGTCAATTGCTCTGCGACGTCCTGGAATTCACCGGTGACGTCGTAGTTGATCTGGTCCAGGCGCAGCGCGGTGCGCAGCCCACTGGGGCTGTTCACGGGCGCGGCGCGCTGCACGCGCACGCTGACGTCGTCGACCGGGCGGTCACCGATATTGGTGACGGTGCCCGAGACGACGAAGTACGGATCGCTGGCGGCGGTGATCGCCGTGGGCGTGACCGAATCCAGGGACAGCTTCAGGAATTTCGGTCCGCTCGGCGCGCCGGAACCGTTGCCCGTCGGTTGTGCCGTCGCGAACGGCGGGCACGCCACCAGGACGGACAGCAGTACCGCGGCGAACGACAGAATCCAGCGGTGCAGCGTTCTCGGTCGAGTCGGGTGTGCCGCCGCGGTGTCTTGCTCAGGCCCCCCGGACCCCGCACACGTCATTGTCTGCCGTTCTCCATCCGGTCGATCAGCCGGTTCGCGACCTCGGCCAGGCGCCGTTCGTCGGCGTAGGCGAGACGGGAGTCCAATTCGCTCAAGGGAACCCAGGCCACCTTGGTGACCTCCACGTCGGCGTCGGAGAGTTCGCCGCCGAGGGATCGCATCAGGTAATGGTGCACGGTCTTGTGTACCCGGCGGCCCTCGGTCACGAACCAGTAGTCGATGCTGCCCAGTTCGGCGACCACGCTGCCGTTGATGCCGGTTTCCTCGGCGACTTCGCGAATCGCCGTCTGTTCAGCGGTTTCGCCTTCTTCGATGTGTCCCTTGGGCAGGGACCAGAGCAGCCGGCCGCGCCGGTCGGTGCGTCCGATCAGTGCGGCGCAACGCTTCTCGCTCGGGCCGTCGAGGCCGTCGACCACGAGTCCACCGGCCGAGGTCTCCCGGACCGTGCGCATGCGAGGTTTCGCCGCACTACCGGCCGAACCACGGCGCCGGGGCTGGCGGCGTCGACTGTTCGCGCGATCGGCCGGAGACACTGCGTCAGTCTAGCGGGACGGCCTCTAATCACCGCTTCACCGCGACCGCCCCGTCGTCCCGTGCCCTTCCGGACGCTTGTCACGCGTCCGGGAGCGGCGGCCGGACGCGATTCCCGTAAGCTGCGTTTTCGTGGTTTCGCAGCAGTCCGAGGAAGCAAGCGTGGATCGCCGTACCCGATTGCTGGCCTCGGCGGCGATCACCGTGGGCCGGCTCTCCGATGTACTGACCCCGCTGGGGGAGATGTTCGCGGCGCACGGTCATCAGCTCTATCTGGTGGGTGGCACGGTGCGCGACGCGGTGCTCGGGCGGCTCGGGACCGACCTGGACTTCACCACCGACGCCCGGCCCGAGGCGGTGCAGGACATCGTGCGCGGGTGGGCCGATCACCTGTGGGACACCGGCGGTCTGGCCTTCGGCACGGTGAGCCTGGCCAAGGACGGGCAGCAGCTCGAGATCACGACCTTTCGCAGCGAGAACTACGACCGCGTCTCGCGCAATCCGGAGGTGACCTTCGGCGACAGCCTCGAGGGCGATCTGGTGCGCCGCGACTTCCGGGTCAACGCGATGGCGGTGCGCATCGGCGGGCTCGGCGAACTGGAGTTCGTGGACCCGCTGGACGGGATGGCGGACCTGCTGGCCGGGGTGCTGGATACGCCCGCGCTGCCGGAGGATTCGTTCCAGGACGATCCGCTGCGCATGCTGCGCGCCGCGCGGTTCGTGTCCCAGCTGGGCTTCGAGCTCGCGCCGCGGGTGCACGCGGCGATCGTGGCCATGGCCCCGGAGCTGGAGCGCATCACCGCCGAGCGGGTGCGCGCGGAGCTGGACAAGCTCATCGGCGGCGCGCATCCGACCGAGGGCATCGACATCATGGTCGAGACCGGGCTGGCCGCGCAGGTGCTGCCCGAGGTGCCCGCCATGCAGCTGGAGATCGACGAGCACCACCAGCACAAGGACGTCTACCAGCATTCGCTGACGGTGTTGCGCCAGGCCATCGATCAGGAGCAGGGCGATCCGGACCTGGTGCTGCGCTGGGCCGCGCTGCTGCACGACATCGGCAAGCCGCCCACCAAGAAGAACGAGTCGGGCGGCGGGGTGAGCTTCCACCATCACGAGGTGGTAGGCGCGAAGATGGTGCGAAAGCGCATGCGCGCCTTGAAGTATCCCAAGCAGTTCACCGAGGACGTGGCGCGGCTGGTGTACCTGCACCTGCGGTTCCACGGCTACGGCAAGGGCCAGTGGACCGATTCGGCGGTGCGCCGCTACGTCACCGACGGTGCGGAACTGCTGCCGCGCCTGCACAAATTGGTGCGCGCGGACTGCACTACCCGTAACAAGCGCCGGGCCGCGCTGCTCAGTTCCACCTACGACGATCTGGAAGTGCGGATCGAGAAGCTGGCCGAGCAGGAGGACCTGGCGCGGGTGCGCCCGGATCTGGACGGCAACGCCATCATGGAGCTGCTCGGCATTCAGCCGGGGCCCGATGTGGGCAGGGCGTGGAAGTTCCTCAAGGAATTGCGCCTGGATCGCGGGCCGCTGCCGCGGGACGAGGCGGAGGCGGCGCTGCTGGAGTGGTGGCAGAGCGCGAAATAGGCGCGGGGACCCCGGGTTCGAGGGTCCGGGGCTCAGAACACGATCAGCGTGCTGCCCGCGACGATGGCCGAGCGGATCTGCGCGAGGTCGAACGAGCCGGTGATGCCGGGCAGATCGGCGGCGAAGTGGATGTGGTCGCCGTCGCGGTGCGCGCTGGTGATCCGCGCCTGATTGGGCAGTTCCGACAGCGGAATCGGTTTGAGCCGCGTCCAGCGGCGGGGTGCGCGCACGCCGAGCCAGTGCGCGCGCTGCACGGTGATGTTCAGGACGTTGTCGGCGATGTGCGCCTCGATGAGCGCGCGCACGCGTTTGCGCCGGTGGGTGGCCAGCACCAGGCCGTCGCCGGCGGGTTCGACCGTCCAGTCCTGTTGCCAGGAATTGATCCACTCCAGCAGGGCCGCGATGGTGATGACGCCGGAGACGTCGAGTTGCGCGGCCCGCACCGTGGTCGGCACGCCCGGCACCAGCCGGACCCCGTGCGCGATGACGGTGAGTTCCTCGATGCGGTGCCGGTCCCAATACATGCCGGTCACAACGGTTTTGGTCTGGAAATGCGCGCCCCGGCGACGCACCTTGAGCGTGTGCAGGGTGGCCCGCAGCTCGTTGCCCATGAAGGTGGCCCTGGCCTCCTGCCCGCCGAAGCGGCTCAGTATGCCCTCCGAGAGCAGGGTCATGAGCACATCGGGCATGAGGGCGGTGACGGTGCCGACCCCGAAATCGGTGACCGGGTCGATCCAGGCGGTGGTGAAGGTGGTCCACTGGTCGACCCACGTCTGGTCGAACAGGCGTTTCCCCAGGTCCAGGCCCAGGTCTACCGCGCGGAGCGGGGACCAGGCCTTCGGATCGAAATACGTGGCCATGACTGCTTCGAGCGTACTGGTCACTCGTCCGCACGCCAGGGCCCGCGCGGTGACTCAGGACACACCCGGGCGCACCCCGCCCGCACCCCTTTTCTTGTCCGGGGCCGCGCCCCCCTTCACAATCGGAGCTGCGACCCGAGGACGAATTGCTGGGAGGCCGGATGAGCGTGGATCTGAACAGCGACCTGGGTGAGGGGTTCGGCGCGTACCGGATGGGCGACGACGCCGCCATGCTGGAGGTCGTCACCAGCGCGAACATCGCCTGCGGTTTCCACGCCGGGGATCCGGTGATCATGCGCCGCACCTGTGCGCTGGCCGCGGCGCGCGGGGTGCGGATCGGCGCGCACATCGCCTACCGCGATCCGGCGGGCTTCGGCCGCCGGGCGATGGCGGTGGCTCCGGCCGAGCTGCGCGACGAAACCCTGTATCAGCTGGGCAGTTTGGACGCGTTCGCGCGGGCGGCCGGGGAGCGCGTGCGCTACGTGAAACCGCACGGCGCGCTCTATCACGCGGCCGCCGCCGATCGCGCGCTCGCGGACGCGATCGTGGCGGCGATGCGCGAGTTCGATCCCGACCTGGCCCTGCTGGGCCCGGCGAACACCGAGATGGCTTTCGCGGCCGACGCCGCGGGAACTCGTTTTCTCGGTGAGGGATTCGCCGACCGCGCCTACACCCCCGAGGGCCTCCTGGCTCCCCGCTCCCAGCCCGGTGCGGTCCTGACCCCCGATGCGGCCCTGGCCCAGGCCCTGTCGATCGCCCGCGACGGCAAGGCGGTCACCGTCGACGGCGACACGGTCGCGGTCGAGGCCGCCAGCATCTGCGTTCACGGCGACACCCCCGCCGCGGTGGAGATGGCCCGCCGGATCCGCACCGCCCTCGACGAGTCCCGGATCCCGGTCCGGCCCTTCACCTGAGGAGGTGCGCCGTGAGCGCCTACTCCACACCCCCGACGCCGTCCCACCCCTCCCCTCTCGCGCCGGACCCGCAGTCGCGGCCGGAGGCGCCCGGCGATGTCGTGGGTGTTTCGGCGACGAAGGCTCGGCGGCTCGATCGTCCGGTCGCACGCACGGGAATGAGCACGCCATGAGCGATTCGGATGCCGAGCA
This sequence comes from Nocardia sp. NPDC057668, assembly GCF_042799795.1. Classification (NCBI taxonomy): domain Bacteria; kingdom Bacillati; phylum Actinomycetota; class Actinomycetes; order Mycobacteriales; family Nocardiaceae; genus Nocardia; species Nocardia sp. NPDC057668. The sequence continues at coordinate 471,012 of NZ_JBHVIC010000006.1, read as the reverse complement.
GGCGGGCGAGATCCGCCGCGCGGGCGACAGCGCGTTGCTGGTGATCCCACCCGTGCGATCGGTGGTGGCCGACCTGGTCGCCGCGTTGCGCCCGCGCCCGGCGGGGGTTCAAGACGTCCTGCCGGCCGCCGAGACCGTGCTGGTCACCCTCGTCTCCCCCGCCGCCGTGGAATCGGTCCGCCGCCGACTGGACGCCCTGCTGCGCGGTCTGGACGCCGACGCCAGGGTGTCGGCGGGTGCGGGTGGGCGGGCTGACGCCGGGCGAGGGCGTGCACTCGGCACCGGTGGGCCGGGTGGAACCGGCGGGCGCACTCCCCCGGCGGCCGACTTCGGTCCGAGGGCCGCGGATTCGGCTGCGGAGGAGGCCGATTCGCCGCTGCGGGGTGGCCGAACACGAGTGGCCGACGGCGCGGACGCCGAGCCGGTCGTCATCCCGGTCCGCTACGACGGCGAGGACCTGCCCGCCGTCGCGCGGCTCCTGGGTATCACCGAGGCCGAGGTGGTCGCCCAGCACACCGGGGTCGAATGGCGATGCGCCTTCGCGGGATTCGCCCCCGGCTTCGGCTATCTCGAATCCGCCGACGGCCGCCTGTCGGTCCCCCGCCGGGACCGCGCGCGCACCGCCATCCCGGCGGGTGCGGTGGCGCTGGCCGGCGGCTACAGCGCGGTCTATCCCCGTCGCAGTCCCGGCGGCTGGCAGCTCATCGGCACGACGGAGGCCGTGATGTTTCACGTGGATCGTGACCCGCCCGCGTTGGTGCGGGCGGGAACCCGTGTCCGGTTCGTCGACATAGAGGGAACGCGGTGAGCGGCGGGCGGCGCCGACCGGCGGCTACAACGCGGTCCATCCCCGGCGCAGCCAGGGCAGTTGGCAGCTCATCGGCACGACGGAGGCCGTGATGTTTCACGTGGATCGAGAGCAAGTCTCGTCCGCGCAGGCACGCGCGTTCGGTTCGTCGATATCGAGGGAACGCAATGAGTAGGAAACAGATAACCGGCACGAGCCGGCGGGAAATCGTGACGGCGTCGATGCGCGCCCGGCGCACCGGGCGCGGAGCGTTGCCCGGGACCGCAGCGGGCCGGGAGGCGGGGCGATGAGCGTGGGACTGCGGGTCGAGAAGGTCGGGCCGCTGGCCACCGTGCAGGATCTCGGGCGGCCGGGGTGGTTCGACTCCGGGGTCGGGGTCGCGGGGGCGGCGGACCGGGGGTCGTTGCGGCTGGCCAACCGGCTGGTGGGAAATCCCGAGGGGGCGGCGGGGATCGAGGTGTTGCTGGGCGGGCTGGAGGTGGTCGCCGAGCGGCATCTCACCGTCGCGGTGACCGGGGCGGCCGCGCCCGCGACGGTCGACGGGCGTCCGGTGGGTGCGGCCAGCGTGCTGCGGCTGGAGGAGGGGCAGCGGCTCCGGCTGGGCTGGGCGACAGCGGGATTGCGCAGCTATGTCGCGGTGCGCGGCGGGCTCGCGGTGGACGCGGTGCTCGGTTCGCGCAGTCGCGACACGCTGTCCGGCCTCGGCCCGGAGCCGTTGCGGGCGGGCGACATCCTGCCGATCGGCGCGCCGCCGCGCGAGTATCCGGTCGTCGACGTGGCCCCGGTGGCTCCGCCCCCGGCGGGGCGCGTCACCGTTCGGGCGATTCCGGGCCCGCGCGCGGACTGGTTCGCCGACCCGGCCGCCCTCTTCCGCGGTGACTGGTCGGTCTCCTCGGACACCGACCGCATCGGCGCGCGCCTGGACCGCCGCACCGGCCCCGCCCTGGAACGCGCGATATCCGGCGAATTGCCCACCGAGGGTATGGCTCTGGGCTCGGTCCAGGTCCCCCCGAGCGGCCAGCCGGTCGTCTTCCTCGCCGACCACCCCATCACCGGCGGCTACCCGGTGATCGCCGTGGTGCTCACCGCCGACGTGGACGCCGTCGCCCAGGCCCGCCCGGGCCAGCCCCTACGCTTCCTCCCCTACTACTGACCCCGGCGCCGGCCCCCCCGCATTGCGTCGCGCACGCGCACGCCCCGGCACCGTGCGAAACCGGCTGCGCCGCAACCATGCCTCGGACATGCCGGGACTCACCCCCGGTCCCTCGATCGTTCGGCCCGTCGTATTCCCGCCGACCATTCGATCACCGGCGACCGCCCGCCCTCCCGTGGTGCTTGCCGCCGTTGTGGACGCCCCGCCTCGGCCGCGCGGGCCACTGCGCTGCACCGCCCGAGGGCCGCGCCGCGCCGGCCCGCCGCACTGTCAACGCGCGCACACGCGGCCCGGCACCGTGCGAAACCGGCTGCGTCGCACAAGTCCCGGGCGCGGGCCGGGACTCATTCCTCCGGCCGCAGCCGCGCCCGCATCAGATACACGTTGTAGCTGTCCCAGGCCGACATCATGAAGTACAGGTCGGTGGCCGTGGACCACGGGTGGATGAACCCCCCGTACGCGGAGGGATAGTCGTCGAGGTCGGCGAGCGGGACCGGTTCGGTCCACGCGCCCTGGGGTTCGGCGGCGGTGCGCAGCACGATCTGGTTCCGCTGCAGGTCGAGGTAGACCATGCGCCAGCGCCCGCTGCCGGGGTCGTAGTGCACCGAGAGCTCGCTGGCGGTGCCGGAAACCAGTGGGGTGGCCAGCAATTCGTTGGGTCCGGCGGCGGCGGTCCAGGTGTCGCCGATCCAGTACTGGTAGGCGGTCTTGTTCAGCACCTGGTCGGCGGGCGCCCGGGCGAGCCCGACCGTGCCCATGCGCCCGTTGGGCGTGCCGAACATGTAGACCCAGTCGCCCCGCGGCACCATGGCCACCACCTGGAACCGGCCGAGCCCGAAGAAGTTCTCCCAGCGCGCCCACTGCGATTTGGTCCAGGTGCGCCCGTGGTCGTCGGACCAGGCGAGGCCGCCGTGCCCGGTCCACCACATGCCGGGCATCCCCCACCGGGCGACCGACATGTAGCTCAGGTACTGCCGGTCGCCGACGCTGAAGCCGGAGGTCGGAATGGTGGTGACCTCCAGGTTCTTCAGTCGCCGCGCGTCCAGGATCTCGGCGGCGTGGCAGCGGCTGTCCTGGACGAAGGTGTCCAGCGCGAGTCCGTCGCTCAGGTCGCGATCGGTGCTGTAGGCGATGACGTTGCTGCGCCAGTCCTGGTCCCCGGCGCCGGCGCCCGGCGGCTCCCACCCTTTGCCGAAGGTGTCGCCGAAGACCACCGCGACCTCCCCCGGCCGGTGCTCCCACATGAGCCCCAGGTCGGTGCCGTCCACGGACCAGCGCATATCGGTGCGATTCTCGGATCCGCGCCCGGTGACCTGCTGGACCAGTTCGACCGATTCGACGGCGGGCAGCGGCAGCGGCGCGACGGCCCGCGCGAACTCCGGCGGCTGCACCGCGGCGGGTGGAAGGGGTTGCGGTTCGGGCGCTTGTCCGCCCGGCACCGGAACGGGAATGGGTTCGATGTCGGGCTGGAATTCCAGGCGCGGCAGCTGCGGCAGCGGTCCGCTCCCCGACGAGCCGCCGTTGGCGGGCGGCGCGTCCGGGACGCCCGGCGCGAGTCCGGGTTCCGGGTCGGGCGGCGGCGGTTTGTTGTCGCGAATGTCCGGGCAGGGGTTCACACACGGATCGGCGGGCAGCGGCGCCGGGTCGATGCGCGTGTTGTCGGGGAGCGGCCCCGGCATCGGCACCGGCACCAATTCCGGTAGCGGGTACTGGATTCGGATGGTGGGGTCCGGCGGCGGGGGCGGCGGCACGGGCGCACCGGGCTCGGGGTCGCGGCGCAGCGGATCGAATCCGGTTTCGCCGCAGCTGTTCACCGGCGGCGGCGCCCACGGGTGACTGCGCGCCTGAGCCTGGGCCGCGGGCAGCAACAGGGTGGCCACGGTCAGTACGCCCGTGCACAGCAGCGCCGCCGGGATTTCCGAGCGCGAACCGGGTCGAAATCCCATACGGCGTACTTCTCCTCGTCCGGACGTGCACCGAGAGCGATTCGCTCCCACGGTAGCCGCCGGTTCGCGGAGCCCGCGCCGGGTGGAACACGTTGTCGGCCGGTTGTGATCGAGCCGAGACGAACACGCCGGTCGACCGGCCGTGGGACACGCGGGGCGATCACCCGGCGAACACGCGAGGCGATCGCCCGACGAGCGCCGGCGAACGCGATTGCCTGACAAGCGCCGGCGAAGGCGATCGCCCGATGAACGCGACCGCCCGACGACCGCCCGCCGCAACCGTCCGATGAACTCCCGGCGCGGTCGCCCGGCGAACACGCGGGCCGACCGGCGCAAGTTTCAGGGCGTGCGGCGCGAGTTCAGCGCGATGGCGGCGATGCCCAGCGCGTAGATCCCCGCCGCGACGAGCACCGCCGCGGGCGCGCGCCCGTCGATGGGAATCCACACCGCGGTGAGCGCCAGCGCCCCGACGTAACTCATGTTGAAGATGGTGTCCTGCAGCGCGAACACCTGCCCGCGGTGCAGATCGTCGATATCCATCTGCATGGCGGCGTCGCCGGTGAGCTTGATGGTCTGCCCCGCGATGCCGAGCAGGAACAGCCCCGCCAGGAAACACGTTTCGGCGCGCCGCTCCCCCGCGCCGGTGGCCAGGGTGATCGGCGTGAGGAGCGCGAGCTGGACGACGATGGCGAAACCCAGGGCCGCCACCACCGTTCGCGATTTCCCCCAGCGGGGAATCACCCAGGGCGCGACGAGCGCCGCGACCAGCATTCCCGCCCCGGTGGCGGTGATGGCCGCGCTGAATCGCGCCAGGTAGGCGGCGTCCTCGTTCCAGTTGCCCCGCCGCAGCACGAGCACGACCAGCAGGGCGTTCATGCCGAGCGCCATGCGGTGCGCGCCGATGCCGAGCAGGGCGGTGGTGACCTCGCGCGAATGCCAGGCCGCGCCCGCGCCGCGCCGCAGCCCGGCGGCGATGGCGCGCACCGAACTCCGGGCGTCCGAGCGCGGCGCGCCGCGGGCCGGGTCCAGGTCGGCGTGGTCGCTGTCCGGTGGCGCGCCGCCCACGCGGTCCGGTCCGAGCACGTGCGGCCGGAACCCGGCGGCGGCCAGCCCGCCCAGCACCGACCCCGAGGCGCTCACCGCCACCGCGATCGCCGAGGCGGTGTCGCCCGCCCCGATCACCCCGATGATCCCGAATCCGATTCCGGCGCCGAGGAACGCGCACGCCGAGGAAATGGTGACCAGCACCGAGTTCATCGGCACCAGCCAGTGTTTGTCCAGCACCCGCGGCAGCGCGGCCGAGACCCCCGCCCCGATGAAGCGGGAGGTGCCGATGACGGCCAGCGCCAGCACCAGCAGCGGTGGCGAGGGCGCGCCGGCCAGCAGTCCGGCCGCGGTGAGCGCGATGAGCGCTCCGCGCAGCACGTTCGCCACCAGCAGGACCCGGCGCCGATCCCATCGGTCCAGCAGTGCGCCCGCGAACGGCCCGATGACCGAGTACGGCAGCAGCAGCGCCGCGAATCCGGCCGCGATGGCGAGCGGATCCGTCTCGCGTTCGGGATTGAACAGGATGGCGCCCGAGAGCGCGGCCTGGAACATGCCGTCGCCGAATTGCCCGGTGAGCCGGACGATGCTGAGCCGGAGCGTGCCCGGATTCTCGCGGAGTCCGGTGCGGGCGTCGCTCGCCGCGGCCCGGAATCGGGACAGCCGGGTGCGCCCCGCCGGTTCGCAGGCGGGGCGGGTGTCCGGTGCGCTCACCGGGCGGGGTGCGTGGTCACCAGAGCGAATACCGCGGCGCGCATGTCCTCGGCCATGGGGAGATTGTCGAGACTGTCGGCGTCGATCCACTGGAATTCATCGTGTTCGCCGGGCGAGAGCAGTACGTCGCCCGCGTCGGCCTCCACGACGAAGCTGTATTTGCGTACCCGCGATTTGGTGCGGGTCGCGTAGTCGAATCCGCCGAGTACTTCGGTGATACGCAGGATTCGGAGTCCCGTTTCTTCGAAGAGTTCGCGTTCGACGCATTCGGCGAAGCTTTCGCCGGGTTCCACGCCACCGCCCGGAAGTTCATACTTACCCCCATGCCAGTCGTCGGCGACACGCCTTACGACCAGGAGTTTTCCGCCGCGGAATACCGCGACGCCCACCACGAAGTGGTTGATCCCCTCGCTACTGGCCTGCTGCCGGAGTTCGCGTTCGATGCCCGCTAATACGTCGGGTCGCATCCCCTTGCTCTCCCTCCGGTTTCACTTGCGGCACATCATGATACGGTCGCCGACCGAACCCCGCTGGCGGGGTACTCGCGACGGCGCCGAATCGCCGGGTATTTGCCCGAATCGGTGTCCGAGAGTGAAGTGCCTGGTCTGGGGCGTGCGGGGTGTTGCTGTCCGCACGCTAGAATTTACCGGGAATTCAGGTTGGGTCGCCGAATGTGCCCCTACCCTGGATTCTGATCGGTGTACGCCGGTGAGAGGAGTACGGCGGTGTCCACGCTCACGACACCACACATCAACGTCCATCGTGCCGGTGACCGCATGAAAACCCGTGTCGCCTGGCTGGATTCGAAGCATTCGTTCTCCTTCGGGGAACATTACGATCCCGACAACACGCATCATGGACTGTTGCTCGTCAACAATGAGGACATCGTCCTGCCCGGGGAGGGATTCGAAACCCATCCGCATCGGGATATGGAGATCGTCACCTGGGTTTTGAGTGGCAGCCTGGTGCATCAGGATTCGCTGGGTCACAACGGGGTCATCTATCCGGGTCTGGCGCAGCGGATGTCGGCGGGTTCGGGCATCCTGCATTCGGAGAAGAACGATTCCTGGCGGGCGAGCACGGCTCCCGAGCACGAGGAGCCGGTGCATTTCGTGCAGATGTGGGTGGTGCCCGACGAGCCCGGCACGACCCCGGGCTATCAGCAGCTCGAGGTGGACGCCGAGTTGGCGGGCGGTGGTCTGGTGACGGTGGCCTCGGGTTTGCCGCGGTATCGCGATCGCACGGCCATCGCGATCGGCAGTAGTCATTCGGCGATGCACGTGGCTCGGATGCCCGGTTTCGGTGAGGGTTCCGAGGTTCGACTACCGGAGGCGCCCTACCTGCATCTTTTCCTCGCACGCGGCGAGGTGGAGCTGGAGGGCGTCGGCACCCTGTACGCGGGCGACGCGGTGCGCATGGTGCGCAGCGGCGGGCAGCGGGTCACCGCGAACCTGCCGTCGGAAATTCTGGTGTGGGAGATGCACGCGCGCCTGGGCGGGCAATAGCATCAATAGCGATTCGTGATGATCGCACCAAAAGGGACGAATCGGGCGCGTTAACGGTCGGCTCGTACGTCCGCGATACCGGGAGCACCACCCACGGAAGGACGTCCCCCCATGTCGTACCCGCCCCCACCGCCCAGCGAATACAACCCGCAGGGTGGGCAGTATCCGGGTCAGTACCCCGCGCCCCCGCCCGGGAACTACCCGCCGCCCGGCGGCCAGTACTGGCAGGAATCGCCCAAGGGCAAGGGCCTGGCCATCGCCGCCCTGGTCTTCGGCATCATCGCGGTGCTGTTCTGCTGGACGATCGTCGGCGGCATCTTCGGCGGCATCCTGGCCATCGCCTTCGGCGTGATCGCGATGGTGAAGGCCCGCAAGGGCCGGGCCGGCGGTTTCGGAATGGCCGTCACCGGCCTGATTCTCGGCCTGCTGGGCCTGATCGCCTCGGCCGTCATCGGCGTCGTCGGCTACAAGTTCTTCGAGGACAGCGGCGGCGGCGACTTCCTGGACTGCATCAGCAACGCGGGCGGCGATCAGACCAAACTCGATCAGTGCGAACGGGATTACAAGGATCGGATCGAGGACAGGTTCAGCATCACGCTGGAACCGACGCCGACACCCTGACGCGGGGTCGCTAGTGCTGAACGGGCTTACACGCGCGGGTCGCGTTCACCACTTCCGCGAGTTCGGGCCGAAAGTCCCCGTCCGGTGGGCAGATCCAGACCCGGTAGCCGGTGTGCTCGTCCGTCGGTGACGGCAGCACGATGTGGCTACCGGGCAGCGCCACCGCGGCGCACTCGCTGAAAAGGTCCGAGAACAGGACCATGTCGAGGTACGAGTCGTCGGTCGGCCCGGTGAGGAACGTCCAGCGCCCGGCCCGCGGATGCCCGATGATCGGTCCGCAGCGCGCGCGTTTCCGGAGGTGGTCGCGAACGCGTGCGCCGAGGTCGGCGGGCATGGTGACGGCGCCGACGGCGCCGATTTCCAGCATGATGCGGCCGAGCGCGGAGTCCACGATGCCGTAGAGTCCGTGCTCTTTCCGGTAGCGGCGGCAGCGGGCCAGCGCTTCCTGGGTGTCGGTGTACGAGGACGGGTCCAGCGCGCTCATGGCGAACCTCCTGCTACCGACCCTATTCTGCCGCAATCGGTATGACAATAGTCACACGCCGGTGAGTTCCGGGGGTAGCATCGGCTCACATGGCACCCGTCTCGCCCACCGTCGCCCGGTGGGAGTTGGTCCTGCGATTACGGGAGCTGCGCGAGCAGCGCGGCTTCGATTCGGCGACGTTCGCCAAACGGACCGGGTTCACCCCGGCGAACTGGTCGCATGTGGAGAAGGGCAGACGGGTGCTCACCGCCAGCACCATCGAACCGGTGCTCGCCCTGCTGGAGGTGGACGGCGAGGAGCGCGGCGAACTGCTGGCGTTGCTCGCGCAGAGCAAGGAGCGCGGCTGGTGGGCGAAGTCCTCCGCGCTCATCGGGCCGGAGCTGCAACGCTATTACGGCATGGAGTTCGGCGCGGACAGCATTCGCAGCTACGACAGCCTGGTGATCCCGGGCCTGCTGCAGACCGAGGAATACACCCGAGCCCTGATCAGCGCCGACGTCATGATCCGCCCGGTGCAGGTGGAACAGCTTGTGGCCGTGCGCATGCGGCGTCAGGAGCGGCTGCGGGACGAGACGCCGCTGGAGGTGACGGCGGTGGTCGGTGAGGCGGCACTGCTGCAGCAGATCGGGGGTACCAAGGTGCTTCGCGGTCAGCTCGAACATCTGGCGCGCCTGCTGGCGGAGCTGGATTCGGTGACGGTGCGGGTCATTCCGTTCGCGGCCACCCGCGGCGGAATTCTCGGCGGCTCCAGTTTCCATCTGCTGGATTTCGCTTCGGAGTCGCTGCCCACGTTCGGCTGGGCCGAGAGCTCGGTTTTCGGTGGCGCCGTGGACGATTCGGATCAGATTCGCGATCTGGGTTTTGCATTCGTGCGTGCACTTGACCAATCACTCAGTCGTGCAGAGTCTTTGGAGTTGATCACAACTTATTCGCAAGGGTAGGAGACAGATGCGAGACGGTAAAATGTCCCTCATGGACAGCACCGCGAAATACCTTCCGGAATCCACCGGATGGTTCACATCGTCCCGCACCAACAATGGGAATCAATGTGTCGAGGTCCGTTTCGACGGCGGCGCGGTGTTCATCCGGGACAGCAAGTTCCGGCGTGATCCGGCGCGACGCCCGGCGGACGAGCCGATCATCACCGTGTCCGCCGCCGAATGGATGCGCTTTCTCGCCGGTCTGCGCGGCGCGAGCGCGCCGGCTTCGGACCGGGCGGCCGCCCGAACCCTCATCGCCCGGCCCGCCGCCGGCGGCCACACCGTGCTCCGGCACGGTGATACCGGGCTCGTCTATACCCCTGGCGAGTGGGAGGCGTTCCTGGCCGGCGCCCGCGACGGCGAATTCGATCGCGTGCCCGAATCCGCGTAGCGCGAACACCGGACGATCCGCCGGGCTCCCCCGGGCGGAAATCGGCATACTGGGGATCGTGACTTCGCAGCTGAACAATCCCTCCGGTCTCGACCTGTCGTTCCGCGATGCGGGAGTACGGGTGCAGGACGACCTGTTCGCGCACGTCAACGGCGAATGGCTGGACAATTACGACATACCGTCGGATCGGGCGGTGGACGGCGCGTTCCGCAAGCTCTACGACCAGGCCGAGCTGGACGTGCAGCGGATCATCCAGAACGCCGCGGCCTCCGGCGCCGCGCCCGGGAGCGAACAGCGCAAGATCGGTGACCTCTACACCAGCTTCATGGACGAGGCTGCCATCGCCGCGGCCGGGCTGAGCCCGATCGCCGGGGAATTGGCCGAGGTCGCCGCGGTCGCCGACCGCGGCGAGTTCGCGGCGCTGATCGGCCGCCTGCAGCGCACCGGCGTGGGCGGGGCGCTGGCCTTCTACGTCGACACCGACGACAAGAACTCCAGCCGCTACCTGGTGCACGCCACGCAGTCCGGGATCGGGCTGCCCGACGAGTCGTATTACCACAAGGACGAGTACGCGGAGATCCGCGACAAGTACCGCGCCCACATCGCCCGGGTCTTCGAGCTCGCGGGCATCGACCACGACCCCGAGCGCGTGTACGCGCTGGAGGCGAAGCTCGCGGCCGGGCACTGGGACGTGGTGCGCCGGCGCGACGCCGAGAAGAGCTACAACCTCACCACGTTCGACGCCCTGGTCGCCGGCCATCCCGAGTTCGACTGGGCGGCCTGGACTTCGGCGCTGGCCGCGGGCGTCGAGCGCTCGGGCGCCGAACTGTTCGCCGAACTGGTGGTGCGCCAGCCCGATTTCGTGCGCGTCTTCGCCGAACTGTGGGCCTCGGAATCGCTCGACGACTGGAAGGCGTGGGCGGCCTGGCGCGTGGTCAAGGCCCGCGCCCCGTACCTGACCGACGACCTGGTCGAGGCGAGCTACGACTTCTACGGCCGCACCCTCACCGGCGCGCCGGAGAATCGCGAGCGCTGGAAGCGCGGCGTCTCGCTGGTGCAGGACCTGCTCGGCGAGGCCGTCGGCAAACTGTATGTGGCCCAGCACTTCCCGCCCGCCGCCAAGGCCCGCATGGTGGAACTGGTGGAGAATCTGCAGGAGGCGTACCGCCGCAACATCGCCGACCTGGAGTGGATGAGCCCCGATACCCGCACGGCCGCGCTGGCCAAGCTGGAGAAGTTCACGCCCAAGATCGGCTACCCGGACGAGTGGCGCGACTACGAGGCCATCGTCGTCGACCCCGCCGACCTGGTCGGCAACTACCGCAACGGCTACGCGGCCGAACACGATCGGGATCTGGACAAGCTCGGCGGCGCGGTGGACCGCGGCGAATGGTTCATGACCCCGCAGACGGTGAACGCCTACTACAACCCCGGCATGAACGAGATCGTGTTCCCCGCCGCGATCCTGCAGCCGCCGTTCTTCGACATGAACGCCGACGACGCCGCCAACTACGGCGGGATCGGCGCGGTCATCGGCCACGAGATCGGACACGGGTTCGACGATCAGGGTTCGAAGTACGACGGCGACGGCAACATGGTCGACTGGTGGACCGAGTCCGATCGCACCGAGTTCGGCAAGCGCACGAAGGCGCTGATCGATCAGTACGACGAGTTCTCCCCCAAGGACCTGTCCGACGATCACAAGGTCAACGGCGAGTTCACGATCGGCGAGAACATCGGCGACCTGGGCGGCCTGTCGATCGCCCTGTCGGCCTACGAGATCTCGGTCGAGAACGGCGACTCCCCCGTCCTGGACGGTCTCACCGGCCTCCAGCGCGTCTTCTTCGGCTGGGCGCAGGTCTGGCGCACCAAGGCCCGACCCGAGGAGGCGATCCGCCGCCTCGCCGTGGACCCCCACTCCCCGCCGGAGTTCCGCTGCAACGGCGTGGTCCGCAACCTGGACACCTTCCACACCGCCTTCGACGTGAAGCCGGGCGATGCCCTGTACCTGGATCCGGAGCAGCGCGTAAAAATCTGGTAGGCAACGACATACGCGGCCCGTACCCCTGCCGGGGTACGGGCCGCTGTCCTGCGCTGCCGGTGTCTCACCCACCTCCGCGTGCTGCCGAATGGATTCCGCGCACCCCGCCCGAGCGTGAACCGCGCCGAATCCCACGCGCGGCGCGCTACTCGACTCGAATCCGTTCCTCGGTGGCGGCGTCGAAGTAGAAGATCTCCTCGAGCTTGGGGCGCAGATACAGGCGGTCGCCCAGGGCCACCGAGAAGCGGCGGTCCACGCGGGCGACGACGCGGCCCGAGCGGCTGGACCAGTCGCCGGTCACGCCGTGGGAGTACAGGAACGACTCCGCTCCGAGTTCCTCGAGGAGCTCGACCTCCACCGGCAGCGCGCCGGCCGGGTCGGTGGTCACCTCCCAGGACTCGGGGCGGATGCCGACCACCACGCGTTCGCCGGTGACGGTGCGCGGGAGCGGGATTCGCAGCTCCGACAGCAGCGCCGCACCGTCCCGCACCGGGGCGGTCAGCAGATTCATGCCGGGTGACCCGATGAATCCGGCCACGAAGGTGTTCACCGGGTCGTCGTACAGCTCGCGCGGGGCCGCGATCTGTTGCAGCCGCCCGTCGCGCAGCACCGCCACCCGGTGGCCCATGGTCATGGCCTCGACCTGGTCGTGGGTGACGTAGACCGTGGTCGTGCCCAGGCGTTTCTGCAGCGCGGCGATCTGGGATCGGGTGCTGACCCGGAGTTTCGCGTCCAGGTTGGAGAGCGGCTCGTCCATGCAGAAGACCTGCGGGCGGCGCACGATCGCGCGGCCCATGGCCACCCGCTGGCGCTGGCCGCCCGACAGCTTGGCGGGCTTGCGGTCCAGCAGGTCTTCCAGTTCCAGCATGGCGGCCGCTTCGCGGACGCGAACCATGGTGTCGCTCTTGTTCATTCCGGCGTTGCGCAGCGCGAAGCCCATGTTCTGCGCCACCGTCATGTTCGGATAGAGCGCGTAGCTCTGGAACACCATGGCCACGTCCCGGGCGCGCGGCGGCAGTCCGGTCACATCCTGACCGCCGATCCGGATGCGACCCGAACTCACCGCTTCCAGACCCGCCAGCATCCGCAGGCTGGTGGATTTCCCGCACCCGGACGGGCCGACCAGCACCAGGAACTCGCCGTCGGCGATGTCCAGGTTCAGGTCGGCCACGGCCGGGTCCGGTGCACCCGGGTAGGCGAGGGTCGCGCCCTCGAATTGAACGGTCGCCATGCGGATGCCTCTCCTGGCCGGTTACTGGGGCAGCACGCTACTTCGGCAGCTTGGGGGTGATCTGCCGGTCGAGAATGTTCTGCAATTGGGTGGTGATATCGCCGAAAGCGGCTGCCGCGTCCCGGTTCTGGAGGCCGATCTGCTCCAGGCCGGTGCCGATGATCTGGTCCGCGCCGGGAATGAAGACGCGGGCGTAATCCTGGGATCTGGTGAGCGCCAGCTGGTCGATCGCGGTCTTGGAGTTCGGGTTCTTGGCCAGGAAGTCCAGTTCGCTGGGATCCTGCAGCGCGGACTTGCGGACCGGCATGTACCCGGTGCCCTGCGAGAAGTACGCGGTGTTGGCCGGATTGGTGATGAACTCGATGAACTTGAGCGCGTTCTCCTTGCGCTTGTCCGAGATGCGCGACGGAATCGCCAGTCCCGCACCGCCGGTGGTCGCCCCCGCGCCGTTCGGGTGCGGCAGGAAGGCGGTGCCGAACTCCAGTTTGCCCGCCGCGTTCTGCTTGATGCTCTTCAGATCACCGGTGGAGGCGATGGTGGAGGCGATCAGCCCGTTGCCGAACTCGACCGCGATCTGCGGGCGCACGCTCGCGTACTTCTTCACGTTGATCATGTCGCGCAGGAAGTTTCCGGCCGCGATCGACTTCGGGTCGTTGAACTTCAGCTTCCACTCGTCGGAGTAGCCGCCGCCGAAGGTCCACATCGGACCCTGGAAGGTCCAGGCCAGGTACGCCTTGGCGTCACCCCAGCCGTGCGCGAACTTCTCACCGGTGAGCGTGGATTGGAGCTTGGGGCCCCACTCGTCGAACTCGGCCCAGGACTCCGGGCCGCGGTCCGGCAGCCCGGCCTTGGACCAGGCGTCTTTGTTGTAGTAGAAGACCTGGGTGGAACGCGCGTAGGGCAGCGCGTAGTGCTTGCCGTTGAACTTGTAGTCGGTGAGCAGCGAATCCACGTAGTCCGCGGCGTTCACCCCGGCCGAGGCGAAGTGACCGTCCAGCGGTTCGATGGTGCCGTTCAGCGCGTAGTTGAACCACCAGACATCGGACAGCACAACCACATCCGGCAGCTCGCCGCCCGAGAGCGCCGCGTTGAACTTCTGCGACACCTCCTCGTAGTTCTTGCCAGCGTCGATGAGCTCGACCTTCAGGTCCGGGTATTTCGCCTGGAAGCGCGTGATGAGCTCGGCCTCGAGGTCCTTGGAGGTGCCGGGGTGATTGGACCAGAAGGTAATGGTGTTGGTGTCGCCGTCCTGTTTGCCGCCGCCACCGGTCCCGGCGCAGGCGGTCAGCGCGAGCCCGGCCCCGGCCGCGCCGGCCAGGCCCAGGAATCCCCGCCGCGACAGGGCGGGAAAACGTGAATCGGACACGGGAATCTCCTTCGGGGACTTGCGTTCGCTCGGCATCAGCCCTTGACCGCACCGGAGGTGAGGCCCTTGATCATGTGGCGCTGCAGCGCCAGGAAGACCACCAGAATCGGCAGCATCGTCAGCACGGTCCCGGCCATGACCGGTCCCCAATCGGTGACGCTGGGGTTCTCGGTGTTCTGCAGGAGGGTCAGCCCGACCGGCAGGGTGGCGACCCGCGCGTCGTCGGCCATCAGGAACGGCCACAGGTACTCGTTCCATTCGTTCACCAGCGTGACCACCGCGAACGCCACCATGGTCGGCCCGGACATGGGCAGCACCACCCGGGTCAGCAGCCGCCACCAGCCCGCGCCGTCCATGCGCGCGGCCTCGATGACCTCGTGCGGCAGCGACAGGAAGTGGTTGCGCATCAGGAAGGTTCCGAACGCGACTCCGCACAGTGGGACGATGATGCCCTGAAAGGTGTTGCGCCAGCCCATTTGCGCGATGAGCGCGTAGTTGGAGATGACGGTGATCTGGTTGGGCACCATGAGCGCGGCGATGATCACCAGGAACAGCACCGTCTTGCCCGGGAACCGCAGGAACACCAGGCCGTACGCGCTCAGCACGCCGAGCACGAACTTGACCGTCGAGATGGCCAGGGTGATGACGATCGAATTGCGCAGGAAGGTCCAGAACGGCAGCACCGTGGTCGCTTCCCCGTAGTTCTCCGCGTGCCAGCTGCGCGGCCAGTACACCGCGGGCTGGGTGTAGATGTCGCCGCGTTCCTTGAACGAGGTGAGCAGGATCCACAGCAGCGGCACGCCCACGATGATCAGCACGCACACCATGGCGGCGTAGCCGAAAATCGTTGCCCAGCGGGTGTTGTCGAGCTTGTTCAGCGCCGTTCTCAGCGTCGCGGGACCCGGTGTCGCCGTGGTCATCGCTCACCCCGATCCATGACCCGCACCTGGATCAGCGTCACCGTGAGCAGCACCAGGAACATGATGGTGGCCACCGTCGCGCCGTAGCCGGCCCGGAAGTTGACGAACGATTCGCGATAGACCTGGAAGACCATGGTGGTGGTGCCGGTGCCCAGCGGCCCGCCCCGCGTCATGACGTTGATGATGTCGAAGACCTGGAGCGAGTTGAGCAGCACCGTGATCGAGAGGAAGAAGGTGGTCGGGCGCAGCTGCGGCAGCAGCACCCGGGTGAAGGTGGTCCACCGGCTCGCCCCGTCGATCTCCGCGGCCTCCATGAGATCCGCGCGCACGCCCTGCAGCGCGGCCAGATAGATGACGAAGGCGTAGCCGAGGTTCTTCCACACGTAGGTGAGCGTGATCATGAACAGCGCCCAGCGCGGATTCTGGTAGAAGTCCGGCACCTTCTCCACGCCCAGCCGGTGCAGTACGTCCTGCACCAGGCCGAATCCGGGATCGAAGATGAACTGGAAGGCGACGCCGATGGCAGCGCCGGAGATGACGAACGGCGCGAACACCGCGGATCGGACCACATTGCGCCCGAACAGCTTCCGGTCCAGCAGCAGGGCCAGCGCCAAACCCAGCACCATACTGCCGACGACCGCCGCGAGCGTGAAAATCACTGTATTGCCGACGATTTGCCATGAATCGTCGCGCCCCCACCACTCGACATAGTTGTCGACACCCACGAAGGTCGCGGTGGTGTCGGAGATGTTCCAGTCGAAGAACGACAGCCGGATGTTGTCGAGCAGCGGCCGATACACGAAGAGCGACAGCAGAATCAGGTTGGGTCCGACCAGCACCAGGAACAGCGCGTAGTCCGTCCAGGGCCGCTCCCGCAGCCCACGGGACCGCGGCCGCGGCAGCACTCTCTCGGTCTCGGATCGCACCCGCGCAGCGTGACGGTTGCGAGCGAATAGCCGGTTACGTCTAGATGCTGGTCGGTTGAATAGTCGGCGCGCAGGCGCCACCGACCGTTCATCAGCAGCACCCGCGGGTGGCGCGGACATGGGACGAATAGTACGGCCGCCCAGTCCCTTTCATGCCGGAAACGGATAACACCTGACTCGGAGCGCTACCCGGCCGCAGGCATGGGACCGTCGGCAGCCGGTCCGCGGGTGGTCGGCGCCGTGGCTCCGGCGGTGCCGCGCTCGAATTTCGTCCGTGCTCATGGGCGCCGCATGCGCGGGGCACGCCTCCCGCACTCCCCCATTCATGCCGAATGCCCCGCCCATACAGGGCGGGGCATTCGAGATGTCTTGCCGCGTACCGGAACCTCCTAGTTCCAGTCGCCCCAGCCGTCGCTGGTGCTCAGGGTGCCGCCGGCGGTGTTCTGCACCAGCACCGGATCACCCTTCTTCACGTTCTCCTGGAACCACTTCGCGTCCTCGGTGCTCACGTTCAGGCAGCCGTGCGAGGCGTTGGAGACGCCCTGCTGCGCCACCGACCACGGGGCGGCGTGGACGAAGATGCCGCTGTTGGACATGCGGGTCGCGTACTCGACCTCGAGCTTGTAGCCCTCGGGGGCGGTGATCGGGACGCCGTAGGTCGAGGAGTCCATGATCATCTTGCGGTTCTTCTCGCTGACGATGTACGTGCCGTTGGGGGTCTCGTGCCCCTTCTTGCCCATGGAGGTGGGCATGGTGCGCACGACCTCGCCGTTGCGGGTGACCACGATCTGGTGGGTCGCGTCGTCGGCGGTGGCGATGAACTCGTCGCCGATCTCGTACGCGGTCTCGGTGCCGCCCGCCTTCACGGTGACCTTGGACCCGGCCGGCCAGAAGTTCTCCGGCCGCCAGCGGACCTGGCTGTCGCTGCGCCAGTAGAAGTGGCCGTCGACCTTGTTGGTGGAGGTGATGCGGATCGCCTTCTCGGCGGCCGCGCGGTCACCGACCGGCTCCTTGAAGTTGATGATGATCGGCTGCGCGACGCCGACCACTTCACCGTCACCGGGGCTGATGTTCGGGGCGGTGAAGTCCGCGGGCGGCAGCGGGGAGCTCGCGCCCGGCGCGGTGGGCAGATCGCCCGGGACGGGCTGCGGCATTACGGCCGAGGGCACGCCCGGTACCTCGGGACCGCCCGGCCACAGCGGAGCCGCCTGGGCGGGCGCCGTCGCGACGGCCCCGGCCGCCGCGACGGTGGCGAGGGAGAGCATTCCGAACCGGGTAACGCGCACAGCGATGATCCTTCCGTTGCCGCCTCTCCGGGATCGTGTGCGCACGGCGGGCTCGTGCCCGGTAGCCGTGGATGACCGTTGAGAAACGCGTGGCGGCGGTTGGGGAGCAACCCGCTGGGGTGTACGCGGCGCGTTGCTCCAACTGACGAAATCAGTCGTGTCTGACCATCCATTCCTACATGCCGCCGCGCGGCCTGCCAATTGAGTTGCGCGAGTTATTCATACGAACCGGCAGGTGTGCTCTGTGACACACAACCGCTCGCGTTCGGCCCCGCGGGTGTGTATGTGCCGTTCGCACCGGCGATTCGAGAAACGATCCGGTCGTCCGGCCGCCACCCCCGCTCACGTCGGGCCAAACATGGTTGTGAGGGAGATCACTGGAGTCGTATCAGGGTTCGGGTATGTCGAAGGTGATGGCCGCACGCGGACCGAGGGCGATATTGTGCGGCACGGTCAGTGGAACGCGCCCGCGCGCGAAGCGCGGCGCGAGCCGCAGGCGCACCGCGCCGAGCACCGTGGCCAGCACCACCCGCAGTTCGTAATCGGCCAGCGCCGCACCCACGCACCGCCGGTGACCACCGCCGTACGGTGCGAATTCGAATGGGCTGTAACGCCGTTCGAGGAAGCGCTCGGGGCGGAAAAGGTGCGATTCGGGCCACACCTCGGGATCGGAGTGCAACAGCTGCACCGACAGCCCCATGGTGTCACCGCTCACCACGGGCGTCCCGCGCAGGGCGTAGTCACCGGTGAGCCTGCGCAGGACGATCGGCACCGGCGGGTGCATGCGCAGCGTCTCCTGGCAGACGGCGTCCAGGTAGGGCAGTGCGGCGAGCTCGGCCGGATCCGCCTCGGGCCCGGCCGCCGCCAGTTCGACGCGCAGGCGCTCCAGCACGGCGGGCGCGCGGTGCAGCCGGTACAGCGCCCACACCAGGGCGGTCGCGGTGGTCTCGTGCCCCGCGACCAGCAGGGTGCGCAACTGCTCCCGCAGTTCGAGATCCCCGATCGGCGCGCCGTCGTCGTACCGGGCCGCGAGCAGCATGCCCAGAATGTCCTGTCCGCCAGCGTCTTTCGACCCGGCGTCGATGCCGGCGCGCCGCCGCGCGATCTCGCCGTCGAGCAGGGCGTCCACCCGATCCCGCGCCGCGGTGAACCGCTCCCACCCGGTCACCCCGAACATCCTGCGCCGCAGGGCCGGAACCAGGAACAGCGGCCCGCCGAACGCGGTCAGGAACGCGGTGGTGGCGGCGGTGTACTCCGCCCGGCGGTCCGGGTCCTCGATGCCGAACACCGCGGTGAGAATGACACGCAGGGTGATCGCGCGCGCCGCGTCCCGCGCGTCCACGCGGGCGCCCGGCGTCCACGCCCGCCCGGTCCGCTCCCCCGCGATCTCCGCCCGCGCCGCGTCGCGAATCGCACTGCCGTACGCGCTGATTCGCGCCCGGTGGAAGGCGGGCATCAGCAGCGCCCGCCCGTTCCGATGCCGCACCCCGCGCGCCAGGATCAGCGACCCCGCGCCCACCATCGGCTCGATGGGATTGGGCAGCGGCGGTTCCAGCAGTTCCACCGGCGCGCGAAACACCTCGCGCGCTCCCGCCGGGCTCCCGGTGAACACGGCGGATCCCAGCCCCGGGAACCGCATGCGGAACGGATCGCCCTCGCGCGCCCGCCGCCACCGGAAGTACCGCTCGAGATCCAGCCCCGCCGCGACCGCGTGCAACGGCACGAGCCGCGGTTCGCGTGGCGGCGAAGGTGTTTCGGGCCCGGCCGGTCCGGCGGCGCTGTTCATGCTCCCCTATACGAGTTGACCTGCGGGGCGGTTCGAGCGCCGCCCTCGACCGTGGACGCGCCGGTCGACGGTGCCGACGGGCGTGGTGTATGCATGGGCATTGAAGCAGGGCCCGGTGTACCTCGAATTTAGGACGAACGCGTGTCGCGTCAGCAGATTTCCGCCCGGATCGCCGCCGCGGTGATCGCCGCCGCAACCTCGCTCCTGGCGGGCTGCGGTGACATCTCCGACGGCAGCCCGCTGGCCTCGCTGGCCGCCGATCCGCCCCCGCCCCCGACCTCGCCGCCCCCGACCCGGCCCGTGCCCAAGACCCCGGCCGAACAGGCCGCCGACCGGAACGACAAGGGCGGGGTCACCGGCTTCGACGCCGCGGTCGGGGACTGCGTGCGGCTGGGCGGCACCATGACCGACGCGACCATCGTGAAGGCGACCTGCGGCGCGACCGACGCCAATTACAAGGTGATCGCCAAGGCGCCCACGAACGATCAGTGCCCGCGCGACGCCGATCAGGCCTATTTCCGGACCATCGCCGGCGTCGAGACCGGCGCGCTGTGCCTCGACATCGACTGGGTCGTCGGCGACTGCATGGACCTGGGCTCGGACAATCCGGCGCGCATCGACTGCGCGGCCAGGACCGGCAAGGACGCGGTCCGGGTGCTGGCCATCGTGAAGGGCACGTCCAGCGCCGACGACTGCACGGTGGGCGGCCGGGGCTATACCTATCCCGAACGCAAACTCGTGGTGTGCGTCGCGGCCCTGTGAGATCGGCGGAGTGAGAGCCGCGAACGCGAGCGGGGCGGGGATCCGTTTGGATCCCCGCCCCGCTCCGTCGTTCTCGCCGCGAATCAGATCGGGTAGTACCCCGAGCCGATCCCGCCGCGCCCATTGATGTCGCTCATGATCGTCGACATGTTCGTGCCGACCTCCGGCCCGAAGCAGGCCACCGCGAGGTAGGCGTTCACCATGCCCACCAGCGTGCTGCCGACCACGACCGGCGCGCCCGAGTCACCCTCGACGACGCACATCTGACTCCAGGTCTCGATGCTGCTGTTGAAAACGTCGCCCCAGGAAATGCCGCAGGTATTGCCGGTGGTCCGGCCCTCCTTGCAGACGATCATCGGGAATCCCGGGGGACCGCCGATGCCGGTGATGGCGACATTGCCCACGCGATTCACCGGAACGACCCGGTCCGGGTCGAACTGAATGACCGCGTAATCCAGATCGTGATTGGAGTAGACGAACTTGCCGATCAGCCCGGTGCCCCGTGATTTCTCGGCGTACACCTCGGCGCCCGCGTCACCACAATGCCCGGCCGTCAGCCCGACCAGGCGTCCGGCGCCGTCGTGACCGATCGTGGTGACGGTGCACTCGAACATGTCGTCGATGATGATCCCGGAGCCGCCGCCGATCACTGCCGGCGCGGGATCTGCGTTCGCGGCCCCGGTGCCCAGCAACGCCGTACTCAGGGCGACGGCGAAGACCCCTGCCGCCCCGGCGAGTTTCCTGATCATGTCCCTCCAGAAAGTTCGGAAGCCGCTTAGGACCAACCTGCGTCCCTCATCCTGTCAGTATTCGTCCCACTGGGCCGCTTGTACTGCCGCATGTTGCCGAGCCGTGTCCTGCGCGAAGTTTTGGTTCGCACCTAGTTGGATGAAGGAGCGCGGAATAATACGTATTAGCTATTGAATTACGAGAATTTCTTTCCATTTAATTCATACCGGTCTCGTTCGCCTCTTCGTAAAACTGCTGGACGGTTAGTCGGAATTAGAACAAGTTCTAGTCTTCTGCCTGGTTCTTTGTGACGAAAACCAACCGTGACGTGGCTGTTCACAGTCGTTCTATGAAAGTGATCCGGCTCTATGACCGGAACCACAAGAGCGTGATGTGTTTTTCCTAACTCCGTAGTAAGGTGCGTCAAGCAAACAGTCGTCGGAGGCGGGTATCCCGGCGTCGAGAGGGGTAGTCAGTGCAGTTGACCAAGAGCCAGGACGGGCAGGGGAGCCCAGCCGGGTCGAAGGTGAGTGGTGCGGTCGACTGGGCCAAGGGCTACTGGGATGATCACCCCAAGCGGTCCCTGGAGACCGGCGGGCGAATGATCGCCATGGGCGTGTCGGCCATCGCGGAGCTCTTCATCGCGATCTTCCGCAAGCGCTTTCCGTTCGCCGAGTTCATCCGGCAGTGCGCCTTCATGACCAATGTCGCCGCGGCGCCCACCCTGCTGGTGGCCATCCCGATCGGCGTCATCGTCTCGATCCAGGTCGGCTCGGTCGCCGGGCAGGTCGGCGCCACCTCGTTCATCGGTGCGGCCAACGGCCTCGGCATCATTCAGCAGGGCGCGCCGCTGGTCACCTCGCTCATGATCGCGGGCGCGGTCGGCTCGGCGATTTGCGCCGACCTCGGCTCGCGCACCATCCGCGAGGAGATCGACGCCATGAAGGTGATGGGCGTGGATCCCATGCGCCGCCTGGTCGCCCCGCGACTGGGCGCGGCCATGCTGGTCTCGGTCCTGCTCTGCGGTTTCGTGGTGTTCGTCGGCTTCCTGACCGGCTACGTGTTCAACATCTTCGCCCAGGGCGGCACCCCCGGTTCCTACATCGGCACCTTCGCCTCGTTCGCGATCACGACCGACCTGTTCGTCGCGCTGCTCAAGTCGCTCATCTTCGGCGTGCTCGCCGCGATCATCGCCTGCGACGCCGGCCTCAACGCGCGCGGCGGCCCGGGCGGCGTCGCCAACGCGGTGAACACCGCGGTCGTCATGTCCGCCGTGATGCTCTTCGGCGTGAACCTGATCCTCACGCAGGTCTATAACTCCCTGTTCCCACCACAGATGGTCTGAGTCGTGTCAGCAACGTATGTACCGCCGCTGCTGCGGCCGTTCCAACGCATCCGGGGCGTCGCCAACTCGCCCCGAGACTTCCTGGCGCGCATCGGGCATCAGGTCTTCTTCTTCCTGCGCTCGGTCGGCTCCATGCCGATGGCGTTCAAGCACTACCCCAAAGAGGTCTGGCGACTGCTGTCCGACGTCACCTGGGGCAACGGCAATCTCGTGGTCGGCGGCGGCACCATCGGCGTCGTGCTCATCCTGTCGGCGTTCGGCGGCATGACCGTCGCCATCCAGGGCCACACCTCGCTGAACCTGCTCGGACTCAGCCCGCTCACCGGCGCCATCTCCGCGTTCGCCACCACGCGTGAACTCGGGCCCATGCTCGCCACCCTCGCCTTCGCGGCCCAGGCCGGCTGCCGCTTCACCGCGCAGCTGGGCGCCATGCGCATCTCCGAGGAGGTCGACGCGCTGGAATCGGTTGCGATCCGGCCGCTTCCGTACCTGGTGAGCACCCGCATGATCGCGGCCATGATCGCCATCGTGCCGCTGTACTGCCTGGCGCTGCCGCTGGCGTACATCTCCTGCTCGCTGACCGTGCAATTGATCGGCGGCACCGCGTCCGGCACGTTCCAGCACTACTTCTATCAGTTCCTGATACCCCAGGATGTGCTGTACTCACTGGCGAAGGCGATCATCTTCGTCGCGATCACCACCTTCATCCAGTGCTACTACGGGTTCTTCGCCTCCGGCGGCCCCGAGGGCGTGGGTGTGGCGGCCGGTCGCGCGATCAAGCTCTGCATCATCGCGGTGGTATTCGCGGACCTGTTCATGACCTTGGCGATCTGGGGCGTCGACCCCGGTATCCGGATCTCGGGATAGGGGGCGCACACGATGATCATCGATCCGAGCGGGCGCGGACCGACGATGCGACAGCTGCTCATAGCGGGTGTCGCGGGACTCGTGGTCTTCGCGATCATTCTGGGATTCCTGATGGCCCGGTACAAGGGCTATTTCGTCGAAAAGGTCAACGTCACCGCGAATCTCACCACCACCGGTGACGGGCTGCCCGAGAACGCCGACGTGAAGTTCCGCGGTGTGCTCGTGGGCGCGGTCAAGGACGTCTCGGTGGCCGCCAAGGGCGAGCTGCAAGAAGTGCACATCGAGATGAAGCCGGAGTTCACCGACGGCATCCCGGCGAACGTGACGGCGCGTGTCGTGCCGTCCAACCTCTTCGCCGTCACCTCGGTGGAACTGGTCTACAACGGCAGCGACGCCGCCCACCTGAAGGAGGGGTCGCAGATCGAGGAGGACCGCTCCAAAGGCACGATCGCACTGCAGGACACGCTCACCACGGTGCGCAACATCCTCAGCAAGATCGATCCCATCCAGTTCGGCCGGGTGCTGGGCACCCTGTCCTACGCGCTGGACGGCAGCGGCCGCATGCCCGGCTCGACGATCGAGCGCGTGGACCGGTGGCTGCTCGCGGTGGACGAGTCGATTCCGGATCTGGGCGTCATGCTCACCGACTTCTCCGATTCGTTCCACGCGCTGAACCAGTCCGCGCCCGAACTCATGGGCGTGCTGGCGGATTCGGTGAAGACCGCGCAGACCATCTCCGACCGCCGCGGCGAGCTCATCTCGCTCATCGCGGGCGCGTCGGGGACCGTCGACAAGGTCAACACCCTCTTCGCGCGCAATCCCGATGTGGGCAAGCAGGTCACCTCGGGCACCAGCGAGCTGTTCGGCGCGCTCTCGGACGACCCGAACGCGATCCCGCTGGCCATCAAGAACCTGAACGAGTCGGTCCGCAAGCTGATGACGACCTTCACCTGGGGGCCGCAGCGGCAGATGGTCTGGAACCTGGGCCTGACCTTCACCCCGTACAAGCCGTGGACCCGGGACGACTGCCCGCGCTACGGCGAGCTGGCCGCCCCGAGCTGTGGCACCGCGCCGCTGGTCTCGGATCCGGGCACGCTGCCGGAGTCGATGCGGCCCAAGGCCCTGGACTCGGCCGCCGGGCTGGGCCCGTTCACCCTGCCGCCGGGCCTGGCGGGCCTGCCGGGCCTGACCACCGGCGGGGAGATCACCCAGCCGGATCCGCAGGCGGGCAACCCCTTCGCGGGCACCCCGCTGCAGGGCCTGTTCCCGAACCTGGTGCCGCCTGCCGCACCCGCGGCACCCGCTGCCGCGCCCGCCGCGGCCCCGGCCGCCGGTCCGATCTCCTACAACTCCGACGACGCCATCACCCAGATCCTGGGCCGGCGGCCGACCGCCGGCGAGTACCTGCTGCTCAGCTCGATCCTTAGGGGTGGAACGTTGCAAGTGACCGAAACCGGGGCCGGTCGATGAGCATTCGCAAACCGCTGATCGGCTTCACCCTCTTCGCCGTGGTGGCGATCCTGGTGACCACGGTCATCTGGAACACGCTGGCGCGCACCGTGGACGGGAAGACCAACACCTACACGGCCACCTTCAGCGATGTGCTCGGCCTGCGCGAGGGCGACGACGTCCGCATGGCGGGCGTGCGCGTCGGCAAGGTCGAGACCATCGAGCTGGACAAGAAGAACGACGCCAAGGTCACCTTCATCGTGCAGCGCGATCAGACGCTCTTCGGCGACACCAAGGCGCTGGTCCGGTACCAGAACCTGATCGGGCAGCGCTACATCGCGCTGGCCCCGGACAAGAAGGGCGGCGATCACACGCCGCTCAAGAACAAGGCGTCGATTCCGCTCGAGCGCACCGAGCCGTCGTTCGACATCTCGGGGCTGCTCAACGGTTTCCAGCCGCTGTTCGAGGTGCTGCAGCCGGAGCAGGTGAACAACCTGTCCAACACCTTCATCCAGGCGTTGCAGGGCGACAACGTCTCGCTGTCCGCGTTCATCACCCAGTCCGCGGCGCTGGCGAGCGACTTCCAGCGGCGCGACGCGATCCTCTCGGACGTGATCACCAACCTGTCCGGCGTGATGTCCGGCCTGGCCAAGCGCGGCGACGAACTGGAAACCCTGGTGACCCAGACCCGTTCGCTCATCGGCGGGCTGTACGAGCAGGGCCAGTCGCTGCAGGCCTCGACGGTGCAGATCGCCGACGCCACGACCGCCCTGGTCGGCATGATGGGGCTGATCCAGCCCAAGCTGGCCCTGGCGCAGACCTCCACCCGTGACGCCCTGACCCTGCTGCTCGCCAACGGCGACAAGCTGGACCAGGTCGCGGTGGATCTGCCCGGCATCCTGTCCGACGTCGGCAAGTTCACCCAGAACGGCGCATACGCCAACGCGTACCTGTGCACCCTGGATGTCTCGCTCTACGGAGTCCTCTTCCCGCGCGGTCTGTTCAGTCAGATCGGCGGCAACAACCACTCGGCGGTGTGCCGGCCATGATGGCGAAACTGAAGTCCCGCTTCGAATCCAACCGCAATTTCTGGCTCGGCCTGCTCGGGGCCGCGGTCGTCGTCGGCCTGCTGCTGGCGTCGAGCGTGTTCAAGATGATCGGTGTCGGCGAGCAGAGCATCAAGACCGAGTTCGCGCAGACCGCGGGCATCAAGGTCGGTGACAAGGTGGCCGTGTCCGGCGTCTCGGTGGGCCGGGTCGCCGGCGCCGAGCTCGAGGGCGACCACGTGCTGATCACCCTCGCCATCAACGACGATGTGAAGCTGGGCCCGGATGCCCGCGCCTCCATCAAGATGGCGACGCTGCTGGGCGCGCGGTTCCTGGACCTGGACCCGGGCGACGGCTCCGGCCTGCCGGGCAAGCGAATCCCCAAGTCCAACACCTCGGTTCCGTACAACCTGTCCGATGTGGTGCAGGAGGGCACGCCGAAGTTCGAGAACCTGGACACGGTCAAGCTCGCCGAATCGCTCAATCTGATCAACCAGCAGCTGGGCGACACCCCGCAGCTCACGGTGCAGGCGCTCGACTCCATCGGCGCGCTGGCCAAGACCATGAACGATCGCAAGGACGCGGTCGATCAGCTGCTCAAGGACCTGGACCGGGTCACCCGCATCCTGGGCGACAACCGCAACAGCGTGCTGCTGGTCATCACCCAGGGTGAGGCGATCGCGAGCCGGGTCATGGAGCGCCAGACGCTGCTGCGCACCCTGCTGGACAACATCGCCGCCCTCAGCGGGCAGCTGCAGGCCATCGGAACCGAGAACAACGATCTCTTCGGCCCGACCCTGATCCAGCTGAACACCATGGCCGACGGTCTGCAGAAGAACAAGGACAACCTGGACCGGCTGCTGCAGATCATGCCGCCGGCGGTGCGGCAGTTCAACAACGTCTTCGGCAACGGCAACTACGGCGAGGTCGCGCTGCCGTGGCTGTTCCCGGACAACTGGCTGTGCTCCGTCCAGGTGATCGAGGGGTGCGTGCAGAAATGACATCCAGAAGCTTCGCCCGAATCACCAAGGCCGCCATGGTCGGTGCGGCGACATTGGCGGTGGCCAGCTGCTCCGTCGTCCCGCTCGGGGTGAAGGACGCGGTCGGGCAGACCCAGCACATCACCGCCGACTTCCTCAATATCGCGGGCATGTTCGAGGGCAACCCGATCACCGTCCTCGGCCTCGAGGTCGGCAAGGTCGACAAGATCGTGCCCAAGGGCCAGTACGTCGAGGTCCACATGACCGTGGACAAGGGCGTCGAGCTGCCGAAGAACGTTGTCGCGGCACTGATCTCGCCGTCCATCGTGACCGACCGGCACATCGAGCTGGCCCCGCGCTACACCGGCGGCGAGAAGTTGAAGGACGGCGCGCACCTGACCGTCCAGCAGACCAAGACCCCGGTCGAGCTGGACACCATGATCAAGACCATCGACGCCTTCTCCGCGGCGCTCAAGCCGCAGGAGGGCCAGGAGGGCATCGGCCCGCTGTCGGGCCGCGTGCTCTACCCGATGATGAACGGCAACGGCGAGAAGCTGCGCGACGTGCTCAACTCGCTCTCGGGCGCGTTGAAGATCGGCGTCGACAACAAGGACGCCGTCTCGACCATCATCATCAAGCTGAACGAGCTCACCACGATGCTGGCCGACAACGACCAGTCGGTGCGCGACTTCAGCAACCGCCTGACCCAGATGAGCTCGCTGCTCGCCGAGCAGGCCCCGGGTCTGCAGGCCACCCTGGATCAGCTGAACGGCTTCCTGGGCAACACCAGTGGCGCGTTCTCGCAGTACGCCGACCAGCTCAACGGCACGCTCACCGGGCTCACCGCGGTCACCCAGCAGCTGCGCGACAACGCGGCCGGTGTGACCGAGGTCGTGGACGTGGCCCCGCTGCTCATGCAGAACCTGGACCGTTCGGTGAACCGGGAGAAGGGCTTCATCCGCCTGCACGGCCTGATCGGCACCGCGCTGTCCGGCGAGATCATCAGCCTGTTCTGTGAGCGGGTGCAGATGAAGGCGGACGGCTGCCGCACCGGAAAGATCGAGGACATGGGACCCGATTTCGGTCTGACCGCCGCGATGTTGGGACTGACGCGATGAACAATCGATTCGTGGCCCAGCTGCGGGCGAGCACCCGGACCCGCCGCGTCGTGGTGGCCCTGGCGGCCACCACCGCGCTCGCCACGTCGGGCTGCGGCCTGACCGTGGAGAGCCTGCCGCTGCCCAAACCCGGTGCGGGCGATGACACCTACACCGTGCACGCGGTGTTCGACAACGCGCTCAACCTGCCCGATCAGGCGAAGGTCAAGATCGGCGGCTCGGACGTCGGCGTGGTCACCAAGATCACGACGAAGGATTTCAAGGCGATCGTCGACCTCGACATCCGCAAGGACATCGAGCTACCCGCCAACTCCACCGCCGAACTGCGCCAGGCCACCCCGCTCGGTGACGTCTTCGTCGCGGTGTCCAAGCCCAAGTCCGACGTGGCGGGCACGCCCCTGAAGGACGGCGACGAGCTCACCCAGACCTCGGCCGGCGCGACCGTCGAAGAGCTGCTGCTCTCGGTGTCGTTGCTGTTCAACGGCGGTGGCATCGCGAGCCTGTCCAAGCTCATGGCGGAGATGGACTCCATCGTGGGCGGCAGGGGTCCGCAACTCGCGCACCTGATCACCGAGATGACCGGCGTCGTGGGCAGTCTCAACGCCAACAGCCAGAACATCGACAACGTGCTCGCCAACTTCGGCGCGCTCGCGGACACGCTCGAGACCAATCGCGGTGAGCTGGGCCAGGTCGCGGACACGCTGCCCGGCATGATCGGCGCCATCGCCGAGAACAACCAGGCCATCGGCGAATTGCTGACCAAGGTGTCCACAACCAGTGCGGCCCTGGGCGATTACGCCAACACCACCCAGGATCAGCTGGCGAGCCTGCTCGACAACGTGCACCAGCTGATGAACGCCCTCGCGCGCACCGAACAGGACTTCGGCCCGATGCTCGACGCCCTGCACGAGATCCGGCCGCTGGCCGACGCCTCGTTCAAGGGCAACACGCTCGCGGTCGGCGCGACCCTGAGCATGCTCGACATCGGCGCGCTCACCGATCCGGCCAACAGCAAGTGGCAGGATCTCCGCGATCTCAACGATTTCGCCGGCAGCCTCATCCAGGTGCTGCAGATCGTCCAAGGCAGAATCAACGGGGGCCACCGGTGAACTGGGTGAAGAACCACAAGAACCTGGTCTCCAACGGAGCCCTGGTCCTGATCCTGCTGCTGGGCGCGGCGTACCTGGCCGTGAGCGTCATGCGGATCAACCCGACCCGCGAAACCTACCGGGTCACGGTCAATCTCGACCGATCCGGCGGGCTGCAGGCCGGCAACGACGTGACCCTGCGCGGCTACCGCGTCGGCAAGGTCACCGAGATCAAGCTGGTGGACAAGGGCTCGGCGCTGGCGGCGACCGTCGAAATCGATTCGAAGTACCGCATTCCCAAGGACACCGTGGTGTCGGTCGGCGCGCTGTCCGGCGCCGGTGAGCAGTACATCGACTTCCGTCCCGCCTCGGACGGCGCGCCGTTCCTGGACAACGGGTCGGTCGTGCAGTTCGACAAGGAGAAGGTCAAGACGCCGACCCCGGTGTGGTCGGTGCTCGACAACGCCAGCGAGCTCATCGCGCAGGTGAACCCGGATCAGTTCAGCGTCATCCTGACCGAGCTCGACACGGCCCTGTCCGGGGGCCCGGATCAGCTGCGCTCGCTCATCGACGGGATCAGCCTGGCCACCACCGGGCTGGACAATCTGCTGCCGCAGACGACCAACCTGATCCGCAATCTGCAGACCATCAACGCCACGACCTCGCTCGCGCAGCCGGATCTGGGTACGCTGACTCGTAACTCGTCCGTTCTGTTCCGGCAGTTCAACGATGCCAACGCCGAACTCCAGACGATCCTGGAGCAGGCACCCGGGCAGTTCGAGTCGCTCGGCGCGGTCCTGGACCGCACCGCGGACCCGATGAGCAGCCTGGCCGCCAATTTCGCCGCCGTCACCAAGGCCGCGCAATTGCGGGCTCCGGCGCTGCGAGCGTTGTTCCCCTCGCTCGTGGTGGGCACCTCGGCCATGGGCGTACCCGCCCATGACGGCGAGTTCTACACAATCCTGGATATCTGGCCGCGACCGAGCTGCGAATACCCCACCGCCAAGGTGCGCAACGAAGCCGCGACCGAGGGTTCACTGCCGAAGTGGACCGGTTACTGCGTCAATCCGGACGCGGGCACCCAGATCCGTGGCTCGGGCAACGCCCCGCGGCCGAATGTGCCGGACAACGGCGCACTTCCGCCGGCCGGCGCCGATCCGAGCGAGCGGACGCTGCCACCCATCAAATAACAGAACTCCACCGCGCAGCGGTGCAAAAATCCGGCTACCGGCGGCGATGGCCGCCGGTTCCGGCATACTCGCTGAACTGAACCGAGACGGCGCGTCCGCAGCGCGCCGGGAAAGGTGGGGATCGATCCATGTCGGATGACGCCGCCCAGGACAAGACAACCGAAGACGAGGCCACCACCAAGGCCGAGGCCGTAGCCCCTGGGAGCGGTTCCGACAGTGGTTCCGGCGCCGCCGAGACCGCGCAGATCCCCGCCGCCGACGCGGCCACCGCGAAGGTTCCGGCCGCCGCGCCCGAGGCGAGCAAGCCCGAGCTGAGCAAGGAGTCGGACACCGCGATTCCGCAGCCTCCCAAGAAGGCGCCCGCTCCCAAGGCCGCCGCCAAGGCGCCGGCTCCCGCCGCGGCGGGTGGCGGCCGGTCCGGCAAGACGCTGGTGCCGATCATCGGCGCGTTCGCCGCGGGCGTGGTGCTGGTCGCCGCCGTCGCGGCCGGGGTCGTGCTGTGGAAGCAGGCCGACGACAGCAAGCAGGAGATCGAGGCCCGCGACGCCGCGACCGCCGCGGCCTGCGATTTCGGCAAGGCCGTCTCCAACTACGACGCCAAGAGCCTGGACGACTACTTCACCCGGGTGAAGGATCTGTCCACCGGGCAGTGGCTGTCCTTCTTCGACGGCGCGTCCGGCGCGCTGAAGGAGGCCATGTCCAGCGTGCAGGCCAAGTCCACGCTGGACGAGATCCACTGCGCGTGGGAGTCCGGCGACGACAGCAAGGCCAAGGTCGTGCTGATCCTGACCCAGGTCCGTTCCAACGGCGTGGTGGCCCAGTCCGACATGCTGACCGTGCCGGGTGTGGCCGAGCTGGAGAATCAGGACGGCGTCTGGAAGGTCGCCAACTTCGACTCCCCCGCCATGAAGAGCCTCGCCGGCCCGACCGGGGGCGGCGCGCCGAGCACCGCGCCCGCGCCGAGCACGGCTCCGGCCCCCGGCAACTAGCCGGCCCGACGAACGGAAACCGCCGCCCGTGCACGAATCACGGGCGGCGGTTTCGTCGTATCCGCGTGGGCGGCATCCGAACCGGCAGCGGATCATCGCGCGCCGGCCCGCGGGGCCGCGGCTCAGAACAGGGTCAGCGCGTCCGCGGGCGTGCTCTTGGCCGCGGACACGCGGCGGCGCGGTGTCTTGGCGGGGGTGTGGGCCGTGGCCGCCGCCGGGGTGTGGGCCGTGATCGTCGTGGCGACGGCCGCCGGTTCGGCGGGCGCGGGCTGCGGTGCGATCACCGGCAGCGGCTCGGTGACGGGCTCGGCCGGCAGCGGCTCGATCAGCGGCTCGCCGGGGGCGGTGGCGGGCACGCCCGCGGCGTTGCTGCCGGGCGCGTCGGTGCCCGCGCCGGACGCGGCGACCTTGCGCGCGGCCTGCCCGCAGAGCGTGTCGGCCTGCTCGTTGAAGTAGTTGCCCACGTGGCCGCGTACCCAGCGGAATCGGACCGGGCCGGGCCGAGCCGCGATGGCCCGGTCGATCTCGCGGATCAGTTCGATGTTCTTGACATCGCCGCCGCTCGAGGTGCGCCAGCCGTTGCGCCGCCAGCTGTTGATCCACTCGGAGGCGCATTTGATGGCGTAGAGCGAATCGCTCTCGATGAGCAGCGGCTCGGAGCCGGAGTGCGAGCGCACCGCTTCCAGCAGCGCGCGGAGCTCGGCGATCTGATTGGTGCCCGAGACCGCACCGCCGCTGGCCGATCCGCCCGCGTGATTGACCCAGGCCCAGCCGATGGCGCCGCCCGGGTTCCGCAGGCACGATCCGTCGGTGCTCACGATGATCATGCTGGTTACCCTACGCAATCCGGCCGACAAGATCCGTTCCGTGGAATTCCTCTATCTCCCTACGCAATTGCGATTCGGTACGCCGAACCGCTGATTGTACGGCGGCTGCCAGCATACGGGAGAGCAGTCGCCCGGTGAGTCCCCGCGGTGTCCAGTACTCGGTTTCCGAGGTCAGCACCGCGCGGCCGTAGCCGAGCGGATCGAAGCGCAGCTTGATCACCGCGAGCGGGTCGGTGCAACTCGCGCGAGCACCCTGCGCGGGCGCCGGCTTCCCCTTCCGGCGTCTGCGCAGGGTGTACTCGATGACCGCGTTGCGGCGGTACTCGGTGATCTCGCACTCGACCGTGGGATGCCACGGGCCGACCCGGAGGGTGGTCGCGAAGACGGCTCCCGAACCATGATCGGACTCGCCGATCGGTTCGAAGGCCGCCACGATGAACGCCCAGTCCGGCACGAACTGATGGTTGTCCGTGTACGTGAACGCGACCTCCACCGGCGCACCGACGTCACTCGCGTATTTGATGTGGCCCATAGGCTGCTCCCTGTCCCACGGCTGCCAACAAAAGTACTACAGCAATCCTATTTATTACATGGATACCCGGATATCGCGAGGGCGGAAGTGGATATCCAGCGGCCTCCCGGCAATTCCCCCTATTTCGGTCAATCGTCCAATTGCGCGGCGATGTGCTCGGCGATCGGCAGCGCCGAGGTGGCCGCCGGAGACGGGGCATTGAGCACGTGCACCGAGCGCGGGGTGCGCTCGATCAGGAAGTCGTGCACCAGCGTGCCGTCGCGCAGCACGGCCTGCGCCCGGATCCCCGCCGGGCGCGGCAGCAGATCCGCCGCGGTCAGCTCGGGGCAGTAGCGGCGGCACTCGGCCAGGTATCCGCGCTTGAACAGCGAGTTCCGCATCTCGCGCAGCCCGGTGCGCACATTGGCCGCTGCCACCCGGTGAAAACCGGGGAACCCCAGCACGTCCCGGGCGTCGCGCAGGTTCACGCTGCCCTTGCGGTATCCCTCGCGCGCCAGGCCCAGCACCGCGTTCGGGCCGACGGTCAGCTCGCCGTCGATGGTCGGGCTCAAATGCACGCCCAGGAACGGCAATTCGGGATCCGGAATCGGATAGATGAGGGTGCGCACCAGATTCCGGCGATGCGCGGGCAACCGGTAGTACTCGCCGCGGAACGGCACGATGCGCAGGTCGAGTTCGAGCCCGGCGAGCCGCGCCAGGCGATCGGCCTGCAACCCGCCGCAGACCACCAGGCGGGCCGTCCGCCAGGTGCCCGCGGGCCCGGAAACCGTTACCGCGTCCGCTGTTTCGGCGATCGCGGTGATCTCGGCGCCCAGGACGATCTCGCCGCCGCCCGCCCGCACCCGGTCGGCCAGGGCCTCGGTGACCCGGGTGTAGTCGATGATCCCGGTGCCCGGGACGAACAGCGCGCCGACGCCGCGCACCCGCGGTTCGCGCCGCCGGAGTTCGGCGGCGTCCAGCAGTTCCACCTCGACGTCGTTGGCGACCGAGCGCTCGTAGAGCGCCAGCATGCGGGCCTGCTCGCCGGCATCGGTAGCCACCAGCAGTTTTCCGCACACCACGAACGGAATCCCGTGCTCGGCGGCGAAGGTCTTGGTCCACTCCGCGCCCGCGCGGCACAGTCGCGCCTTGAGGCTGCCGGGCTCGTAGTAGATGCCCGAGTGGATGACGCCGCTGTTGTGCCCGGTCTGATGGACGGCGAGGCGGTCCGCCTTCTCGAGCAGGAGCACGCGGGCGCCCGGATGCCGTTCCAGCAGGCGGTACGCGGTGGCCACCCCGACGATGCCGCCGCCGATCACGCAGTAGTCGTACACGGGGGAAGTCTCACACAGCGGTGCCGTCCGGCGCGTCCGGCGACCCTTCCCGGGCGTCGTGGTGGCCGAGCGCCGCGTCCTCGCCCGAGGTTTCGGGCGGGACCGGAACGGCGTCGGTGAGCTCGTCGGTAGCCGTGGCGGCGGGCGCGGGGTGGCGGGCCAGTTGCAGACCGTGGGCCCCGATGGCCGGATCGGACAGGGTCAGGGTGAGTTCGCCGCGCCGGGTGTCGAGATCGGTGCGCAGCTGGGTGACCGCGCTCGGATTGCCGCCGACCACGCCGAGCTGTTCCCCGATCGGCCCGCGCAGCACGAGGTCGGCCAGGGTCGCGAAGAGGTTGGTGTCCACGGTGAAGGTCAGCGAATTGCGTTGCACGGGAAGCACTTGCGCACCGACGTAGGTATTGCCGAGCCGTAGCTGCCCGGCCAGCGCGGTGCTTTGCGGCCGGGTCGCCTCCTCGGCGGCGGCGCTCTGCGTCGAGGGCGCGCCGTCGCGGTTGCTGATCACGGTGCGCTGATTCTCGAAAAGCGCTGCGATGTCGGTTCTTTCGGCGAGCGGCAGAATGCCGCCCGGGTAACGATCCGCGCTCGCGGCGGTGAGGTCCCGCGGGGCGGGCGGCCCGGCGAGGATGCTGTCCGAATGCTGTACGCCCGCCATCTGATTGGCGATGTAGGCGCCGGCGGTGACGGTGAGACCGATGCTGGCCATGGCGGCGGTGACGACGGCGGTGTAGCGAACCGCCTGTGCCGCGCGCCGGGTCGACCGGACGGCCTGCGTCGCGAGTTCGTGCGACATGACTGGTGCGTCCTTCCTCTCCCCTGGTCCCCCTGCGTCTTTCGACGCCCACGACCCGCACCATTGAAAGTCGTACGCGCGTCCAGGTTACGGCGGCGCGCGGTGGCAGCAGCTATCGATGAGAGCAGGATCACAGCATAGAACGCATATCGCGACAGCCAGCGATTCCTTGCGATCGGAGAGGTTTCCGCCCGCGAAAGGGTGGGTAAATACCGGGTAGCGGCGAGCGCCAACTCGACTGCCATCGAGGACTTCCGGCCAATGTCGTCCGGTCGCACCAGGCACGGCGCACCAACGGTGGCGCTCGCTCGCTCCTTGCCTCCTGGAATGGGACTCGGGGCCGATGTCGCGCCGACATCGCCTCAGATGATGGTCCGACGGGCCGGAGGCCGGGATCGACGGCAGGTCAGTGGAACTGGCCTGCCGTTCGTCCTGTTCCGGGCGGACCCGCGAAAGCCTGTGCCAGCTCCAGCCATTCGGCCACGTCCGCGCCCTCGATCTCCAGCGCGAGGTCGTCCAGGTGCCTGCGCTGGGTGACGGCCAGGCAGAAGTCCAGGGCCGGTCCGCGCAGCCGCTGCGCAGCGTCCTCGGGTCCCCAGGTCCAGACGCCGCCGTCGGGGGCGGTGAGTTCGATCCGGAACTCCGCGGTGGGCACGGCCCGATTGTTGGTGATGTAGGCGAAGTTCCGGGTGCGCACGCCCAGGTGCGCGATGTTGCGCAGGCGGGCGGTGGGGGTTCGCACGACCCCGAGCGCGTCGGCCACGTCCTGCCCGTGCGCCCAGGTTTCCATGAGCCGGGCGGTGATCATGGAGGCGGCGCTCATGGGCGGGCCGAACCAGGGGAGTTTGATCCCGGCCGGCACGACGCGCAGCGCCTCGACCAGGGCGGCGCGGTCGCGGCGCCAGGCGGCGAGCAGTTCGGCGGGCGGCTGTTCGGCGGCGACCTCGGCGGCTTCGTCCACGAAGGTCAGCGCCCGGGGGAGGGCTTCCTGGACCAAAGCGCCGAAGCGCTCGGCGTCGGTGGCCGCGATGACCGAGACCTGATCGGTCCAGTGCAGATGCCCGATCTGATGGGCGATGGTCCAGCCCGCGGCGGGGGTGTCCTGCGACCAGTCGACCTTGTTCAGGTCGGCGACCAGTGCGTCCAGGTCGCCGCATTCGGCGGTGAAGTCGGCCAGTAGCGCCTCGAGATCGGCCATCGCAAGTCCTTGTCGCCGCGCGGAACCGGTCGTCCACCGTGCCGGTGAACGCCGTCGACGGTCAGCATCGCAGTGCGGCCAGAAAAATGCAAGCGTGCGTGCTTGTATTTCCGCCGCGCTGTTCGCCCAGGTGAGCGACCTTCTGGCTACCAGCCGAACAGGGCCAGGTGCACCCCGCCGACGGCGAGTCCGAGCACCGCGCCGTGCAGATACAGCAGCCACGCGTCTTGTTCGACGGAGGCGTAGAACATCTCCATGAATTCGCCGGGGGTGAGCAGTTGCAGCTTGCGCGCGGCGAATTCGTCGATCTTCTTGGCCTGGGCCGCGGCGAATTCCGGATCCTCGGTGAGGCTGGGGGCCAGGCCCGCCGCCGCGCCGGCCGCGCCGACCTTGAGATTGTCGAACTGCCGCGCCCCGAAGGCGGCCCGCACGAAGGTGTGGGTCGGCCCGAGCTGCCGGTGGATCTCGGCGGAGATGAGCCGCTCGAGCAGCTGCCGGGTCTTGTCGCCGTTCGGGCCGTCCAGCAGCTCTTCGGCCAGGTTGGGCAGGGTCAGCACCTGGTAGGCCAGGATGTGCGCGAGATCGGCCGCGGCCTCGGGCTGCCGCTTGGCCAGCAGCGCCTGCTTCCACAGGTATTTGTAGCGCGGCTGCGGATCGCCGGGTTCGAACATCATCTTGATGGCGATGACATTGACCGCCACGCCGATGGCGGCGGCCGCGGTGAGAATGACGGCCCAGCCCGGGATCCAGCCGATGACCGGAATGCTCTGGTGCACATGCATGTACAGCGCCAGCAGCAGGCCGAACGGCGCGCCCAGCAGGCCGATGCGCACCATGAATTTGAGTTCGGGCGCGGCGACCGTGGTCGTGAGGTCCTTCAGAATGTGCGGATTCTGGCGCAGATACCGAATGACGAAGGCCTTGATGTCGATGAGCTGATCGACATTGTCACCGAGCTGTTCGAAAGCGGTGCGGGCCAGCGTGGGCAATTCGCGCTCGACCCGCTGGTACAGCACATTGCGGACCGCGCGCGGCACGGCATTCCAGATATCCGGGTTCTCGCGCAGCATCACCTCGTTGACCAGGGACGGCACCTGTTTGCGCCCGACCTCGGCGATGTAGTCGGCGATGCCGTCCAGGTCGAGTTCGCGAATGAAGTCCTTGGGACTGCCGATGCGCATGATGGCGACGTCGACGCAGATGCTCGCCATTTTCTCGGCGCGCGCGGGGATGAAGCCCTGGAAGCCCAGGCGTTTGCCGTCGCCGGAGAAGGTGGGCAGTACCTGGACCCGGCGCGGGAAATAGGGGTAGAGCAGTTCCAGGCCGGGAATGCGGAATCCGCGAAAATAGACCGGCCAGAACAGCATCAGCACGCCGGTCCAGTTGGTGAGCCAGCCCGCGATGGCACTGAACAGCGGGAAGCTGATCAAATCCACGACGAGCTTGGACTGGCCGGTCAGCTCTTCCCAATTGATGAAGACGCCCGAGGCCAGTGTCGTCATGCTGCGTCCCCCTGTGGCCGAGCTTGAAACTCGAGATAACGGTCGATCAACACTCTCACCGGCGGCGGATGCTGTCAAAAGGTCCATGGCCTCGGCGAACGTGTCGCAACGGGGCGGGTCGGCGCGCGTTCCGGGGTCCGGCAAATACGTGGCTTCCGGTGGATATGGTGTGCGGAATATCGGCATACCGCGCGGCGGGCGCGCGGACCGGCAATACTGGTCACTCGACCAGAAGGAAAGGACGAGGGAGATCCCGATGACCGTCGACCGCCGTGGTTTTCTGTCCGGCGCCGCCACCGCCGCGAGTGTCGCGACCCTGGCCGCCGCGGCCGGGCCGGCGTGGGCCGAGCCCGCGCCCGCTCCGTCCGTGGCCAAGTTCCCCTACCCGGACAGCGCCGAACTGCGCGTGCTGATCACCGGCGACGCCGGCACCGGCGCTCGCCCGCAGTGGGCCGTGGCCGACGCGATCCGCGCGCTGCACGCGGACACCCCGTTCTCCCTCGCCCTCGGCCTGGGCGACAACGTGTACGAGTCCGGCCCCTGGGCCAGTGACGACGCACAGTTCGACGCGAAGTTCGAGGCCCCGAACCACGGCCTCGACTTCCCCTGGATCATGGTGCAGGGCAACCACGACAACTCCTCGATCCTGCCCGGCGACGGCGGCTGGCTGCTGCGCGGCGACCACGAGGTGGCCTATCACGCGCGGTCCCAGCGCTGGTGGATGCCCGCGCGCTACTACTCGGTCCCGGTAGGCCCGCCCGCCACCCCGGTCGTCGAGTTCTTCGTACTGGACCTGAACCCGATCGCGGCCTACCTCCCCCCGCTGTTCGCCCCGTTCTGGGCGGCGGACGGCCAGTTCATGACCGAACAGGCAGCCTGGCTGGACCGCGCCCTGTCCGAGTCGACCGCGAAGTGGAAGATCGTCTGCACCCACCACCCGTACCTGAGCAACGGCAGCCACGGCAACGCGGGCGCGTACGAGGGCCTGACGATAGAGCCGATCAACGGCAACCACGTGAAGACGTTCTTCGAAACTCACGTGCTCGGCCGAGCGAACTACGTCCTCTCCGGCCACGACCACTGCCTCCAGGTCCTGGAACCGACCCCCGCGACAAAAGGCACCCGCCAACTGGTCTCAGGCGCGGCCGCCAAAACCAACTCAGGCGCACACGCGAAGGGCGCGACGACCCCGGCCCTGTTCGAGAACTTCACCGACCTCGGCTTCATGGTCCTGAACCTGACCCCGACCAACGCGGACCTCTCCGTCTACACGGTGGATCCGTCGACCGGCCACCCGGCCAACGCGTTCCAGCGCCGCCTGTCCTGAGCCTCCTCAACCCCTGCCTCCCGCAACCGCTTCGGCTGCGGGAGCGAGGACGCTCGATCGTCGTTCGACCCCACAGTGATTCAGCTCGGCGGCGCCGAGATGCGCGAGCGTCAGGACTTGCGTGGGATAGGCGTCGTCACGCTCGCGTTCATTCATGAGCCAGCAGCGCCAAGACCTTTCAGATAGCGCGTGCGTGCTCCCCCCGTGGGTAGGTGCGGCGTCGTGCCGAACCCGTCACTCTCCCCTGCCTGTCAGATAACACACGGAAGGGTGTTGCCCTGGTTCGAGCGGCCGCCGAGGCCGTGGATGATCCGAAACCAGTTCGGTCAGGTAATACGCCATTATCTGACATTGGATTGGTCTGTCGCCTCCTGGTGCTTCTGCAACCACTGACCGGCTTCGACGGCCCGGCCCTGCGCCTCGAGCAGGTTCGCGAGGCCGTACATGGCATTGGTGTCGCCGGCGTCGGCTGCGCGGCGCCACCAGGTTTCGGCTTCGGTGAGCGCGCCGCGCCTCTGGAGCAGGATTCCGAGTTTGTGCATCGCGCTGGTGTCGCCGGTCTCGGCTGCGCGGCGCCACCAGGTTTCGGCTTCGGTGACTTTGCCCTGCTTGTTGAGCAGGTACCCGAGGTTGTGCATCGAGCTGGTGTTGCCGGTCTCGGCGGCGCGGCGCCACCATGTTTCGGCTTCGGTGACCTCGCCTCGCTCGTTGAGCAGGTTCGCAAGGCCGTGCATGGCATTGGTGTTGCCGGCGTCGGCGGCTTTGCGGCACCAGGTTTCGGCTTCCGTGACCGCCCCCTTCTCCCTGAGCAGGATCGCAAGGCCGTGCATGGCATCGGTGTATCCGGCGTCGGCTGCGCGGCGCCACCAGGTTTCGGCTTCCGTGACCGCCCCCTTCTCCCTGAGCAGGATCGCAAGGTCGTGCATGGCGCCGGGTTTGCCGTTGTCGGAGGCTTTGCGCCACCAGGTTTCGGCTTCGGTGACCTCGCCTCGCTCGTTGAGCAGGTACCCGAGGCCGTGCATGGCATCGGTGTTGCCGGCGTCGGCGGCTTGCCAGTACCAGGCTTCGGCTTCGATGATCTTTCCCCGCCGGTGAAGCACCAACGCGAGGCCGAACATCAGCCCGGCATGCTGCGGGTAGGCAGCTTGAGCGCACCGAGCACCGAAAACCTGTAGGTCTTCCCACACCGCGACCGGAGCCTCCGGCGGTGGAGGTGCCGACGTTGTGGCGGTGACTGCACGCAGCAAGTCCGTGACCAGCTCCTGGCACGAGGAATACCGCTCGCCGGGGTATTTCGCCAGCACGGTCGCGACCACCATGTCCAAGAAAGCGGGTAGGTCCGGGCGACGGTCCCGGAGCGAGGGGATCGCTGCGGTCAGGTGCGCAGTCATGAACTCGATCGGTGCGCGCCGCACGAATGGCACCTGCCCGGTGAGCAACTCGAACATCGTGCACCCAAGTGAATACACATCAGCACGGTGATCGACCTGGCCAGCGGTGAACCGCTCGGGTGCGGCATAGGGTAGCGACATCGCGATACTGGTCGCGGTCGTCGCCGAATCCGCCGCGCGAGCGATTCCGAAATCGGTCAGCACTGCTTTCTGCCCGTGCCGGGGATCGTGCTCGATCAGCAGGTTCGCCGGCTTCACGTCCCGGTGCAAAATCCCCGCCGCGTGTGCATGATCGAGCGCATACGCCGCATCGCTCACCAACGCCACAACCTCCTCGACCGGCAAACCACGCGGTGAACCCCGCAGCAAGGTGGCCACATCCCCACCGCCTATCAGCCGCATCGACAACCACAACGCCTCATCGCCAGGAGCACTGCGGTCGTACACCTGCACTATGTTCGGATGGTCGAGCTGGGACACCAGGGCCGCTTCCCGATCGAACGCCACCCGCGAACTGCGATCGTGAGACCACTGTTCGTGCAAAACCTTCAGTGCCACATCGCGTTTGAGCCGCGGATGCTGGGCCCGGTAGACCACGCCCATGCCGCCGGCGCCCAACCGTTCGCGGATCAGGTACCCCTCGAACATCGACCCCACCGTTACCACGAAACCCACCCCGATCCGCCCCGGCCGCACATTCTTTGATCGCAGGGTACGGACCTTCGGTTGCACCGGCCCAGCAAATCCCTTGTCTCCCGATCCTGCCCAGGGAGAGTGATAGGAAGACTGGGTTCGGAGACTGGTCTATCGGGCGGATGCGCCTGTCCGGCGGTGGATCTCGGAAGCGATCGTTTTAGAGACAGTGAGGGTGCGCCTACTTGCTTCCTCGATCCGTCATGATCGTCTAATGGAACGACGATTCTCCGAGCGCCATGGGCTGGTCCCGGTCAGGACCGTGGTTCAGATCGAGAGCATGGATGACGCTCTCCGTACTCAACTATGGAACGTCACCTACGCCTACTTCTTCGAGCCCGAATACGCGGTTTCGCCCGGATTCACGGAGTTCTACGCGATCTGGACGGCCCTGATGGGGCGTGACTGGGACCAGTTCCCTGGCGGCGGGGTTGATAGGGAGATCAAGAACTGGATCAAGAAGCGTGAGTGGTACGAGGTTTACGACCTACTCGAAGAGTTGGTGCGGGTCGGAAAACGCTTGAGCTTGGGCATGGTCGACGTCTTCAACAATGTTCTGGAGATGTACAAGGCTGGCTACCGTTTGCTCAACGAACAGGTCGTACCGATCGCAGACAGCCCCGAACTTTCCGAGATCGAAGGCGCCCTGGCCGCTGGAAGTAAGCCCGTCGCACACCACCTGGAGACCGCGCTGAACCTGCTCGCCGACCGTGAGAAGCCGGACTACCCGAACTCGATCAAGGAGTCCATCAGTGCTGTCGAAGCCTTCTTGGTACCAATCACCGGTAAGAACACGCTCGGAGCGGCGCTGGGTCAATTGAAGAAGACCGACAACTTCGCCCATCCCGCATTGTTGGACGCATGGTCGAAGCTCTATGGGTGGACCAGCGACGAGAACGGCATCCGACATGGCGGTGTAGCCGTTCCTACTGAGCGGATCACCCAGGTGCTTGCGCGGTACATGCTCATCAGTTGCTCGGCCTTCATCAACCTCATGACCGCAGAGCAGGCGGCAGGCCGACTTTCCTCGTAACCAGCCCTCCACCTTCACAGACACGCTTCTCGATACGGTGCCTAGGCCGCTGAACTTCCGACATACGTTCGGACCTCAAGGTGTTGAGAACCATTCGCAACACAACCGGGTACCGTCGGCTACCCGCTCCTGGCGCGGCGGTACCAGGCTTCGGCGAGTTCGCCCTGCTGCTTCAGCAAGAGCCCTAGGTTGACCATCGCATAGGTATTGCCGTCGAGACACCCGCACCACTCTCGGATGAGCGATGCTCGCCCGGAGCGGTGGGGTCAGCGTTCCCGTCGGCGATCGCGCGGTGAGGGATCACCTGGGCGCGGGGCGTCGAGCACGGTGGGGTGGTCGACAGCGTAGATGCGGCGTTCGAGGATCCGGAACGCGATCCTGCTGAAGGTATCGAGGGTGGTACGGCGAGTGCCCGCAGGAACTTTCAGGCGAGCCTGGTCGAGGAGGTCGAGCTCGCCGCGCAGCGAGCGACGCTGGTCGAGTGAGGTCCTGTGGTCGATCAGGTTCGCGCGGTCGGTGAAATCGACGAACTCTTCTTCCAGGCTTGGCATCCGCGCTTCCCTTCGGGATCGAACATCGGACTGTTCCGAGTCTGAACACCTGGTGTGGCTCGGAGCAAGCACTATGCGGCCCCGGCCGGCCCTGACGGCCCCACCGCCGGCGCCGCCTCGCAGTGTCCGTACCCCACCGAGAGTTGTCGGTCGCTCATGCCA
Organism: Nocardia sp. NPDC057668; assembly: GCF_042799795.1. Taxonomy (NCBI): domain Bacteria; kingdom Bacillati; phylum Actinomycetota; class Actinomycetes; order Mycobacteriales; family Nocardiaceae; genus Nocardia; species Nocardia sp. NPDC057668. The sequence continues at coordinate 428,925 of NZ_JBHVIC010000006.1, read as the reverse complement.
CCCTGCGGGTAAGCCTTGATAGTGGTGTTCTTCTTGAGCACCTTCACGAAACGGTCGGCACAGAGGACCGGCGGCCAGTTGGTCCTGGCCGCCGGTTCCCTTGCTCATGCTCGCCGGATGACGTGCCGGTGTGTGATTACTTGGGCCACAACGTGTTGAGCACTGCCAGGCACACCCCGAGGACGATGAAGAACGCTCCTCCGGCGGTGGACAAGGCCGTTGTCGGCGCGCTTCCTCCGGCGCTGGCGAGGAAGCCGCCCGCGACCGCGGCGTGGCCGCTGAGGCTGGTGCAGAGCACTACCCACAGAACCTTGACGTAGGCGGGCGGCGGGACCGGCTCGGGCGCGGTCCCTGGTTGATGGGTTGGAAGGGTCACTGGTGGTTGTTCCTGTCGGTCGTCTCGAACTGATGCAGGAACGGTAGAAGGGCCGCGCGGCGATGTTTCACGGTCGTCGATCGCCAGGTCAGGACCTGTTTATCGGTCGCTGTGCCAGGGGCGGCGAGCGCGCGGGGGCGGGGTCGGCGAGAATTGTCGGCCGAGGTGGTTAACCTCATCGGACCTGGATCCTCCTCTTTCACGGGAGTACGGATATCTGGGTTGCCTGCGGCCCCTGCCTTTACGGCGCCAACCCGGGCAGGGGTCGCAGTGTGTCCTCGAACCGCGGGTGAGTCCCGAGTCCGAGATAGCCCCCACAGCGGCGAGCTATGGACGGGAATCCTAATTCGCACCGCCGACACTTCCCATGCGCGTCACTTCGCCGGACACCGTGCCCGCCCATTCCGGCGCTACATACATGAATCTGCAGGTAGAGGGCCTAAAAGAGTGTTTGAAACACGCGTCGGAGTCTTGTGCTGGGCCTGTTCGATGTTTCACGCGTGAAACCATGCCTTGCTCGTTTCTGTTGCATCGCAGGGGATCTGATGCCCGTCAGTGCTGCTCAGGGGGCATGTGTATCCGTATCCTGCGACGGCGTCCAGAATCAACCAGGCTGTGGATAACTCGCTTCCAGTCCTGTTCCAGACTTCGACCTGTGGACAACTTCAGCTCATACAGATGCGTCACAACCGACCAGGTCACGCCCCGGTCTCCGGCCACAGAACTTCCCTGACCGTGCGGCAGACCACGAGGCTGCTCACCTCAAAATTCAGTAGCCAGTCCGATCGATCCCCAGACCGCGGCGGGCGCGGTGGCCGCTGCGTAGTGCGGCCACGCAGCTACATCCCATCCGAGAGAGAACTTGACGGCGTCGAAGGTGTATCTGCGCTCAGCTAACCGCCATACTCCGGCCATCAACGATCACGTATGTACGCCTTCGGACTGCCTAAAGCACAACGGAAATTGTCTGTTTCATTCTTGCCGCGAGTCGTCCAGCGCCTCGGCGAGCTCGTCGTACAGGTTCAGCATGGAGTGCATCCCGGTGACCTGGATCGGGCGCTGCACCGCGAGTCCGGCCACCACGCGTAGCGGTGACGCGCATTCCTGCGCGCAGGCCGCCAGTACCGCGAGGCCAGCGGATCCCATGAACGCCACGCGGGACAGATCCACCACCACGGTCGGCGGATCCGCTTTCAGGACTTCGCGTATCACGCGTTCGAGCAGTGGCGCCGACAGAACATCGATCTCACCGGCCGCGGTCACGACCGGGATCGGGCCGTGCGTGCTGGTGCGGACCTGGAGCAGCTGGGCGGGATCTGTCCCGTTCATCGGTTCTCCTTCCCCGCAATGACCGTACGCTCGTCCTGTTCGAAATCCGGGCGCATGGGACAAAACCTGGGACGCATGGGCGTGAGACACCGTGTCGTTTCGGCGGGTGTCTCACCTATCCTCGACATGCGTCAGCCCCTGTCGGATAGACCCCGACAGGGGCTGACGCTTTCAGTTGCGGCGCGGGCTTACCGGCCGTGTTCGGGCTGGTGCAGTCGGTGCCGACTGCTCGACTGCGTCGGCGCGGGCGTGTCCTGTCCGGTCGCGGGTTCGGGACGGGCTGCGCATGCTCGTTCGGCGTTGCTGGCGTGGCCGGCGGCCACGGCCTGGCGCTGGGCGAGCTGGTCGTCGCGGGCGGCGACGATGTTGTCGGTCTTGGCCTTCCACTGGTCTTCGCGCTCGATCGCGGCCTTGCCGGTGGTCCCGGCGGTGCGGGCGTGCGCGTCGACGAACGCGAAGATCTCACCGCGGGCGCTGTCACCGACTCCCTGCTCGGCCAGGAGCTGGGCCAGGCGGCCCCGCTTGTCGGTGTAGTCCCGGCGTTGGGCGGGCAGCTCTCCGGTGCGTGAGCCGCGCGCCACCATCCACACCGTGCCCGCGAGCGACTTCACCGCGAAATCGACCTGGTCGTTGCGGTGATCGACCTGCACACCCTCGGCGCGGATCCGAGCGGTCACGTCCTCACGCACGGCCGTGGAAATGGCCGAGGCCGTCTTGTTCGCGCGTTCGGCATCGGCGTCGGACTTGGACCGCTCGTCGACGAACACGAGCTCGGGCAGCTGGGCGCGGCCTGGATCCGGCCGGAGTCGATATCGTCCATGACCTGCGTGATCTGGGCGCGTTCGATCGCGGCCAGGCCCCGTCCGGAGCTGGCGGCGGCGCGGATCGCGTCGTTGGCCTTGCTCATGCGCTCGATCCGCTCGTGGACATCGTCGGTGCGATGTCCGTTCGCGCTGGTGTACAGGACTCCGAAGCCGTCCCGTTCGGCCGGGCGCAGCTGTCTGCTGACCAGGTAGTCCGCTTCCCGGCGTTGTTCGTCGGCGTCGGCGGTGTACTCGCGGATCATCTCCCCAAGCTCGTATCGGCTGACATAGCCCGGCCACATGTCCAGGTCTGCTCGCTCCCCGCCTACGATCACGCCCCCTAGTGCGCGCCCGCTCCTGATCACGGGGAGTCATGTACCCGGAAACCGGGAAGCCCGACCCAGCGCCCCGCCCTCGAATCAGGGCTTTAAGACAATCCGAATCGGGTTGCCTTCCTTGGCCTCCAGCGCGTGCACCGCCTTGGCCGCGTCGGCCAGCGGCACGACCGCGCTCACCGACCGCGAGAAGTCGACCCGCTGCAACCCCTGCAGTTTCACCAGCTGGGTCACGTGCTCGGGCCCCGAGCCGTAATGCCCGCGCAGCTGCTGCTGGAAGAAGCTGAAGGCGGTGCCGCCGGAGACCGTGATCGGCTTGTCGGTCAGGCCGACCAGGACCAGCCTGCCCTGCGGGCCCAGGCACACCACGGCCTGTTCCCGGACCGCGGCGACGCCCGCGAAGTCGAAGGCCGCGGCCAGGCCGGTGCCGGTCGCCGCGAAGATCTTGGCGCGCAGCTCCGGGTCGGCCGGGTCGAAGGCCAGGTCCGCGCCGAACTCGAGGGCGCGTTCGCGGGCGGCGGGGAGGGGGTCGACCGCGATGATGGGGGCGGCGCCGACCAGGCGCAGGAGTTGGACGCCGTGGGCGCCGAGGCCGCCTACGCCCCAGACGCCCACCGGTTCACCGGCTTTGATCTCGGCGGTGGCGGTGATGGCGGCCCAGGGGGTGGAGACCGCGTCCGGGATGAAGCACGCCTGTTCGAAGGGGAGTTCGTCGGGGATCGGGACCAGCGTGTCGACGCGCGCCAGGGTGTACTCGGCCCAGCCGCCGTCGTAGTCGACGCCGCGGGTGAAGGTGGCCTGGCCGCGCATCTCCCCGGCCTGCAGCAGCACCCGGTCGCCGATCTCCGGTCCGGTCACGCCCGGTCCGAGGGTGTGCACGGTGCCCGCGACCTCGTGCCCGAGGGTGACGACGTCGCCCTTCAGGAACAGCGGGGTCAGGGTGCCGTCGATGAGGTGCACGTCCGACAGGCACACCCCGGCCGCCTCGACCTTGATCAGCACGTGGTCGGGCCCGGGTTCGGGGATCGGCACCTCGTCGAGTTCCAACCGGCGGTTCGGTCCCAGGTGTAGACGCGCGGCGAGCATGGTCATCGACTCCTCGTGGCAGATCGGTTCGGCACTCCGACCGCCATGCTAGGCCGACCGCACGCCGGGTTCGGCCGATTGCCCGGGCTGTGGTTCGGTGGTGCCAGGCCCGACGGGGCCGGACGGGAGGTCGGTGCGATGTCCGAGGACGGCGCGGAATTCAAGGTGGACGCCCTGCGGGTGCAGCCGGGCCGGCGGCTCGGCGGCCAGGTGCGCCTGACCGCCGGTGCGGATCCGATGACGGTGTCGCGCACCCGGATTCAGGTGAACTGCCGCAACCCCACCGACCGGTACGACGAGCTCGGTTCCGCGAACCACCTGATCTACCTGGACGAGACGGTGGCGGCCGATACCCGGGTCCGGGACTCGGGCTCGGTGCTGATCCCCTTCCGCATCCGGATCCCGTGGGCCACGGCGCTGACCGAATCGCGTGGCAAGCCGATCTACCCCGTGACGATGGATATCCGCCTGATCGCCGAGCGGGCGGACCGCCCCGCGCTCGGCCAGATCCAGCGCCTGCGCGTGGTGCCGCTCCCCGGGCAGCTCGCCGTCCTGAACGCCGCAGTCGCCCTGGGCGCCGAGCCGAAGACGAGTTCGCTGTTCGCCGGCGGCCAGATTTTCGAGCTGCCCGGCCTGTCCGGCCGCACCGGTTCGGCCAAGCGCCTGGCGCTCACCACCACCGAACACACGCTGGCGGTGAGCTGGTACGAACTCGGCGGTCCCACGGTGGATTCCATCGAGCTCACCCACGATCAGGCGGCCACCGAACCCTGGCCCGACCGCCTGGGGGAGTGGTTCACCCGCCGCCCGTCCCCGCCCCTACCCCCGCTCCCGCCGGACCCGGCCCCCTGATCCGCCGTCGATCTCCCTGGCCGTCGACACGAACGACGGGTTCACCACCCGCTCGTCCCTGGGCATGCGGCCGGCCTGATGTCTGCGCCCACTCCTTCGGTGGCTTGTGATCCCTCGAGCGTCATACGCGCTGTTCGTGGTGACCCGGCATGCTGTTCGACGGCCGCATGCACCTTGTCGCCTGTATCCGGCTGGGCCGGTTCAGCTTCCGGTGTGACCGGTACCGGAGCCGCCGGGGGAGGGGCCAGCGGCGAAGAACCCGCCGACGACATCCGTCCCGCCCGGCGCACGTTAGAGCGAGTGGACGTCGCTGGAGCCGTACGCCCTCGGCTGCGGTCTCCTCGGGTGGTGGTCAATCGGTTCCACACGCGTGCCCGTGTGCCGTTGGAGCCGTCCATCTTTCGGCCGCGACCGGCGCGGGAACCGCGGGGGAGAGGTGGGCGGCGAAGAACTCGGTGACGATCGCCGTCACCTCCGGTGCGCGTTCGAGCATGGCCACATGCCCGCAGCCGTCCAGCCATTCGGCGCGTTCGGGGCGCAGGGCCGCGTTCACGGTGCGGCCGGCGGCGGCCGAGAGGATCCGGTTCTCGGTGCCCCAGATCGTGCAGACCGGTGGCAGCGCGTCGCGATCGGGCCAATCGTCCAGGGCGGCGAACGAATCCAGGTCGCGGACCAGGCCGACCAGGGCGCGGGCGGGGAACCCGGCGGCCAGCGGGGTGACGTAGGGGCATTCGCGGTAGGCCCGCCCGCTGCTGAACCAGGTGCGAATCGTGGTGCGCGCGAACCACTGCGGGGTGTGCCAGCCGCCGAGTACCCGCGCGCCGAACTCGGGCAGGCCGCGCGTGACGCGAGCCGCAAGGCCGAGATCGCCGTGCATGGCGGTGTTCTCGGTGAGCGGGTTGATCGCCACCACCGCGCGCACCAGCCCGGGTTCGCGCCGGGCGAGGGTGAGGCTGATGGCCGCGCCGAGGCAGTTGCCGACCAGGCCGATTCCGGACAGCTCGTGCCGAATCACGAACTCCCGCACCAGTTCGGTGTACCGCTCGAGGGTGTACCCGGCCGCGGGCCGGTCGGAGGAGCCGTACCCGGGCAGATCCAGTGCGTACACCCGATGGTTCCGGGCCAGCGCGGTGAGCTGCGGCATCCAGATCAGGTGGGAGGAACCGGCGTTGTGCAGCATGAGCACCGGCGGGCCGTCCTCGCCCTGCCGGAGATACGCGATGCGGGTGCCGTCGAATTCGAACTCGTCCATGACGCTCCAGGGCCTCGTTGCCGATGGTCTCGAACCCATCGTGCTCCGGAAACGCGCGGACGCCGAGTATTTCCGGGGTTTCGGTGCCGGATCGCGTTGTACGGCCGGGCGTTCAGGAGGGGCCGGTGTCACCCAGCCGCAGCAGCCCCCGGTCGAGGAAGCGGATCATCCACGCGAAGCTGTCGTCCGGGTCGCCGTCCCACTGGAATCCGCCGCCCGCCTGCAGGGTTGCGAAGCCGTGAAAGGTGCTGCGCAAGGTGCGCAGCGCGTGGATCATGTCCGGCTCGGGGATGCGGTACCCCCGCAGCACGGCCGACATGGATTCCAGCAGTCGCGAACTGGGCTGTCCCAGTGGATCTTCCGGCCCCGTCGGTTCGACGCCGACGGTCGCCGCGTATCTGCCCGGGTGGTCGACGATGTATCCGCGGAAGCCCTCGGCGAAGGCCGCCAGCGCCGCGCTGCCCGAATGCCCGTGCATGGCGTCGCGCACGCGCGCGTCGAGTTCGGTCAGGGCGAGGACGGCGATCCCGCGCTGCAGGTCGGCCAGGCTCTCGACGTGTTTGTAGAGCGAGGGCGTGCGCACGCCCAGCCGCTGGGCCAGCGGGCTCAGCGCCAGATTCGCGAAGCCCACCTCGTCGGCCAGCGCCGCACCGGCGGCGATGACCTCGGCTCTGTTCAGTCCGGCGCGCGGCATCAGGCGTGCTCTTTCAGGAACGGCAGGATCAGCTCGGCGGTGCGCTCGGGCGCTTCGGCGTGCGGGTAGTGGCCCGCGCCCTCGACCAGTCCGAGGCTGCCCAGCCCGGCGGGCATGGCGGCGATGATGGCCCGGCCCTCGGCTTCCGGGTTCGGGAAGTCCGGGTCGGCGGTGCCCATGACCAGGAGCGCAGGCTGGGTGACGTTGCCGAGCTGGGCCTGCGCGTCGGCGGGGGTGGACTTGCCGGTCTTCATGAACTCGGCCATCCGGCCGGGTTCGCGCAGCTTCGCGAGCAGCTCGGCGAGGTAGGCGTCGTAGTCGGCGGGCTTGGCCGGGTAGGCCGCGTCCAGGTACTTCTCCCACTGTCGCAGGCTCTTGAAGACGAGGGTCGACATGAGCGCGGTCATGCCGCGGCGGTGCCGGGCCGTCTTGACGAACGCCCCGAGGTCGAACTTCTGCACCCGGGTGAACGGGTTGATCTCGACGATGCCGCTGACCAGTTCCGGCGCTTCGGCGGCGGCGATGGTCGCGGCGCCGCCGGAGAGCGAATGCCCGACGATGACGGCCGGCCCGCCGAGCTTCGCGATGACGGCCAGCAGGTCCCGCGCCACGTCGGTGCGGCTGATGGCGTCCTTCCCGGTCTCGGAAGGCCAGTTCAGGCTGGATTCGCCGTGGCCGCGCATGTCGACGCTGACCACCCGGTAGCCCGCCGCCGCGATGAGGGGCGCGAGGTACCGGTAGGCCTGCCGCCGATCGCCGATGCCGTGTGCGAGCAGCACCAGCGGGCCGTCGCCGATCGAGTCGTAAGCGATGCGCCCGCCGTCGATGTCCAGGTACTCGGTCATGGTGTCCCTCTCTCCGCAGGAGTGAAGCTAAGTTCGATAGCCATAAAGCTAATAGCTTTAGCCATGCGCGTCAACCCCCGGGTTCCGGCTCGGTCCCGGACCGCCGCCCGCGGCGGGCAATCCGTGGACTTTCCGTGGTGCGTTCCGTGGTCGGCACGGATGTCCCGCGCCCGCCCCGGAAATACCGTTGAAGACATCACAACCAGCGAGAACAGGAGCCCGACACCATGACCGCCACCCCCGCCAAGGGCATCAAGACGGTGCTCTACCCGGTATCCGATCTCACCGCGGCCAAGGCGCTGTACACCGCCCTGCTCGGGGTGGAGCCGGAGATCGAGGGCACCTACTACGTCGGCTTCACTCTCGACGGCCACCACATCGGCCTGGTGCCGGACGGCGGCCCGCAGGGCAACACCACCCCGGTCATCTACTGGGAGGTCCCCGACATCGAGGCCAAGCTCGCCGAACTGGGACAGGCCGGCGCGAGGGAGCAGCAGTCCCTGCGCGACACCGGCAACGGCCGCCGCGTCGCCGAGGTGCTCGACGCCGACGGCAACATCCTGGGCCTACTCCAGGACCGCTGAATCCCCAAGTCCCCCAAACATTCCCGCCGCAACGGCACCGAAACACCACCGGAGGAACCCGACATGACCACCGACACCGCCACCAAGACCACCGTCGGCTTCTCGGACGCCGAGCGCGCCGCGATGAAAGCCCATGCCGCCGAACTGAAGACCGAGGCCCGGCGCGGCGGCAAGTCCAGCAAGGCCGACGGCACCGCCGACGTCCTGGCCAAGATCGCCGAGATGAACGACTCCGATCGCGCCCTGGCCGAGCGGGTGCACGCCATCGTCACCGAGCACGCCCCGCACCTGATGCCCAAGCTCTGGTACGGCATGCCCTCCTACGCCAAGGACGGCAAGGTGCTGTGTTTCTTCAAGAGCGCCGAGAAGTTCAAGTCCCGCTACGCCACCGTCGGCTTCGAGGACAAGGCCGGGCTCGACGAGGGCACGATGTGGGCGACCTCCTTCGCGCTCACCGGCCTGACCCCGGCCGACGAGGCGTTCCTCGGCGCGCTGGTCGCTCGCGCCGCCCGGTAGTTCCGAGGCGGAAATACCCTCTGAACTGTGCGTTCGCCCGGGTCACCACGCGGTGGCCCGGGCGTTCGCCGGTGGCGAACAAGGTCGCGGAATTACCGGGCGGGGGTCGGGGTTGATTGGGTAACGCTCAACCTGAGTTGAGTAGGAGACGCTCAATCTTGGAAGAGGTAGAAGTCGTGACCAACACCCAGAACCTTCCGGTCCTATTCCTGACCGATCCGATCGTGCTGCCCGGCATGATCGTGCCGATCGAGCTCGACGAATCCGCACAGGCCGCCATCGACGCCGCCCAGGCCGGCAAGGTCAACCAGGTGTTGGTCGCGCCGCGGCTGGAGCAGGGTTACGCCGCCTACGGCGTGGTCGCCGGCATCGAACAGGTCGGCCGCATGCGCGGCGGCGCGCCCGCCGCGGTCCTCAAGGCCGAGCGCCGGGCGAAGATCGGCCACGGCGTGACCGGCCCCGGTGCGGCCCTGTGGGTCGAGGCCGAACCGGTCGAGACCCCGCCCGCCGACGGCCGCACCAAGGAGCTGGCCGCCGACTACAAGAAGCTGGTCGTGGCGGTGCTGCAGCGTCGTGAGGCGTGGCAGCTCATCGACGCGGTCAACCAGCTCTCGGACCCCGAGGCCATCGCCGACACCGCCGGCTGGGCCCCGTACCTGAGCCATGACGAGAAGCGCGAACTGCTCGAAACCCTCGACGTGGCAACCCGTTTGACCAAGCTCATCGAGTGGACCAAGCAGCACATCGCCGAGACCGAGGTCAACGAGAAGATCAGCGAGGACGTGCGCGAGGGCGTCGAGAAGTCGCAGCGCGAATTCCTGCTGCGCCAGCAGCTCAACGCGATTCGCAAGGAGCTGGGCGAGGACGAGCCCGACGGCGCGGAGGACTACCGCACCCGGGTCGAGAACGCCGATCTGCCCGCCGACATTCGCGAGGCCGCGCTGCGCGAGGTCGGGCGGCTGGAGCGGGCGAGCGATCAGAGCCCGGAGTCGGGCTGGATCCGGACCTGGCTGGACACCGTCCTGGAACTGCCGTTCGGCGTGAAAACCGAAGACAGCACCGATGTCTCGGCCGCGCGCGCGGTGCTGGACGCCGATCACCACGGCCTGGACGAGGTCAAGGACCGCATGGTCGAGTACCTGGCGGTGCGTGCGCGCCGTGCCGCGCGCGGCCTGGAGGTCGTGGGCGGCCGCGGTTCCGGCGCGGTGCTGGTGCTGGTCGGCCCGCCCGGCGTGGGCAAGACCTCGCTGGGTGAGTCCGTGGCACGGTCGCTGGGCCGCAAGTTCGTTCGCGTCGCCCTGGGCGGCGTGCGCGACGAGGCCGAGATCCGCGGGCACCGGCGCACCTACGTCGGCGCGCTGCCCGGCCGCATCGTGCGGGCCATGAAGGAGGCGGGTTCGATGAATCCCGTCGTCCTGCTGGACGAGATCGACAAGGTCGGCTCCGATTTCCGCGGTGATCCGGCGGCGGCGCTGCTCGAGGTCCTGGACCCCGCGCAGAACCACACCTTCCGCGATCACTACCTGGACCTGGATCTGGACCTGTCCGACGTGCTGTTCATCGCGACCGCGAATGTCATGGACACCATCCCCGGCCCGCTGCTGGACCGCATGGAGCTCATCACGGTCGACGGCTACACCGAGGACGACAAGGTCGCCATCGCCCGCGACTTCCTGATCCCGCGTCAGCTCGAGCGCAACGCGCTCACCGCCGACGAGGTGGAGGTCACCGACGAGGCGCTGCGCGAGGTGGCGGCGAACTACACCCGCGAAGCCGGTGTGCGGCAGATGGAACGGCTCATCGCCAAGGCCCTGCGCAAGGCGGCGACCAAGCTGTCGGAGTCGGCGGACACCAGCGCACTGTCCGAAAGCATCATCACCGCCGGTGAATTCGTTCCGGACGCGCCCGGCGCGAGCGGAAACGACTCCACCGCACTGGGTTACGACGCACGGCTGGGCTACGAGCCGGCCACCCCGGTGACGGCGGCCGATCGATTGGTGATCGGCGTCGGCGACCTGAAGGACTACCTGGGCCGTCCGCGCTTCACCCCCGACGGGGTGGAACGCACCGCGGTGCCCGGTGTCGCAACGGGTTTGGCGGTGACCGGCGCCGGCGGCGATGTCCTCTACATCGAGGCCAATGCCGCCGAGGGTGAGCGTTCCCTGACCCTGACCGGTCAGCTGGGCGACGTCATGAAGGAGTCCGCGCAGATCGCGCTCACCTACGTGCGCTCGCACCTGGAGGAGATCGGCATCGAGCCGAAGGTCCTGGACCGCAACATCCACATCCACTTCCCCGCGGGAGCCGTTCCCAAGGACGGTCCGTCGGCCGGCGTCACCATGGTCACCGCCCTGGTCTCGCTCGCCCTCGACCGCCAGGTCCGCGCGGATGTCGGAATGACCGGTGAGGTCACCCTCAACGGCCGCGTCCTGCCCATCGGCGGGGTGAAGCAGAAGCTGCTCGCCGCCCAGCGCGCGGGTCTGAAGACCGTTTTCATCCCCGCCCGCAACGAGCCGGATCTCGACGACGTCCCCGCCGAGGTCCTGGCCGCCCTGGATGTCCGCCCCGTCGCCGACGTGGCCGAGATCCTGGCCTACGCCATCGAACCGGTCATCGAACCGGCGTTGGACGGCCGCCCCCTGAGCGCCACCGCCTGATCGGCGCTCACCCACCGGCCGCGCGTGTCTCCCACACGCGCGGCCGGTGTCGTATCCGACTGGGCTATCGCAGGGCAAACGAACGGCCCGCGGATGTTTCACATGAAACGAAATCCGCACGGTCCGTTCGTTTCTCGTACGGTGGGTGGTTGTGATGACTGTCGCCAGCTGGAATGTGCTGCATCGTGTCCATGCCGACAACTGGGCCAGTGAGATTGCTGGTCGGTGGCCGGACGAGACCGACCGGATAGCGGCGGTCACCGCCCTGGTGGCCGGGCGCGCCGATCAGGTGATCGCCCTGCAGGAGGTCAGTGGCGATCAGCTCGCTGATCTGCGAAAGTCCCTACCGGAGCGAACTTTTCATACCCTGCGGTATCCGCGGGTGCCCAGGCCGAAGCAGGTTGCCTCGCAGTTGTCCGAGGGCTTCGAGGCGCTCGTACTGATCGTGGACGGCCCGAGCCGCACCCTCGCCGCCGAGCCGTTCGACAACGATCCGGGCAACGGCGCGCTGGTTGTGGAGGTCGCCGGGGTGCGGGTGATCGCGACCCATGTCACCGGGGACAATCGGCGGAACCGGCAATTCGCCCGGCTCGCGGAGCTGGCCACACCCGGTCCCGCGGTGCTGCTCGGCGATTTCAACGCCGACAGCAGCACCGTGGCTACCGCCCTCGGCGCGGATTTCGAGATCGCTGTATTCGCACCGGACGGTCCCGCCACCCGCCCGCGCACGACGACCTCGAAGTCCCAGTTCATCGATCACGTCATCACGCGCGGCCTCGCGGTGCGCGAGGCCGCGGTGGTGCCGGTGGCGGGGGTGTCGGACCACAATCTGGTCCGCGCCGCCGTCGGCTAGCTCAGAACTCGCCGGCCACGCCCAGCACGGTGCGGCCGGAGTGGGTGCCCTCGAGCACGGCGTGCAGGACCGACCCGGCCTCGGTGACGGGCGCGTAGTTCTCCAGCACCGAAAGGCTCTGCGGGTTCAGGTCTTTCGCGAGGCGGGCCCAGAGCTCGCGGCGGGCCGCGATGGGGTGCTGCACCGAGTCGATGCCGAGCAGGGACACCCCGCGCAGAATGAAGGGCATGACGGTAGTGGGCAGGTCGGTGCCGCCGGTGAGACCGCTGACCGCCACCGCCCCACCGTATTTCGTGGTGGACAGGATGTGCGCGAGCGAGGTGCCGCCGACGCTGTCGACCGCGCCCGCCCACAGCGATTTGCCCAGCGCCCGGACCTTCTCGCCCTCGGCGGGCAGCCGGCCGATCACCTCGGACGCGCCGAGGGTGGTGAGCAGTTCGGTGGTGCCGAGCTTGCCGGTGGAGGCGATGACCTCGAAGCCGAGCGTGGACAGGATGTCCACCGCGACGCTGCCGACGCCGCCGGTCGCGCCGGTCACCAGGATCGGGCCGGACGCGGGGGTCAGTCCGTGGTCGAGCAGGGCCTGCACGCTCAGCGCCGCGGTGTACCCGGCGGTGCCGATGGCCGCGGCCTCGCGCGGGGTGAGCCCGTCCAGCTTCACCACCCAGTCGGCGGGCACGCGCGCGTACTCGGCGAAACCGCCGTGCTGGGAGACGCCGATGCCGTACCCGTGGGCCACCACCAGGTCACCGGCCGCGAAGTCCGGGCTGTCCGAGCTGAACACCTCGCCGGTGATGTCGATGCCCGGAACGATGGGATAGTCCCGCACCACACCGCCCCCGGGGGTGATGGCGAGACCGTCCTTGTAGTTGGCGCTCGAGAAGTGCACCTTGATCGTCACGTCACCGGCGGGCAGGAAATCCTCGGTGACCACCTCGCGTTCGAGCGTGATCCCGCTGTCCGACTTGCGTGCCACCATCGCCTGGAACTCCATGCACCGAGCATAGGACCCGGCCACCGGACGCGACAGGGCCCGACGCCGCGGACGCGACAGGGCCCGCCCTACGGACGCGGCATTACCCCGCGGGTAATCGCTTTCGCTCACGCCCTTCGCGACCATTGTTCCAGCACGCGAAAAGCAAAGGAGCGCAGCCGATATGCCGACCTACCAGAGCACCGACGGCACCACCCTCGCCTACGAGGACTACGGCACCGGGGACCCGATTCTCTTCGTGGCGGGCTGGTCGCTGAACTCGGAGATGTGGGAGTACCAGCTGCACTACTTCCTCGACCGCGGCTACCGGTGCGTCCTGCCGGACCGGCGCGGGCACGGCCGTTCCGAGCGCCCGAGCACCGGCTACGACGTGGACACCCGCGCCGATGATCTGGCCCGCCTCGTCGAGCACCTGGACCTGCGCGACTTCACGCTCGTCGCGCATTCGGCGGGCGGCGCGGAGGCGGTGCGCTATCTGGCCCGGCACGGGCAGGATCGCGCGGTGCGCCTGGCCCTGCTGGCGCCCGCGATCCCGTACCTGTGCCAGACCCCGGACAACCCGGTGGGCGCCCCGCTCGAGCTGCTCGAGGCCTCCCTGCACCAGCTGCGCACCGACCGTCCGCAGTGGTTCGCCGATCGCGCGCAGGGCTATTTCGCCACCCACCTGCGCCCCGGCACGAGTCGTGCGGTGATGGACCTGGAGATGAGCCGCTGCCTCTCGGCCTCCCCGTACGCCTCGGTCGAGGTGCAGCGTCAGCTCTTCACCTCCGATCACCGCCCCGATGTCGAGGCGCTGACCCTGCCGACCCTGCTGCTGCACGGCTGGGCCGATCAGTCGATCCCGATCGAGATCAGCAGCAGGCAGGCGGTGCTGCTCGCCCCGCACGCGGTGCTGAAGGAGTACCCCGACGCCGGGCACGGCCTGTACATCACGCACGCCGCCGAGGTGAACGCGGAAATCCTGGCCTTCATGAAGGAATGAGCGGGGGACCCGGGAAGTGCCCCCCGCGCGGTGGCGGACCAGCGACCACACAGCCGCGGTGACCTTCGCCCAATCACGGCCTCGGCCGGCACATCCTGGTGCCCGCCCTTGGAACCGGTGCGCACACCCTCGATCGTGTCCACCGCGGCAATGCGGTCCACGACCTGACGGCCGGACGCCGGTCACCGCGTGCGGCGCGGCCCCGCGGTCGGCCGCCGGGGTGCAGCGACCGGCCGAGCGGCGGGGTGCGGCGACCGGCCAGGCGGCGGGGTGCGGCGACCGGCCAGGCGGCGGGGTGCGGCGACCGGCCGGGCGGCGGGCCGGAGGCGGGGCGCGGCGGGTTGCCGCCGCTCCCCGATTCTCGGCTCAGGCGAACTTCGGCGCCCGCTTGCCGACGAACGCGGCGATGCCCTCGGCGCCGTCGGCCGATTCGGCGGAATTCGTGATGAACGCGGCTTCGGTGGCCAGCTGCTCCTCGAGCGTGTGCTGCCCCGACACCAGCAGCAGCTTCTTGACGTGCGCGTTCGAACCCTTGGGCCCGGCGGCGAACTGCTCGGCGAGCTGGTCGACGGTCGCGGCGAGCTCGGCGTCGGCGACGACCCGGTGCAGCAGTCCCCACTCCAGGGCCTCGGCGGCGGTGAGCACGCGGTTGGTGAGCATGAGGTCCTGGGTGCGGCGCAGGCCGATCAGGCGCGGCAGGTAGTAGGACGCGCCACCGTCCGGGCTCAGCCCGACCTTGGTGTACGCCATGGTGAATTTGGCGGATTCGCCCGCGACCACCAGGTCACCGGCCACGGCCAGGCTCATGCCCGCCCCGGCGGCGGTGCCGTTCACCGCGACGATGAGCAGCGCGTCCATGCGGGCCAGCGCGGACACGGCCTCGTGCAGGGTGCCGGCCAGCTTTTCGATGAACTGCCCGGTGTCCGAGCTGTTCGACATGGCCTGCAGATCGCCGCCCGCGGAGAAGAACTTGCCCGCGCCGGTGAGCACCACGACCTTCACGGCCGGATCCTCGGAGCAGTAGGTTGCGGCCCGGACCAGCTCGTCGGCCAGCGCCTGGTCGATGCCGTTCGCGGCGGCGGGCCGGTTCAGGGTGATGCGCGCGATCGGGCCGGCGGGCTCGAAGCTGATGTTCTCGTACTTGGTCATCGGATGCGTGCCTTCCGTCTGTATTCCTGGTCCCAGCATGTCAAACGCGGCCGCTCACCCCGGTTCGGGACCGAATTCGACGCGGACGCCGAGCAATCGGATGGGGCGGTCCAGCTCGAAGGCGTGCAGGACCAGCAGCGCGGTCCGCACGACCTCGTCCACGTCGACGGTGGGGCCGCGCAGTTTCTTCTGTTTGGTGCGGGTGTAGAAGGTGCTGGTGCGCACGGTGACGCCGACCCGCTGCACGCTGCGCCCCTGCGCGATGGTCTCCTCGGCCACCAGGGTGGCGAGCCGGGTGACGGCCGCGTCGAATTCCGCGTGTTCGGTCAGATCGGCCGCGAAGGTCTCGGAGTGGCTGCGCCCGACGGGTTCTCGCGGCTCGGCGACGTCCGTGTCACCGGCGCCGTGCCCGAGTACCCACAGATAGGGTCCGGTATTCGGGCCGAATTCCGCGGCCAGCGCCGCGCGGTCGGCGGCGGCCAGTTCGCCGACGGTGTGAATGCCCAGGGCCGCCATCCTTTTCGCGATGCGCCCGCCGACGCCCCACAGCGCGGTGGTCGGGCGGTGCGCCATGAGCGCGGTCCAGTTGTCCGCGGTGAGCCGGAAGACGCCGGCGCCCGCGCCCGGGATCGGTTCCTCGGCGGCGCCGGATTTGCCGACCGCCTTGGCGAATCCGGTGGCGAGTTTGGCGCGGGTCTTGTTGTCTCCGATGCCGACCGCGCTGGTCAGCCCCAATTCCTCGATGGCGGTGCGTATTTCGCGGGCCAGCCGTTCGGGGTCGTCGGTGTCGGCGGCGAGGAAGGCCTCGTCGAAGCCGAGCACCTCCACGCGCCCGGGGAAGGTGCGCAGCACGTCCATGATCTCGTCGGAGGCCGCGGCGTAGGCGGGCAGATCCTGGGGCAGGAACACCCCTTCCGGGCAGTGCCGCAGCGCGGTGCGCAGCGGCATGCCGGCGTGCACCCCGCGCGCCCGCGCCGGGTACGAGGCGCACGAGACCACCTTGCGCGGTTCCTGCGGATCCCCGTTCCCGCCCACGATGACCGGGAGTCCGCGGAGTTCGGGATGGCGGCGAAATTCGACCGCGGCCTGGAATTGGTCGAGGTCGACGTGCAACAGCCAGCGCGCCACCCCTCCGTCATACCGCATGGTCTGTGGAAATGCCGGGATTCGGGGTTGCGGGACACGGCGGGACAGAACTAAATTCTGTATATGAAGATTCGAGATCGGTTGCTGCTGGCGGCCGAGCGGCAGTTCGCCGAGCACGGCGCTCTCGATGCGACGCTCACCCAGATCCGGGACGCGGCCGGCGCCAGCGTCGGCGCGCTCTACCACCACTTTCCCGACAAGGCCGAGCTGTACCGGCAGGTCTGGGCGCACGCGCTCACCGACTATCAGCGGTGCTTCTGGGCGGCCGTGGGCGACAGCGCGGACGCCGAGGCCGGGGTGCGCGCGGCGGTGACCGCGCACCTGCGCTGGGTCACCGAGAACCAGTACCGCGCACAGGTTCTCACCTCGGCGCGGCCGCCCGGGGTCCGGGACAGCGAGAGCAATCGCGAGTTCATGCGCAACGTCGCGCGGTGGTGGCGCACGCACGCGAACTACGGCGCGGTGCGTGAACTCGATTTCGATCTGCTGTACGCGCTGTGGCTGGGACCCGCCCAGGTGTACGCGCGGGGGTGGCTCGGCGGCGAGATCGTCACCGCGCCGATCGACGTGGCGCCCCAGCTGGCCGACGCCGCGTGGCAGGTGCTGCGCACCGACCGAACCGACGCACAGGAAGAACGGGCATGACAACGGAACTGAATCTCGAACTGGGACAGCGGATTCTCGACGCACAGGGCTTCAGCCGGCTCATCGGCGCCGAGCTGACCGCACTGGGTGACGGCCGCGCGACCCTGGAGATCCCCGTCCGCCCGGAACTGAACCAGCAGTTCGGCTACGTGCACGGCGGGGTGCTGGCCTACGCGGCCGACAACGCGCTGACCTATGCCGCGGCCACGGTGCTCGGCTCGAACGTGCTGACCGGCGGCTTCACCATCACCTATCTGCGGCCCGCGGCGGGCGAACGACTGCGCGCGGAGGCGAGCATCATCGGCGCCACCCGCCGCCAAGCCGTCTGCCGCTGTGAGGTTTTCGCGGACGGACCGGACGGGCCGGTGCTGTGCGCGGTCGCGCAGGGCACCACCCGCGGTGTCGAGCGCGAGCTCAGCGGGAACGGCGCAGCCACTCCATCGGCGAGCGATACGCGTAGCGCGCCTTGACGACTCCGGTCTCCAGCTGACCCACCACCCGGATCAGCGGTGCGCCCGGGAACCGCGGCATGCTCACCCGATCGGTGACGGTCGCGTCCGCCCCGCGGCGCACGCCCTCGAGATCCACCCGCCAGCCCCGGGGTACCACGATCACCACGGTGCCCGAACCGGCGTGCAGCTCGAGATCGATCTCCCGGCGGGTGCAGTGCGCCGTGGTGAAGTCGATGACGACCCGGCCCGAAGTGCAGTGGGCCACCAGCTGTTTGGGCACCGTCCACTGTTCCGGGGTGCGCTGGAAACCGGAGGTCACCCGCAACTCCATCGGGGGTTCCGCCAGCGGCGACCGCGCCGGCGCGGCATGGCCCGCCAAGCGCGTCTCGGGAAAGCGGAAAGCGGAAACCCGCTGCTGCTCCGTCGTACGACTCACTGATACTCCTCCCCCGGCCTGTGAAACAAGCATCCGATCGGCTGTGCCAGGGAAGTCGAATTATGCCGTACACCAGGGGGTTTCGGACCGGCCGGACCTTAACGGTCCGGTTACGGCCCGGTCTCGCTCCGGCACCTGATGAAGATCATGATCAACGCGAAATCGTTGCGGGACTGGTCCGGGCCCGATCCGCGGATTCCGGCGCTCGGTTCCCGTCGGGTCAGCGCTGCCCGAGATAGATGGTCGACGCGCCGAGCATGAAGATGTCCTCGCGCGTGGCGATGAAGGTGGGCGCGGTGGAATCCAGCAGTGCGTCGATGGTTTCGCGATCCGCCGCCGCGATGTCCGCGCCGATATGGGTGCGCAGCGCTTCGAGCCAGGCGACCACGCTGTCGCGGACCTCCTTGCTCGGGGGCGCGGGGTGTTCGGTCAGCACACTGAACGAGGTGACCGTGTGCAATCCGGCGCGTTCGAGCGCGGTGCCCCAGCCGTAGGGCATGCGCACGGCGGCCGGGATCTCCGCGCGCATGCGCCCGAAGCCCGCGTCGCGCGCGGCCAGCAGGCGGTCCTGCAGACCGGGTGCGCCGATGCCGAGATCCCAAGGCAGACAACGGGTGCCGAGTCCCCCCTCGGACAGCGCCAGCCAGCCTTCCGGGTGCAACAGCCGGGCGAGCCGGTCGGTGCCCGCCTGCTGATCGGGCAGGTGGTGCACCATGCGCGAGGCCCACACCACGTCCGCCCGCGGCACCAGGTCGGCCAGCGCGTCGTCGGCGGCGTCGGCGTGCACGGTCTCGACCCGGACCCGGTCGTCCCCGGCGAGCGCGTTGTCCACGGTCGCGCGCGCGGCCTCGATGAGCTCGGGCACCGCGTCCACGATCACCAGCCGGCCGCCGCCGCGGCCCGCCAGCTCGCGGGCCAGCGCGGCGCTCTGGCCGCCGGCGCCCGCGCCGATGTCGACGATGGTCGGGAGTTCGGTGGTGACCAGGCCGATGAGCCTGCGCGCGATCAGCGCGCTGCTCTCCTCGCCCATGGCATCGTCCCGGCGCAGGTTGGCCAGTTGCAGGGTCCAATCGATGCCGTCATGGGTGTGCCCATGACCGTGACCGTGGGACCGGCCGTGCGAGTGGTCGTGGCCGGTCCCGTGTGAGTGCCCGTGCCCATGACTGTGCGTGTGTGCTCCCATGGGTTCGACGCTACTCATCGTGGTCTCAGGCGGCCGCCGGGGTGGCGTCATCGGCGAACTGGGTGCGGTACAGCTCGGCGTAGCGCCCGTCCGCGGCCAGCAGCTGGGTGTGGGTGCCGCGTTCCACGACGCTGCCGTGCTCGAGGACCACGATCTGATCGGCGTTGCGGATGGTGGACAGCCGGTGCGCGATCACCAGCGCGGTGCGGCCGGCGAGCGCCTCGGCCAGGGCCTCCTGCACGGCGGCTTCGGAGGTGGAGTCCAGCGAGGCGGTGGCCTCGTCCAGGATCACCACGCGGGGCTGCTTGAGCAGGAGCCGGGCGATGGTCAGACGCTGGCGTTCCCCGCCGGAGAGCCGGTAGCCGCGCTCGCCGACCACGGTGTCCAGGCCGTCGGGCAGCGCGGCGATGAGCTCGCCCAGCCGTGCGCGTTCGAGCGCGTCCCACAGTTCCGCCTCGGTGGCGCCGGGCCGGGCCAGCGTCAGGTTGGCCCGGATGGAGTCGTGGAACAGGTGCCCGTCCTGGGTGACCAGGCCGACGGTGTCCTGGATGGACCGGCCGGTGAGCTCGCGCACGTCCCGGCCGCCGAGGCGAACGGCGCCCGAGTCCACGTCGTAGAGCCGCGAAACCAGTTGGGCGATGGTGGATTTGCCCGCTCCGGAGGATCCGACCAGGGCGACCATCTGCCCGGGCTCGGCGCGCAGCGACACCTCGTGCAGCACCTGCTCGCCGCCGCGGGCGTCCAGCGTGGCCACGTCCTCGAGGGAGGCCAGGGACACCTTGTCCGCGGCCGGGTAGCCGAAGTTCACGCGGTCCAGTTCCACGGCGATGGGGCCGTCGGGGGCGGGCTCGGCGTCGGGGGCGTCCTTGATCAGCGGTTCCAGATCCAGGATCTCGAAGACCCGCTCGAAGCTCACCATGGCGGACATGATGTCCACGCGGGCGCTGGCCAGCGCGGTGAGCGGGGAGTACAGCCGGGTGAGGAGCAGCGAGAGTGCCACCACCGAACCGGCTTCCAGCTGTCCGCTCAGTGCGAACCAGCCGCCGAGTCCGTACACCAGGGCCAGGGCCAGGGCCGAGACCAGGGTGAGCGCGGTGATGAACACCGTCTGCAGCATCGCGGTGCGGACGCCGATGTCGCGGACCCGTCCCGCGCGCGCGGCGAACTCCTCCGATTCGCGGCTCGGCCGGCCGAAGAGTTTGACCAGCGTCGCGCCCGGCGCGGAGAAACGCTCGGTCATCTGGGTGCTCATCCGGGCGTCCAGGCCCGCGGCTTCGCGCTGGATCCCGGCGAGCTTCTCGCCCATGCGTCGCGCGGGCAGCACGAACACCGGCAGCAGGATCAGCGCCAGCAGCGTGATCTGCCAGGACAATCGGAGCATCACCACCAGGGTGAGGACCAGCATCACCACGTTGGTGACCACGCCGGACAGCGTCGAGCTGAAGGCCCGCTGCGCGCCGATGACGTCGTTGTTCAACCGGCTGACCAGGGCGCCGGTGCGGGTGCGGGTGAAGAAGGCGACGGGCATCCGCTGCACATGGTCGAACACGGCGGTCCGCAGATCGAAGATCAGCCCTTCGCCGATGCGCGCGGACAGCAGCCGGATCACCAGTCCCAGTGCCGCGTCCAGCACCGCGACCGCCGCGATGATCACCGCCAGCAGCACGACCGTGCGCGGCGCGGACCCGTTGACGATGTTGTCGACGACGCGTCCGGCCAGCACCGGTGTGGCCACGGCCAGCACCGCCGATACGACGCTGAACACCAGGAACGCCAGCAGTCGCCGGTGGTGCCCGCCCGCGAACTCGAAGATCCGCTTCGCCGTCACCATCCGCAACGGTCGTTCCTCGTTGTTGGCGTGCATCTGCCGATACAGCTGATCCCACGCCACCGATTCCATACTCATCGCCGAACTCCTCACCGTTCGGAGTCCATCGAACCCCGGACCACCGACACTAAAACCTCAACAAAGGTTCACCGCAAGCCATCTCGCGCGGCGCTTCGCCGACAGCGAACGCGGCGGCGTTCTGGGACCGCCGACCGCGTCGGGCCTGGTCCCGGGGTTGTGAAAAAAAGTTTCGGCGGGAGCGATGAGTTCTCGGCGGGTGGTTCGTCCTAGCTGTTGAACGCGCTACCAACCCGGCGCGACGGACCAGAAGGACAAGAAGATGACCACCGCGAACCCCACCGCCGCTTTCTCCACCACCGACACCTACCGCCCCGGCAAGATCCGCAACCGGGTGCTGTGGACCCTGCAGATCGTGCTCGGCCTGTTCTTCATCATCGCCTCCGGCGGCCCCAAGCTGGTCATCCCGAACACGTTGATGGAGAACGCCCCCGAGAACCTGACCATCCCGATGGGCCTGCTCATCTTCATCGGCGTCGTCGAGGTCGCGGGCGGCATCGGCCTGATGGTCCCGAAGCTGACCGCCCTGGCCGCCGCCGGCCTCTCGGTCCTGACCGTCCTGGCCGCGGGCACCCAGGCCTTCATCGCCGGCAAGCCCGAGATGGCGATCTTCCCCCTGGTGCTGGCCGCGATCTTCGCCTGGATCGCCTACGAGCGCCGCGCCACCGTCACCGACCTGCGCACCGCCCTCGCGCGCTGACAAATCCATAGACACGACCGTTGATCGGCGGGCCCGCCCCGCCGATCAACGGTCGTCTCCCCGTTCGATCGCCCGTCGGGTTGGCGGCGATCGAACCCGCGGCCACCTGGCTCGCGCACCCGGCTCGGGGCGCGGGGCAGGTGGTTTGCCGGCTTGGTGGGAACAGGGATTGCCTCCCCAGCGCGATTAGTTGATGCATCACTGTGTTTGTGCGGTTGTGGGGGATTGGCTCCCCAGCGCTATGGAATCCACCGGATCCCGTAGTCAGGGCATCGGCGCGGTGGTGTGGTTGTGGGGATTGCCCGCAGTTGTGTGGTTAGGGGGTCGGTGAGATTTGTGGGGTTGTAGGGATGACCCGCAGACGCTCGGTCAGGGGTTCGCTGCGGTTGCTCGGTCAGGGGTTCGCTGCTGTCGTGTGGCCAGGGTTCGCTGTAGTCGTGCGGTCAAGGGTTCGCTGCGGTTGCGCGGACCGGGGGATCGCCGTGGTCGCGTGGTCAGGAGAACGCTGCAGACGCTCGGTACGGGGCTTGCCGCGGTTGCGTGGTCAGGGGATTGCCGCGGTCGCGGGGTCGCGGGGATCGCCGGGGTCGAGGCGGAAACGGCGCGGGGAGGGGCGGGCGGGGGAGGATGCAGCTGTGACGAACTCGGGATTCGAACGGTCCGGTGGGATCGACCGGCGGGCGCGGGCCGGGGCGATCGTGTGGGTGCTGGTCGTGCAGTACTTCGTGTTCCTGTTCGTCGTGCAGGGCGGGTGGGACACCCCGTACAGCTGGGTGCGCAACGCGATCAGTGACCTCGGGGCGGCGAACTGTGCGGCGTCGGGGGAGCGGTGGGTGTGCTCGCCGTGGCATCTGATCGCGAATGTGTCCTGGGTGATCGCCGGCGCCTGCCTGGTGGCGGGGGCGCTCATACTTGCGCCGACGCTGCCCCGAAACCGGCTCGGCCGCATCGGAACCGGGCTCGCCGTCGCCACGGGCGCGGGCCTGATCGTGGTCGGGCTGAATCCCGAGGACACCTCCGCGCGGTGGCACGTCATCGGCGCGATCGTCGCGATCGGCGGCGGCATCGCGTCGCTGCTGTGCCTGTCGATCGCGATCGGCCGGACGCGCGACTGGCCGGTCATCGCGCGCTTCGGCGTGGCGATCGGGGCGGTGGCGGTGGCGGGGCTCGTCCTCATGGTGGCGGGAGTGGGCGGCCCCGGCCAGTTCGGCCTGTGGGAGCGCGTCGCCGCGTTCCCCTTCCTGGTGTGGACCATCCTGTACGGCTGCGATGTGCTGCGCGTCGCCCGCCGCCGGTCCGCCGCGGCGACACAGTCCGGCGCGGGTGCGTGATTCGGCCCGAAGCCGGGTCCGGCCCGTTCCCGGCTATGAGCGTGGCCTGCTTCGTGCCGTTGACGCGTTTCCGCCGGCCCTTCCGAACACCGCCTTGTGCGCGCTTTCGATTGCACGGAGGCTGCGGGGGATCGCCCGGCACTCGGCTCAGCCCCGCTCCGCTCGGCTCATCCGTTCATCGATGTAGGCGATGAGCCGGATTTCCCCGCGCAGCACGTGTTCTCGTTCATCGGGAGGCAGCCCGGCGAGCAGGTCCACCAGTTCCTCCCCGCGCGGCACGTAAACCAGCGCACTGGTGTACACACGACAGCCACCGCACCAGAAGAAGCCGATGCAGCGTTCGAAGGATGTGGATTCGGGCGGGTAATAGCGATATCGGTACGTGCGGACCGCCGAGCCGCAGGCGTCGCATGTCCAGCGATCGTCGTGCCGCGATGCGAACGACTGCACCTTGATCCAGCGCCAGCGGCGATTCTCGGGCCGTGCTCTTCAATCGGTCATAACGGCATGGTCGCACCCGGCCCGCCGCGCCCGCCATGCCTTTTCGGCCGGATCACCCGGAAAAGGGCGACGGGTTCGGACCTGCGGTCCGCGCCCAGGCACTGGTTCTAGGCTGGCGTGATGAGTGAATCGTTCGTGCGCGAGCTGCGGGGGCGGCTGGCCGGGGAGGTCGACGGGTCGGTGCGGCGGCGAGTCGAGTACTCGTCGGACGCGTCGAACTATCGGGTCCTGCCGGCGGCGGTGGTGTTTCCGCGTACGGACGAGGACGTGGCCGTCGCGCTGGAATTCGCGCGGGGCGAGGGGGTCGGGGTCACCGCGCGGGGTGCGGGGACATCGGTGGCGGGCAACGCGATCGGGCCCGGGCTGGTGGTGGATTTCAGCAGGCATATGAACGCGGTGCTCGAGGTGGACGTCGAGCAGGGGCAGGCCCGGGTGCAGCCGGGGGTGGTGCTCGAGACGTTGCAGCGGCGGGTCGCGCCGCACGGGCTGCGGTTCGGGCCGGATCCGTCGACGCAGAACCGGTGCACGCTCGGCGGGATGATCGGCAACAACGCCTGCGGGCCGCGGGCGGTGGCCTGGGGGCGCACCTCCGACACCGTGCGGGAGCTGCGCGTTCTCGACGGGCGCGGGGCGGTGCGGCGGCTGGCGAACGACCCGGCGGCGGTGCCGGGACTGGCCGAGTTCACCCGGGCCAACCTCGCCGTCATCCGTACCGAGCTCGGCCGCTTCGAGCGACAGGCCTCGGGCTATTCGCTCGAACATCTGCTGCCCGAACGGAATTCGGCCGTCGCCAAGGCGTTCGTCGGGACCGAGGGGACCTGCGGGCTGCTGCTCGAGGCGACCGTCGCGCTGGTGCCGGTGCCCCGCGCCACCGCGCTCGTGGTGCTGGGCTACGCCGACATGCCCGCGGCCGCCGACGATATTGCCGCCGTCATGGCCGCAGCGCCCATCGCGGTGGAGGGCATGGACGCGCGGCTGGTCGACCTGGTGCGCGTGCATCGCGGCCGCGTGCCGGAACTGCCGCGCGGGGCGGGCTGGCTCCTGGTGGAACTGGCCGCCGACTCCGCCGCCCAGGCACGCGCGGCGGCCGAGACGCTCGGGAAGACCGCGAACGCGGTCGACGCGCGGGTGGTGCTGGACCCGCGAGAGGCCAAGGCGCTGTGGGGCATTCGCGCCGACGGCGCGGGACTGGCCGGGCGCACGCCCGACGGCGCGCCCGCCTGGCCGGGCTGGGAGGACGCGGCGGTGCCGCCCGAGCGCCTCGGCGCGTACCTGCGCGAATTCGCCGAACTCACGCGCGCGCACGGCCTCGACGGCCTGCTCTACGGCCATTTCGGCGACGGCTGCATCCACGTCCGCCTCGACCTGCCGATAGCCGATGCGCCACAGCGGTTTCGAGCGTTCCTCGACGACGCCGCGCAGCAGGTGGTGCGCTTCGGCGGCTCGCTGTCGGGCGAACACGGCGACGGCCGCGCCCGGTCGGAACTGTTGCGCCACATGTATTCTCCCGCGGCCCTGGACGCGTTCGCGGGCTTCAAGGCCCTGTTCGACCCGGACGACGTCCTCAACCCCGGCGTCCTGGTCCGCCCCCGCCCGGTGGACGCCGACCTGCGCCTGGCGGGCCTGCGCCCGCTCCCCGCCGCGGGCGGCTTCGCGTTCCCGGTCGACGGCGACCTGGCCACCGCCGTGCACCGCTGCGTCGGCCTGGGCAAATGCCGCGCCGACAGCAGCGCGTCCGGCGGTTTCATGTGCCCGTCCTACCTGGCCACCGCCGACGAGAAGGACAGCACCCGCGCCCGCGCCCGCGTCCTGCAGGAGGTGGTCCGCGGCGACCTCGACTGGCGCTCGGACGCGGTCGCCGAATCCCTGGACCTGTGCCTGTCCTGCAAGGCCTGCCATTCCGACTGCCCCGCCGGAATCGACATGGCCACCTACAAATCCGAAACCCTGCACCGCCGCTACCACCGCCGCCCCCGCCCCCTGGACCACTACTCCCTGGGCCGCCTCCCACAATGGCTGACCGCCGCAACCCGTTTCCCCCGCCTGGTGAACGCGGTAACCACCCGCGCGATCCTGCGCAGGCCCGCCGCCCGCGCCGCCGGCCTGGACCCCCGCCGTCCCTTTCCCGCCCTGTCCCCGAATCCGTTTCGGCGGGAGTGGCGTGCGCGCGGCCGTTCGCAACCGGCGGTGAACCCCGGGGCCGAATACGACCCCGCGCCGGCAATCCACCCGGTACCCGGTCCGGCAGTTCACCCCGAATCCGTCCCGATCGCACCTGCCCCGGGGAAGTCCCCCGCCGCCGCCGACGCGTTCGCGAGCGACCCCATTCCCACCGCTGCCGGAACCGATCCCGTTGCCACAGAGCCGAATTCGATACCTGCGACACCGGCCACCGGTCCCGATGCGGTGCCGACCGGCATCGGCGCGGCGCTGTCGGCTGGTGACCGGGCGCCCGCAGGCCGTGGCGCTGCTCCGGGCGGTCGTGGAGGAGCGCCGGCCGGTGTCGGGAACGCGCCCGTCCTGCTGTGGGCAGACACCTTCAGCGACGCATTCGACCCCGAAATACTGTGGGCGGCCGCCGAATTGATCGAGACCCTCGGCATCGAAGTCCGAGTGCCCGAGCGCCGCCTGTGCTGCGGCCTGACCTGGATCAGCACCGGCCAGTTGGCCGGCGCGCGCAAACGGCTCCGGGCCACGGTGGACGCGTTGCACGAGCACGTGCGCGCCGGGGGAGTGGTGGTCGGGCTGGAGCCGTCCTGCACCGCGACCCTGCGCGAGGACCTGCCACGTCTGCTGGCCGACGACGAGCGCGCCCATGCCGTGGCGGGGGCGGTACGCACCCTCGCGGAGTTCCTCGAAGCCCAACCGGGCTGGCAGCCGCCGGATCGCAGCGACCGTAGCGTCGTGGTCCAGCCGCACTGCCACGAACACGCGGTGTCGGGCTTCGCCGCCGAGCGCCGCATCCTGGAACGCACCGGCGCGCGGGTGCGCGAGATCGCGGGCTGCTGCGGCCTGGCCGGAAACTTCGGCATGCAGCGCGGCCACTACGAGGTGTCGGTGGCGGTCGCCGAGAACGGCCTGCTGCCGGCCCTGCGGGAGGCGGACGCGGGCACCGTCCTGATCGCCGACGGCTTCAGCTGCCGCACCCAGGCCGATCACCTGGCGGGCCGCCCGGCGCAGCATCTGGCGCAGTTCCTGCTGGGTCCATGACGGGTGCCGGATGATCGAACGGCTCAGCAGCGCGCCGGCAGCTGTCTGCATCCGCGGCGGCGGCCCGACTGTCCGCGCGGCGGTGGCCGGCTGCGGGACGACCGTGCCCATCCGGCACCGCCTGGCCGTGGCCGCGGTCACTGGCGCAGAATGTCCCGGTGACCTCCGCTCCGATTGCCCGCGACGCCGCGCGCACGGTGCCCGCCGAGAGCACCCGCACGGTGCCGTCCGAATCCGCCCGAACGGTGCCGTCCGAATCCGCCCGAACGGTGCCGTCCGAATCCGCCCGAACGGTGCGGTCCGAGCGCCCGATCGACCTCGCCGCCACCGTCGCCCCGCTGCGGCGCGGGTTCGGGGACCCGACCCATCGCGAGACCCCGGACGGCGCGCACTGGCACGCGTCCCGCATGCCGAGCGGCCCGGTCACCTACCGGCTGCGCCAGGCCGACCGCTGCGCCGTCGACGCGCGAGCCTGGGGACCCGGCGCGCAGGAGTTCCTGGAACGGCTGCCCGCCATGCTCTGCCTGGACGAGGACCTCACCGATTTCACGCCCGAGCACCCGAAGGTCGCCGAGGCGCACCGCCGCAACCCGGGCCTGCGCATGCTGCGCACCGGCCTGGTGTTCGAGGCCCTGGTCCCCGCGGTGCTGGAACAGAAGGTGCACACCAAGACCGCGCACGCGTCGTGGCGGCAACTGGTGTGGCGGCACGGTGCCCCCGCCCCGGGTCCGGCCCCCGAGGGCCTGCGCCTGATGCCCGACGCCGACACCTGGCGGCACATCCCGTCCTGGGACTACCACCGCGCGAACGTCGGCCCGCAACGCTCGAAAACCATTGTGCTGGCGGCCCGTATCGCCGCCAAGCTCGAGCAAGCCGCGACCCTGGACCACGCCGACGCCGCGAAACGCCTGTGCACGGTCCCCGGTATCGGCGTCTGGACGGCCGCCGAGATCGCCCAGCGCGCCTTCGGCGACCCGGATGCCCTGTCGGTGGGCGATTTCCACCTGGCCGCCATCGTCGGCTGGACGCTGCTGGGCAGGCCGATCGACGACGCCGAGATGGTCGACTACCTGGAACCCCTACGCCCGCACCGCTATCGGGCCGTCCGCCTGCTCGGCCTCGCGGGTTTCGCGCGCAAACCGAAGTTCGGCCCCCGCACCCCGTACACCGATCACAGCCGCATCTAGCGCCGACCCGGGTAGCCGCACACATCTCTCGTCACCGGCCGATCACCCGAATATTTCTTGCGCGCCTGGGTGTTCCAGGCCAGTGAGGAGGTCACCCGACCACCCCCGGCGGTCGCACAACTCACCCCTCGCCCGGCATCGGTGGCCGCGGCCTGTGCCCGGCCCAGCGCGAGCGGCACCGGCACCCCCCTGAACGCATCCGTGGCGGCGGTCCGCGCCGCCTCCAGCGCCTCGGTGTTCCCGGTCGGGCGCTCAGGCCACCCGGCCTCCGGCACCCGCGGCGGTCGCGCAACTCACCCCCGCACGGCATCGGTGGCCGCGGCCTGCGCGCGCTCCAGCGCGAGCGGCACCGGCACCCGCCCGAGGAACATCTCGGCGAGTATCGGATCCATCGCCTCGAGCGCCGCCGGGAACCCTGGCCCGCCCCCGGCCCCGGTCTGCCCGTCCCGCAGCACGTCGAAGAACGGGGAGACGTCCACCCCGCGCCCCGCCCAATAGTCGCGGTACACCCGCTGTTCGGACACGACCGCCGGAATGGTGTTCCCGTCCAGCCCCAGGTACCGGTTCCCCGCCGCGCTGCCCAGCCACGCCAGCACCCGCCGCACCTGCTCGGGGTGCCGGGTCGCGGCGTTGCCCGCTACCCCGACCGCGTTGTTCGCGCTGATCCGCCCGGCCGGACCCTGGGGAATCAGCGCCAGGCCCCACTCGAATCCCGCGTCCTGGTCGATCGTCGCGAGGTTGAACGACCCGGACTGGAACAGCGCCAGCTTTCCCTGGAGGAAGGCGTTCTTCGCGAAGTCCCCGCCGGAATTGGTGTCGGCCGCCGACGGCGACAACCCGTCGGCAACCAGCCGGACCAGGTACTCGAAGGCGACGCGCCCGGCGTCATCGGCGAAGACGAACTCGCCCGCCGGATTCTGCAGCGCCCCACCGGCGGACCCGAGATACGGCAGCTCAAGCGACTGAAAGTCCTTGGCCGCGTTGTACGGCCACGTCCCCGCCCCGGCCAGCCTGCGCAGCACCGGCCGGAAGGTGTCCGCCCCACCGTCCGGACTCCAGCGCAGATCGCGCAGCTCCCGGGGATCCACTCCGGCGGCGGCCAGCAGCGCACGGTTGTAGTACACCGCGCTCCCGCCGTCCACGAATTGCGGTACCGCCCAGAGCTTCCCGTCGCGCGTGAACTGGCCGACCGCGAACCGGTCCCAGCCCGCGTCCGGTCCTCCGAGATCCAGCAGTCGCCCGGCGTCGGCGTAGTCCTCGTACATGCCGGTCCAGAAGAGATCGTCGGCTATCCCGCCCGCGACATCGAGCCGCAGTTTGCGCGCGTAGGAAGCCCACGGCACCAGCGTGATTCGCACCTCGATGTCGGGGTTGGCGCGCTCGAACTCGTCCAGCGACGCCCGGTAGGCCGCCACGAAGCTCTGATCCCACACCCGCAGCCGCAGCACGGTGCGTCCCGAACTCGCCGCGTCGCGCCCCAGCCACAGCGCCGCCCCGACGATCAGCACGATCGCCAGCGCGATCCCGAGCACCGCCCGCGTGGAGTCCTTCATTTCAACCCCGTCCACGCGATGGAACGCAGCACCTGCCGCTGGAACACCAGGAACAACAGCACCAGCGGCGCGATGGCCAGGGTCGTCGCGGCCATGACCAGCGGCCACTGCGCGTTGTATCGCGTCTGCATGTTCGCCGTCGCCACCGTCAGCACCTGCCACTTCGGCCCGCCGACCGCGACCAGCGGCCACATGAAATTGTTCCACTGCGCGACCACGGTGATGAGCGTCAGGGTCGCCAGGATCGGCCGGCTCATGGGCACGACGATGCTCACCAGGATGTCGAGCGTGTTCGCGCCGTCCATGCGCGCGGCGTCGATGATCTCGGCCGGGATGGCGAGAAAGTACTGGCGCAGCAGGAATATGGCGTACGGCGAGCCGAAGACGAAGGGCAGCACCAGCGCCCAGAAGGTGTTGAGCCAGCCCAGCCGCGCGAACAGCAGGTACAGCGGGATCAGGGTCACCGCGGCGGGCACCATCATGGTCCCCAGGTACACCCAGAACAGCACGTCCCGCCCGGGAAAGCTGGTGCGCGCGAAGGCGTAGGCCGCCATGATCGAGACGATCAGCTGCCCGCAGGTGATGCAGACGGTCATCAGCGCGGTCACCAGCACCGCCCGCCCCAGGCCCTGGTCCAGCACGGTCGCGAAGTTCTCGAACGTCACCGGATGCGGTGGGGCGAGCGCGGATTCGCCGGCGAACTGTTCGCTGGTCTTCACCGCCGTCATGGCGCTGAGCACCAGCGGCGCGACCGTGAGCAGCGCGCCGGCCACCAGGACCGCGTACGCCGCCGCGCTCCGGGCCGCCGCGCGCGGTCCCGTCCCCATCGGCTCAGTACTCATACTCGGTCCGATCCCGGAAGTACCGCTGCTGCGCGAGGGTGATGAGCAGGACGACCGCGAACACCACCGTCGCCATGACCGCCGCGCGCCCGGGCCGCGCCGCGTCGAACGCCTCCGAATACATGCGCATGGCAACGACATCCGTGCGGTGGTCCGGACCGCCCCGGGTCAGCGCGTACACCGCGTCGAAGGTCTGGAAGACGCTCAGCACCCCGGTGGCGAGCACGAAGAACATGGTCGGGCGCAGCAGCGGCAGCACCAGCCAGCGGGTGCGCCGCCAGCCCGTCGCGCCGTCCAGCGCCCCGGCGTCCAGGAGCTCGCCGGGGATGGCGCGCAGACCGGTGAAGAAGAACAGCGCCACGTAGCCCAGGTTCATCCACACGATGACCAGCGCCACCGCGGGCAGCGCCAGCGCCGGTTCGCTGAGCCATTCGACGCGCCGGCCCAGGACGGCGTTCAGCGCGCCGCCGGTGGGCGCGAACACCCACTGCCACAGCACGCCGACCGCGACCGGCGCGCACATCCAGGGCAGCGCGTACACGACCCGCAGGGCGGTGCCGCCGCGGGCGCGCCGGGTGAGCAGGGCCGCGACCGTGAACCCGAGGACGGTCTGCACGGGCACCACGAGCGCCGTGAGCGCGAGCGTCACCAGCAGTGAATGCCCGAACTGCCGATCGGTGAGCACCGCGCGCCAGTTGTCGACGCCGCTGAATTCGATGGGGCCCAGCAGGTTCCAGCTGTGCAGACTCAGCCACAGCACGATCGCGATGGGCAGCAACAGAAAACAGCCGATGCCGAGCAGACTCGGCAGCAGCAGAACATAACTGGTGGCAATACGCCGAACCGACCGGTTCATGGGGTTGCACGCTACCGAACTACCCGCGCGATGCCGCATTCGAAGCAATAGTTCGATGTGAACCTTGCATTTCGAACAACGCAATGTCGCGACCGCACCGCAAACCGCGCGGTACGGACAAATAGGTCGATTGCCCTCCGGATGTCGAGCCGAACCGATTCGTGGAATCGCGGATACCGCGGCGGAACAATTCCGGTCGGTTCGGAAATCGAACGGGGATACGGTCCGGTTCATCCGCCGTCTGTGGAGCGGATGAACCGGACCGTGCTGCTGCCGGCGGGACTGCCAGCACCGCCGCGCCCGGAGGTTTAGGCGCGCCGGCGATCGAAAGGCGTTGCGGCAGCGGTCTGTACGGCCAGGGGCCTTCCCCGGACGACCCTGGTCGCGGCGGCGTCGGTACGCCGATCGAGCAGCCACCACAGCAGGCGGTGCACGATGCGTTCGTACCGGTCGGGACCGCCCGTCACGGCAGTGCGCGCTCGTCGAGCACGCATCGTCCCTCCTCCACCAGCGTCGCCCGGGCTCGCCGGCGGACCTGGCAGGTCTCGACGGTGCAATCCAGATGCAGTTGCATCGCCGAATGGGCTTCTTCGACGCTCATGAGACCCGGATCCCTGCGACACCGCAGCAACCCGGCGACATGCATATTGAGGGCGGTCAGTTGCATGTCCCGACCTCCGCTTCGAAAGGGTGAGAAGGGGTGACGACTTCGGCCATGACTCCTCGTTCCAGCAAGGGATTCCTGAAGTGCCCGGAGGACTCAGGAAAGGAAAGGGGCCTAGCAACACCTCTCCGGGCACATATCCAGCACACCACGAGCAGACGCCCGGCGGGCGAGTTTCGAAAAGGAGAACGCAAAATTGCGCGAATTCCCAGCAGCGAATCCGTTCGGGAGAGGAGGATTCCCCATAGTGGACGAAGCTCCCACGCGCAGCCGCTGAGCGGCCCGGCCGAGCGCCGCGCAGCGAGCCCGGGCGGGAGCCGGTGTACCGCAACACCATCCCCGCGGGAAAGCGGGCGCTCACCGGCGCCGGCCATCCCGCTCGCGATCGAGACGGAGCGCGCCCGTGTCCGATAGTCCCGCGTCATCCACCCTGCCCCGCCGTCAGCTGGGGCGCTATCTACGGGATTGGCGCAGCCAGGCCGGCCTCACCATCGCCGAGGCCGCCCGGCTCATGGAGTGGGGCGCCAGCACCCTGCAGCGGCTGGAGAAGGGCAACGCGGATCGCATCCGCACCATCGACATCCACGAGCTGTGCCGCATCTACGGGATCCCGGCCGAAATCGCCGACGGGCTCAAGGGTTTGGCGCAGCAGGCCGCGGTCAAGAGCTGGTGGCACTCCTACGGCGATCTCATCCCGGAGAACTTCGACGTCTACGTCGGGCTCGAGGCATCCGCGCAGCAGTTGTCCTGCTACCAATCGGAATTGGTGCCCGGGCTGCTCCAGACCGCCGACTATGCAAGGGCCCTGAACGGTCTGGGCTACCCGGAAGAGGGTGCGGCCGAAGTGGATCGGCGCGTTCAGCTGCGCATGCAGCGCCAGGCGATGATCACCCGCCGCATGCACCCGGCGACGGTCGCCATGGTGTTGCACGAATCGGTCTTGCGCCGCACAGTGGGAGGTGCGAAGGTGATGGCGGCACAGCTGCGGCACTTGGCGGAACTGAGTACCCGGCCCAATGTCGATTTGCGCATTCTGCCCTTCACCGCCGGTGTCCCCCTGGGGCTTTCGACCGGTCCGTTCGTGATCCTGGAGTTCGGATCCGACAGCAAAGGGCAGCCGGTGGAACCGCCCGTGGTCTACGTCGAGGGTTTCACCGGCGATCTCTATCTCGAAAGACACGGCGACGTGGCGCGTTATCGCCGGGCCCGCGATCACCTCGCGGACTGCGCCCTCGACGCCCAGGACAGCAGGAACCTGCTGCGGCAGGTGGTCAAGGACTACTCATGAAGGACCGAGCGTGGGAAGAGGATGCACGATGAGCATGGAGCTGGCCGGGGCGCGCTGGTTCAAGAGCAGTCGCAGCGGGGCGGGCAAGGAGTGCGTGGAGGTGGCATTCCTGGCCGCGGCGCGAGTGGGGGTGCGCGACAGCAAGAATCCCGGCGGGCCCGCGCTGGTATTCGCCGGCGGCGAATGGGCGGCGTTCACCGCGGCGGTGGAACGCGGCGCATTCGAGGTCTGATCGCAGATCACGACTCGGCGACCGTTGTGCAACGAAAACATGTTTGCCGCTGCTAAGCATGGGTAACCCATAAACCGTGGACCGTGGATTGAGAAGTTATCGTCCCCGGTATCGGAAAATGGGTCCTGACGACTGGGTCGAACGGCTGATCGTAGGGATGCTCTTCGCGGTATCGGCGATGGGCATATACGTACTCACCGGAGCATTGATGCCCGCGCTCGCCGTGGGCGTATTGGTCGGCGCGGTGGCGCTCGGGGTCGTCGCAATGCTCTGACGGAGCGCTCGAGTTCGGCGCGGGCGATGGGCCGCAACTATCGGCTCCGGAAACGCACGAGGGTGGCACTCGAATCGAGTGCCACCCTCCGCCGTATCGGTACCGGCGCTACCTGCGGAAGAGCTTGTTCCCCAGCCAGACCAGCGGATCGTAGCGGTTGTCCACGACCCGCTCCTTGAGCGGAATCAGCGCGTTGTCGGTGATCTGGATGTGCTCGGGGCACACGTCGGTGCAGCACTTGGTGATATTGCACAGCCCGAGCCCGGCGTCGTCCTGCGCGAGGTCGCGGCGGTCACCGACGTCGAGCGGATGCATCTCCAGTTCCGCGATCCGCATGAGATAGCGCGGCCCGGAGAAGGCTTCCTTGTTCTCCTCGTGATCGCGGACCACGTGGCAGGTGTTCTGGCACAGGAAGCATTCGATGCATTTGCGGAACTCCTGCGACCGCTCCACATCGCGCTGCTGCATGCGGTAGTCGCCGGGCTTGAGGTCCACCGGCGGCGTGAACGACGGAATCTCGCGCGCCTTGCGGTAATTGAACGAGACGTCGGTGACCAGGTCGCGAATCACCGGGAAGGTGCGCATGGGCGTCACCGTCACCGTCTCTTCCTGGGTGAAGGTCGACATGCGGCACATGCACAGCAGCTTGGGCCGCCCGTTCACCTCCGCCGAACAGGAACCGCACTTGCCCGCTTTGCAATTCCAGCGCACGGCCAGATCGGGCGCCTGGGTGGCCTGCAGGCGATGGATGACATCGAGCACCACCTCGCCCTCGTTCACCTCGACGGTGTAGTCCCGCAGCTCACCGCCGTCGAGATCACCGCGCCAGACCTTGAACTTCGCGTCGTAACCCATGGCTATTCCGCCTTTCCGGCGCCGTCTCGCACGGGTGCGAGTTCGGCTGGGCTGTAGTACTTTTCGAGCTCCGTGGCATCGAACAGCTGCAGCAGGTCGGTGCGCATGGGTTCCTGATCCTCGGCGGTCACCGTCACCGACGGGACCGAGAAGCCGATCTCGTCCTGATCGAGGCGGCAGACCAGCAGTTTGTTCCGCCAGGACGCGTCCATTCCGGGGAAGTCGTCCCGGGTGTGCCCGCCCCGGCTCTCGGTGCGCAGCAGGGCGGCCTGGGCCACGCATTCGCTGATCAGCAGCATGTTGCGCAGATCCAGCGCCAGGTGCCAGCCGGGATTGAACTGCCGGTGCCCCTCGATGGTCACCCCGTCGTAGCGGTCCCGCAGTTCGGACAGCTTCTCGATGGCGGCCCGCAGCTCGTGTTCCTTGCGGATGATGCCGACCAGATCGTTCATGGTCTGCTGCAGATCCAGGTGCATGGTGTACGGGTTCTCGCCGGTGCCCTCGGACGGCGAATCGAACGGCGCGACAGCCGATTTGGCCGCGGCCGCGATGTCGTCGTCGGTGATCTCGGGCCGTCCGGCGAGCTGCTCGACGTAGGTGGCCGCGCCCAGACCGGCGCGCCGGCCGAAGACCAGCAGATCCGAGAGCGAGTTGCCGCCGAGCCGGTTGGAGCCGTGCATGCCGCCGGAACACTCACCGGCGGCGAACAGTCCGGGCACCGTGGCCGCGCCGGTGTCGGGGTTCACCTCGATGCCGCCCATGACGTAGTGGCACGTCGGGCCGACCTCCATGGGCTCCTTCGTGATGTCCACGTCGGCGAGCTCTTTGAACTGGTGGTGCATGGACGGCAGCCGTCTGACGATCTCGGCCGCGGGCATGCGCGAGGCGATGTCGAGGTACACGCCGCCGTTCTTGGTGCCGCGCCCCGCCTTCACCTCTTCATTGATGGCGCGGGCCACCTCGTCGCGGGGCAGCAGATCGGGGGTGCGGCGCGCGGAGTCGTTGTCCTTCAGCCACTGATCGGCCTCCTCCTCCGATTCGGCGTACTGCCCCTTGAACACCGCGGGGATGTAGTCGAACATGAACCGCTTGCCCTCGGTGTTCTTCAGGACGCCGCCGTCGCCGCGCACGCCCTCGGTCACCAGGATGCCGCGCACGCTGGGCGGCCAGACCATACCGGTCGGATGGAACTGCAGGAACTCCATGTTGATCAGGGTCGCCCCGGCGCGCAGGGCCAGCGCGTGGCCGTCGCCGGTGTACTCCCAGGAGTTCGAGGTGGTCTTGTAGGACTTGCCGATGCCGCCGGTGGCCAGGACCACCGCGGGCGTCTCGAAGAGGATGAAGCGGCCCGACTCGCGCCAGTACCCGAAGGCCCCGGAGATCTTGTCGCCGTCCTTGAGCAGCTCGGTGATGGTGCATTCGGCGAAGACCTTGATGCGGGACTCGTAGTCGCCGGTCTGCGCGAAGTCCTCCTGCTGCAGCGAGACGATCTTCTGCTGCATGGTGCGGATGATCTCGAGGCCGGTGCGGTCGCCGACGTGCGCCAGGCGCGGGTAGGTGTGCCCGCCGAAATTGCGCTGGCTGATCCGCCCGTCCTTGGTCCGGTCGAACAGCGCCCCATAGGTTTCCAGCTCCCAGACCCGGTCTGGGGCCTCCTGCGCGTGCAGTTCGGCCATGCGCCAGTTGTTGAGGAACTTGCCACCGCGCATGGTGTCCTTGAAGTGGGTCTGCCAGCTGTCCTTCTCGTTGGCGTTGCCCATGGCGGCCGCGCAGCCGCCCTCGGCCATGACGGTGTGCGCCTTGCCGAACAGTGATTTGCACACCACCGCGACCGAGAGCCCGTGTTCACGGGCTTCGATGACCGCGCGCAGTCCGGCGCCCCCGGCGCCGATCACGACGACGTCGTACTTGTGCCGTTCGACTTCAGGCATAGGACCGAATACTCCTGGGAGACATGTGAATTAGGAATCAGCCGATGAATCGGAGATCTTTGATCGTTTCGCTCGCGACCAACATGACGTAGAAGTCGGTGAGCACCAGGGTGCCGAGCGTGGTCCAGGCCAGCTGCATGTGGCGGGTGTTGAGCTTGGACACCTGGGTCCAGTACCAGTAGCGCACCGGATGCTTGGAGAAGTGCTTGAGCCGCCCGCCCGCGATGTGCCGGCAGGAGTGGCAGGACACGGTGTAGGCCCACAGCAGGATCACGTTGCCCAGCAGCACGATGTTGCCCAGGCCGAACCCGAAGCCGCCGTCCTTACCGTGGAAGGCCGCGAGCGCGTCGTAGGTGTTGATCAGCGAGACGATGATCGCCACGTAGAAGAAGTAGCGGTGCGCGTTCTGGATGATCAGCGGAAGCTTGGTCTCCCCGGTGTATTTCGCGTGCGGCTCGGCGACCGCGCAGGCGGGCGGGGAGAGCCACACCGACCGGTAGTAGGCCTTGCGGTAGTAGTAGCAGGTGAGCCGGAAGCCGAGCAGGAACGGCAGCACCAGAAAGCCCAGCGGAATCCACATGGGCAGCTCGCCCAGCGGGGTTCCGAAGTGCGCGGAGCCCTCGACGCACGAGGTGCTCACGCAGGGTGAGTAGAACGGCGTCAGGTAGTGGTAGTCCGCGACCCAGTAGGCCGAGCGCACGAAGGCGCGCACGGTCGCGTAGATGATGAAGGCGGACAACCCGAGCACGGTGAGCAGTGGCGGGACCCACCACCGATCGGTACGCAGCGTGCGCGCGGCAATCGCGGCGCGACTCCTGCTGAATACCCCGGTTGCGTTCGATTCGGGAGCCTTGATCGGTGCGGCGCTCACTGCTGGATGCCTCGCTGCTCTATCCCGTGGAACGTCATCGTTACCTCCGGCATCGAATGTGATGGTGAGCACCCTACGACAGGGCGGCTATCACTCGAGCTGGGTACGGCGAATTCGTGATCGAGTGATTTGCAACACAATCCGGCGTTCGCACTGCCGGTCGTTCGGTTGGTGAACGAACGGCTATCTCGCGAAGAACGCGGTACCCCAGTGAGTTTCGCGAATAAGACGAAACGCCCATCGAAATCCCGTGCGAACAGCGCAATCTTCCGTTCCCACTCCGTCACACCCCAGCAACAAGGGTGTGGTGACCTTTTCCCTGAAGCTGGAAACCCCTCGGCGATCGGATTGCGAGGGGGTAGTTGGAAGGGAACCGGCGATGAGGCGAGCCGCGATCGTAATGCCCATGCGCACACCCGTCGGGCTACCGGGCGGGGCGCTATCGGGCGTCGCGCCGCGGCGCTTGATTTCGACCGTGCTCAGCGCTGTGGTAGGGCGGTCGGGCATCGATCCGCACCGCATCGAGCAGCTCGTCACGGCGACGCCGGACGCCGCCGCGGTGCGCGGCGCGATACCGCTGGCCGGGTTGCCCTGCACCCTGGACGAATTCGCGGTCGGCGCGGGCACCGGCGGCGGTCTGCGCGCGCTGATCACCGCCGCCATGATGGTGCAGACGGGGTCGGCCGACGTGGTGCTCGCCCTCGGCGCCGAATATCCCGGCCCGCCACCGCGATCCGGCCCCGCTCCCGCGCAACCGCCCGCGCCGCAACGGCCCGCGCCCGGTCCGCGCGGGAACGGCCCGGGCGGTTTCGATCTCTCCATCGCCGACGGATTGCGCGGCAACCAGCGCCCGGACACCCGCGGCGGGCCGGGCTACGTGCTGCGCGGCGGCCCGCCCGGGCCCGATACCGGTGAGCAGCTGGCGGTCTGGGCCAGGGCCGACGCCGCGCACGGCGGCCGGGAATCCAAACAGGTCGAACTGCTGGCCCAGCACTACGGCATCGGCCGCGCCGAGGCCGACGACTTCGCCGCGGCCAGTCACCGCCGCGCGGCGCGGGCGCGACGCCAGGGCATCTTCGGCGCGGAGATCGCGCCGGTCGTGGTGAACGCGGTCCCCGACGACGTGAATTCCGGTGTGGTGCAACTCGTCGACCGGGACGAGGGCCTGCGCGACGACGTCTCGCACCGCGCCTTCGCGGCGCTGGAGCCGTTCGTGCCCGGCGGGGTGCGCACGGTCGGCAATTGCAGCGCCCGCACGCTGGCCGCCGCGGGCTGCCTGGTGGTGGCCGAGGACCGGCTGGACGAACTGGGTCTGCAGGCGCTGGGCTACGTGGCCGGCTGGGTCGCGGCCACCGGCGAACCGGAGGCCGTGCTGCCGGTGGCCGGGGTGGCGATGGACCGGGTGCTCGCGCGGGCGGGCCTGACCGCCAACGATCTGGACCTGGCCGAGATCGACGAGACCAGCGCGGTGGAGATCCTGGCGCTGACCCGGATCTGGGAGCGCGAGAACAACGGCTTCGATCCCGTGGAACAGCTGAACGTGCACGGCGCGGCCATCGCGCTCGGTGATCCGGGCAACGCCGGCGGCCTGCGCATGGTCACCACGCTGCTGCACGAATTGGACCGCCGCGACGGCGGTTTCGGCCTGGTCGCCACGCCCACCGGACCGGGCCGGGCGCTGGCCGCGCTCTTCGAGTCCGCCGATGTCGAGCGGGCGGCCCCGGCGCCGCGCGGCGCCCGCTTCCACGGCGCCCGGCAGAGCGGCGGCCGGGGCAGGCACCGCGGGCGCTGATGACATGGCGGTACCCGCCGCGAGTGGGCGCGGCGGGTACCGGGGGTGCTGCTACTTGGTGCGGGGCCGGGAGTGGAAGCCCAGCCCCTCGTCCTGTGCGCCCATCCAGGCGGCTTCGTCCGACTTGCTGTCGGGGACGTAGATGACGTCCTGGGCGCCGCGAGTGACCTGGGCCGGCGGGGCCTGCTCGAATTCGTCGGTGTCGATGACGAGTCGTTCCAGATCGTTTTCCAAGCGGCGGACCATATTGGCCTCTCCGTACTGCGAGCGCAATGCGCCGACGCACTGCCGGAGCTGGCCGACCGCGTAGCGGAGTTCCGCAATCTCGCTGCGTGTCATCGAAACCTCCTCGGGGCATGTGATCGAGCCGTGTGACAGACCACACATCGTGATCTACAACACAGTACGCGACGAATCCCGATCCGTCTCGCCGGAGTGAAAGAACCGCTGGTCAATGCGGTGCGGTCCGGTGGCATTCCGGCCGGTTGGGGGGACATTCGGGGCAATTCCGAACCGGTCCCGCCGACCGCCCGCGCCGCCGCCGAATCAGCCCGCGATGGCGTATTCCGGGCCGCATCCGGGCTCGCGCCCGCGCATCCGCGCCACCGCCCGATCCACCAGCTCGGTGATGGCCGCCGCGACCTCCTCGACGCGCTCCATGATCACGCTGTGCCCGGCGCCGTCCAGCCGGATGAGGTCGGCGTCGTCGAGCTGGGAGGCCAGCACCACCGAATGCGCGAACGGGATGACCACATCGGCCGACCCGGCCAGCACCAGCGAGGGGATCTCGCCCAGCCGGTGCAGGGTGGCCATCTCGTCGAACCGGATGAGCGAGTCCAGGAAACTCGACATGGTCAGCAGCGAGGTCTCGTTCAGCATGGCCGTCGCGACCGCCAGCAGGCGCGGGCCGACCTTGCGGGTGCCGTGCGTGGCCTCGCGCATGATGGGCTCGAAGATCCTGCGGCTGAAGTGTTTCGAGGCCTGCATGGCCCGCGGCGCGCGGCGCATGGCGGCCTGCAGCGAGGCCACCGCGGGCCCGTTCAGCAGCCGGCCCATGCCGACCCGGGTGACGCTGCTCGCCGCGCCCGCGAGCAGGCCGACGCCGGCGACGCGGCAGCCGATGGTCTCGGGGAAGATGCGCGCGTAGGCCAGGATGGTCATGGCCCCCATCGAATGACCCACCAGCACAACAGGTCCCGTCGGCGCGACCGCGCGCAGCACCGCGTCCAGGTCGTGCGCCAACTGATCGATCGTGTACGTCGCCGGATCCGCCGCACCCGAATCCCCGTGTCCGCGATGGTCGTAGAAGACCATGTGGGTGTCCTCGCCCCAGCGCGGGCGCAGGTGGTCGCGCAGCAGCGCCCAGGATTCGGTGCGCAGGCAGTGACCGTGAATGAACACGACGGTGAGGGCGGCGTCGGGTGCGCCGAATTCGTGTACCGCGATGGGCACGCCGTCCGCGGCCGGAACGGTGAAGTGATGGCCGTCGTTGTCGGCGGCGCGGCGGGTGATGGACATGACGTACTCCTTGGGAGATCGCCTCTTGCCCGGTTGTCGAAAGATATTGCCGGTTCGTTAACCGCTCACACCTGGCGTTATGCACAAGTTGCCCAACTGTCGCCGCCGATCGATATACCGATCGCAGCTCGAATCCCGAACAGCTCGCCTCCCCGCCGGTGGACGCCGGGTTTTCGTGTCACAGCGCAGCCTCGGAGGATCTAGGAAAATCTAGAGAAATCACTAGAAATCTGTAGAAGGGTCACGACGAGCGGATCGGGACAGAAATCTGCCCTTCTCTAGCGGACCCGCTAGAGAAGGGCAGACTCGTCTCGATTCCCGCCGGGGCCTAGGTGCCCGCCCCCGCCTTGGTCGACGGCAGGAAGGTGCGCAGCAGGTTCTGCTCCGTACTCGGCCCGATCGACCACTCCGAGATCCACGGTCCGGTGCCCTCGCTCGGGTCGAGCGCACCGCCCTCCAGGAACGTGTAGCGCCCGTCCAGGATGCCGCGGGTCAGTTCGGTGTCCGCGTCATCGGTGTTGTCCCACAGCGCGTCGAACAGCCGCGCGATCCGCAGACGGGACTGGCGGCAGAACACCTCGGCGAGCTCCTCGGCCGCGACGCCGTCGGGATCGCCCGCCACGCGCAGGGATTGGGCCTTCACGCACGCCGCCGAGATGGCGAACAGCTCCGCGCCGATGTCGACGATGCGCCCCAGGAAGCCCTGCTTGTACTCGAGCTTGGCCTGCCAGCGCGCCATGCCGTACATCAGCGCGCGGGCCTGCTTGCGCGACATCCGCTCGACGAACCGCATATGCCGTGCGAGCGGGCCGAATTCGCTGAAGGTGGCCGGCACCGTGCCCGAGCCCACCGTCAGCTGCGGGAACCACTTCGCGTAGAAGCCGCTCGCGCCGACCGCGGCCTTGGCCTTGTCCTTGAGCTCGGCGTTGCGGTCGACCAGCGCCCCGGCCGCGGACATGTGGGCGTCGGCCATCTCGCGGGCGATGAGCAGGCGCATGATCTCGCTGGAGCCCTCGAAGATGCGATTGATCCGCAGATCGCGCACCATCTGCTCGGCGCCGACCGCGCGTTCGCCGCGCGCCGCCAGCGAGGCCGCCGTCTCGTAGCCGCGGCCGCCGCGGATCTGCACCAGTTCGTCCGCGATCTCGCACGCCATCTCCGAGGCCCAGAGTTTGGCCAGCGCCGCCTCGATGCGAATGTCGTTGCGGTTCTCGTCGCACATGGTGGCCGACAGATCCAGCACCGCCTCCAGCGCGAAAGTCGTTGCCGCGATGTAGGACAGCTTGGACCCGACCGCGCCGTGCTCGCCGACCGGCCGCCCCCACTGCACGCGGGTGGCGCTCCACTCGCGCGCGATCTTGAGCGACCATTTGGCCGCGGCGGTGCACATGGCCGGGATGGCGAGCCTGCCCGCGTTGAGGGTGGTGAGCGCGATCTTGAGGCCGTCGCCCTCGCGGCCGACCAGATTGCCCTTGGGCACCAGCACCTTGTGCATGCGGGTGACGCCGTTCTCGATGCCGCGCAGGCCCATGAAGGCGTTGCGGCGCTCCACCGTGATGCCCGGGCTGTCGGCCTCCACGATGAAGGCCGAGATGCCGCCGCGATGGCCCTCGCTCTTGGGCACCCGCGCCATCACCACCAGCAGTTCGGCCACCACCCCGTTGGTGGTCCACAGTTTCACGCCGCTGATCTCGTACGCCTCGCCGTCGGCGGTGGGCACCGCGACCGAGGCCATGCGCGCGGGATCGGATCCGACATCGGGTTCGGTGAGCAGGAAGGCGCTCACCGCGCCGCGGGCGCAGCGCGGCAGGAACTCCCGCTTCTGTTCCGGGGTGCCCGCCAGTTTGAGCGGTTCGGGGACGCCGATGGACTGGTGCGCCGAGAGCAGCACCCCCAGGCTGGCGTGTGCCGAGCCGACGAGCATGAGCGCCCTGTTGTAGCCGACCTGCGAGAGCCCGACGCCGCCGTACTCCGGCGGGATCTTCAGGCCGAAGCAGCCGAGATCGGCCAGCCCCCGGACATATTCGTCCGGAATGCGGCCTTCGGCCTCGATGCGATTGCCGTCGATGGTCTCGCAGAAGGCGCGCAGGCGCTCGAGGTACGCGGAGTTCTGCTGCGCCTCCGCGGCGGTCGGGCGCGGGAAGGGATGGATGAGATCGAGGCGGAACCGCCCGAGGAACATCTCCTTGGCGAACGACGGCTTGGCCCACGTGGTTTCGCGAGATTCCTCGACGAGAGCCCGGGCCTGCTCTTCGGTGGCGTCGACTTTCGCGGTAGTCGCCATGTGTCCTCCTCGGACGTGATGGGAATCACATTCGAGTGTAGGAGTCTTTGTTACCCATCGGTAGTCGTTGGCAAAGATCGAAAGCGCTTGTCTGTCATTGATCTTGAAGGTTCCGCTACCGTCCGGCATCCCCGATATCGGGCGGATCCGGAGCTGCCGTACGCGGCGTATTCATGGCCGAAAGCTATTGCACGCCACGCAGATAACGCCCGAAATGCGGGACCGTGAAACCGATCGTGCCGCGCTCCGCCGAATAGATCAGCCCCTTCTTGATCAGGCCGTCCCGGGCGGGGGACAGGGACGCGGGCTTGCGGTCGAGCTCGCGGGCCACCGCGGCGGTGGAGACCGGGCCGTCGTCGCCGGACAGATCGGCCATGGCGCGCATGTACTCCCGTTCGGCGGGTGTCGCCCGCTCGTAGCGGGAGCCGAAGAAACCGACCGCCAGCTCTTCTTCGGCGGCGGGCGCCGCGAGTTCGACGTCCCGCGCCGAGATCGGATCGCGGGCCGCGGTATCCCAGGTCGCCTTGCCGTACGCCTGCACGAAATACGGGTAGCCATCGGCCTTGCGGTACAGCGCGGCGAGCGCGTCCTCGTCGTAGGTCACCCCCTCGCGCTCGGCGGGCGCGATGAGCGCGTGATCGGCCGCGGCGCGGTCCAGGCGATCGATGCGGTGATAGGAGAACAGGCGCTCGGAGTACGACTTGGACGCCGAGAGCACCGCGGGCAGATGCGGCAGGCCCGCGCCCACCACGATCAAAGGCGCGGCGTCCTGGCTCAATTCGTGGCAGGCGCCGCAGATGGCCGAGATGTCGGCCGGGCCCAGATCCTGGAGTTCGTCGATGAACAGCGCGATGCCGACCCCGGCGTCCCGCGCCAGCTGCGCGGCCTCGAGCAGCAGCTCCACCAGATCGATCTCGATGTCCCCGGAATCGGCGCGCCCGCTCAGCGCCGGCACGTCGATTCCGGGGTTCCAGCGTTCGCGCATGCCCTTGTCGGCGGTGGCGCGCAACGCGAAAGCCTTGAGAATGCCGAGGAAGTCGTCCACCTGCTCG
Source organism: Nocardia sp. NPDC057668 (assembly GCF_042799795.1). Classification (NCBI taxonomy): domain Bacteria; kingdom Bacillati; phylum Actinomycetota; class Actinomycetes; order Mycobacteriales; family Nocardiaceae; genus Nocardia; species Nocardia sp. NPDC057668. Next base: position 384,909 of record NZ_JBHVIC010000006.1, on the reverse strand, counting down.
GGATTGCGATGCTCCACCGCCAGCGCGCGCACCGCCATGTGCAGCGCCGAGGACAGCGGCCGCCGCAGGCCCTGGTCCGGGCGCGCCTCCAGCTTGCCCGTGCCCCAGCCGCGCGAACGCGCCGCCGAGCGCAGCTGATTGAGCAGGACCGTCTTGCCGACCCCGCGCAGACCGGTCAGCATCACGCTGCGTTCGGGGCGGCCCCGGGCGATCCGCTCCAGCACGATGTCGAAGGCGTCGAGCTGACGATCGCGGCCCGCGAGTTCGGGCGGGCGCTGCCCCGCCCCGGGGGCGTACGGATTGCGCACGGGGTCCATGCCGCCACACCGTAGCGGCAAGAATCGGGATTATCCCGGCGTCTAACGAAGTTCCTAGACGGAGCTGTTCGCGGGCATACCCGGTGGGGCCCTTCCGTTTCGGCGCCCCCGCGGACGTACGCCCGGGTAGCTCCCGCGGCATCGCGTTCGCCGCACCGCGCCTCGCTACCCTGGTGTCGGATCGCCCACGCCCGGGGCCGGGCAGCGTACGAGGAGGCTTCATGCCGGAAGAGCCGACCAGCGTCGCCGAGGTGGTGCGGTCCTGGAACGTGCCCGGCGAGGCCGCGGTGGCGGGGCGCATCCGCAACAACATCCTGTCCGCCATCGAAAGCGGTTTCGACGACCCGCAACTGGTCGCCGATCTCGCGGTGGGCCCGCTCGTGATGGCGCTGGCAACCCTCGAAGTCCAGCTCGCCGACGCGCGCCGGCGCATCGAGCAGCTCGAGCGAGCGCTTGACCAGCGCTGATTCGAAAAATGGCGGATCGCTGGAAGATAACGGCATATTCGATCAGGTATATCGAGTCGTGATCGGCGCGCCGGGACCAGGATTCGCGTGTCTGCCGGGGAGTTTGCCGCAAATCGCAACACACCGGACGTGTGGGGTGGACAACACGGCTCGGCAGTCGTAATCTTCTCGTGACTTAGTGGAGTCTGTCGCTTCATCGGAGACGCGGCCCACTGCGTTACGTACGAAGGATCGGAGATGGCGCTCGGTGGGTAAGCACAGCGTGCAGCGGGAATCTCGCGTTACGAATTCCGTGAAGGGCGCCATTGTCATGGGCGCCATGGCAGCAACGACAACCGGTGCGTTCCCGGCGATCACCGCCCAGGCCGCCACCGTCGAAATCCCGGGTCTCGGCAACTTCGACGTGCCGGACGCCTTCGCACCCCAGGTGCAGCAGTTCAACGAGGCGGTCAAGGACTTCCAGGAAGGCCCCGGCCTCACCGTCGGCGCGAATCCGAGTATCGGCAACGAGAACGGATTCTCCCTCCCCGGCCTGCTCGGTCAGCAGAAGCAGCAGGGCGTGGGTGACATCGCCCTCGAAGCCGCCGCCACCAAGGTCGGCGCGCAGTACTCCTGGGGCGCCTCGGGCCCGTTCAGCTTCGACTGCTCCGGCCTCGTGCAGTGGGCCTACAAGCAGGCCGGAATCGAACTGCCGCGCACCAGCTTCGAGCAGTCGCACGTCGGCGCGCCCGTCGCCTTCGAGAACCTCATCCCCGGCGACATCGTCATCACCAACGGTGGCGGCCACGTCGGCATCTACGCCGGCGACGGCAAGCTGCTGAACGCCGTGCAGTCCGGAACCCCGGTCTCCTACACCAACCTCAAGGCCGACCAGGTCGTGACCGCGCGCCGCGTGATGGCCTGACCTTCGTCGTACCCTTAGCGCGTGGCATCAGCATCAGCGCTGCCGAACGAACCGGCCCAAGCCCGAGTCGACTCCTGGGTGTGGGCCGTCCGGCTTTTCAAGACCAGGTCCGACGCCGCTGCGGCCTGCCGGTCCGGTCATGTGCGCGTCAACGGCGTAGCGGTCAAGCCCGCCCACTCGCTCAAACACGGTGACGAGATCCGCGTGCGGGTCAACGGCGTCGAGCGCATCGTGATCGTCGAGCGGCTGCTCACCAAACGGGTCGGCGCGGCTGTCGCCGTGCAGTGCCTGATCGACAAGAGCCCGCCACCGCCGGATCCGCAACTGGTCGCCGCCCAGCCGCGCCGCGATCGCGGCAGCGGCCGCCCCACCAAACGCGAACGCCGCGAAACGGATCGGCTGCTGGGGCGCGAGGACTGACGCGGTCCCGCCGGCCCCCCGCCTCCGCACCGTCCGGCCGCGCCGGAATCCGAGTGTCGCGCCGGGTGATTCCGGATAGCGTCAGAATTTCCTGTTCGCGCCGATAGTGCGGTCCGTTCCGGTTCCGCCGCTGCTCTTTCGTCCCGCTCGCGCCGCGGCCAGGGCGGTCGCGCCCACCGTGACCAGCGCCCCGAGCATCATCGCCGAGGCCTCGCCCGGCGCCAGTACCCCGAGCTGGCTGCCGACCGTCACCGCCGCGACCGGCACCCCGATCTGCGCCGCGGCCAGGGTCCCGAAGACCAGGGGTTGCCCGGACAGGCGCATGACCATGTGGGTGAGCAGCGCCGTCGCGCCGAGCACCAGGCCCAGCGTGATCAGTTCCGGGTGTTCGCCGAACTCCCGCAGATTCAGGCGCGCGCCCAGCCACACGAAGAACAGCGGCGTGAGGAAGCCGTCGCCGATGGCGAAGAGCTGGCGCGCCACCCGCCGGGGTTCCCCGATCGCCGACACCGCCAGCCCGAACGCGAACCCCGCCAGCATGATCGAGACGTGGGTGCGGGTGGCCAGCGCGCACAGCGCGAACAGCAGGGCCAGGCTGACCCGCAGTTCCAGGGCGTACTGCCGATCCTGCGACACCTTGTGCAGCCGCCGCCGCGTGCCCGAATCCTCGAGATAGCGCAGCACCGCGAACAGCACCAGCGCCGCCCCGCACACCGTCACCGCGCCCACCGCCGCGCGCCCGGCGTTGCCCGGGTCGATGACCAGCGGCAGCGCCACCACGCAGGCGGCGTCGGCGATCGCGACCTGGGCGGTCAACTCCAGCACCGGTTTCCCGGTGAGCCGCTGCGCGTCCAGGACCGGGAGCACCAGCGCCGCCGAGGAGGAGGCGATGAGCACGGCGTAGAGCGCGCCGTGCCCGATGCCGAAGGCGGCGGCGACCGCGTGCCCCGCCACCGCCGCGAGCACCCCGACGCCCGCGGCCCGGGCCGCGCCCACCCCGAGCGCGGACCGCAGGCCGTGGTCGCGCATGGGCACGTGGGTGCCCGCCACGAACATGACGACCGCGAACCCGATGTCGGCCAGGAAGGTGAAGGTCGGATCGTCGGTGTCCAGGATCCCGAAACCCGTTGCCCCGAACACGATTCCGGCGGCCAGCTCGCCCAGCACGACCGGCAGCCGCCAGGCCCGCCGCCACGCCAGCAGCGGACCGGCCAGGCCCAGCACCATGATCAGGGCGAGGGTTTCGAAGTTCACGGCAGGGACGCGAACTTCACCGGGATCAGAATGTTCTCGTCGGTGTAGTAGATGGCGCAGACCCGGTGGTAGCCGTCGGCGATCTGCGCGGGCACCCCGCGCCGGAAGTCGCCGCGCACCATGAGGATCGGCGAGAGCGCCTTACCCGCCACGATCTTGGTCAGGTCACGCCGGACGTACGGGTTGTAGGCGGGCAGGATCTCCAGCTGCGCCGCCCGCAGGATGTCCTTGGCCTTCTTGTGGATGATCTCCGCGGCCCGCAATTCCTCGACGACGGTCTGCACCACGTCGGGCTCGCCGAGCATTTCGAGGAAGTCCGCGGCCGCCGGATAGTCGTGCTCATCCGGCCGGCCCTTCCATTTCACCTGGATGCTCGCATCGGCCATGGCGCCATCATTCCCGGGCCACCAGCGGGTTTCAGTTCGACACGCGGGACAGCGGCTGCCAGCCGGCGGTGGAGAAACCGATGGTGAAATCGGTCGGATCGCCCGCGGTGAGCGCCACCAGATTGGCGGTGGCGACGCGGTCGCGCTCGCGGCCCGCGTGCACCACGCCCCGGATCGGCGAGCCGCATTCGCGAATGTCGTGCAGCGCGTTGGCCAGATCGTCGCGGTCGGCCGGATCGCAGCGCACCAGCACGATCCAGTCCTCCATCCCGTCCAGCGGCGGCGGCAGCGCACGCGGCTGCCGGGTCAGCACCACCACGTCGCGCGCGCCCGCGTCCAGCAGCCACCGCACGGCGACCGCCCCGGACGAACCGAGCCCGCCCGCGACGACATAGGTTCCGTCCCCGCGAATGGCCACCGCGGGGACCTGCGGCGCGGCCCCGCGCCCGGAATGCGAGCGCCGCCACCGCCGTCGCGGCGGCGCGGCCACCCGCGGACCCGTGGCCATCGGGTCGAGGTCGCGGCCCGCCACGTACAACCGCCCCACCGCCCGCAGAAAGGCGTCGGCCTCGTCCGCGCGCGCCGCGGCCGCGTACACCGACTCCCGCAGGTGCGGGTGCCGCCGCACAGCGGCCGCCGCCACCGCCTGCGGACCGATCTCCAGTACGCTCGAAATCCCTTCCCGCACAGCGGCGTCCAGCGCGTAATCCAGTGCTACCGGGGCCCCCACCCCGGCACTCCAGTACCCGCCGTCCAGTGAAATCTCCGCGCCGGGAGCACCCGCCGCCGTGAGCCCGGCCGCACCGCGGCGCGCGTGCCGGGCCGAGTAGCCGGGCTCTCCGGACGCGGCGCTCGCGGGTCCGGCCGGATCGCCGTCGTGAGCACCGGCGCCGGAGCGGTCGCCGTAGGTGCCGGTCGCGGCCGGCGCGAGCCGGAGCACCGTGCCGGGATGGGTGGTGGACACGAAGGTGAGGCGGGGCGGCACGGGCGTGAGCCGGGACAGCTCGGGGAGCAGGCACGGCGCGAGGGCCCGGGCCTGCGGGATGTGCGGGATGAGCAGGGCCGCCGGGGAATCGGGGGTGACGCGCTGGGCGAAGATGGCGCGGCGGTGGGCGCGCCGGATGAGGGTGTCCACGTAGCGCGGATCGCCCGCGACCGTGATCGAGCGGGGGCCCTCGATCGCCGCCACACCGACCTCGGCGCGCATCGGTTCCAGCAGGCGGGTGACCTCGCCGAGGGTGGCCTCCAGCACCGCGGCCGCACCCCGGTCCGGGATCTTCGCCAGCAGCCGCCCGCGCACGACGGCGATCCGGGCGGCGTCCGCGAGCGTGATCGCCTCGGCCACGGCGGCCGCGGCGATCTCCCCGGCCCCGTACCCGGCCACCGCGTCGGGCGGCGGACCCCAGGCCCGCAGCAGGGCGGCCAGCGCCCACTGGAACACGAACAGCGCCGGCTGGGTGTCGTCGTCGCCGGGACCGCAGCTCGCGAAACCGTTGCGCGGGGTCCACACTCGCGGCCCGCCCGCCTCGACGACGGCGTCCGCGGCCTCGGTCAGCGCCGCCGCGAACACCGGATGCCGCGCCGCCAGCGCACGCCCCATCCGCGGGTGCCCGCCGCCGCCCGCGAACAACCACAGCAGCCCGCCCGATCGTGCGCCCTCGACCGGCTCGAGCACCGCCGTTGGCCCTTCCGTCGTCTCGCCGCCGACCCGGCCGGCGAGGCGGTGGAGTTGGTCGCGGGCGTCGTCGATGTCGTGGGCGAGCACCGCGGCGCGTACCGGCTCGGGGACGAGTCTGCTTACCGCGGAGGTGAATTCGCCGAGTGAGCGGTAGGCGGGCAGGCGCTCGGCCCAGTGCTCGGCCAGCTCGCGCAGGCCGTCGTGGTCGCGGGCGGAGATCGGGAGCAGGGTGGGCGGTTGCTCGTCGCGCGGGGCGGGTGCGGGCCGCGGCTCCGGCGCCAGGGCGATGTGCGTGTCGCGAACGTCGGAAGCGGGGAAACCCATTCCGGCGCCCAGGATTTCGGCGTAGCGGTGGGTGCCGGTGCGCTGCGTGTCGGCGGTGCGCTGCAACACCAGCACCGTGCACAGGCCGATGTCGGTGGGGACCGCGATGCCCGAAAACTGCGGCAGCAGAGTCAGATCCACGCCGCCGGTGATCACGAAAGGGACCGACTCGTCGGCCAGCAACCGCATGGCGGTGTCCACCGCGACCAGCGGCGAGAGCCGGTCGCTCTGCACCAGCAGGCTGGGTCCGCGCAGGTCGAGGGCGCGCGAGAGCTGGTGTGCGCCGTTGGGCGCCGCGCCGCCGAAAACCGGTGCGGCGCCGAACACCACGGCCGCGTTCGAGCCGCGCGCCACCGCGCCCAGCCCGGAGTCGTCCAGGGCCTCCACGGCCACCTCGAGGGTGACGCGCTGGCGCGCGTGCATGCCCGAGGCCTCCACCTCCCCGATGCCGAACCAGTCCCGGTCGAAGGCCGCGCCCGTCGCGCGGGTGCCGACACCCACGATCGACACCCGGGGAAAGGGCGATCCGATATCGGTCGAAGCTTTCGTACTCTGCCGCACAGGAATCCCTCCCGCGTCCGGCGACGTGCGCGCCGAGGTACCTCGGGCGATTCTGCCAAGATTTCGCTCGGCCCAGCCGGGCTTTCGCGCAGGTAGATTGTGACTCAGCGCGGTCCCGGTGGGTGACACCACCCCCGCTCGCCGCGGTGTGCGGGCGCGCTGGAATCCGAACGGGCCGTGGACGGTCCGATCACACCGATCGGTTTGGTGCGCAAGTCGATTCGCGCGCCGGCCGCGCAGCCGACCGGCGCCGGGGAGCTACCCTTCGGTAGGCGGCTCCCCGGCGCGCTGTCCGGCTCAGGCGGTGGCCGCGCGCCGCTGCGGCGGTTCGAAGTCCGCGGCGGTGGCGTGCGAGGAGAAGAAGCGCAGTGCTAGGTTCACCGCGTCCTGTTCGGTGTCAACGCCCGAAATCGCCATGGCCCGGCGTACCGCGTTGTCGTCGAGATAGATTCGAGTGACTGCCATTTCGGCACCTCCAACACGTCAGTCGTGTACTCAAAGCATGACGGATCGCAGGGCGCGGGGCAGCCGAATGGGCAATAGCCATTAGCAAATCGGGCTAAGAGATCTTCGCCCGAATTATCTGGTACGCACGGACTTTCACACCGGACAAATGCGCGATGCCCCCTCGCGCGGGCGAGAGGGCATCGCGGCGACGAAGTCCGGTGCTAGACGAGCATGCCGCCGAGGCGGGCCTTGATCAGATCCTCGGCCTCGGACACCATGCGGCCGATGAGCTCGGCGCAGGTCGGAATGTCGTCGATCAGGCCCTGGACCTGGCCCGCGGACCAGATGCCCGCGTCCAGATCGCCCTCTTCGAACACCTTGCGGCCGCGCGCGCCCGCGACCAGATCGCGCACATCCTCGAACTTGCCGCCGGCCTTCTCGATTTCGACGACCTTGCGGCTGATCTCGTTGTCCGCCACGCGCGCGGTGTTGTGCATGGTGCGGAAGATGAGCTGGGTCGCGCGTTCGGTATTGGCGACGATCTGCTCCTTGACCGACTGGTGGATCGCCGATTCCTGGGTGCACATGAAACGCGTTCCCATATTCACGCCGTCGGCGCCCAGCGCCAGCGCTGCGACCAGGCCGCGCGAGTCGGCGATACCGCCGGAAGCGATCACCGGGATTTCCAGCGCCTTGGTGGCGGCCGGAATCAGGATGAGGCCGGGGACGTCGTCCTCGCCCGGGTGGCCGGCGCATTCGAAGCCGTCGATGGAGACGCCGTCGACGCCGATCTTCTGCGCCTTGAGGGCGTGCCGGACGCTGGTGCACTTGTGCAGCACCTTGATCCCGGCTTCCTTGTAGTACGGCAGGAAGGGCTCGGGGTTGGAGCCCGCGGTCTCCACGATCTTGATGCCGGACTCGATGATCGCCCGCATGTACTCCTCGTACGGCGGCGGATTGATCGAGGGCAGGATGGTGACGTTCACGCCGATCGGCTTGTCGGTGAGCGCGCGCGCCTTGTCGATCTCCTTCAGGAGATCCTCGGGGGTGGGCTGGGTGAGGGCGGTGATGATGCCCAGCCCGCCCGCCTCGGACACGGCGGCGGCGAGTTCGGCACGGCCGACCCACATCATGCCGCCCTGCACGATCGGGTGTTCCACCCCGAAGGTCTCGGTGAACCGGGTACGCAGCATTGAACGCCGTCCTCTCATGCCTCTCACAACTGGCTCGATACTCGCATAGTTGCATATGCGGGACAAGCCCGATGTGAGCCGGAGTTTGCAGCGATCGAGACCGCTTCGCGGCGAACCTGGGGATAACCTGACCGGCGCGAATCGGGCACCATGATCGATTTACCAGCGCTGAGCTGCTGAATGAAGTGATGATAAATTTCCTACAGAACCTTCTCTGTAACCCTTGTCACGCCAAAAAGTTAGTTGGTATTCTCACGCTCGTTCAGCCGTCGGCGGCCCCGGAACAGCCGGTGCCGCGGTGACGGTCCGAGAGGAGTACGTGGCATGACGGTGTTCCAGCCGCTCGACCAGCCCATCCGGTCGCGCCGCAATCACTGGGTCAACCAGATCGCTACCCACGCCGTCATGCGCCCGGACCACACCGCGTTCCGGTGCAAGGGCGTGGACACGAGCTGGAAGGCGCTGCACGAGCGCTCCGAGCAGTTCGCCGACGCGCTCGCCCGGCGCGGGGTCGGGTTCGGCGATCGCGTGCTGTTGCTGGCGCTCAACTACACCGAATACATCGAAGCGGTCATCGGCATCAACGCCCTGGGCGCGATCGCGGTGCCGGTGAACTTCCGGCTCACCCCGCCCGAGGTCGCGTACATCGTCGGGGACAGCGGCGCCAAGGCCATCGTCACCGACACGCTGCTGCAGCCGCTGGCCGTCGCCATGGTCGCGCAGGCCCCGGCGCTGGAAACCTGCGTGGTGATCAACGGGCAGAGCGCGGACGGCGTCATCGGCTACGCGGACTTCCTCGCCGAGGACGGCGAACCGCATGCGCCGCTGGACATTCCGGAAGACACGCCCTGCCTGATCATGTACACCTCGGGCACCACCGGCACCCCCAAGGGCGCGGTGCTCACGCACGCGAACATGAATTCCCAGGGCCTGACCTGTATCCGGGCCATGGACATCACCCCGGAGTCGGTGGGCTTCTGCACCTCCCCGCTGTTCCACATCGCCGGGCTGGGCAGTCTCACCCCGTACTTCCTGCTCGGCGGCAAGACCGTGCTGCATCCCCTGGGCGCGTTCGACGCCACCGAATGGCTCGACGCCGTGGAGGCCGAACAGGCCACCACCGCCTTCTGTGTGCCGGTGCAGTGGCAGCTCATCTGCGAGGAGCCCACGGTCCGCGAGCGCAAACTCGCGCTGCGCATGCTGTGCTGGGGCGCGGCCCCGGCCTCGGACTCGGTGCTGCGGGCCATGGCCGACTGCTTCCCGGACGCGCAGAACGTCGCGGTGTTCGGCCAGACCGAGATGTCGCCCATCACCTGCGTGCTCGAGGGCCGGGACGCGCTGCGCAAGCTCGGCTCGGTCGGCAAGCCCATCCCGACCGTGCAGGTGCGCGTGGTCGACGACGAGATGAACGACGTCGCCCCCGGCGAGATCGGCGAGATCGTCTATCGCGGCCCGACCCTGATGTCGGGTTACTGGAACCGCCCCGAGGCGACCGCGGAGTCGTTCCACGGCGGCTGGTTCCACTCCGGTGACCTGGTGCGCCAGGACGAGGAGGGCTTCGTCTACGTGGTGGACCGCAAGAAGGACATGATCATCTCCGGCGGCGAGAACATCTACTGCGCCGAGGTGGAGAACGTGCTCTTCGCGCACCCCAAGATTCACGAGGCCGCGGTCATCGGCCGCCCGCACGAGAAGTGGGGCGAGGTGCCGGTCGCGGTGGTGGCGCTGGTCGAGGGCGTGGACGAGCTCACGATCGAGGAGCTCACGCCCTTCCTCAACGAATCGCTGGCTCGCTACAAGCACCCCAAGGACCTGGTCATCGTGAGCGAACTGCCGCGCAACGCCAGCGGCAAGGTGCTCAAGGTCGAACTGCGCAAGTAGCGCGCCCGGACCCCGGCCCGCCGCACCCACCGGTCACGGCGCGCGGGCCGGTTACGAAGAGACCGCCGGTCCGAGCCGAAAGGCTCTGTCCGGCGGTCTTTTTCGTGGCTCCTGCGGTGCGGTTACGGCAGCGGCACGCCCAGCAGCTCCCGGACCGGCTGCCCGAACAACTCGACGGGCTGGTCGAGCAGCGCCCGCACCGGCTCCTCGATCAGCGTGCGCACGGGTTCCTCGACGAGCGTGCGCACCTGCTGCTCGACCGCGGCCGGTGCGACCGCCGCGAGTGCGGGCGCGACCGCGGCGGCGACCTCGGTCGGCACGGCCGCGGCGAGTTCGGCGGGGACCGCGGCGGCCAGCTCGGGCGCGATGCCGGCGCTCACCAGCCGGTCCCGCTCGGCCTCGGCCAGCGGGTTCGGCGCGGAGAGCTGCTGCGCCGCAGCGACATCCGCCGCGATGGGCTTGCGTGCCACGTCGCCCTGCAACCGCAGGGTTTCGTAGGCGTTGACACCGGCGATGATGCCGACCGGCACGCCGATCGCCAGACTGCCGATCGTGGTGCCCATGGCGCCCAGCAGTGACGCGCCGGTCAGGCAGCCGCCGGCGAATCCGGTGGCGGTGCCGGCCAGCGCCGCGGAGAACGTGCCCGCCGCGCCCACGCCGATGCCACCGGCCAGGCAGCCGATGACCAGTCCGGTCATGCCGCCGATCAGGCCGCCGATCGCGACCGCCAGGCCGAACTGGGTGCCCACGGCGCTGTACGCATCGTTGATGTCCTTCTGCCGCTGCACCGGATCCTGATTCGGCTTGATCCCGCCGGGCGGGGGCGCGGCGCCGTCCGGCGCGGCCGGATCGTCGATGTAATCCACGATCGGCACGCTCGCGGGCGCCTTGCAGACCGGGTCCGGCAGACCCGCCGCGCTCGCGTTCTCCGGCATGCGGTCCAGCTCGTCGCGCGGCACCCGCGAGACCGGCACCGTGCCGATCGGGCAGGGCACCGCGGCGTTGGGCCACAGCGCCATCGGCGAACCCAGGGTCAGGGTGTTGCCCATGACGTAGCGGCCCTGCGCGTCCAGCACCTGGAAGTTGTTGAGCAGTCGCAACTCCCGATCGCCGCCGGGGCCCGGCACCAGCGGGTCCGCGCCGGTGCCCGGGGCCTGGATGAGGACCGAGCCGATCGGGGTGGTCAGCAGCGCCGACATGTCGGTGAGGTCGCCGGTGTACACCACGCCCTGCATGATGCCGACCGTCACCCGGGACAGGCCCTCCTGCAGTGCCAGCTCGTGCGGGGTGAGGTTGCTCTGGTTCTCCGATCGCGGGCGCGGGATCTCGCGGCCGAACGGAATGTGGTGCAGCGTGCTGCGGTCCTCGCCCAGGATCAGATTGCCCGAGTGATCGCGCAGCTGGAAGTGGTTGTTGCCGATGATGCTGACCGCGACGTCCGGGCCGTAGATGGTCGACAACCGGCGATAGGCGTTGCTGCGCAGGTAGATGTCGCCGTACAGGTTCAGGTCGTTCTCACCGCACAGCGGATCGCGCTCGGGGATCGGGGCCATCGGATCGTCGGCGTCCGGCGTCGGCGGGCAGCTCAGCAGGATCTGATCGGCGCCCGGATCGTCGGTGTCGGCGGCGCTGGGAGGGGCGGGGGTGTCCACCGTGACCGGTGCGGCATAGGCGGAAACCGCGGTGACGATCGCGGTCAATCCGGCGAACACCGTGGTCAGAGCGACAGATGTGCCTCGCAATGGAACCTCGCAATCCAAATACCTGCGCACGGAAAGGGCGGAAGTACTACAGACGAGCAAGATCTGAAATGCAGGCTATCAAGGATGGATCCAAATGCGTGGCAGCTCGGATCGGGCCGCGATTCGGGCTAGATCATGTCCTTGGCGGTGAGCCAGCGCATGATCGGCCAGCCGCAGAACACCGGCAGCCAGCAGGTGAGCACCCGGTAGAGCAGCACCGACGGCACGGCGATGGTGGCGGGCACGCCGAAGGCGGCCAGACCGCCGATCAGGGCGGCCTCCACCGCGCCGACGCCGCCGGGGGTCGGCGCGGCCGAGGCGAGCGTGCCGCCGATCATGGTGACGATGGTGACGGTCACGAAAGTCGTACTGCCGCCGAAGGCTTCGATGCTGGCCCACAGCGCCAGCGCCATGCCCAGGGTGGTGGTGGCGCAGCCGCCCACGATCATGGCCAGCCGGCCCGGGCGCCGGCCCAGATCCTTGAGCTGGACCACCACGTCGGCGACCTGCGGGCGCACCTCGTTGAGCAGCCAGCGCCGCATCTTGGGGATCAGCATGGTCGCCCCGACCAGGCCCAGCACCGCGCCCGCGACCAGGTACAGCACGGTCGCGTTGGGGACGAAGTGCGACAGGTCGGTCGATACGCCCGCCGCGACGGAGAAGAACAGCAGCAGCGCCACGTGCGTGATGACCTGAACGGTCTGCTGCAGGGCCACCGCGGCGGTGGCCCGCACCGCCCCGAGCCCGCCCTTCTGCAGGAATCGCACGCTGAGCGCGAGCCCGCCCACACCCGCCGGGGTGGTGGTGGCCGCGAAGGTGTTGGCGATCTGCATGAGCAGCAGATTGCGGAACTTCACCGCCTCGGATGCGCACGCCCACAGGGCCATGGCCGCACCCACGTAGGTCAGCGCCGAGACCGTCAGGCCCAGCAGCGCGAACCACCAGTTGGCCGAACGCAATTCGGAGAAGAAGCCCGGCACCGCGCTGATGTACGGATACGCCACGTAGACCAGGCCGATGAGTAGCACGAGCTGAATGAACTGATTGCGGGAGAACCGCGTGATCTGCGCGGCCTGAATCTTGTCCTGGCCGGTCTGTTTCGCGACTTCGTCGCGGGTGCCCTTCATGAGCGCGCCCGGTTCGGGGACCGATTTGCGGACCAGCTCGGGGATGGCGGTTCTGGTGAGTCTGCGCGAGGCGCTCAGCACCCGCTGGGTACCCAGGGCCTCGATCGCGGTCCGCACCGAGGTCTCGGTGCCGAAGAGTCCGGAACCGGTGAGCAGCAGCTGCGCGACGTCGGACTGGAATCTGACCTCGTACGCGCCGAACTCGGACTGCATGAAACCGCCGAACCGCACCTGTCCGTCGTCGAGGACGCGAATGTCCTCGGCTCTGAGATCACCGTGCGAGATCTGCGCCTTGTGCATGGTGTCCAGCGCCTGCCAGACCGCGGCCAGGGTCTGTTCCCCGTCGTCGGCGGTGAGCCGGTGGCCCTGGGGTTCGGTGTGCGCGTACAACATCCAGCCGCGGTCCACCGCCGCCACCGTGAGCGGCTTGTTGCTGCCCAGTCCCAGATCGCCGAGCGCGATGCCCATGAGCGCGCGATGTTCCACGGCTCTGCGCATCGAGGCGAAGAGCGAGGGATATTCGCTGCTGCGAATGGTGAGCCACCAGCGCAACTGCCGCAGCGCGCTGCGGCTGCGCTGGTTCTGCCCGTACATCTCGATGATCAGCGGATCGGCCTCGGTCTTGGCGGCCAGCACCAGCGGCCCGCGCCCGGCCGGTCGCACCACCTGGAAGGCGGTCACCCGGAACCCGCGCTGGTCCAGCAGTCTGGCGGCCGCGTCGAGCGGAACCTCCAGTGCGGGGGTGCCCACCACCAGCACGATGACCGCGCCCACGAACCAGCCGACGGACAGCCCGAGCAGGGCGCGCGCCGGGACCACGAGGCTGACCACCAGGTGGATGGGCACGAAGGCCAGCAGCAGCGTCCACCACCAGCGCCGCCATCTGGTCGGCAGCCACGGGCTGGCCACGGTGAGCGTGGCCGCGAGCATGGCGATCCAGCGCGGATCGTCCAGGAACTGCGACAGGAAGGTGTTGACCTGTTCGGGTTCGGCCAGATGCCAGCGCGGAGCCTTGAATCCGGCCCCGGTGATCGAGAACAGCAGCACCGCGATCAGGCCCGCGGACAGGAAGCCGCCCAGCAGCTTCCACTGTCTGCCCCAGACCAGGCGCACCAGGATCGCGAACGGCAGCGCCAGAATGGCGATGCCGTAGAGGATGTAGACCAGGTTGGACTGCTCGGGCGTCAGGAACCCGACGATGTTCGAGACCGAACTCTCGAGGTCCTCCCACTGCGGGCGCGTGATGAGCGAGCCGGTGATGATGACCGCGACCAGCAGCGCGGACAGCACGACGCGCAGGATGTCGCTCGTCCGCCGGATCCGCGGCTGCAGCAGACTGCCGGAGACAGGAATTTCCCGTCCGTCGACTCGCATGTCCTATGGGCGCTTTCGGATCGTGGGAACGACTGCGGTCCCATGGTCGGTTCGTCTTCTCGTGTGGCAGGGGGGCTCACCGGCTACCGGCACGCTGGTTACCGTAACCCGTCGCGGTCGCTTCCCGGGACGTCCCCGGCTCCCGGCGACCGTCCGGCGTGTCTGTTTCGTCCGCTCTGTGATTTATCTTTCGTCGGCGTGGGCCGCCCGTGCGCCACGTGCTTGCCGGTGTCCGGCCCGAGCAGCTGATCGACCATGGGCGTGATGCGCGGCGGCCTCTTGTTCGCCACCCCGGAACCGACGATGACGCCCAGCGCGATCGCCAGCACCGTCAGCGTGGTGGTGACCAGGACGTGCAGCCCGTCGGCATTGGACTCGGCGACCAGCTGCGAGACCCCGGTGAGCCCGATGCCGCCGGGCACCAGCATCCAGAAGGCGGGCAGGAACGCCACCTGGGTGGGCGGGGCATTGCGATTGCGCTGCACCAGGTATGCCGCGGGCACCGCGATCAGCCCGCCCAGGAACGAGCCCAGCAGTCCGCCGCCGATCAGCACGCCGAGCTTCTGCGCCGCGAACGCCGCGTACAGCACCACCAGCAGCCAGGGCAGCGACTTCGGCGGGGCGCTGGCCCGCCACGAATGCCCGAATCCGATCAGCAGCACCCCGAGAATCGGCGCCCACCAGCCCAATTGCCGCAGCTGCTCGGGTCCGGCCGGACCCTGCGGGCCCAGCAGCTGCAAACCGATGAACACCCCGAAGGCCAGCAGCACCAGTTTGTTCAGGCCGTAGATGGTGCGACTGGCCCCGGCCACCATCGATCCCGACGCCAATTCGATCGAGCCGTTGGTCAGGGTCGAGCCCGGCAGCAGCGAGGCGACCCCGGGCACCAGCAACTGCTGCGGGTTGCCCCCGCCCAGCGCGTGTGGAAAACCGAAGGACAGCAGGGTGACCACCGCGCCCGCGACCACCGGCAGTCCGGTGGACAGCAGCGGCATGCGCTCGGCGAGCATAATCAGCAACTGCACCACCAGGCCGATCACGATGTAGCCGAGCAGGGCGTTGGCGGTCGGATTGAGCATGAGTCCCAGGCCGACGGTCAGCACCACGTTGCCCAGGAGCTGGAGCCAGACCGCGGTCGGCGGCGGCAACCGGAGAATCTCCTCCAGGTCGGCGGTGGCCTGCACCGGCGGCGGGACCGTTCGCTTGATCTTGTCGATGAGCCGGTAGAGCTTGCCGATCTGGTCCAGGCGCAGGGTGTCCACGCTGGCCTCGAGCAGATCCACCGCGGTGCCGCGCGAATCGTGCACGCGCACGAAGATTCCGGTGGGCAGCACGAAGAAGTGGACCTCCTCGGCGTCGTAGCGGCGCGCGAGGTCGTCGAGGATGACCTGTACCTGATTGGTGGTCTCGCCCGAGGCGATCAGCGCGACCCCGATGTGGCGCAACAGGTCCAGCAGATCGGCCGAGACCGGCGGTTCCTCCGGCGGCGGGGCGTCCGCGGGCACGTCCGCGGGGCCGACGCTGACCCGCCCGAGCCAGCGATCCATGGAATCGGTCGCGCGCCGCGTGATGCCGTACAACCGCCGGCCGCCGGGGCGCGGCGTCCGCGGGGGTTGGTTATCGGGGTCACGGGGGTGCACGCGCGCCTCCTTCCGGAATCGGACGGGTTGGCAAACTTTT
The DNA here is from genome assembly GCF_042799795.1 of Nocardia sp. NPDC057668. Taxonomy (NCBI): domain Bacteria; kingdom Bacillati; phylum Actinomycetota; class Actinomycetes; order Mycobacteriales; family Nocardiaceae; genus Nocardia; species Nocardia sp. NPDC057668. The sequence goes on along the minus strand of NZ_JBHVIC010000006.1, from coordinate 369,154 downwards.
GGCAAATTTCACCCTAGCGCGCACCGCGCGCGGATCCATCGTGGCGCGTATCCCACTGTCGCCATTCCGCCGTGCACCGGCGCTCGGGTCGTCTCTAATGAGCGATGTGCCAGTACCGTCCGGTGTGTCAGAACCGCCAATAGCATCCGGCGTTGCCCCGGCGGTCGCGGCCGGGGTATGCCTAACGGTTGCCATCTCCATAACCTGAGTGGCATGGATATCGACACGCGACTGCTGCGTTACTTCCTGGCGGTCGCGGAGACCGAGAGCCTGCCGCGCGCCGCGCAGCGTCTGCATGTCGCCCAACCGGCCCTGGCCACCCAGATCAAACAGCTCGAACAGCAGATGGGCGTCGAACTCTTCATCCGCTCGCGCGCCGGATGGACCCTGACCGCCGCCGGAAAAGTGCTGGCGGCACAGGTTCCCGGCCTGCTCGCGGTGTGGGACCGGATCCTGCGCGACACCAAGAGCGATGCCAGCCGCGCGGCCCGCGTGCTGCGCCTGGGCTGCGTGAACAGCGCCGCCGACGCCCACATCCCCGAGATCATCCAGGTCTTCCACCGCCTGCACCCGGACTGGCAGATCGACATCCACCAGGGCGGGTGGACCGACCCCACCGCGGGACTGGACGAGGGCGACGTGGACGTGGCGCTGCTGCGCCTGCCGTTCCCCGGCCAGGACGGGTACCACGTGCGCGAGCTGTTCACCGAGCCGCGCTGGATCGCCCTGCCGACCGCCCACCCGCTGGCCGAACGCGAGGACATCGCCTTCCGCGAACTCTGGGACGAGCCGTACGTGGCCTCGCCCGCCGAAACCGGCTGGTGGCGCGACTACTGGATGGGCCTGGACGCCCGGCCCGCCGACACCGCGATCATCGGCGCCATCGCCCGCAACACCGAGGAGTGGCTGCGCGCGATCGCCGACGACTACGGCGTGAGCTTCACCCCCGCCTCCACCGCGCGCGCCAATCCCTTTCCCGGCGTGGTCTTTCGCCCCGTGCACGGCATCGCCCAGACCCGCGTCGCCCTGGTGTGGCCCGACGCCTCCGAGGCCGACCCGATCGTGCGCTACTTCATCCGCTGCTGCACCGACATCATGGGGCACCAGGCCGGCGACGGCCGCCGCACCTCCTGAGCCGCGGCACCTCCTGAGCTGCGGCGCTCCGCGCCCATTCGTGGCCGTGCACCGGGCCGCCGCGAGTCCGCCCCGCGCACGGCCGAATCAGCTACGCGTGCGGCCGAATCAGCCGCTAGCCGGCCAGGACCGCCATCGCGGCATTGTGGCCGCCGATACCGCTCACCCCGCCGCCGCGGACCGCCCCCGCCCCGCACAGCAGGATGCCCGGATGCGCGGTGGCCACGCCCCAGCGCGCGGCCGGGGTATCGGAATCACCCGTGCGATAGGGGAATTGGAGATCGCCGTGGAAGATGTGACCGCCGGGCAGGGAGATGTCGTGCTCGAGGTCCAGGGGCGACCGCGCTTCCAGGCAGGGATCGCCGTTCGCGTCGGTGGCCAGGCAATCGCGAATGGGCTCGGCCAGGACCGCGTCCAGCTGAGCCAGGGTGGAATCCAGCAGCGCGGCCTTCACGCCCTCGGGATCGGCGGCGAAAAGGCTTGCGGGGACGTGCAATCCGAAGAGCGTGAGGGTGTGCGCGCCCGCGGCGGCGAGTTCGGGGGACAGGATGCTCGGGTCGGTCAGGGTGTGGCAGTAGATCTCCGAGGGCGGGGCGGTGGGCAACCGGCCCGCCGCGGCCTCGCGGTAGGCGCGTTCGAGCTGCGAACCCGATTCGGCGATGTGGAACGTGCCGGCGAACGCCGCGGCCGGGTCGACGGCGGCGTCGCGCAGGCGGGGCAGGCGGCGCAACAGCATATTGACCTTGAGCTGGCAGCCTTCGGGGCGTTCGGCGGGCTCGCCCAGCAGCCGGGCCAGCTCGAAGGGCGCGGCGTTCACCAGCACGTGCCCGGCCGTCACCGTTCCCTCGCGCCCGTCGGCGCGGGTGAACGCCACATCGGTGGCGCCGGAACCGGTGCCGAGGGCGGTCACCGTGCAGCCGGTGATCAGTTCGGCCCCGGCGGCGCGCGCGGCCGCCGCGAGCGCGTCGGTCAGGGCGCCCATGCCGCCGATCGGCACGTCCCAGTCGCCGGTGCCGCCGCCGATCACGTGATAGAGGAAGCAGCGGTTCTGCAGCAGGGTCGGATCGTGCGCGTGGGTGAAGGTGCCGATCAGGGCGTCGGTGAGCACCACACCGCGCACGGTGTCGTCGGTGAACTCCCGTTCCACCCAATCACCCAGCGGCCGTTCGAATATCGACTCCCACAGCGCGGGATCATCGACCACGTCCCGCATTTCGGCGCGGGTCGGCAGCGGTTCGGTCAGTGTCGGGAACACCCGGCGCGCCAATTCCCCGGTGCGGCCGTAGAACTCCTGCCACGCCCGGAAATCCCGGTCCGAACCGGTGACCCGGCGGAAGCTCTCGCGGGTGCCGGACTCGGATCCGCCGTCCACCAGCAGCCCGCCCGCGCCGACCGGGGTGTAGGACGAGATCCGCCGCCGCCGCGTCCGGAACCGCAGCCCCAGATCCCGCACGATGGCATCGGGCAGCAGGCTCACCAGATACGAATAGCGGGACAGGCGCGCGTCCACGCCCGGGAAGACCCGGGACGACACCGCCGCGCCGCCGGTGTGGTCCCGGCGCTCGAGCACCGCCACCGACCGCCCGGCCCGGGCCAGGTACGCGGCGGCGACCAGGCCGTTGTGGCCGCCGCCCACCACCACGACGTCATAGCGCGCCCGGCGCGGCGCGGACGGGGGGCTCGGGTCGCCGGTACTCATGGCTCGACTGTAGAACGCCGGGCCGCGCGCGCCGGTGAGCCCGCTAGCGCGCGGCCATGTCCAGCGCCGCGAGATGACTGAACAGCACCGACGCCCCGATCGGATTGCCGCCGCCGGGATAGGTGGTGCCGCTCACCGCGGCCATGGTGTTGCCCGCCGCGTACAGCCCGGGAATCGGCGCGCCCGCGGGGGTCAGCACCCGCGCGGCGGTGTCGGTGCGCAGACCACCCTTGGTGCCCAGATCGGAGATGCCGAAGGCGGCCGCGTGGAAGGGCCCGCGCACGATCGGGGTGAGCGGCGGCGCGCCCTTGGAGAACGCGCGATCGTAGGCCTCGTCCCCGCGCCCGAAGTCCGGGTCCACGCCCTTGTCCGCGATGGCGTTGAACCGTTCGACCGTCGCCGCGAGCGCCGCGCCCGGTACGCCGATCTTGTCCGCGAGCTCCGCCAGGGTGTCCGCGGTGTGCCAGAGTCCGGCGGCCTCGTACTCCGCGGTCGCCGCCATCGGCACGTTGCTCGCCTTGACCGGGGGCACCGGGCCGTGGGCGTCGTCGTAGATCATCCAGAAGGGCAGGCGCACATCGCCGCCCTCCAAGTGCTCGATGATCTCGCGGCCCAGCCGGTCGTAGGGCGCGGACTCGTTGACGAACCGCTCACCGTGCCGATTGACGAAGATGCCGCCGGTGAACCACAGCGCGAACGCGGCCCGGCCGTCCGGATGGATCAGCCCGGGGGACCACCACGCCTGATCCATGAGATCCACGTCCGCGCCCGCGGCGATGCCCGCCTCGTGCGCGCGGCCCTGATTTCCCCAGGGCCCCATGGTGTCCCGCGCCTGCCCGGGTACGCCGTAGCGTGCGCGCAGCGCGTCGTTGCCCTCGAAACCGCCCGCCGCCAGCAGCACGCCCCGGCGGGCGCGCACGGCGCCGCGCACCCCGTCGCGCTCGACGATCGCACCGGTGACCGCGCCGTCCTCGAGCACCAGCTCCACCAGCGCGGTGTTCAGGCGCACGCTCGCGGCCGGAAACGCCGACAGCGCCAGCAGGAACCGGCCGACCAGCGCGCGGCCGCCGATTAGCAGGTCCGGCGGCGGTTCGCCGTGCCGGTCGGTGCCCAGCGGGCCGCGCACGGACGCGCTCAGCTCACCCAGTTCGGCCGCCGGAAGCGGGGTCGGCACGATGTGGCGCTTGCCGTCGAGGCGGGCCTTGGGCGCTTTGCCGTAGTAGTCCGGCCACGGGAAGGACTGGAACGACAGGGCGGCGTCCTGCTCCAGATACTCGATGACGCGCGCGCCGCCGCGCACGAACGCCTCCTGCAGCGCGGCCGGCGTGCGATCGCCCACCACCGCGCGGAAGTACTCGAGCGCGTCCTCGACGGGCTCGTCCACCCCGGCCCGGCGCAGCACCGGATTACCCGGGAACCACATGCCGCCGCCGTTGGAATAGGAGGTGGTGCCGCCGAACTTCTCGGTGGCCTCCACCAGCAGCACCGACAGGCCCTCGCGCGCGGCGGTATAGGCCCCGGCCAGGCCACCGCCCGACCCGGCGACCAGTACATCGACCTCTTCGTCCCAGTCCGTCACCACAACTCCCTAGCTCTCGCTCCTGCCCGACGGTAAGCGCGGGCGGGGGGAAATGCGGGGGATCTGTCCCGATAGGCAGGAATGCCGGTGCTACGGAATCAGTGCACGGGGTTGGCCGCGTCGTCCTTCACCGCGAGCACGTACCCCTGCGGTGTGCGCTCGTCCGGGCGCGCCAGGCGCTGCATCCGGGCCGTCACCCGGAAACCGCAGGCCGCCAGCGCCTCCGCCAGCGTGTCGGGGGCCCAGCGGTAGGACGTGGTCACCTTGTGGTCGTACGGCTGCACGCCCGTCACCCCGTCCGCGGCCTGGAACGCGAACAGCGCGTGCCCGCCCGGGCGCAGCACCCGCGCGAACTCCGCCAGCACCGCCGGCACCCGCGCGGGCGGCAGATGAATGATGGAGTACCAGGCCACGATCGAGCCCAGCGCCGCGTCCGCCAGCTCCAGCCGCTCCATCGAACCGACCTCGAAACGCAGCCCCGGATACTCGAGGCGGGCCAGGCGAATCATCTCCGGCGACAGGTCGAGTCCGAAGATGTCCAGGCCCGCCCGGCGCAGGTGATCGGTGATGCGGCCCGGACCGCAGCCCACCTCCGCCGCGGGCGCGTCCGCGTGCTCGCTCTCGAGCACCGATTCGGCGAAAACCCCCAGTACCGCACGGTCGTACGGATTGGCGAGCAACTGCTCCCGGACCAGGCCGGTATACAACTCGGCCACCCCGTCGTAGGCCGTTCGGGTGACGCTGACATCCTCGGCCTCGATCATCACTCGACTCTAACGCGGCGCGTCAGCGCTCGGTCGCGCCGATCGAGGGGGTGCGCACCGGCCGATCCGCGCCGTCCGCGCTGACCAGCAGCAGCGTGTGCGGGGCCAGGCGCGTGCGCAGGGGCCACAGCGCGAACTCCACGAAGTGCCGGAAATCGCGGAACAACACCGGATCGGGCAGGCTGTGCCGCCACACCGCGGTCGCCACTTCCGGCCGCTGCCAGCCGTTCGCGCGCATGAGCTCGGTCACCCGCGGATTCAGGCCCGCGCCCGCCTCGGCGTCCAGATACACCCGCAACGACTCCGGGCCGCGACTGAAATGCACCGAACCGCGATCACCGGCGTCGACCACTGCCGCACCGCCGGAAGGCAATTCGGCCACGATCGCGGTCAGATCGTCGAAGAACTGCCGCCATTCGCGATCGGTGGCGCGCCGCGCGGTCTGCTGCTGCTCGAGCACCAGCCGGCGGTCACGCTCGGCCGGATTGACCAGATACAGGTCGACGGTGTCGGTTCCGGCCACCACGCCCACCGACAGGCGCTCGGACATCCACACCGGACCCGGCGTCCGCCACAGCGTGCCGTGCACCGGCGTGCCGAGATCACCGCGGAAACCGTCGGCGGCGCGGGTGAAGGCCGCCGTCAACTGCTCACGCACCTCGACCGGCAGGCCCTCGTCGTACAGCCCGGATTCGATGCTGTCGCTGAGGGTTACGCACACCGACTCCAGGCGATCACCGTCGAAGCTGAACAGCGCGCGCTCCTGCTCCACCCGCAGCGTGGTGTGCGCGGGCACCAGCCGGGGCCGCGCCTCGTCCGGGCGCAGCGACCAGCCCGCCCGCTCGGCGAACGCGGAGACGTCCGCGCGGGTCCAGGTCCAGTCGAACTCCCGTGCGGCCTTGGCGATTTCGAGTCCGCCCGGCACATCCACCCGCAACGGGCCCGCGTCGAAACTCGACACCGCGTGCTCGCGCAGAAACTCCGCGCGCTGGGTGCGCGCGGTGGGATGCGGGGCGATGCCCAGCACCGCGATGTCCAGGTCCGCCTCGCCGTCGATCCAGCCGTCCGCGACCAGATCGGTGGTGGCCGCGACCCCGAGCGTGCGCAGCGCCTCCACCGCGCGAATCACGAATCCGCTCACCGCGGTTCGGCCCGCCACCCGCGAAATGCAGCAGGACCAGTTCGATTCCGGCCCGGCCGACCAGCCCCGCGACCGCAGGACCTGTTCCACATCCGCGCCGTACCGCCAGGTCGGATCGATGAACTCGCTGCGGCTCAACTCCGCGCACAGCTCCCCGTCCCCGGTGGTGAGCTGCACGTACCGCCCGCCCGCCGCGCTCAGCACCACGTGCGCGTCCGCCGGGAGCGTATCCACCAGCACCGCCAGATCGGCGGTCAGCCGACCCCAGCCGCCCAGCGCCGCGCGGCGCCGCGCCCCCTCGTGCCGCCGATCCATCCAGTACCGCTGCTCCACCGGATTGACCAGCAGCAGATCCACACAGTCCGCCGAAGTGGTCAGCCCGACAACCACATTCGGGAAGACCCAGGCCACCCCCTCCTCCGCGCCCGCGCCCTGCTCGGCGGGCTCGCCCCACAGCTCCACGAACCGGGCGCGCAACCGCGCCAGCGCCGCCGCCGGACCGTCCCCGCCCGGACCCGGGCAATCGGACACCGTCACCCGCACGTACGCCAGGCCGCGCACGCTGCCCCAGAACATGGCCGAATCCGCCCACACGTCGAGTCCCGTGCGCGCGAACAGCGCGCCCTGGCGCATCGTGCCCACCGTCTCGGGACCGCTCCAGCCCGCCACCCCGGCGAAACGCCGAATATCCGGTGCGCCCCAGCGCCAGCCGAATCCGACTGCCGCCCTGACAATCTCCACCGCGCCCGGCACATCGACCCGCACCTCGAATCTCACCCCCGCGACCCTAATATCCCCGCCGGATCCACCCGCGTGTTTCGCGGTCCGTCCACCGGCCACCGCCCGCCCACGCCGCGGGCGGCTACGGCCGGGACGGACCGAACGCGGGTAGCGTCGGGACGATGCGCACAGGTACGAGACTGTTCGGAATGTTTGTCGCATCGGGCCTAGCCCTCACGGTGTGCTCCTGCGGCGACTCCACCGCCGACCGCATGCGCGACACCGCCGCGGAGTTCGCCGACGCACTCAACGCCGACGACATCGCGGCGGCCGCCCGCGCCACCACCGACGAAAAACAGGCGACAACCACCCTCGACGGCCTCTACGACGCCCTCGGCAAAGACGTCGAATTCCACGTCGGCGACATCGGCGACAACGGCGACTTCACCCTCGACGCCACCTGGAAACTCGGCCCCGACGGCAAGAACCAATGGACCTACCGCACCACCGGCGACCTCGAGGACACCGACGACGGCTGGCGCGTGCACTGGAACCCCGCCACCCTCGCGCCAGGACTCGACATCGGGCCGCTCTCCTACAGCCGCGCCGACCCCAGCCCCGCACCGCGCGTGCTCGACGCCGCCGGCGGCGAATTCATGACACAGCAGACCGTCACCCTGGTGAACCTCGCACCCGGCGCCGACACCGCCGCCGTGGCCGCCCTGCTGCGCGCCGCCGCACCCGGGGTCACCGCGGCCTCCCTGGACACCGAACTCGCCGGGGCACAGGGCAAACCGATCACGGCCGTACTGCTGCGCGAATCCGACATCGCACCCGTACGCGACGCCCTCACCGCGCTGCCGAACGTCACCCTCGCACCGCAGAACCGGCTGCTCACCACCGACAAGGCGCTGTCCTCACCCGTGTGGTCCGGCCTGACCGAACAGTGGCAGAACGACGTCGACGCGGCGGCCGGATGGGCCGTGCGCGCCCGCGGCACCGACGGCACCCAGCGCGTGGGCGGCCCGGATGCCAAGCCCGCCGGCGATATTCGCACCACCCTCGACCCGGCGCTGCAACGCGCCGCCGAAACCGCCCTCACCCCGATCGAACAGCCCGCGGTCATCGTCGCCCTGCAACCCTCCACCGGGAACCTGCTGGCCATCGCGCAGAACGCCGCCGCCGACGCCCAGGGCCCCATCGCACTCACCGGCCTCTACCCGCCCGGCTCCACCTTCAAGACCGTCACCGTCTCCGCCGCCCTGCAAGCCGGAGCCGTCACCCCCGACACCGTCCTGCCCTGCCCCGGCACCGAGAACATCGAAGGACGACAGATCCCCAACGACAACAACTTCGACCTCGGCAGCGTCCCCCTGCACACCGCCTTCGCCCGCTCCTGCAACACCACCATGGGCCGCCTCGCCGTCAACCTCCCACCCGACGCCCTCACCCACGCCGCCGCCCAACTCGGCCTCGGCACCGACTACATCACCCCCGCCCTCACCACCGTCACCGGCAAAGTCCCCGTCGCCGACACCCCCGCCCTGCGCGTCGAAGAAGGCATCGGCCAGGGCAAGGTCACCGCCACCCCCTTCGGCATGGCCCTGATCGCCGCCGCCCTCGCACACGGCACCCCGCCCGATCCCGCACTGCTGCAAGGCAAACCCGGCACCCCCGACCGCCCCGCCGAACCCCTGCCCGCCGGCGTCGCCGACCAGATCCGCACCATGATGCGCGAAACCGTCACCGCGGGCACCGCCACCCAACTCGCCGACATCCCCGGGCTCCTCGGCAAAACCGGCACCGCCGAGTTCATCGACGACACCCACGCCCACGGCTGGTTCGTCGGCATCACCGGCGACCTCGCCTTCGCCGTCTTCATCAACGACGCGGGCAGCTCGGCGCCCGCCGTCGACGCGGCGGGCCGCATGCTCCGCGGCCGGTGACCCCGCGGCACGGGTCTCAGCCGCACAGCGCGCGTGCCAGCAACCCCGGAATATCGGTCGACGACGTCGTGCCGGTGAACGAGACGGTGACCGACCGCCCGGCCGCCGTCGTGCCCGACATCGCGGTGAACCCCCGGACACCACCGACATTGCCCACGAAATCCGCACCGCAGGGCAGTCGCAGGGTCGACACGCCCAGACCGTAGAAGAACCCGCTCCCGGAACCCATATCGACCCCGTCCAGCATCTCGGGCACCCGCGACTCCGGCACCACCCGGCCCGCCCGCAGCGCGGCGAAGAACCGATTCAGATCCGCCCCGGTGCTGACCATCGCCCCCGACGCCCACGGCAGCGACGGCTCGATCCGAGTCGTATCGGTCACCACGCCACCGATATTCGCGTAACCCGTCGGATGCGGCGACCGCAGACCCGTCTCGCCCGTCTCCGGCAGATACGTATCCGACAACCCGAGCGGAACCAGAATCCGGGCACGCAACTCATCGGCGAAGCGACCACCCGTCACCGCCTCGACCAGCATCCCGGCCACGAGGTAGTTGATATTCGCGTACTCGAATCGAGCACCCGGCGCGAGCCCCGTGGGCTCCCGCACGACCATCGCGACCTCCTGCCCGGGCGTGTACGTCCGCCCCGTCCGCGCCGCCTCGTACTCGTCCACCTCCGGAGACAGCGGCGGATCCAGCAAACCGCTGCGATGCCCGAGCAATTGGCGCACCGTGATCTCGACCCCCGCGGGTCCCGCACCGGCCAGCAACCCCGGCAGGTACGCCTCGACCGGCCGATCGAGATCGATCCGCCCTTCCGCCGCCAACCCCACGACCAGCGCGGCCGTGAACGTCTTGGTGATACTCCCGATGCGCACATGCTGCGCCGGATCGACCGGAATCGCCGCTCCCACAGCCAGATCCGCCACACCCGCGGTCAGCACGGTTGTCGCGTCGTCCACGGTCACCGTGGCGATCGCCCCCACCGCCCCGTCCCGCACCAGCTCCGCCAGATCACCCCGCACCGCCTCGGCACCGGCCGGCGCCTCGCCGTCCCCGGCCGCACACCCCACCAGCAGCATCGAAGTCACACAGATCGACATACCAACAGCCCGCCATCGCATGGCCCGACATTAGAAATCGTTCCCGCGCACACACATCGGACCGCGGTACCACCCCGCCTCACCCCGTGGTACCGGTCCGCCGGTCGCTAGCGCACCCGCGCCCTCGGCCGCTGCGGGCGAGAGCCGCCGAAGCGGGGGAGCAGGGAAAGACCACGGTAACTGAGCGCCGACTGCAGCAGCGCGACGCCGATGATCACCGCCACGACGGTGAACCCGGTGCGGTAGACCGTGGGCAGCAGCACACCCAGCGCGCCACCGAGCACCCACGCCAACTGCAGGACCGTCTCGGTGCGGCCGAAACCCGACGCGATGGATTCCGGCGGCAGATCGTCCTGGATCGAGGCATCCAGCGACACCTTCGCCAGCGCGGTGGACGCCGACGCGACCAGTGTCGCCAGCACCGCGCCCACCAGGCCGTTCTGGATCGCCGCGACGATGGTGATCGCCAGGCAGGCGCCCGTGCACGACAGGATGATCGCGGCCGGGCGACCCAGGCGCAACCGGGCGCCGGTGAAGTTGCCGCCGAAATTGCCGACCCCCGCCGCCGCACCGGCCGCCGCCAGCATGAGGGCCTGGCGCAGCGCGGACTCGTCACTCGACTTGGCCACGAAGGCGATATAGAACGTCAGAAAACCGGTCAGGACACGGATCGCGCAGTTCGCCCACAACCCCGCGATCACCGTGCGGCCCAACGGTTGCCGGGCGCGCAGGCGCGGGCGGGCGGGACGCTGCTCGGCTTGCGCCGCGGGATCGGCCGCGCCGGATCCGGCGGGCGAGCCCGGAGCCGTCGCGACCGCCGCGCCGGATGACGTCGCCGCCGTGGGATCGGTCGCGCCGGATGCAACGGGGCCGGCGGAGCCCGGCGCGGTGGCGACTGCCGCGGGATTCGGCCGACCCGGTGCGTCCCCACCGGAATCCCGATACCCGAGCGTCGCCGGAACCTCACCCTCGGTGACCTCCACCCACGGCGGGATACGCAAACTCAGATACGCGCCCGCCGCCGCGAGCAGCGCCGCCACCACCAGCGCACCCGTGGAATGGAACACGAACGCGGCCGCCGCCGCGATACCGCCCGCCACGATCGAACCGCCCACCAGACCGAACACCGTCAACCGCGAGTTCGTGCGCACCAGATCTATCCCCGGCGGCAGCACCCGCGGCGTCACAGCGCTTTTCAGCACCGAGAACGACTTGCTCAACACCATCGACCCCAGCGCCAGCGGATACAGCGCCCAACTGTTCAGACTGAAGATCAACCCGACCGCGACCAGCACCCGCAACCCGAACGTCGCCGCCAGCGCGATCCGCCGCCCGTGCTGCAACCGATCCAGCAGCGGCCCGATCACCGGCGCGATCACCGCGAACGGCGCGACCGTCATCAACAGATACAACGCGACGTTCACCCGCGACTGCGTGGCCGGACTCGCGAAGAACAACGTATTGGCCAGCGCCACCGCGATGGCCGCGTCGGTCGCGAAGTTCGCGACGGTCGCCCGCATCAACGCCGTCAACCCGGACTCGTACGCCCCGTCCGCCCGCGCGGCCCGCTGCACCATCTCGACCCCGCGCCGGGTGAGCCGTTCTCCCCGCTCGACCGCCGCCCGCCCCCGCCCCGCCGCGCCCGACCCAGCGTGATCACCCGCCGACATAGCGCTCCCCAATCGGATGAAACGACCGAACGGCACGAGCCCACACACCTGCCCCGGACTCTAACCAGACCGCTCCCCGATCGACCGAACGCCGCCCCACCCCGGCGATTCGCCGGGCACGGAAGCTCGACCGGCGAGTTCACCACCCCGGTATCAGACCCCCGCGGCCGCCGGTTCCGCGCCGCGAACCCACCGAAACGGGTTGTGCACCGAGATCCCCTGCGCCACAAAGTTGTAGGTGTTCGGCACCAGTCCGCCGTACACGTCCTGCTCACCCAGGCTCGTGATCTCGACGATCCGATCCCAGAAGATGTCACTGGTTGCGAGCATGGCGAGTTCGGGGTCGTCCAGTATCTCGGCGACCCGGGCCAGTCTTCTCCGGCTCGGTGCGTGCTTCCACATCGTGGACCCGCAGAAGCGCGTACCCATCGCGGCTTGGAAGTCGCGATGCGACATACCCTTCGCCGCCAACCGTGCGCGGACCTTCGTCCAAATCTCTTTGGGGACGGTGTCCACGTTGGTGTTTCGCGGCAACGCTCTGACCTGTTCCAGGGCCGCCGCCGCGGAAACACCCCGTGCGCCGTGAACACCGATCGCCTCGAGAAAGACGGTCTGGTCATCGCCGCCGTTGATGATCAGGTGCCAGCAGTCGCGGTAGCCGGCCTTGGGGACCAGCCTGATCCTGCTGTGGATGCCGTGCCGCAGCAGAGCTTGGCCGACGTCGTCTATGAGTCGGCGACTCGTCGAGGTGTAGTAGATGCGGGCCTGGTTGCCTTTGGCGTCCCATCGCACAGACCCGTCGGTGGCCCACAGGTGCCGCAGGAACAGTCCGATCTTGTCGTTGGACAACCCGAAAACCCGTTCCGGAATGAATTTCTCGTAGCTGCGCAGCCCGAAGAGCCCCAGCTCGTCGAGCCAGACGGCGATGGGATTCCGCTTGCCGCGGGCAAGTCGATAGGGCGCGGGCAGCCGAAGCGTCGTCACCTTGGCGGCAGCGTAATCGTCGCGAATCGCGGTGATACCGAAGTGTCTCGCGGCGTCGGTCACGGCCGCGAGGTTCTCCTCGTCGACACTCGCGTACCGGATGGGCTGTCGCCGGACGAACGAACCGTCCCCGATCATGTGCGCCAGCATGATGATCTCGGAGTCCGGCATCGACCCCGTCCGTACGGGTTCCGGGATGCGGCGCGGGATCGCGAGCCGGGAGTCGATCGCGAGGGACTTCAGCGGGACCCAGCCGTCGAGGGTCAGGAAGGGGTGGTTCGCGGTCGCGTCGACCTCGCGTCCGGACGCCAGCCGCAGTCGGAAAACCTCCCTGCTTCCGCTGTGGAAGACGTGCAACAGCGGGCTCGCGACCATCCGCATCTCGGCATCCACCGACCACACGGGCGGCGGGTCGCTGTCCTCGATGAGCGCGGCAAGCGAGATCTCGCCCCCGGTGTCAGCGCGTAGCAGCCGGGTGGAACCGGTAAAGCATCCCGACGCGGAAATATCAATCGCGCCGGAGTTTTCGCAAATTCGACTTTCCGGTCGGTGCGAATTCATCAGACAATAATATCTCGCAACGAATCAGCCGCGGGCCATATCGACGAAACGGCTCAAATGCAGCTGGTGAGCAACGGTGATGGTGGCCGTGGGACCGTTTCGGTGCTTACCCACAATAAGGTCCGCTTCGCCGCCGCGCGGGTCATCTCGCTCGAATGCATCGGGGCGATGAAGCAGGATAACCATATCCGCATCCTGTTCTAGTGAGCCCGACTCGCGAAGGTCGGAAACCATCGGCCGCTTATCCGTTCGCTGCTCAGGACCGCGGTTGAGCTGCGAAATTGCGATAACCGGAACTTCGAGCTCTTTGGCCATAAGTTTCAAACTTCGCGAGAAGTCCGAAACTTCCTGCTGGCGAGATTCGACCTTTTTGCCCGAACTCATAAGCTGCAGGTAGTCCACGACAATAAGCCGCAAATCATGCCGCTGCTTGAGCCGCCGGGCCTTCGCCCGAATTTCCATCATGGTCAAGTTGGGCGAATCATCCACGAACAACGGCGCTTCACTGATCTCGCTCATCCGCCGAGCCAGCCGAGTCCAGTCGTCGTCGCTCATCCGCCCCGACCGCATGTCCCCGAGCTTGATCTTCGCCTCGGCCGACAGCAAACGCATGACGATTTCCGTCCGGCTCATTTCCAAGGAAAAGATGACGCTCGCCATTCCATGCTTGATGGAGCAACTGCGCATGAAATCCATTCCCAAAGTCGATTTACCCACACCCGGGCGCGCCGCGACGATGATCATCTGGCCCGCGTGGAGGCCGTTGGTCAGTTCGTCGAGCTCGGTGAAACCCGTTGGCACGCCGAGGGAGATGCCGCCGCGGCTCGCGATCGAGTCGATCTCGTCCATCGTGGGCTGCAGGAGCTCCTCCAGGGGGAGGAAGTCCTCGCTCGAGCGGCGTTCGGTCACCTCGTAGAGCTCGGCCTGGGCGCGGTCGACCACCTCGGCCACGTCCTGGCCGTCGGCGCCGGCGTAGCCGTACTGGACGATCCGGGTGCCGGCCTCGACCAGGCGGCGCAGGATCGCCTTCTCGGCGACGATCTCGGCGTAGTAGCCGGCGTTGGCGGCGGTGGGGACCGTTTGGGTCAGGGTCACCAGGTACGGGGGGCCGCCGATGCGCTTGAGCTCGCCGCGGCGGTCCAGGGTCGCGGAGACGGTGACGGGGTCGGCGGGTTCGCCGCGGCCGTAGAGGTCCAGGATCGCGTCGTAGACGGCCTGGTGCGCGGGGCGGTAGAAGTCGCCGGGGCGAATGACCTCGATGACGTCGGCGATGGCGTCCTTGGACAGCAGCATGCCGCCCAGTACCGATTGCTCCGCGGCCATGTCGTGCGGCGGCTGGCGGCCGAAGTCCTCGCCGGGCGCCTCGCGATACTCCGACGGTCCCTGATCGTCGTGGCCGCGATCATCGATGACTGCCATCCGGCTCGACCGTCCTCTCTCCTGCGGCACGGATCGGACATCCCTGTTCTACGCCTGCGCACCGACAGGTTCCGAACTCGTGATCCACGACAATGATGCGAACCTAAGCGAAGCTACCGGCTCCACCAAACGGAACTGTGCATACAGCTGTGGATAAAGTGGGTGTTGTTCACCAACCGTTGTGCACCCCCTGTGGATGAACTGGGGACAACAATCGGTGAAGTGGGTGAATCCCCAGGTAGCGTCCGATTTCTCGATGTTCGCAACTGTGGATCAAACCGGTGCGGCGTGTCGCTGGACGGCAACCTTCGGGCGTGTTGGGTGAACAGCGTTTCCCCAGCGGGTGACCTGACGCACAACAAGGCCGGTCGGTATCCCGATTACTCCACAGCCCGCGCCGAACATCGCGCGCACACCGGACCGGGTCCGGGACAAACAGAATCGGAGGCCATCCCGCAGGGATGGCCTCCGACAGCGCCGAACTTATTCGGCGGCGTTGACCTGCAGGTCGAACTTGGCAGCCACGTCCGGGTGCAGGTGCACCTTGACGCCGTGCTTGCCGGTGCTCTTGATGTGAGCCTTCGGCAGCTCGATGCTGCGCTTGTCGACGACCGGGCCGCCCGCGACCTTGATGGCGGCGGCGACGTCGGCGGCGGTGACCGAACCGAACAGCTTGCCGGTGCCGGCGGTCTTGACCGACAGCGCCACACCGGTCAGGCCCTCGATGGCCTGCTTCAGCTCGTTGGCGTGATCCAGGTCGCGCACCTTGCGCGCGTCCTGGGCACGACGGATGCCGGCAACCTGCTTCTCGGCGCCGCGGGTGGCGACGATCGCCAGGCCACGGGGCAGCAGGAAGTTACGGCCGTAACCGTCCTTGACCTCCACGGTGTCGCCAGGCGCACCGAGGTGATCCACATCAGCAGTCAGAATCAACTTCATTGCTGTGGTTTCCCTTCTCAGCGAGCGGTGGACACGTAAGGCAGCAGTGCGACCTCACGGGAGTTCTTGACGGCCACGGCAACGTCGCGCTGGTGCTGCACGCAGTTGCCGGTCACACGACGAGCGCGGATCTTGCCGCGATCGGACACGTACTTGCGCAGCAGCGCGGTGTCCTTGTAGTCGATGTTGACGGTGCCGGACTTAGCTTCCTTGCAGAATGCGCAAGCCTTCTTCTTCAGCACCTTCTCGCGTGCCGGTGCTTTGCCCATTTGTCTTTCTCCGTACTTTTGGGGAGGGCTCGGTCGAGCTCAACTCCCTACGCGGGCCGTTCTAGAACGGCGGTTCATCGTCCATCTGCTGCCCGCCCCCGAAGGAGCCGGCCGCGGGCGCACTGCCCCACGGGTCGTCGCCGCCACTCTGGGCGCCACGACCTCCGCCACTGCCACTGCCACCGCCGGAGTAACCACCCTGGCCCTGGCCGCCACCGCCACCCTGATTGCCACCGCCGGAGAAACCTCCGCCGCCTCCGCCACCGCCACGGGTGGTCTTGGCGATCTTCGCGGTCGCGTACTTCAGGGACGGGCCGACCTCTTCGACCTCGAGCTCGACGACCGTGCGCTTCTCACCCTCGCGGGTTTCGTAGGAGCGCTGCTTGAGTCGTCCGCTCACGATCACTCGAGAGCCACGGGTCAGGCTCTCGGCGACATTCTCCGCAGCTTCGCGCCAGATGTTGCAGCGCATGAAAAGCGCTTCGCCGTCTTTCCATTCATTGGTATTACGGTCGAACACACGGGGAGTCGACGCGACCGTGAAGTTCGCGACTGCCGCACCCGCGGGCGTGAATCGAAGCTCGGGGTCAGCCGTCAAGTTTCCGATGACGGTGATGACCGTGTCGCCTGCTGCCATGGTTCCTCCTGCTATCCGGTGCAGTCCGCAGTGCACTCGCCTGTTGCGGTCAGCCTAGAGATAGGCACCGACCGTTTACGAGCGCACATGCGGGAGGACAGGACCTACTTCTTGCCGAGCCGCAGCACCTTGGTGCGCAGCACCGACTCGTTCAGGCCCAGCTGGCGATCGAGCTCGCTGACGGTGGCCGGTTCGGCGGTCAGCTTGACGATGGCGTAAATGCCTTCGGCCTGCTTGTTGATCTCGTAGGCGAGACGGCGCTTTCCCCAGATGTCGACGTTGTCGACCTTGCCGCCCTCTGTGCCGACCACGCCGAGCATGGTGTTCAGATTCGGGCCAACGGTGCGCTCGTCCTGACTCGGATCGAGAATAACCATCACTTCATAATGACGCACGGACCTCATCACCTCCTGTGGACTGTAAGACGGCCATGGACGATCCATGGCAGGAGGGTTCGTTGCGTCAGCAACCCGGCAAGGCTACATGAACCCGATCTGAGCTGCGAAATCGGGCTCCGGCTCGAGCTGACCCGGTCGTGACCGGCCGAAGCGGCTTAGGGTGGGGGCCATGTCGAACCGACCCGTCGCCGGTGCGCCGGTCGCCGGCCGCCGTGCGGGCGGACCCGGCGCGGCGGGCACGCCGCTGATGCTGTGGACGCTGCTGGCCTGCGCGTTCACCCTGTTGCTCGGCTATCTGAACAAGGCCCGTTGTGCCGCCGCGCCTTTCGACGGCGCGGGCCGCAGCACCATTTTCGACAGCGTCAAGGATTCGGACGTCTGCTATTCCGACATCCAGTTCCTGTGGCTGGGCCGCGACATCGATCTGCACGTGTTCCCGTATCTGTCCGGCGGCATCACCCCGGACGGCGTCCTGACCGGCGGCGCCGTGGAGTACCCGGTGCTGAGCGGTGTGTTCATGTGGCTGGGCGCGCTGGGCGCCGGCGACGACGCGGTGTTCCTGCGCAATTCGGCGCTGTTGCTCGCGCCGTTCGCGCTGCTGACGGCGTATCTGCTGGTGCGCCTGGCCGGGCGCGCGGCGCTGCTGTGGGCGGCGGGTCCGCCGCTGGTGCTGTACGCCTTCCACAACTGGGAGCTGCCGGTGGTGTGCACGGCGGTCGCGGCGGTGTACGTGGTCGCGACCATGACCCGGTATTCGCTGCGCACGCGCGGCGTCATCGCCGCGGTGCTGCTCGGGATCGGCTTCTGCCTGAAGTTGTATCCGGGCATCTTCGTGCTGCCGCTGCTGCTGTACGTGCTGGTGGGTGAGCCCGCGCCGGGGGAGAATCCACGCGCCGCACGGCCTTTCGATGTGCGGGGGGCGTTCGCGGTGGCGGGTGCGGCGATCGGCACGGTGGTGGCGGTCAATCTGCCGTTCGCGCTGGCCGGGTACGAGGGCTGGCGGGCCTCGATCACGTTCCAGCAGTTGCGCCAGGCCGATATCACCACCAATTCGATCTGGTACTGGGGTCTGCGGCCGTTGTTCGGCACCGCCGCCGACTCCGAGTCCACGTTCCAGGATGTGGTGTCGGTGGCCTCGCCGGTGCTGGTGCTGGCCGCGTTCGCGCTGGCGGCGTGGCTCGGCTGGCGTCGGTATCTGCTCAACGGCTGGTATCCGTGGATCGGGGTCAGCGGCGCGATGCTGTGCGGATTCCTGCTGCTGCACAAGGTCCATTCACCGCAGTACACGCTGTGGCTGATTCCGTTCCTGGTGCTGCTGGAGGTCCCGTGGGGCCTGATCGCCGGGTATCTGCTCGCGGACGCGGCGATCGGCATCGGGGTGTTCCGGTATTTCTACGCGCTGGGCTCGGGGCGTTCGGCCCAGGTGATGGAGAACGTGGTGCAGTTCGGCGTCTGGGGGCGGGCGGCGCTGCTGGTGGTGTTCTTCTTCATGTTCGTGTGGGCGAAAGAGCGTGGGCCGCTGGGTGTTCGGGGCCGGGTCGAGGCGTTCGAACTGCGTGAGCCCGCGCCGGCCCGCTTCTGATTCGTACCGCGACATGCCCGTTCGGGTGTACGTCGTCGACGGGGAGCCCGGCGGGGCACACTGTGACGATGCTGCACCTGCGGACCATGGCGCCCGACTCCTTGACCGCCGATATTCTCGCGGTACTCGAGAGCGATGAGGCGGTGACCGGTCTCGCGGTCTTCCGGGGCGCGGCCGTGCGCCCGCGGGGTGATCTGATCATGGCCCAGGTGGCGCGCGAGGCGGCCAACGATGTGGTGCAGCGCCTGCGCGAGCTGCGGGTGCACCAGGTCGGCAGCATCGAGATGGATGCCGTCGGAACCTGGCTCTCGCGGAGCGCTTTCGATGCGGAGTTGCGCACACCGGGCAGTAGCGCGGACGCGGTGGTGTGGGCGGAGGTGACGCAGCGGTCGTACGAGGAGTCCGAGCTGAACTGGACCTTCCTGAGTTTCATGACCTTGGCCACGGTCATCGCGAGCATCGCCATCATCACCGATTCGCAGATCCTGATGGTGGGCGCGATGGTGCTCGGGCCGGAGTTCGGTGCGGTGGCGGCGCTGGGCGTCGGTCTGGTGCGCAGGCGATTCGTGTTGCTGCGGTTGGCGATTCGCACCCTGGTGGCAGGTTTCGCGGCGGCGATAGCGGTGACGATCCTGCTGACGCTGCTGGGTCGCGGGCTGGGGTGGATCACGCTGGACGATGTGGTCGGCTCGCGGCCGGGCACGGCGTTCATCTACACGCCGGACAAATGGTCGTTCATCGTGGCGGTGATCGCGGGCGCGGCGGGCGTGCTGGCGATCACCTCGGCCAAATCCCTGGGCCTGGCCGGGGTTTTCATCTCGGTGACCACGGTGCCGGCGGCGGGCAATATCGCGCTGGGTGTCGCGTTCGGCGACGGTTCCACGATCTGGGGGAGTGTGGCGCAGTTGCTGCTGAACATCTCGGGGATGGCGCTGGCGGGCTGGCTGACGCTGGCGCTGCAGCAGGCGGTGTGGTCACGGGTGTCGGTGTATCGGGCCAAGCACATGCGGGTGCCGCGGCGCATGCTGTGAGCTGCCGGGCGCACGTGTGCGAACGACCGCGCCCGCCACGCGAATTCGCGTGACGGGCGCGGGTAGGGGCGTTCGGGCGATCAGCCGACCGGGGTGACTTCCTTGTCGTTCACCGCATCCACCTCGTCGCCGTCCTCGCGGCGATTGCGCATGATGCTGGTGATGAAGGCCGCGCCGATGAAGGCGATGCCGATCAGGCCGGTGATCAGCTCGTTGACGTGCACGCCGATCGAGATGAACAGGATGGCGGCCAGGGCGCCGATGGCCCAGTGCGCGCCGTGCTCGAGGTACACGTACTCCGCGAGGGTGCCCTTGCGGACCAGGTACACGGTGATGGAACGCACGAACATGGCGCCGATCAGGCCCAGGCCCAGGGCGATGATGATCGGGTCCGAGGTGATGGCGAACGCGCCGATGACACCGTCGAAGGAGAAGGACGCGTCCAGGACCTCGAGGTAGAGGAACAGGAAGAAGCCCGCCTTGCCGGTGGCCTTCGCCAATTCCGAAGGCCCGCCGGACTTCGCGGCCGCTTCTTCGGCTTCCTCGGCCAGCTCCTCGGTGTGGAACATCGAGCCGAGGCCGTCGACG
The DNA here is from genome assembly GCF_042799795.1 of Nocardia sp. NPDC057668. Lineage (NCBI taxonomy): Bacteria > Bacillati > Actinomycetota > Actinomycetes > Mycobacteriales > Nocardiaceae > Nocardia > Nocardia sp. NPDC057668. Next base: position 348,988 of record NZ_JBHVIC010000006.1, on the reverse strand, counting down.
ACGACGTAGACGACCAGGCCGAGCACGCCGGCGAACAGCACGGTGGAGCGGTGGTCGTCGTCGGCGATGTATTCGGCGGTGAGCAGGATCGTGACCAGGGTCAGCACGACGGCGAGCATGTCCAGCTTGCCGAGCTTGGCCAGCGGGCGCTCGAGCCAGCCGAGCCAGGTGATCTCGCGCTCTTCGAGGATGAAGTTCAGGAACAGCATCAGCAGGAACGCGCCGCCGAAGGAGGCGATCTGCGGATGCGCCGCGGTGAGCAGGGATTCGTAGGTGGGGCTGCCGTCGGTGGGCACGTTGAGTGCCAGGTCGAGGGCTTCCTTGGGGTTCAGGCCGGCGGTGATCCACACGATGGCGAGCGGGAAGACCAGGCGCATACCGAAGACGGCGATCAGGACGCCGATGGTAAGGAAGATCTTCTGCCAGAACTCGCTCATCCGTTGCAGGACGGTGGCATTGATGACCGCGTTATCGAACGACAGCGACACCTCGAGGATGCCCAGGATGGCGCACAGTGCCAGTGCTGTCGGTCCGCCATACACGAATGCCACCACAAGGGAGACCACCGTGATGACGAGGGAGAGGCCGAAAATACGCAACACTGGAGTGGGCCTTTCGTGAGCCGGATGCGTTCGGGTGGAGCTGTTTTACTGAGCGGGCGCTTGGCCGCACACCGCTGAATGCTCGCACGCGGGAGGCTCATGCGCCCGAGCCCCCCTGGCGCGACGGATTATTCGCCTCAGACCGTGACGCCGTAGTCGCGGGCGATGCCGGCCAGGCCGGAGGCGTAGCCCTGGCCGATGGCGCGGAACTTCCACTCGGCGCCGTTGCGGTAGAGCTCGCCGAAGACCATGGCGGTTTCGGTGGAGGCGTCCTCGCTCAGGTCGTAGCGGGCGAGTTCGGTGCCGTTGGCGCGGTCCACGACGCGGATGTACGCGTTGCGCACCTGGCCGAAGCTCTGGCTGCGCTGGTCCGCCTCGTAGATGGAGACGGGGAAGAAGATCGACTCGATGGTCGGGGGCGTGGCGGCGAGGTCGATGTTGATGACCTCGTCGTCGCCTTCGCCCTCGCCGGTGCGGTTGTCGCCGGCGTGCACGATGGCGCCCTCGGGCGAGGAGAGGTTGTTGAAGAAGACGAAGTGCTTGTCGGACACGACCTTCTTGTCGGCGCCGGTCGCGATGGCGCTCGCATCCAGGTCGAAGTCGGTCCCGGTGGTGGTCCGCAGATCCCAGCCCAGGCCGACCGACACGGCGGTCAGGTTCGGCGCCTGCTTGGTCAGCGAGACATTTCCGCCCTTGGACAAACTGACACCCATGCGGGGAATCCCTTCCGTTGGAAAGCGTTTTAGCGTTGTCGTATCGCGGCATGTCCGAATTGCCGGGTCCGCTAGCTAGACCCTAGTGGTTTCCCGTGGTGTTGTGCAGGAACAAGACGAGGACATCCCCCGGCACAACCCTGTCTCGCGACATGTCACCTGCGTTGATCGTCATAGTCGCCGCCGATGTGAACAGTTGCCTACCATCGGGGCGTGGCAGGCCGTAGGCGGGGATGGTTCGGCGGGCAGAGATCAGCCCGCAACGACGAATGGGTGCAGCAGGCCAGGCAGACGCTCACGGCGGCCTTCCTGGACATGGACCGCAGGCAGAGCATCGCCGAGGCGGCCGTGGCGGCGTCGGCGCAGGTCTTCCCCGAACGCGGGATGAGTGCGCGCTGGGAGCCGATCCGGGCGCGCTGCTATGACGCCGCGGGGGTCTATCTGGCCCTGACCGAGCGGCTGGACCAGGCCGAACGCACCGGCGGCACGGTGCCGCAGCAGGAGATCGACGCGTCCATCCGGCGGCTGGGCGACGCCGCGCGCGGGGTGGACGATTTCTATCGCGGTGAGCAGGCCCATCTCGAGCACGCCGTGGCGGTGTACGGGACGGTTCCGCAATTGGTTGCCCAGGTGCGTGCTGCGGCGGTGAGCGCGCGGCAGGCGGCCGACGCGTCCGCGTACGCGGGATACCCTTCCGTGCGCCAGTGCGCGCGGGCTGTGGATGAGGGTCTCGTCACACTCGAGGCGGCGGTGGCGAGGGCCGGGGCGGGGGTGGTGCGCGAGGCCGCGAGCAACCTCGAGGGGCGGACCCGGGGGCTGTCAAGGGCACTGGAAGACGCACCGGGCAAACAGCATTCGGCGACCACCGCGCTCGCCTCGGCGGGCACCCGATTGTCGGCCGCGCGGCACCGGGTCGAACGGGTGCCGCCGGCCCTGTCCGCCCTGCTCCGGGAGTTCAACGCTGCGAGTTCGGCGGATTTGGCCAACAATGAACGGGAAGCCCACCGAGAGATCGAAGCCGCAGCCGCGGAACTGACCCGGGCACGGGCCACGCTGCAGCAGGACGACCCGGAGCAAACACTTGATCTGACCACTTCAGCCCGCGGACATCTGGCCTCGGCAGAGGAACAGGCCGACGCCGTCACCGACCGGCTCGCCCTGCTGCGAGAGGTCCGTGCGAACCCGCAGGACCAAGCCAAAGCCGTACGGTTCAAGCTGCGCGACGCGCAGATGCTGGCGGTGAACCAGGGTCTGGTCGCCGAGTGGGGGTCGGTGCTGGATGCCCAGTCCGACCGGTTGGAACGAGTTTCCTCCGGTTTGGTGGGTCGGCATCCCGATTACTGGGCATACGTAACCGAGCTGGAAGCCATTACCGCGTTCATCGCCGGGGTGGTGGATCGAATGAGAAACACCGAGAAATAGACCGACCGACCAGAAGGAGGAACGGGGCACGATGACCGCGACCATCACCACCTATCCGGAAGTCGCCCCCGTCTCACTGCACAAGCGGCAGCCGATGCGGCACTTCCGCCAGGTTCCCGGACCCGAGCTTCGCCTGCTGTTCCACCGCCTGCCCGAGCCCTTCGGCGACTGCGCCGACCGCGACACCCTGGCCATGGCGCTGGGCGCGACCCTGTACGTCCCCGCCACCCGTGCCGATCTGACCGCCACCATCGTGCGGCGCGCCCAGGGCGGGGTCTGCTCGATGGTCATCGACCTCGAGGACGCGGTCGCCGATCACGAGCTCGAGTTCGCCAAGGGCCAGGCCGCGGCCACGCTCAACGAGCTCGGCGCGGGCACCGACATGTACCCGCTGCTGTTCGTGCGCGTCCGCGACGCGGCCTCGATCGGTGAGATCGTGGACCGGCTCGGCACGGGCGCGCGGGTGCTCACCGGCTTCGTCTTCCCCAAGTTCGACAGCGGCAGCGGCGGTGAATACCTCGACGCGCTGGCCGCGGCCTCGCAGCGCCTGGGCCGCACCCTGTTCGGCATGCCGGTGCTCGAGTCCCCGGCGCTGGTACATCGCCAGACCCGCGACAGCGAACTGCACCGCATCCGGGACCTGCTCACCGAGCACCGCGATCAGGTGCTCGCGGTGCGCATCGGGGCCACCGACATGTGCTCCACCTTCGGCATCCGGCGCGACCGCGACCTGACCATCTACGACGTGCGCGTGGTCGCCGACGTCATCGCCGACATCGTGAACTACCTGGGCCGCACCGACGGCACCGGCTTCATCATCACCGGGCCGGTGTGGGAGTACTTCGCCGACCACGAGCGCATGTTCCGGCCGCAGCTGCGCACCTCGCCGTTCCTCGAGCACGACGCGGTGCCGTTCCGGCAGTACCTGGTCAGCCGGGACCTGGACGGCCTGCTGCGCGAGATCGCGCTCGACCGCGCCAACGGCATCCAGGGCAAGACCGTCATCCATCCCTCGCACGTGGCCGTGGTGCACGCGCTGTCGGTGGTGACGCACGAGGAGTACTCCGACGCCCTGGACATCCTGCGCGAGGACGGGGGCGGCGTGGCCGCCTCGGAGTACCGCAACAAGATGAACGAGATGCGCCCGCACCGCAGCTGGGCGCACCAAACCCTGCTGCGCGCACGGGTATTCGGCGTCACCAACAAGGGAGTGTCCTTCGTGGATCTGCTCAAGGCGCTGGTCGCCTCGTGACCGGCGCGAGCGAGACGATCGGCGAACTGCCCTGGGCCACCCGCGAACTCGGCCTCGGCGTGCGGCACGGCGAGAGCGCCACGCCCGCGGACCCCGCGCACGAGGGGGTCGACTGGTTGGTCCCGGACCTCATCGAACCCGGTCTCAGACACAACAATCCGCGTCGCGCGCACCTGCTGATCTCGACCGTGCTCGGCAAACACCTGCCCACCGACCCGCACCGGGTGATCGCCGCCGCGAACAGCCTGGGCGATCTGGTGCTCGAGGTGCTCGCCCCGACCGCCGCCGCCCCCGGCCCGGCCGTCGGGACCGACACCGGCCCGGCCCCCGATGCCGCGGTCGCCGCTGCGGCCCGCTCCGCGAGAACCGGGGCGGCCGCCGAACCGGCTGCCGCACAGCTCGATTCGACCCCGACCGCGGCCGTGGTGCTGGGCTTCGCCGAGACCGCGACCGGCCTCGGGCACGGCGTCGCCGCCCGCATCGGCGCGGCCTGCTACCTGCACTCCACCCGCCGCGACGTCCCCACCGCGCAGACCCTCACCGGATTCGAGGAGGGGCACTCGCACGCCACCTCGCACCTGCTGCAGCCCGCGCCCGCCGAGATCTTCCTGAACAGCCTGCCCATGGTGCTGGTCGACGACGAGATCTCCACCGGCGCGACCGCGCTGGACGCGATCCGCTCGCTGCACGAGTTCACCCCGCGCACGCACTACGTGCTGGCCTCGCTGGTGGACATGCGCACCGAGGACGACAGGGCCGCCTTCGAGAAGGCCGCCGCCGAGCTCGGCGCGCGGATCGACACCGTCTGCCTCGCGTCGGGGGAGACCCTGCTGCCCGACCGTCTGGTGGAGTCGGTGGCCGCGCTGCCCGCGCCGGAACTGAATCCGGTCGCCGAGGTCCCCGGCCACGTCGCCCGCATCGAACTGCCCTGGCCCGCCGACGTTCCCGAAGGCGGACGGCACGGCATCCTGGACTCGGACACGCCCGCGTTCGACGCCGCGCTGGCCGCGACCGCCGCCACCCTCTGGCGCGAACTGGACGCCCTCGCGTGGGCGAGCGTGGACCCCGGGCGGGGCGGCAGCCCGCGCCCGGTCATCGTGCTCGGGCACGAGGAGTTCATGTATCTGCCGCTGCGCCTGGCGGCCGCGCTCGCCGACAGCGGCGTGCCCACCCGCTACCAGACCACCACCCGCTCACCGGCCTACGTGCTGGACGAGCCGGGTTACCCGCTGCGCCGCGGGTTCCGCTTCACCGCACCCGAACCCGACGACGTGCCGCGCTTCGTCTACAACGCGCGGTGGCCCGAACCGGCCGCGGCCGACCCGATCCTGCTGGTCGTGGTCGACGAACCGGGCGACACCGACCGCCTGTACTCCGGCGGCGGACTCATCGACGTGCTGACCGCCTCGGGCGCCGATGTCGTGGTGGCGGTGCTGCCCGCCGCCGATCCCCGCGCCCTCGCCGCCGCCCGCACCACGTCCCCCGCCGCACCCGAATTCGATTCGCCGACCGGAGAATAGACAGAACCTGATGACCGCACCGGACTCCGATTCCACCCCGACATCCGCCCGCGCCCTGCCCGAACCGCTGCGCGGACCCGAGTTCGGGTCCTACGCGCCGGACGAGGTCGTCTGGCTGCTCAAGGATCTGTCCGCGGTGGACCTGGAAGCCGATGTGGCCGAACGGGAGAGCCGGATCCAGGCGGGTGAGGCGCACTACGCCGAATCGCTGCCCGTGGAGTACCAGCCCGACGCGGCCTATCGCGAACTGTTCGACAAGGTGCTCGCCGAGAGCGCCGAGCGGCTGGCCCTCGCGGTGGCGACCGTCGCCGAACTGGTGGTCGCCGAGCGCGGTGACAACGTGGTGCTGGTGTCGCTGGCGCGCGCGGGCACCCCGATCGGCGTGCTCATGCGGCGCTGGCTGGCCCGGCGGACGCCGAGCCTGGACGTGCCGCACTACGCGGTCTCCATCGTGCGCGACCGCGGCATCGACGCGGTGGCACTGGATTACCTTGCCGCGCATCACGATCCCGCCGACATCGTCTTCGTGGACGGCTGGACCGGCAAGGGCGCGATCACCCACGAGCTCGCCGACGCCCTGGACGCCTACGCCGCCGCCGGTGGCGCGCGCTTCGACCCGGACCTGGCCGTGCTCGCCGATCCCGGCGCGTGCGTGCGCACCTACGGCACCCGCGACGACTTCCTGATCGCCTCGGCCTGCCTCAATTCCACGGTCTCGGGCCTGGTGTCGCGCACCGTGCTCAACGACACCCTGATCGGGCCGGGCGATTTCCACGGCGCGAAGTTCTACGCCGAACTCGCCGCCGACGATGTCTCGGGCAAGCTGCTGGAGGCGGTCACCGCCGCCTTCGACACGATCCATCCCCGGGTCGCCGCGCAGGTCGCCGAGCTGCGCGCGGCCGACCGCAGCCCGACCTGGGCCGGGTGGGCCTCGGTGGAGCAGGTGCGCGCGGCGTACGGCATCTCCAGCGTCAATTTCGTGAAGCCCGGTGTGGGCGAGACGACCCGGGTGCTGCTGCGCCGGGTACCGTGGCGGGTGCTGGTCCGCGAGGCCGACGCTCCCGAGCACGCCCATATCCGCATGCTCGCCACCGCTCGCGATGTTCCCGTCGAGGTGGTTCCGGACCTGGCCTATGCGTGCATGGGTTTGATCAAGGATGTGAAGAAGTAAATGGTGGACCGAAGACGACTATCGCGTCGAACCACGCTCATCGCGACCGACCTCGATCGCACCATGATCTACTCCCGCAACGCCTTCGGCGCGGACCCCGGGCTGACCACGGTGTGCGTGGAACACCTCGAGGGCGCGCCGCTGTCCTACATGACCACCGACGCCGCCGACCGCATGCGCATGCTGACCGCGCCGGCGGCGGTCATCCCCACCACCACCCGGACCATCAAGCAGTTCAACCGGATTCGACTACCCGGCGCCCCCTGGCGCTACGCCATCACCACCAACGGGGGCAACATCCTGCACAACGGCATCCCCGACATGCGCTGGCGGATAGACATCGACGCCGAGGTGCGCGCCACCAGCGCCACCCTCTCGCAGGTCAATGCCGAACTGCGGTCCCGCATTTCCGATTCCTTCGTCAAGAAGTTCCGCGTCGCGGACCACCTGTTCAACTACCTGGTGGTGGACGTGGCCACCCTGCCCGCGGACTTCCTGGCCGAATGGGACGCCTGGTGCCGCCCGCGCGGCTGGTCCGCCTCCCAGCAGGGCCGCAAGATCTATACGATGCCGATCGCGGTCTGCAAGAGCCGCGCGGTCGCCGAGGTGCGCCGCCGCCTGATCGATTCGGGCGAACTGGATCCGGGCGCGCTGACCCTGGCCGCCGGTGACGGCGCACTGGACGCGGAAATGCTGCGATCGGCCGACTCGGCCATCCGCCCCCGCCACGGCGAACTGGAACTGCTGGAGTTCACCCACCCGAACCTGACCGTCACCCACGCCGCCGGCATCCGCGCGGGCGAGGAGATCCTGGACTGGTTCCTGGCGGCCGCGCCCGAGGCCGCCTGAGCGACAGGCGAACTCGGCGTCCGGCGCGGCCGGGCGTGGAACGCCGGGTATCGATCGGCCCTCTCCGAGCGCCTGATCGACATCGCGCCCGTGTTGGACCGGTCATGCGCGGGCCTGCGAGGAGTACCGGCCCGGACTCGATCCGCCGACGCACTCACTCCGCGTCGCGCGTGCGCGCGAACGAGGGAGCACTGCGAGCCGGTCGCCCGGGATCCCGGGCGACCGGGCCGAGTTCGACGGTCGGTCGACGAGTGCGAAGGCGGCGACCGGCGGAAAGTCGCCGCCGCACGTCGAGATTCGACTGTGCCCGCATCACCCGGCGGCCGGTGCGGGTGCCGCGGCGGTGACCACGATCCGCCGGCGGCGGCTCGGCGCCATCAGCGTGGGATGCCGCACGCTCCACGCCGCGCCCGTGCAGATCAGCTCCTTGATCCGCGCGCCCATACGGCCCGTGACCACCTTGGTCTTCGGCTCGTCCTCCGGCGTCACCTCCTGCACGACGGCATCGCGGCGGCCCAGGCTGATGCACTGGCTGCGGTAGCCGATCGGCGCCTCGGGCACCGGGCGCCCGGTCAGTCGCGCGGCGAGCGCGTCCGCGCCCTGCCAGGCCATGGGTGAGGCCGTGGCGCAACCCATCCGGAGCGCCTTGCCGCCGATCGCGATGGCGCGCGCGGCATCCCCGACCGCGTACACGTCCGGGTGCGACACCGAGCGCATGGTGCCGTCGACGACGATCTGCCCGCTCTCGGACACCTCGAGGGTGGTGGCGGCCGCAATGGGGTGTACGGCGAAACCCGCTGTCCAGATGGTCATCTCGGCGGGGAGGTGGCCGCCGGCGCCGGTGGTGACCCCGTCCGCCTGGACCGCGGTGACGGCGACGCCCTCGTGCAGGGTGATGCCGAACCGGTCGAACGCGGTGCGCAGATGCCGCTGGGCCTTCTCGTCCAGCCAGTCGCCGACGCCGCCGCGCGCGACCATGGCGACCGTGAGATCCGGCCGGGCCTCGGCGATTTCGGTGGCGGCCTCGATGGCGGTCAGGCCGCCGCCGACGACCAGCACCCGCGCGCCCGTGCCCAGCTCGGCCAGGCGGTCCCGAACCCGCAGCGCCGCGTGCTTTCCGGCCACGTTGTGGGCGTATTCGGCCACGCCGGGGACGCCGAAGTCGGCGACGGCGCTGCCGAGGGCGTAGACCAGGGTGTCGTAGTCCAGGGTTGCCCCGCCCCGCTCATCGGTGACGGCGACGGTCTTGCGCTCGGCGTCGACCGCGGTGACCCGGGCCCGGCGCACGTGCACGCCGGTGCCCTCGAAGATCGTACGCAGCGGGCGGTTTCGCAGTTCCTGACCGGTGGCGAGCTGGTGCATCCGCACCCGCTCCACGAAGTCGGCGTCGGCGTTGACCAGGGTGATCTCGACGTCGTCGCGATGCAGGCGCTTGGCCAGGCGGCCGGCGGTGATGGCTCCGGCGTATCCGGCGCCCAGGACGACGATGCGGTGCTTCATGGTGAGCTCCTTCGCTGTTGTGCTCACCTCCTGAACCGGACAGCCCCGGGATCCCTGACAAGAATCCGATGTGATCCGGGTCACCAGTTCCCGATGGCGGCCGGGCGGGCCTGCGCGGCCGCCCACCGCCGCGCCACGCGGCCGAGTTTGTCCGGGTTGACCTGGATCTGAATGCCGGTCACCTCGGCCCCGTTCGTTTCCAGGGTGATCAGCCCGTACACCCTGCCGCCCGCCTCGACCAGCAGCGCCGGAGCGCCGTTGACCACCACGGCGTAGAAGTACGGGGTGGCCCCGGCGTAGGCGCGTTTGGCGGTCGTGGGCCGGAACAGGTGGCTGATGTAGCGCGCGATGGCGTCCGCCCCGAGCACCGGGGTCCGGCGCGCGGCGACCGCGCTGCCACCGTCCGCGACACTGATCGCGTCCGCGGCGAGCAGCCGCACCAGCGGTTCGGTGTTCCCGCTCAGGGCCGCGGCCAGGAATTCCTCGATGACCCGGCGGGCCGCCGCGGCGTCGACCTCGGTGCGGGCGCGATCGGAGGCCGCGTGCTGTTTGGCGCGGCGATAGAGCTGCTGGCAATGGGATTCGGTCAGGTCGAGCAACTCGGCGATCTCGCGATGCGAATATCCGAACGCCTCGCGCAGCACGTACACCACGCGCTCGTTGGGGGAGAGCCGTTCCATGACCGCGAGCATCGCCAGCGACACCGACTCCCGCTGTTCGGCGGTGTCGGCGGGACCGAGCATGCGGTCCCCGGCCAGCACCGGCTCGGGCAGCCACTGCCCGACATAGGTCTCGCGCCGGGCCCGCGCCGAGGTGAGCTGATTGAGGCAGATGTTCGTGAGCACCTTGGTCAGCCACGCCTCGGGCGTCTCGATCCAGCTCCGATCGGCCGCGTGCCAGCGCAGATAGGTGTCCTGCACCGCGTCCTCGGCATCACCCGCCGAGCCGAGCAGCCGGTAGGCGATCGCCTCGAGGCGGCCCCGGCTGCTCTCGAACAGATCGGCTTCGGCGGTGCTCAACGACATGACCCCATCGTCGGTCATGTGCCCGGTGCACGGCCACCCACCCCGGCGCGCGCCGGGTCGCTCAGCCCCAGCGCCCGAGCAGGCTCGTGGCCGCGGCGGTCAGCGACCGCTGCAGGAACGGCCCGAAACTGACCCGGGCCACACCCAATTCGGCGAAGTGCGCGCGATCGCCCTTGTCCGGCATGCCGATGGCGTTGACCGGCAGCGGCAGCTCCTCGCACAGCCGGCGCTGCACGTCGGGCTCGTGGAAGCCGACCGGGTACAGCACATCGGCCCCCGCGGCGGCGGCGAGCGTCATCCGCTCGATCGCGGCCGCGAACCGCTCCTCCGGGGTGCCGGTGTCGGGTCGCATGAACACGTCGGTGCGGGCGTTGATGACCAGGTGCACCCCGGCGGATTCGGCGGCCCGGCGCAGTTCGCCCACCAGGTCGGCGTGCTCCTGGGGCGTGCGCAGCCGCCCGCCTTCGCCGTGCACGGTGTCCTCGATGTTGAGCCCGATCGCGCCCGCCTCCAGCAGCCCGTTCACCAGCTCGTCCGCTTTCAGTCCGTACCCGGACTCGATGTCCACCGACACCGGCAGTTCGACCGCGGCGGTGATCTCCCGGATCCGCCCGGTCACGTCGCTGAACGCCATCCCCTCCTGATCCTGCTTGCCCAGCGAATCCGCCAGCGGATGACTGCCGACGGTCAGCCCGCCGAAACCGGCCTCCTGCACCAGCTTCGCCGACCAGGCGTCCCACACCGTCGGCAGAATCGCCGGATCCCCCGGCTTGTGAAGTTCGAGAAACGTCGCGGCTTTCTGCTGCAAACTCATACCCCGATCCTGCCCCCGTTCGCCCGGATGCGAAAGGCGGCGCAGCGCAACGCCCGAAACGGGCCCGCGCGCGTGGGTGTGGGGCCGGGGGCTACGGGCGGGTGGCGATGGCGCGGACCCGGTCGACGGCGGTCATGGCGGCGGGGCCGGTCGCGGTCACCTCGAGGCGGTGGCCCGCGCGCACGTCGAGGGTCAACAGGGAGGTGAGGCTGGTGGCGGGGACCGGGCCCGCGCCGGTGGTGGCGTTGCTCAGGCGCACGACGGCGTCCAGGGTCCGCAGGGCGGCAACGAGTTCGGCGGCGGGGCGCGCGTGCAGGCCGTGTGTGCCGGTGACGTCGAAGACCGCGGCGGCCTGCGCCTGAACCGCTGTCCCGTCCATGTCGGTCGCCACGGTGCAGGCCGCGGTGGTGGCCGCTGAAACAGTTGCGGTGCTGAGTGTTTCGGTCGTGGCCGAGTGATCGCGCGACCCGGCGTCGCCCCGCCCGGCCGTGCCGCCGGTGTCCGTGAGCTGAATGCGCTTGGCGTCCAAGGCCTGATCGGCCGCCGCCGCGACTTCGTCCAGGGACGCACCGCCGCTCGCGGTGGCCAGTGCCGCGACCAGGCCCTCGACCAGCGGTGCGGCGGAGAGGCGCACGCTGATCGTGGGCTCGAGCAGTTCCAGGGCGGTGTCGGCGGACAGCACCGCGCTGCCCAGATCCATCAGCACCAGCACCCCGTCCCCGGAGTCCGCGGCGGCGATGGCCTGGGCGACCGACTCGGCGTCGGTACCCAGCTCGTTCCCGTACGACCCGGCCGCCATCTCGATCCGAATCGACTGCGCGGGCAGCAGTCCGACCGCCAGCTCCACCGCGGCCCGGGCCAGCGCCCGGCTGTGCGAGACCACCACCAGCCCGATCATCGCCCCGCCCCGCGCCGGGCCCACGCCGCCGTACCGATCGCGACGGCGTGCCGCGGCACGCCCGCCCCCGGCCCGCCGGTCATCGCACCGCCCCACGGGCCGCCCGCACCAACAGCACGGCGCTCGTCGCGCCCGGATCCTGGTGTCCCGCACTGCGTTCGCCCAGATAAGACGCCCGGCCTCTCCGCGCGACCATGGGAATGGTCGCCGCGCAGCCCGATTCGGCCGCTTCCGTCGCGGCGGCGAGAGCTTCGGCCTCGGTCGCGCCTGCCGCGGCCAGTTCGTCCAGCGCGGCGGCGGCGGGCAGCAGCGCGTCGAGCATGGTCTTGTCCCCGGCCGCGGCCTTCCCCCGAGCGATCACCCCCTCGACCCCGGCCCGGAACGCGCGCGCGAACCCGGCCGTGCCCCCGGACCCCGCGACACCGGATGTCACGCCCGCGGGTTCGAAACCCGTTGTACGGGACAAGGCGTCGTCGTCCGGAACCGCCGCACCGAGGCGCAGGAAGAAGGTGCCGTACAGCGGCCCGGCCGCTCCGCCCACCGCGCGGATCAGAGTCATGGCCGTGTGCCGATAGACCCCTGCGGCCGTGCCGGGGGTGGACTTGTCCAGTTCGGCCACCGCGGCCGCCAATCCGCGCCGCAGATTCGTTCCGTGGTCGGCGTCCCCGATCGCGGCGTCGAGGTCGGTCAGTTCCGCCTCGTGCGCCAGCACCAGGCGGGCGAACTCGTGCACCCAGACCGTCGCGTCGACCGCCATCACATGCCCCAGCGCAGCGCGGGAGTGCGTACGGGATAGTCCCACAGCGCCGTCAGCTCGTCGTCGAGCCTGGTCAGGGTGACCGAGCAGCCCGCCATGTCCAGGGAGGTGATGTACGAACCCACCAGCGAGCGCGCGATCTCGATCCCGTGCCCGCGCAGGATGCGGGACACCTCGTCGAACATCAGATACAGCTCCAGCAGCGGCGTCCCGCCCATCCCGTTGAGCAGGCACAGCACGCGATCACCGCGCCGGAACGGCAGATCCGCCAGCAGCGGTTCCACCAGCAGCCCCGCCACCTCGTGCGCGGGAGCCAGGGGCAGCCGCTGCCGCCCCGGCTCGCCGTGTATCCCGATGCCCAATTCCATGTCGTCCGGGCCCAATTCGAAGGTGGGCCTGCCGACCGCGGGCACCGTGCACGAGGTCAGGGCCACGCCCATGCTGCGTGAATCCGCGCTGACCCGGGTCGCGATCCCGGCCACCTCGGCCAGGGTGCGGCGCTGTTCGGCGGCCGCCCCGGCGATCTTCTCCAGCACCACCGTGGCCCCCACCCCGCGCCGCCCGGCGGTGTAGAGGCTGTCCTGCACCGCCACATCGTCGTTCACCACCACCGCCAGCACCTCGATGCCGGTCTCGGCGGCCGCGAGTTCGGCGGCCATCTCGAAGTTCATGACGTCGCCGGTGTAGTTCTTGACGATGTGCAGCACCCCCGCGCCCCCGTCCGCGGCGGCGGTGGCGGCCAGGATCTGATCGGGCACCGGCGAGGTGAAGATCTCCCCGGCGCAGGCGGCGTCGAGCATGCCCGGCCCGACGAAGCCCGCGTGCAGCGGTTCGTGCCCCGACCCGCCGCCGGACACCAGCCCGACCTTGCCCGGCACCGGCGCGTCGGCGCGCGCCACCACCCGCTGCTTCGCGTCGACCCGCAGGTCGGGATGGGCCGCGGCCATGCCGGCGAGCGCCGCGTCGACCACCTCGGCCGGATCGTTGATGAGCTTCTTCACCGACTACTCCCTCCGCGGGGACGGTTCGAATCCACTGCAGCCAGACTCGCACCCGGCCTCGTCCGGGATGGGCGTTTCGGGCTATATCCGGCCGGCGGGCGCGGCGGTCCGCAGTCGGCCCGGGAGCCGCCGGACGCTAGTCCGCCCGCTCGGGCGCCAGATCCTCTTCCAGCGACCGAGCCAGTTCGATATCGGTCACCAGCTGCACCATCAGATCCCGCAGCTCGCAGTCGGGCAGGTGATGCGCGGCGAATTCGAAGGGTTCGGACACGTCCAGCCCCCCGCGCGTGGCCTCCAGGATCACCCACGGAATGCCCACGTCGGCCACCCCCAGCCGATCGCGGACCAGATCGGCCGTGTCGTCGATGAGCCCGGTGCGCCGCGCCACCGCCGCGGTCATCTGATCGTCGAGTTCGGCGCGCCGGCGTTCCAGCGCCCCCAGGTCCGCGTCGAACTCCTGCGTCACCGTGGTGCGCACGCTGCCGTCGTCGAACACCTGGAAGCCCTCGTTGACAGCCGTTGTGCCGAGCGCGATCTCGGATTCGGCCAGGGTGGGCAGGGTGCGGAGGCAGTCGAGCACCGCGTCCAGGGCCACCACCAGCCGATCGCGAATGTCGCGGCGGTGCACCAGCTCTCTCTCGGCCTCCGCGCGCTCGCCCAGCACCTGCTCCACGGCCCGGCCGATCTGGAAGGCCATGGCCGTGGACTCCGGCGCCCACCCGCCCTCGGGCACGTACTCGCCCTCGCCGGGGGTGATGGTGTCGAGGAAGGCGTTCACCGCGTCGAGCAGGTCCTCCAGCTGGGCGCGGGACACGGCGGAGTGCCGGAAGGCACGCAGATACTGTTCGTGCGCTTGTCCGGGATCGACCTCTCCGTCGCTCACGAAACCGATACTGCCATGCGCGAGTGACGGACCGGCGCAATGGCAGCAAACATCTGGCGTGCCCTGTCGAGTGTGGGTGCTCAGTACCCCTGCTGCTGTCCCAGCTGCGCCATGATCGTGCTCTGGATCTGCTGCAGCCCGCCGGGGGTGACCCCGCTCTGCAACTGGCCCTCGATCGAGCGCACCAGATGCGAGTCGTCCATGACCTTCTCGCTCGACTGGATCAGCACGGTGCCCGCGCCGGTGAAGTCGAACTGCCGCTCCTCGCCCGAATTCACGCCGAATCGCGCCGCACCGGCGGCCAGGAAACTCGACACCCAGCGCTGGTCGTAGTGATGACTCGGAGACGGGCAATCCGCCCAGCCGACCAGCGATTCCGGGTCCACCCGCAGGGGCGGCTCGGCGAACATGACCGGCCCGTTGGAAGAGGCGAGGAACTTGCCGGTGCCGATCAGCGTGAGGAAGCCCGGCACGATCGACTGGTTCAGCGACAGCTCCGGTTCGAACGCCAGCAAATTCGCGGCACGAACCGTGAGGTTGCCGTTGTCGAGGTCGTAGGAGTTGATGTCGTAGCCGCGGTCACCGATGATCAGCTTGCCGTGGCCCTCGGCCACCACGTAGTCACTGGTGAACAGCGGCGCCGAGAACTGCTGCGACACCATGTGCAGCAGCCCGCCCTGCAGACCGTGCGTGAGCGCCCGGAACTCCATCTGCCCGTAGTAGGCGATCATGGCGCCCCGGCGCATGAACCACGGCTTGCGCAGGTCGATGCAGTACGCGTAGCTGTTGTTCGGAATATTGTCGCTGTCACCGAGATTCGTCGGGTTCAGGATCTGGCTCATGGCTCTTCAGACCTCACAACTTCTGTTCGGACGCCTGCACGTACACCACGCCCTGACCGACGCAATGCAACTGCATGGCCTCGCCGGACCCCTTGCCGACCGCGTCGCGCCAGCTCAGCGCCGACTTCAACTCGGTCTGCACATTGCCGTAGGCCGCCACGAACGCCTGCGGATCGACCACCACCGGGTACTGCCCGCCCACGGGCAACTCGATGAAGCCGCCGTGGCCCAGCAGCACCGCGCTGCCCTGACCGGAGATCTGCGTGGTGAACATGCCCGCGCCGGTGAGCACACCGGCCGCCGCGCCGCGGATCGCGCCCATCAGGCCGCCGCCGCGCCCGCCGCCGCCGCCCCCGCCGCCGGAACTGGCGACCGACACGATCGAGGTCTGCAGCCCGGCCGAATTGGCCAGCAGCCGTGAGGCTTCCACCCGCAGCACCGCGCCCGGCTGCATGTGCACGACCTGGGTCTCGAGACCCGCGAAACCGTAGTGCACCTCGCCGTTGCCCTGGGCCAGCATGGTGCGCTCGTGCTCACCGGCCATCATGCGACCGGCCATGCCCGCGATTCCGCCCATCCCGCCCATGCCGCTCGCGCCGGGCACCTGGTGCGGGGAGAAGGACACATCACCGGTGTAGAAGAGCATCGACCCGGTGCGTGCGACCACGCCCCCGGCCTGGCCCACGTGGACCTTGACGACCTTCGCGTTCACCTGTTCGAACATCGCGCGCCCCTCACCGCTCGGCAGGCTGGATCAACACCAGGCCCTGCCCGTCCCAGCGCAGCGAGAACGCCTCGCCGCTGCCCTGTCCCATGACGCCGCGCCACGAAACATCGGTCACGAACGACTGATTCAGGTTGCCGCGCGCCGCCACGAACGCATCCGGATCCACCACCAGCGGGTACTGCGGCGACACCTCCAGATGGATGAGCGGACCGCCCGCCGACAGCAGCGCCACCTGCCCGACCCCGCTCACCTTGGTGGTGAACAGGCCCGCGCCGGTCGACGCGCCGCGCAGTCCCGCGAACGACACGTCGGTGCGCAGGTTCCCGGCGAATGCCAGCAACTGCTGCGACTCCACCTGCAGGGTCTCGTTGTTGAGATCCACCACGGTGACGTGCTGACCGTTGACCGCGAAGAAGACCCGGCCGTTGCCGGTGCATTCCATGAGCGAGAGTTGCTCGCCGGTCGCGCGGCGCTTCATGCCGGCCAGAATGCCGTCGCCGCCGCCGAACCCGGCGCTCTTGAACTGGACGTTGCCTTCATAGGCGACCATGGACCCCGAAATCGCCCGGATGCTCGTCCCGGCGAGATGGGCCTCGATCACCTTTTTTGACTTCTCGAAAAGCTGTGCCATCCATGCCCCGTACTCGAACTGTGCGGTAACCCTAACCGATCATGTCGGCGGCTGGGGTGCCCGATTTCTCGTAGAGTGGCAGCGACAGCACCGGCAAGCGAAGGGTCGATCTTGTCTGCAGCTTTGGTGAAGGGCCAGAACGGCCCTTTGAATACGAACGACGTGGTGATCAGCGTACAGATCGCCGCACCCGCGGACCTATCCGCACTGCTGGTCACCGAAAGCGGAAAGGTCCGCACGGACGCCGATTTCGTCTTCTTCAATCAGCCCAGCGGCCCCGGGGTGAACCTGCAGCCCGGCCCCGGCGGGCAGCCCGCCGCCCTGATGATCTCCCTGGCCGCGGTGCCCGCGGACATCGCCCAGATCCGCGCGGTCATCACCCTGGACGATCCGGGCAACAACTTCGGCCGCATCACCGCCCCGGTCGCCGTGGTCTCGGACAGCGCGGGCAACACCCTGTTCGAGTACCGGGTCGAGGGCCTGAACACCGAATCCATCGTCATCGCGCTCGAGGTGTACCGCCGCCAGGGCGCGTGGAAGGTGCGCGCGGTCGGACAGGGCTACGCCGGCGGATTCGCCGCGCTGGTCACCGATCACGGCGTCCAGGTGAACGCGCCGCAGCAGCCCGCGGCCCCGGCGCAACCCGAGCAGTACGCCCCGTCCGGTGGATATCCGCCGCCGGCCGACCAGTACGGGCAGTCCGGCGGGTACCCGCCGCCCGCGGATCAGTACGGGCAGTCCGGTGGATATCCGCCGCCCGCGGATCAGCACGGGCAGTCCGGTGGATATCCGCCGCCCGCAGACCAATTCGCGCCGACCGGCGGCTACCCGCCCCCGGGCGGCGGCGCGCCCGGCTACCCGCCGCCGGGCGGGGGCTACGCTCCGCCGCCGGCTCCGGCGCAGGCGCCCTCGATGTCCAAGGACCTGCCGCGCGATCACGCGGTCAGCCTGGTCAAGGGCCAGAGCGTCAATCTCCGCAAGGAGGGCGGCGCGGCGCTGACCTACGTGAAGATGGGCCTGGGCTGGGATCCGGTCAAGCGCGGCGGCATCTTCGGAAACCGGGCCGTGGACATCGATCTGGACGCGTCGGTGGTGATGTTCGCCGACACCGCGCCGGTCGATGTCGTCTACTACGGCAGCCTCGCCTCCAAGGACGGCTCGATCCGCCACCAGGGCGACAACCTCACCGGCGAGGGCGCCGGCGACGACGAGGTCATCCTGGTCGATCTCACCCGCATCCCCACCCACGTCACCTCGCTGCTGTTCGTGGTCACCTCCTACAAGGGCCACACCTTCGAACAGGTGGCGAACGCGTTCTGCCGCTTGATCGACGGCGGCAACAACGCCGAACTGGCGCGCTACACCCTGGCCGGCGGCATGCCGTTCACCGCCATGGTCATGGCCAAGGTGTACCGCAACGGCAACGGCGCGGACTGGAAGATGGAAGCCCTCGGCGAGGGCTTCCAAGCCAAGCATCCGGGCGAAGCGGTGCCGCAGCTGGCGCGTTTCCTGGGCTGAGCTCTCCTCGGCCCGCCGAACACCGAAAGACCCCGTGCCTCGAAAGAAGCACGGGGTCTTTGCTTTTCACGACTCGGCGGGCCACAACGGCGGGTATCGGTACCCGGGTTCCGCGCTACCGGGCGCTAGGTGGCCGGCGCGGCGGCCCGCGGCCGCAGCAGCGCGGGCAGCGGGGAGTGGACGGGATCGGGTACGTGGTTCAGCACCCCGCCGATCGGATCGTCCATCCCGTCCCGGCGCACCGGATCCTCCTCGGGGTGATAGATCTGGCGAATCACCAGGGCGCACAGGATGACCACGGCGATGTCGCGGATCGCGACCGTGCCGGTGAACCACTGCTCGGGCAGCCCCTTCTTGTCGGTGCCCAGGTAGTAGTACATGCGCGGCGCCCAGACCAGGGCGTCGATCGTCATCCAGGCCAGCAGCACCCGGCGCTGCGGCAGCGCCAGCACGGCGAGCGGGATCAGCCACAGCGAATACTGCGGGCTCCACACCTTGTTGGTGAGCAGGAATGCCGCCACCACCAGAAAGGCCAACTGCGCCAGGCGCGGTCGCCGCGCGGCGGTCAGGCCGATCCAGCCGATGCCCGCGCAGACCGCCAGGAACAGCAGCAGCGACACCGCGTTCAGCACCGACGGCGTCTCGCGCGCACCGAGCACGCCGTCGAAACCCGTCCAGCCGGTGAAGGAGCTGATCACGTTGTAGATCGAATCCGGATCCGCGTGCCGTTCGGTGTTGAGCCGGAAGAACTCCCACCAACCTCGGGGATACAGCACGGCGATGGGCGCGTTCACGGTCAGCCAGGTGATCGCGGCGGCCGCGATCGCGGCACCGGCCGCGCGCAGCGATCGCAGCCCGCCCCACAGCGGATCGTCGTCGTCGCCGAAGCGCGCGGTGCGCAGGCACAGCACCAGGATCGGGCCGAGCAGCAGCAGCGGATACAGCTTGGCGGCGCCGCCCAGCCCCAGCAGCACGCCCGCCAGCACCGGCCGCCGCCGCGACCAGGCCAGCAGCCCGCCCGCCGCGAAAGCCGTTGCCAGGGTGTCGAAATTGGTGAACGCGTGCACCAGCACCAGCGGGGAGAGCGCCATCAGCGCCACATCCCAGATCCGCCGGCCCGCCAGCAGCGCCGAGGCCCAGATGGTCACCAGCCACGCGATGGCCAGGCCGAAAGCGACCACGTTGAAGTAGATGACCACCTCGAGCGCACCCGGCAGTGCGGACTGCTTCCA
The DNA here is from genome assembly GCF_042799795.1 of Nocardia sp. NPDC057668. Lineage (NCBI taxonomy): Bacteria > Bacillati > Actinomycetota > Actinomycetes > Mycobacteriales > Nocardiaceae > Nocardia > Nocardia sp. NPDC057668. Next base: position 329,631 of record NZ_JBHVIC010000006.1, on the reverse strand, counting down.
CGCCTTCGCGATGCCCATGGCGGTGTACTGGTACAGGCCCGACACCACCGGGTACTCCATGTACCGGGCCTGCGGCATACCGTCGCCGCCGAAGTCCATCCACTGCTTCTTGTACGGGAACGCGCCCTGATCCAGGCGTTCGGCGCCGTACAGCGGCACCGTGTCCGAGTAGCACATGGCCACGTACTGGCGGCCGTCGTTCCAGTCCAGCCCCAGCACGCCGTTCTCGTCGGGCGCCTGCTGAATACAGGCCGCCTTCCCGAACCAGCTCAGCGCCAGGAAGACCAGGGTGAACGCGAACAGCACCCGCATGGGCGTCCAGAACCGCACCCGCCCGATCACCGCGTGATCGCCGACCGGCCCGCCGATCAGATCGCACAGCTGCGCGGTGAGGGTGTCGGTGCGACTGGGCTTGTCGCGATCGTCCACCGAGCGCAGGTCCACCGCGAGCGGGGCGGGCGACTCGTAGAGCACCGCGCCCGGCTCGGCCGCCGCGCCGGGGTGCACGGCGCCCGCGGTGTCGTCGCCGTGCCCGCTCCCCGTCGCACCCGAATCGCCGTCCCGGTCGTATTCGGGTGCGCGACCGGCCGACTCGCTGTCCGCGTCCCGCCGGCGCCCCACTCCCTGCTCGATCACGACCCGAGGCTACCGACTCCTGGTCGGTGCGCCGCCGTTGCCGTTGCCGTTGCCGCCGTTCCCGTTTCCATTTCCGTTGCCGCCCGCGCCGGGCGTGGTGGTCAGCGGCGAACCGTCGGACGGCGCGACCGGCTGCCCGGGCAGCGGACCCTCACCGGAGTTCTCCGACGTGGTCGACGGCACCGCCCGCTGCTGGTTCTGCGGATTGGGCGCCAGACCCGGGACCGGAATGGTGATGCCCGGCAGGATCTCGACCTGGCTCTGGGTGATGACGGGCGGCAGGATCGGAGAATCCTCGGTCGAGGGCGCGGTGTACGGCGCGGACCAGGACGGCACGCCGGCCTGGCCGCCGATGGCCGCGGGCTTGGGGAACGACTCGTTCTGCGTGCCCTTGAGCGCGCCGTCCATCGTCTTCTTCCAGATGTCCGACGGCAGACCGGAACCGTAGACCGGGCCGCCGTTGGCGTTGACCAGCTTGTCGCCCTGTTCGGTACCCACCCATACCGCGGTGGCCAGCGACGGGGTGTAGCCGACCATCCAGGCGTCCCGGTTCGCGCCGGTGTCGCCGAGCTGGTGGGTGCCGGTCTTGGCCGCGGAGTCCCGGTTGCCCGAGAGGTTGTGGTTGCGCGACCAGGCCGCGATGGGCTTCATGGCGGCGGTGACGTTGTCCGCGACCGCGGCCGAGACCCGCTGCTCGCCCGCGGTTTCGCCGCGATCGAGCAGGACGGTGCCGTCCGAGGTGGTGACCTTCTGCACGAAATGCGGTGCGCGGTAGACGCCCGAGGCCGCCAGGGTGGCGTACGCGGAGGCCATGTCCAGCGGCCGCACCTGGTACTGGCCGAGCACGACGCCGTTGTTGGGGCCGTTGCCGTCCGGTTCGGTCAGCGTCTTGCCAACGCCCGGAATCGATTCCGGAATGCCGAGCTTGTGCGCCATGTCGGCGATCTTCTGCGGGCCGTCGCCGGGCATGTCCAGCATCATGCGGTAGAAGCTGGTGTTCAGCGAGCGCTTGAGGGCCTCGGCGATGGTGCACATGCCGCACTGCTCGCCCTCGACGTTCGTGATCTTGATGCCGTTGACGGTGACCGCCGAGGAGTCGTACAGCGTGGACAGCGGCTTGCCCATCTCCAGGTTCTCGGCCAAGCCGAACACCTTGAAGGACGAACCCGCGGGCAGCCCGGCGTTGGCGAAGTCGAAGCCCTGACCGTCGGTGCCGCCGTAGTAGGCCGCCACCGCGCCGGTCTTGGGATCGACCGAGACCACCGCGGTGCGCAGGTTCTCGGGCTCACCGTCCATCACGTTGGTGACCGCGTCGATCGCGGCCTGCTGCGCCTGCGGATTCAGCGTGGTGGTGATCGAGAGGCCCTCGGTGTTCAGCTCGCGCTGGGTGATGCCCGCGGCCTCGAGCTCGGTGAGCACCTGGGTCTTGATCAGGCCCTCCGGACCCGAATCCAGATCCTCGTTCTGCGCGGACTGGGCGGCCGGAACCACATCCGGGAACACCATTCCCGCACGTTCGGCGGCCGCGAGGTTGCCACCGCTCACCATGCCGTCCAGGACGTAGTTCCAGCGCTGTTCGGCGCCCTTGCGGTTCTTCTCCGGGTCCAGGTTCGACGGCTGCTGGATGACCGCCGCCAGCACCGCGCCCTCGGACACGGTCAGTTCGGTGACCGGCTTGCCGTAGTACGCCTTGGCCGCGGCGTCGATGCCGTACGCGCCGCGACCGAAGTAGATGGTGTTCAGGTACGCGGTGAGGATGTCGTCCTTGGACCACTGCCGCGCCATCTTGGCCGAGATCACCAGCTCGCGCAGCTTACGGGTCAGCGAGCGCTCGTTGCCGACCATCGCGTTCTTCACGTACTGCTGGGTGATGGTGGAACCACCACCGGCGCTTTCCTTACCGGTCAGGTTGTCCCAGAACGCGCGGCCGAAGCCCTTCATCGAGAAGCCGGGGTTGGTGTAGAAGTCCCGGTCCTCGGCCGCGATCACCGAGTTGCGCACGTGCGGCGGGATCTGGTCGATGCTCACGTCGGTGCGGTTGCCCTCGGGGGGAACCACTTTCGACAGCACCGAGGTGCCGTCGGACATGTAGATGGTGGCCACCTGGTTGGTCTTGAGGTCGCCCGGGCGCGGCACGTTCACCCCGGAGTACGCCACCAGGAAGGCGGTGCTGGGCACCAGGATGGCAACGGCCATCAGGATGTAGCAGACGCGGCGAACCGTGCGCCACGTCGACTTCTGCTTGGGGCGGCGGCCTTTTCCGCCCGCACCGCCCGAACCCTCGCCACCGGGACGCCGCGGCGGTGGTCCGCCCGGGGTGTCACCGGCCGGTCGGCGGCTCGCCGGAATCGCGCCGGACGGCGGCCGGGTGCGGTCGTCGGCCGGGCGCGGGCGGGTGGCGGTGCCGCCACCGGCCGCACCGGCTCCCACGCCGGCGCCGGCGCGCGGGGCGCGGTCCCCGGCCCGGGGGTTGCGGTCGGCGGCCCGCTCGGCGCGATCGGACTGCGCGGCGCGCTGCAGATGCGGCGGGACCGCTTGGCGCTGACCGGTATTGACCCGCTGCGTGGCATCGGGTGCGGGAAGTTTGCGCGTGGCATCGGGATTCGCGGGCCGCTGCGGCTGATTCGGTGCGGGCCGGCGCGGCTGCCCGCCCGGCGGGGGCATCGGCGCGCCGCGTTGCGGCTGTCCGTTCGGACCGCGCGGCGGCATGCCGCCCGGCGCGGGGCGGCCCTGTCCGCCCGGACCCCCCGGCCCGGGGCGGCCGGCGCCGGGCTGCTGTCGTGGCGCCCCTGGCGGGGGACCTGCCGGTCGCGGCGGCGGATACCCGCCGGGGCCCGGTTGCGAACCGCCACGCTGGGGGCGGCCGCCGTGCGGTCCGTCGTCATAGGGCGAATTCACAGCCTGGATCTCCAATAACTACTCGATACGGTCCTGTAGCTCGATGCGGTCACGTGCCACCGCGGCGGGCAGATCTGCCCGCTGATCAGCAGTCGACGTGGCCTTTCACTCGGCGCGGGTGCCGGTGCGGCGGCGACGCCCGGTCGGTGCCGGGGCCTGGCCCACCACGTAGGACTGCACCAGATGGTTCCAGCTGCAGGTCCGGCATACCTCGACCACGTGCACCGAGAACTCTTCGCGAGACTCGGCGAGCCGAATCAATTCCTCCGGCGTACGTGCCGACCCGGCAGCCTGACCCAGTCCGTCACCGTAGACCCACGATACGAGGGTGAGCTGTTCTTTTCGGCAGATAGGGCATGTGACCTCGCTCCCGCGCCCGTGGAACTTCGCCGCGCGCAGCAGATAGGGATTCGCGTCGCATACCTCGGATACAGCTACTCGCCCCGCATAGACATCGGCCAGCAGCGACCGGCGCCGGAGCGCATAGTCCACTACCTGCCGCTGTATTCGCACGCGACCCAGAGTACTTGCGGGTGTCCCGTGCTCGCACGCCCCGGATCCACTCTCGGGCTCGCCGAGGGGCCGCTGCGGGGTAACTCCGCCCACCGCGCCCGGTGATCGTGATGCGGCTCGCAGCCAGAAGTCGCCTCCGGTATATCGGCGCGATATAGTTTCGTACTGCATCCATCGGTTAGATCTGTAGACAACAGTCAGGAGGGGGTGAGGCCCGGTGCTCGAGTTGGCAATCCTCGGGCTGCTCCTGGAATCTCCGATGCACGGTTACGAGCTGCGCAAGCGGCTCACCGGGCTGCTGGGCCCCTTCCGGGCCTTCTCCTACGGGTCGCTCTATCCGACCCTGCGGCGTATGCAGTCCGACGGCCTCATCGCGGAAGAGATTCCACCGGGGTTGACCACGCGGCGTGCGCGGCGGGTTTACCAACTGACTGATTTCGGGCGGGAGCGGTTCGCCGAACTGCTGGCCGATACCGGACCACAGAACTACACCGACGACGGCTTCGGCGTTCATCTGGCCTTCTTCACTCGCACCCCCGCGGAAGCGCGGATGCGGATCCTGGAGGGTCGGCGGAGGCAGGTCGAGGAGCGCCGAGAGGGCTTGCGGGAGGCGATCAAACGAGCCAGCGGGCAGCTGGATCGCTACACCCGCCAACTCCATCAACTCGGTCTCGAATCAAGCGAGCGCGAAGTGCGCTGGCTCAACGAGTTGATTGCTGCGGAGCAATCGACGAAGGCGGCACCACAGAAAGAGGGAAATAGCGGCCATGAGTGACATCAACACCGAAGTACGGGTGGCCATTGTCGGCGTCGGTAACTGCGCTTCTTCCCTGGTCCAGGGCGTGCAGTACTACCGGGACGCCGACGCCGACTCGACCGTGCCGGGTCTCATGCACGTCAAGTTCGGCCCCTACCACGTCCGCGACGTCAAGTTCGTCGCCGCGTTCGACGTGGACGCCAAGAAGGTCGGCTTCGACCTGGCCGACGCGATCTTCGCCAGCGAGAACAACACCATCAAGATCTCCGATGTGCCGCCGTCGGGCATCTCCGTGCTGCGTGGTCCGACGCTGGACGGCATCGGCAAGTACTACGCGGAGACCATCGAGCTCTCCGACGCCGAGCCGGTCGACGTCGTCCAGGTCCTGAAGGACGCGAAGGTCGACGTGCTCGTGTCCTACCTGCCGGTGGGCTCGGAGGAGGCCGACAAGTTCTACGCGCAGTGCGCGATCGACGCGGGTGTGGCCTTCGTCAACGCGCTGCCGGTGTTCATCGCCTCGGATCCGGTGTGGGCCAAGAAGTTCGCCGACGCCGGTGTGCCGATCGTCGGCGACGACATCAAGTCGCAGGTCGGCGCGACCATCACGCACCGCGTCATGGCCAAGCTGTTCGAGGACCGCGGTGTCACGCTGGACCGCACCTACCAGCTGAACGTCGGCGGCAACATGGACTTCAAGAACATGCTCGAGCGTGATCGCCTGGAGTCCAAGAAGGTCTCCAAGACCCAGGCCGTGACCTCCAACCTCGAGGGTCCCCTCGCCGGCAAGGTGCACGACCGCAACGTGCACATCGGCCCGTCGGACTACGTCGAGTGGCTCGACGACCGCAAGTGGGCCTACGTCCGCCTCGAGGGTCGCGCCTTCGGCGACGTGCCGCTGAACCTGGAGTACAAGCTCGAGGTGTGGGACTCCCCGAACTCGGCCGGCATCATCATCGACGCGGTGCGCGCGGCGAAGATCGCCAAGGACCGCGGCATCGGCGGACCGGTCATCCCGGCCTCGGCCTACCTGATGAAGTCCCCGCCGAAGCAGATCGCGGACGACATCGCCCGCGCCCAGCTCGAGGCGTTCATCATCGACGCGGAGTAGTCGCCCCATCGAGGAAACTCGACACAGGTGAGGGAGCCCCGGCCGGATACCCGGCCGGGGTTTTGCCGTGTCGGGGCCCGTGGCGACCCCGGCGACGAAGCCGCCCCCGCGATTCGATCGCGGGGGCGGCCTTCGGTTTTCGGTGCCCGGGGTCCGGCGTCCGTTCCGCCGTGCCCGTGCTCTCGACGTCAGTCGAGGGAGATGTAGACCTCGACCGAGGTCGGTCCGGTGTAGCGCTCGATCTCGGCGCGGTGCGAGCGCGTGATCGTGCCCGCGCTCTCGGCCTTGGCGACCTTGGCCCACGCGGTGCGCAGCAGATCGTAGGGCTTGTCCGACACCACGAACTTGGCGTAGCGGCCGGTGGGAATCCGGGTGACCACGTCGCCGGTGTCCAACTGGTCCAGGCCGGGCACCTCGTACCCGAGAATGGCCACGGCGTGGTCGTTCTGGCCGATGTAGGCCGCGACGCGTTCGACCTTCTTCTCGCGGGCGAGATAGCGGTCCCAGGTGAAGTTGACCAGATCCAGGTCCCGGGCCGTGACCTCGCGCCCGGCCAGGGGGATCGTGAGTCCGCCGACCAGGAACGCGTCCATGGTGATGATCTCGAAATCCACGGCCCCTACCCCTCCGCGCCGGTGTCGAGCGCGACGAAAACCTCTACGGTCCGGGAGTCCGGATACCGTTCGTAATCCCCGGTGTACGCGCGGGTCAGCGTGCCCGAGGCTTCCAGGTCCCACACCGTGCGCCAGATGGCGGCGATGACGTCGCCCAGATTGTCGCCGCTGCGGCTGAAACGGGCGAACTTGCCCGCGGGGATGCGCGCGAGCACGTCACCGGGCTGTAGGTCGTCCAGCGTCCGGCACCGGTAGCCGACGATATGGGTCAGGTACGAACCGATTTCGGGCGCGTGATCGACATACGCGGTCGCGGGTGGACCGGGCAGGCTGCGCGCGAGGTTCTGTTTCCAGGCCTCCTCGACCTTGGCGCGGCGCGGTCCTTCGACCGCCAGCGCCGGGCTGCGTAGCACCGTTCCGGCCACCAGCGTTTCGTGGCGTTCAACGACATTGAAATCCACCGGCGTCGCCCCTAAGTCTCGTGCTGTCTCCGACCCCACCCTGCTCCTGACCCGCATCCTGCCACCGATCTCCGGAGTCGATGGCACCGGTGGCCGATTCCACAATATCCGCGGCCGGGGGCAGATGGGTCCGGTCGTCATGATTCATGATCAACAACGATGGGGAAGTCATCTGCGCCGACCTTAACCCGGAACCGGGATGGACAGTCCCGGGAAGATCTCGACCTGCCGGGGTTCGGGCGCCGGCGGGATGATGACCACGGGTTCCTGCTGCGGGCCCGGCCCCGGATTGAGGATGTCGTAGTTCGGATCGGCCGGTGCGGAGCCGGCGATCGGGACCGGATTGGGGAACTGTTCCACCGGCGCGCCGTCCAGCGCGCCGTCCATGGTCTGCTTCCAGATATCGGCGGGCAACCCGGATCCGTAGATCGCGCTGCCGCGCGCGGTGCGAATCGGCTGGGACTGTTCGGTTCCCACCCACACCGCGGTGGACAGCGACGGTGTGAACCCGACCATCCAGGCGTCCTTGTTGTATCCGGTCTCACCGAGCTGGGTGGTGCCGGTCTTGGCCGCGGACGGGCGGCCCGCCAGATCGTGTCCGTTGGAGTAGCCCGCGATGGGCAGCATGGCCTGGGTGACGCTGTCGGCGATGGTGGTCTGGATGCGCTGTTCGGTGCGCTGCGGGTCGGCGTCGCGGTCCAGCAGCACCCGGCCGTCGCCGGTCACCACCTTCTGCACGAAATACGGTGCGCGGTAGGCCCCGGAGGCGGCCAGGGTGCCGTACGCCGAGGCCATGTCGATGGGCCGCACCGAATACGCGCCGAGCACGATGGCGGGCAGCGGCGGCCCGCCGTCCTCGGTCAGGGTGCGCCCGGCAACGCCCGGGATCTGCTCCGGGATTCCGGCCTGGTGCGCGGCCTTGGCGATGGCCTCGGGCCCTTCGAACAGCGCCTGGCTGAGCCGGTAGAAGCTGGTGTTGAGCGAACGCTTGAACGCCTCGCTCAGCGGGCAGGTGCCGCAGGACTCGTCCTGCACGTTGGAGATCTTCTCCCCGTTCACGGTGATCGGCGCGCTGTCGAGCCGGTAGGACAGCGGGATGCCCTGTTCCAGGGCGGCCAGCACCGCGAAAGTCTTGAAGGCCGAACCGGTTTGCAGGGGCGCCTGCGCGAAGTCGAAGCCGATGCCGTCCGGCCCGCCGTAGTAGGCGCGCACCGCGCCCGTGCGCGGGTCGACGGACACCACCGCGGTGCGCAGCTCACCGGGCTGGCCGCCCATGATGTTGCCCACCGAGTTCAGCGCCGACTGCTGGGCCCGCGCGTCGATGGTGGTGATGATCTGCAGCGCACCGGTATTGATCTCCTGCTCGCTGACCCCGGAGGAGCGCAGCTCGCGCAGCACCTGGGCGCGGATCAGGCCCTCGGGCCCGCGCGGGATGCTGTCGTCGAGTTCGGTGATCGGCAGGATGCCGGGAAACACGGTGGCGGCCCGCTCGTCCCGGGTGAGCTTGCCCATCTCGATCATGCCGTCCAGCACGTAGGCCCAGCGCGCCCGCAGCGGCTCCAGATGGGTTTCGGGGTCGAGTGTGGAGGGCGCGCGCACCACGGCGGCGAGCACCGCGCCCTCGGCGAGGGTCAATTCCGGGACGGGCTTGCCGAAGTACGCCTTGGCGGCGGCGGAGATGCCGTACGCGCCGCGCCCGTAATAGATGGTGTTGAGGTAGGCGGCGAGGATGTCGTCCTTGCTCCACTGGCGTGCCATCTTGGCGGAGATGATGAGTTCGCGCATCTTGCGGCTCAGCGTGCGTTCCGAACTCAGGAAGGCGTTCTTCACGTACTGCTGGGTGATGGTGGAGCCGCCGCCGGCGTCCTCGCGGCCCAGGAAGTTGTCGCGCGCCGCGCGCACGAAGGCCGAGGTGGAGTAGCCGGGATTGGTGTAGAAATTGCGGTCCTCGGCCGAGAGCACGGCCAGGCGGACCGGTTCGGGCACGTCCCGCAGCGGCACCGGAATCCGATTGCCCTCCGGCGGAACGACCTTCGCGATGACGCCCTGGCCGTCGGAGGTGAGGATGGTGGCGATCTGGTTGGTCTGCACCGAATCCGGGTCGGGGATCTCCGCGCTCCAGTACGCGAGGGTCAGCACCAGCGACGGCAGCGCGAAGAAGATGAGGAACAGCGACAGCGCGAGCCTGCGCAGGCGTTGCGCTCGGGTCCGCATCGGCCGCCGGGCCCGCCCCGGTTCCGACCCGCCCGGTCCCGCGGGGGGCTTTCTCCGGCGCTGCGGCCTGCTGTGCCCGGTTTGTCGGGGCAATTCGGTCGTGATCTCGTTCCAGCCTGCCATGCTGGCGTACGGTGCCGGTTCCGGGCGGCGCCGTTTGCGGGACGAGCTCACGAGCATCTCCTTTGGGAGCGTTCGACAAAGCTTGCGTACTCGAGCGCCGCGGGCGCGGCGCGACCCATGCTAGTGGACGCATCCTTTCCCGCCGTTCAATTGCGCGGGGTCGGTTCGCTTGTCCGGAACCGGAACGAAACAGGGGTTCCGGCGGTCCGAGACCGCCGAAACCCCCGGTGTTCAGCACAGTTTCGACTGTGCCGGCGTTGTCAGCTCTTGACGCCGCCGGCGGTGAGGCCCGAGATGATCCGGCGCTGGAACAGCAGCACCATGATCACGAGCGGAATCGTCACGATGGTGCCCGCCGCCATGATCGCGGTGTACGGCTCCACCTGCGGGTTGTTACCCGAGAAGCGCGCGATGGCCACGGTCACCGGTTCGGTGGAGTCCACCGAGAGCAGCCGCGCCAGCAGGTACTCGTTGACCGAGGCGATGAAAGCCAGGATGGCGGTGGTGAATACGGCCGGCGCCGCCAGCGGCAGCATGATCAGCCGGAAGGCCTGGAAGCGCGAGGCGCCGTCGATGCGCGCGGCTTCCTCCAGCTCCCAGGGCAATTCGGTGAAGAACGACGCCAGGATGTACACCGTCATCGGCAGCACGAACGAGATGTTCGGGATGATCATGGCCTGGTAGTGGCCGATCCAGCCGATATCGGTGAACAGCTGGAACAGCGGGGTCACCAGCACCACCGCGGGGAACATGGAGGCGCTCAGGATGATGCCCGAGACCAGGTACTGACCCTTGAAGGTCAGCCGGGCCAGCGCGTAGGCCGCCATCACGCCGATGAGCAGCGCGACCACCGTGGTCGCCGCGCCGATCGCGACGCTGTTCACCAGCGCGCGCCCGAAGTCGTTGCCGCGACTGGTGTCGAAGGCGTTGCGGAAGTTCTCCATGGTCACGTGGGTGGGCCACGGGGTGTTGTCGAACGTGTAGTCCGGGTCGCGCAGCGCGGTGACGACCATCCAGTAGAACGGTCCCAGGCCCCAGACCAGCACGATCAGCGCGCCCAGGTACACCCGAGCGGAGGCGAGGCGTTTCGTCCACGGAACCGCCTGCGGGGCCGGCGCTTTCGGAGCGGTCGCGGCCTGCACCTCGTCCACGGCGGGGGATTTCGACATGCTCACGTTCATCAGTGGGCCTTCCGCTGCTCTTCCTGAGTGCGAACCGCGTTGGCGCCCAGCACTTTGACCAGCATGAACGCGACCGCGAAGATCAGGAAGAAGGTGATCACGGACAGCGCCGACGCGCTGTTGGGGCCCTGGCGGACCTGATCGACCACCAGCATGGAGATGGTCCGGGTGTGCGGGTTGTCCTGGGTCAGGATCGCGGGCAGGTCGTACATGCGCAGCGCGTCCATGGTGCGGAACAGCACGGCCACCAGCAGCGCGGGCTTGAGCAGCGGCAGCGTGATGTGCACGAAGCGCTGCCACGCCGACGCGCCGTCGACCCGGGCCGCCTCGTAGACGTCGTTCGGAATGACCTGCAGCCCGGCCAGAATCAGCAGCGCCATGAACGGGGTGGTCTTCCACACGTCCGCGGCGATGACCGCGAACCGCGCCGCCCACGGATCGGCCGTCCACAGGATGTGGGTGCCGAGCACCCGGTTGACCACGCCGTCGTACTGGAACATGAACTCCCACAGCCGCGCGGTGACGGCGGTGGGGATGGCCCACGGAATCAGCACCGCCGCGCGCAGCAGCGCGCGGCCCTTGAAGGTCTTGCCCATGATGACGGCCATGCCCAGGCCGATGGTGGCTTCCAGCGCGACCGTCACCACGGTGAACAGCAGGGTGATGCCGATCGCGGTCCAGAACTGCGAGCCGAGGTTGCCGGTGGGGCAGCTGACGGTCTCGCCGAGGCCGTTGGTGCACTGCTGCAGCAGCCAGTGCGTGTAGTTGTCGAATCCGGCGGAGCCGCCGTCGACGAACATGCCGGTCGCGGGGTCCAGCCCCTGATCCTTCTGGAAGGACATCCACAGGGCGCTGGCGACCGGGTAGCCGATCACGACGGCCAGGGCGAGTAGCACCGGGCTGACGAACAGCCAGGCCTTGGCCGATCCGGGGAGGCCGGATCGGCGCTTCTGCGGCGGCGGTGCGGGTTTCACGGACTTGGTGGAGTCGGGGGACGCGACTTCGGTCGCTCCCGAAGGACGTGACACCTGTTCTCTTCTCCTACGCGACTGACTCGTCGGGGCAGCTCGTGCCGGTATTACCGACCGGCGGTCTCGATGCCCTTCTGCATCCCGTCGATCGCGGCGTCGACGGACTTCGTGCCGGTCAGGGCAGCATAGGCGTTGTCCTGGATGGCCTTGGACACCGCGGGGTAGAACGGGGTCACCGGACGCGGCACCGCCGAGGCGATGGACTCCTTGAGCGCGGGCAGGTACGGCATCTTGGCGATGAGCGCCGGATCGTCGTACACCGAGGCGCGCACGGACGGCAGCGCGCCCGAGGCCACGATGTGCTGGGCGTCCTCGGAGATCAGGAAGCGCAGGAAGTCCAGCGCGGTGGCCTTGTTCTTGGAGAACGAGCTGATGGCCGCGTTGTACCCGCCGAGGGTGGAGGCGCCGACGCCGTCCTTGCCGGGCAGCGGGGCGACGCCGAACTTGTCCTTGACCGCGGAGGCGTCCGAGCCGGCGTCACCGAAGGTGGACGGCCAGCCGCGCATGAACAGGAGCTTGCCGCTGACGAAGGCGTTCTGGCTCTCGGGCTCCTTGAAGGAAATGGCTTCCTTCGGGATCTCGCCGTTCTTGTAGGCGTCGACCAGCACCTGCAGCCCGGCCTTGGCCTGCGGGCTGTTCACGGTCGGGGACTTGCCGTCCGGGCCGACGAAGCTGCCGCCGAAGGCGTTGATGACCTCGGCGGTGTTCACGGTCAGACCCTCGTAGGGCGCGAATTGCCCGGCGTAGCAGCTGATTCCGGCGTCGGTGGCCTTGGGGCAGTTGGCCACCAGGTCGGTCCAGGTCTTGGGCGGCTCGGGGACCAGGTCCTTGCGGTAGAACAGCAGGCCGCCGTTGGTGTTGCGGGGCGCGGCGTAGAGCGTGCCGTTGTAGGTGGCCGAGGCGACGGGCGGCGAGAGCAGCGTGGAGGTGTCGATGCCGAAGCCGTCCTTGAGCGGCTGGATCCAGCCCTTGGCGGCGAATTCGGCGGTCCACGGCACGTCGAGCGCGACCACGTCGTAGTCCGACTGCTTGGCCTTCATGTGCTGGACCAGGTCGTCGTACTGCTGGGAAGCGTCGTTCGACTGCTCCTTGAACGTCACCTTCTCGTCCGGGTGCGCGGCGTTCCAGCGGTCGATGAGCTGCTTGACCGCACCGGTTTCGGTGGTGTCCTTGCCCTCGACGTAGGTGATCGGCCCGCGGCCGGTGAGGTTCTCCGAGGTGGAGTTGCTACCACTGTCGCTGGAGCACGCACTGGCGAAGGTCACCGTCAGCAGCGCTGCCGAGGTGACCACCATCGCGGCACGCGGCACGAGCGACGATCGTAGGGACGACACCTTCTTGAAAACCATCGCGGATACTCCAGGGTCGAGACGTGAGCGGCAGCACACTCAGCCGGTTGCACAAGGGAAGATACATGGTGGAGGTTCTGTGTGCCGGGACTACCTCGGTGTTCGCGCCCGGCGGCGCGGACATCCGCCCAGCTAGGCTGAGTGTCGATGTCTGCACAGGACAAGTTACTCACCAGGATCGGTGGTCTGCTCCGGCAGGCCGAATCCACCGACAACGAACACGAGGCCGAAGCCTTCCTAGCCGCAGCTCAGAAGCTTGCGACGCGGTCGGCGATCGATCTCACGGTGGCGCGCGCCCACGTGGCGAGTCGCGAGCGGCGGCCGACGCCGGCCCAGCGCGTCATCCCGATCGGCGAGCCCGGCAAGAAGGGATTGCGGACCTACGTCCAGCTTTTCGTGGCGATCGCCGCCGCGAACGATGTGCGCTGCGATGTTGCCCGCACCTCGACCACGGTCTACGCCTACGGTTTCGACACCGACATCGACACGTGCGCCGCGCTCTACGGCAGCCTGCTCGTGCAGATGGTGCGGGCCTCGGATCACTACATCAAGTCCGGGTCGTATCGCACCGCCACCACCGAGAAAGTGGTGGTGGAGACCACGCGCTGGGGCAGGCAGGTGCAGCGCCGGGTCCAGGCCCCGGTGGCGGCGGTGACCGCGCGGCTGAACTTCCAGATGGCGTTCGCCACCCGGATCGGGCGGCGGCTGGCGGAGATCAAATCCGAGGTGGAGGCCGAGGCCGTGCGCGGCGACTCCGGTCCCGCGGCGCTCGGGGCCGCGCCGACCGGTACGGCATTGGCGCTGCGCAACAAGGAGATAGAACTCACCGATTTCTACCGCGGTACGTCCGAGGCGCGCGGGACCTGGCAGGGTCCGCAGGCGTCGGCGGGGTACTCCTCGGCCGCGCGCCGGGCCGGTGACCGTGCCGGGCGGGCGGCCCGGCTCGGCAATTCCCCCGAATTGGACAGTCCCCGTGGGCAGTTGCCGCGCGGCGGGGAGTAGGTCGTGTCCGCCTGCGCCGAGTCGGGCTCGGTCGTGATGACTCGCGGCGCGGCCGGATCGGCCCGCGGTCCGCTCGGCGAGCGGGGTGGGGCGGGCACGATCCGCCGGGCGTGGCGGCCGATTCCGCGAGTGGGTCCGGCTTCCCGGTCCGTGGCGCGGCGGTGAGCGTGCGAGATGCCCAGCGCGCTCGCGTCTATGACGCGGAGATGCTGGTGCGCGGGGTGTTCGACCGCGCCGACGAGTTCGGGGCGCGCGTCATCGAGGTCGTCGGCTCCCAGTTGACGCTGCCGATCGAGCGCCGCTTCGCGTCGGTGGAATCGGTGCAGAACTACGTGGATCGGGTGCTGGCGCTGAATTGGGTTCGGGCACAATGGGAGCCCGCCGCCCACCCGATCACCGTGCGGTCTCGCGCGGGTGCGAAAGCGGCGCACTACGAGGCCGGGAGCGCGGTCCTGGCGGTTCCCCTGCACGTGCGCGGAACCGCCTGGGCGCTGCGGGAATTGGTGATACTGCACGAAATCGCGCACCATCTCGATCCCGCCCCGGCCACCTCGGCCCCCCACGGTCCCGAGTTCTGCGATCGCTATCTCGAACTCCTGTCGGGCGTGATCGGCCCCGAGGCGGCGCTTCTGATGCGCAGCACCATGTTCGACTGCGGAGTGCGGATCGGCGCTTAGTCGCCGGGGATCCGGCCGGCCGCTCGCAACCGGGCCGATCAAGGCGGGGCGCACCGACCCTGCACGCGCGCGACCGCGAGATGTCCGGTGCTGCTCAGGGAGTGGTGTGATCGGCGGCGCGTGGAGGCGATATCGCCGGCTCGGAGTGCGCTGCGCGTGCGTGGGGTTCGTTCGCGCTATCGGTCGGGGAGCAGCGCGCTGACGCGATCGAGGCGGTGGCGCCACCAGCGCTCGCGCTCGGGGTCCGGATGGCGGTAGCGGTCCACCAGCGCCGGGTCGGGGGCCGGTGGAGCGGGCGGGACCGGGAGGTACCCGTCGACGGGGCGCAGGGAATCGGTGACGGTGTCGCCGGTGAGCAGGGACAGGGTGTCCAGACCGCAGGCGAGGTCGAGTTCGGGAAGGGTTGCGGCCAGCCGGATCTGGGCGGCGAGGCCTACGCTGGTCTCCAGCGCGGATGACACGATGCAGGGCAGGCCCGCGGCCGCGGCCACCCGCAGCGCGCGCCGGACCCCGCCCAGCGGTGTGCATTTGAGCACCGCGACGTCCGCGGCCCCGGCCACCGCCACGCGCAGCGGATCCTCGGCGCGGCGGATGGATTCGTCGGCGGCGATGCGCACCGTGACCTTGCGGCGGACCTCGGCGAGTTCGGCGATGGTGCGGCAGGGTTGTTCGACGTACTCCAGACCGCCTGCCGCGCGGTCGATTCGCGCGATGTGCTCGATCGCGGTCGCCACGTCCCACACGGCGTTGGCGTCGACGCGGATCGCGCCGCCGGGTCCGAGCGCCTCGCGGGTCGCGGCGACCCGGTCCAGATCCTCGGCGAGGGAGCCGGGATGGTCGGCGACCTTCACCTTGGCGGTGCGGCAGCCGGAGGCGGCCACGATCTCGCGCGCCCGTTCCGGTCCGACCGCGGGCACGATGCAGTTGACCGGCACCCGGTCCCGCACCGGTTCGGGCCAGCCCGCGCTCACCTGCTCGACCGCGGTGGCCAGCCAGTGCGCGGCCTCGCGGTCGTCGTACTCGGGAAACGCGCAGAATTCGCCCCACCCCAGCGGTCCGGGAATCAGCATCCCCTCGCGCACGGTGATGCCGCGGAACCGCGTCCGCATGGGTATGGCGTACACGACCGCCGCATCGAAGTCCGGTCCACCGAGTTCGTCGCTCATCACCGCGCAGCCTACTCAGCGCGAACGCCCCGAATCCGCCCCGCGGGTCCCGGGGTAGCGGTCGTTCCCGTATCCGGTCAGAATCGGGAATACCGACGATCAACCGGGGGAGCCCACCAATCATGTATCCGCCCAACGAACCGCGACGGCCGGGGGCGGACAACCCGCGCTCGCTCCCCGCCCACCCCCACCCGGGCTCACCCCCACCCGCCCCGAACCTCCCACCCCCGCGGGGCACAACGGGCGGCTCGAACCTCCCTCCCATGCCGGGTGCCGCCGGTGGTGCGAATCTTCCACCCCTGTCGGGTGCCGCGGGCGGCTCGAACCTTTCACCCCTGCAGGGCAACTCGGGCGGACCGGGTCTCCCGCCCGTCCCCGGCCCGCCCTCCGCCCAGGGCGGCCCGAACTTTCCCCCGCCCTCGGGTCCCTCGGGCGGCCCTCTCGCCCCCGGCTCCACGCCTCAGCCTCCGGCCCCCGGCCACCCCCGCACCGGCGATCTGCCGGTTCCGGGCTACCCGACGCCGGGCGCTGCGGGCCAACAGCTTCCAGGCTTCCCCGATCACCCCCGAACCGGCGATTTGCCGGCGATGAGCGGGCCGAGTGGCCCGGGTAACCCACCCAATTCGGGTGGGCCCCAGCGGATCCCGGGTCATCCCCGGACGGGCGAACTGCCCCGGCAGGGCGGACCGGGTGCTCCCGGGCCGCAACCGGGCCAGGGATTCGCACCCGGGGGCGGCAATCCGGGCCAGGCGATGCCACCCCGCCCGGGCCACCCGTCCACGGGCGATCTGCCGGCGCTGAGTGGTGCGGGCGGGCAGGGCTACGACTCAGACTCGGGTGAGCCGAGCCAGCGGCGTGGGCCGGGCTACCCGGCGGGTCCGGGTAGCCCCGGAGCGCAGCGCAATTCGGGTGCGTCAGGTCAGCCACAGGGGCCCGGTGGTCCGGGGCAGCAGCCGGGGCCCGGTGGTCCGCAGTCGCAGGGTTACGGCGCAGGCGGACAGCCCGGGCCCGGTGGTCGGCAGTCGCAAGGGCACGGCGGGGCCGGACAGCCGGGGCACGGGCAGCCGCAGGGTCCGGGTGCGCCCGGGCAACCTCCGGGTCCGAACGGCCCGGGAGCGCAGGCCCGAGGTCAGGGACCCGGTGGCGGGCAGCAATCGCAGGGGCAAGGCTCCGCGCAGCGGCCGGCCGGCGGTCAGCCGCAGGGGCCCGGTGGTCCCGGTCAGCAGCCGGGGCCCGGTGGTCCGCAGTCGCAAGGGCACGGCGGACCCGGACAGCCGGTTCATGGGCAGCCTCAGGGTCCGGGTGCGCCGGGGCCCGGCTCGTTCGGGCAGCCGCAGGGACCGGCGGGACGGCCGGGTTCCGGTGACGGGCAGCAGTGGAATTCGCGGGGCGCGGCGTCGGACGGGCCGGTGCTGTCCAAGCCGCAGGGCGGCTCGAATCCCGCGCAGAGCCCGGCGGATTCGTCGCCGACTGTGCGGCGGGCGATCCCGCCGCAGCCCGGCGGCCCGTCAACGGGCGCCAATCCGGCGGTGCCGGGCGCGCGCGGCGATGTCCGCCCGGGTGGCGGTTTCGCCCCGGACACCGGGGCCGCCCCGGCGTTCTCCGGTCCGGCGTTCACCGCCGCGCGCAATGACGCACGGCCCGGCGGTCCCGACACCGGCGCGAATCCGGCTTTCTCCCCGTACGACGGCGCCACCCAGTCCTACGAAATCCCCGGCGGTGCACACGATCCGGCAGGTGGTGGTGATCCGGCGGAACCGGCGGCCACCCCGGCGAAGTCCCGCGCGGGCGGCCGCAAGGACCTGCTGCTGGCGGGCGGCATCTACCTGGTCAACCTGGTCGTGGCGGCCCTGTGGTCCTACGACCTGTTCGGCAAGTTCTTCGACCTGGTCAAGAACCGCTGCTCGGCGAAGCGCGATTTCACGGTCGAGTGCATCGTGGAACGCCCACCCGCCCAGGGCCTCTGGGGCCTCCTGATAGGCGGCGGCGGCCTCTCCCTGGCCCTGGTGGCCGCCCTGATCCTGATCGCGGTGGCGGCCATGACGAACCGCCGAACCTGGATCTACCCCGCCCTCGCCCTCCCCGTGATCGCGATAACCGGCGCGATCGGCCACTTCCTGGTCGGCAGCGCCATCGGCTGAAACCCACCCCGCCCGGCGCATTCGCCACTCCGAACACGAATGCGTCGGGCGTCTCACCCGGTGCGGTGACGAGTGAATCGCCGCGCGTCCAGGTCCTGTTCTCGTGGGTGGGATCACGGTGGCCGTGGTCCCACCCGGACCCGCCGTGTCCAGCTGATCGTGGACCGTCGCTGCGAGCCGGCCATATCTGCGCCGATCGCGGACACACCCGCCCCGAGTGCAGATCGCCGCGGGCGGCCGCGACCCGGCCGGGCAGGCAGAGCCAGGTGTCACCGGGGCTGAAGCGAAAGCCTGCCGAGTTGCATCGCGGTGGGCCTGAGACGGCGCTGATCGATTGGGCCGCATTCTGATTGATAGGCGACCGGTGCGCGTCCGAAGACCCACCGGTCGGCTCTGGTGAGCCGAAATGGGCGTTTCGGGGGTGGGCCGGGCGGGAAATCCCGGGTATGGCGGACTATTGGCGGCCGCCGGTGCGCCGGTCGGATGTCGTTGTCGCGGTGGTGATCTACGCGGTAGCGGTCGGATTCGGGCTGGTGGCCGTGGCTTTGGTGCCGGAGTACGAAGTGCTGGCGCGGGAGACGGGGGAGACCCGGTACCTGCCGTACGCGTACGCGGTGGGGTGGGCGGGGATCGTGATCACGCTGCTCGTGGTGCCGCTGTGGGTGTTGCGGGCGGTGCGGTTGCGGCAGCCCGCCTGGCGGACAGCGCTACTGGCGTTCCCGCTCATGGCGGAGGCGCTGCTGCTGGGGCTGCTGGCCGCCGTCGTCGCCGTTTCGCTGTGAGCGGGCGCTTGCCATTCGTGGCTGCCCAGAGCCCGGGAAGACTGCGCTGCCCGCATGGCCGCGCGCCGCACACCGCGATCCCGTGCGCATCTCATCGGTATCGGCGATGTGCAATCCGTTCCGGCTGTGCCGGTGATCGGTCGCCCCGGCACGGGTACCCGCCCGCCCCGGCACACGGGGCGGGCGGAAGCCGGACTCAGAGGCGTTCGTAGATCGTCGCGTTCGCCAATCCGCCCGCCTCGCACATGGTTTGCAGCCCGTAGCGCGCGCCGCGCTCGTGCAGGGCGTGCACCAGGGTCGTGGCCAGGCGGGAGCCGGACGCGCCGAGGGGGTGGCCCAGGGCGATCGCGCCGCCGTTGACGTTCACCTTGGACAGGTCCGCGCCGGTGTCCCGCGCCCAGGCCAGCACCACCGAGGAGAACGCCTCGTTCACCTCGAACAGGTCGATGTCCGACAGCTGCAAACCGCTGCGCTGCAGTACCTTCCGGGTCGCGGGGATCACCGCGGTGAGCATCAGCAGCGGGTCGTCGCCGGCCACCGCGAAGCTGTGCACCCGGGCCAGCGGGCGCAGCCCGAGCTGCGCGGCGCGCTCGCTCGTCATGATCAGCACCGCGGAACTTCCGTCGTTGATCTGGCTCGCGTTGGCGGCGGTGATGTTCCACCCGATCTGCGGGAAGCGCTCGGCCATCTCCGCGCTGTAGTACGCGGGCCGCAGCTTCCCGAGGGTGTCCGGGGTGCTGCCCAGCCGAATGCCCTCGTCGGCGTCGAGCCCCGCCAGCGGCGCGAGCTGGCTCTCGAACAGCCCGTTCTTGGTGGCGTAGGCCGCCTTCTCGTGGCTGGCGAGCGCGAACTCGTCCAGCTGCGCCCGGGTCAGGCCCCAGCGCGCGGCGATGAGCTCGGCGCTGATCCCCTGCGGCACCAGGCCCTCGGGATAGCGCTCGGCGAACCCGGCCCCGCTCACGTCCTCGGTCCCGATCATGTTGGCCCCCATGGGCACCCGGCTCATGGATTCCACGCCGCCGGCCACCACGATGTCGTATGCCCCGGCGATGACGCCCTGCGCGGCGAAGTGGATGGCCTGCTGGCTGGACCCGCACTGCCGGTCCACGGTGGTCGCGGGCACCGATTCGGGATATCCGGCGGCCAGCGCGGCCCGCCGGGTGAGATTGCTGCCCTGCTCCCCGACCGCGGTCACCACGCCGCCGATGACGTCGTCGATGAGTGCGGGGTCGATCTCGCTGCGCCGCACCACTTCGCGCAGGCTGTGCGCGAACAGGTCGGCCGGATGCACGCCGTGCAGGTGACCGTCGGCCTTGCCCTTGCCGATCGGGGTGCGTACCGCTTCGACGATGACTGCGTCTCTCATGGCCTGTCCTTCTCGGAGCCCCTCGCGGGGTACCTGGCTCTATCGATCTAAAGTCAGATTACGAGCTGACCATAGTGAAGGCAAGTCAGAGTTGTATGATGTGTGCCATGTCTGTCGTACTGGAAGGACCGCTCGCCGATCTGAGCGCGTGGCAGCCCGACGGGTGCTCCATCGCCAAGGCGATGGACATCGTCGGCACCCGCTCGGCCATCCTGATCCTGCGCGAGGCCTACTACGGCACCCGCCGCTTCGACGGTTTCGCGAGCCGCGTCGGCATCACCGACGCCGCGGCGGCCACGGCCCTGCGCAAACTCGTCGAGGCCGGGCTGCTGGAGAAGCGCCCGTATCAGGAGGAGGGCAAACGCACGCGCAGCGAATACGTCCTGACCCGAATGGGTTCGGATCTGCTGCCCGCCGTCGTCGCGCTCTGGCAGTGGGGTGATACGTACCTGCAGAACGGCACGCCCCCGCTGGAGCGGATCGAGGACGCCACGGGTGAACCGGTGCGCGCCGCGCTGATCACCGAGTCGGGAACCGAAGTGCCGCTGGACAATCTGCGCGTGCGCGTGAACAAGAACTGGCGCCGTCCCCGGAAGTAGGGACGACGCCGGTTCGCTCGAACACCCGGGCTCAGTTCAGCCGAGCCCCGGTCTCGGGGTTGAAGAAATAGATGTGCTCGGCGCCCGCGTTCAGCGTCAGCTGCGCGCCCTTGGGCGGCGGGTTGCGCCAATCCGCGCGCGCCACAATGGTTTCCCCGCCGCCGATGCCGCCGATCGTGCGCCCGTAGATGTAGGCGTCCGAGCCGAGCTCCTCGACCACGTCCACCTCCATCGCCACGCCGCCGCCGTTGCCGGTGGGTTCGAAGTGCTCGGGGCGAATGCCGACCACGACGGACCCGGAGGTGCCCTCGACGACCGAGCGCGGCACGCCGAACCGGTACCCGCCGAGCGCGACCGCGCCCTGCTCGACCGGTAGCGTGAACAGGTTCATCGCGGGCGATCCCATGAACCCGGCCACGAAGAGATTGGCGGGGTTGCGGTACAGATCGCGCGGCGAGGCGCACTGCTGCAGCAGCCCGTCCTTGAGCACCGCGACGCGGTCGCCCATGGTCATGGCCTCGACCTGGTCGTGGGTGACGTAGACGGTGGTGGTGCCCAGGCGCCGCTGCAACTGCGCGATCTGGGTGCGGGTCTGCACGCGCAGCTTGGCGTCCAGGTTGGACAGCGGCTCGTCCATGAGGAACACCTGCGGCTGGCGCACGATGGCCCGGCCCATGGCCACGCGC
This sequence comes from Nocardia sp. NPDC057668, assembly GCF_042799795.1. Lineage (NCBI taxonomy): Bacteria > Bacillati > Actinomycetota > Actinomycetes > Mycobacteriales > Nocardiaceae > Nocardia > Nocardia sp. NPDC057668. The sequence goes on along the minus strand of NZ_JBHVIC010000006.1, from coordinate 308,327 downwards.
TGGCGCTGACCGCCCGACAGCGCCTTGGGCTTGCGCTCCAGGTACTGCTCGAGGTCGAGCAGCTTGGCCGCCTCGAGCACGCGTTCGGCGCGTTCGGCCTTGGACACCTTGGCCATCTTCAGCGCGAAGCCCATGTTCTCGGCCACGCTCATGTGCGGGTAGAGCGCGTAGTTCTGGAACACCATGGCGATATCGCGTTCCTTGGGCTCGGCGTGGGTGACGTCGCGATCGCCGATGAGAATGCGACCGGTGCTCACCTCCTCGAGGCCCGCGAGCATCCGCAGCGAGGTGGATTTGCCGCAGCCGGACGGCCCGACGAGCACCAGGAATTCGCCGTCGGCGATCTCCAGGTTCAACGCGTCGACCGCCGGTGTGTCGCCGCCCGGATATAAACGAGTGGCCTGATCGAAAGTCACCGTTGCCACGGTGCACATCCCTTCACCGGCAGGAACGTGCCGGACGATCCGAGTAGAGGGGTGGATCCGGGCCACGAGGCCCGGGTGCGGGCACGATATCAAGGTAGCCTCGGATCCGGACATGGCCCGGCCGGTTCGGGCTCCGTATCCCCGAGCGAGGAGTGTTCATGAGCCGACCGGTTCGTATCGGAGTGCAATTGCAGCCGCAGCACGCGCCCAACTACGGGCTCATTCGTGACGCGGTGCGGCGGTCCGAGGACGCCGGCGTCGACATCGTCTTCAACTGGGACCACTTCTACCCCCTGTACGGCGATCCCGAGGGCGCGCACTTCGAGTGCTGGACCATGCTCGCCGCGGTCGCCGAGCAGACCGAGCGCGTGGAGCTGGGCGCCCTGGTCACCGGCGGTGGTTACCGCAATCCCGACCTGCTGGCCGATATGGCCCGCACCGTCGACCACATCAGCAACGGCCGCCTGGTGCTCGGCATCGGCGCGGGCTGGTTCCAGAAGGACTACGACGCTTACGGTTACGACTTCGGCACCGCCGGCAGTCGTCTGGCCCTGCTCAAGGACTACCTGGCCCGCATCTCCGACCGCCTGGCCAAACTGAATCCGCAACCGGTGCGCGAGATCCCGATCCTCATCGGCGGTGGCGGCGAGAAGAAGACCCTGCGCCTGGTCGCCCAGTACGCCCACATCTGGCACAGCTTCGCCGAACTCGATGTGCTGCAGCGCAAGTCCGGCATCCTGGCCGAGCATTGCGCCGAGGTCGGCACCGATGTGAACAGCATCGAGAAGTCGGTGGACTGGCCCGGCGCGGACAAGGCCGCCGATTTCGTGGCCGCGGGCGCGACCCTGTTCACCGTCGGCACCGGCGGCCCGGACTACGACCTGAGCGTCGTCGAGGAGGCCGTCCGCTGGCGCAACGAGTTCAACCCGGAGTCCGTCACCGGCATCGCCTGATATTTGCTGGACCGGGGTGCACGCGCGCGCGTACCCCGGTGCCGCCGGAAAATTCATCGGGACTCCGGCTGACTGCAACTCTGGATCGGCGACCGTGCGCCGCTAGGGTGGCTATCCATGGTTTGCTTGCGCACGACCGGTCCCTCTCGCGAACGCAGTCGCACGTGGCGACCTCGCGTGGCCGCGGTCGCGGGAGTGTTGCTGGTCACTTTGACGGGGGTCGCGACCCTCGGTGTGGGGTCCGGCACGGCGGCTCCCGGTGGCGGTGATCTGTGCTCCCCGCCCGGACTGTCCGCGGCCAGCGCCGCCCCGACGAATCTGGCCTCGGGGCAGCAGTCCCCGTCCGCGGACAAGTTCACGACGGCCACCACCGAACCGCTCGACCGCATCGACATCGGCAAGCTGGGCCTGCTCACGCCCGGCAAGCTCAGCGTCGGCACCCTGTCCGACGCCCCGCCGAGCATCTGCGTCAACTCCGCGGGCGTGTTCACCGGTTTCGACAACGAGCTGCTGAAGGCCGTGGGCGCCAAGCTCGGGCTGGCCGTCGAATTCACCGGCACCGACTTCTCCGGCCTGCTCGCCCAGGTGGCCAACGGCCGCTTCGACGCCGCCTCCTCGAGCATCACCAGCACCGACGCCCGCCGCGAGCTGGTCGGCTTCACCAACGGCTACGACTTCGGCTACTTCTCCCTGGTCGTGCCGAAAAACGGTGACATCGAGGCCTTCTCGGACCTGAACAAGAACACCCGCATCGGCGTGGTGCAGGGCACCGTGCAGGACGAGTACGTCGTCAACGAGCTGGGCCTGGACCCGGTGAAGTTCCCGGACTACAACACCGCCTACGCGAACCTGAAGACCGGCCAGATCGACGCCTGGGTCGCGCCCTCGCAGCAGGCCATCGGCGCGATCAAGCCGAGCGATCCGGCCGTCATCGCGCAGAACACCTTCAGCCTCAACAACTTCACCGCCTGGGCGGTGCGCAAGGACAACAAACCGCTCACCGACGCGCTCAACGCCGGTCTCGACGCGGTGATCGCCGACGGCACCTACGCCCGGCTGTACCAGGACTGGGTGCCGCGCGAGATCCCGCCGGGCTGGAAGCCGGGCTCCAAGGCCGTTGCCGCGCCGCAGCTTCCGGACTTCGCCGCACTCGCCGCCGAACGCGGGGACACCGGCGAGTACGTTCCGGTGGAGCCGAAATCCACGCTCGCGCAGCTGAAGGACACGTTCTTCGACTGGTCGCTGTACCGCAAGGCGTTCCCGGATCTGATCAAGACCGGACTGCCCAACACCCTGATCCTGGCGCTGGTCTCGGGCGCCCTGGGCACCGTCATCGGCATGCTCCTGGCGGTGGCCGGCATCTCGCGCACCCGCTGGCTGCGCTGGCCCGCCCGCGTCTACACCGACGTCTTCCGCGGGCTGCCCGCCGTCGTCATCATCCTGATCATCGGCCTGGGCGTCGGCCCGGTCGTCAAGGGCATCACCGGCAACAACCCGTACTGGCTGGGCGTGGTGGCGCTGGCGCTGCTGTCCTCGGCCTACATCGGCGAGATCTTCCGATCCGGCATCCAATCGGTGGAGCCGGGCCAGCTCGAGGCCGCGCGCGCCATCGGCTTCGGCTACCGCCAGGCCATGAGCCTGGTGGTGATCCCGCAGGGCGTGCGCCGGGTGCTGCCCGCGCTGATGAACCAGTTCATCGCGCTCATCAAGGACTCCTCGCTGATCTACTTCCTGGGCCTGCTCGCCACCCAGCGCGAATTGTTCGCCGTGGGCCGCGATCTCAACGCGCAGACCGGAAATCTCTCGCCGCTGGTGGCGGCGGGCCTGATGTACCTGGTGCTGACGGTGCCGCTGACGCACCTGGTGAACTACATCGACCGGCGGCTGCGCACCGGCCGCCGGGTCGATCCGACCGAGCCGGTCGAACAGGCCGTGATCACCGAAGGACGTGGAGCATGAGCGCCTCCCTCACCGGGACCGGCCTGCGATTGACGCTGGGCGGCAACCAGATTCTGCGCGGCGTGGACATCCAGGTCGACGCGGGCAAGACCACCACCGTGATCGGCCCGTCCGGCTCGGGCAAGTCCACCCTGCTGCGCGTGCTGAACCGGCTGCACGAGCCGACCGCGGGCGACATTCTGCTGGACGGCAAGTCGGTGCTGACCGAGAGCCCGGACGCGCTGCGCCAGCGCATCGGCATGGTGTTCCAGCACTTCAATCTGTTCCCGCACCTGAGCGTGGCCGAGAACATCGCGCTGGGCCCGCGCAAACTGCGCGGGCTCGGCAAGGAGCAGGCCCGGGCGCTGGCCCTGGAACAGCTGACCGCCGTCGGGCTCGAGGGCAAGGCCGACGTCCGCCCGGCGCAGCTGTCCGGCGGCCAGCAGCAGCGGGTGGCGATCGCGCGGGCGCTGGCCATGAAGCCCGAGCTGATGTTCTTCGACGAGGCCACCTCCGCGCTGGATCCGGAGCTGGTCAAGGGCGTGCTCGCGCTCATGGCGGATTTGGCGGCGGGCGGCATGTCGATGATCGTGGTCACCCACGAAATGGGCTTCGCGCGTTCGGTTTCGGACCGCGTGGTGTTCATGGACCACGGTCTGGTGGTCGAGACCGGTTCGCCCGATGAGCTTTTCGACGACGCAAGCACACCGCGACTGCGGCAGTTCCTTTCCCAGGTGCTGTAATTCACGTCCGGGGGCCGGGGCTGCCGCCTGACAGGGCGGCCCCGCATCCCCTCGGCAAACTAAGGGCAACCTAATTGGTCGTCCGTTCACCTGCTCGTCCCCTGCGGCTCTTCTGGCCTGGTTACCGTGCGCGCGACAGTCCAACCCCGGGAGCATGTTGTGAGCCTGAAACCCCTCGCCCTTTTCGTGCAGCACGACGGGGCCTCGTCGCGCGCCTCCATAACCTGTCAGTACAAGTGCGGAAACGCCTGCTTCCACGAGGTGCCCAACACCTCCGAGGGCACGTACTTCGGCGATATCGTCGCGGACATCTCGCGCCGGCGACTGTTCCGGGGCAGTGCCGCGGCGGTGCTCGCGGTCGGCGCGGGCAGCCTGCTCGCGGCCTGCGGCGGCGACGAGGCCGATGCGGCCGAAGCGAATCCGGGCACCGGGATCGGCACCGACTTCACCCCCATCGCGCCCAACAAACAGGACGCGGTGGTGATCCCCGAGGGCTACGAGCAGGGCGTGGTGATTCGCTGGGGCGATCCGGTGCTGCCCGGCGCGCCGGCGTTCGACTTCGCGAACCAGACCGCGGCCGCGCAGGCCAAGCAGTTCGGGTTCAACAACGACTTCGCAGCGCTGCTGCCCATCGAGGGCCGCGACGGCAGCTTCCTGCTGGTGGTCAATCACGAATACACCACCGAGCCCTACATGTTCACCGGCTACACCCCGGGCAACCCCACCAAAGAGCAGGTCGAGATCGCGCTCGCCGCGCACGGCCTCTCGGTGGTCGAGGTCAAGGGTGAGAACGGCGGCGGCAAGCTGAGCCCGGTCATGGGCCAGTACAACCGGCGCATCACCGCCACCACCGAGTTCACCGTCACCGGCCCCGCCGCGGGCAGCGCGTTCCTGAAGACCGCCGCCGACCCCACCGGGACCAAGGTGCTCGGCACGCTGAACAACTGCTCCGGCGGCGTGACCCCCTGGGGCACCGTGCTTTCCGGTGAGGAGAACTTCAACCAGTACTTCGCCGGGGTCCTGGCCGATCCGGCCATGCAGGCGATGGGCAAGCGCTACGGCCTCGGGCACCCGGGCGCGGGCCAGGGCGAGATGCCCCGGCGCTGGGAGCTTTTCGACAAGCGGTTCGATGTCACGCAGGAGCCGAACGAGTCGCACCGCTTCGGGTACGTGGTCGAGGTCGATCCGTGGGATCCTGCCGCCGCCCCGATCAAGCATTCGGCGCTGGGCCGGTTCAAGCACGAGGCCGCGAACATCTACGTCACCGCCGACGGCACCGTGGTGGCCTACTCCGGCGACGACGAGCGCTTCGAGTACATGTACAAGTTCGTGTCCAGCAGGAAGATCGAGCCCGGCAACACCGCGGCCGCCCGCAAGGCGAACATGGGCATCCTCGCCCAGGGCACGCTGTACGTCGCCAAGCTCACCGGCGATCACCCCGACAAGATCGACGGCACCGGAAAAGCGCCCTCGGACAAGGGATTCACCGGCAAGGGCCAGTGGATTCCGATCCTGGAGACCGGCGCGGACGGCAAGGGCCGCTCGCTGGTGGACGGCATGTCCGCCGAAGAGGTCGCGGTGTTCACCCGCGTCGCCGGCGACAAGGCCGGCGCGACCAAGATGGACCGCCCCGAGGACTTCGAGGCCAACCCGAAGACCGGCAAGGTCTACGTCGCCCTCACCAACAACAGCAACCGCGGCACCGAGGGCAAGGCCGCCGCCGACGAGGCCAATCCCCGCAACCAGAACAAGAGCGGCCAGATCCTGGAACTGGTCGACGATCACAAGGGCACCGCGTTCACCTGGTCGCTGCTGCTGGTCTGCGGTGATCCGCAGGCCGCGGACACCTATTTCGCGGGCTTCGACAAGTCGAAGGTCAGCCCCATCTCCTGCCCCGACAACCTGGCCTTCGACCCGCACGGCAACCTGTGGATCTCCACCGACGGCAACGCGCTCAAGTCCAACGACGGCCTGTTCTCGGTGGCCCTCGAGGGCGAGCGCCGCGGCGAGACCAAGCAGTTCCTGACCGTCCCGATCGGCGCGGAGACCTGCGGCCCGGTCATCACCGCCGACCGCGTCCTGGTCTGCGTCCAGCACCCGGGCGAGCTCGACGGCCACAGCGCCGACAACCCGGGCTCGCACTGGCCCGACGGCGGCACGACCCAGCCCCGCCCGTCCGTGGTCGCCGTCTGGAAGAAGAACGGCAAGATCGGCGTGTAGTTCCACCACCCACCGGCCGAATACGGCCGGGCGCGGATTCGATTCCGCGCCCGGCCGTTTCGCGCGTCCGGCCCCGTGCCCCGGCGCTCCCGCGCCCGTTGCCGCGCGGGGATGCTCGTGCCTGTCGCCGCCGCTCCGGATGCTCGTGTCCCAGCCGTTGCCCAGGTGTGGGCGTTGCAGCGTCGCGTCCGGGTGGACGACGCGACATTGCCGCTCATCGCCCGGCATGAATTCGCCGGCGGCCGGCAGTGTTTCCGGCGTGCCGGTGGAATCCCGATGCGCTGGTCGATCCGTGGTGCGTGGGCCGGAGGTCCGGGACGGTCCGGGCTTGCGCCGCAACCGTTCCGGACGGTGGCTAGCTGCTGCCGAAGCTGGGCATGTTCGCGAAGCGGGCGAAATCACCCTGCGCGCCGCTGTATACGTTGATATCGGTGCCCGCCGCGATGCCGGGGATCCGGCCGGAGTCGGTGTACTGCCAGAAGGTCCAGGCGGGCCAGCCGCCGGGGACCTCGGGGCCCTCGTTGCCGCGGTAGTCCGCGATCCAGAGCGGATAGCGGTGGAACTCCGGGGAATCGGCCATCGCGGTCCGCCAGAAGTTCGGGTACGTGTAGATGATCGGGGTGCGGCCGGTCAGCGCCTGGACCGTGTTCAGGTAGCGGTGGGTCCAGTCGATGAGCGCCGCGGGGGACAGCCCGCCCGAATCCTCCATGTCGAGCACCGGCGGCAGATCGAGCATCCCGTTCTGGCCCAGCACCACCGCCGCGTACATGGCGGCCTGCGGTTCGGGGGCCAGCGCGGGCCGGGCGTAGTGATAGGTCCCGCGCGCCACCCCGGCCGCCCGCATGAGCAGGCTGTCCGGGACGAAGTACGGGTTCACGTAGCTCAGGCCCTCGGTCGCCTTGACCATGGCGAAGTGGTTGCCGGACGCGCGGACCGCGTGCCAGTCGATGCCGCGCCCGTCGATGTGCTGCCAGGACGAGACGTCGGGTCCGCTCACCTCCGCCGTCGCCGGGGCGGCGGCCATTGTCGCGAGAATGCCGGTCGCGGCGAAAGCCGCCAGGGCCAGCCGGTGTCGTCCTGCCATACGAGCGGACGCTATGTGAGCCGCGTCGCTCTGGCCAGCGACCGGGCCGCATGTCCGCCAACTGTTAGCTGAATCTCAATACCGCCGTTCCCGCTGATGGGGGGCTCGGACGGGCTATAAGCGCGCGGCAGATCGCCCGGTCATGGGCGGTCCGGGGCAGCGGGCGCGGCGCGGTGCCGGGCGGCCTGCCCGGCACGGGCCACCCCGTGCCGGTTGCCGCGGGTGATGCGGCTCGGGTCGCCCGCTACCCGAGCCAGTCCAGGACCGACGCCGCCGTCCAGGACTGCTGCATCGAGCCCAGCGGCTCACCGGTGAACGGCTCGTAGTACTCCGCGAACGTCCCGTCACTGGCCTGGCGCAGCCCCTCCGCGCGCAGCATGAACGCGCGCTCGGCCCAGCCGCGCCGGGCGAAAACCCAGGAGAACAGCCAGCTCATCACCGGCCAGACCGGCCCGCGCCAGTACTCGCGCGGGCGGAAGTCCCTGGCGACCGGTGACGTCGAGGGCGGCAGGGCGTAGCGCAGGTCCGGATGGCCGCACCAGCGCGGGCCCTCGAACAGGCGCAGCAGCCGCCGTTCGGCGTCCCGGGCCAGGCCGCCGCACAGCAGCGGCGCGAACACCGCCAGGGTCTCGGTGTCGATCCACTCGTCGGCGCGCACGTCGAAGTCGCGGGCCGCGCCGGTGCGCGGATCGGTCGTGGCGATCACCCCGGCCCGGAAGTAGTCGGCCCATTCGTAGAGCTCGCGCACGTCGGCCAGGGGCTGTTTGTAGTCCTCGCCGATATTGGCCAGCACATCGCAGGCCAGGGCGAAGATGGCGGTGACGAACACGTCCTCGACCGCGAAGCTCATGGTGGACGCGAGCTCGAAATCGTCGTATCCCGACCGCCGCATCTGCTCGACCAGCCACAGGTACCGGTCGTATTCGCGATCGCTGGGCCGCTGCGTGGGATCGCCGACGACCTGCCGGTCCGCGCGCTCGTACGGCGGCAGATCCGGGCCCGGAATCACGTTGGCGTAGGCGCGATCCCAGCGCGGGGAGTTGTCCATGCCGGACTCCCAGCCGTGATACAGCGTGATGCGCCCCTGCTGTTTGGGATCGCGCGCGTAGGCCAGCCAGCGATGCCAGCGCATGAGATCGGGCCAGCGCCGCTGCAGGAACTCCTCCGCGACGGCCCGGGTACTGCGCCCGTGCCGGCGTGAATGATCCAGAATCCGTTGCACCGCAATGGCATGCACCGGCGGCTGGGTGATGCCGGAGGTGTCCGGGCCGTCCGGCGCGTTCGCCGCCAGCCGCCGGCACTCCCAGCGCGCCGGCCCCGGGAAGTAGCCGTCCACGCCGTTCGCGAACACGATGTGCGGAATCATCCCGTTCCGCCATTGCGCCGACAGCAGCGTGTCCAGTTCCAGCGCGGCGCGCTCCACGCTCAGCGGGGCCAGCCCGACCGCGACGAACGCGGCGTCCCAGCTCCACATGTGCGGGTACAGCCGGGGGGCCGCGCTGGTCATCGTCCCCAGATCGTTGCCGCGCAGCAGGTAGGCGGCGCGGGCCGCGAGCTGGGTCGGCGTGAAACCGGGATGTGTCATCGCCCTATTCTGCGACGGAACCCGCAGGTATGCGCGGTGGGCGTGCCGCACGGGATGGTCGGAGGGCGGTTCCGCTACGCCAGAATGCACTCTGTTCGCCTTCTCGTGATTCGAACGTGTGGTGTGCTCAGCCGGAGCATCGCCGCGCGGGGGCGCCCGGTTACGGTGTTCGCATGGCGAATTCCGCGAAGACCAGCACAGACCGGCCGATTGCGTTGATCACGGGCGCCAGTCGCGGTCTCGGCGCCGCGATCGCGCGCGAGCTGGCGCCTACGCATCGGCTGCTGCTGGGCGCGCGCACACCGCGGGCGCTGGAACCGATCCTGGACGAATTGCCCGGCGCCACAGGGTGGCCGGTCGATCTGACCGACTATCCGGCGGTCGCGCGGGCGACGGAAACCATCGAACGGCTGGACGTGGTGGTGCACAATGCGGGAATCGCCGACCTGGGAACGATAGCCGATTCGTCCGTTGCCCAGTGGCGGAATACCTTGGAAGGCAACCTGATCGCGGTGGCCGAACTGACCAGGCTGCTGCTTCCGGCACTGCGTGCCGCGAACGGTCATGTGGTACTGATCAATTCGGGCGCCGGGTTGCGCGCCAACCCCGGCTGGGGCGTCTACGCGGCGAGCAAATTCGGGCTGCGGGCCTTCGGTGACGCGCTGCGCCTGGAGGAGCCCGCCCTGCGCGTCACCTCGATCCATCCCGGCCGGATCGACACCGACATGCAGCGCGAGATCATCGCCGGGGAACAGCGCGCCTACGAGCCGAACGAATTCCTCACCGCCGAGACGGTGGCGCGCACCGTGCGCAACGCGATCGAGACCCCGCGTGACGCACATCCGACCGAGATCGTGCTGCGACCCGTGCCACGGTGACGGCCGGCCGGGGATTTCTTCTCAATTCGAATCATTTCGCGTCTTGTACGTGACTCGTTCATCCGGAATCGATATAACCGGGAAGGTTGCGCGCAGGCAGACATCGACGACGCGGCTCCCCGGGCGGAGCGAACACTTCGGAGCGAATGGGATATGGAACGACGACAGCTGCTGACCTGGCTCGCGGCGGGCACCGCCGTCGCTCTCACCGCCGGGTGCACCCAGGCACGCAGTGACACGCTGGACACCGGCAGCGGCGGCGGAAATCCGTTCCCGCTGCCCGAGCCCGCCGCGCCGCGCCTGTTGCCGCCGCCCGGCGGTCCCAAGACCGCGCTCACGCCCGGCACCATCACCGCGCTGCCCGGCACGGGCAATTCACTGGCCTTGACCGTGGACGACGGCGCGAGCCCGGAGGTGGTCGGGGCGTACATCAAGTTCGCCAGGGACACCGGCGCGCGCTTCACCTTCTTCGTGACCGCCTACTACGACTCCTGGACCACGCACCGCGACGCCCTGCGACCGCTGGTGGAGTCCGGGCAGATCCAGCTCGGCAACCACACCTGGGATCACGCCGATCTGACCGCGATCTCCGCCGGCGCGGTCTCCTCGCAGCTGGACCAGGCGAAGCGGTTCCTGCGCAACAACTTCGGCGTGGACGGCACGCCGTACTACCGCCCGCCCTTCGGCCGGCACAACGCCACCGTCGACCGGGTCGCCGCCGATCTCGGCTACACCGTCCCGACCATGTGGTACGGCTCGCTCTCGGACTCCGGCGTGATCACCGAGCAGTACCTGATCGAATGCGCCCACAGGTACTTCAACCCGCAGACCATCATCATCGGCCACGCCAACGCGCCCGCGGTGACGCACTGCTACGACCAGCTGGTCGAGATCATCCGCGAGCGCAACCTGTCGATGGTGACCCTGAACGACGTCCTGCTGCCGCCCGCGTAGGGGCGGGACGCACCACCGAAAGCGTTCTCACACAGACGATTCGGGCCCGGTGCGAATACGCACCGGGCCCGATCGGCTCAATGGTCCGCTCAGGCGACGATGTTCACCAGTCGGCCGGGCACCACGATGATCTTGCGGGGATCCTTGCCGCCCAGCAGTTCCGCGACCTTCGGATCGGCCAGCGCCGCGGCCTGTACCGCGGCCTGATCGGCGTCGGCGGGGACGCTGACGCGGCTGCGGACCTTGCCGTTGACCTGGATCGGGTACTCCACCGAATCTGCCACCAGCAGTGCCGGATCCGCGGCCGGGAACGGGCCGTGCGCCAGGGACTCGGTGTGGCCCAGGCGTTCCCACAGCTCCTCCGCGATATGCGGGGACATGGGGGCCAGCATCAGCACCAGCGGCTCGACCGCGGCGCGCGGCGCGCCGTCGCCGTAGTTCTTGGTCAGGAAGTTGGTCAGCTCGATCAGCTTCGCGCCCGCGGTGTTGTCCCGCAGGTTGGCGTAGTCATCGTCGACCCCGGCGATCGTCTTGTGCACCAGGCGCAGCGCCTCGTTCGAGGGCTCGTCCTCGGTGACCCGGATCGCGCCGGTCTCCTCGTCCACGACCAGTCGCCACACGCGCTGCAGGAAGCGCTGCGCGCCGACGACGTCCTTGGTCGACCACGGGCGCGAGGCGTCCAGCGGGCCCATGGACATCTCGTAGAAGCGGAAGGTGTCCGCGCCGTAGGCGTCGTACATCTCGTCCGGGGAGACCGCGTTCTTCAGCGACTTGCCGATCTTGCCGTACTCCTGGAACACCTCGATCTCGGCGCCGGTCGCATCGGTCCAGAAGAACTTGCCGTCGCGCTCGACGATCTCCGCGGCGGGCACGTACGCACCGCGCTCGTCCTGGTACGCGAAGCCCTGGATGTAGCCCTGGTTGAACAGGCGGCGGTACGGCTCGCTGGAGGACACGTCACCCAGGTCGAACAGCACCTTCTGCCAGAAGCGCGCGTACAGCAGGTGCAGCACCGCGTGCTCCACGCCGCCGATGTACAGGTCGACGCCGCCCGGATCCTTGGGACCGTGCTCGGCCGTGCGCGGGCCCAGCCAGTACTGCTCGTTCTCCTTGGCGCAGAACGCCTCCGAGTTGGTGGGATCGGCGTAGCGCAGCTGATACCAGGAGCTGCCCGCCCAGTTGGGCATGACATTGGTGTCGCGGCGGTACCGCTTGGGCCCGTCGCCCAGATCCAGGGTGACGTTCACCCAGTCGGTGGCCTTGGCCAGCGGCGGGGACGGCTCGGAGTTCGCGTCGTCCGGGTCGAAGGTGACCGGCGCGAAGTCCTCGATCTCCGGCAGCGTCACCGGCAGCATGGATTCGGGCAGCGCGTGCGCCGCGCCGTCCTCGTCGTAGACGATGGGGAACGGCTCGCCCCAGTAGCGCTGGCGCGCGAACAGCCAGTCGCGCAGCTTGTACTGAATGGTGCCCCGGCCGTGACCGTTGGCCTCCAGCTCGGCGATGACCTTGGCCTTGGCGGCGTCGATCTCCAGCCCGTCCAGGTAGCCGGAGTTCACCAGCGTGCCCTCACCGGCGTACGCGGCCTCGGAAACATCGCCGCCCGCAACCACTTCCACGATCGGCAGGCCGAAGGCGGAGGCGAATTCCCAGTCGCGCGGATCGTGCCCGGGGACCGCCATGATGGCGCCGGTGCCGTACCCGCTCAGCACGTAGTCGGCGATGAAGATCGGCACGCGCGCGCCGTTGACCGGGTTGGTGGCGTAGGAGCCCAGGAAGACGCCGGTCTTCTCCTTGCTCTCCTGGCGCTCCAGATCCGACTTGGCGGCGATCGACTTGCGGTAGGCCGCAACGGCTTCGGCCGGAGTCTCGGAGTTGCCGAAGGTCCAGCGGGCATCTGTGCCCGAGGGCCAGGTGCCCTCGGTCAGCCTGTCCACCAGATCGTGCTCGGGGGCCAGCACCACGTAGGTCGCGCCGAACAGGGTGTCGGGACGGGTGGTGAACACCTCGATGATGTCCGCGCCCGCGGTGAACTTGACCTGCGCGCCGCGTGAGCGCCCGATCCAGTTGCGCTGCATGGACTTCACGTTCTCCGGCCAGTCCAGGTCGTCCAGGTCGTCGACCAGGCGATCGGAGTAGGCGGTGATGCGCATCATCCACTGCCACAGGCGCTTGCGGAACACCGGGAAGTTGCCGCGCTCGGAGCGGCCGTCGGCGGTGACCTCCTCGTTGGACAGCACGGTGCCCAGCCCCGGGCACCAGTTGACCATCGAATCGGTCTGGTACACCAGGCGATAGGAGTCGATCAGCGCGTTGCGCTCGGCCGGGGACAGCTCGTTCCAGGCGCGGTTGTCATCGGCGATCGCGCGCCTGCCGGCCTCGAAGTCGGCGATCAGCTCCGAGATCGGGCGGGCGCGGCCGATGCCCTCGTCGTACCAGGCGTTGTAGATGCGCAGGAAGATCCACTGCGTCCATTTGTAGTACTCGGGATCCGTGGTCGCGAAGGAGCGGCGGCGGTCGTGGCCCAGGCCCAGCCGGTCCAGCTGACGCTGCATGTTCGCGATATTGGACTCGGTGGTCACCCGCGGGTGCGCGCCGGTCTGCACCGCGTACTGCTCGGCGGGCAGGCCGAAGGCGTCGTAACCCAGGGCGTGCAGCACATTCCGGCCGCGCATGCGGTGGAAGCGCGCGAAGACGTCGGTCGCGATGTAGCCCAGCGGATGGCCGACGTGCAGGCCCGCGCCCGAGGGGTACGGGAACATGTCCTGCACGAACAGCTTGTCGGCCGGGGTCTCACCGGCCAGCGGGCCGACCGGGTTGGGCGCGTGGAAGGTGCCGCGCTCGCGCCAGGCGGCCTGCCACTTCTGCTCTACGCGGCCGGCCAGGTCGGCGTTGTAACGGTGTGCGGGCACATCGCTGCCCCCACCCGCCGTCGCGGTGGGTGTGTCGGTTGCGGGAGTGTCCTGCACGGTCCTGCCTTCTCTGCCTAGCCGATCCCCGATAAGGTCCGCCACCAGGGTAAAGCGTGGCTACCCAGGTCCCCAAAAAGGGTGGCGGCCGCGCGCCGCGCGTACGTGATGACCGCCTCACCCGGCCCCGGCTCGGCCGGGTCGCGCACCCGGCCGAACGCGCCGCGGGTAAATTGAGCCCCGTGGCGGTCGTGGCGTTGATTCTGTTTGCTCTGTCGGTGGTGGCCGTGGTCACCGGTGTGCTCGGCTGGACCGGCACCATGCCGCCGAATCGCATCTTCGGCGTGCACTCCGACGAGGCGATCAAGTCCGAGGAGAACTACCGCCTCGCCAATCGCATCGCCGCCCCGACCTCGGTGGCCGCGGGCTTCCTGCTCGCCGCCAGCGGCGCGGTCGTGCTGGTCGCCGGTGGCATCGCCGCCGTCGCCGTGGCCGCCGTCGCGGTGATCATCGCGCTGTTCACCCTGGGTGCGGGCGCGACCGCGGCGAACAACGCGCTCGCCGCGCTGGCCCCGGCCGAGGAGCCGGGCGGCTGCGGCAGCGCCTGCGGTTCCTGCTCGCTGCGCGACGCGTGCGAGCCCGCTGCCACCAACGGCTAGTCGCGATCAGGCTTCGCTGAGCGTCTTGCGCATCCAGATGTGCGGGATGCCCGCGTCCAGCTCGATGTCCCCGTACGCCTTGTAGCCCAGCCGTTCGTAGAACCCCTCGGCCTGGGTCTGAGCGTGGAGTTCGAGCGCGGGCAGCCCGCGCTCGCGCACCCGATCCTCGATCGCCCGCACCAGCGCCGCGCCCAGCCCGGTACCGCGCGCCTCCGCCAGCACCGCCAGCCGGCCGAGCACGCCGACCTCGTCGCGGACGATGAGCCGGCCCGCGCCCACCGGCCGCCCGTCGAGCCGGGCCAGGAAGTGATCGGCGGTCGCGTCCAGCTCGTCGAGTTCCAGTTCCGGGGGCACGCCCTGTTCGTCGACGAACACCCGTATCCGGACCGCGTACGCGTCGGCCAGTTCCCGCTCGGTGGAGACGGTGCGGATCTCGATCATGGATTCAGCATGCTCCGGTGAGCGGGATCACCGCCGGGCCGGGGCGTCAGTGTTCGTCGTAGTGGCCGTCGTGCGCGGCGTGGCGATGGCCGTCGTGGATGTAATCCATGTGGTCGCCGTGCGGCACCGCGACGTGGCCGCAGCCCTCGCCGTGCTCGTGGGTGTGCGCGGCGTGCTCGGTGTGGCCCGAGGGCTCGCACTCGTCGTAGTGGCCGTCGTGGGCGCGGTGCAGATGGCCGTCGTGGACGTAGTCCACGTGATCGCCGTGCGGTACGGCAACATGCCCGCACGCGGCGCCGTGCGCGTGATCGTGGCCATTGTGCAGAACGTGAGTCATGGAGCTTCCCTTCCGAGTTGGATCAGGACACCTTCCAGCAAACGGATACGAACATTAGCACCCATGCATCTATCGCCCGAACGGTCCGTCCGGGCCGAGGCGGGACGGACCGTTCGGACACGGCCCGGACGGCGACCGCGGCTGATACCCGGACGATCCGCCGCGCCGCCGGGCGCGGCTATCGCCCGAACCGGGGGAATCGCCGAATCGCGGGCGGCGGCACGCCCAGGTGCGCCGCGAAGGCGGCCGCGTCGGCGGCGGTGCTCACCTTGGGCCGCGTGCGCGCCCACGCCAGGAAGAGCGCGGTGAAATCCGGTCCGCAGGCGTGCGCGAACACCGGGAACCGCCGGGCCAGGTCCCCGGCCCGCTTGTGCAGCAGCGCGTGCGCGGTGGCATCGAGATCGCCCGCGTCGAAACCGGGCGGCGGGGGAGCGCCCGTCACCAGGGCGCGCACCAGCGCCGCCTGCTGCTCGGCGAGGGTTCCGCGGGCGCGGCCCGAGCCTGCCGCCGAGCCCGGTGGCCCCGAGTTTTCCGCCGCCGCGGATTCCCGGTCCGGCGGGCGGCCCGCGGCCGGCGGTTCGGCCGGAGGTGTTCGGGCCCCGGGGCCGTGCGCCGAAGCGGGTTCGGGCGCGGTGCGTCCGGTGCTCGGGCTCCGCGTGCCCGCCGGGTCGCCGGGTGTCATGTCCGAGGCGGCTCTGGTCGTGACGTGACGGCCGAGCGGCCGGCGGCCGCGGCTATCGCGTTCAGTTCGGCGAGCAGTTCCGGTGCGGGCGGGTAGTTTCCGTCGCGCTCCAGCATCAGCGGCACCGGCCGGGAGGGTGCGAACTCGGCCACCAGGGCGAGTACCTCGGCGGGCACCGGATGCACGTGGGTGTCGTGATAGCGGCCCGCGACCTCCCGGCCGCCGGCGATATGGCAGTACGCGAGGCGTTCGGTGGGCAGCCGCAGCAACTCGGTCAGGGGATCGCGAGAGCTGTTGCGGGCGTTGGCGTAGACGTTCGCGATATCCAGCAGCAGGTGCACCCCGGTGCGCTCCACCAGTTCCCGCAGGAACTCCGCCTCGGTGAACTCCGCGTCCGGCCATTCGAAGAGCGCGGCGATGTTCTCCACGGCGAGCGGAACATCCAGCGCGCGCTGCGTACGAGAGATGTTGCGCACCAGTGCGTCCAGGGCCTCCCGGGTGCGCGGCACCGGCAACAGGTGCCCGGCTTCCACCCCGCCCGCCCGCACGAACGCGATGTGCTCGCTGACCACCGGCGACCCGAGCTCACGGGCGCAGGCGGCGAGGTGCTCGACGCGCTGCTCGTCGACCGCCTCGGCCCCACCGAGCGAGAGCGAAATCCCGTGCGGCACCGCCGAAACGCCGCGATCGATCAGCGCCGACAGCTCGTCCGGCACGGCTATGCCGGTCCGCCGCCGCCACCGCCCGGCGGGGGCGCTCAGCGATTCCGCGATGACCTCGCAGAAGGCGATTCCCTCGAGGTCGGCGATCATCCCGCAGATCTCGGGCCGCCACCCCACCCCGATCGCCCCGCCGGGCAGCGGCCCGCCGGGAGGAAAGGGATCGCCGCCGTCCGTCCGGTGGCTCGCGCCGGGATATCCAGCACTACCGGCGACACCGTGCCGAGGGGATTCGCCACCCCGCCGCCGCTCGTCGCGAGGCGGCTGTGAACCGCCGGCGGTGGGTGTCCGCTCCACCGCGCCGGTGCTCGCGCCACGTCCATCGCCGTGACCGCCGTGATCGCCGGGGCGCCACGGGGTTCCGGTCGGCGTGTGCTCGGCGTCGAGGGGGCGGCTCATCCGCCGCAGCCTCCACCGCCGCCGCAACCCCCGCCGCCACAGCTGCTGCCGCCGCCGCTGTCGCCGCCACCCGAACAGCTGCTGCCGCTGCCGCTGAAGTCCCCGCCCGACGCACTGACCGTTCCGGTGGCGCTCGCCAGACCCGGATCGGCGCTCCACAGCACGGCCGCTCCGAACAGCGCCACGGCCACGGCCGCGCTGTCGGCGCCGTAGGAGGCGTAGGCGGGCGAGTTGTTCGGGCGCAGATGGCCGTTGCGGCGGGCGGCGTCCAGGAGCAGGTCCCGGCCGCGCTTGGTCAGCCGGGGCGCCCGGATGAGCAGGCGGGTTGCCAGGAACAGGATGACGATGCTGATGCCGAGGAAGAGGACGGGCTTGTGGTTGTCCAGGCCCGCGGCGAATCGCACCGCGCCGAGCGCGAGCAGCACCCACAGCGGTATCGCGGACAGTGCGATCGTGCGGCGCTGCCCGTCGCTCAGCAGGTAGCCGCGTTTGGCCAGCGAGACCCGCAGGGCGTCCAGCGCCGTCCGCGTCGCCTTCGCCAGGGCCGGAATCTTGCGGTCCGCCGACACGCGCAGGTGCGCGTACACGGCCCGGGTCACCGGATCCAGCGCGTCGAGCTCCTGGGTGCTCACCGCCCGGCTGGGGTTGCCCGCAGAGTCGATGAGCCCGCGGCCGCGCAACTGCGTGAGCGCGGCCAGCACCGCGCGCCGGTCGTCGAAGAGCATCGCGGTCTCGGTCGGATTCAGCGGTCCCGCATAGGGATCGGCCGGTCCGGTAGAACGCCCGATCCGAATGCGCTGCGCGATGACGAAGACCCCGCCCGCGAGCGCGGCGAACCAGAACAGCGCCAGGAACGTCGGCCCGGGAACTCCCCAGGTGTCGGCGGCGAGGGCCGGGGCGTGCGTACTGGCCAGTGTGGTCCAGGGAACCATGGCATTCCACCTCGGAACTCGTGCGTGCGGTCGATCAACATCAGTATCGCGGTCGTCCGGGTGCGGTGTTAATCCTTTTTGCCGGGGGTGATTAGCCTTGACCCGTGCGATTTCTCAGCAAGTTCTATATCGACGGATTCATTTTGTCGATCCTCGCCGTCATCGCCGTGGCCAGTATTTTTCCGGCGCGCGGAGATGCCGCGGAAATTGTGAGCTGGCTCACCAAGATTGCTATCGCATTGCTGTTCTTCCTGTACGGCGCGCGTCTGGCTCCGAACGAGGCGATCGAGGGTCTCAAGCACTGGCGCCTGCACCTGGTCGTGCTCGCCTGCACCTTCGTGCTCTTCCCCGTCCTCGGGGTGGCCGCGCACCTGCTGGTGCCGAGCGTGCTGACCGAGGACCTGTACACCGGTCTGCTGTTCCTGTGCCTGGTGCCCTCGACGGTGCAGTCCTCGATCGCCTTCACCTCCATCGCCAAGGGCAATGTGGCCGGTGCGATCGTCAGTGCCACGGTCTCGAACCTGCTGGGCGTCTTCCTGACTCCGGCGCTGGTCATTCTGCTCATGAACACCACCGGCCAGGCGCGGGTGGACCTGTCCTCGATTCTCGACATCGTGCTGCAGCTGCTGGTCCCGTTCTTCCTGGGGCAGCTCATCCGCCCGCGGATCAAGGACTGGCTCGCCCGCTACGCCGAACCGACCAAACTCGTGGATCGCGGCTCGATCCTGCTCGTGGTCTACAGCGCGTTCAGCGCGGGGATGGTCGAGGGCATCTGGCACGCCATGTCGCCGTGGCGGATCCTGGCGCTCCTGCTGGTGTGCTGCGTCCTGTTGGCCCTGGTGCTCGCGGCGACCATGGCGGCCGGTCGCGCCGCCGGCTTCAACCGCGAGGACCGCATCGTGGTCGTCTTCTGCGGGTCCAAGAAGAGCCTGGCCACCGGTCTCCCGATGGCCACGGTCCTGTTCGCCGGCTCACCGATCGGCCTGATCGTGCTGCCGCTCATGCTCTTTCACCAGGTGCAGCTCATCGTCTGCGCGGCGCTGGCGCAGCGCTGGGCGCGTACGGCGCCGTGAGGGCGACCAGGTGACTGTCGTCGGTGGACAGTGGCCGGGAATGCGGCCGGGGCGGCGCGGTGAGGGCCCGCACGACGGCACGGTCCGCGACGGGGTCGCCGACGGCTACGCGGACGCTGCCGTCGGCATAGCGCTTGGCCGCGATACCGGCGCGGGCCAGTGACCGCGCGATATCGGCCCCGGGAAGGTAGAGGAAGTTGGCGCTGCTGCGGGGCACCCGGATACCGGCGCGGCGCAGCCGGGTGCGCAGCAGCTCGCGCTGGGTGGTGATGTGCAGAATGCGCTCGCCCAGTTCGTATTCGGCGGCGTAGGAGGCGCGGACCGCGGCGGCGGCGAGCGCCGGGACGCCGAACGGCAGCTGTAGTCGCTGTACCCGGCGGATCAGGTCCGGGGAGCCGAAGGCGTAGCCGATGCGCAGGCCCGCCAGGCCGTACGCCTTCGAGAAAGTGCGCAGCACCAGTACGTTCGGATGCCGGTGCACCAGTTCCACGGCGTCCAGGACCTCGCTCGCACCGAGGAATTCGAAGTACGCCTCGTCCAGCAGGACCGGAACGCCGGCGGGGACGGCGCACAGGAAGGCTTTGAGTTCGCTGCCCGAAACCACCGTTCCGGTGGGATTGTGCGGACGGCAGATCGCGACGAGGCCGGTGTCCCGGTCGATGAGCCGGGACATGGCCCACAGGTCCTGGCGACCGTGCGCATCCAAAGGGACGGGCGCGGCGCGCAATCCGGTCATCCCGGCCAGGATGGGATACCCGTCGAAGGTCGGCGCGGCGAACACGAAGCGCGCGCCCCGGTGGGGCAGGGTCTGCATGATCTGCATCGCGACCCCGGTCGCGCCGGCGCCGACCACCACCTGATCGGCGCGCGCGCCGATGTGCCCGGCGATCAGCTCGGGCAGCAGCCGCGGCCGGAATTCGGGGTACCGGTTCGCCGTGGCCAGTGCCTCGTCCAGCGCGCCGAGCACCGAAGGCAATGGCGGGAAGGGATTCTCGCTCAGGCTCAGGTCGAAGCGCTCGGGTTCGAAGAGCCCGTTCTCGAAGCGGTCATCCTCGAAGCGGAACGACTCCAGCGCCGTCATCGCGCGGCCCCCCACCGCACGGCCGCGGCGCCCGCGAAATCACCCGCGTGCGCGAAGGCCGCCATGAGCACGACCGAACCGTTGCGCAGCCGCCCCGCGGAGTTCTCGGTGTCCAGCGTGACGGGAATACCCGCGGCGAAGAGGTTTCCGCAGCTGTCGAAGGTATCGGGATGTCGTTCGGCGGGCAGTTCCAGCGCGTCGTGCCAATTGCGCAGGAAAAGCCGGTTGGGCTGATTGGTGACCAGGGTGTCGATATCGCTGCTCTTGACCCCGATGCGCTTGCACACCGCGTGGGCGACCTCGGGCACCAGCCGGTTGCCGCGCGTGAACACCTTGGCCACTTTGGATTCGGTGAAGGTGACGCACGCCTGACCCTCGCCGGGCTGCCAGTATTTGCGCTCGGACCCGGTGTCGAAATCCATGTCTCCCGCGAACTCGGGATAGGTGCGGCATTCGATATCGAGAATGGGCGCGGAACTGTTCTTGACCAGCAGCCCCACCCCGCAGCCGTCGCCGGGCACCGGCGCCTGCGCGAGCCCGCGGATGTCGGGCTGGGTGAAGACCGGCCCCGCGCAGTTCTGGGTGGTGACCAGCAGTGCGGTGCGCGCATCGGTGGTCCGCAGCACGGTGCGGGCGAGCCACATCATGTGTACGAAGGCCGCGCAGCCGCCGTTGTGCACGTCGAAGACGTAGCGCGGGCGCATGTTCAGCCTGCGCGCGAGTTCGCCGCCGCAGCCGAGCACCGGATTGTCCGGCAGCTGGGTGTGGGTCAGCAGTACATCGATCTTCGAGAGCTCCTGCGCCCCATGGCGTTCCACCAGCGGTGCGGCGGCCCGCTCGGCCATGTCGACGGCGGTCTCGTCGGGCCCGCGGTGATGGCGGCCCTTGGGCGCGCGGAACATGACGTTCTTGGCCATGCGTTCGGATCGCGAGAACCGCGTGAAGTACTCGGTGCCCACCGGTTCACCCGGCAGATACGAGGCGACGTCGAGCAGGCTGACCGGAGGGGTGGTCCAGGCGGGATCGGTGAAGTCCATGGCGCACTCCTCATTTCATCCAGGTCGGCGTCAAGGGGAGCCCGTGTGCGGCGCGGTACTCGGCGATGGCCCGAAGGTTGTCGAGTTCGAGTTGATGCCCGGCGGAGAACATCTCCCAGAAATCGCCGACCCACACCTTGCGCTTGTCGGGCGCGGCGTCGCCGTAGGGATTCTCGTCGTAGAACGGGTGGTGGCAGTTCGTCCAGAGCACCACCGATCCCGGCTTGTCGAACACCACCTGCGCGTCCACCACGCGCAGCAGGTAGATCATCCAGAGGTGATCGGGCTGATCCCAGGCGCAGTGATAGTCGACCGTCATGGCGTCGGGATTGGCGACGGTGCGGGTGTAGATGCGGGTGCTCTCGCCCAGCCGGTCGTAGGACTCCCACAGGCCCGGGGTCGCGGTCTCGGTGAAGCCGCGCAGGCTGTAGGTCCATTCCTCCAGTGAGCGGGTGTCCGAGAGGTAGTCGTAGAGCTCGCGGGGCGGTGCGTCGATATGACCCTGGACCGTGCAGTACTCGCCGAAGATCTGATCGTGCGGATAGACCGAGCGCAGCATGTCCAGAATGATCGGCGTGGTGGCCTCGCGATCGGAGGTCTCGATCCGCAGGACGCCGGGGATGTCCGCGGGCAGGTCGTTCAGGGCGGGCAGTTGCTCACGCTCGGGCCGGGTCGAACTTGTCACGATTACCTCCGGGGTGCCGTCAGGAACGGCGTGAAAGGCGGAATCTCGTCGGGATCGCACTCGATCGCGATGCACGACGGTCCGGGGCTGCCGAGGCAGTGCCGCAGCGCGGCACGGAGTTCGGCGGGTGTGGCAGGTGCACGGGTGCACAGATCCGGGAACATGGCGGCCAGACCGGCGCCCGGATTCGCCGGCCGAAACCGGTTGAAGCTGTATCGATCCCGGTAGTACAGCTGTTCGCGGGTCACGCACATGGCGTGCGCGTTGTTGTTGAGGAGCACGAAGGTGACGGGCAGGCGGTGCTCGACCGCGGTGTGGATCTCCATGCCGTGCATGTAGAAGGCGCCGTCCCCGGCGATCACGACGGTGTGCCGGAGACCGCCGTCACCGCGGCGGTGCCGGGCGAACGCCGAGCCGATGCCCGCGCCGAAGGCGTAGCCCATGCCGCCCATGCCGAGGGCGACGGTGAACCGGCCGTCGCGGGGCAGCCGTAGATGGTGCACCACGGCCGCGCCGGTATTCCCGGCGTCGGCGAAAACATCGGTACCGGCGGGCAATTCGGAGTTGATCGCCTCGATCACCTGGCGGTAGCGCAGTCCCGGGCCGGTGGCGGGCGGCACCTCGCGGGCGGACAGGACCGCCGCCCGCGGTCCGGACTCGGTGCTCTCGCCGACGCTCGCGCGCTCGGAAAGCGGCTCTCGCGCCGCCGATCCCGGCCGCTCGCCGACGGCGAGCACGGCGACCGGCACGGGCGGGCGCAGCGCGGCGCTCAGGTCGGCGAGCGTGACCGCCAGATCGGCGGCGTGCGCGTGAATCGCAGGCAGAAATGGGATTTCGGCTCCGATGCCGGCCAGTGGCACGGCGTCCAGCGCATCCTCCAGCCCGGCCCTGTCGGTCACCGGCAGGCGGGTGCCGATGAGCAGGCACAGGGACGCGGAATCGAGTGCGGCCCGCGCCTGCGCGTGGCCCATGCTGCCGGTGATGCCGCGGAAACCCGGGTCGGCGTGGTGGTAGACGTCCAGGGCGTCCGGGCACACCGCGACGGCGGCGTCGAGCGTCCGCGCCAGTTCGGCCAGTTCCGCGCGCGCGTCATCGCGGGCCACCTGCGCGCCCGCGATGATCAGGACGCGGCCCAGCGCTCGCGCGGCGCGCAGGGTCTCCGTCACCCGGTGCAGGCTCGCGGCGGGCGGCCGGTGCGCGCGGGGCGGCGGCGCGAAATCGGGAGCGAGCAGATCGGCCCGCTGAATGTCCTTGGGCAGCAGCAGTATCGCCGGGCCGCCGCCGTGCCCGCCGGTCTCCGGGTCGTCCCCGCGCGCGGCGAGCACCGCCCGGGTGAGGTGAGCGGGCAGGTCGGCGGGCGCGTCGACGCGCGCACAGTAGTGCGAGACCGGCGTGAACAGCCGTACCGCGTCGATGGCGCCGGCCTGCCCGCTCGTGTCCTGGAAGGCGCCCTTGCCCTCCAGGACGGTCGGGGGCTGGCCGATCAGGGCCAGCACGGGCACCCGGGAGGCGTAGGACTCGGCGAGTCCCGGGAGCAGATTCATCGCGCCGCCCCCGGACGTGGCGGCCACGACGCCGAGCCCGGAGGTGGAACGCGCGTAGCCGTCGGCCATCGTGGCCGCGGCGAATTCGTGTTTGGCCACGACGGCGGTGAGGAGTCGCCGATGATCGTGCGCCGCGTCGTACAGGTCTTCGATATTCGCTCCGCCGACCCCGAAAAGGTGTCGCACCCCGAGCGCGGAAATCGCTCTGACCAGGTGATCCACCACTCGTGTTCCATTGTGCATGGGCGGCTCCTCTCGGCGCCGGACACCGGATGCCCGAGTCGGTTCTACTCGGGATACGAGCGGGGGTTGCCGAAGGTTCAATCGCCGGGCGCGGCGGCCGTCCGAGATCCGCGCTTGCAATGTATGTATACGTCTACGTATAGTTGGCTCATGCCGAACAAGACGATCTACGTATCCGATGAGGACCTCAAGCTGTTCACGCGTGCGCAGGAACTGGTCGGGGGCAATCTGTCGGGCGCGATCGTGACGGCACTGCGCCGGTTCATCGAACTCGAGGAGGGCCGGCTCGAGGGCTACGACGAAGTGGTTCTCAAGCTCGGCAAGGACGGGGTGCGGCAGGTCCGCTTCTCGGCCACCCTGCTCACCGAATGGCACCAGGTCACCGACAAGCGCGTCGAGGACATCCGCGTGTACCGCACCCGCAAGGGCGCGTACGCGGTGCACAGTCATTTCTCCAACTGGAGCGAATTCCCCACCGACACCAACATTCTCAAGGATTGGAAGCAGTGGCGCCGCCTGCTCGGCGTCGGCGAACAGGACTGGGGTGATTACGAACTCGTGGTCGTGGACGAACTGCGCGAACTCGAGAAGCTGATCCCCAACCGGCTCTACGCCCGGCTGGTCGACGCCGCCGAACATCCGAACGTCGAAGTGCTCGACATCTGATCGCACACCCGAGGCGAAACCCGCTCTCGCACAACTGAACAGCTCATCGCTTTGATCGCAGCCTCGGCGGTCACGGCTCAGCCAACTCATGCATTCATGCGTATCCATTGATCCGAGGGGAACAATGAACCACGATCAGCACCCGGCCGCGATAACCGTCACCGGCCTGTGCAAATCCTTCGGCGAGCAGATAGTGCTCGACCGCATCGACTTCCGCGTCGAACCGGGCAGCATCTTCGCCCTGCTCGGGCCCAACGGCGCCGGCAAGACAACCACCGTGCAGATCCTGTCCACCCTGCTGCGCGCCGACGGCGGCGACGTCGAGGTCGGCGGGCACGACCTGGCCACGAGACCGGACCGGGTGCGCTCGGTGATCGGGGTGACCGGACAGTTCTCCGCGGTCGACGAACTGCTCACCGGACGCGAAAACCTGCTGCTCATGGGGGATCTGCGGCACCTTCCGCGCTCCGAGAGCCGCCACCTGGCCGACGAGCTGCTCGCGAAGTTCGATCTGACCGACGCCGCGGACAAGACCGCGGGCAGCTACTCCGGCGGTATGACCCGCCGCCTGGATCTGGCCATGACCCTGGTCGGCGGCCCGAGCGTCATCTTCCTGGACGAGCCGACGGTCGGCCTGGATCCGCGCAGCCGCCGCGCCATGTGGGACATCATCCGGGAACTGGTCCGGGGCGGGGTGACCATCTTCCTGACCACCCAGTACCTGGAGGAAGCCGATCAACTGGCGGATCGCATCGCGGTGCTGCACCGGGGCCGGCTGGTCGCCGAGGGCACCGCCGATCAACTCAAACGCCTGGTGCCCGGCGGCTACATCCGCCTCGACTTCACCGATCGCGATCAATTGACCGGCGCCGCACAGGTTCTGGGCAACACCGCGCAGGTCAACGGCGAGCTGACGCTGGCCGTCCCCAGCGACGGCGGCGTGCGCTCGGTGCGCGAGGTGATCGACCGCCTCGACGCCGCGCGCATCGAACCCGCGGGGCTGTCGGTGCACACCCCCGACCTGGACGACGTCTTCCTCGCTCTCACCGGCGAACACACCACCAGCAAGGAGAACGCGCGATGAGCGCCCTGGCCACCGCCTACGTCGATTCCAAGACCATGCTGCGCCGGAACATGGTGCACGCCAAGCGCTACCCGGCGATGACCTTCAGCATGATCCTGATGCCCATCGTGCTGCTGCTGGTGTTCAACTACGTCTTCGGCGGCGCGCTGGGCGCGTCCACCGGCAGGTACATCGACTACCTGACACCGGGCATGATGCTCATCATTCCGGCGTACATGATCGCCGGCGTCGCGGTCTCCATGTGCACGGATGTGACCAAGGGCATCGTGAATCGCTTTCGCACCATGCATATCTCGCAGTCGTCGATCCTGACCGGCCAGGTCGTGGGCAGCTGGATCCAGGGCATGCTCGGGGTGGCGGCCATGACCGGCGTCGCGGTGCTGGCCGGCTTCCGGCCGTCCGCGAGCCCGGTGGAGTGGCTGGCCGCGATCGGCCTCATCGGCCTGGTGTTCTTCGCGCTGAACTGGCTCGGCGTCGCCTTCGGCCTGGTCGCCCAGACGCCGGAGAGCGCCAGCAACATGCCGATGCCGATCCTGCTGCTGCCCTTCCTCGGCAGCGGTCTCGTGCCTACGGACACGATGCCCGCCGGTGTCCGGCACTTCGCGGAATACCAGCCCTTCACGCCGATCACCGAGACCCTGCGCGGGCTGCTCATGGGCACCGAGATCGGCAACAACGGCATCATGGCGCTGGCCTGGTGCACCGGTATCGCGGTACTCGGATTCTGCTGGTCCACTTCGCTGTTCCGCCGTCGCGCCGACTAGGCACGTCGCTTGGTCCGCACCCGCACGTCGCGATGACGGCGCACCCCGAACCGGGGTGCGCCGCCTTCGTGCGTTCCGGTCCGCCCGTCGCGATCCCGCGCGAGTTCCGGTCCATGGGCGATGTCCGCCCGGAACGGTCAAATACTCGCTGCCAGTAGCACTTTCCCGTACCCGTCGCGCACCTCGACGGTGCGCAACTGCCCCGGCTCGGCGGAGGTGGTGCCGTCCGGGGTGAAGACCCGGCCCGGGGTCGCCGTCCACTCCGCCAGCTTGGATTGCGTGCCGTCGTGGCGCACCACCCACAGCGACAGCTGCCAGGCGTAGACGCTGTCGGCCGGCGGGTAGTCGCACCACATGTCCACCCGCGTCTGCCCGTTCACCAGCAGCACCTTGAAGGTCGCGGTGATCGGGGTCTCGGCCTGCGCCCGCAGCGGGCCCTCGGCGACCACCCGCGATATCGCCGGGCGCTGGTTCTCCACCACCGCGGCCGTCACCGGAATGGCGACGCACGCCGCCGCGGCGGCGGCCGCGATCGCGCCGCCCGCCGCCCATCGCCGCCGCCGCCGGCGCGCGCGGACGGCGCGTTCGGCCAGACCGGGCAGCAATCGTCCGGGCGGTGGCGGCGCGTCCTGCGGATCCGGCTGGGCCGCAAGCGATATCGCCGTATCGGTTTCCACCAGTGTGAGCAGGCCCGGCAGCCCGGCCAGTTCGGCCACCGCCGACCGGCAGGGCGCGCAGGCGATCAGATGGTCCTCGTACTCACGGCGTTCGGCCCGGGCGAGGGCGCCGAGCACGTAGGCCCCGTCCCAGGTCGGGTATCCCTCGCAGAGTTCGTGTCCCGCGGTCATCTCGTCACCCCCATCTCCTGGAACGCCAGTCGTAGCGCCCGCATCCCATAGTGCATACGGGACTTCACCGTGCCCTCGGGAATGTCCAGCTCGGCGGCGATCTGATGGGTGGACAGTCCCCGGTAGTAGGCCCGCACGATGACATCGCGGTGATCGGCGGTCAGCCGCGCGAGCGCGTCGGCGACCAGCCAGCCGTCCAGGGCGCGGTCGCAGTGATCGGGCGTGCTCCGCTCCGGCGGATGATCGGTGCGCAGTTCGCGCCGGTTGCGCGCGGACCGGTGTTCGTCCACGGCGAGATGCCGGGCCACGGTGAACAGCCAGGCGCGGGCGGAGGTGACGGACTGATCCAGGATCGCCGGGCGCTGCCAGGCGCGTAGCAGGGTCTCCTGGACGATGTCCTCCGCCCGGCCCGGATCGCCCACCAGCCCGAAGGTGAACCGCCACAGCGGCGCCGCGTGCTCGTCGTACAGCGCCCGCAGCAGGGCCTCGGCGTCGTCCGGCCGGTCGGGGGCAGGGGCGAGCGGGCTCGGCGGCCGGGAGTCCGGTCGCCGGTCTGGTGTGCCCGGCACAGTGCCCATGACCTCACCGATTCAGTCGGCGGATACCACTGTCTCTGCTGTCCACATCCGAACCACGGTGCCGGCCGCGGTTCAGTTCGATCGGGTGCGCGGCGAGTCGACCGGATGGGTGGCCAGTAGCGAGAGCGGCAGCGGCTGGCGGCGCAGCACCCGGCCCCACAGGTCGACCCGGCCCGCGAGCGGATCGCTCGGCAGCGCCGAGAGCACGATCCAATCGCCCCGATCCAATTCGCCTTCCAACTGGCCGAATGTCCAGCCCGCATAGCCCGCGAAGATCCGCAGACCCTCGATGAGGGGCGCTATGCGTTCGGGATCCGAATCCAGATTCACCAGTGCCACCCGACCGTCCACCCGCCGCAGGCCCGGCAGGCCCGCGATGGTGGTCCCGACCTTCAGGGTGGCAAGGCACAGGGCGGAATCGCGCTGCACCGGGCCGCCGCGGTAGAGGGTGTCCGGATCGGCCGCGAGACCGCTCCAATCCGGTAGGACTTCCGCGACCGGGGTCTCGCTGGGCCGGTTGAGGATTACTCCCCGACTGCCCGCCTCATTGTGCTCGACGATATACACGACGGTGCGTCGGAATGCCGGTTCCGTGAGGTCGGTCGCGGACACCAATAGCGTCCCCGGGCGCACGACCTGTTCCTCATGCCGGAATTCGCGTCTAGAACTGTCGCCATGTTCTTCTGCGCGTGCCACCCCGCCATCATTCCACCGCGGCACCACAATTGCGCCGGCTAATTTCGGAACCGCGCAATTGCGCCGCCGGCCCGGCCGGCGGGCCCGCGTGGACACTCGCCCCGGCGCGTTCGGGATTCGGTGGCTAGGGTGAGGCCATGGAACGGCCCGAGGTTGTCCTCGAGAACAGCGATGCGGTCTACGACTTCTATCGCGACCATCAGCAGAATCTGCTCCAGGCCAGGGGGGCCTACTGGATGCTGGGGCGGCGCTACCGTCCGCGCATCTCGTACGCGGCGGGTGCGCGGGACCGGCTGCGGGAGTTGATCTCTCAGCGGCGGCCGCTGCTGATCGCGATCAACCACCTGTCGCAGCTGGATCCGTACACCGTGGCCGCGGCGGCCTGGCGCAGCGCGCTACGGCCCGCCATCGGGCGCACGCGGGTGCTGGCCAAGGACGAACTGTTCGAGGAGCCGAAACTGCGCGCCCGCATCGACATGATGGGCGGCATTCCGGTCTTCCGGGGCAAGGACCACGGCTTGCGCGCGGTCAACGCCGCCGGTCAGCGCATGATCGACATCTGCGCCGAGCGCCTCGCGCGCGGGGACGGGGTTGCGGTCTTCCCCGAGGGCACCTGCAACAACGTGGACCCCACCCAGGTGCAGCAGGTCGGAACGGGTATCGGGCACATCGGCTTCCGCGCCAAGCGGCTCGGCGCCGACCCGGTGCTGGTCAGCCTCGGGCTGAGCTACGGGCCGCGGCTGGATCCGAAGGTGGAGCCGACGAAGGAGGAGGCCAAGTCGGCCAGCTTCTATTTCGGGCTGCCGGTCGACGGGTTGCCCAGCAAGCCCGCCGAGATCACCCGCGTGGTGCGCGACGAACTCCAGACCGCGCTGGACGGCGCGGTCAAGGCGTACTGAGGACTTTCGCGGTGGTGTGAACTCCGCCCGCGGTGCCCCGATCGGCGTCGCGGGCGAGTGTGCGGCGGCTTACTGCTGGGGCAGGTTCAGCCGTTCCCGCGACCACCGCGGGACCAGGGCCAGGTATTCCGGGCGTGACTCGACGAAATGGTGCACCATCGGGCACAGCGGGAGGATGCCGAAGCCCGCGGCCCGGGTCTGGTCGAGCGCGCCCTGCACGAGTTTGCGGCCGTAGCCCTGGCCCTCGAATTGGGGATAGATCTCGGTGTGCACGAAGGCGCGCTCGTTGGCCGTGTCCTGATAGGCCGCCACCCCGGCCAGGTAGCCATCGACATACAGCTCGAAACGATCGAGCTCGGCATTCTTGCGGACCTCGATCGGCGCATTCGGCTCACTCGGCATATATCGAAAATAGCCCGGGGGCCAGCGGCTATTTGTCCGTTCCCGGTTCCGCGCCCCCGGCGTGTCGTGAATAGGGCGCGCCGTGGTCGTGCCGGATGGGCGGCAATGGACAACACTGTTCTGGTGACGCCCACCCGTGCCCGCCGGGTCATTCTCGCCCCGGACAAATTCAAGGGTTCGCTGACCGCCGCCGAGGTGGCGGCGGCACTCGCCGTGGGAATCCGCCGCGCGCACCTGGACATCGAGGTCCGGCAGCTGCCCATCGCCGACGGCGGTGACGGAACGGTCGACGCCTTTCTGGCCGCGGGCTGGGACCGAATCGCGGTGACCGCGCCCGGGCCGACCGGCGTCCCCGGCGAGACCGCGTACGCGCGGCGTGGCGGCACCGCGGTCATCGAACTCGCCGCGGTGACCGGACTTGTGAAACTGCCTGGCGCGCAGCCGGATCCGCTGCACGCGGGCACCTACGGCCTGGGCGTGGTCATCGCGCACGCGCTCGACGCCGGCGTGCGCGACATCGTGCTCGGCCTGGGCGGCAGCGCCTCCACCGACGGCGGGGCGGGCCTGCTGCAAGCCCTCGGCCTGCGCGTGCTCGACGCCGCGGGCAACGAGATACCCGCCGGGGGAGCGGCTCTCGCGCACGCCGCCCGCGTCGACCGTGCCGGGCTGCATCCCGCCCTCGCCGATACCCGCTTCACGCTCGCCAGCGACGTGGACAACCCCCTGCTGGGCCCGCACGGCGCGGTCGCGGTCTACGCGCCCCAGAAGGGTGCGACCGCCACTGACCTGCCGATTCTCGAAGCGGCCCTGACGAACTGGGCCGCCCTGCTCGGGCCGGAACGGGCGAACGAGCCCGGTGCGGGCGCGGCAGGCGGCGCCGGCTTCGCGGCCCTGACGGTTCTCGACGCGATTCCCCGGCCGGGTATCGATCTGATCCTGGAACTGGTGGGCTTCCCCGCCGCCCTGGCCGAGGCCGACCTGGTGATCACCGGCGAAGGCTCCCTCGACGCCCAGACCCTGAACGGCAAGGCCCCCATGGGCGTCGCCGCCGCCGCCCGTCGCGCGGGGGTGCCCGTCATCGCCGTGGCGGGCCGAATCCTGCTCGGTGAGAAAGAGCTTCGTGACGCCGGGTTCGCCGAGGCGTACGCGCTGACCGAGTTCGAGCCGGACCCCGAGCGCTGCATGAGCAGGGCGGCGAATCTATTGCAGCGCATGGCGATTCGGCTCGCAGGGAAAGTGTAGGGTCGCGCCGCGTGTTACTCGAGTACTGATCGCCACGCGGTACAGGTGCCCTGACCGCTCGGCGGGCGGGCCCGCCCGGGCGCCCGCCTAGCCCGCGACGCTGAGCGGGCGGCCCAGGATCCGGCCGCGATTGCGGTCGCCCCACTCCTCCAGGGAGCGCAGGGCAACGTTCAGCTCGTGGCCGAGCTCGGTCAGCGAATACTCCACGCGCGGCGGGATCTCCGGGTAGATCTCGCGGTGCACCACGCCGCTCGCCTCGAGCTGGCGCAGATTCTCCGCGAGCACCTTCTCGCTCACGCCCTCGAGCAGGCGGCGCAACTCGCCGAACCGCTGCGGACCCGCGCCCAGGGCCCACATCAGATGCATCTTCCATTTGCCGCCGACCACGTCGATGGCCACGGACATGCCGCAGATGTCGTGATCCGCGTCACCGTCGTTGTTCATGGCGGGGCTCCTGACCGTATTTCGAACCTGCAGGTAAGCAACCACACCCGAACGTGCGGTCTTCCCGAGCCTACCGATCACGGCCAGTATCGATTTCGGCGCCGACACCACTACAGCGACGAACGAACAGGACACACCATGTCTGAGCAGCGCAATTCCGTATCCGTCATCGGCCTGGGCCCCATGGGACAGGCGATGGTGCGGGCCCTGTTGAAGGCCGGGGTCGAGGTGACCGTGTGGAACCGCAGCACCGCGAAGGTCGAGGCCATGGTGGCGCTGGGCGCCAAGGCGGCGGCCACCGTCGCCGAGGCCCTGGATGCCAACGAGGTCTCGGTCGTGAGCCTCACCCACTACGCCGCCATGTACGACGTCCTGGGCCAGGCCGTGGATCACCTGCCCGGCAAGGTGATCGCCAACCTCTCCTCCGATTCCCCGGAGCACGCCCGCAAGGGTGCGGAGTGGGTGCGATCGCACGGCGCGCAGTTCATCTCCGGCGGCGTCATGTCGGCGGGCGACAACATCGAGCACCCGGCCTCGTACATCTTCTACAGCGGTCCCCGCGAGGTGTTCGACGCGCACGCCGACCTGCTGCGCCCGCTGAGCCCGCAGGAGTACCTGGGCGCGGACGACGGTCTGGCACAGGTCTTCTACCAGGGCCTGCTCACCACCTTCCACCCGTGGCTGCTGGCCTTCGACCAGGCGACGGCCATGATCAGCAAGGCCGGGCACTCGGTCGCCCAGTTCGTGCCCTACGCCATCCGTTCCAGCGAGGCGTACCCGTACTTCATGCAGGAGTTCTCGGTCGCCAACGAGAACGGCGGCTGGGCCGAGGTGGCGAGCCTGAAGATGATGGACGCCGGCGCGCAGCACATCATCGAGGCCAGCGAGGAGGTCGGCGTCGACGCCACCCTCTCGCACGCCGCGCAGGCGTTCTGGCGCAAGGCCGTTGCCGCCAGCGAGGAGGCCGGTCGCGCGGTCTCGACGTACGAGCTCATGCGCGACGCGAAGTAGATCGGCAGGCGGATCACACCGCGGCAGCGGCGCGCGCACCGTCCGGCCACCTGTAGCCCCGCCGTACCGGAAGGTGCGGCGAGGCAAGGTCGTTCGGTCACCGAATCGATCGCCCGGATCAGGCGGATTCCGAGCCGAGGCGCGGGAAGGGGGCGGTCGAGAAGACCACCTCCACCGGCACCTCGAAGTACTGCGAAACCCGCAGCGCCAGATGCAGACTCGGGCTGTACTCACCGCGTTCGAGATAGCCGATCGTCTGATAGTGCACACCCAGTGCCGTCGCCAGCTCGCGGCGTGACACGCCCCGTTCGGCGCGCAGCATGGCGATCCGATTGAAGATGACCTCAGTAGCCACGCTGAATGGCCTTCTCCCGCCGGGCCGCCACACTCGAACCGGATTCGCGACGAGCCATGCGGCGCAGGAAGATCGGCGCGAGCACCAATCCGGCAACCGCCCACAGGCCCAGCACGGCCGCGGTTTCCAGGCCGCGCCAGCTCTCGCTCAGCTCGACAGCCGCCGCGTCGCCCGGCAGCATGGCCGAGCGCATGCCCAGCCCCAGCCAATAGATGGGGAACACCTGCGCCACACCCTGCAACCAGCCGGGCATGGCGGTGATCGGATAGAAGATGCCGGAGATCGCCACGAGACCCATGATGGGGAACGACAGGAAGCCGATGCCGCGCGGGTTGTCGAAGAGCGATCCGATGGCCGCGCCCAGCGGCAGGACGGCCAGCAGGCCCAGGGCCAGTACCCAGATCAGCGTGAACCAGGCCCGCGCGCTGTCCAGGTGCACGCCGCCGACGATCAGCGAACCCAAGCCCAGGATGATCGTCACCTGGATCAGCACCGTCGCCGAGGCCACGGTGATCTTGCCGATCAGATAGCCGACCATGCCGTTCGGAGTGGCCTTGGCGCGCAGGAGAGTTCCGTCCTCGCGATCCATCGTCAAATAGCCCGCCATCGCGAACATGCCGTTGAAGGCGATCATCATGCCGACCACGCCCGGCAGCGCCAGCGCGCCGAGGGTCAGTCCGCTGGCCTCGAAACTGCCGTTGCGCAGGAAGAACAGCGCACCCAATGTCAGTACCGGCCAGAAGAACTGGCTGAACAGGTCCTGCCCGCTGCTGAAACTCTGGCGGAGTTCGATCCAGCCGCGCCACAGTCCCGCGCGGACGGCGACAACGGTGGGGTTCATCGGGTCACCTCCTCGAGGGTGCGCACGTCGGCATCGGACTGCCGCCCGGATTCGAAGCGCTGCACCAGGGTCATGTAGGTGTCCTCGAGGGAAGCACGGCGGACCTCGAGCTCCTCGATCGCCGCGCCGTGCTCGCGGAACAGTTCGTGCACGAAAGCCGTGCTCTCGGTGGTGGTGTGGACGAAGCGCTGCCCGTCGAGCGTCCACTTCACCTCGGCCTCGCCGGCGATGCGCCGGGAGAGCTGATCGGCCGAGCCGTCCGCGATGATCCGGCCCCCGGCCAGGATCAGGATGCGGTCGGCGAGCTTCTCCGCCTCGTCCAGATCGTGGGTGGTCAGCACGATCGTGGTGTGCTCGTCGTCGGCGAGCCGGTGCACCAGATCGTGGAATTCCCTGCGCGCCTGCGGATCAAAGCCCGCCGTCGGTTCGTCCAGGAACAGCAGTTCGGGACGTCCGACGATGCCGATGGCCACATCGAGCCGGCGGCGCTGGCCGCCCGAGAGCGTCATGGCCTTGGCGTTCGCCTGCGCCGTGAGGCCGACCGCGGCGATGAGCTCGTCCACGTCCCAGGGCCGGCGCAGGTCGCCGGTGGAGTAGGGCGCGTAGAACAGGCCCAGGTAGGTGAGCAGCTCGCGCACACGCCACTTGCCGTGGTCGCGCCAGGACTGCAGCACCACGCCCACGCGGGCGCGCCACGCCTCGTCGCCGTGCGCCGGATCGGCGCCGAGCACGCTGACCTGCCCCGCCGAGCGCATGCGGAAGCCCTCGAGAATTTCGATGGTGGTGGTCTTGCCCGCGCCGTTCGGTCCCAGCAGCACCAGAACCTCGCCCGCGCGGGCTTGAAAAGTGACGTCCCGCAGTACATCTCGGTCGCCGTATCGCATACGCAGTTGCTGGACGTCGAGCACGATGCCCGCGCCGCCTCCCGCGTCCCCGCCGTGGGTCATTGCATCCTCCGTAGTCATCTCAGGATGCTATGTAG
The DNA here is from genome assembly GCF_042799795.1 of Nocardia sp. NPDC057668. Classification (NCBI taxonomy): domain Bacteria; kingdom Bacillati; phylum Actinomycetota; class Actinomycetes; order Mycobacteriales; family Nocardiaceae; genus Nocardia; species Nocardia sp. NPDC057668. Next base: position 273,997 of record NZ_JBHVIC010000006.1, on the reverse strand, counting down.
CATATCTACTACATTTTGACGGGTACAAGCTATTTATGCCGAGGGTGTTCAGGGCACGAAAAAGGCCCGGCTCACAGTGAGCCGGGCCTCGGGTTTCGCGAAAAGTCAGCGGGTGGCGAGGAATTCGACGGCGGCCGCGTACCCCCGGATGCCCATGCCCGCGATGACCGCGGTGGCGATGGGCGAGACGAACGAGTGGTGCCGGAACTCCTCGCGCGCGTGCACATTGCTGATGTGCACCTCCACGATCGGCGCCTCCGGAATCACCAGGGCATCGCGCAGCGCGACCGAGGTGTGGGTGAGCCCGCCCGGATTGATGACGATGCCGGACACCACCCCGCGCGCGGCGTGGATCCGGTCGATCAGCGCGCCTTCGTGATTGGACTGGAAGGCATCGATCTTCCGGTCGAACCGCTCGGCCGTGACCCGGCACAGCTCGACCACGTCGTCGAGCGTGTCGGCGCCGTACACCTCGGGCTGTCGCGTGCCGAGCATGTTCAGATTCGGGCCGTTGAGTATCAGGATCGGGCCGGCGGATTGAGCCATGGCTGGAATCCTACGTCCGCCGCCCGGGTTCCTAGAGTCCGCGCGGGCCTTCCGCGCGCAGGTCGTCGACCTGGCGCATGGCCGAGCGCAATTCCTCGAGCCATTCCTCCGCGTGCTTGCCCGCCAGCTTGCCCGTCCAGGCCAGCGCGTCCGAGCGGGAGCGCGCCACGCCGGCGTCGACCAGGGTGTCCAGCACCTTGCGTTCGGGCTGGCGCAGGCGCGTCATGACCGGAACGGACAGGTGGGTGAACAGGATTCGCTCCCCGGCGATCGTCACCCCCCACGCCACGCTGCGGCGATAGCGGCCGTGCGCTTCCATCGCGATCTGCATGCGGGCGGGCCGGGTGGACTCCCGGAAGCGCGAAACCAGACCCTCCCGGGTGGCCCGGGGCACCTCGGCCGGCGGGGCCTGCGGATCGGCGGAATCGGTGGATTCGGGTACGGGAAGCGGCAACTCGCCGATCACGACGATCTCGTCGCGGTCGATCTCGAGGAGCGGAGGACCGGTGAACCACTCGGTTGGCAACCTTCCGGCGAACCAATCCCGGGCGTCCAGGGCGTCGGGGAGATCGGCCTGCTGCCAGCCCCCGGGACGGCCGAGTTCGCGTTCGCGCTGTCCGTTTTTCATCGCGGTCACTCTCGCTTACTGCCTGAAGTTGTAATGCTGATTACAACATTACGTCGCCCGCGCACGATGCGATTGCGCTCTCGGAGAACGGGGTTGGAACGAGTCCCGCGACGCGGCCCGCGAGTCGGTCACCAGTGCGGACTGGACGGTCCGGGCGGGAGGGAACACGCCGGGGTCCGTAACCGACCGGTGATCATGTAACTGGTCCCGAACGACCGATATCGGCACTATGGTGGTGCTCAATAGGAGTACGCCTGGTGGAAAGGTGGCACCGCGAGCTTTCCCGACGCGGTACCGTGGTCCCTGTTGCTGATGTGGCAAGAGTGAAGAGTGGGCGATATGGATGTGTGGGGATCCCGCCGCTTCCGAGTACGTGGGGCGATCGTGCTCGCGGTGGCGGCCGGTGTCGCGATCGCGATGGGGTCATGTGCTGTTCGGGATCGGACGACCGGGGCCGAAGCGGTCGTCGAGCGGTTCAGCACCCTCCTCGACAAGAAGGACTATGACGGCGCCGCGCGCCTCACGTCCTATCCTAACGGTGCCTCGGCAACGTTGAAGCAAGTTTTCGAAGGACTGGAGTCGGGCAAACCCGACTACGAGATGACCCAGTTCATCGGACTCGACGGCAACACCGGTCTTTTCAGCATGACCGGCGCCTGGAACTTCGGCGAGCACAAGGACTGGAAGTTCGACCTGCAGGGCACCGTCCGCAAACTCAGTGTCGGCTGGCGCATCTCGTGGGATCCCGCCCTGGTGCTGCCCCAGCTCGACGCCAAACGCACCGTCAAACTGGTGCGCACCTACGCCGCGCCGTCCCCGCGCGTCAACGACATCGTCGGCGCGCCGCTCATGACCGAGCAGACCATCAACGTCATCAAGCTCGATCCCGGCAAGACCGGCGACCCCGTGGCATCCTCCAACGCGCTGGCCGCCGCCATCGAACCGGTCGCGCCCCTGATCACCGGAGATTCGCTGCTGCAGCAGCTCTCGTCCTCCCAGGGCAAGGCCATCGTGGCGGTGAACCTGCGCGACGGCGACTTCGAGATCCTGGAACCGCGCATGGCCCCCATCCCCGGCGTGGTCATGGAGAAGCAGCCGCGGCTCATCTCCGCCGACCGCCGGGTCTGGTCCCCGCTGCTGGATTCGCTGCGCAAGGTCTGGCAGGACAATCGCGACGAGCGCGCCGGCTGGGGCGTCCAACTGTTCGAACCGGACGGCAAGTTCGTCACCCAGCTCGCCGGCGAACAGGGCCCGCCCGGACCGGACATCGCCGGCACCATGGATCAGCGGCTGCAGCGCGCCGCCGAGGACGCGGTGGTGAGCTACGGTGCGCCCGCCTCGATCGTGGCCATTCAGCCCTCCAGCGGCGCGGTGGTCGCGGCCGCCCAGAACAGCCAGGCCAGCGCACACGGATCGGTGGCCTTCACCGGCCTGTACCCGGTCGGCGGCATGATCGAGGTGTTCAAGAACGTCGCCGCCATTGCCAAGCAGAAGGCGCCCCAGGACGTTTCGGTCAGCGACGCCGCCGAGGCGGCGACCATGCTCGGGGTCGGGATCGACTTCAAGGTCGCCGGGCTCGACGAATCCACCGGCAGGCTGCCCTCGGGCAAGAACGGCGCCGAGACCGTGGGCCGCGGCAACGCCGGGGACTCGCTGCTGGCCAGCCCGTGGGGCATGGCCATCGCGGCGGCGGCCATCGCCAACGGCCAGGTGCCCAAGCCCATGATCACCATCGGCAGCCCGGCCACCACCGAGGTCGATCTGCAGCCGCTCGCGGGCGGGGTCACCGATCGCCTGCGCACCATGCTGCGCGACAGCACCGGCGCCCCCGACCTCGCCGGACTCGGTCGCTACCAGGGCATTCAGGCCTTCAGCGCCACCGCGGGGGCGAACGGCTGGCTCATCGCGACGATGGGCGATCTGGCCTTCGCGATTCATATCGACGACGTGGACAGCGCCGACGCCACCGGGCGCATGGCGGTGCGCCTGATGCAGGCGCTGTCGAGCCCGGACGACTAGCGACAGCTCGCCCGGGCCGGCGCGGCACGCCGGCTCGGTGCGGGAACGCGGGCGGTCGGCCGCGCGCCGGAACTCAGCGCAGCGCCCGCAGCGCCGCCCGCGGTCCGAGCAACACCAGCGCCAGGAAACACGTCGCCACGATCATGAAGCTCAGCGCGGTGCCCTGACCGCTCACCGCGCGCAGCGCCATCCCGCCCGCCAGGGTGCTGATCCAGATGATGACACCGGCCGGCCACAGCGCGCGGCCGTCGAAACGCCGTGCCGCGGTGAGGCCCTCCCGGCCCGAGGCCACCGCCACGGCGATCACCCAGCCCAGCAGCAAGCCGGTGAGAAACGGCCACGCGGTGCGCGCCAGGCCGGTGAGCACCGCCTCGTCGTGACTGCTGCGGCCGATCGCGCAGAACACGATCACGAACACCACATCGACGACGAACGGCACCAATTTCTTCACGCGCCACAGGGTATCGGCACCGCATCGGCCCCTCGCGCAGGGACATGCGGCGGTGCGAGCGGTCTACTGCTCGGTCGCGGGACGGTTCGGCGCGCCGGTGCGGCGCTGCTCGAACTCCTTCTCGTACTCCGCGTCGTCGACATGCGGCTTGCGGTACAGGAACAGGAAGACGATCCAGCCGACGATCGCCACCAGAATGAAGCTGACCAGTCGATACAGGAACGCGGCCGCCACCGCCTGCGCGGCGGGCAGCGCCGCCGCGACGGTCAGCGAGTAGATGAGGGTCGCGTCCACGTAGACGATGCCGCCGGGTGCGAAGGGAATGGTGCCCACCGCCTTTCCGGCCGCGAACACCAGCATGAGCGCGGCCAGCTTGGGCTCCGCGCCGACCGCGTAACACGCCGCGCCGAGGCAGGCCACGTCCGCCATCCGGTGCACGATCGCCCACCAGGTGACCAGCGCGCCGTCCCGGCGGCCCAGATCCACCGACTCCAGCTGGTCCAGGATCTCGGTGATCTTCTCCGACCCCTCGGTGCTCGGCCGGCGCCGAATCCGGTTGATCAGGTGCAGAACTCGGTGCAGCAGCGATTCGATGGAACCCGGGTGCTTGGAGACGTAGTTGAACGCCCAGATCAGCACCGCCACCGCCCCCAGCGACACGATCACCTTCACCGGGCCGACGCGGTCGCCGACCAGCACCGCGCCGAACACGCCGAGCAGGGTGAGACCGGCGGTCGCGACCACGCCCGACATGACCAGCTGCCAGGACGCCACGATCGGGCTCGCGCCCCACCGCCGGATCTGTCTATAGGTGAAGGCGGTCGAGAACACCTGACCGGCGGGCAGGGTCAGCGCCATACCGGTGGAGCCGTACACCACCGAGACCGATTCGCGCTGGCTCACCTCGACGCCGCCCGCGTGCAGCAGCTGTTTCTGGATGCGGCCGTACCCGCTCATGGAAACCGCCTGCATGAAGATGCAGGCGGCGACCCAACCCCAATGGATTTCGGTGAGGTTCTTCCAAGAATCGGCTAGGCGCGGATAAAGATATGCGCCTTCGGAAATCAACAACGCGAGCAGCGCGGCCCCGACGACCCATTTGGCCCACCAGAACCTGCCGCGGCGCGAGTTCTCCGCGGGCGGCGCAGGATCGCCGGCCAGCTCATCATGGGCCGTCACGGGGTCAGCCTAACGAACGAGTAGCCGCCTCGTCTGTACCCCTCAGGTCGCTACTCGAGCGGGGCCAGGCGAGCCGAGTTTTTCGCCGCCGGCCGCGAAGCTGTACTTCGTCGCCGGTTTCCCAATGGCGCTGTTCGTTCTCATCGGCGAAATACAGCGCGCTGCTCGAGGTCAGGACGCGCTCGGGACGGTCCTTCGCGAGCTCGGTCAGGCGGGACGCCTCGTTCACCGGATCGCCGATCACGGTGTACTCGAAACGATTTGCCCCGCCGATATTCCCGGCGACCGCGAGCCCGGCCGACACGCCCATGCCGATATCCAATCCCGGCACCTCGCGCAGGGCTTCGCGCAGCTCACGGGCGGCGGCGAGGGCAGCGGTCGGCGCGTCCGGGCGATCCAGCGGCGCGCCGAAGATGGCGAGCGCGGCATCGCCCATGAATTTATTGATCAGGCCGTGATGCCGGTCGATCACATCGACCACGACACGGAAGAACTCATTGAGCAGACTGACCACTTCGGTCGGCGGGCGTTCGGCGGCGGTGGCCGTGGAACCGACCATATCGACGAACAACACCGCCACGAATCGGGTTTCACCACCGAGTTCGGTGCCGTACTCCAATGCGCGCCGCGCCACGTCCTCACCGACATGCCGGCCGAACAATTCCTGGAGTTCCCGGCGTTTGGCCGCCTCGCCCATCATTCGGTTGAAGCCAACCTGCAGCAGCCCGATTTCCGAACCGTCGAAAACTTCCACCTGAACGTCGCGCGCGCCTTCCTGCACGCGATCGATGGCCTGGCTGAGCTGCCGAATCGGATCGGAAATACTCGACGCGGTGAGCATGGAAAGCGCCAGCGCCTGCATGATGACCACGCCGCACAGCAGCAGAATCGACACCGCCAGCGACTGGGCGGAGAACTGCACGCGCGCGGAAATCTGCGTCACGCACAGCAGCACGATGGCGATCACCGGCGCGAACGTGCCCATGCCCCAGGTCATGGCCATCCGGGTGCCGACACCGGCGGTCAGGGTGTGGTCGAAGACGCCCGCGGTCAGCGCCTCGGCCGCGACCGGGCGCAGGATGCGCTCGCCCAGCATGTAGGTGAAGCCGAAAACGATGGTGGCGGCCATACATTCGGTGACGATCACCGCCGCCGCCAGCTCCGGGGTGCGCACGATGATCAGCGAGGCCAGCACCGCGCCGCCCACCAGCCACAGCACCAGGTGCACGATGGCCTGCCGCAGCGGCGCGTGCAGCGCCGCCATCTGCTCCTGCCGGCTCGGCGGCCCGCCGCGCATCTGCCAGCGCATGACCGGGCGCAGCATCAGCGCCGACGCGGTCAGGCTCAGGAATCCGCCGACGGTGAAGACCAGTCCGGGCACCAGCAGCCCGGTCTGGCGGGTCGCGCTGGTCTCGCCCTCGGGCACCGGCAGGCCGTACTGGATGAACGCCCAGACCAGCACGGCGCCGAAGGCATTGGCCGCCAGCATCGATGCCAGATACAGCGGCCAGCGTGTGCGCATGGTCTGCTTGACCGCTTCCAGCGGATCCCGTGCGGTCGTCATGTCGCCCCCGTCCGCCGCCCGTCCAGCCGCGCGGAGACTGCGGCTGAGCTTGCTTCCCGGGGCATTGGCACGAAGACCAATCTAGCGGCGGATGGCCCCTCTCGAATATTTGGCGCACGGCTGCGCGCCGCCGGACTCGCGTATGCGGGCGGGCGGTTGGACGGAGAGCCGAATTCGGGGTTACCCATTCCCCGGAGCGGATACACCTGAAATCGGGTGTGACGTCGCGTGAGAGGGAAAAGGCATGAGCGGACGGGATGAACGGCGGCGCGTTCGCGACAGCGCGGGTCAATTCGGACACAGTAGGGTTCGGGGGGTGAGCGAGGTGCAAGCGGGGGACGGGCACGCCGATCAGCCGAAGACGGCGCGCAAACGGGATTCGGACGCGGTGCACCCGCTGGTGCGCGAGGCCGCCGAATGGAGCTGGCGGCTGCTGCTCATCCTGGCCGCCATTCTGACCGTGGCGTGGATGGCGCATCGGCTCTCGGCCGTCACCATTCCGCTCTCCATCGCCCTGCTGGGCGCGGCCCTGCTCTCCCCGCTCGTGGATTGGATCCAGCGCCTGGGCGTTCCGCGTTCGCTCGGGGTGTTCGTCGCGCTGACCGGATCGCTCGGACTGCTCGCCGGCATCATGACCTTCGTCGTCGAACAGTTCGTGGTCGGCGTGCCGCAGCTGTCCGACGAATTCAAGGACAGCGTGCACGAGATCCAGGACTGGCTGATCAACGGCCCGCTGCACATGAGCAACGAGCAGATTCGCAACGCGGGCGACACCATCGTCAAGACGATCGAATCGAATCAGGCCACGCTCACCAACGGCGCGCTCACCACCGCCACCGTGATCGGCGAGTTCTTCACCGGCGCGTTCCTGACGCTGTTCATTCTCATCTTCTTCATCTACGGCGGCGACCAGATCTGGGAATTCATGACCCGGGTGGTGCCGCGCGGCCAGCGCGACCGGGTTCGCGCCGCCGGGCGCCTGGGCTTCGGCACCCTCACCGGATTCGTCCGCGCCACCGTGCTGGTGGCCGCGGTCGACGCGATCGGCATCGGTGCGGGCCTGGCGATTCTGCAGGTCCCGCTGGCGCTGCCGCTGGCCTCGCTGGTGTTCATCGGCGCGTTCATCCCGATCATCGGCTCCTTCATCGCCGGGTCGGTCGCGGTGTTCATCGCCCTCATGACCAAGGGCCTGGTCACCGCGCTCATCGTCCTGGGCATCACCATCGCGGTCATGCAGCTGGAAGGGCATGTGCTGCAACCGCTGCTGATGGGCCGCGCGGTGCGCATCCACCCGCTGGCCGTCGTGCTCGCCATCGCCGCGGGCGTGGTGCTCGCGGGCATCGCGGGCGGTCTGCTCGCGGTGCCGTTCGTGGCCGTGCTCAACACCGCCATGCGCTCGCTGCTGGCCGACTCGCCCGACGAGTTGTATCAAGATCTGCACACCGGGGACCCGCACGAGCGGATGTTCGCGGCCGAGCCCGACACGCCCGACCCGAATCGTTATCGACTGCCCGAACCGGGGGTGACGAGCGCGGTGACCGAGAGCGGACGGACCGCGTCCGCGCCCGCCGCCGAGCCGGGCGCCGCCGGTGACACGCCCGGCTGAACCCGCCTCCGACGACGCCGCCACCTCACCGCTGTGGCGGGCCGCGCAGGCGTTCCGGCTGGTCACCCTGATCTACGCGGTCGGCCAGCAGGCGGCCTCGGTGTCGTACTACACCAATCAGCGGCTGAGCTGGGTGCTCATCGCGCTCATGGCGGTGTGGTCCGGCGTATCGGCGGTCATGTTGTCGCAGTGGCGGATTCACAATCTGCGCCGGGTGCGGACCACCGTCGTCATCGGCGACCACGTGGTGGTCGTCGCGCTCATCTTCGCCACCCGGCTGGTCTCGGACTTCGACTGGTACCACGGACATCAGACCCTGCCCACCACGCTGTGGGCCGCCAACGCGGTCATGTCCTCGGCGATCCTGTGGGGGCCGTTCGGCGGCGTCACGTCCGGGCTGCTCATCTCCGCAGCCATCATCACCGCCCGTGAGCAGTGGGAACTCGACATCTGGCGGGACGCCACCGCGCCGGTGCTGGTCTCGGTGGGACTCGCGATCGGCTTGGCCGCCAACACCGCCCGGCGCGCCCAGGCCCAGTTGCAGCGCGCGGTACGGCTCACCGCCGCGGCCCAGGAACGCGAGCGACTGGCCCGCGAGGTGCACGACGGCGTGCTCCAGGTGCTCAGCTACATCAAACGGCGCGGCACCGAGATCGGCGGCCCGACAGCCGAATTGGCGCAGCGCGCGGGGGAGCAGGAGGTCGCGCTGCGGGTGCTCATCTCCGAGCAGGGCGAACGCTCGGACGCCGGCGGGCCGGAGGTGGACCTGCGGCCGCTGCTCACCGCCCAGGCCACGCCCTCGGTCCTGGTCTCCACGCCCGGCGAACCGGTGCCGTTCGGGCGCTGGGAAGCCCGCGAGATCTCGGCCGCGGTCGCCGCCGCGCTCGCCAACGTGGTGCAGCATGCCGGACCCGGCGCGAAAGCCTATGTGCTGCTGGAGGATACCGGCGAGGAACTCATCATCAGCGTGCGCGACGACGGGCCGGGAATTCCGTCCGGCCGGCTCGCCGAAGCCGAAGGACAAGGGCGCATGGGGGTTTCGAGGTCGATCGTCGGGCGCATCGCCGCCATCGAGGGCACCGCGCACCTGCTGTTCGAGGTGGCCGGGCCGGACGAGGCGGACGACGGCGCGGAATGGGAGTTCCGGGTGCCCCGGCGCCGGTGACCATCCGCGGCGGCGATGACTCACAATGGGACCGGAGGTGCACATGTCCGAACAAACCCGGCCGATCACGGTCATGGTGGTCGACGACCACCCGATCTGGCGCGACGGCGTCGCCCGCGACCTCGCCGAGGCCGGATTCGACGTGGTCGCCACCGCGGACGGCGTCGCGTCCGCGGGCCGCCGGGCCGCAGCCGTCCAGCCCGACGTCGTGCTCATGGACATGCAGTTGCCCGACGGCAACGGCGCGGACGCCACCGGTGAGGTACTGCGGGTCGCGCCGCGCACCCACGTGCTGGTGCTCTCTGCCTCGGCCGAACGCGACGACGTGCTCGACGCCATCAAGGCCGGGGCCATCGGCTACCTGGTCAAGAGCGCCTCGGCGACCGAACTCACCGACGCGGTGCGGGCCACCGCCGCCGGTCAGGCCGTCTTCACCCCCGGGTTGGCCGGGCTCGTCCTGGGGGAGTTCCGGCGCATCGCGAACACCCCCGCCGACCGGGACGAACCGCACCGGCCCGCGCTCACCGACCGGGAGACCGAGGTGCTGCGCATGGTGGCCAAGGGTCTCTCGGCCCGGCAGATCGCCACCCGCCTGAACCTCAGCCATCGGACGGTCGAGAACCACGTGCAGTCCACGCTGCGCAAACTCCAGCTCGGCAACCGGGTGGAACTCACGCGCTACGCCATCGAACAGGGCCTGGAATAGGGCGGGCGATCCCCGGGTGACGGGCGGGATTCAGGGATTGCCCTGATGCGCGCACCACCCCCGGCTCGCTAGCCTCGAAGGCATGGGTGGCCCTGAATCCGGCATCGAGACGGGCGTGATCGGCGATCGCGATCTGCGCGTGGGCGATGCCGAACGCGAACACGTCGGAACGCTGCTGCAACGCGCGGTGGGCCTGGGCATGCTGTCCCTGGGCGAATTCACCGAGCGGATGGACACCGCGCTGGCGGCCAAGACGCGCGGCGAGCTCAACGCCGTGCTGGTCGATCTGCCCGGCATCCGCCTGGCCGGGCAACCGGGACCCGCGCCGCACTACCCGAACGCGCGGGTCCACTCCGCTCCGCGGCCCTTCGCGGGCGGCCGCGCGCAGTTCGCCACCGAATTCGCCACCGCCGCCGCACAATTGACGAATCCGCGGCCGCCGATGTCCGGCAACGTGATTCGGGCGCGCATGTCCGGGGTCACGCGCAAGGGCACCTGGCAGGTGCCGCCGGCGCTGACGGTGGAGAGTTTCATGGGCGGGGTCACCCTCGATTTCACCCAGGCCATCATGTCCACGCAGGTGGTGGAGATCCGGCTGAGCGGCTACTTCAGCTCGATCGAACTCATCGTGCCGGGCGCGGCGACCGTCGACGTGAACGGCGTCGACCTGGTCGGATCCTCCGCGAACAACAAGGTCCGCACCGGCCCGCCCATGGGCCCGCTGCACCTGATCGTGCACGGGGACATCCGCTTCGGATCGATCACCGCCAAGCATCCCTTCGGCACGAACTGGCGTCGATTCCTCAACGGGGCCTGACGTCCGCGGCCCGAATGGGCTGCGGCACCGCGGGGTTCCGGCGGGTATCCTCACGCGCATGGTCGAAGGCGGGGCGGCGGGCGCTATTCCGAAACCACTGGTGCGCACCGGCCGCGGCGAACCGCTGCTGCTGTTGCACGGGGTGCTGCTGACCTGGCAGTCCTGGATTCCGGTCATCGACGATCTGGCCACCGATCACGAGATCCTGGCCCCGACCCTGCCCGGGCACTACGGCGGTCCCGAACCCGCGCGCCCGGTCACCGTCGCCGCGCTCGCCGACTTCGCCGAGGCCCTGCTCGACGAAGCGGGCTGGCCCACAGCGCATATGGTCGGAAACTCGCTCGGCGGCTGGCTCGCCCTGGAACTGGCCGCGCGCGGCCGCGCCCGCTCGGTCACCGCCATCGCACCCGCGGGCCTGTGGCGCACCCCGCAGGCCGCCGACGCCCTGCTGCGCAAGTTCCTGGTCTTCGGCCCCGTGGTCGGCATCTCCACCGATCAACCGCCCGCCATGCCCACGATGCTCCGCAGCCTGCTGCTCCCCCTGCTGGCCCACCGCCCCGCCGCGGTCCCCAACCAACTCGCGAAGGCGATGGCCGCCGCCGTGACCCGCTGCACTATAACCACGGACCTGACCCGAGACCCTTTGCTCCCCACCGGTTTCACGGCCCTGGAATCCCTGACGACCCCCGTCACGATCCTGCTCCCCCAACACGACCGGATCCTCCCCGCCCACCTCTACCCCACCCTCCCCACCACCCCCACCCTCGACGTCCGCCCCCTCACCGGCGTAGGCCACGTCCCGATGCTCGAGGCCCCCACCCGCATAATCGCCGAGGTCCGAGCCACCCTGACCCGCGCCGCCGGCCGTCAGTCGGCCTGACTGGCGGCGCCGATCCGGAGGGCGGGCTCCGCGGCGCCCTCGGCGATCATGTCGAAATCTCCGTCGTGGTGTGCACGACCCGCCAGGGCCGCTCCGCGACAGCCGCCACCGCCGGGCCGGGCGGCGACACGACGCGGTGATTGCCGACCCGAATGCGTTGGATCCGAACCTTGTTCACGCGATCCCAGGCGTCGTCGGGCGTCGATTGCTAGTCGAAGCCGCGAAGATTGTGCCTGACTCGCTCGAGTTCGGTGGCGCGTCGAACGCTGTAGAGCACGTCCTATTCGCCGAGATCTGCGCACCCCGACCCGCGCCGCCGCCTACCGGTCCGCCTGATCGACCCGACTCGCATCGACCCGACTCGCATCGGGTGGCTCGCTACTCGGCGAGCTGTTGTAGCCCGCCGGTCTTGATCCAGGCCGCGAGCTTCTTCCGGAGCTCGGCGCGCGCCGCATCGGTGGTTTCGGCAGCCGTCTCCGTAGTGCGGGGAACCGCGTCCGGGTCGACCGGCGGATCGTCCCCGTGCTCGCTCGAATCTCGCGTCATCGTCGCCTCCTTTCGACAGCGATTCTCGTGCGTGACCGATGATCAGGGAGCGTTTCGCGTAGTTGGGGTAGGAATCGGGCGGGTGGCGGGGGTTTCTACTCATGTGGGTGAAGCCGCTGGTAGCGAGGCTTAGCTGCATGAATACCGCCATCGATCCCCGTTTGATCGCTCGGCTGTCGACCGAATTCACCTCGCTCAGCGACCACATGAGCACCCTCGGCCGGGACCTCGAGGTCCTGCGCGGCCAGCTCGTCGCCGATCGTGCCGGTCAGACCGCCCAGGATGCCGCCGCGACAACGGTTTTCGCGCCGCATCAGCCAGTCACCCCGCCCGCCCCGATCCCCGTGGCGGGCGGTCCGGTGCCGCCGCCCGGAGAATGGGCGCGACCGGCCCCGGCCGCTGCCGCCACGAGCTCCGGTGTACCGAGCTCCACCGGCGCTTCGTTCGAAACCGCTGCGGCGGAGCCGATTCCGCAGGGTGGTTCGGGTACTCCCGGCGCGGTGCCCGCGGGGCCGGGACAGGCCGGAGCGGGTGCCTCCGCCTGGCAGGTTCCGGCGGGTGCGCCGGTGCCGCCGCCCGGGGGAGCGCTACCGCCGCAGTTCGGGGGAGCGCCGCGCTATCCGGGGGCGCCCGCGGGCATGCCGGGGCAGACGCGCGCCGGGTGGATGGGCGGGCCGCCGCGGGCCGGGGCGGTGGGGCAGCCGGTGTACGGGGCCATGCCGCCGCCGCAGGGCCCGCGACGGGTTCCGCCGCGACCGGTGCGGACGCCGTGGTGGCAGCGCGAAGGGGTGGTCAGCCGACTGCTGGCGGTGGCGGGGGTCGGGGTCACCCTCATCGGCGTGGTGATGCTGCTGGTGCTGGCGGCGCAGGCCGGGATCTTCGGGCCGGTGCCGAGAGTTGTCGCGGGGGCCGTGTTCTCGGCCGCGCTGGTGGGTGTGGCCGTGCGCGTGCACGGACGGGCCGGCGGACAGGTGGGCGCGGTCGCGCTGGCGGCCACGGGTATCGCCGGGGGATACCTGACCGTCGTCGCGGTGACCGCCGTGTACGGCTGGCTGCATCCGGTCATCGGGTACGGGGTCGCGCTGGGGATCGCGGCGGGCGGTGTCGCGCTCGCGATGCACTGGCGTGCACAGGCTTTGGCGGTGCTGGTCGTGCTCGGCGCGGCGCTGCTGTCGCCGTCGGTCGCCACCGGAATCGCGCTGCTGGTGTTCCTGATCGTGCTGCAGCTCGCCGCGGTGCCCGTGCAGGTGGTGCGGGACTGGCCGTGGCTGCACCTGGTGCGGACCCTGCCCGCGGCGCTGGCCACCTTCTTCGCCGTGGCCGTGGCCGCGCTGGGCGACGCCGCGCGCGGCCACCGCTACGAGGTCCTGGCCGCCGCCGTCGCCGTCGCCGTGATCGGCCTGGCGGGTGCGCTGGTGGTGCTGCGCAAGCGCGCCGGCGACCTGACCGCGAGTCTGACCTTCGCCGTGGCGACGGTGCCGCTGCTGGCCGCGCCGGCCATGTTCGAGCGCCGTACCTCGGTGATCGTGGCCGCGGTCTTCGCCACGGGGCTGCTGCTCGTCGCCGCATTGCCGTGGGCCGCGAAACTCGCGGAGCGCGTGCGCATTCCGGGTCATCTCGCGGCCGTCGCCGCCGTGGCCGGGTCCTGCGCCCTGCTCGAGGCGTGCGTCGGGGTGACGCGGGTGCAGACCCTGCCGATCGCGCTCTACCTTGCGGCACTGGGCTTCCTGGCGGTGGCCGGGCAGCAGCGCTCGCGCCTGGCGACCGGCCTCGGGGCGGCCTTCGCGGTCATCGGCACCCTGGCCTTCCTGGAGCGGGTCAGCCCGTCCACGCTCGCCACCCAGGCCGATGCCGAACGCTACCTGGGGATTTCGACCGCCCTCGCCGCGGTGGCCGCGCTCGCGGTGCTCGCCGCCGGGTTCCGGTGCGCCCGCCGCCTCGGGCTGGCCGACTCCGAGAGCGACGCCAGCGCGCTCGGGGTCGTGGGCGGCATCGCGGCCCTCTACGCGGTGACCGCGCTGACCGTCTCGGCGGGCGTCGCCACCGGCAGCCGCGACGGCTTCCTCGCCGGGCACGGCATCGCCACCGTCATCTGGATGGCCGCCGCCACCACCGCGCTGCTCTACGGCCTGCGCAGGCTCGCCCGCACCCCGCAGGCGGCCAAGGTGGCGCTCGCGGCCGGCCTGCTGGTCACCGCGGCCTCGCTCGCCAAGCTGTTCCTGTTCGACCTGGCCACGCTGGACGGACTGGTGCGCGCGGGCGCCTTCCTGGTGGTGGGCGTGCTCCTGCTGCTGGCGGGCACCCGCTACGCCCGGGCCTTCGCCGAGTCGGCCCAATCCACCCCGTCCGCAACCTGATCCGACGAGAAAGCCCGGCCGTGCGACGCACGGCCGGGCTTTCGTCGCCTGCGGGAATCAGTCCCGGTTCTGCCTGCGCAGCAATTCGTTCACGCTGACGGTGCGACCGTCGCTGCCCCGATGCTTGCCCTCGTCGTCCGGCTGCTCGGCCGGGCGGCGCGCGGACCGCAGATCCGACATCCACTGCTCGATGTTGCTGCGACCGTCCCCGGCCGGCTGATCGTCGAGCGAATGGTGGGCCGGATGCGGTTGCTCCGCACCGGAATCCGCCGGTGCGGCCGGATCGGCCCCGGGCTGATACAGCTGCGCGCGGGTCGCCGGATGCGGCGGGATGTTGCTGCCGGGCGGGGGCAGCACACGCTCCGCGCCGATCGGATGCGCGGGCGCGGGCTTCGAATCCGACTGGGATACGGCCGGAATCACGGGATTCACGGGCTTGGGCGGCTGCGCGAAACCCGCGTCCCGGCCCCGGGCGGAACCGGGCTCGGCGGACTCGCGTCCCGGCTGCCCCGCCGCGGACTCGCGTCCCGGCTGCGCGACCGTGCGCGGGGTGACACCGTGCCCGGGGGTGCGGGTGAAGCCGTTCCCGGCGCCGTTGTTCGGCTGTGCGGGAACGCCGTTGGCCGCGCCGGGTGCGGCCGCGCCGATCGGCTTGGCCGGTGCGGCGTCCCCGCCGGGTGCGGCGGCGTCCCCGGTCTTGCCCGTCCCCGGCGCCTTCACATCGCTGATCTGCTGGGTCGGTGCGTTGCCGTCCACGTCGATGTCGATCATGCGCGCGGGCTTGGGCCGGCGAATGCGCGGAATCGCCTGGCTGTCGGTCAGCGCGGGCATCTGCATGGTGACCGGATCGGTGATGGGCGTGGTCTTGACCAGGTCGACCACTTCGCCGCCGCCCGGCCGCTCGTCGTCGAGGATCGGCTCACCGAGCCCGATCTTCTCCTGCACCTTCTTCATCCAGGCCGGAGCCCACCAGCAGTCGTCGCCGAGCAGCTTCATGGTGGCGGGCACCAGCAGCATGCGCAGCACGGTCGCGTCGATGAGCAGCGCGGCCACCATGCCGTAGGCGATGTACTGCATCATCACCAGTTCGGAGAAGGCGAACGCGCCCGTCACCACCAGCAGGATGGCCGCGGCCGCGGTGATGATGCGGCCGGTCTGGGCGGTGCCGATGCGGACCGCCTCGGTGGTGCTCGCCCCCTGCGCCCGCGCTTCGACCATGCGCGACAACAGGAATACCTCGTAGTCGATCGACAGGCCGTAGATGATCGCGATGATCAACACCAGAATCGGCGACATGATCGGCTGCGGGGTGAAGTTGAGCAGCCCCGCGCCGTGCCCGTCGATGAAGATCCAGGTCAGGATGCCCAGCGTGGAGCCAAGGCCCAGCGCGCTCATGAGCGCGGCCTTGAGCGGCAGCACCAGCGATCCGAAGGTGAGGAACATCAGGATCGTGGTGATCAGCAGCACCAGGGCGATCATGATCGGCATGATGTCCAGCAGCGAATTGATGCTGTCCATCATCATGACCGGCTGCCCGGTGACCATCACCTCCGCGCCCTCGGGCACATCCATCGACCGCAGATAATCCACGGTCTCCTCGGGATGATCCGGCGTCACCACGGTGGCTTCGGTTTTCCACACGTTCGAGCCGTTCGGCGGTTTCGCCGGAATGCCGAACTGGGAGTTCTTCACCAGTCCCGGAGCCTGATTGGCCTGGGTGAGAATCGCGCCGATATCGCGGGAATTGTCGGTGACGATGACCAGCTGCACCGGATCGGATTTACGCAGCGGGAAGATCTCGTCGAAATGTTCCTGTGCCACACGAACTTTGTTGTCCGGCGGCAGATAGGTTTCGCTGATACCGCCGAACTGCAGATTCTTCACCGGAATGATGAGCAGCAGCAGCACGATGGTCAGCGGAATCGCGACCTTGAGCGGATGCTTCATGACCCAGGCGGTCTGCCGGCCCCAGAGGCCGTTCTCCACCTCTTCGGCGGTCTTGGTCTTGCGAATCCACTTCAGCCCCAGCGCATCCACGCGCGGGCCGAGAATGCCCAGGATCGCGGGCAGCACGGTGAGCGCGGAGACCATGGCCAGCAGCACGGCGGCGATGGTGCCGTAGGCGACGGACTTGAGGAAGCCCTGCGGGAACAGCAGCATGCCCGCGCTGGCGGCGATGATCATGGTGGCCGAGGAGGACACGGTGCGGCCCGCGGTCTGCACCGAGCGCCGGACCGCCGCCCTGGTGTCGTAGCCCTCGGCCAGTTCCTCGCGGAAACGGCTCACGATGAACAGGCCGTAGTCGATCGCCAGGCCCAGGCCGATCATCGACACCACGGCCATGACGAACGAGTTCACCTCGGTGAACTTGGTCAGGCCCATGATGATGCCGTTGGAGGCGATGATCGTCAGACCGCCGATGATCAGCGGCAGCGAGGCGGCCACGATGCCGCCGAAGATGAGGAACAGCAGCACCGCGACGGCCGGCAGCGCCAGCATCTCCATGCGCTTGACGTCGCTGGAGATGGTGTCGTTCAGCGTGAACGCGATCGGCTGCATGCCCGCGACCTCGACCGTGACGTCCGGGATCTCGAAGGCGTTCTGCACGGCCTTGTAGCTGCGCAGCATGTCGTTGTCGTTGTTGCCCGCCAGGGCGAGGGTGGCGAACGCGTGCTTCTTGTCCTTGGAACCGAAGAAGCTCGGCGAGTACTCGCCGGTGGTGGTCCGCCAGTACGACCCGTTGACCTTGGAGATCTCGGGGTATTCCTCGGGCAGCCGATTGAGGGCCTCGACGACCTTCGCGCTCCACTCCGGGTCGTCGATCGTCTTGCCCTCGGGCGCGCTGAACAGCAGCACGATGTCGCTGTTGTGATCGCGGCCGTAGGTCTGGTCCTGCAGGACCGCCGCCTTGGTCGACTCGGAATGCGGGTTGAACCAGCCGCTGGAGCTGAGATGGCTCTCTACCCCGAGCCCGAAGGCGCCGAGCCCGAGAAACCCGGCGATCGCCAAGCCCAGAACTGTGAAGCGCAGTTTGTAGACCAGGTCGCCCCAGCGGGTGAACACTAAGCGACTCCTTGAGCGGGGCGGGAGGTGAGCAGCGCTGACAGCGGCCGGAACGGCTGCAGCCATGCTCCCTCGTCGGGCAGCGACTCGAGACTGACCCGGGGCAGCGGTTCACGGAACACGCCCGGGATGTCCTCGAGATCGATGAACTCGAGAATATCCGACGTGACCGCCCAACTCGCGTGCTCGCGGAATCCCAGCACCTGGACGGGAACGCCGCTGGCGGCTATTTCCTCGAGTGGTGCGCGGAACGCCTGGCCATCGGCGGAGGCGACCATGATTCCGGCCAGCCCCGCGCCGCGGCGGCGTAGCTCGATATGGGCGAGCATATCGCTGTCGACGTCGGAATCTTCATCGATTTTGGGTTTTGCGAAGACTGCGTAGCCGACATTGCGAAGCGCCTCCACCCAGGGGCGCACCACGTCGGCGGTGCCGGGCGCGATGTTGGTGAAAACGGTGGCTTCGGGTTCCACGCGGGTGCGACTGCCGACCGAGAGTTCGGCGGTCCGGGCGAGCAGCCAACGACCCAGTGCGTCGAAACGCGGGCGATAGGCGGCGGTCGGGCGGCCACCGAGAATGGCTCCCAGTCCCATATCCAAATTGGGGGCGTCCCACACGAGGAGAACTCGGCGCACGTCCGATCCGGTGCCCGAGAGGCTCGTGTTGCCGGTTAGTTCCGACGACCCGGCGCCGTGCATTATTCCGGCAACATCCGCGACCTCCGGGGCCATCTCACTGACGCTCATGATTCGATCTTCCCCCAGATGAACTCGTTGATCGCGCTACCCGCGCGGAGTCCTTTGCCCTCGAACTTGGTAATCGGGCGTTCAAAACCGATCGGTGCGTTTTCAAGATACTGCGCCGGGTCCCCGCCCGTGGTTGCATTCATGCCGATGAGCTGCGATTCTCCCGCGCCGACTTCGGCAATGTGTTCCGCGTAATCCGCGTGATCGGTCGCGACGTGCAACACGCCGCCCGGACGCAGCCGACTGGCGATGAGTGTCAGCGTGGTGGGCTGCAGCAGCCGGCGCTTGTGGTGCCGAGCCTTCGGCCAGGGGTCCGGGAAGAACACTCGGACACCTGTCAGCGACTCCGGAGCAATCATGTGCTCGAGGACCGAGACCGCGTCGCCGCGCAGCAGCCGGATGTTGTCGATCGACTCGCGCTCGATGCGCTGCACCAGCTGTGCCAGACCCGGGCGGTAGACCTCGACCCCGATGAGATTGAATTCCGGCTCGGCCTGGGCCATCGCCGCGGTGGCGGTGCCGGTGCCACAGCCGATTTCGATGATCAGCGGGGCGCTGCGGCCGAACCACTCGTCGGCGTCGAGCTTGTCCTGGGACACCTCGCGGCCGATGGCGGGCCACATGCGCTCCCAGGACTGCTGCTGCGGCTGGGTCAGGGCGCCCCGGCGGGACCGGAAGCTCGTTACCCGGGGGTACAGACGATTGTCGCGGGGACGATCCACACCCGCGCCGGGGTGCGCGTCCGCACCCGCGTGGTCGGCGGACCGCGGCCCGGGGACTGACTCGGCAGTGTGGTTCGCGGCGTCGTTCACGGCGTCCATTGTCCAGTATTGAGTAGTTACCGCAGCAATCGACTACGTGTTGGGGAGCGTATCGGCGCTCAGGCCGCCAGACCCGGCGCCTCGGCGGCGACCTGCGGCGACTGCTGCGCGAGCGAGAGCCCCAGCGTGACTCGCATTGCGGTGGTTGCCAATTCCAGCAGCCCGCGCCAGCGGGCGGGCGGCAGCGCCACCGACCAGACGGTCTCGGTTGTGGGTTCGCTGAGAGTTTTGCCCGCCAGCCGATCGGCCAGCCAATCCAGGGTCAGGGGCGTCGCCAGCGGCAGCAGCGAGAAATGCTCGCTGAGCCGATCCCGCAGGTACCAGACCGCCGCGCCGTTCGCCCGGTAGCGCTCGACCTGGGCGTCGATGCCCGACACGTGGATGACCTGATCACGGACCGGGTGCACCACCAGGATCGGGCAGGCCGGGGCGGTGTTGCCCAGGCGGATGTCGGCGAACATGTCCTCGAGCTCGGGCAGGATCTGCGCCAGCGGGCGGTGCAGGTAGTCCTCCAGGCGGCAGCCGACCAGCAGCGGCAGCGCGGCGATCGGGCCCAACTGCTCCACGCGGCGCAGCAGGCGATGGCCGGCCGGGGTGAAATCCTTGCGGACCACGTCGGCGAGCACCGGGTACGCCTGCTGCAGCGCGGCGATGACGATCGCCGGGAACCCGGCGTAGAGGCCGCCGTCCAGGCGCAGGAAGACCGCGGCCGGGTCGCCGACCGGCGCGCCCAGCACCGCACCGGCGATATCGAGTTCGGGGGCGTACTCCGGGGCCATCTCCACCGTCCACGAACTCGCCATGCCGCCGCCCGAATAGCCCCACACCCCGATCCGGGTTTCCGGGCGCAGGCCGAGCGGGGCGAAACGCAGGGCCGCGCGAATGCCGTCGAGGGTGCGGTAGCCGGGTTCACGGGCCACGCCGAAACCGCCCTTGGGGCCCTCGTGGTCGGCGATGGTCACCGCCCAGCCGCGGCGCAGGGCGTTGGCGACCAGCATCCACTCCCACTGGGTGACCGAACCGGGGGCGAGCGCGCCGCGCCGCAGGGCGTAGGACGGGGCGCAGCGATCGGTCACCGAGTCCTGGGCGGACTGGAAGGCCAGTAGCGGGCGAGCCGCGTCGGGGGTCGCGCCCCGGGGCAGCAGGACGGTGGTGACGGCGACCTCGGGGCGGCCGTGCAGATCGTTGCTGCGGTACAGCAGCTGCCAGGCCGTGACCTGCTGCGGGATCACCCCGAGCAGGGCGAGTTCGACCGGGCGGGTGCGCAGGATGGTGCCCGGGGGCTGCATCGCCAGGCCCGGCGGGGTGTGGAAGAAGGGGTCGCGGCCGGGCGGGACCGGGCGGGCGGCGCCGGCGGCGCGGCGGTCGGCGGCCGCGGTCAGGTTCGCGTCGGGGCGCTGTGCCGCCGAGTCCGGCTGTCCCGTAAGGGAATCCGGATGTGCCGGTGTGGTGTCCACGCCGTCGGCATTGTGCTTGGTCACGGCTGCTGGCGACCTTCCTCGCTGAGTCCCGGTCATCGGGCTCGGGGGGAACCGTCTGCACCGCTGCCGGCGGTGCCGCCGACCGGATCGAAACAGTAGGTGGTTTCGGAGGGGGTGGGAAGACCGTGCGCGATGAATTGCGCTGTCGCACAGTTGGACCCGCAGTGGTATGAGTCGGTTTGTCCTGTTGAAGGGCACATTTCGGGCGGGCGAGCGCGAATCACCGCGTGCGCGAGCGGGTCCGGGCTAGGCTGCGCGCGTGCCGCACGGGCCGTCCCCGCGCATTCAGATCACCGGCCGAGCGCGCGCCGGCAAGTCGACGCTGCGAGACGCGCTGTCCCTGCTGTCGGCGCGGGAGACGGCGCCGCTGGATGTTCCGGGTCGCGCCGATCCGATCCTGGACGCCGACCTCGTCCTCTACGTCCTGCCCGGGGCCGCGAATTCGGCCGACCGCCGCCTGCTCGCCACCCTGTCCCCGGCCCGCACCCTCGTGGTCCTGAACAAGGCCGACGCCATCGGCTGCCGCTGGCCCGACGCGGCCGCCGTCGCGGACCGCCTCACCCGCGTCCTCGGCCACCGCACCTTCCCCGTGGTGGCGGCCCTGGCCGCCCGCACCCGCACCGGCACGTTCACCCCCGCCGACCTGCACACCCTGCACCGCCACCGCCACCACACGCCCCCCGCCTTCACCCTCCTCCCCGAGCTCTTCACGGACCCGTCCCTGGCCACCGACGCCCCAGCCCGCCAGACCCTCCTGGACCGCTGGACCCTCTACGGCGTCGCCTGCGCCCTGACCGCCCTGAACCACGCCCCCACCCTCCACCCCCGCCCCCTCCTCCAGATCCTCCACTCCGCCAGCGGCATAGACCCCCTCCACGAGGAACTCCACACCCGCTACGTGGCCGCCGCGACCCGCCTCGCCGAGTCCGCCCCACCCCACCCCCCACCCCCTCCCGAACCGTTCGACTGAGCGGCCCACACCACCGACCCACGTGCCGACTCCACCAGCTCGAGGCGTGGTAGCGCTGAATCGCGAACTGCCCCGCGAGCTTCGGACACCTCGGCGGCGGTCCGACGTCGTGCCGGGCCCGCCGCCCCGCGACCCGCTGGGGGCGTGCGCTGAGCGGCCGGACCATCGGCGCAGATGGTGACTTCGATCGGGCTCGAGCGTGGTTGCACTGGATCGCGAACTGCCTCGTGAGCTTTCGGGCGCTTCGGCGGCCCGGCGTCGTTCCGGGGTGGTCGCTCGGCGACCCTGCCTGTCGTGGCATGCATGACCGCTCGAGGCTCGGGACTCCGTTCACCTGCGTGCGCGGTGCGCTCGATCGTGGACTGTCCGGCGGGCATTGGACACCACGCCGACGGCCGACGTCATATCGGGGCGCCCGGCCGGCCCGCTTCTCTCGTGCATGGAGCGACCGGCCGCACGACCCGAGGCTCGGGACCCCGTTCACCTCGCGTGCGTGGTTGCCGGTGGCCTTGCGATGGGTCGTTGGACGAGCGCGGGCCCGTCCGAATGTGCGGCGTCGTGTGCCATCGGTGCGAGCCGACGCGAGCCTTGGCGGGACGGTGAACACCGTTGCGATGAGTCGGCCCACGCATCCGGGCACCCAAGTTGGGCCGGGGCAAGTCGGGGACGGGTTCGGTGACGAATTACGGGTGTTGGCGGGTGATCTCGTACGGGGGAGGGTCGTTGGGCGGGGCCGGGCAGCTCGGGGATGGTGAGCCGGGTGGGGTGACGCCTCGGAGCGGTGGGCAGTTGTTCGGCACGCTCGATTTGCCAGAGCACCGGTGTGCCTTGCCATCGGTGGGAAGTGCGGGCGGGGCGGGGGACGCGGAGCAGACCGATCGGCGTTCGGCAGCAGAACGGAACGAAGCCGGGCTGGACGGCGAGAACGGCGAGAGCTCGTCCACTTCGGTGATGGTGGGGGCACGGCTGTTGGTGAACCGGATGCGGGGTTGACCCCAGCGGGGGAGGGGGCTGTCGCAGCCGAACCGGTGACGTCCGCGCCGGAGCGGGCGACCGTGCCTGCGGAGCTGTCAGCGCGGCCGCGGGAGTCGGCGGTTGTGACTGCCGAGCCGGTGACGTCCGTGCCGGAGCGGGCGGCTGTGCCCGTGGAGCAGCCGGTGCGGCCGCAAGAGACGTCGGTCGTGCCGGCCGAGCCGGTGGCGGGGGTGCCGGAGCGGGTCGCGGTGTTGGAGCCGGGGGTGGAGAAGGTGGTGGGGCGGTGGAACCCGCACGGGCTGGCCTTGTTGCTGGCCGTGGGGAGCGGGGGGTGCGGGCGAAGTGGGGAAGTGGTGTTGCTGGGTGGGGACGAATGGGGCGCGGCGCTGTTGCGGGCCGAGTTGGCTCGATGTGTGCCGCGGGTGGACGTAGTGGACGGCGGGGGCGCGGGGTGGGGGACGGTCGAATTCGATTCGGAGCCGAGGGAATCGGTGGTCAGGGGTGCGGGTGCGATCGAGGGCGGCGCGGAAGCGGGAACGTGCGTTTCGGGTGCGGCCGCAGCGGGGGCGTGGGTTTCGGGCGCTGCGGGGCCGTGGGTTTCGGGCGCGGGGGCTCCGTGGCGCGCGGGCGGGCGGCCGGTGGCCGTGGCGTGTGTCGTTCTGGAGGCGGGGGCGCCGGTCGGTCGGGAGACCGTCGGGGTGGTGTGTGCGCTGCGGGCGGCGGGAACACGGATCGTGTTCGCGCTGGAGGGGTTTGCCGCGCATGCGGAGTGGCGGGCGGTTCTCGCCGCGGACGCGCGGGTCCTGGGCGCCGGGACGGCGGTCGACATCGTTCCGGTCTCGGCGCGCCTGGCGGCGCTGGCCCGGGCGAACGGGGATGCGGCGCTGGCGGATCGGTCGGGTCTGGGGCTGCTGCACGCCCGGCTGGTGGCCGCGGCGGGCGCGGGGGCGGTGGGGGACCAGGTAGCGCTGGTGCGTGCGCGGGTGCTCGCCCAGACCCGGGAACGGATCGGACTGGAGCTCGGGAAGCTGCGCGACGGCGGGGATGTCGCGGCACTGCGTGCCGAGCGGGCCGCCCTGCTCGCGGTCGGGGACGGCGGGCGCGGGCCCGCCATGTCGCTGCTGCGGAATCGATTGCATTTGGCGCGCGTGGATCTCGTGCACGACGTCGGGGTGCGGGTGCGCGGGCTGCACACCGGCGCGCGGGCGGAGATCGAACGACTGCCCCGCGCCCGGCAGCCGGCGTATCCCCGCGTTCTGCAGGACGCAGTGGAAAAGATCACACGGGAGATCGACCGGGCGGTGCGGACGCGACTCGCCGAGTTGACCGGCCTGGTCGAGCGGTCGGTCGGAATCGCCGGGGACACACCGCCCCCGGCCCCCGACACGCCCGGGGTGCGACACGAAGATCGGCGGCCGCGGGTGGGCGCCGGACCGGATCCGCGCTGCCGGGGTGTCGAAGATCATCTGATGATCGCGCTGGGCGCCTCCGCCGGGTTCGGGCTGGGCCGGCTGATGATGGCCCCGCTGGCCCTCTGGGAGGCCCTGGAATACGGAATCGTGCCGGTCAGTCTCCTGCTGGGCGCCGCCGTCGCGGCCTGGGTCGTGCGAGCCCGCCGCGAACTCGCCGACCGCGCGCATCTCGGCCAATGGGTCGCCGACGTGCTGGTCAACGTGAAGGCGCAGCTGGAACAGCGGGTCGCGACGGCCCTGGTGGAAGCCGAGGAACGGCTTACCGAATATGTGGTGACCTCGAGCACCGCCCGACTCGTCGAAACAGACCGTCGGGTAGGGGAATTGGAGGCGCGATTGCGGCAGGCCGCCCAGCGTAGGCCCGCTTTACTGACCGCTTGTGAACGTGACCTGACCGCACTCGAATTCGCATAGTCGCTGGTCGGAGGTTTCGACCCGGTACCGACTGGACAACCCGATTCCATACGCCGGGATATATGGCGTTAACCTCTATGGCAGGAACCTGGGCGTCCGCTTGGTCCTTGTACGCCGTCCAGCCGGGACGGCTATCGGCAAGTCGTGGTGGCCGCCTTGCCGCAATTGGTGGCACTCGGTGTCGCGAGCACCCCGGGCCCCCTATCTCAGGAGAGTTGTTTCATGACCTCAGCGACCATTCCTGGTCTTCACGATGGCACCGCGCCCACCGAGCACAAGGAACTGCTTGCCTGGGTACAGGAGGTCGCAGAACTCACCCAGCCCGATCGCGTGGTCTGGGTGGACGGCTCCGAGGAAGAGGCGGTGCGGCTCTCCGAGCAGCTCGTCGCGGCCGGCACGTTCAAGAAGCTGAACGAGCAGAAGAAGCCGAACTCGTACCTGGCCCTCTCCGATCCCTCCGACGTCGCGCGCGTCGAATCTCGCACCTACATCTGTTCGCGCAACGAGTCCGACGCGGGCCCGACCAACAACTGGGTCGACCCGGCCGAGATGCGCGCCACCATGACCGAGCTGTACCGCGGTTCCATGAAGGGCCGCACCATGTACGTGGTGCCCTTCTGCATGGGCCCGCTGGGCGCCGACGACCCGAAGCTGGGCGTCGAGCTCACCGACTCCGAGTACGTCGTGGTCTCCATGCGCGTGATGACCCGCGCCGGCTCCGCCGCGCTGGACAAGCTCGGCACCGACCGCCCGTACGTGAAGGCGCTGCACTCGCTGGGCGCCCCGCTGGCCGAGGGCCAGGCCGACGTGCCGTGGCCGTGCAACGACACCAAGTACATCACCCACTTCCCCGAGGACCGCGAGATCTGGTCCTACGGTTCGGGTTACGGCGGCAACGCGCTGCTGGGCAAGAAGTGCTACTCGCTGCGCATCGCCTCGGCCATGGCGCACGACGAGGGCTGGCTGGCCGAGCACATGCTCATCCTCAAGCTCATCTCGCCCGAGAACAAGAACTACTACGTGGCCGCCGCCTTCCCGTCGGCCTGTGGCAAGACCAACCTCGCGATGATCCAGCCGACCATCCCGGGCTGGCGCGCCGAGACCCTCGGCGACGACATCGCGTGGATGCGTTTCGGCGCGGACGGCCGCCTGTACGCGGTCAATCCGGAGTTCGGTTTCTTCGGCGTCGCGCCGGGCACCAACCACTCCTCCAACCCGAACGCGATGGCCACCATCGACGCGGGCAACACGGTCTACACCAACGTGGCGCTCACCGATGACGGCGATGTGTGGTGGGAGGGCCTCGAGGGCCAGCCCGATCACCTCATCGACTGGAAGGGCAACGACTGGTACGAGCGGGAGTCCGAGACGCTTGCCGCGCACCCGAACTCGCGCTACTGCACCCCGATGTCGCAGTGCCCGACCCTGGCTCCCGAATGGGACGACCCGCAGGGCGTGCCGATCTCGGCGATCCTGTTCGGCGGTCGCCGCAAGACCACCGTCCCGCTGGTGACCGAGTCCTTCGACTGGCAGCACGGCGTGTTCATGGGCGCCACGATGTCCTCGGAGCAGACCGCCGCCGCCGAGGGCAAGGTCGGCACCGTGCGCCGCGACCCGATGGCCATGCTGCCTTTCCTGGGCTACCACGTGGGCGACTACATGAACCACTGGGTGAACCTGGGCAAGAACGCCGACGCGGAGAAGCTGCCGAAGATCTTCTACGTCAACTGGTTCCGCCGCGGCGGCGACGGCCGCTTCCTGTGGCCCGGATTCGGCGAGAACTCCCGCGTGCTGGAGTGGATCGTCGGCCGCATCGAGGGCACCGCCCAGGGCGAGGCCACCCCGATCGGCACCGTGCCGCACGCCTCCAACCTCCTGCTGGAGGGTCTGGACGTGAACGCGGCCGACGTCGACGAGGCGCTCGTGGTGAACGCCGAGGAGTGGAAGCGCGAGCTCCCGATGATCGAGGAGTGGTTCGAGTTCGTCGGCGACAAGCTGCCCTCGGGCGTGCGCGACGAGTTCGAGGCCCTGAAGCAGCGCCTGGGCTGAGCTCCCCCGCCTCCCCGAATATTCAGCGCCCGGCTGAGATCCGTCGCCCGCCATGCATGCGGGCGACGGTTGGGTGCCGAACCGATTCTGGGCGTGCCCCCGGAGTTACCCCGACCGTTGCGAGATCAGTTGTCGCCTCGGCGATCGACGACCCGCAGCGCACGTTCTGAGACGTTGGCGCGAGCTCCGCGCCCACAACTGACTACAGCCCCGGCGGCACCGAATACGGTGCCGCCGGGGCCGTTTCATGTGGGAGTCATATCGTGGCGCAGTCTTCCGGGCGGCGCCATCGCCCGCGTGGGCTGTCGAGTCCGGCGGGGCCGAGTCACTGCTGGGAATACTCGACGCTTCCGCCGCGCGGGTAACAGCAGACACCACTCATCGGTCGGACACGACCCCACCTCCCATCGAGGGTGGCGGTGGCGAATTGGCTGTTCGGCCCGGCCCGCCTGGGCCGTGTAGCAACGAGCATCAGGACCGAATTCCGTTCGCAGTAGGTGTCCGGACACTCGTGGCGTGTGCTGGGCGGCGGGTCGAAATTGTTCGGGCCAGGACATCCCGCGAAGGCGGACACGCGGCACTGGACGCTGTCGGCTGTCCGGGTGGCGTCGCGTGGTCGACGGGCCGACGGTGGCAGGGCCGGCGTGCCGTGTCCGATGGATCCGAACCGGCTCGGCCGGGCACGGCGAAGCCGTCCATCGTGAGTCGCGATGGACGGCTTCGTGGTTCGGTGCTCGCGGGCGAGGGCCGGGGCTAGGGGGTGTAGCCCATCGGCATCAGGACCGACTTCTGTTCGCAGTAGGCGTCCAGGCCCTCGGGGCCGTTCTCGCGGCCGATCCCGGAGGTCTTGTAGCCGCCGAAGGGGGAGCAGGGGTCGAAGGCGTACCAGTTGATGCCGTAGGTGCCGGTGCGGACCTGGGCGGCGACGGCGAGGCCGTGGTCGATGTCGGTGGTCCACACCGAGCCGGCGAGGCCGTAGTCGGAGTCGTTGGCGATCGCGATCGCCTCGTCCTCGGTGTCGTAGGGGAGCACCGAGAGCACCGGGCCGAAGATCTCCTGCTGGGCGATGGTCATGGTGTTCTCGACGTCCGCGAAGATCGTCGGTTCCACGTACCAGCCGGGCAGGTCGGTGGGGCGGCCGCCGCCCGAAACCAGGCGCGCGCCTTCGTCTTTGCCCTTGGCGATGAAGCCCTCCACGCGCCCGCGCTGCGCCTCGGAGATCAGCGGGCCGAGCTGGGCCGCCGGATCGGTGGGCAGGCCGAGCGGGAACATCCGCGCGGATTCGACCAGGGCGTCCAGGATTTCGTCGTAGCGGCTGCGCGGGGCCAGGATGCGGGTCTGGGCCACGCAGGCCTGGCCGCTGTTCATCAGGCCGGCGAAGGCCAGCTGCGGCATCGCGGTGATGTCCATGTCGGGCAACAGGATTGCCGCTGACTTCCCGCCGAGCTCGAGGGAACAGCGCTTGAGCTGACCGCCCGCGATGGCCGCGATCTTGCGGCCGACCGCGGAGCTGCCCGTGAAGGTCACCTTGTCCACGGCGGGGTGCGAGATGAGGTATTCCGAGACCTCGGCGTCGGCGGGCAGCACCGAGAGCACGCCCTCGGGCAGTCCGGCCTCGGCGAAGATGTCGGCGAGCAGATTCGCGGTGAGCGGGGTGAGCGGGGCGGGCTTGAGGACGACGGTGCACCCGGCGAGCAGGGCGGGTGCGAGCTTGTTCACGGCGAGGAACAGCGGCACGTTCCAGGCGATGATTGCCGCGACGACGCCGATCGGCTCGCGGGAGACCTGGGTGGTGCCGAACATGCCGGTGCGGGACTCGGTCCACGGGAACGCCTTGCCCAGCCCGGCGTAGAAGTCGAGCGTGGCCTTGGCGGGGAAGTTGTTGAGCGTGCTCGCCGACATGGGCGGCGCGCCGGTCTCGGCCGACAGCGCCGCGGTGATCTCACCGGCCTTCTGGTCGAGCAGGGCCGAGACCCGGGCGAGCAGTTCGGCGCGCTCCTCGGGCGGGGTGCTGGGCCAGGGGCCGTGGTCGAAGGCGTGCCGGGCGGCGGTGACCGCGGCGTCGACGTCGGCGCGGGTGGGGTTGGGCACGCTGCCGACGGTTTCCAGGGTGGCGGGTGAGACGACCTGGACGGTCTCGGTGCCGGCGGGCGCGGTCCAGCGTCCGCCGATGAACAGGCTCGGGTACTCCATGAGAACACGTTACAGTTTTGCCCCGGGGGTTGTCCGGGGCATGGGCCGGACTCCGGGCCCGGGGTCCCGGTGACCGGGACGATTCTGAAAGTCGACTTCTCGGTATTCAATTCGATCCGACGCGTTCCGGCCGGGAACGCGGGTTCGCAATTCGGTTCGCCCGCGGGTGACTTATGCTTCGCATGACTTTCGGGCCGACGTCGATCTGGTCGGTTGCTATAAATTAGCTTTTGCTACTTTGGAAGCTGTCTCCGTTCCTAGCTTTTCCAGTCCGCGGCAGGCGACTGGTTCGTTACGCGAAAGGCAGGCGAATGGCATGACCGATGTGGATATCACCCCTCTGATTCTCCCGGAGTTAGCGGACCTCGCTCCGCTGTCGACCAGTACGCCGATGCAGCGGGCTGCGAACCAGCTGCAGAAGGTGCTGCCGCCCGGCTGGCAGGTCGAGGTCGTCGCCGCCCCCTTGCGCTCGGAACGGCGCGGTCAGCCGGCGCTGCGCTTGATCGAAGCGGACCTCTAAAACTTCCGAAACGGCGGCACCTCAACCGCTTCCGCATCCCTGAAGCAACCTTCCAGCGACTCGATTTTCCGAAACCCTACCTGCCGGTTCGCTTTTCGCGGAACGCACTATTGCATTCTGTACCGGTAACGAGCATGCTTTATAGCTATCTTGGATAGCTCGCTCGATACATGAATCATTACCGTGCAGGGGAGATTCGAGTCATGGCGGTGCAAGTGGTCGATCGTTCGCTGATGACCAGCGATCTCACACCTCATCAGGCGAAAAGCGTTGGCGTGGGCGGCTGGGTGGTGTCATTTCTGCCGGGGAGAACGCTCACCACCGAGCAGGCCACCGCCGCGTTGCAGGCGGCGGAAGCGGTTGCCGCGGTGCATGCTCTGGCCGGACAAGTCGGGCTGACGGCGATGGAGACGATCGGGCTCGCAACCCAGGAGTCACCCTGGGGCGAACCCGACGGGCACGGCGGGCTACGCAGAATCTGGCGTCGTGGCCGATTGGAACGGTGAATCCCGCTCGCTCCGTGCGGTTTTCCCGGTTTGCACGGTCTCGGCGCTCGCACGCTTGGTGGCCACCACCACCAGATTGCTCACCAGCAGCTCCCGCACCACCGGGACGTGCACCAGCCACCAGGCCCATTTCGGGTGATACCGCGGGAACACCGCGAGCACTTCGACATCGTCCGGCGTGCGGTGCGCCCACCGCATCCCTTCGCCCGCGCCGACGGCGAACAGGGACTTTCCGAAGCGATTCTTCGGTTCCCGGCCCTGTTTGCGCAGATATCTACGCGCCGCGAACTCACCGCCCAGGTAATGCCACGGGCCGGTTTCGTGGCCGCCGAACGGGCCCCACCAGATGGTGTACGAAAAGATCATCAGCCCACCGGGCTTGATGACGCGCAGCATTTCCTCGGCCATCGTCCACGGCTGTGGTACATGTTCGGCCACATTCGAGGAAATGCAGACATCGACGGCGTCATCGCGGAATGGCAGCGCCATCCCCGAACCGCGTACCGCGCCCGCCACCCGCAAACCCGCGGCGTGCATCTCCGAGGGATCCGGTTCGACCGGCAGATACCGCGCTCCGGCGCGCCCGAACTCGTCCGCGAAATAGCCGGGACCGCCGCCCACGTCCAGCACCACCGCCCCGCGCAGCGAATGCCCGGTCAGATCCCGGTAGAAATCGCTCACCAGTTCGGCGGTATCGGTGGCCACGCCGCCGTAGAACAGCGCCGGATCGGTCTGTTCGAATCGGAAACTCCCCAGCAGCCGCAACGAACGGCGCAGGGTCGCCCGGCCGGCGAATCGCGGCCGCCGCCCACCCCGCCGGAATCCGGTCTGCTCAGCTCGAAGCACGGCCAGCAGTCTCGCACAACCGCGGCCGGGGTCGCCCCGCTACCTCCCGCTTACCGGGGGGTATGGGTTCGCCCGGCAGTGACGAGCGGGCCGGCTCGATCCGGGGCGCCGACGCGAGAAATCCGGATCCGGCGCGGAACGGCGAACCGAATTCGTGAGAATTCGATGGCAATGCCGAATCGGCGCTCACCGCCCTCATCGCACAGTCGCGGGCGTATTCCGGGTGAGCGGTCCGGCGGAAAACCGCGTCCGTTGGCAGGTCAGGTGACCACTCGTGGCTTGCGGAGGGCGCTCGCGCTATATGGTGGAGCCCGTTGTTCATCATCCTTTCGCCATGACTTTGGAGATCTGCCCGTGCGTGAAGTGCTGCTGCTCTGCTGGCGCGACACCGGGCATCCGCAGGGCGGGGGCAGTGAGCGCTATTTGGAACAGGTCGGGGCGCAATTGGCGGCCCGGGGTGTGAAGGTCACCCTGCGGACCGCCGGTTATCCCGGGGCCGCGCGTTCCGAGCGGGTGGACGGCATCGACATCAGTCGCGGCGGCGGGCGGTTCACGGTGTACCCGCGGGCGCTGGCGGCCATCGCGCTGGGCCGGCTCGGGGTCGGGCCGCTGCGCGGCATCCGGCCGGACGCGGTGATCGACACCCAGAACGGGATCCCCTTCTTCGCGCGGGCCGCGGCGGCCGCTCCGACCGTGGTGCTGGTGCATCACGGGCATCGCGAGCAGTGGCCGGTCGCGGGCAAGCTGGTCGGCCGGATCGGCTGGTGGATCGAATCCCGGCTGTCGCCGCGCGTGCACCGGGAGAACCAGTACCTGACGGTGTCGCTGCCGTCGGCGGAGGAACTGACCGCGCTCGGGGTGGAGAGCGCGCGCATCGCCGTCGTGCGCAACGGCGCCGAACCCGTGCCCGCGATGGTTCCGGCCGGGGACGACGCCACCCGCACCGCGCATCCCAGCATCGTGGTGCTGTCGCGGCTGGTGCCGCACAAGCAGATCGAGGACGCGATGGCGGCGGTCGCCGGGCTCCGGCATCGGATTCCGGACCTGCGCCTGGACGTGATCGGCGGCGGCTGGTGGGCCGACAACCTGCGCGTCCACGCCGACGAGCTGGGCATCGCCGACGCGGTGACCTTCCACGGGCACGTGGAGGAGGACCGCAAGCACGAACTGCTGTCCCGCGCCTGGGTGCACGTGCTGCCCTCGCGCAAGGAGGGCTGGGGCCTGGCGGTCATCGAGGCCGCCCAGCACGGCGTTCCCACCGTCGGCTACCGCAGCTCCCGCGGCCTGACCGACTCCATCGTGGACGGCGTGACCGGGATGCTGGTCGACGATGCCGCCCACCTCACCCTCGCGGTCGGCGACCTCCTCGACGATCACGAGGCCAGAACGGTTCTGGGCGAGAAGGCCCGCGCCCGCGCCCGCGAATTCTCCTGGGAGCAAACCGGAAACGGCGTCTACGAGGTGCTCTCGGCCGTGTCCCGCGGCGCCCGGGTCTCCGGCCTGGTGGCCGGATCCCCCGTCACCCCGGCCTGATTCGGCCTGGTCGGACGCGGATGGACTGGGCCTGCCCGATCGCCGAATGAAGTCAGCCCGGTGGCATTCGGATGGAATCGGTTGCCCAAGTGGCAGATACAGTCCCGGATCCGCCGTTCTCGCCCGGGTATTCGGTCGCGCGGCAGCCGGCTCGACGTCCTCGAACGGCCGCGCGGTAGGTGTTCGGCAGCCTCGTGATGTGCCGGTCAGCCGGGGTGAATCGACTGCGGGGCAACCGATCTCGCTCGGCGCACATCGCGGGCCGATGCCGCCGCGGCCGCGATTCCGGCGAGCAGCAGCGCACCCCACACCAGGTGGGCCGCTCCGGCGCCACGCCGGGATCCCGGGGAAGCATCATGATCGGCGATGCTCCCCGGCACTCGATACAGCTCCACATCCCGGTCGGCGTACACGGAATCCAGCTGGCCCAGCGTAGTTTTCGATTCCCCCATCGGCCCCGGCGTCCCCCGCTCGACCAGCACCCACCCCACCCCGAGATCCGCCAGCCGCCCCGCGGACCCACCGGCGAGCAGCACCCGCTCGACCTCCCCCGCCCGAGCCCCCTCCCCGGACACGGTGGCCCCCGCGACCGGCAACTCCCCGGTCTGCAACACGTCCCGAGGCAACATCCGCGGCGCGGGATCCAACACCGGCGCTTTCCCGGAATACCGGAACTTCCGGAACATGCCCCCCGGCAACACCGCCACGTCCCCCTCCCCACCCACGTCCCCCGCCACGCGCTCCCACCCCACCGGATAGGTCACCGGCCGCAAAGCACCCCCGACCCCCCACGCCATATCCGGCAGCGAAGCGAAGATCAGCACCACGAAAACCCCCGCCACCCAGCCGATTTCCCTATTACGGGCGGAATCCTCGAGCTCCGAGGTTCGGATCGCATCGCGCCGCGACCGAGCGGCGGATATGCGGGCGGCCAGTGCGCGGGTGCCCGCGGCGGCGCAGAGGGCGAAGGCGGGGACGGCGAGGGCCACGTATTTCTGGGTGTCGCGCAGGAGGCCCGCGCCGGGGACATGTTCGACGAAGAACTCGCCTGCGGCCAGGCCCCAGCTGGTCGCCCCGAGGGCGGGGAGCACGATCGCGGCCACCGCCACCGCGACGACGGTGCGGCGGGTGTGGACTGCGGAAGCCGTGCTGTCGACCGCGGTCGCGACCGCACCCGGCGGGTTCGAGTCGGCCGGAGCGGGAGTGCCCGGCCCGCGGTGATTGCGATCCGCATCGGCAGTGCGCGTTGTGGTCGCGGGGTTCGTCGCGGTCTCGGGTTCCGTTGTGGCGAGCACGGATCGGACGCCGGTGGTAACCAGGGCGAGCAGGATCGCGGTGCCGATCAGGGCGAAAAAGGTTGTGCGGGTGTCGGGGACGGCGGTCGAATTCCAGATCCCGCCGAGGCCCGCGAGGCTGCCGAGGGTTCCGAGGAAGGGTTCGGCTCGGGCGGCGAAGGCCGCCACCCCGGCGGGGTCGGAGGGGGACGATCCCGCGCCGGAGAGGGCGGTCGCCACCAGCCAGGGGGCGGCGGAAGCCAGCCAGAGCGCCGCCGCCGGAAGAAGATTGCGGCGGCCGACCAGGAGCAGGGCGAGCACCCCGGCCATGATGGATCCGGTGGGGGTCAGGCCCGCGACGGCGAGCCAGCCGCCGACGGCCGCCCACGGCACCCAGGCACCCGGCCGGCTCGGAACGGATCGCGCTGCTCCGGAGCGGGTTTCGCTGCCCGTCGCGGAACCGCGCTGTCCCGCATCGGCGGTGGAACCGGTCCCGTCCGCTGAATCGGCGGTGCGAGCCGCGTCCGCTGAATCGGGAATTGGATTCGCGCCTGCCGAATTGGCGGTTCGATCCGCGCTCGCTGAGGCTGGGGTATCTGTCGTGGGCGTCGCCGGGTACTCGGGGTCGGCGGCGTGAGCCTTTCGCAGCGGGCCGATCCGAGCGCGCGGGGAAGAATCGGCGGCGTCGCCCGTGGTCGCTCGTAATCGGGTGGCCAGCACCGCGATCCAGGGCAGGGCCGCGTAGCCGGTGAGCAGACTCCAGTGACCTTGGAGCAGGCGCTCGGCCACGTAGGGGTTCCAGATGACGAGGGTCACGGCCACGAGCTGGGGGCCGAGGGTGGCTCCGAGCAGGGTGCGGGTCAGGGCGGCCGCGCCCCAGCCGGCGGACCAGATCGCGGCCACCAGAATGGCTTTCACCAGCAGGCCGCCGTCGACGACGGTCGACAGCACCGCCAGCAGGGCGTCCTGGGGCACCGCGCGGGGAGCCGCGTCGCCCAAACCCAGGGCCGAGTCGGTCAGGTAGGAGCGGGGCGTGCTCACCGCGTCACGGAGCAGGAGATAGCCGGGGCCGAGCAGCGGGCCGAGCACGAGCAGGGTGAGGGCGAGGCTGTAGGCGGCGGTGATCGGGCCGGTTCGCCGGGGGTGCTGGGCGCTCACACCGGCACCCTATGCCGAGCCCGCGCTCGCGCCCGGGACGCCCGCTTCGGCGGCCGGTTCACGCACGGTGCGCAGCGCCAGCACCGTGATGACGAGGGTGGTGAGCGCGGCGGTGCCGGCCGCGATCGCGATCAGGCTGGTCACCGAATGCGCGCAGGTGCGCATGACCACGACGCCCACGGCGAGCCCGAGCCAGGTGATGGCCGCCGAGGCGGTGCGATCCGCGGCGATGGCGGACAGCAACGCGCCCTGCAGCACGGCGAGCAGCGCGCCCTGCAGCGCGAACAGCCACAGCAGTCCCTGCACGGGCGCGTAGTCCTGCCCGGCGAACAGCGGCGCGAGCGGTGCGGCCAGCGCCGCGCCGAGCACCGCGACCGCACCGACCGCGGTGAGCACGGTCAGCGCCGAGCGCACAGCGCGCGCGGAATGCTGCGGTTGCGCCATTTTGGGGTAGAGCACCACCCCGACCGCCTGCGGCAGCCAGAACGCGATCTTGGCGGCAATAGCGCCCAGCGCGTACCGCCCGGCATCCTCGTCGCTGAGCACCATGCGCGAGATCAGCAGATCCGCGGACGAGAGCGCCATCAGCGCCGCCTGCACCTGCGCGGCCCGGAACACCGGCAGCACCGCCGCCATGCCCGCGGCGGAGTCGACGGCACGGCCCGCGGCACCGTCCGCGCCCGAGTCGACGACGCGCCGTGCCAGTAGCGCGGCGACCAGCGCCCCCGCCATCGCGGCCCACAGCGTCGGCCCGATGCCGCCCCCACTCGCGAGCACGATCAGCGCCGGGGTCGTCCGGATGACACTCGCCCCGCCCAGCACGATCGCGAGGTCGCGGAAGCGGCTGGCGCCTTGCAGGATCCCCTGCTCCCCGGAGAGCAGCACCAGCACCGGCACGGTGCACAGCGCGGCGGCCGCGGCCACCCAGTTCACCTTCAGGCTCACGCTCACGATCGGCACCAGCGGCACCGCGATCAGCGCGACAATCCCCGCGCAGCGCAGTGCCAGCTCGCGCGCGGCCGCGACGGACGCGCCCCGGACGACTTCGCGGGCCACCACGTTCTGCAGTGCCAGCGCGGGCACCGCGCACAGCATCTGCACCGCGAGCAGACTCGCGAACGGGCTGTATCCCGCGACCCCGAGCCAGCGGCTGGCGAGCAGTTGCAACAGATATCCGGCGACGTTCGCCGTCATGGCCCCGGCCGTCACCAACGTGAGGTCCGCGACTACTGGCAGACGGCGTACAACGGACACGCCGCAATGCTCCCACCCGCCGCGCGAGCCCACCCCGCCGCACCCCCACCCCTGTGATTGATAGCCTAATGCTCTTACTCGGCGCCGCGGAGGTGCTCGAATTCGATCCGCGCTCACCGGTATTCGGCGGTCTCCGGCCGGCCCGCCGCGACCGTTCACGCACCCCCGATCGCGTCGCTCCGACAACCGCGTCGACCCGACGGCAAACGCACAGCGGCCCCGCACCGAATCGGTGCGGGGCCGCTGCGAAGCAGGTCGAAGCCTAGGGCTTCTTGTTGATGTCGATCTGCTGTGTCTTGTTGATGTCGATCTGCTCGGTCGGGGCGTCGAAGTTGCCCCGTCCCGGAGCCGGGCCACCGGCGGGAGCCGGAGCGGCGCGACGCGCGGCCGGGCCGCTGTTCGAGCCACCCAGCACGCCGAGCACGATGCCCGCGATCAGCGACAGCGCGCCGAGCACGCCGAGCACGATCGGGATGGTGCGGCCGTACAGCGACAGCTTGTCGATGTTCTCCTTGGCCACCGCGATCTGCGATTCGACGGTGTTCTCGTCGAACATCAGGGTCGCTTCGAGAACGTTGACCTCGGTCTTGTCCGCGGTGCGCGAGTAGAACTGGTGCACCTGCTCGCCGCCCTTGATGACGGTGCCGGTCTGCGGCTCCACCCACAGGTCGCGGGTGTTGGTGTACCAGCGAATCATGGTCACCGGGGTCTCGCCGCCTTCGACGCCCCACTTCTCGGCCGGCAGGGCCAGCTTGTTGGTGGGGGAGTTGGCGACGGTCGAGAGATCGGTTACCGGGACCGTCTGCTGAAAGTGGTACACCTTCATGCTGTTGATCTCGGTCTCTTCGATGAAGTTGATGTCGTACGTCTTACGCACATTGACGTCGAAGTACGGGTACGCCTTCTTCTCGGTGCCGATCGGGAAGCGGTACTGCAGACCGGTGTGCTGGACCGGGTCCATCACGCTCTGACCCTGCTTGTCGACGGTCACGCCGATCGAGCCGTTGGGGCCGCCGTCGACCTCGTCGACCGGCATGCCGTTCTTACGGTCGACGGTGACGCGGTCGATCGAGGCCGTCAGCAGGCCGGTGTCGCCCTGCTTGTCGGTACGGCGCAGGGTCTGACCGGCCTGGATGGTGAGACGCTCGGCGTCCGCAGGATCCTCGATGGTGAGGAATCGCTGCGAGAACAGCGGCACATTGCTGTCTACCTTGGCCGAACCCGGTCCGGTCAGCGACTTGGCGTCGAGGACCTCGCTCTTGGTTCCGGCCAGGTTGGTCGCGACCGTGGTGATCTGCAGGTCGAGTGGCGTCTTGGCCACCTTGCTGACCGTGTAGGTGGGGATCATGATCGCGGCGACGAGCAACAAAGCACCCAGCCCCACGAGCAGGCAGGCCACCGTCCGTCTGGTCCCGGCACTCAGTGCCATGCAACTTCTCCTCGTCGTCGAACAGGTCGTTCCGATGAGCACTGCGGTCGCCGCGCAGCACTCGTGAGCCCCGACACTAACAGCTCAGGACCGTTCAGGGTCTCGCCGAGGCAGGAAAACTCCGCGAAACGCCCATAAGTCAAACGCGGGGTGCTCACACTCCGAGGGCACAGGGCACACTGGACCGCGATGACCACGACCCTGCGCCCGCCCTCCGAACCGGTACAACCGGTCGGCTCGGATGCCGCCGTCAGCGGGGAGAGTGCCACCGCCGAACCGACCGCGACCGCGTCCGCCGATCCGAATTCCACGGCCGCCGGCACGCTCGACGCGCGCTCGATCCGGCGGCCGAACGTCTTCGTTCCGGCGCTGGAAGGTATGCGCGCGCTCGCCGCGCTCGGGGTGGTCCTCACCCACGTCGCGTTCCAAACCGGCGCCACCGCGCAGCCTTTCATCGGCCGGGTGTGGGAACGCTTCGACATGGCCGTCGCCATCTTCTTCGCGCTCTCGGGATTTCTGCTGTGGCGGCCGCACGCGGCCGCGGCGCGCGGACTCGGGCGGGCCCCCGCGGCGGGGCGTTATCTCCTGCATCGCGCGGCCCGCATCCTGCCCGCCTACTGGGTGGCGGTGTGCGCGGCGCTGATTCTGCTGCCGAATGCCGCTCACACCGCGGGACTTCGGGTGTGGCTGGCGAATCTCTTCTTCGCACAGGTCTATGTGCCGTACACGCTCACCGACGGACTCACCCAAATGTGGAGTCTCGCGGTGGAAGTCGCTTTCTACGCGGTGCTGCCGCTGCTGGCCTGGGCGCTGATCCGGTTGCGCGGCAACCGCGCTCGCTGGCGGGTCCCGGTCGTGATCGGCGTCTCGGTGCTGTTCCTGGGCTGGAACCTGCTGCCCGTGCCCACCCCCGAGGCCATCAACGCCGACAACTGGCTGCCCGCCTACCTGCCGTGGTTCGGCGCGGGCATGCTGCTGGCCGAACTCGCCGACGCCGAGGCGCCGCGCTGGCGGCGGTACGCGGGCGATCTGCGCATCATGTGGCCGCTGTCGCTGACGGCGTTCCTGCTGGCCACGACCCCGCTCGCCGGTCCGCCCGGACTCACCCACGGCCAGCCCTGGCAGTACGCGATGAAGATGGCGCTGGGCGCGATCATCGGATTCACCCTGCTCGCGCCCCTGGTGCTGCGGCCGGAGCAACCGCACCGCTGGCTGACCGGCAGTGTCGCGGCGACCCTGGGCCGCTGGTCCTACGGCATCTTCATCTGGCACCTGGCCGTGCTGGCGATCGTCTTCCCGGTCTTCGGAATCGTCCCGTTCCGTGGATCTTTCGTGCTGGTCTACCTGATGACGATCGCCTTCACCCTCCCCCTGGCCGCGGCCAGCTACGCCCTGATCGAAGATCCGGTACGCCGCTGGACCCGCCGCCACGTCGGCTGATCGGTCCCCGCGCCTCCGTGCCGCTCCCGGGCGCGCTGAACCGGGTGCCGTTTCGGGCAATTCCTCGGGACGTTGCCGAGCCGATCCCCGTTGCCGCCGCGTGCGAACCGATCGAGGACAGGTGCGCAGCCGAACTCCGGTGCCGCTGCGTGGGATGCCTTGGGACGGCTGCGGACACCGATCCCCGCTGCCATGTCGGCTGATTCGTCCCCGCCCCTCCGTGCCGGTGACGGGCGCGCTGACCCCGGTGCCGTTCCGGGCGATTCCTAGGGACGCCGCCGAGGCCGATCCCCGCCACCGCGTGCGACCGATCGAGGACAGGCGCATAGCCGAACCTCGTAGCCGTTGTGGGGGATTCCGCGGGACGCTGCCGAGGCTGATCTCCTTTCCCGCCCGCGTGCGAACCGATCGAGGACAGGCGCGCAGCCGAACCTCGTAGCCGTTGTGGGGGATTCCGCGGGACGCTGCCGAGGCTGATCTCCTTTCCCCCCGCGTCCGAACCGATCGAGAGCAGGCGTGCTTCCGAACCCCTGTGCGGTTCCTGGTGATTCCCGGGACGTCGCCGCAGGCGTTCGACGCCTCGTTCGTGATCATCGGTGAATTCCGGTGTGCCGCGTGCCGTTCAGCTCGGGCGAGCGGCTGCGGCCGCCCCGGAGTCAGGGTTCGCGGCGCGGCAGCGCGGCGAGGCCGACCGCGACGATCGCCACCACGGCGGGGAACTGCGTCCAGAGGGAGTCGCCCATATATCCGGCGGGCGAACGCCACGGGCCGGTGGAGAGGGCGGCGGCGGAAACCGCCGTTGCCACACCGGCTATCGGGGCGAGCGCCCGGGCGGTCACCAGCGGGCGGAACTGATAGGCCGCGAGACCCAGTGCGGTGAGCACGATTCCGGTCGGCCCGGCGATCAGGCCGGCGCCCGCGGCGAGGGCGATCGCGCTCACGGTGCGGCTGTGCCAGGTGCGCGGGGCCGGGCCGTCGTCGCGAGCAGGGGTGCGGGCGGCGCGGAAGGCCAGTACCACCAGGGGAATCAGCAGCAGGAGCCCGCCGAAGATGGCGAGGCGGTACCAGCGGTCGGCGGGGAAGGA
The DNA here is from genome assembly GCF_042799795.1 of Nocardia sp. NPDC057668. Lineage (NCBI taxonomy): Bacteria > Bacillati > Actinomycetota > Actinomycetes > Mycobacteriales > Nocardiaceae > Nocardia > Nocardia sp. NPDC057668. Next base: position 234,304 of record NZ_JBHVIC010000006.1, on the reverse strand, counting down.
GACCGTGATCGGGCCGTTCGTGCCGGGCGGCACCAGCCACGCCTGCTGCCAGCCGTCGACGACCAGCGGTTCGAGGGTGCGGCCGTCGGCGGTCACCGCCTGCCAGCCGACATTGGTGCTCAGCGGCAGGACCAGGAGCCGCGTTCCGGCGGGGGCCCGGACCGCAGGGCCGGCGTCGACAGTCCTGGGGTCAGCCGCGGGGACGGCGTCGCCCGGGTTCGCGGCAGCGTCCGGCTCGACGCGGTGCAGGCGCAGCTCGTCGACGGTGAACAGCGCTGTCGGAGCGACGGTTACATCGACACGACCGGCCATGAGGCCCAGGCTGCGGCCGCCGGTGGAGTCGTCGACGGGGGTCTCGTCGGCGAAGGAGGCCCGGCCGCCGTCATTGGCGTTGTTCAGCCCGGAGCCGCCGTCGGCCCCGCTATCCGCGCCGGGCGCACCCTCGGATTCCTCGGGTCCGGCCGCCGGGTCGGCCGGTGGCGTGTCGCTGTTCGCCCGGGCGGCGGCGACCTCGTCGGCGGTGCAGACGCGGGCGGGAAGCGGCGTGCCGGAACGGAACTGGGCGGCGGTGCCGGTCACCGTCGTGTGCAGGGTGCGACCGGCGGCGGCCAGGGTCGGACCGTTCGCGCAGTCGATGGTGAGAAGCTGATCGGGGGCCGGTGCGGCCGGGTACTCCGGTCCGAGCACGGTGATCTCGGCGATGCCGGGCGGCTGCTCCTGGGCGAAACCCAGCGCGGTGCGGTCCAGCACCGCGTCCCAGGTCTGGATGCTCAGCTCGATGCGGTCGGTGACCTGCGGGTGGAGCTCGATGCGCGAGGTCGCGCCGGACTCGGGATCGACCTCCCGAACCTGCGGTCCCGCACCGAGATTCACCGAGACCGAGGTGGCGTGCGCGGGCAGGTCCCCGCGCGAGGGCGTCAGCTCCAGGCCGGTCACCAGCGCGGGTTCGGGCAGGTCGATCGTGATCGTGGGCTTCGCGCCGGTCGGGGTCCGCACGGTGGTCTCGGGCGCGGTCCAGCTGGTGCGCGGGTCGCCGTCGGTGGCGGCGACGGCGGAGCCGCGCGGGTCGCCGGTGTCGGCCTGGCCGTGCGCGAAGGGCCGATTCGGGTCCGTCAGCAGCCGGTCGAGATCCGGGCCGGGCCGGGCGCGGACCAGTAGATCGGGGGTGACGGCGAGGGGTTCGGGCACGGTCAGGGTGCGTTCGAACAGGCCGGGTTCCTCGGCCGACAGCGCGAGCGCCTTACTGCACCGGACCCGGTCCGGGGACTCGAAACAGGCGCTGCGGCCGGGGAATTCCTGGCCCAGCGCCCAGCCCCGCACCTCGGCGCCGGGCGTGGTGGCGGGCAGGACGACGCGGTGCCGGATGTCGACTCGGGCTGGATTTTCGCGGTCGGCGTAGTCGAAGAGCGAGAGTTCGCTGATGCCGAATTGACCGCCGGCGGTGCCGTTCTCGGTGCTCTTGGCGCTGATCTTGATCCACTCGGTGCGGCCCGGCGGCAGGGAAACCGACACCGGCGCACCGGGTTCGGTGATGCGGGCGGCGACGGTGCCCTTCGCGGTGGCGACCTCCAGCCATTTCACCGGACTGCCGATGGCCGCCGCACTGGTGGTCAGGCGCAGTACCGGCGAGGTGATGGGCTGCTCCAGGTCCAGTCGAAGCCACTGTCCCAGTGCGTGTTCGGTGCCGTTGCTGATCCACGCCGTCGCGGGATCCCCGTCCACGACCGCGGCGGTGGAACTGCCGGGCGCGGCCCCGCCGAGCTGGGTGGCGTCCCCGGCGGAGCTGGACACCGTGACGGTGGCCCCGGACCATTCACCGCGCACGAGTTCCGCGCCGGGCACGGCGTAGTCGGGCGCGAGGTTGTAGGTGCGGCGGGCGTCGCCGGGCGCGCGCACCGCGGAGTTGTGGTTGTCGACCCGGCCGAAGTCGGTTTCCCGGTCCATGGGTGTGTCGGTGATCGTGACCGCGTCCACGGGCAGTCCGGCGCGGGCGGCGTCGGCCGCGAGCAGGACGGGTCCGGCGGGTCTGTTCGGGTCGCGCCGCAGGCGTTCGAGCGCTTCGGGTCCGCCCTGTACGACCGGCACGCCGTCCAGCCCGGTCAGGTACGCGCCGGGGAACGAGTCCGGTGCGCCGGTGCCGGCCCGCAGGTCGGCGGGGTCGCCGACGGGTCGCGGGTCCACCCGGTAGATCTCGACGGGCGGGTAGCCGGGCCGCAGATCCTCGTCCGCCACCAGTCCCTCGATGTATCGGGTTTCCGCGGGCTCGCCGAATTCGGCGACCTTGCGCAGGCCCGGTGAGCCGTCGATGGTCTGATGCGCGAGTACGGGCCGGGTCGAGCGCGAGGTCTCGGGGTCGAGGTCGTTGCGCAGCACCAAAATTCCGATGCCCTGCGCGGCCAGGGTCGCGGCCAGGCCCGCGGAGGACCGGCCGTCGGCGAACAGGCGCTGCACCGAATCCATGGCGCGAATGGCGCCGGGCGGATTGAGCGGCACCGCGTCGCGCACCGCCCACGGGGTGTCGGCCAGGGCCTGCAACGGTTCGTCGCGGGTCAGGCCCCAGACCTGGGAGCCGAAGGGCGCACCGGGCACGATGAGCGCGCGGGTGTCGGAAGCGTTGTCGGACAGCCACTGTGCCGTCTGCTTCCAGTACCCGGGCACGTCCTCGTAGGCGCCGCTGGGCGCGAGCTTGCCGGTCCAGGCCAGCGAGGTGGACAGCGTGAGCGCGGTCAGCACGAGCGCGCCGACCGCCACCATGCGATTGCGTTCGGGGTGGGCGAAGGCCTTGCGCCACACCGGCATCGGTACCGAGGCGGGCAGCGGCACCCGGCTCAGCAGGTGGGCCAGGCCGAGCACCAGCGGCAACCGGATGAGCGGTTCGAGCTTGTGCACGTTGCGCAGCGGCGCGCCGCCGGAGTCCAGGAACAACCGCACCTGTTCGGCGAACGGCCCGCCCAGCGCGCCGGCGTAACCGGCGCAGATGCCGACGAGTCCGACGCACAGCACCAGCGTGAGCCGGCCGCGAATCGGCATGGAGCGCATGGCCAGTCCGGCGATGCCCGCCGCCGCCAGCATGCCGGTGGCCAGCACCGCGGCGGGCTGGGTCACCAGCACCGCGCCCGCGATGCGCTCGGGGGAGACGAACGGGGTCCAGCTGTCGGTGCCGCGCAGTACTTCGCCGAGGGAGGCCCACTGCGTGGTCACGCCCGAGGATTCGATGTAGTCCAGGAACGGCGGGCTGACCCGGCCGAGCAGCAGCAGCGGGACGACCCACCAGAAAGTGGCCAGGACCAGCAGCGGAATCCAGGCCCGGGTGAAGCGCCACCAGGCTCGATCCGGGCGGTAGGACATCCAGAACAGGGCCGCGGGCAGAAAGGCCGCGGCGGTGGCGACGGCGTTGACCGATCCCATGAGAGCCAGGGCGAGGGCGCTGCCGGCGGGGGTCGCGGCGCCGCGCCAGTGGGAAGGCGCGGGCTCGTCCGGTGTGGAATCCGGCTCGGAGTCCGCCGGTCTCGATTCGGCGGTGCTCTCGGAATCGTCGGTGTTCGCGCGCTTGCGCAGCGCGACCCCCAGCGCGGCCGGGGCCAGCAGCACCCAGGGGGCGAGCATCATCGGCAGCGTCTCGGAGGAGATGGAGCCGAGGGTGGTCAGTACGCGGGGCGAGAGCGCGAATGCCGTGGCGGCGATGATGCGGGAGCCGCGGCTGCCGATACCCAGGATTTCGCAGAGGCGAATGATGCCCCAGAATCCGGCGAGCAGCAGTAGTGCCCACCAGATGCGCTGGGTGACCCAGGCGGGCAGGCCCAGGATGTGCCCGAGTGAGAAGAACGCGCCGTGCGGGAAGAAGTAGCCGTAGGCCTGATTCTGCACCTGCCCCATCGGGGCCTGGCTGCTCCACAGGTGGGAGGCGCGTTCGAGAAAGCCGAGGGGATTCTGCGCGAGGTCGTACTTGGTGTCGGCGACCGTGCGGCCGGGGGCCTGCAGAAAGGTCAGCAGGAACGCGGCGAGAAAGGTGCCGAGCAGCCAGCGGCGGCCCAGCGGTTCAGTATTCGGCGACCGGTCCTCGGCCGGACCGGTCGCGGCTGTTGGATCTGAGGTCGGCCGGTCAGCGGGCGCCGTACTCAACGTTGTTGAGCAGCGACGAGGACGGGTCGCCGCCGTTTTCGATCTCCGGGCGCGTGTCCTGCGAGGCCGCCATCGTGATGACCAGGACCGCGGCCAATCCGATCAGGGCGCCACCGGCAGCGCTGGCCACACCGGGAACGGCAAACTTCATCGCGGAACTCCCATACATCGACGCATGCGTAACTCGAGCAAACCTAGCAGACCGGGCCTGCTTTGCCCCGGCTCCGCCGCCCCCGATCTTGGTCGGCGATGTTTCAGTTCGCGCCCAACGTGGCGGAGATGCAGGTCACATGCGGGTTCGCGACGGTGGCCGACAGGAAATGCGTGGCGCCGACCACGAGATGCGCCGTCGATCGCAGGCACGGACCTCGCGCGCTCGCGCGTCGCCGTGCCCGGTGCGGAGTCGATGAGCTGCAAGCATGTCCAGCCGGCCCCGCGGATACGAAGCCGGCCACTCACTCGGGAACGGCGCAGTGCAGGCCGCCGAGGAAGGTGCGGAGTTTGGCGGTCGTCTCGACGAGCTCGGTGTGCGGATCGGAGGCTGCGACGATGCCGCCGCCGCCGAACGCGCGCAGGGTCAGGCCGTCGGCGGCGAGTTCGGCGGAGCGGATCGCGACGGCCCACTCCCCGTCGCCGCCGGCGTCGCACCAGCCGACCGCGCCGCTGTAGAAACCGCGATCCTCTTCGAGATCGAGGATGGTCTCCAGGGCGAGGTCGGTCGGGGTGCCGCAGATGGCGGGCGTCGGGTGCAGCAGGACCGCGAGGTCCAGGGCGCTGGGCCGGGGTTCGCGCAGGCGGCCGGTGATATGGGTGGCGAGGTGCCAGACCTCGGGGGTGTGCAGCAGTTCGGGTTCGCCCGGGATGGACAGTTCGGCGCAGACGGAGGTCAGCCGTTCGCGGATCCACTCCACGACGTAGGCGTGTTCTTCGCGATTCTTGCTGCTGGCCAGCAGTTCTCGCGCCTGCGCGGCGTCGGCGTCCGGGTCGGGCAGGCGGGGGAGCGTTCCGGCGAGGGGGCGCAGCGTGACGGTGTCGCCGTGCCGGGCGACCAGGACCTCGGGCGTCGCCCCGAGCAGGGTTTCGCCCGCTCGTCCCGCGGTCGTCAGGTCCACCGCGAACACGTGCGCGCGCGGATGCCGCGTGACCAGGTGCGCGGCAACCACTTCCGGATCCAGCGGCGCGTCCGCGACGGCGAGCAGCGAGCGGGCCGCCACCACCTTGCGCAGCGGCGATTCCGGATCGCCCAGCTGGGCAACGAGTTTGGCGACCCGGGCCAGGTGCTCGGCGGGATCGGGCAGCTGAGCCAGCACCCGGACGGGCGGCAGCGCGGGTAGTGCGGCGGGCCGCCACGGCCCCGCGGTGCGGGTGTGGCGTTCGGGTGCGACGAGCGCGGCCCGGCCGCGCGGATCGAAGGGCAGGGCTCCGGCGATCAGCTCCGCCGCGCCGGTACGCAGGTCCGCGGCCGCCGCTCCCGCGTCGTCGTACGCGGCGCGCACACCCGTGGTGCGGACGACGCTGTCGGGCGTCGCTAGCAGGAATCCGTGCATGATGTCTCGACGATAGTCCGCCTGCGCGAAGCATCGGCCGCGGAGCGACGCACGTCTCAGCGCGGCCCGGCGTCCGGCGCGATGGCCGGGTCCGCACGCGGCGACGAGCGGTTGCGAGCGGCGCGGCGGCCGCCTCGCCGCACCCGGCGGATTTCGTGCTTACCGCGCGGGTTCGCGCCCCGGCGGAACGAGCAGCACCGGCCGGTGGCAGTGCTTGAGCACCGCGTCGGCGACGCTGGAGTGCAGCAGTGCGCGGATCCCGGTCTGCCCGCGCGTGCCCGCGACGATGATGTCCACGTTCAATTCGTCCGCCACCTCGACGATGGCGTTCCAGATCGTGGTGGTGCATTCGGCGGTGCGCGCCTCGGCGTTGAGCCCGGACAGTTTGGCCAGCCGCACGCCCTCGGTGTTGATCGACTTGGCGTCGGCGAAGGCGATGTCCTCGATCTCGTCGTCGGGCATCCACTCGGGCTGCATGACCCCCGAGAGTCCGGACAGGCGAGCGGTCTGGCGAACCATGGGCTCCCACGCGGTGAGCACCACGGCCTTGTCGGCGGAGAGGAAGCGCCCGGCGTATTCCACGGCGCGGCGCGCGTTCTCGGACCCGTCGTAGGCGATGAGCATCAGATCACACGGCATGGTGAACCTCCTGGTGGGAAGGCATCTCCACCCGAGGTTACCCCGGTTTCGGGCCCGTACGCGGACCCCGCGACCCCGCGCCGCGTCGCGCCCAGTCCACAGTTTGCCAACGATTCAGGGATTCTGGTGGTGGGATCCGTGGCCCCGGTTTTCACTGACTGTGTCGGCATGCCGCCGGCAATCGACTTTGCTGGACTGATCAGCCGTCGCTGGAGCTGGGCCGAACGAGGGGTGGAGTGTGCGGTTGGACGAGCTGACGACGCCGCAGGAATGGGCGCGGGTGTATCGCTCGCTGCTCGGGCTGCCGCATGTGCATGTGACGACCCCCGGCTTCGTGGTGCTACCCCTGGTGGACACGATCGCTGCCCTGAACACCCCGGAACCGTTGGGGGCCTTGCTACTCGACGAACTGACCGCGCGCGGACTGCCCTGCCCGGTGCTGGTGCGCGAGCGCCCGCCCCGCCGTACCTTCCTGGCCGTCTTCGACGGCGAGCCGACGGCCGAGTACCTCGAGCGCATGGAACGCGCGAGCGTCGACATCGGCCCGCATCGCAGTAATGTCATCCTGCCCACGGGATTCGGGCGGCACACCATCGAGGGCCGCTGGTGGGCACAGGCTCCCGAACGCGATGCATCCCTGCCCCTGCTCTCGGAGGTGCTGGCCGCAGCGAGCACCCTGCTCTGAGCCATTCGCCCCGAACACGATCCGAGGCCGGCGCGCGCGTGCTCGCGGGCAGCGCACGCCGAGGTTCGTGCCCGCGGTCCGCGAAACGCGAAGAGCGGCCCCCGATCCGGAATACGGATCGGGGGCCGCCCACGTGCTCGTGCCGGGTCACCCCGGCGCGAAACCCCTTGCAGGGTACTGTTTCTAGCGCTCGACGATCGCGACGACGCCCTGACCGCCCGCGGCGCAGATGGAGACCAGTGCCCGGCCGCCGCCCTTCTCCGCCAGCATCTTCGCGGTGGAGGCGATGATGCGGCCGCCGGTGGCGGCGAACGGGTGGCCCGCGGCGAGCGAGGAGCCGTTGATGTTGAGCTTGCTGCGGTCGATGGAACCCAGCGCGCCGTCCAGACCCAGGCGCTCCTTGCAGTACGCGTCGGACTCCCAGCCCTGCAGGGTCGCGAGCACCACGGAGGCGAAGGCCTCGTGGATCTCGTAGTAGTCGAAGTCCTGCAGCGTCAGGCCGTTGCGGGCCAGCATGCGCGGCACCGCGTAGGTCGGGGCCATCAGCAGGCCGTCGGGGCCGTGGATGTAGTCGACCGCGGCGACCTCGGAGTCCACCAGGTAGGCCAGCGGCGAGAGGTTGCGCGCGGCGGCCCACTCGTCGGTGGACAGCAGCACCGCGGACGCGCCGTCGGTGAGCGGGGTGGAGTTGCCCGCGGTCATGGTGGCGTCGCCCAGCTTCACGCCGAAGACCGGCTTGAGGGTCGACAGCTTCTCGATGGTCGAGCCCGGACGCAGGTTGTCGTCGCGGGTCAGCCCGAGGAACGGGGTGATGAGGTCGTCGAAGAAACCGCGGTCGTAGGCGGCGGCCATGTTCTTGTGCGAGAGGTAGGCCAGCTCGTCCTGCGCGTCGCGGGCGATGCCGAATTCCTTGGCGGTGATGGCGGCGTGCTCACCCATCGAGAGCCCGGTGCGCGGCTCGGCGTTGCGCGGGATCTCGATGCCGACCATGGACGGGCGCAGGCGGCCGACCAGCTTGGCGTAGTCCTTGTTGTTCTTGGCGCGGTTGGCGTCGAGCATCCACTCGCGCATGGACTCGCTCACGCCGATGGGGGCGTCCGAGGTGGTGTCGGTGCCGCCGCCGATGCCGGATTCGAAGCGGCCCAGCGCGATTCCGTCGGCGACGGTCTGGATGGACTGCAGGCCGGTGCCGCAGGCGAGCTGCAGGTCGTGCGCGGGGGTGTACGGGGACAGGGTGGAGCCGAGCACGCTCTCGCGGATCATGCCGTGCTCGCCGACGCGCTTGAGGACCGCGCCGCCGACGACCATGCCCAGGCGCTCGCCCTGCAGCCCGAAGCGGCTGACGAGGCCGTTCAGCGCCGCGGTGAACATGTCCTGGTTGGAGGCGTGCGCGTACTTGCCGTCGGAGCGGGCGAACGGGATCCGGTTACCGCCGAGGATCGCGACAGGCTTGGCCTGCTTGGCGGTCTTGGCCGCGGGCTTCGCCGAACGGGCTTTGGTGGTCACTCGAGTCTCCAGTGTCTCGTCGGGTGGATTTCCGCACTCGCACGGTCCCGCGGGACCGGCAGCAGTCGGTTTACATTAAACTTACTCTGGAGTAAGTTAGTTTGTCGACACCGTACCCCGCAAATGTGCGCAACACCGCCCCCGGGGCCTGGACAAGAGAAGGTAGGAACAGTGGCAGCCAGCAAGAGCAAGGGCGCTCCCAACCTGTACGGATCTTTCATTCACTCCGCGCCCGGCGCGTTCCTGGCGAGCAAGCTCGGGCTGCCGCAGCCGGAGAGCCTGCGCCGCTACGTCGCGGGCCAGCCGGCCCTGCCGGGTCCGGTCCTGATCGGCGGCAAGGGCCGCGTCGCGGACGCCGCCCGGAACCTGCTCTCGGCGGACTACACCTTCGTCGACTCGGTCACCCAGGGCGTGAAGTTCGGCGGACTCGTGTTCGACGCCACCGGCATTCGCACCATCGAGGAGCTGCAGCAGCTGTTCGAGTTCTTCCAGCCCGCGCTGCGCAGCCTGGCCGGCTCCGGCCGCGTCGTGGTCATCGGCACCACCCCCGAGCTGACCGCCTCGGTCGACGAGCAGATCGCCCAGCGCGCGCTCGAGGGCTTCAGCCGTTCCATCGCCAAGGAGCTGCTCAAGGGTTCCACCGGCAACCTGGTCTACGTGCACCCGGAGGCCGCCGCGACCGCCACCGGCGTGGAGTCCACCCTGCGCTTCCTGCTCTCGGCCAAGTCCGCGTTCGTCGACGGCCAGGTCTTCCGCGTCGGCAAGGATGACGCGACCGCCCCCGCCAGCTGGGACAAGCCGCTCGAGGGCAAGGTCGCGGTCGTGACCGGCGCGGCCCGCGGCATCGGCGCCACCATCGCCGAGGTCTTCGCCCGTGACGGGGCCACCGTCATCGTCGCCGATATCCCGGCCGCCGGTGAGGCGCTGTCCGAGACCGCCAACAAGGTCGGCGCGACCGCCCTGGCGCTGGACGTCACCGCCCCCGACGCCGCCGAGAAGCTGGCCGCCTTCGCGACCGAGCGCTTCGGCGGCATCGACATCGTCGTGCACAACGCCGGCATCACCCGCGACAAGCTGCTCGCGAACATGGACGAGGGCCGCTGGAACTCGGTCATCAACGTGAACCTGGCTGCGCCGCACCGCATCACCGAGGGCCTGGTCGCCTCCGGCGCGCTGCGTTCGGGCGGTCGCGTCATCGACGTGTCCTCCATCGCGGGCATCGCGGGCAACCGCGGCCAGACCAACTACGGCGCTTCCAAGGCCGGTGTCATCGGCATGGTCAACGCCGAGGCCCCGAAGCTGGCCGAGAAGGGCATCACCATCAACGCCGTCGCGCCGGGCTTCATCGAGACCGCCATGACCGCCGCGATCCCGCTCGCCACCCGCGAGGCCGGCCGCCTGATGAGCTCGCTGCTGCAGGGCGGTCAGACCGTCGACGTCGCCGAGACCATCGCGTACTTCGCCTCCCCGGCGTCGAACGCGTTGAGCGGCAACATCGTTCGCGTCTGCGGCCAGAGCCTGATCGGCGCGTGATGAGCCAGACCATCACGCTCGGCGAGGTGCCGAAGAACTCCAGCCTTTTCGTCAAGGCCGCGCTCGGCGCGGTCCCGGTGCCCGGCCTGTCCAACCGGCCCTCGACCCTGCCCGACCGGGTCGTGCGGCTGGAGGGCTTCAAGGTCGATCCGAATCACCTTGCCGCCTACTGCAAGGCCACCGGCCTGCGTTTCAACGATTCGCTGCCGCTGACCTACCCGTTCGTGCTCAGCTTCCCGCTGGCCATGCAGCTGGTCGTCGCCCGCGACTTCCCGTTCGTGGCGGTCGGCGCGGTGCACGCGAAGAACACCATCGAGCGCACCCGCGAGATCTCGGTCTCCGAGCCGCTCGACTTCCAGACCCACATCGAGAACCTGCGCGAGCACCCCAAGGGCCTGATGGTGGACGCGATCACCGAGGTGAACGTGGGCCGGGAACTGGTGTGGCGGCAGGTCACCACCTTCCTGCACCAGCAGCGGACCTCGCTGTCCGGCGGGCCCAAGCCCGAGCCCGTCCCGGACGAGGTGCCGCCGCCGCCCCTGCGCTCGCTGCGGGTCGATCAGAAGACGATCACCCGGTACGCCGGGGCCTCGGGTGACCACAACCCGATCCACACCTCGGGGCTCGGCGCCAAGGCCTTCGGTTTCCCGAAGCCGATCGCGCACGGCATGTGGTCCGCGGCCAACATCCTGTCCAATCTCGAGGGCCGGATTCCCGAAAAGACCACCTACGAGGTCAAATTCGGCAAGCCGATCTTCCTGCCGTCCACGGTCAACGTGTACGCGGACAAGGTCGAGGGCGGCTGGGACCTGGCGCTGCGCAACCCCAAGAAGGGTTTCCCGCACCTCACCGCCACCATTCGCTGACCGATCGCCGCGCCGGGGTGCACCACACCCCGGCGCGGCCATCGGCGTGCCGGATTCGTCGCCGCTGCGCCACCGGCGCATCCGGGCCATCGAGCACCGCGAACGATGGCGAATTCGAGCCACTTCAGCCGCAGACCCGGGGTCGCGCTGTCCCGGTGGTCGTGGATCGACCACGAAGTCCGCAAACCACGGGTATGGTTCGGGCCGCCGACAGCGTCGGCCCCACGGGGTGGGGCGAGAGCCGCGCACCGATTCACCACCGTATGTCGCCACGCAGGGGTTTCGACATCCGGACGGGGAAACGGTGTGCGGCTTTTACGTATCAGCAGTCGCAGCCGCACCCGCAGCCGTCACAACAGCAGCCGTCACAGCAACCGTCGCAACCGCAGCCGTCACAGCCGCAGCCGTTGCAGGCGTCGCAGCCGCAGCGATTGATCCAGGCGTCCTTGCGGTGCCCGCTGCACGGGCGGGTGTGCTCGGCGCAGCACGCGTAGCCGGTGCAGTACTGGCCCAGGATGATGCCGATGCCCTCGAAGATGCCGGGCTTGCTGACCGGCGGCCCGTACGAGGCATGGACGCCGTGCGCACCCGCGCTCGTGATCGGCAGTAGCGCGTTCGCGCCGAACGCCTTTCGCGTGTCCGCCGGGTGCTCGTGCCCGCTGTGCTCATGGCCGGCGCCGAGACCGGTTTCGATCGACTCGGTCCCCGGCGACCCCTCGGAGCCGTGCCCCGTTCGGGACCCGCAGGCCCGGGACGTGCACGCGTGCACCACGTTCGCCGCCCGCCCGAGTCTGCGGACGACCCCGTTGAGCGGATCCAGCAGCAGCCAGCGCACCGACCCCACGCGTTCGAGGCCGACGCTGACCAGTGCCGCCCGCAGCAGCGAATTCGATTCGCGCAGTAGCTCGTGCGCCTGTTCGGCGCCGATGCCGGTCGCGGTGAGCGGGTTGAACTTTCCGTGCTCGCGGTCGTGGTCCAGATCATCGATGGCGTCGGCGAGGTGCGCGATGCGCCCGAAATGCCAACCGGCCGTGCGCAGTGCGTCCGCGTTGGCGGGCTGCTCGGCCAGTATCGCGGTGTGCGCGAACAGTTCCGCGGCGCACAGCTGGGTGGGCGCGGTCAGCCGGTTCAGCGCGTCCAGGTCGGCCGGGCCGGTGTGCACGCCGTGCCGGGCGGCGGCCTGTTCGAGCGCGGTCTGCGATTCGATGGCGGCGACCAGCGGCGCGATGTCGAGTCCGATGCCGGCCGCGGCGTCGTGGGCCTGCGCATGCCAGCGGCCCGAGACGCGGGTGAGCGGCCGGACGGCCCCGCGCGCGGTCTCGCCGTCGTCGAGGTGGTCGCGAATCTTGGCCGCGCCCAGCAGCAGTGACGCCGTGGTGGCCAGGCGAACGCCCGGCGAATCGGCGGGGGCGACACTCGCGCGCCGCATGCCGCGCAGCGGGCAGGGGCCCGCGCTCGTGCGCTCGGCGGTCCGGGTCTGCTGCGCCTCGGTGAGCACGCCGAGCACGATGGCGTCGGTGTTGGTCGCCGCCCGCGCGAGCTGGCCGTGCCCGTCGCGCAGGCCCAGGCAGAGCCCGCACATCTGGGTCTGCCAGGCCCCGGCGTCCATGCCGTACCGCGCGGCGCCGTGCTGACATGGTTTGAGCAGCCCGAACATGGTGTAACCCCATCCCCGGCCGGAGTGCACCGGCCGTCCCGCAACACGATTCCGTCGAAACTGTCGCAGGTGACGGGGTCCGCGGCAACCCGATCGGGGCTAGTTGTCCTTCTTCTTGCCCGCCAGGCCGCGCCACGCCAGATCATCGAGCAGATCCACCGCTTCCGCCATGTCGACCGTGCCGCTGGCGACCCGGTCGGCGATGGCCTCGCCGGCGCCGATCACCGCCACCGACACCACTTCGAAATTGGTACCGGGCTCGGCGTACTTGGCGCTGGATTCCAGCAATTTCGCGGTGAGTTCGATGACCCGGTCGCGGCTGTTGGATATTTCCGAGGCGAACGGCTGCTGACCCAGGGCCTGCCGGTAGAGCACCTGCCAGGACAGGCGATTCTGATCCACGTACGAAAGGAAGGCTTCGAGCCCGGCGCGCAATTGTTCGTGCGGGCTCAGTTTCGGGTTGCCCGCCACCGCGACCGCCTCGATGAAGCGCATGCTCTCGCGGTGGATGCAGGCCCGGAAGAGTTCGTCCTTGGAGCCGTAGTACAGGTACAGCATGGGCTTGGAGATCTTCGCCTCGGCGGCGATGGCGTCCATGGACGTATCGTGATAGCCCTTGCGCGAGAAGACCTCCACGGCTGCGTCGAGCATCTGTTGCTCGCGCACAGCGCGCGGTAGCCGTTTCGTTCCGCCAGCCATCCACTCTCCTAGACCGTGCTGTACACGTCTGTCCTTACACGTCGAACCCCTATCTTACTCCAAGGTAAGTTCCGCCATTGCGAATTGCCGGTGATTCGCCGGACGGTCAGCAGGTGGGAGCGGTGCCCTTGAACTTTGCCATGCGCAGTACCGAGGCATCCACCTGCGCTCCCGGTAGGCGGCCGGAGCTCACGGCCTGCTCCAACCGGTCCAGCACCGAGGTGACGGCGTCGGTGGTGATCCACAGGGCGTTGTCGGCGCCCGCGACCAGCGACGCTTCCACCGCCTCCTCGATGCTCATGCGACTGGTGATGGCCGCCATGCCCCCGAGATCGTCGGTGAAGATCACCCCGTCGAACGGGGCCGCGCCGTACCCGGTGCCCTGGCGCAGCAGCTGCATGACCTGCGGGCTGATGCTGGCCGGGATGTTCGGCTCGGTCAGTCCGGGCACGTCCAGGTGGCCCACCATGACGGCCGCCCCGGATCCGATCAGCGTGCGGAACGGCACCAGGTCCCGGGTCTGCAGTTCGGCCAGCGGGGGCGTGCGCACCGCGCCGGTGTGCGAATCGCCGGATCCGGCGCCGTGGCCGGGGAAGTGCTTCATGACGCTGCCGACGCCCGCGTCCTTCAGGGCGCGGATGTAGGCGTCGGCGTAGGCGATCACGACGTCGGGCTTGTCGGAGAACGACCGGTCGCCGATGACGCTGTCCGCCGGCTGGCTGCTCACGTCCACATCGGGCGCGAAGTTGACGGTCACGCCGAAGGACTTCAGCTTCTTCGCGCGGTCGAGGCTGAAGGTGTAGAACTCCTCCGGGCTCATGACGTCGACGGTCGCCCGCGCCGACGGCGCTTCGCCTATCAGGTTGCGCACCCGCGAGACCCGGCCGCCCTCCTCGTCGATGGTCACCATCAGCGGGGTCCGGGAGGCGGCCTTGACCTTGTCGATCTGGTGATCGGCCAGCAGCGACGACTCGGTCCACCCGCCGACGAAGATGCCGCCGATCTGCTCGGTGCGCACCACGTTCTCCGCGTCGGCCGCGCCGGTCACGCCGACGGTGAGCAGCTGCGCCAGCTTCTGCCGCAGCGTGAACTGCGACAGGTACCCGGCCGCGCAGTCCCGCGGCGCGGGGCTGGTGCTCGGCGCGAGCGAGGTCTCGGCGGATCCGGTTGTGGTTCCGGCGGATTCGGTCGTGGAGGTGGTGCTGCTGCCACCCGAGCAGGCGGTCAGCACCACGATGGTCATTGCTAGCACGAGGACCGGGAGGGTGCGCATACGTCCGACCGTAGCGACCCGCCGCCACCGGTGGCCATCTCGGCACACGTGTCGCGCCGGGAACGAGGTCGCCGGGCGCGTGCGCGGTGGGTCGCGAAGGCGTCCCGCTGGACGGGCCGGGGCCCGACGAATGCCCGGGCGTTACGCGTTCAAACAAATTCGTGGGAAATGCCACAGCAAATAGCAAATATGTGGCGACTAACACAGTGGCAATTTCACTATTCGTGGACGTACTGGGTAGCGTGCCCCTTTGCGTAGCTAATTATCAGGTCTAGCTGCATGTATACATCTGCCGAAGTGTCGGAGGGGGATTCGTGATCAACGAAGGGCAGATGGCAACGAAGGGGTCGTAGTCCTGATTCAGAGAATCTGCATAGCTCCAGCTAACAGCAGGTTTTCGGATCGGACGGGGCGAAACAGAAGGACTGGAACACTATGCGTATCGGCGCAACGCTGCGCTCCGCAGTGCTCGGCGTGGCGGTGACGCTCGGGCTCGGGCTCGCGGCCGCCACCCCGGCGACGGCGGCCACCGTGGACCGCTATCTCGATCTGCCGCTGGTCAATCGGGACGCCGCTCAGGCCCCCGGCGGGGTCAACCCCGAATTGCCCTACGACCGTGACGAACTCGGTGATCTCCTCGAACAGGCTCGCGCGCAAGGCATTCCGCCCGCCCGCTATAGCGCCCTGCTCTACCAGTACTGGCTGGTCGACGCGACGGGCAAGGCCGGAATCGACCTGCGTGCCTGGGATCCGCGCGCCGGTGTTGGCGCCAATCGCGACAACCTGATCAAGTCCTACCGCTACTACGAGGACCTGCAGCTCGGCCATCGCGAACTGCAGTGGGCCGGCATGGGCGGACAGGTCGGCGCCGACTTCGGCGGCGGGCTCATCGATTTCGAGCTGATGGGCGCCGACCTCTACGGTCTGCCCGGGCTCGCGGACGCCGCGCACCGGGTGCTGGGCGCCGTGCATCAGGCCGCCGGCCCCGCCGCGGTGGCGAGCCTGCCGAGCGGGCTGCGCGCCCTGGCGAACGCCGCGCCGGACATCACGCCCGAGGACGTCCGCTACGTCATCGGGATGATCCTGGTGATGCAGAAGAACATCTTCTCGGACCTGATGCCCATGCACGACGCGTACGTGACCGGCGGTCTGCCCGCGCTGCGTGAATTCGAGGCCGCCGGCCTGTTCGGCGCGGACATCATGGCCGCCTGGGGCGATATCGCCTCCGGTGTGCCCGACCGGGTGGCGGCGGGCAATCGCGTGCTGCTGAACCGGGAACAGGGCTGGGTGGTCAGCAGGCAGTGGGACGAGGTGCGCGCCTACCGGGGCGACATCGGCGCCGCCCTGACCTATGCCACCGGTGCGGCCGGTTCGCCCTCGGTCGCGGGCGTGGTGCCGCCGCGGGAGTTCAACCCCGTGCGCGTGCGGTTCACCACCGCCGACGGCCGCCCCGCGCTGCTGACATTGCCGCTGCCGGACTGGGATTGGTCGGTCTTCGAGTCCCGCTGGGACTACATCAGCAGCGAACTGCTGCCCAAATACCGCTATCAGGTCGAGAACAACTGGCCCGCACTGGAAGCTGCCATGCGGACGCCGTACGAGGTGCAAATGGAATCGAAACGCCCGCTGCTGAACATCCCGCAGCTGCTGTCCTCCGCCGCCGGTGAACTGCGCGTCACCGTGCTGACCCCGGAAGCGGTGAGCTAGATGTCGCGCTGGAAACTGCCCGCCTTCCTGCTGGTCGCGGCGCTGACGCTGGCCGGCGTGGCCACCGGCGCCACCACCGTGCTCGCCGAGCCGGTCGGCGAGGCGCCCGTGAACGAGGTGCCCGGCCTGGACAAGGTGTTCAACGGTTTCGTCATCGGCACGCTGAACACCGCCGAGAACGCCACGCCCGAAGAGAAGTTCGAGGCGCTGCTCGCGAATGATCCCTTCTACCAGGAGCCTTCGCTCACCGGACGGGAGAAGCCCGGGGACATCCTCAAGGCCAAACCGGTCGACGTGATGTTCCTCGGTGTGAAGCCGCGGACGGTCGCCGCGTACAAGCTCATGTACGTGACCACCGCGCCCGACGGCGTCAGCCCGGTCATCAGCACCGGAATCCTGATGATTCCCAAGGACGGCCGGTCCGACGCCGACCGCAAGCTCATCTCCTACCAGGAGGCCAACGACAGCGTCGGCTGGTCGTGCCATCCGAGCACCCAGTGGACCGGCGGCGCGCCGCTGGACGGCTCCTCGTGGTCGGCGCTGGGCCCGCTGGCGCTCATGTTCGACAAGGGCTACGCGGTCATGATCTCCGACGTCGGGAACGACGCGGATCGCGATCCGCACGGGGTGTTCGTGGGCACCTACGCCGGGCACGCCCAATTGGACGGCGCGCGTGCGGCTTTGGCGCTGCCCGAGTCGGGTCTGGATCCCGCCGCGCAGATCGCGCTGTTCGGCGTCGCGGGCGGCGGTGTGGGAGCGGCGTTCTCGGCCGAGATGGCGCCCGCCTACGCGCCCGAGCTGAACATCAAGACCACGGTCATGGAGGGCATGGTCGTGGATCCGGGCAACTTCATGCGCGTCACCAGCGGTTCGGTCGGCTCCGGTTTCGCGCTGGCGACCCTGCTGGGGCTCGAGCCCTGGTACCCGGAGATGCGGGTGAACGACAAGCTCAATCCCGCCGGGCAGGCGCTGGCGAACTTCTACCGCACGCAGTGCCAGGTGCCCGCCTACTTCGGCCTGCCGTTCGTGCCGATGGAGGCGCTGTTCACCTCGGGGCTCAATCCCGCGGACGAACCCGACTTCCAGGAGGCGTTCCGGAACAACATCCTGGGGCGCAACGGAACTCCGCGTTCCAAGATCATGATCTCGTCCTGCGCCAAGGATGATTCGCCGATGTCGCTGGTGCCCGCCAAGGACGCCCGCGATCTGGCCGACACCTACCGGTCGCAAGGTGCGGACGTCACCTACGCGCCCACCGACTGCTCCATGGAGCGCTTCATCACCGACATGTACGGCTGGGGCGTCGATCTGTTCGGCATGCAGACCATCGACTGGATCGACCGCAATTTCGACTGACAGGAGTACGGCCATGATGGCAATCGTGGATGGATTGGTGTACCTGCTCACCTTCGGACCGCTCGCGGTGGCGAAGATGGCGGCGCAGGCCCTGGGCCTGTGACGCGCGGCAGGTAGCGAGCAAGAACGACGGTGGCTCCCGGTGAATGACCGGGAGCCACCGTCGTATGCGCCGTCCGGCGTCGAAAGTTATTGCCGCCCGCGGTGGTTCGGTGATCCCGGATGCGCGGATCGCACGCCGGGACCCGCACTACTGCTTCGGCAGCTCGTGATGCCCGCCGAACGCCTGGCGCATGGCCGAGAGCACCTTGTCCGCGTACAGCGATTCCCCGCGCGAGGAGAACCGCTGGAACAGCGCCGCGGACAGCACCGGGGCGGGCACCCCCTCGTCGATGGCGGCGTCCAGGGTCCAGCGGCCTTCCCCGGAGTCCGAGACCCGGCCGCCGAAGGAGTCCAGGTTCGGGTCGGCGTGCAGTGCCGCCGCGGTCAGGTCCAGCAGCCAGGACGCGACCACCGATCCCCGCCGCCACACCTCGGTGACCTCGGGAACGTCGATGTCGTACCGGTAGAACTCGGGGTGCTCGAGGGGCGTCACCTCGGCGGAGTGCTCGGTGTCGGCCGCGTTCCCGATATCGGCTCGGTGCAGGATGTTCATGCCTTCGGCGTAGGCCGCCATGGCCCCGTATTCGATGCCGTTGTGCACCATCTTCACGAAGTGCCCGGCGCCGGCCGGACCGCAGTGCAGGTAGCCCTGCTCCGCCTGGGAGGGGGCGCCGGTGCGCCCGGGCGTGCGCGGCGCGGCCTCGACGCCGGGCGCGATGGATTTCAGCAGCGGGTCCAGGTACGCGACCTGCTCCGCTTCGCCCCCGATCATCAGGCAGAAGCCGCGGTCGAGGCCGAACACGCCGCCCGAGGTGCCGATGTCGACGTAGTGAATGCCCTTGGGCCGCAGGTCGTTCGCGCGCCGGATGTCCTCGTGGTACCGGCTGTTGCCGCCGTCGATGACGATGTCGCCGGCTTCGAGCAGACCCGCGAGTTCGGTGATCACCGCCCCGGTGGCCCCGGCCGGGATCATCACCCACACCACCCGCGGGGCCTCGAGCGCGGCCACGAACTTCGCCAGGTCGGTGGTGCCGGAGAAGCTGTCGCCCAATTCGGCGGTGAGCGCGTCGATCTGCGGGGTGTGGCGTTCGTAGCCGACGGCGGTGTGCCCGTCCCGGACGATGCGGCGCACGATGTTGCCGCCCATCCGGCCGAGCCCGATCATTCCGAGCTGCATTCCGGTCTCCTCGAGTCATCTCGAGCCTCGTCGTTCCCAGGCTCTGCCTGTGCGCGAGCGGGCGGGGCCCGGCTCGCATCGCGAACTGTCTCGATTGTCCCAGTCGAAGTCGCCGGAAGTTTTTTCGCCACTCGTGCGGATCGGGTGTAACGACCCCGAACGGGCCCCGATAGACGGGGTGGCTCCGTGCTGTTGCCAGACCCCCGACCCGGCAACCGCACGGGGCTCTTTCATATCCCGGCAACATGTTGCACAGTGTTTGCTGTGAGTCTTGACAAGCGGCACGTGTCGGCCCGGACCATTATGGTGGGCGGTGAACTCGCGCCTGCGGGTCGGTATTCCACCATTTGGGAGGATGGTTCGTGACCATCGAAAGTCCCGGGCGTCATGCGAAGTCGCGGCGCACCGCCGATGACCCGGCGCCCGGACGGCAGTTCCTGAACTCCGCGGCGGCAAAGCGCGCCGGGATCGCGGCAGGTGTGCTGATGGCCGCCGGCGGCCTGGCTTTCGCCCTGGACTTCGGGCTATCGTCCGGAAACGTGCCGCGCGGGGTCGAGGTCGCGGGCGTGGATATCGGCGGGATGGACCGCGAACAGGCGCAGGCCCGGCTGGAACAGGTGCTGAACCAGCGCGCCACCCAGCCGCTGACCGTGCGCATCGGCGATGTGAAGACCGAGGTGGTGCCCAAGAACGCCGGATTGTCGGTGGACTGGAGCGGCACCTGGGATCGGATCGGCGACCAGCCGGTGAATCCGTTCACCCGCGTGTGGTCCCTGTTCGGCACCCGCGTCGTGGAGCCAGCCGCCATCGTCGACAACACCGCCATGACAGCCCAGCTGGACGCCCTGCGCGCGGGCGATCGGCAGCCCGTCGAGGGCGGGGTCGTCTTCGAGGGCGCGAAACCGGTAGGCGTACAGCCCATCCCGGGCCGGGTCCTGGACGTCGCGGCCGCGCGCGAGACGCTGGCCGAGCACTGGTCCGACGGTTCGCCGCTGGAACTGCCCGCCGTGGAGACCGAGGCCACCGTGCACGCCGACGCGGTCGCGCGCACGCTGCGCGAGGTCGCCGAACCCGCGGTGCGCGCGCCGATCACCTTCACCGGCAAGGGCGGCAACGCGGTGCTGGAACCCGAGCAGATCGGCGGCGCGCTCGCCTTCGCGCCCGATGGGCAAGGCGGGCTTGCGCTCTCGTACAACAACGAGGCGCTGATCGCCGCGCTCGGACCGCAGTTGAAGGACACCGAGGTCGAGCCCAAGGACGCCACCTTCACCCTGACGGGCGGGCGCGCGACGGTGGTGCCCGCCGTCGTGGGCGACACCATCAACTGGGACAAGACCTTCGAAAATCTTGCCGCCCTGCTGGTTTCCGCCGGCGACCGCAGCCGGACCGTGGTCTACGAGCAGGTCAAGCCCAAGCTGACCACCGACGACGCCGGCAAGCTGGGCGTGAAAGAGGTCATCGGCTCCTTCACCACCAGCGGTTTCAGCGGCCCGTCGGGGGTGAACATCCGCGTCACCGCCACCAAGGTGAACGGCGCGGTGGTCAAGCCCGGCGAGACGTTCTCGCTCAACGACTTCACCGGCCCGCGCGGCGTCGCCGAGGGCTACGTCGAGTCCGGGATCATCGACAAGGGCCGCCCGAGCACCGCGGTCGGCGGCGGCATCAGCCAGTTCGCCACCACCCTCTACAACGCCGCGTACTTCGCGGGCCTCGAGGACGCCGGCCACACCGAGCACAGCTACTACATCTCGCGCTATCCCGCCGCCCGCGAGGCCACGGTCTTCGACGGCGCGATCGACCTGAAGTTCCGCAATCAGACCCCGTACGGCGTCTTCATCGAAACCTCCACCACCGCTTCCGAAGTCACGGTCCGCATGTGGAGCACGAAGACGGTCGAGGTCGAGTCCGTCACCGGCGAGCGCACCAAGCCCACCGAACCCAACACGGTGACCCTGCCCAAGGGCAAGGACTGCATCGCCTCCGAAGGCGCCCCCGGCTTCACCACCTCCGACACCCGGATCATCCGCGACGCGGCGACCCGCAAGGAGATCTCCCGCCACACCCGCACGGTGAAATACGACCCCATCCCGGTGGTCAAGTGCGAGTAGCGGCCCCGCTCTCGGGATAGGCGTACCGATCGATGGCGACCGCCGCGAACACAATCGCGACGGTCGCCATCGCCGGTTCCAGGTAGATCCGCGAGCGCAGCGCGGGCAGCAGATCCAGCAGTTCGTCCTGCACCAGCACCCGGGCGTCACCCACCCCGCTCCGAGTGTCAGCGCTCCCGCGACCTGCCGGCGGTACCCCGGTCCACGCCGTCTCCCCATCCGCAACACGCACCCCAAACTATCCCGGTGTCGTGGATGAACCTGGGGACAACTGTGGAGAACCCGGGTGAATGCCCGCCCGCGGGCCTGTCCCCAGCCCTCCCGGGGCCGGCTGTGGAAAACCGCGCGGACCCGTCCGCCGGGCTCCCGTCCGCCGCGCCGGACAACGACACGCGGGGTGTGATTCGCCAGGTCAGGAGGGGATTGGTGTAGGGATCCGACGTCTCCGGAAACCCGCCGCGAACCCGCGTGGACGCGACCGTCCGGGTGCGGCGATGCGCATATGACAAAAGTTATCCACAGGCGGTGGATAGATCTTGGGATAGATCTGTGGTTGAGCCACAACACCTAGTGGTCGATCACCCGTCCGCACCACACGCTGTGGATAGCCGTGCTCGGACCATCGCCCTTTCGGAGCCACCTCGGAGCCCCTCGGAACAGCAGTGCGCCCCGGGACCGTGGTCCCGGGGCGCACCGAGTCTTACTCGTGGATTCCCGGCGAGGCGGGGACTCCGACTCCTAGAAGGCGGCTTCGTCCAGCTCCATGATGTCGTTGTCGAGGTTCGACAGGACGGTGCGGGTCGAGGTCAGCTCCGGCAGGATGTTGCGCGCGAAGAACTGCGCGGTCGCGACCTTGCCGGTGTAGAACGCCTCGGTGGAGCCGTTGTCGAGGGCCTTGATGGCGACCTCGGCCTGCTGCAGCAGCTGCCAGCCGATGAGCAGGTCGCCGACCGACATCAGGAAGCGGACCGAGCCCAGGCCGACCTTGTAGAGCTCCTTGGGGTCTTCCTGCGCGCCCATCAGGTGCCCGGTCAGGGTGGCGGCCATGGCCTGCACATCCTCGAGGGCGGTGGCGAGCAGCTTGCGCTCCTGCTTCAGGCGGCCATTGCCACCCTCGCGCTCGATGAACGCCTGCACCTGGCCGGCGACGTGGGCCAGGGCCACACCGCGGTCACGGGCGATCTTGCGGAAGAAGAAGTCCTGCGCCTGGATGGCGGTGGTGCCCTCGTACAGCGAGTCGATCTTGGCGTCGCGGATGTACTGCTCGATCGGGTAGTCCTGCAGGAAGCCGGAGCCACCGAAGGTCTGCAGCGATTCGGTCAGGTACTGGTAGGCGCGCTCGGAGCCGACACCCTTGACGATCGGCAGCAGCAGATCGTTGACGCGGAACGCGGTGTCCTTGTCGGCGCCCGAAACCAGCTGCGCGACATCCTCGTTCTGGTGCGCGGCGGTGTAGAGGTAGATCGCGCGCAGGCCCTCGGCGTACGCCTTCTGGGTCGCGAGCGAACGACGCACGTCCGGGTGGTGGGTGATGGTCACGCGGGGCGCGGCCTTGTCGGTCATCTGGGTCAGGTCGGCGCCCTGGACGCGGATCTTGGCGTACTCCAGCGCGTTCAGGTAACCGGTCGACAGGGTGGCGATGGCCTTGGTGCCGACCATCATGCGAGCGTTCTCGATGACGTCGAACATCTGCGCGATGCCGTTGTGCACCTCGCCGACGAGCCAGCCCTTGGCGGGAACGCCGTGGCCGCCGAAGGTGACCTCACAGGTGGCCGAGACCTTGATGCCCATCTTGTGCTCGACGTTCGTCACGAAGACGCCGTTGCGCTCGCCGATGGTGTCGGTGTCGAAGTCGAAGTGGAACTTCGGCACGTAGAACAGGGACAGGCCCTTGGTGCCCGGTCCGGCGCCCTCGGGGCGAGCCAGCACCAGGTGCATGATGTTCTCGAACAGGTCGTCGGAGTCGCCCGAGGTGATGAAGCGCTTGACGCCCTCGATGTGCCAGGTGCCGTCTTCCTGCTTGATCGCCTTGGTGCGGCCGGCGCCGACGTCGGAGCCCGCGTCGGGCTCGGTCAGCACCATGGTGGCGCCCCAGTTGCGGTCCGCGATCTTCTGAGCCCACTTCTTCTGCTCATCGGTGCCGTTGTTGTAGAAGACCTGCGCGAATCCCGCACCGGCGGCGTACATCTGGGCCGGCGGGTTGGCGCCGAGGATCATCTCGCCCAGGGCCCAGCCGACGACGGAGGGGGCGCCGAGGCCACCGAGCTCCTCGCGCACGGGCACCTTGGACCACTCGCCGTCTTCGAGCGCCTTGTAGGACTTCTTGAAGGACTCGGGGAGCGTGACGGTGTGGGTCTCGGGATCGAAGGTCGGCGGGTTGCGGTCACCGTCGACGAACGAGTCGGCCAGCGGGCCCTCGGCCAGACGCTTGACCTCGGAGAGCATTTCCTTCACGGTGTCGCTGTCCAGGTCACCGTAGGCGCCGTTGTCCAGCAGGCTACCCAGGCCGAGCACCTCGAAGAGGTTGAACTCGAGGTCGCGGATGTTGGCTTTGTAGTGACCCATGGTCGTACTCACTCTCCATTGAGATGGGTGCGGTTCGGTGGTTGCCGTTCCCGCCCATTAGGCCCATCGGGTAGACACCGTAAAGAAGCGCTACTGACGGGTAACTTATGTGCCATGTTACCGACCGGTAGGGCGGTGGCCAAGGTGATCGGGGCCGAATGTGACCAGAAGCACCCAGTTTGCTGATCAATAGCGAACCCGTTGGGCGCGTACCGATCCCGTTATCGCAGCTAGCGACGTTCCTCACGGGACGCACCGGGCGGCTATGAGCTTTCGGCGGGGACGCGCGGTGTGCCGTCGCGGCGGGTGCGGGGCGGCTGGCTACGGTGCGCTCATGCGCATCGAGACGACGGCCGGACCGGCCGAGGTGGACATCGAGCGGACGGGCCGGAGCAGGCCCGCGTTCCTGTTGGTGCTCACCCATGGATCCGGGGGCGGTGTCGACGCGAAAGATCTTCTCGCCGTTCGTGATTCAGCGGTGGCGCGGGGCGGGGCCGTGGCCGCGGTGACGCAGCCGTACCGGGTGGCGGGCCGGCGCGCACCGGGTAAGGCGGAGACGCAGGACGCCGCCTGGCTGGAGATCATCGCGGCGCTGCGCAAGAAATTCCGCGGCGTCCCGCTGATCCAGGGCGGGCGCAGCAACGGCGCGCGGGTGGCCTGCCGCACCGCGCGCGACGCCGGGGCGCGCGGCGTTCTCGCGCTGTCGTTTCCGCTGCATCCGCCCGGGAAGCCGGAGAAGTCCCGGCGGGACGAACTGCTCGCGCCGGGGGACATCCCCGTGCTGGTGATCAACGGCGCGCGCGACCCGTTCGGCATCCCGGACGCGGCCGACGCGGCGGAGGTTCACGTCGTCGCCGGGCAGGCGCATTCCTATCGCGCGGGCTTCGACGAGATCGTCGCGACCGTCGAGCCGTGGCTCGAGCGCTGGATCCGCTAGCGGTTCACCCGTCGCGGCGGACCCGCCCTCCCTCGGGTGGCGGCGCCCGCTCGGTGACCGCGCCCGAGCTGCGCGCTCGACCTCAGCGCGGCGGAGCGGCCGATTCGTCCGGCCCGTCGACCCCGAGTCCCTCGAGTTCGGCGTCGTCCCGGATCGGCGGCGGGCCGGGCCGGGTCGCGACCACCAGCGAGTCGATGGCGTCCCGGTTCTCGGTGGCGCGCCGCACCCGCTCCGCCACCCGAATGTCCAGGTCGTCGCGCGCCGGGCCGAGCTCGGCGACGATGTCGTCCGGGGTGAACAGCAGGGCCGGATCCTGTTCGCCGCCATGGCCTTCGGTGAGGTTGGCGGGATCATTGCCCAGCACCACCAGCACGCCCTCGGGCACGAGCAGATCGGCGGCCCGCAGCAGCAGGGCGCGGCGTTGCTCGGCGGGCAGGTGCAGATGCGCGATCAGGATCAATTCGTACGGGCCGGTGATC
Organism: Nocardia sp. NPDC057668; assembly: GCF_042799795.1. Taxonomy (NCBI): domain Bacteria; kingdom Bacillati; phylum Actinomycetota; class Actinomycetes; order Mycobacteriales; family Nocardiaceae; genus Nocardia; species Nocardia sp. NPDC057668. The sequence continues at coordinate 209,346 of NZ_JBHVIC010000006.1, read as the reverse complement.
CCGGCGCGGTCGAGCTCGTTCACGTCGGCCCAGTGCCACCGAATGCGGCTGCGCACCGAACGCGACAGGCGGGACGCCACCGTGCGGCCCTTGTCGACCCCGGCCTGGGAGTAGTCGATGGCGTCCACCGCCCAGCCGTGGGTGGCGAGCCAGAGCGCGTTGCGGCCTTCGCCGCAGCCCAGGTCGAGCGCGCGCGGCAGTTCCGGCCGCGGTTCGCCGACCGCGTGCGGGCCGTCCGGAAACCGGCGTTCGAGCCCGAAGACCTGTTCCACGACGGTGTCGTCGGGCGGTGCGCCCCACACCAATTCGGTGCGGCTGTAGAACTCGTCCCACGCGGCGGCATCCATGGGTCCGAGTCTATGGGCGCGGCGGCGCCGCCGAACGGTGGCGGCCGCCACCGCTGCCGCGGGACGGCCCCCGGGGCGGGCACGGACGCGAAACGGCCGCGAACACCGGCGGTGTTCGCGGCCGAATGTCTCAGCGCCGCAGCCTCAGAGCTGGGTCTTCATCAGGATCACGTTGTACTGGCTGTGCACGGTGGTGAGGAAGTACAGGTCGCGCCCGGTCTGGTACGGGAAGATCGACGGCGCGTACGCGGTCGGCAGTTCCCGGGTGTCGATGAGCACTTCGGGTCCGCCCCACGGGCCTTCCGGGCTGGGTGCGCGGTACATGACCACCGAGTTCCACGGGTCCGTGGTGAGCATGATGTATTGCCCGAGGTAGTCGTTCCACATGACCGACATCTCGGAGATGCCGCCGCCGATGACCGGGGTCGCCCCGTCCACGTCGCCGCGCTTCCACTGATCGCCGACCCAGTATTCGTAGGCGCCGAGATCGCCGATGGCGGCCTCGGGCACCCGGGCGACGTACGCGGGGTTGTTGCGCCCCGAGGCGGTGCCGTACTCGTAGACGAAGCCGCCGGCCTTGACGAACGAGTTCATCTGGAAGTTGCCGTTGCCGCCCTCGTCGGGCCGCCGGGTGCCGGGCAGTTCCACCCAGTTCTCGCCGTTGTCGCCGGAGACGGCGAGGCCGGAGAAGTTGGTGGTCCACTCGCCGACGTCGTCCCAGGTCTTGACCGACATCAGGCTCATGTACTGGGTGCCCCCGACCGAGATGGCCGCGGTGGGGATGCGGCTGATCTCGAGGAACGGAATCTTGGGGCTGGGGATCAGATCCCGCGCCTGCCCGAAGACGTCGCGCACCACGCTGTCGAAGTAGATGCCGTTGGCGGGATCCTGGGTGTGCGAGCGCACCAGGATGTTGGAACGCCAGGCCCAGGTGCTGCCGACCAGCAGGTTCGGGAAGCCGAGCCCGGCGGTGTCGCCGAAGGTCGTCAGCATCTCGCCGTGGCCGTTGTCCCACATGATGCCGAGGTCGGTGCCCAGCACGTTGTAGGTCTGGGTGTTGTTCGGGCTCGCCATCCCGGTGACCTGGAAGACGGCCTTGGACCGTCCGGGCAACTGGGGTAGCCCGTGGGTGCCGTTGAGCACCGGAATCGGGTTGATGGCGTTAGGGTTGGCCGCTGCCGGAGATGTCACGGTGAGGAGCAAGGCCGTGGCGCCTGCTATCGCGGACAGCAGCAGGGGGGCGGTCTTGGTCAATTGCGTGGGCCCTCCGGTTCTCGCCGAATAATGCGCGACCACACGGTATGTGACGGGTCGCACAAAGTGCTCGACTCGCTGGCAAAGTGTGAAAATGCTAACAGCGGAACGGGTCTCCGTCAGATCGAGACCGGGTATTTGCCGGGGGTTGGCTCGGATCGTTATTTCGTACCACGACTCAGGGCCTGACGGACGATCAAAGGCAGCTGTGTCGCGCGTTCGATTGCGAGAGTTCGTCGAATCGTTGCCTCCCAGCTGCGATCGAACAGTCGCTTGGCGCTCGCGACGGTGTGTGCCGGGCGGGCGGCGATGCGGTCGGCGAGTCGTTCGGCGGCGGCGATCGGGTCGGCGTGCACCTCGGTCACCAGGCCGATGCGCTCGGCGTACGCCGCGTCCACCGGATCGGCGGTCATGGTGAGCAGCAGGGCCTGGTCCAGGCCGATCAGCCGGGACAGTGTGGCCGCGCCGGTCATGTCGGGGATGAGCCCGTGCTTGGCCTCCATGACCGCGAATTCGGCGTCGGGCGTGACGAATCGGAAGTCGGCGGCGAGCGCGATCTGCAGGCCGCCGCCGTAGCAGCGGCCGTGCACGGCGGCGATGACCGGCTGCGGCAGCCGGCGCCACGCCCAGCACGCCTCCTGGAAGAGATTGGTGCCGCGCCACGGCAGCGGGATGAATCCGCGCACGATTGCCACCGGATCGCCCATTGCCTTGGCGATATCCAATCCGGAGGAGAAGCTCGGTCCGTTGCCGGTCAGGATGACGGCGCGGATGTCCTTGCGCTGCTCGACGACTCCGGCGACGCGCACGAGTTCGCGCAGCATGTCCAGGGTCAGGCCATTGTGCTTGTCGGGGCGATCCAGGCACACGTAGGCGCGATCGCCCGCGAAACGCAGGGACACATTGTTCTTGGTGACGGCGGCGGGCGCGCCGGTGCCCGCCGCGCTGTTCTCGAGAGTGCTGCTGGTCGAATCGCTGGTGCTCACGGCAGTTCCTTCGCTCATCCCCGCCGATCCAGCAGCAGCTGGGCGCAGCGGTCCGGGTCGTCGTAGAACGGTGTGTGCCCGCTGCCGGGCAGCGTGACGTGCCGGGCGCCGGGCAGTAGAGCGCGGGCACGGCGGGCCTGGGTGGCGTACGTGAGAAGTATGTCGCGATTGCCCCAGGCGATGGTCACCGGGAGGTGGTCGACCGCGCTGGGATCGGGCAGCCGGAAACCGGTGAAGGAGGCCAGCGCGGGGTCGAACCCTTCCGCGCCGAGCAGGCCTTCGACGGTCTCGATCGCGACGCGCGGTTCCAGCGCCCACGCCCGGCCGAACACCAGACTGGTCAGCGCGGTGCGCCCGGCGGTGTTGCCGAGAATGGCCGGGGCGATCGGGCGCAGCAGGGTGCTCAGGTTCTTGGCGCGGCCCAGCGCCTGCTGGCACCACACCCGGCCGGCGGTATCCCAGAAGCCGATGGGGGAGTAGGCGGTGACCGAGCGGGCGACGCCGCGCGCGGCCAGATCGAGCGCGATGCCGCCGCCCATGGAATTGCCCGCCAGGTGCGGGGAGTCGATGCCCCGCGCGGCGAGGAAGTCCACCAGCGCGTCGGCGAGGGTCGAGACGGTGGTGTGCGCCAGCGGCGCGCTGGCCCCGAAGCCGGGCAGGTCGACGGCGATGACCTCGTAGGCCGCGGCCAGGGTGTCGATGACGGGTTCCCAGACCTGCCAGCGACTTCCGACGCCGTGCACGAGCACCAGGGGCTCGCCGCTGCCGGTGCGGTAATGGTTCAGCTCGGTCATCTCGACTCCCCTGGGCGTATGGCGGTGGATCGACCCTAACAGTCGTTGGCAGGCGGCCAATTGTGGATTTCGGCCGGTGTCGGGCGTGGCTCGGGACCCGCGCCGAGCATCGCCCCGTACCCGCGCCGAGCACCGCTTTCGATGAGCGCTGCACAATGCCCCGGTTCTGTGAGATCGTTCCTGCGGCACTCAGCCCCACCGTTCATGAGAATCGAGGAACCCGTGCGCATTTCCCTGATCGCCGCCGCGCTCGTCGCCCTGCCACTGCTGGCCGCCTGCGGCAGTGACGACGACAAGGCTCCGGCAGTCACCGCGGCGGAGGTGTCGAAGGCGCTGCAGGACGGCGGCCTCAAGGACACCAAGCTGGCCGACTGCGCGGCGAAGATCTATGTGGACGAGGGGATTTCGCAGGACGGGCTGCGTCTGATGATCAAGAACGACGCCAAGGCGGCCTCGGCCACCGATCCGGAATCCATGGGTATGACCTCCGGCGACGCCGAGAAGGCGCGCTCGGCGACGAATAAGATCGTGGGCGAGTGCCTGAAGTAGGGCGCTGACCCGGGGGCAGGCTCGGCGGTCGGGGACGGCACAGGCGCTGCCCCGCCTGGGTTTTAAGCGGTTCCCTGTCGGATCGCAAGGGGCGGGGGGCAGTCTCGGGTGACGGCGTGGTCCGTCATCGGAGACACCCCCTCCGTCATCCGACAGAGCTAGGAACTTGTTATGCGGAAATCTGTATTCGCGGCGGCGCTGCTGGCGCTCCCGCTGCTGGCGGCCTGCGGCACGGACGAGTCGTCCACCGCCCCCACCACTCTCGCGCCCGTGAGCTCCGCTCCGGTCACCACGTCCCCGGGCGCCACCACGGCCCCGCTGACCTCCGGTTCGGCTCCGAAGTCGACCACGAAGTCCGACGCCACCACACCGGGCGCGGTCCCGTCGGGCGCGCTGGCGGTCCCGATCATCTCGCAGTCCCTGCAGGACAAGGGCGGCCTGGACGCGAAGACCGCCGACTGCGTCGCGAAAATCTATGTGGACGAGGACCTTTCGCAGAACGGCCTGACCAAGATCATCGAGAAGGGCAACACGAACAACCCCGCCGAACTGGGCCTGAGCATGGACGATCTCCGCAAGGCCGCCTCCGCCGCCACCCGCGTGGTGAAGGAATGCTCCTGAGTTCGTGACCGTGCGCCCCGCCCGCCCGGCGGACGGGGCGCACGAACCGGGTCATCTCACCCGGTCAGCACTGACTCGGCTCACCGATCTTGACGACCGACAGCACGGCCTCGCCCTCGGTGAACGGTGTTCCCGCGGCCGGAGATTGGGCGACGACCACCCAATTGCTGTCGAGGATCTGCTTGCGATCGGCGCCGGTCGCATCCTTCGATCGCGAGAAGAAGACGCCCGCTTCCTGGATGGTGTCCTGTGCGGCCTGCAGGTTCATGCAGACGACGCTCGGCATGAGGGCGGCGGGCGCTACGGCGGGTGCGGAGGTGGTCGGTGCGGCGGTCCCGGGCGCCTGCGTGGCGGGTGCGGGCAGTGCGGCGGGTGCGGACGTGGTGGTGATCGCGGCCGGCGCGGCCGGGGGAGCGGTGGTGCTCGTCCGGGTGGATTCGGTCGTCGTCGCGCAGGCGGTGAGGGCGCAGAGCACGCCCAGCAGTGCGGTGGAATTGCCCGTTGTACGCGCGGTCGGGCGGAATCGGTGCATGGCTTCTCTCTCGAATTGGCGCATCGCCGAACGGCCGTCGGGCACGTCGCCCGGCCGTCGGCCTGAGACCGGTATCGAATCGGCCGACCATGTGGCGAGCACATACGAAAGAGTGCCGAGACCCGCACCGGTCGGTGCGTCCGGAACAGCTCCGATGATCGAGAATCGGTAGGCCGATGCAGAATCCGAACGCCGTTGGGGAGAAAGTATCGACGGTGCTCGGCGCGCCGCAAGCGGCGAAACGAAGGTTGGCACGCTATGTCATCGGTTGCCGAGAATGTCTCCGGGACGCTCGACAACCAAGTCGGAATGGTCGCCTTTGTATGAAATACGAGAATTGATATCGGATTTCGGGACGGGGGCGCTGACGGTTCCCCGGGCGGCTGCCTGACCGAGGCGCACGAAGACCACGCGCGGATCGTCGGCGATGGCCAGCCCGGCCCGGACGATGAGGCCCGGGTCGGCGAGCATCGCCAACAGGACGTGCTCGACGCCGATGTTCGGGGCGCTCCCCGCGACCGCGATGTCCTCGGCTTTGGTCATCAGGGCCGCGAGGTCCGGCGAGCACGCGAACGTGGAGACCGGCTGATCGGCGTTCGTCTTGTCCATGACCCTCAGCCTTCCGTCGTGGTCGTCGGCGGTGTCCGCGGATAGGTGCGCGCGGGTTCGATCGTGAGAACGTCGGCGACCTCGGTCAGCGCCGTGGGCACGATCGCGGACTCGAGGTGGTCCAGGCTCGGGGTGATGACCGCGTCGACGCCCAGGCGGTCCAGCATCACCCGGATGCGATGGATGCGGTCGTCGGTCCTGTCGCTGAACGCCGCGATCTTGCGCAGGTCGTATCCCGCCATCGCTGCGGCGTAACGGATTTCGGTCTCGTGTCGCCGCTGCCGGGCGCCGGCCAGGTCGCTGCGCAGGTAGCCGATCGCCGATCGCATCCTCACCACCTCCCGGCAGGGAGGAGGCGCTCGGCCTCGGCGGCGAGCCGTGCGCGGATGTCGTCCACCGAGACGGCCGCGCGATGGCGGCCCGTCCCGGCGGAGTGCGCGGCGGCGCTCGATCCGGCAGAACGCAGTGCGGCGAGGATCGTCGCGATGGCGATCACTGCGGCCGAGAGAATCAGTTCCATATCCGGTGCCCTCCGATCCTTGGGAATGCGGGCGCCGACGAGTGGTCCGAGGCGGTTTGCCGATTCGGCACCGGGCGCTGGAAAAAGGCTCGCATCAGGGGGCATCCAAGAAAATGACGCTTCCGGCTCCTGTCAGCCGAAAGCGTCATTCCTGGGACGAATGTGAACTAGTACTCCAAACGAATCTTGTCCGCGAGATCGCGCATCTCCGGCGTCAAAGTGCGCCGCTTGGTGATGATCGACGACATCACGTCACGTGCATACCGTTGCTGTACAAGCCATTCCGGCGCGTCGCTCCACGTCCGCTGTAGCACCGCCATGGCTTCGCCGTACTGCCCGAGTTGGCTGTGCGCACTGGCGACGTCGAGCCGATGCCGAAGCCGGCTGGCCGCGACGGGCTGCAGCGTTGCCACCGGAGTCTGCTCGGCGATCGAAAGCGCAAGCGCTGCCCTGCCTTCGAGGGCGTAGCCTTCGGCGGCGATGTGCGCCACGGTGATCGGGCCGAACGTGCGCACGGTCGACGCGTCGGTGTACACCTCCTGGCCGATCCTGGCGGACGCCGCGCGTGCGAGGTTCATCGCGTCCTCGGCGTCGCCGGTCGCGTTGTCGCGCAGGGAACAGTTCGCGACGTACAGCCACATGCGGCCCCATACCGACAACTCGGCGGTCGTCGCCCGCGAGAACCGCGGTTCGATCTCATCCGCCCATCGAATGGCCGTGTCCCGGGCCTGAGCGATCTTCCCCTGCCGCAGCAGAACCCACACCAGGGTGTTCGCCGCCGCTCCGGCGTCCATACGATCCTCGGACGCGTCGATGGCGCGATCGAGTGTTGCCTCGGCCAAGTCGAATTGGCGGCATTGCGTCAGCATCCACCCGGTCAGATTCAGTACACGTGATCGAATCGTGCGCCCCTGGCCGTCGATGTCGTCCGTATCGCGCAGTAGTCCCGGTAACCGGGCGGCGACTTCGCCGTACCGGTGCGTGCCGAGCATTCCCCGCAGGCTTTCGAGATCGGTGCGCACCCCGATTACCGAGGCGGGGCCGTCCGCTTCCGGGAATTGCCCGATCAGCGCGCGGCGCACCGAGGTCCAGGCCGCCTCGGTTTCGACGTCGGCGTACTCGGCGTCGCCACCGTCGGCCAGGGTCGATGTCCGGACCCGCAGGGCCACGGCCATTTGCCGCAGGGCGTACTGCCGCGGGTTGTATTCGCCGCGTTCGATCGCGCGCAGCTGTGACAGTGAGACATCCGGGCATCGCTCGGCCAATTCGCTCTGCGTCAGCCCGCTCCGTTTGCGTGCGTTCCGCACGCGTTCTCCGCAGTCCAGACCCATAGCCCGAGGCTACGACTCATTCGGTGTCGCGTACAGCGAAGTGCCGATCCATGGAAAACGCCCCGGCCGGGAAATCCTGGCCGGGGCGTGTATCCGGTGGAGCCGATGACGGGAATCGAACCCGCGCCATCTGCTTGGGAAGCAGAAGTTCTACCATTGAACTACATCGGCATGTGCGTCTGGACGCGTCCGCGACTCTATCAGACGCGGGGACGCGGAACGCAACTCTTTACGCGTCGAAGCTGGTCCAGAGGGTGGCGGAGGGCGCAGAGGGGGCGCGGGCGACTCGGAGCGCTGGGCCGGGAGCAGGTCGTGTCGGGGGCGGCGCGCCGGGGGCGGGTGAGTTGTTTCGCCGAAGTAGGGGGTTCGGTTTCGTCTCGGTCTTACACTGGCTCGCAGGGTTGAAAGCCCGTCCACCACAGGGACTTTGGGTGCGCTGAGGGTTAGCTGACGTGTGTCTCGGTCTCCTGTTCGGGGGTCGAGGAGGACACATGACCGCCGTGCCGTCGCAGGATGTCCCGAAGCTGAAGGCCGCGCGGCCCTATCCGCCCCGTATGGGGCCGAAGGGCTCCTTCCTGTGGAAGGCGGTGACGACCACCGACCCCAAGGTGCTGGGGATCATGTACCTCTGCACCGCGATGACGTTCTTCCTGATCGGCGGCCTCATGGCGCTGCTGATGCGCAGCGAGCTGGCGCGCCCGGGGATGCAGTTCCTCTCGGCCGAACAGTTCAATCAGCTGTTCACCATGCACGGCACGATCATGCTGCTGTTCTACGCCACCCCCATCGTGTTCGGATTCGCCAATGCGGTGCTGCCCTTGCAGATCGGCGCACCGGACGTGGCGTTCCCGCGCCTGAACGCCTTCAGCTACTGGCTGTACCTGTTCGGCGCCACCATGGCCACGGCCGGCTTCATCACCCCGGGCGGGGCCGCCGATTTCGGCTGGACCGGATACACACCGCTCAGCGACTTCACGCACTCCCCGGGCGTGGGCGCCGACCTGTGGATCATGGGCCTGGCGGTCTCCGGCGTCGGCACGATCCTGGGCGGCGTCAACATGATCACCACGGTGATCTGCCTGCGCTGCCCGGGCATGACGATGTTCCGCATGCCGATCTTCACCTGGAACATCCTGGTGACGAGTGTGCTTGTGCTGCTGGCCTTTCCGATCCTGACCGCCGCGCTCCTGGCACTGGCCGTCGACCGGCACCTGGGCGGGCACATCTACGACGCGGCCAACGGCGGGGTGCTGCTGTGGCAGCACCTGTTCTGGTTCTTCGGCCATCCCGAGGTGTACATAGTCGCGCTGCCGTTCTTCGGCATCGTGACCGAGATCTTCCCGGTCTTCAGTCGCAAGCCGCTGTTCGGCTATTCGACGCTGGTCTACGCGACACTCTCGATCGCCGCGCTGTCGGTGGCGGTGTGGGCGCACCACATGTACGCCACCGGCGCGGTGCTGCTCCCGTTCTTCTCGCTCATGACGTTCCTCATCGCGGTGCCCACCGGGGTGAAGTTCTTCAACTGGATCGGCACCATGTGGCGCGGGCAGCTCACCTTCGAAACGCCCATGCTGTGGTCGATCGGCTTCCTGGTGACGTTCCTGTTCGGCGGTCTGTCCGGCGTGGTGCTCGCGTCGCCCCCGCTCGACTTTCACGTGTCCGACACCTATTTCGTGGTGGCGCACTTCCACTACGTGCTGTTCGGGACCATCGTGTTCGCGACCTTCGCGGGCATCTACTTCTGGTTCCCGAAGATGACCGGTCGCATGATGGACGAGCGCCTGGGCAAGCTGCACTTCTGGACCACGTTCTTCGGCTTCCACCTGACGTTCCTGGTGCAGCACTGGCTGGGCAACGAGGGCATGCCGCGCCGCTACGTCGACTATCTCCCGAGCGACGGATTCACCACCCTGAACACCATTTCCACGGTCGGTTCGTTCGTGCTCGGCCTGTCGATGATCACGTTCGTCTGGAACGTCTTCAAGAGCTACCGCTACGGCGAGCTCGCGACCGTCGACGATCCCTGGGGCTACGGCAACTCCCTGGAGTGGGCGACCACCTGCCCGCCCCCGCGCCACAACTTCTACGAGCTCCCCCGCATCCGCTCCGAACGCCCCGCCTTCGAACTCCACTACCCCCACATGGTGGAGCGCATGCGCACCGAGGCCCACGCCGGCTGGGGCAGCCGCCCCCACAAATCGGTCGAAGCCACCGAAGCCACGGTCCTGGAAGACTCCGCGGAACCCCCGGCCCTCGAAGACTCCGCCCCCGAGGATCGCCCCACCTCGGACAAGGAAAGCCCCACCCTGGAGAAGGAATAGCCCCAAGACCACTCGCGCCCGCTGCACCCTGGCCGTGGGCGCCACGCCCACCCCGCCGCCTCGGCACCCAGACCCGAAAGGTGTGGCACCTCCGCATCAGGCCACCTGCGCATCAGGCCGCGTCCCCATCAGGCCGCGTCCCTTCCCCGCCCACCGGCCGCAAGGCCGCGGCCCGTCTCGTTCTGGACTGAGCGGAGCGGGGGAGCGAAGCGGAGGAGCGGAGGGAGGGAAGAACGAGACTTCAGGGGCCGCGGCCCGCCCGCAGCGAAGCGGAGGGCAAGATATCCCAGTGCTGCTTTCTGATCGCGACATCCGTTCGGAGATCGCCGCGGGGCGTCTCGGGCTCGACCCGTTCGACCACACGCTGGTGCAGCCGTCGAGTATCGATGTGCGGCTGGACAGTTTGTTCCGGGTGTTCAACAACACGCGGTACACCCATATCGATCCCGCGCAGCGGCAGGACGAGCTGACCACGCTGGTGGAGCCGACCCCGGGCGAGCCGTTCGTGCTGCACCCGGGTGAGTTCGTGCTGGGCTCCACCCTCGAGGTGTGCAGCCTGCCCGACGATCTGGCCGGTCGCCTCGAGGGCAAGTCGAGCCTGGGCCGGCTCGGCCTGCTCACCCATTCCACGGCGGGCTTCATCGATCCGGGTTTCAGCGGGCACATCACGCTGGAGCTGTCGAACGTGGCGAACCTGCCGATCACCCTGTGGCCGGGCATGAAGATCGGGCAGCTGTGCCTGTTCCGGCTGAGCAGCCCGGCCGAGCACCCGTACGGCTCGGCGGCGGCGGGCTCGAAGTACCAGGGCCAGCGCGGCCCGACTCCGTCGCGCGCGTATCTGAATTTCCAGTCCGTCAGCGGCAACTGAACTGCCTCGTCCCTGCCCTTCGCGGGGACGATCGCACGCGTATTCCGGGTCCCGGCACGGTAACTCGCGTCCGGTCTGCCCGCTTGCGGGTGTACGTAACGCTCGGCACGTCGTAAGGTGGCCCCGACAGGTACAGTGACCACATCGTGATGTTGTGGTTCCACCGCTCCGCGCCCGGTTGTTCCGCGGGCGATTCGCAGGTGGCCCCGGGCCGCTCGCGGTTCGGTGAGCGGGGCAACGAAATGGGCAGCAGATGAGTTCGGTCTTGGGAGTTTCGGTGGGGTCCGGCGCCGTTCGCGTCGCGCGTCCGCTGGCGAACTCCCCCGAGCACCCCACCGCCGAGAATTTCGACGTGCAGGCGGTTCCGGTCGGTGCGCGCCGGGTCGAGGAATTGGCGGCCGACGCCGTGGGGTCGATCCTGGCCGCCGATCCGCACATCGTCGCCACCGCCATCGCCTACCGCGACGAGCAGCACGCCCGCGCGATCCGCGCCGAGATGGCGCGCAGGCAGTTCACCAACTACGAGCTCATCCCGGATGTCGTTGCCGCCCTGGAGTTTCTGGAATACTCCGGTGAGCTGCAGGGATACGGCACCGTGGCGCTGTACGACCTGGGCGCGTCCGGGCTGTCGGTGAGCGTGGTCGACACCGGTTCGCGCCAGATCAACATCACCGAGCGCACCAGCGACATCAGCGGTGACTACCTGGATTCGCTGATCCGCGAACAGCAGATCGCCTCCGGCCGGATCGCGCATCCGCCGGACGCGGCCGGCCTGGCCGAGCTGGATTCGCTGTGCCGCCAGGCCAAGGAGCAGCTCTCCAGCAGCAGCGCCGTCGCGCTGCCCTCCACCGAGGGCCTGGTGCTGTTGTCGCAGGAGAACTTCGAGGCGTTGATCATGCTGGCCGTCGAATCCTCGGCGCGCATGACCCGCGATGTCATCCTGCGGTCGGAGCAGCCGGTCCAGGCCGTGGCCCTGATCGGTGGCTGCGCCCAGATTCCCCTGGTGGCAAGGGTTTTGCGTCGCTGGCTGGGCGTTCCGGTGATCGTTGCGCCGGGTCCGGGCAGCGTCGCCACCCGCGGCGCGGCCCTGCTGGCGCGCCCGGTGCGCCAGCGCGCGGCGAACACGCCGTTCCCGAACGCCTTCGAGGACGCGCTGCCGATGCCCGCGCCCGCCGCGCCGTCCTGGCGTTCGCGGCGCACCGATCCGACGACCGGCCCGGGCGAGAAGTTCAGCCGCCGCCGCGAGATCAGCGTGGCCGGGGTCGCGGTCGGCGCACTGGTCGTGGTGGCCGCCATCGGCGTCTCCATCGGCTGGGGTCCGCAAGTGCTGGAACACGATTCGCAGAGCAGTGACGCCGCGTCCAGCTCGGTTCCCCCGACGACCACGCGCACGCCCGCGGTCGAGGCCACCACCGCGCCCCCGGCCACCAGCGACGCCACCAACGAGTCGCTGGCCGCCCCGCCGCCGCGCCAGGCGACGACCACCACCGAGGCGGCGCCGCCCGCGCCCGGTCCCAACACCTTCACCATCATTCCGGGCCTGCCGCCGGTCGTGGTCCCCACGTTGCCGCCGCTGTTCCCGCAGCAACCCGCGCCGTAACCGATTCCCGCTGATCGGGCATATCGCCCGTAAAGCCTGTTGTTCCAGCCGTACTCACCCGCCGAGTCCGCCCCGTCGACTGCCAGAAAGGGGCGGACTCGGTGGATTCCGGCGCGCGCCTGCGCCGGTGCGAGGGCCGGCTGCGTTTCAGTCCTCGCTTCCGCTTCCCACCGCCAGAGCTGTCGTGACTATCACCGACAGGGGTGGGAGTTGAAGTTCTCGGGTGGGAGGTACCACCCAGTGGCAGCCCTCCCGCGTCCACCGGCCGAGGCCGGTGGGCAGCATGACCGCGCTGCCGACGGCGGGTATGCCGACGTCGAGTCGATTGAGCGCCTCCATGATCTGCACGCCGGGCCGCGAATCCGGTTCGGCCAGAAAGCTCCAGCGAATCTGGCGCGCCAGCATCGGCCCGGTGCGCCGGTGCTGATGCAGTGCGGTGCGGACCTTTTCGGCGCGGGCGACGGGCAGATGCACCACGGCGACATGACCGGTCACGGGCAGCATGACGAAGCCGCCGCGCTCGGCGACCGGGAGACCGGTTTCGTGCCGGTAGTACGACACCCAGTCCTGCACCGTTCTCAGCTTGTCCGCGTTCAACACCCGCTCCCTTACCTCCGCCTCCAGGGTCGCGGTTCTTACGGACGGGTGGGTATGCCCGCACACCCGCCTTACACTGCCCTTTCGCTGCCTCTATTGCCGACGCGTATAAAGCCTGGTACCAGCTGGGTTTCGGCTGTGGCCGTGGCCGGTTCTCGCTCGTACCCTGGACATCGGAGTTCGTTCGGAAGGATGACATCGTGGTCCGGCAGTGGTCAGGTAAAGAGGCCCGTGCCCTCCGCGATGCCAAACGAATGAGTATTCGGGAGTTCGCAGCACATTTGGGTGTGCACGAACGCCTGGTTTCGAAGTGGGAGGCCGGGGGGAATCGGGTACATCCCCGTCCCGTCAATCAAGCCGCTCTCGATACTTCCCTCGCCAGGTCCGACGAGATCGTTCGGGCACGGTTCGCGGCATTGATCGACCAGCCCCTGATCGATCGGCCGTCCGTGCCGGACTTCGATGCGCGCCAAGGAGGTTCCCCCACCGGGCAACCCACCGCGGCTGCCGCCAGCTATTCCAGCGACGCGGAACTGCTGGCGCTCGTGGATTCGGGTGCGATGCGGGGTGATGCGTTAGCGGCGATTTCGGAGAGGGATCTGATCATGGCGGCTGCTCATGAAGCGAGCGACCATGCCGGCAGAGCGGAGAGCACCAACGTGGGAGCGACCATGTTGGAGCAGCTCGACGCCGACGTCACGCGAATCGCGAACGACTACGTGCACGTGCCACCGGTGCCGATGATGGTGGAGATGCTGCGGGTGCGCCGCCGCGTCTACCGGTTGCTCGAAGGTCATCAACGCCCGGCCGACACCGGGCACCTGTATCTGCTGGCCGGGACGCTGTCCGGATTGCTGGCCAACGCCAGCACCGATCTCGGCTACGTCGACGCCGCCGGCGAACAGGCAAGGGCCGCTTGGGCGTACGCGGAACTGTGCGAGCACAACGGATTACGCGCCTGGACCCGCGGTATGCAGGCGCTCATCGAGTACTGGTCCGAGCGCCCGCGGCGCGCGGTGCTGCTGGCCCAGAGCGGTCAGCAGTACGCGGAATCGGTGACGGCGCGGGTGCGCCTGCACAACATCGAGGCCCGCATCTGGTCCAAGCTGGGCAGCGTCGCCGACACCGAGCGCTGCATCCGCGCGGCCGAGGCCGCCCGCGAGGGCGCCGCGGGCAACGACGTCCTGCACGACGAGGTCGGCGGCGTGTTCGGGTTCAACGAGCCCAAGAGCCACTACTACGCCGGGGCGACCTACATCCATCTCGGCCAGGCCCAGCCCGCGCTCACGGCGACCGAACGGGCCATCGACCTGTACGCCAACGGGCCCACCGAGCAGCGGTCCTACGGCGCCGAGTCGCTGGCGCGGGTGGACAGCGCCGCCGCGCACCTGATCAACGGCAGCCTGGACGGCGCGGCCGAGGCCCTGCAACCGGTGCTGCGCCTGGACGAGGACAAGCGCATCGCCCAGTTGGAGGAACGCCTGACCGGGCTGCGCCAGCGCCTGATCCGCCCGGAGTTCCGGGAGGCGGGCGAGGCCCGGCGGCTGGACGAGCGGATCGAGGAGTTCTGCGGCACCACCGCGGCCAAGGGCATGCTGCCCCCGGACGCCGGGCGGTAGACGGGCCGGTGGGCGGCACGCGGCCGGGTCCCGGGGTGGCGGGAACGCGGAACTGGCACGATGGTCGGGTGAGCCCTTCCAGTCACCTACCGCACCGGTCCCCGCGCGTCTTGGAGCAGTCCACCAAGCTCCAGAACGTCGTCTACGAAATTCGGGGTCCGGTACACGCGCACGCGGCACGGCTGGAGGCGGAGGGGCACCGCATCCTCAAGCTGAACATCGGCAACCCCGCGCCGTTCGGGTTCGACGCGCCCGATGTGATCATGCGCGACATGATCGCGGCGCTGCCGTACGCGCAGGGCTATTCCGAGTCCAAGGGCATACTGCCCGCGCGCCGGGCGATCGTCACCCGCTACGAACTGGTCCCGGGGTTCCCGGAATTCGATGTCGACGACGTCTACCTGGGCAACGGCGTCTCCGAGCTCATCACGATCACCATGCAGGCGCTGCTGAACAACGGTGACGAGGTGCTGCTGCCCGCGCCGGACTACCCGCTGTGGACGGCCATGACCAGCCTGGCCGGCGGCACGCCGGTGCACTACCTGTGCGACGAGTCCAACGGCTGGCAGCCCGACATCGCCGACATGGAATCGAAGATCACCGACAAGACCAAGGCCATTGTCGTGATCAATCCGAACAATCCGACGGGCGCGGTGTATTCGACGGAGGTGCTGCAGCAGATCGTGGATCTCGCGCGCAAGCACCAGCTGCTGCTGCTCGCGGACGAGATCTACGACAAGATCCTCTACGACGACGCCAAGCACGTCTCGCTGGCGTCGCTGGCCCCGGATCTGCTGTGCCTGACGTTCAACGGTTTGTCCAAGGCGTACCGGGTCGCGGGCTATCGCTCGGGCTGGCTGGTGATCACCGGTCCGAAGGATCACGCGGAGGGGTTCCTGGAGGGCATCTCGCTGCTGGCCTCCTCGCGCCTGTGCCCGAATGTGCCCGCGCAGCACGCGATCCAGGTGGCCCTGGGCGGGCATCAGAGCATCGAGGACCTCATCCTGCCCGGCGGCCGCCTGCTCGAACAGCGGGACGTGGCGTGGGAGCAGCTCAACACGATCCCAGGTGTCTCTTGTGTGAAGCCGCGCGGCGCGCTCTACGCCTTCCCTCGACTGGACCCGGAAGTGCATGAGATCCACGACGATTCGAAGCTGGTGCTGGATCTGCTGCTGCAGGAGAAGATCCTGATGGTGCAGGGCACGGGCTTCAATTGGCCGCATCACGACCACTTGCGGATCGTCACGCTGCCGTGGGCGCGGGACCTGTCGGTGGCCATCGAGCGGTTCGGTAACTTCCTGGCGGGCTACCGTCAATAGGGTTGAACTGGGCATTTGACCAGTGGCGCACAAGTGACACGGCCGAAAACAAACCGCTGGTACGAAAAAGTTCGGTTTTTAGAGACTTAGCTAGCGCAAAGAACCGCCTTTTGTGTACAGTAGGCCTTGGCACTCAGGTGCCCGACCGGACCGCCTACCCCCCCTGGGCCGTCCGGTCCTGGATTGGCAGGCCTACCCCCCCTGGGCCGCCGATCCCCGGGCGGCGGAGACATCCCCCTGCTCTCCGCCGCCCCCTCCCACTTCTCCGTCCCGCCTCGGGACAGCCCTTCGTACTTCGAGAACGATTGTCGTTTAGGCTCCCCGAGTGAGCGATCACCATCATCATTCCCACGACCATTCGGGACCACTAGCGATCGGCGCGACCGCCGCCCGCGTGGTCGTCGGCTTGCTCGCCGTCATCGGCGTGCTGGTCGTGGCCGGTCTGGTATGGCTGTGGCCCAGTGCGCAACAGGTCGACATCCCGCTGCCCATGCAGAGCGCGGGCGGCGGCGCGGTCACCACCGAGGGCGGCACCGTCGTCATGCAGGACATCGGCGCCTGCGGCAGTCCGTCGATCGGCCGGGTCTTCGCCGACGAGCCGCTGCCGCCGCGGAACAACTCCTACACCTGCGAACGCAGCATCATCACCATCGACTCCGGCCCGCACGAGGGCAACAAGACCCTCTTCGAAATCGCCAAGGGCCCGGGGCAACCGCAGCTGCACGTCGGGGATTCGCTGCGCATCGTGCGGCAGACCGACGCCAGCGGCGCGCCCATGTACTCCTTCGACGACTACGCGCGCGGGCTGCCGCTGACCATCATCGTGATCATCTTCGCGGTGGTGATCATCGCGGTGGCGCGCTGGCGCGGCCTGCGGGCGCTGATCGGGCTCGTCTTCGCCTTCGGCGTCGTCGTAAAGTTCTTGCTCCCAGCACTTTTGGACGGCAAACCGGCGATCCCTGTCGCGCTGGTCTCCGGCGCGCTCATCCTCTACGCGGTGCTGTATCTGGCGCACGGGGTGAATCTGCGGACCAGTTCGGCGCTCCTGGGCACCCTCGCGTCCATGGTGCTGGCCGCGGTGCTGTCCTGGGTCGCCCTGGAGATGACCCATCTGACTGGATTGTCCGAAGAGCAGAACACCAACGTCGCCACCTACCTGCAGCACGTCAGCATCACCGGATTGTTGTTGGCGGGCTTCATCATCGGCTCGCTCGGTGTACTCAACGACGTGACCATCACCCAGGCGTCGGCCGCCTTCGAGCTGGCGGCGCTGGACGAGAAGGCCACGCGCCGCAGCATTTTCGGCTCCGCCATGCGGGTGGGCCGGGACCACATCGCCAGTACCGTCTACACCCTCGTGCTCGCCTACGCCGGTGGCGCGCTGCCGTTGCTGCTGCTGTTCAGCGTGGCAGGGCGCTCGATCAAGGACGTGCTCACCGGCGACGCGGTCGGCATCGAGATCGCGCGTTCCGCGGTGGGCGGCATCGCGCTCGCCCTCTCGGTACCGCTGACCACGGCCATCGCGGTCATGCTGGCCCGGCCGTTCGGCCGCAAGCCGGCGCCGGTCCGCTCGGGTGCGGGCGCCCGCCGAACGGCGGGCGCACGAGCCGGCGCCGGTACGAAACGCCCGCTCGCGGAGGGCGGAACGGGCGCCACCGGCGGGTCGCGCCGCCCGCGCGCCACGGGTGCGGGCGCACCGTCCACCGGTGCGTCGCTGCGCAAGGACCGGCCCGGCGCCGGATCGTCGCCTTCGGATGCGCCGCAGGCGAATCCGCCGTACGCGGGTCCGGGGCCGAATCCGGACCAGCCGCCGGCGCCCTGGTCCCTGCGCGCGAATTCGGCGGCGGGCAGTCCGGAGGATGTCACCGACCCCAGGCACCCGATCACCGGCGGGTATCCGAGGCCGCTGCCGCCCAACCCGATTCAGCCCCGGCCGGCCGGGGGTGCGCCGAGCGACTTCGATCCGTGGAACTCCGCGCCCGGACCCGGTGCGGGCGAGCGCCCGGATCGCGGTGCGGGCTGGGGACCGGGAAGCGATGCGGCTCAGCCGAATACGCCGACGGACCCGGATGATCCGCCGCGACCGCGCGGGGGCAGGCACTCCAGGCCCTGATCGGGGCTTTCGTTCGAATCGTCCGATTCGCATCCGGCGCTGCGGCACGTGGCGGGTACGGGCGGGCGGTGCGAACGCCGAATTCGCTGACACGCTGGGCGTGTGGAAGCGGACGGTTGGGGGTGTGATCGAGTACGGTGACCGTGCGGTTCGAGTTGCTCTGCAATTGCCAAGAATTCCGGTTCATCGTGGTGCCAGGTTCCGGGTCCGGAGCGATGCCCCCCGCATTGCGTTCGCGGCTCACCGGCGTCCGGTAAATCGGCGCGAAAGCTGCTGCGAGAGTGGTGTTCCGGGGTTGGATCACCACTCTCGCAGCGTTCTCACCGGGCCGGGCGGGCGATCAGAGTCGCTGCCACAGCGCCGGGGTCGCGGTCGGCATCCAATTCGGGTCGTACACCGTGTGTGCCTGCCGGCACCGGTATCGGTTGCCCTGATAGGTCACCACGTCACCGACGGCGTACTTGCCGCCGACCCGCCATTCGTCGCCCGCCGGTTTGTCCGTGGTGGTCGGGATCGTGGTCGTCGGATGGTGGTGGGTGGTGGTCACCGGCGGCTGCGTGGTCGCGGGCGGCGTGGTGACCGGGGGTTTGGTCGTGACCGGCGGCTTCGTGGTGGGCGGCACGGTCGTGGGCGCCGTGGTCACCGGCGGCGTGCTGGGACGCGTTGTGGTGGGCGGGTTTCCGCCGCCGCCGCCGATCTGCACGTCCACGCACGAGTAGAACGCCGCGGCGGTGTCGCCGATGTTCCAGATGGCCAGCAGTTTCTGGCGGCCGGTGAAATTGCCGAAGTCGATCGTGTGCGAGGTGCCCTGCGCGGGCTGCTGCATGTTGCCGTCGAACACCGCGAGCCGGGTGTCGCCGATGTAGTACTCCCAGTTCAGCGTCCGGTGATTGGCGGTGAACGTCCAGCTGAAAGTCGCTGTCTTTCCGACGGACTGGACCTTCCAGGGCTTGGAATCGTCGTCCAGGTCGGCGAACTGGCCGAGGTTCGCGCTGCAATTGCGCAGGCCCTTGGGGCCTTCCACGCTCTGCGGTTCGTACTTGATGGCGCCGCAGGACACCGTGCCCGCGGCACACTGGGCCTGTCTGCTGAAGGTCGTGATGTAGCCGTGCGCCTGGGCGTCACCGGCGGGCAACAGTGCCAGAATGGGCGAAATGCCCAGGGCGGCCCCGACAATGGACAGTCTTCTACTAACCACGTGAAACTCCTTGCGAGAGTGAGGCAGCGGGGGGCCCGCACGCTGTCTCGTGACATAGCTGTGACGTGATCTGGATCACTTTGAAGCAGAATCGTGCTCTAAAAGATATGGTTCGGCAACGCTTTGGTCAAGCGTCCTAGCTCAGAAGATCGAAAATTCGTTGCGCACAGCAAACTTCGGTTCGCGCACAGCAAACCTGACTCGTAAGTAGCTGGGAAAACGCTGAATTCAGACCGTCGAGCGCGCCGCCACGCAGAGCGCCGACACGCCGTCGGCATCGGTGACGAAATGATCGAAGCCGCGCGGTGCGCCGAATTCGGCGAAGGAGACCTCGGCATCGGGATGGGGCAACTCCGGGACCGGAACGCGCACGGCGGCATGCAGATCGCGCACGTGCGTCAGCTCGATCACGCGCCGGGCGTTGTCGGCGCGCACGCCGCCGCAGGCCATCACGTCGATGCGCCCGTCGGCCAGGTTCACCAGTTGCGTGATGAGCGGTACGCCGTCCAGCACCGAGTCCTGCCGGCCGGACGTGAGCAGCCGGGTGAAGCCCGATTCCAGCAGGAGGTCGAAGCCCGCGAAGGGATCGGCGCAGACGTCGAAAGCCCGGTGACAGGTGACCTCGAGACCGTCCGCGGCGGCCAGTAGCTCGGCGTTGGCCGAGGCGTCCAGATTTCCGCGCTCGTCCAGCACCCCGATCACCACGCCGTGCGCGCCCACCCGTCGTGCGAGCTCGATATCGGCGCGCATGATCGCCACTTCCTCGGCGGTGTACCGAAAGTCGCCCGGGCGCGGCCGAATCAGGACGTGGACCTCGGTGTCGACGACCTCCAGCACCGCTGCCTCGATCAACGCCGCACTCGGTGTCAGTCCGCCCACAGCCAGCCCGGTGCACAACTCGACGCGATCCGCCCCCGCCGCCTCCGCGATCCGCACCCCGGCCAGCGACTCCACGCCGATCTCCACCCGCACCGCCCGCGTTTCCGTCATACCTTGCAGTATGGGCGAAAACCCGCCCACGCGTTTGCCAACGATTAACGACGACTGGCTGAAGATCAGCATTCGGTGCGGTGTCCGGGCGGGCGCGCGAAAACGCGAAGGGCGCGCTACCGGGGTGGTAGCGCGCCCTCGACGGTCAGGCGGTGCGGGTCAGTTCTTCTTGCCCGGGGCCTTCATACCGGACTTGAAGCCGAGCCCACCGGGCTTGGCGGCCGGGGGATTGGCCGCGCCGTTGCCCTCGGTGCCGTTCGCCTCGGTGCCGTTGGCGGCCGAGGTGCCGTTGGTCTCGGGAGCGGTGGTCTCGGCCGGAGCCGCCACCTCCTCCGCGACCTCTTCGACCGGAGCCGAAGTAGCCGGTGCCGCAGGCGCTTCGGCGGCCGGAGCCGCCGGAGCGGCGGGAGCGGCCGCGCCGGGCGCCTTGGTCGTGGGCCGCTTGAGGCCGGACTTCATGGCCAGGCCCTTGGGCGCGATGGACGGCTTGGCCTCGGCGGGAGCCGCCGATGCCGGGGCCGCATTCGCGGGTGCCTCGGCGGCCGGTGCCTCGGCAGCGGGTGCCTCGGCCGAAGCAGCGGGAGCCGCCGGAGCGGCGGGAGCCGCTGCGCCGGGAGCCTTGGCGGTGGGCCGCTTGAGGCCGGACTTCATGGCCAGGCCCTTGGGGGCGATGGACGGCTTGGCCTCGGCGGGAGCCTCGGCGGCCGGAGCCGCGGTGGCCGGGGCTTCGGCCGCAGCCGATTCCGCCGGAGCCGCAGGGGTTTCCGCCTTCGCGCCGGGTGCCTTGGCGGCGCCCTTCATCGCCAGACCCTTACCGGGGGCCTTCGCCGGGCCCTTCATGGCCAGACCCTTGACCGGGGCAGCCGGAGCCGTCGATGCCTCGGGAGCCGTTGCCGCGGACTCAGTTTCGGCGGCGGCGGGGGCCGCGGCCTTCGCGCCGGGGGCCTTGGCCGGGCCCTTCATGGCAAGACCCTTGCCACCGGGAGCCTTGAGTCCGCCCTTCATGCCCAGGCCACCCTTGGCCGGAGTCGGCGCGGCCGGAGCCTCCGCCGAATCGGTTGCCGCGGGCGCGGTCTCGGCGGCGGGAGCCTTCGCACCCGGAGCCTTGAGACCACCCTTCATCCCCAGACCCTTGCCACCGGGAGCCTTCAAGCCGCCCTTCATGCCCAGACCGCCACCGGTGGGTGCGGCCTTGGCCTCGGCCGGAGCCGCCTCGGCCACAGCCTCGGGCTCTTCGACCTTGGGGACCTGGATGACCTTCAGGTTCTCGGTCATCGCGGCCGCGTCGATCCGGTCGATCGACTGCAGCATCAGTTGCGCGACGTCGACGACCTCGACACCCTGACCGACCTCGCCACCATCCTTACGGGCGGTGACACCGTCGGTGAGCATGACGCGGCAGAACGGGCAACCGGTCGCGATCATCGACGGCTCGTTACCGCCGTTCAACGCATCCAATGCCTCATCGACACGGTCGACGTTGATGCGCTTACCGAGCTGCTCTTCCATCCACATACGAGCACCACCCGCGCCACAGCACATCGACCGCTCACCATGGCGCGGCATCTCCAGCAGCTTCGAACCCGAAGCCTCCATCAGTTCACGCGGGGCGTCGTAGATCTTGTTGTGCCGACCCAGGTAGCACGGGTCGTGGTAAGTGACGTTCTGCGCGACCGGGGACACCGGGATCAGTTTCTTGGCCCGCACCAGACGGTTCAGCAACTGCGTGTGGTGCACGACCTCGTAGGTGCCACCCACCTGCGGGTACTCGTTGTTCAACGCGTTGAAGCAATGCGCACACGTGACGACGATCTTCTTCTTCGCCTGCTCCACACCCTCGAACAACGAGTTCAACACCTCGATGTTCTGCATCGCCAACTGCTGGAACAAGAATTCGTTACCCGCACGACGCGCCGAGTCGCCGGTGCAGGTCTCTTCCTGGCCCAGCACCATGAACTTCACACCCGCGGTGGCCAGGAGTTCGGCGACGGCCTTGGTGGTCTTCTTCGCCCGGTCCTCGTACGCGCCGGCGCAACCCACCCAGAACAGGTACTCGTACCCGTCGAAGCTGTCGGCGTCCTTGCCGTAGACCGGGATCTCGAAATCGACCTCGTTGATCCAGTTCAACCGGTCCTTGGCGTTCTGACCCCACGGATTGCCCTTGTTCTCCAGGTTCTTGAACAACCCGGCGAGCTCGGACGGGAACTCCGACTCGATCAACACCTGATACCGGCGCATGTCGATGATGTGATCGACATGCTCGATATCGACCGGACACTGCTCCACACACGCACCACACGTCGTGCACGACCACAACACCTCGGGATCGATGATCCCGTTCACATCCTCGTGCCCGACCAGCGGACGCTCGGCCTCCGCGCGCGCCTCGGCCGAAATCTTCGCCAGCGCGGCCTCGTTGGGCTTGCCCTCGGCGTCGACGAGACCGATCTCGTCGCCGCCCATGTCCTTGCGGCCGCCGGCCAGCAGGTACGGGGCCTTGGCGTAGCCGTGGTCACGCAGCGACATGATGAGCAGCTTGGGGGACAGCGGCTTGCCGGTATTCCATGCGGGGCACTGGGATTGGCAGCGGCCGCACTCGGTGCAGGTGGTGACGTCGAGGATGTCCTTCCAGGAGAAGTCCTCGAATTTGCCGACGCCGAAGGTGTCGTTGTCCGGGTCCGCGGTCTCCATGTCGATCGGCTTGCCGCCGGACATCATGGGCTTGAGCGCGCCCAGCGCGACGTCGCCGTCGGCCTCGCGCTTGAAGTAGATGTTCGGGAACGCCGAGAAGCGGTGCCACGCAACACCCCAGGTGACATTGCGGCCGACCAGCAGCAGGAACAGCGCGCCGGAGAGCAGCTTGATGAGCGCGAAGATCGAGACCATGGTCGGGCTCGCGGGCAGCAGCTTGGCGACCTGCTCGGTGAAGAAGTCGGACCAGGTGGTGGAGTGCCCGTAGGTCGCGATCTTGCCGGCCTTCACGAAGATCATGCCCAGGCCCTCGACGAGCACGATGGACTCGATCACGTAGGCGGGGGCGAACTTCGAGCCGCTGAAGCGGGACAGGCGCTCGGGCTTACGGGGGTGGTTCAGCTGGCGAATGATGATCAGCGTCACGATGCCGATCACGGTGCCGATGCCCAGCACCTCGTCCACGAAGTGGTAGATGCCCCACGAACCGATGATGGGCCAATGGAATTCGGGGTTGAAGACCTGGCCGTAGGCCTCGAACCAGAGGATGAAGCCGGCCAGGAAGCCGATCATCACCAGCCAGTGGGCCCAGCCGACGGTGCGGAACTTGTTCATGCGCGTGTGCGCGAGGAACTCGACCAGCATTGTCTTCAGACGCGGGACGAACGGCCGCCACCGGTCGGGTGCGGACTGGCCGACCATGATGGTGCGCACGATGCTGCGTGCGCCGCCGATCAGCGATGCCCAACAGAAGATTGTGAGCACCGCCCCAATCGTGCCCAGTGTCACTGTCAGGGCATTCATGTCGCGACCTTTCTACCGGTTCAACAAGCTCTCCGAGGGCGGACGGGTTCCGTCCTGGTGGCTTGTATCCTAACGAACAGTAAGTTACTCGCCGGTAACTTAGCTGTCCAGCGTGTTCCCACACCGTAAATCCCGGCAAATCCGGAATGAAACAAAGGGCAGGCTTACTTCGAAACCTCTTCTGATTCAGGGTGAAAGCAATCTCGCTTCAGGAGGTTGCTTCGACTAAGCTCACGTCGTCCGAAGTCTGTGCGCATCTTCACAT
Source organism: Nocardia sp. NPDC057668 (assembly GCF_042799795.1). Classification (NCBI taxonomy): domain Bacteria; kingdom Bacillati; phylum Actinomycetota; class Actinomycetes; order Mycobacteriales; family Nocardiaceae; genus Nocardia; species Nocardia sp. NPDC057668. The sequence continues at coordinate 185,418 of NZ_JBHVIC010000006.1, read as the reverse complement.
GCTCGGGGAGAGTTCGCCGTTTCGCGCGTAGGCAGGGCCTGAGGGAAGCCAACGGGCCTCGCGTGGCGAAGATGCGGACAGCGGATTACCTGATGACGGATTGGAAAAACCGAATGAAGTTTCGCAGCACCACTGCGGCGGCTGCCTTGGTCATCGGCGCAATGACCATGGGGATGACTTCTGCCCACGCCGATGAGCCCGCCCCCGTGCTGGACGTGCAGGCGAACGCGGGAATCAGCTACTCGACCAAGCTGGTTGACGGCAAGAACGTCGTGTCGACGTTGAAGAACGGCATCTTCCAGCTGGAGGAGCAGCCGGGCCTCACCCCCGAGGACCCGAAGACCACCCTGGTGAACGTCAAGGACACGCAGGGCGCCACCGTGATCACGTTCCCGCTGGCCTACAACGTGGCCGGGGTGACCATCCCGGTCAAGTCCGAGATCAAGGAAGACGGCCGCGTTCTCGAGATCGTTCCCGAGAAGCCGGCCAACTTCACCCCCGGCACCGCGACCCTGGTCGCCAAGCCCATCGCGTCCGCCGAGGAGAACCAGCGGGCCATGGGTAACTTCTCCACCCAGTTCGGTCTCGCGACCGGCATCGGCTCGTTCATCGGCGGTGCGGTCGGCGCGGCTGTCGGCTGCGTCGTGACCATCGTCGCGGGCTGTGTCCCGGGTCTGGTCGCGGGCTTCGGCATCGGCGGCATCCTCGGCACCATCGCCGTGGGTGGCCCGGCGCTGCTGGCCAGCGGCGTCGAGCTGATGGAGACCATGCAGGCGCCCGACGGCACCTCCCGCTGGGCGAAGTAGTCCGGCAGCAGTTCGGTAACAGCGCGTCTCGGCCCGCCCGCTCGTCGGGGCGGGCCGTTCGTGTTCTTCCGGGGCCGTATCGAGCCGAATTCGTGATGCGGCCCGGGCATGTCGCGCCGGCTCAGGCGGGCAGTTCGAGCCGTCCCCGGAACGACGCGGTGCCCACGCGCCGGCCGAAGCGGCCGTAGCTGCGCTCGGTCATCTCGAAGCCGCCGTCCTCGCGCACGAGCAGGACTGTGCTGCAGCGGGTCCCGTGCAGCGGACTGGCGATGAAGCGCGAGGAGTTGATGCGCTCGCCCCGGAGACCGAGGCCGGTGTCGGGCAGTTCGTCGTCGGCGGCGCGGGTGCGGTCGGCCAGCAGCGTGAGGTAGGCCTCGGTGTCGCCGGGGTTCGCGGTGACCACCTCGCGCAGCCCGCGAACGCCGCTGCGGACCTTGGGCCACACCGGTGCGACCCCGGCGGTCAGAAGATCGTTTTCGGGCGTCAGGGAGGCGGCCAGGGCCCCGTTCGACAGTCCGTGGAACCCGGGCGTCAGTTCCTTCGGTCCCAATCCGCTGCGATTGCCCTGCCACCACAGCGTGTTCAGATCCGAGACCACGAGATTGAAGCCGTTGTACTCGTCCGGGGCGCTCGCCACCGCGCGGGCGAACTTCTCGGAATCGGCGTCCCCGCTCAGGAAGTCCATCATCAGCGCGCCGCGCGAGCGGGCGTCGGGCCGCCGCTCGTTCGGCCCGCGCACATTGGTCACCGCGGCGAAACGGTGCGAGTCGCGGTCCATTCCGAGCCAGGTTCCGGGCAGCGGCCCGGCCGCCCCGCGATCGCGCCCGGCGAGCAGCCCGGGCACCTCGTCCCACCACCGCAACGATTCCGTTGGACGCGTATAGAACTCGTCCCGATTGGCGGCGACGATCAACCGATACTCCGGATGCGCCCGCCACCCGAGCAACACCAAACACATGCCTCCAGCATGCCGGACGTCGTCGGGCCGACCCCTGCCCCGGCGCCGCCGACTCGCCACCACCGCACTGCCCCACGGGGCGCGGCGACCGGCCCGGGAACCGAAAAGGCCGGTAGCGCAATCGCTACCGGCCTCGTCGAAGCTCCTACCCGATATGTCCTAGCTGGTGCGAACCCGCAGACCCGGGTTGTCCGAGAGCACCGTGCTCAGCGGCTGCGCGAACAGCTGCGGGGCGTTGCCGGTGATCAGGCCGATCAGGTTGGGGATCTCGCAGATCGGGTAGTCGGCGACCGAGGAGGCGCTGGAGATGCCCAGGGCCAGGGTGCCGGTCACGATCGGGCCGCCGCTGTCGCCGGGCAGGGCGCAGATGTTGGCGGAGAAGCTCTGGGTCAGCAGGCGGTCGCCGACCTGGACCGACTGATCGATGGCGTTGACCACGCCGCAGCTGAAGCCGGTGCGCGAGCCCGACTTGCAGACCGGAGCGCCGACGACGGGCACGGCCACGCCGGTCACCGAGATCGGGGCGGCGTTCGGCACGCGGACGATGTTGTTGCTGAAGCGGTCCCGGTTCTGCTCGTTGATCGAGACGATCGAGTAGTCCTGCGAGCCGAGCACCGACTTCTGGAAGCTGCCGAGCTGGCCGCCGACGCGGTCGCTGCCCTGGAGTTCGAAGACGCCGGGGGAGTTCGCGCCGCCGGTGGCGGGAATGTTCGGGTTGCAGTGGCCCGCGGTGATGTTCACGACGTTGCCGGTGTGGTCGGTGCCGTTGAAGCCGAGCGAGCAGCGCAGCGACATGCGGCCCGCGATGGAGGCGTAGCCGTCGCCGCCGGCCAGCGGGCGCCCGCCCTCACCGGCGATGGCGCCGGCCTGCTGGACATTGGCCTCTTCGCTGCCGGTGGGCGGCACCGAGCTGACGATGACGCGCGCCGGGTCGACGAAGCTCGGCAGCGCGAGGCCGGGCTGATCCACCCGCACCGCGATGCTGTTGTTCATGGTGTCGATGGCCACGCCGCGCACGGCCTTGGCGACATCGGCGGGCTGCTCGTCCAGCCACTTCTGGAAGGCGTTCTTCTCGCTGCGCAGCACGGACTCGCTCTTGGCGACGTCCTTGGTGGTGAAGCCCGCCTCCTGCACGGCCTTGCGCGCGGCGTCGGAGTCCTGGCCGCCGGTGAGGGCGACCACGGCGCGACCGGCCTCGTCGAGCCAGGCGCCGGCGAAGACGTTCGGGAACTGGCGCTGCGCGGTCGCCGAGAAGGCGGCCACCTGCTGGGCGAGATCGGCGCGGGCCAGGTAGTCCTGCGGCGAGATCTTGAGGTCGCGGGTGATCGCCTGCACGAGTTCGGCGGGCAGATCCGGGGTCGCGGGTTCCGCGTGTGCGCTCGCCGCCAGCGGCCCGGCAAGCAGCAGCGCGGTGGCCGCTATGGCTGCGTTGCGGACGAGGGACCGTGGCCTGCGGCTCACGGGCGGCGACGAATAGCGCATACGTGGCAGGAGCATGAGCCGACTATATGGTGTCCGCACCGTTATGCCTACTTATTCCCCGGTGACGATTCGGTATGCGAAGGGCTAACAATCAGCGTGACCGATTGATCGGATCTCGAGTCGAACTCGGCGGGACGGCAACCGAAACCCGGTCTCCCCTAATTCCGCCCTCACCTCCGAGTTCGCGGCCCGCCCGGTTCTGGACCGAGTGGAGCGGGGGAGCGAAGCGGAGGAGCGGAGGGAGGGAAGAACCGGGTTACGAGGGCCGCGAACCGCCGGAGCGCAGCGGAGGCAGATCAGGCACGGGTTCTGACCTGGATGCCGCTGCCCAGTCCGCCACCGGAGTTGGCGTCGATATCGGCCAGGATCGCCCGAATCGGAATGCCCAGGGTCGCGGTTCCGCCGTACGAGGCGAGTGCGGTGTTGGCCTCGTTGCAGTTCGGCGCGTCGGCGGCGTTCGAGCCGCTGGTGATGCCGAGCGCGCGGGTGCCGGACACGATCGCGCCGCCGCTGTCGCCGCCCAGGGTGCAGGCGCTGCTGGCGAAGCCGCGGACCGTCTTGGACTGGCCCTCGGCGGTGTACAGCTGGGTCTCGACCCGATCGGCCACGACGTAGCCGCAGGTGAAGGTCGAGGACTGGCCGGACTTGCACACCGGCGCGCCGGTGATCGGGTCGGCCACGCCGGTCAGGGTGAGGGTGGTGCCGTTCGCGCCGCGCACCGACGGCTGATCCATGCCGGCGTTCACGGCGGTGTCGTTGAGCCGGATGACCGAGTAGTCCAGCGCGGAGCGGCCGCCCAGCTGCGTGGTCACGAAGGTGCCGACCTGCGGGCTCGCGCTCAGGTTGCGGACGTTGGGCAGGTAGACCTCGGCCTGCTCGTTCGCCTTGCCCAGATTCGGATTGCAGTGTCCGGCACTGATATTCAGGGCGTTGCCGGCGTTGTCCACGCTGTTGAAGCCGAAGGAGCACACGTCCACGCTGTGCAGCGCGGAATCGTCGAGGGCGGTCGGGGCGCTGATGTAGGTGTCGCCGCCCATGGGCCTGCGCTCCACCGGGCCGCCGCCGTCGGGCGAGAGCACCACCTTGATATTGGCGATGAGCGTCGGCAGGTTGAGCAGATGGCCGCCGGGGGTATTGGCGACGCTCACCACCAGCTGGCTGTTGAGGAAGTCGATGGCGACCGAATTGATGGCGCCGGAGATCTCGCGCGGAATGCTGGTGATCCAGTTGTTCAGCTGGTCCAGCGAGCCCTCGAGATTGTCGGCGTTGATCGGCGCCAGGCGAGTCTGGTAGCCGTCGGCGGCGACCACGCGCGCGGCATCGAGGGAGGTGACCGCCAGGACCGGCTTGCCGTCGGTGCCCATCCAGGCGCCGGCGAACTCGTCGGGGCGTTCGGCCCGGAATTCCTTTGCGTAGTTCCGCAATTCCTGAGCCTTGGCCGCGCGATCCAGATATTCGGCGGGCGACATCTTCAGATCGCGCGCAATCGCCTGCACCAATTCGGCGGGCAGGGCATCGGCCGCGGGATCGGCGGCGGCCGGTGACGCCGCCAGCAAGGGACTGACCAGGACGGCCGAAACGAAAGCGAGGCTTGCTGTTCGGACCGAGGCGCGGCGCGCCGAGAACTTGCGCATGGAGTCCCTTCGTAGTGCACCAGCAGACCGACCGTCCGGTTACCGTGCGGAACATCGGTCAGCGCATCACTTTAGGGCACAAGCCCGGAAAGGTCTCTACGAAATCATCGCGAATACTGCGGCCACGGATTCTGCACCGGCGGCGGAGTCGGAAGTTCGAACAGCGGCGGCGGATATTGCTGGGTCGTCACCGGCGGCCGCGTCGTGCTCGGGGGCGTGGTGTCCGGAATCGCCGTCGGCGGAGCCGTTTCGGCGGTGGTTGCCGGTGCGGTCGTGGTGGCCGGCGGCGGTTCGGCGGGCTCGGAGACCGGGGGCACGGCGGCGTCGGGCGCGGGGGTCAGCGGCGGGACCGCGCCCGCGGTCATGGACGGCTGCGAGGCGACCTCGCCGCGCGGCGGGCCGGGCTGCTCCTCGTCCGGTCGCAACACCGTCGCGACCCCCAGGCCACCGAGCAGCAAACCGATGAGGGCGGCCGCGGCGGCAATGATGTACGGCCCGCGTGATCCGCGATCCCGGGCGGGCGACGCGGCGGCAACCGCCGCGGGCGCCACCACCGGTTCGGCGGTGGTCGCCACCGGGATGGCGGCCGAATACGCCTGCGCGAGCGGCGCGTGCTTGGACACCGCGGGCAGGATGTCGGTCACCTCGGCCGAATTCTGGGTGCTCGCGGTCGGATCGGGCGGGGTCACGCCGGCCGGGGTGGCCAGCACCGCGGCCAGGGCCGCGCGAGCGGCGTTGTGCGCGAAGGATTTCGCGGTGTCGTCCGCCGAGGACTGCGGCAGGTCGCGCTCGCTGACCAGCACCACGGCCTTGAGACCCAGGTAGTCCAGGGCCTCGCGCAGCGCCCGCACGTTCGCTTCGGGCCAGCCGGTCGGATGCGTGGCGTAGAACTCGGCGGGGCCCTCGAGCAGATCGGCGGCCAGATTGATGAGGCAGAAGGCCGCGGTGGCCATCAGGTCCTCGGCGCGATACGCCTCACCCTCGTCCACCGGCATGCCCGCCGGGTCGCCGACGGCGGTGACGAAGCCGCGAATCGAATGCGCGCCCGATTCCGGCGGGTCGCCGCCGAGCACGGCGTCCCCGTCATCGGACATGTGCAGCACCGACTCGCGCACGATGTAGTGCACCGGGAGTGTGGCATCATCGCCGGTCAGGACAGCCACGACGGATTCGTCGTCGGCTATCCGCAGGCCCACCCCAGTGGCCATCCTCGTTACCTCACTCGGTGCGTCCGGGTCCCGCTCGCGCCCGGGTCATACGAGGAGGGATCCGTGACCCATGGCGCGCAGCATTGACAATAACTCCGAACGGGAGCTCGCACCGATTCGACGGCGTATCCGTGCCACATGATGCTCCACCGTCTTGGCGGAGATATAGAGCCGCGCGCCGATCTCCCGGTAGGTCAAGCCGAGTAGTACCAGCTCCGCGACCTCCCGCTCCCGTTCACTCAGGACCGTATCCGCGAGCGGTTCGGGGCGGGGAGCCGGGGTGGGCGGCGCGGGCGCGCGGACCGGCGCCTCGGAGGGGCGGGCCTGGGCGCGCACCGTGCGGGCCAGCTTCAGCAGGGCGGTCGCGGTGCCGGAGTCCGCGGCCGCGAGGGCGGCCTCGCTGGCGAGGCGGGCGGCGTCCCAGATGAGGCCGAGTTCGGCCAGCCGGGCCACCGCGGCCTCCACCGGCGCGCGCTCGACCTGCCCGCGCAGCACCAGCACCCAGGTGCGGCCCGCGTCGGCCAGGGCCGCGGCCTGCGGATCGCCGGCCAGGGCGGCGGCCTTGAGCCGATGCGCGTGCGGCAGCAGATCGCGCGGGCTCTCGTGCGCGAGGGCGGCCTGAATCGCGTACCAGTGGAAGGCATTCGACCACGCGGGCGGATCGCCCAGGCGGCCGAGCAACTCCGCGGCCGAATCCACCAGCGCCGCGATGCGGCTCTCGTCGCGCAACCGGATGCCCGCCAGCCACAGCTCGCCGATCGGCAGCAGCGCCAGCAGATCCGCGCTCACCTCGTCGAACAGCGGGTATGCCGCCTGCCAGGCCAGCACCAGCGCGGTGTGATCGCCGGAGCGGCGGGCCAGACCGACCATCACCCCGTGCGCGAGCAGCCGATCGCGCGGATCCAGGGCCGCCACATCCAGTTCCGCGATCCCCGCCGCCGCGGACTGTTCGTCGCCGCCGAGCATGGCGACCCAGGCCGCCAGCACCGTGTGCTGCGGATCGGCGGCCGCACCGCGCAGCGCGTCCGCGGCACGCCGGGGTTCGCCCATGCTCAGGCACAGCAGGGTCGCGATGGACACCGCCGAGCACGGCAGGAATCGGTCTCCGCCGTTATCGGCCGGCCCGACACCCGCGTGCGCGGCGTGGATCAGGGCCGAGGCGGCCGCGGTCGCGGCGGCTCGGACGGAGTCGCCGCCGCGCGGGCTGGTCCGGACGGGCGGGATGCCGTAGCGCATGGGCGTAGCCGCGACCGGGTTGGATTCCCAGGGGGGTGCGGCCGATTCCCAGTGCGGCGTGGTCGTACCCCGGTGCGGCATGCTCGTTTCCCGGCGTGCCGGACCGCTCGTCCTGGAGTACGCGGGAGCGCCCGAGTCCGTACCGGCGTGCGGGGCATCGGTATCCCGGTCGGCGGGTGTGCCCGGAGAACGGTACGCGGGATTGGCTGTATTCCGCTGTGGGAGCGTGCTTCCGCCGCCAGCCGACGTGTCCGCGCTCCGGGTGGCGGGTGTGCCGGACGGGATGTGTTCGGGATTGCCTGTGTTCCGTTGCGGGAGGGTATTTCCGCCGCCGCCCCCGGGATTCGTGCCCCACCCGCCGGGTGTGCCCGGATCCCGGCGCGCGGGCCCGGCGATGTTCGGCAGCGACCTGGCGGCCGTGCGGGATCCGCCCGCTTGCGAGCCGACATAGCCGGTGCGAAGTCCGCCCGCCGGATCGGCATGGCCCGTGCCGGAATCGGAATCGTCGTGGAACGCCGTGATGCCGGTGCCGGTGCGGGCCGCCGGGCGGCGCTGCGGCAGGCCCGCCGGGGCGACGGAATCGCCGAGCGCCTCGGCGATGAGGGCCGCGCGGGCCGTGGCCTCGGTGGGCGGCCACTGGGACGCGGTGCCGGCCAGTGCGCGGGCGGTGGCGGTGTCACCGGCGAGGTAGAGCACCGCGGCCGCGACCGCCCAGTCCGGTCCCGCGCGATCGGGGCCGAGCCACGAGTACAGCTGTGCGGCACGGGGTACCAGGCCGCGCCTGGTCCACACGCCCGCGCAGACGCGGACGGCGGCGGCCAGGTCGGCGGGGGTCGCCGACTCGCGGGCCAGGGTCGGTTCGGCCAGGCGCAGGGCGGCGTCGCAGTCCCCGGCGCGGGCGGCGGCATCGGCCCAGCGCACGGCGATGACCGCCGGATCCGCGCCCGCCGCGGCGGCGGCCGCGTAGTGCCGGACGGCTTCGTCGCCCGCCTTTTCCGCCGCGGTGCACAGGAATTCGGCCAGGCGCTCGTCGCGTACGCCGGATTCGGCGAGCAGCAGCGCGGTGTGGTCGCGCAGCAGTCCGGCGTCCAGGCGGGCGCGCAGCAGGCGGCGCTGCACCGAGAGCAGACGCCGGTCACCGACCAGGGTACGCAGCGGTGCGATGGCCGGGGCCAGCAGCAGGTCCGCGTCGGTGATCAGCGCGCCGCCGCGGGCGCGGTCCACCAGATCCTGTGCCGCGCCAAGCGATACGTCTAGCACCTCGGAGAGCTCGCTGGTGTCCAGGCCGGCGCCGATGGCGGCGACCACGAAGGTGTCCAGCAGTTCGGGGTCGGCTTCGTCGAGCCGGGCGCGGGCCCAGGCGGCGACCGCCTCGTCCACGGCGGTGATACCGGAATCGAGGCGGGTCGCGCAGGCGGCGCTCAGGGCGGCCACCACGCCGCCGTGGATTCCGGCGGTCTGCTTGTGGATGTGCTGGGCCAGGCCGCGCGGCACCATCATGCCGAGTTCACGGGCGAACGGGGCAATCTCGGTCGCGCCCAGGGCGCGCAGATCCACCACCCGGCCGCGGCGGGCCACCAGATCGGTGAGCGCGCGCAGACCGGCGTCGTGTGGGCGCGGGCGGGCCGCGATGATCACCGCGCAGCTGCCGGATTCCACGGCGGTGCGCAGTTTTTCGAGGGTTCGCGGGGTCAGGTTGTGCGCGTCGTCCACGACCAGGGCGGCGCCCCGGCGTGCGAGCGGGCGGGCCGCACCCCAGACACCGGGCAGTCCGGTGCCGGGGAGTTGGGCGACCACGCCGCTCAATTCGGGTTCATGCGCCGGAACCGGTTGTGCGAGCACCTCGTCCGGGTTGTCGGTGAGCAGTGCGCCGCGGGCCCGGAGCCGGGCCCGCACCGCACCGAGCAGCACGGATTTACCGGTGCCCGAGCGGCCGCGGATCAGGAACAGCGGGGGCGCGGAGTCGTCCGAGTCCAGCTCGCGCAGGAGTTCACGCGCGCACGGCAGGGAGTCGAGAGCTACGGGGGTATTGCCTACCACGATGATTCAACCCTCATCCACCGGTGTGCGGGAACATGGCGCCCGGCACCGAGGGCACCGCGATGAGCGGTTCGGTGTCGAGCGGCGGAACGGTCGGCAGCGTGGGCGGCTGCAGCGACGGAAGGTGCGGATTCACCGGCTGATTCACCGGAACCTGCTGGGTGGCAGGCGCTTCGGTGGTGCCCGGTGGCGCGGCGGGATCCGCGGCCGGTAGACCGTCCGCGGCCGTGGTGGCGCCCGGTGTGCCCGCGCGGGCCGCGGTGGTGGTGACCGGGTGCCCGACGGGTGCGGCCCGGCCGCCGGTGGGGGTTGCGGCCTCGGGGGTGTCCAGGGCCGCCGCCGTGGTCGAAGCGGGTTGCGGGACCGTGGGATCCGCGGGCGCGGACTGCACGCCCGTGCCCATCGCGAGGGTGCCCGTGGCCAGCGCCGCCACCGCGACGGCGACCGCGCTCGCGACGGCTACGCGCCGCCAGTGGGTGAAACCGCCCGCGGGGGGTTCGGTCGCGGGCAGTGCCGGGATCGGGCGGACGGGTTCGATGGTGTGCGGGCCCGTGGAAGTCGCGGCGGGGGCACGGTTCTCGTCGGCTGTCGCGCGGTGGTTCGGGGGCTCGTATTCGGTCCGGGCCGGTTCACGGGCGATGCGCGGCGGCTCGGTCACGTCGCGGGCCGGTTCGTATTCGGCTCGCGCGTCGTAGTTCTCGGCGTGTGCGACGTGCTGCCCGGTGCTGCTCGCGCCGTGTTCGCCGTGGTCGCGCGCGGTGCCCACCGGATGGTTCCGGAGGCGGGCCGCCCGGACCGCGGCCGGATGCGGTTCGCGGCCGGCCGGCCGGGTGTCCGGCAGCGGCGCGGACAGGGCGGCCTGGGGTTCGGTGGGGGTGATGTCGGTGAGCAGGTCGCCCGCCAGCAGGGCCGCGCCGTGCGCGCTCAGGTGCGCCGGGTCGGCGGCCGCCGCCACGGGTATGCCGAATTCGGTGGAGAGCATTTCGGTGACCAGCGGGATGGCCGTGCTGCCGCCGGTGAGCAGAATGCCGTCCAGGTCGGTGATCGACAGGCCCGCGCGCCGCACGGCCTCGCAGACGAGTGCGAGCGAGGTGAGCAGCGGGGCGCGAAAGAGGTCTTCGACCTCATCGCGCACCAGGCGGACATCCACCGGGCCAATTTCGGGCAAACACACCGGAACCATAGTCGCGGTCTCTTTGCTGAGAATTTCTTTCGCGTTTCGGCAGCGCACGCGCAACGCCGACAATTCCTGTTCCACCAGCGGGTCGAACGGGTCGAAATCCCTATCGCCCACCGCATATGCGAGCACGTATCGCATGGTCAGCAGATCGAATTCCGCGCCGGCGACGGTGGTATCGCGCAACGGCTCACCCAGCAGGCCCGAGAAGGTTCCGGTGCGGACGATCGAGATGGTCAAACCTGTTGCACCCAGGTCGTATACGACCATCGCGCCGTCGTGACCGGATTCGTGCACCTCTTGCAGCCAGCGCATGGCCGCGGTGGGTTCGGGCACCAGGGCCACGCCGTCCAGGCCCGCCGCGGCCAGTGCGGCGCGCTGTGCCTCGACCGTGTGCTGGGTCCACCACGCGGGGTAGCAGGCCACCGCGGCCGCGGCGGAGCCGGTGTCGTCCACCGCCCGGCCGACCGCCGCGGCCACGAGATCCGCTGCGCGCACGGCGGATCCGTCTGTCATGCGAATATCCACGGGATCCCCGACCCGGGACAGAAAGCTTTCCGGCAGTTCGTGCTCTCGGCCGGGTGTGCTCGGCCGGACACGCAGTGTTCGGTGTCCCCCCGAAGCCGTCACGGCGACCGTATTGGACGACCCGACGGTGATGCCGAGCGCCATCCCCTGACTCATTCGAAGTCCCCTGTCAATTCGATACACGCGACGGTGAATCGCGTGCCGCCCGCAGCTCATTAGTCCGATTTGTACGAAAGAGTGGTGCAGGCCGGGTGGCCCATGGGGGCTGTCGGTTGCTGGGGGTTCGTCGTTACCGCCCGACACGCAGATGTGGGGAAATTCCCCTAATGTCCGGACACCCCCCAATGTGGCGACACACCGTGTAAGGGGGCTCGGCCCCGTTTCGGCGTAACGGTTCGCGTTCCTAACGTGAAAGGAAATTCGAGCAGCGCGGGCCACCGGGGCCTGCCCACCCAGGAGATGATTCGACATGAGCCCCAACGCAATTCTCGAGTTCATTCTCAACCTGCTGCGCGACCAGGACGCGGCGGTCGGATATTGCGCCAACCCCGCCCAGGCTCTGCTGGACGCCGGCCTCACCGCTGTCACCCCCGAGGACATCGCCGCCGTGGCGCCCATGGTCGCCGAGTCGGCGCTGGTAGCCGGAGGTTCGCAGCTGTCCGCGATCATCGCCGCCGGCGGCGTGAACGCCGGCGCCACCGGGACCGCCGCGGCGGAGAGCGCCGCCGCGGTGAACGGCGCGGCCGTGACCTCCGCGGCCGCCGGCCTCGGCCTCACCACGGCCGCCGCGACCACCGCCGGTGTCGGGGTGGAAGCCGGGGCCGAGACGGCGGTCGGTACCGCTCTCGGCGCGGGTATCGACGCCGCCGTGAACACGGCGCTCGGCGCGACGGCCGGTGTGGACGCCGCCCTCGGCGCGGACGCCGCGGTTGGCACCGCTGCCCAGGTGGCCGCCGGCCTGGCCACGGGTCTCGGCGCGACCGCCGCCGCGGGGGCCCAGGCTGGTGCGGGCCTGGCCACCGGTCTCGGTGGCGCGCTGGATGTGGCGACCGGACTCGGAACCGGGTTGGGCGCGGCCGGCACGATCGGCGGGCAGCTCGGAAGTGGTTTGGAAACAGGACTTTCCGCCGGACTCGACGCGGTGACCGGCGTAGGCGCCGATGTCGCGGCGGGCGTGGACGCCGCGGTAGGCGCGGGCGCCCAGCTCGGCGCGGGCCTCGGCGCGGTCGCCGCCGCGGGGGCCCAGGCGGCGGCGGGCGTCGACCTCGCGCTCGGCGCGGGCACCCAGGCTGCGAGCGGGATCGACCTCGCCCTCGGTGCGGGGACGCAGGCCGCGAGCGGGATCGACTTGGCCCTCGGTGCCGGAACCCAGGCCGCGAGCGGTGTGGACCTCGGCCTCGGAACCGCAGCCCAGGCGGCGGTCGGCGCGGGCGCCACCCTCGATGCCGTCGTGGACGCGGCAGCGGGTGTGGCCACCGGCGTGGGTGCGGTCACGAATGTCGGTGCACAGCTCGGAAGCGGTGTGGAGACCGGCCTTTCCGCCGGTTTGGGTGCGGTGACCGGGGTCGGTGCCGATCTCGCCACGGCCGTGGACGCGGTGGCTGGCGTCGGTGCCGGTCTTGGTGCGGGTGTAGACGCGGTGGCTGGCGTCGGTGCCGATCTCGCCACGGGCGTGAATGCGGTGACGAGCGTAGGAGCCGGTCTCGGCGCGGGCGTCGGAGCGGTGGTGGATGCGGGCACTCAGACGGCTGCGGGCGTCGGCGTCGGGGCTGGCGCGGGTCTCGATGCGGGCGTGGGCGCGGCTGCCGACGTGGCCACCGATCTGACGGCCGGTCTCGGGGCGGCCGCCGACGCTGGGGCACAGGCTGGAATCGGTTTGGAGACGGGCCTTTCCACCGGGCTGGGAGCAGTCGCGGGTGCAGGCGCTGACCTTGCAGCAGGGCTGGTCGGTGGTGTCGGCGCGGCAGCGGGCGCGGGTGCGCAGGCGGCGGTCGGCGTGTCCGCCGGGGCCGACGCGGCTGTCGGCGCGGGCGCACAGGCAGGTGCGGGTGTCGGCGGGGCCGTGGATGCGGCCGTCGATCTCGCGACCGGTGTCGGCGCGGTGGTCGGGGCGGGGGCCGATGTTGGGGCCGCTGCGGCCGCACAGGCCGGAAGTGGCGTGGAGGCGGCGCTTTCCACCGGCGCGGGCGTGGCGGCGGGAGTCGGCGCGGCCGTCGATGCGGCGGTCGGCGCCGGAGCCGGGCTCGGTGCGGGCGTGACGACCGGTGCGGGTGCGGTCACCAATGGGGTCGCCCAGGTCGGAAGTGGCTTGGAGACGGGACTTTCCGCGGGCGTTGGGGCGGTGACCGGTGTCGGCGCGGGTCTCGACGCCGGTGTAGAAGCCGCTGTCGGTGCGGCCGCGGGGGCGGGTGCGGCGCTGGACACGGCGGTGGACCTCGGCCTGGGTGTCGCCGCCGGGGCGGATGCGGTGGCCGATGCCGGTGCCCAGCTCGGGAGTGGTTTGGCGACAGGGCTTTCCGGCGGTGTGGCCGCTGTGTCCGGAGCGGGTGCGGGCGTCGATGCGGGCCTTGGCGCGGTAGCCGGTGCGGGTGCGGAGGCTGCGGCCGGGGTTGATGGAGCCTTGGGTGCGGTAGCGCAGGCGGGAGCCGGGGTCGATGCCGCGGTGGGCGCGGCGACGGGTGTCGGAGCGGCCGTGGACTCCGTGGTCGGGCTCGGGGCGGGTGCGGTGACCGGAGCCGGTGCCCAGGTCGGGAGTGGTTTGGAGACGGGGCTTTCCGGCGGGGCAGGGACCTTTGCCGGTGTCGGCGCGGGAGTCGACAGTGCGCTGGATTCGGCTGTGGACGGCGGGGTGGGACTGGTGGGCGGACTCGGTGCGGCCGCCGACGCGGGAGCAGGGTTGGGTGCCGATCTGGGAGCGGGGTTGGCCACGGGCGCGGACGTCGGTGCGGGGCTGGGTGCGGTCGCCGATGCGGGGTTGGGGCTGGGTGCGGGTGTCGACGCGGGGTTGGGGGCGGATGCGGGGGCGCAGGTGGGGAGCGGGCTCGAGACCGGGTTGACCGGGGTGGGGGACGCGGTGACGGATTCAGGGATGGGTGGTGGGGTCAATCCCTGGGCGGGACTGGATGTTTCGCAGGCGTTCGGGGAGGGGACCTCGGGGCTGGACGCGGGGCTGTTCGGGGACGGCGGGGTGGATGGCGGCACCGAGCTGGGGAGCTTCGCGGGCGGCGACATCGTCGGGGACATGTTGCATTCGTGACCGATGGTTCGGACCGAACGAAATCGACGGGCTTCTCGAAGGTGGTGTGATTCGCGGATGTTGCAGCAGGCGAACAGGTGTCGTGGTGCGCTGCTCGGGAGGGCGCATCACGACGGGAACTCGGGTTCGTGGTCCGCGGATCGCGGTGGCCGGGCCGGGCAGGCGCTCCCGGCCACCGCACACCGCCGGGGTGACAGCACCCCCGCGTCCACCGCGTGCCGCGAGGACACATGGGCTGTGTCATCGGGTCGAGGGCGGGATGTGCTGGGGACCTCCGATATTTCCGGTGGTCGGGGATCGTCTGTCGGGGAGCGGCGTTGGGAAAGGGGAGCGTGGTGAGCGCGGACGTGGTGGGGGCGCGGGGGTTGTTGGCGGTGTTGGGGGAGGCCGTGGGGGTTGCGCGGGAGGCGGGGCGGGGGGACCTGGTGGGGCGGTTGGGGACCGTGGCGGGGCGGGTGCGGGACCCGCGGCGGCGGATCGTGGTGTGCGGGTTGGGGAATCAGGGGAAGAGCCGGTTCGTCAACGCGTTGATGAACTCGGAGATGTGTGTGGTCGGGGACGACTCGACCGGGGTGGTCGCGGTGACGCTGTCGTATGGGGAGCGCGAACGGGTGGAGCTGGTGGTGGCGGGGGCCGAGGGGGAGGAGCCGGGGCGGGTCGAGGTGGCGGTGGGCGAGTTGGGGGCGGTTGTCGCCGGATCGGGGGCTGCGCGCGGGCGGATCGTGCTGGGGGTGGAGGTGCAGACGCCGAATCGGCTGCTGGCCGACGGGATCGTGGTGGTGGATACGCCGGGGCTGGGGGCGCACGGCGGCGGGGGCGCGGCGGCGGTGCTCGGGTGTGCGCCCACGGCGGACGCGGTGCTGCTGGTCAGCGACGCCTCCACCGAATTGACCGAGCCCGAGGTGGAACTGCTGCGGCAGGTGCGCGAATTGTGCCCGGCGACAGCGGTGGTGCTCGGCAAGGTTGATCTGTATCCGCATTGGCGGCAGGTGTTCGAAGCAGACCGGGGGCATCTGGAAGCCGCGGGCCTGGAGGTTCCGATCCTGCCGGTGTCCGCGGTGTTGCGGGAGCACGCGCTGCGGTTGCAGGACGAACAGCTCGGGCGCGAGTCCGGCTTCGGGCCGGTTTTCCAGTTCCTGCGCGAGCAGGTCGTCGCGCGGGATGAAGCGGCTATGGCCCGTGCGGCGGCGATCGACATCGCCTCCGCCACCGAGCATCTGGCGCTCGCGCTGGGCAGTGAACTCGTGGCGCTGCGCGATCCCGAGCGCGGCGCGGCCGCCATCGGTGAACTGCACGCCGCCAAGACCGCCGCCGAGCAATTGCGCAGGCGCACCGCGGTCTGGCAGCAGACCCTGGGCGACGGCATCACCGATCTGGTCGGCGACATCGACCACGATCTGCGTAATCGCCTGCGCGACATAGCCCGCACCGCCGAGGACTGGATCGACGAGAACGATCCGGGCAGGCACTGGGACACCGTCGAGGAATGGCTCGCGGGCACCGTCGGCACCGCCGTCGGCGACAATCTGCTCTGGACCCGCACCCGCGCGGTGCGTCTGGCCGAGCGGGTCGCCGAGCATTTCGCCGAGATCGGCGCGGTCGATCTGCCGGACGTGCGAGAAACACTGGACGGCAACGGCTCTCGCTCGGGCGCCTGCACCCTCTCGGATCTGGAGCCCGATCTGGGCCTGGGCCACAAACTCCTGGTGGGGGTGCGCGGCTCCTACGGCGGCGTGGTCATGGCCGGCCTGGCCGGCACCCTCGCGGGCCTGTCCCTGGTCAATCCGCTGTCCCTGGGCGCGGGTCTGATATTGGGCGGCAAGGCCTTCCGCGACGACAAGCAGGCCCGCCTGCTCAAACGCCGCGCCGACGCCAAGATCGCCGTCCGCCGCTACCTCGACGACGTCGCCTTCCACACCGCCAAGGAGACCAAGGACCGCCTGCACCGCATCCACCGCCTGCTGCGCGACCATTTCACCGCCGTCGCCGACCGCACCCTGCGCTCGCTCGACGACTCCCTGCGCGCCGCCCAGGAAGCCGCCACCCTCGAGGCGACGGCCCGCACCACCCGGGCGGCGGCCCTCGAACGCCGCCTGCACGCGGTCGCCGACCTGCGCCGCCGCGCCGACGCCCTGCTCACCCCCGCCCCACCCCACGCGGCGCTGCCACCCGCCTCCTGATCTGTCCCGCGACCGGCAGCGCATCGCCTCCCGCTATGAGGGCGGCCGGCACCGGGATCACCGGCGGCAGCGGGCGCACGACACGCTCATCGCGGCCGATCCTGTTCCACGGGCATACGCGCACCTGGCGGCGACCGCGCCGTAGGTCGACGCTCGCTCGCCGGGCGCACCGCGGCCTCACTCAGCGGGGCAGCGGCCGGGGTTCCCCACCTTGCGGCTCGCCCGCCGGAACCCCCCGGTCGCCGCCTGCCGCCCAACCCGACGCGGCCACGTCGTGGAAATCGCGCCGCCACACCGCGGTCGGCGGCACACTCGTGCACGGGTCCGCGGACGCCGCACGATCTGCGCGCGCCGGGCCCGGCGGGTTGCGTGCGCGCGACATGCGCGGAATCCACAGCCCCGTTCGCCCCGATTGCCGGGGTTGCTAACGGGGAGGCCGGTTCGGGCGACAGGTTGGCGATGCGTGGAGGTGCGGAGTGGACGGTGTGAGCGGCGGGTTCGGGCTGGGGGCCGAGACCCGTGGATTGCTGGCGGCCGCGCGCCGGGGTCTGGGCGAGCGCGCCCGCGCCCAGGTGGAGGCGTGCGCGCGGCGCATGGACGAACCACTGCGGGTGGCGCTGGCCGGGCAGCTGAAGGCGGGCAAGTCGACGCTGCTGAACGCGCTGGTCGGCCAGGACATCGCGCCGACCGACGCGACCGAGTGCACGCGCCTGGTCACCTGGTATCGCCACGGCGTCGCACCCAGGGTCACGGCCCACTCCGGTGACGGCGCGCGCGCCGATGTGGTGGTCCGCCGCTCCCGCGGCGTGGACGGACTCGCCGGCGCGCACGGCCTGACCTTCGACCTGGCCGCCCCGCGCTGGAATCCGCCGGGCGCGCGCGAGGTCGATCACCTCGAAGTGCACTGGCCCTCGGCCGAACTCGAGCGCACCACGATCGTGGACACCCCCGGCATCTCGTCGCTGTCGCGCGACGTGTCGGCCCGCACCTCGCGGCTGCTGACACCGGGCGCGGACAGCGCGCCCCTACCGAGCGCGGACGCCGTCATCTATCTCCTGCGCCGCCTCGACTCCGCGGACATCGACTTCCTCGAACGCATCGGATCGGACACGGGATCGGATCGGAACGGGGCGTCCGTGTCCGGCGCACATGCCTCGCACACGCCGAACGCGCTCGCGCCGCACGCCCGGCCCGGCGGCGGCACCGCGCACGGCGGGCAGGCTGCCGCGCCCGCCGCGCACAACACCCGTTCGGCAGCACCGCTCGGCGTGATAGGCGTGGTGTCCCGCGCCGACGAGATCGGCGCGGGCCGCCTCGACGCACTGCACTCGGCCCGGGACGTGGCCGCCCGCTTCGCGGGTGAACTGGAGCGAACCGGCCTGTGCCAGTCGGTGATTCCGGTGGCGGGCCTGCTCGCCTTCGCCGCCGCCACCCTGCGGCAGCGGGAATTCGCGGCGTTCGAGGCGCTGGCCGCCGTCCCGGTGGACGATCTGAGCCTCGCGTTGCTCTCGGCCGACCGTTTCGGCCGCCCCGACCTGTCGCTCCCGGTGCCCCCGGAGCTGCGCGTCCACCTCGCCGCGCGCTTCGGACTCTTCGGCATTCGCCTGGCGGTGACCCTCATTCGGCTCGGCGTGCGCGATTCCGCCGCCCTCGCCGCCGAACTCACCCGGCGCAGCGGACTCGACGAGCTGCGCACCGTGCTCGACGTGCAATTCGCCCAGCGCGCAGAGGAATTGAAGGCGCATTCGGCGCTGACCGGCCTGGCCCGCATTCTCGCCGCGCATCCGGGCGTGACCGCCGACGCCCTGCTGCCGCGCGTGCGCACCCTGTTGGCGGATGTGCACGGATTCGCCGAACTCCGCCTGCTCGGCCACCTGCGCACCGGCGAATTGCCGCTGCCCCCGGCCGATCTCACCGAACTGCACCGGCTCATCGGCGGCGCGGGCGTGGCCACCCACCTGCGCCTGGACCTGCCCGCTCACGCGGACCTGCCCACCCAGCGCGCGTCGGCGCTGGCGGCGGTGCAGAAATGGCGGGCGCGAGCCCGCCATCCGCTCGCCGACCAGTTCCTGTCGAACGCCTGCCTGACCGCGGTCCGCAGCGCCGAGGGCCTGCTCGACGTGCTGCACGAGCCGCCCACCACACCGTTCGCCCGAATTCAGGGCCACAACGGCTGAGACTGTGCCGGACCGCGCCGTCCGCTCCCGCGACCGCGGGCAGGCGCTTGCCGATCGGACCCGAGTCGCCGAACTCGGATGTTCGTGCCGGGCGCGACGGCGCCGCGCCCCGAGTGCGCGGCGATGCCCCCGGGGACCGGACCCGAAACCACCGCCCGCCCCCGCCGCGCGACGCGAGTCAGATACTCGGGCAACCGGACTCGGGCGGCGGCCGGGTGGCGGGGCCCGGGTCGCCAGGCCCGCGCGCGGGCCCGGGCCACCGGCTCACGGCGCGGTCGCCGTGCTGCGCGGATCGATCAGGATCTTCGCGTGCGACTCCGGTGACGCCAGTGCCGAATACGCCGAATCGACCCCGTCCAGCCCGACCGTTCCGGTGATGAGCGGCGCGGGATCGACCTTGCCCTCGGCGATCATGTGCAGGGTGTCGCGGAACTCGCCCGGGTCGTAGCCGAGCACGAAGCGCAGCTCGATCTCCTTGTTGATGGCCATGGCCGGA
The DNA here is from genome assembly GCF_042799795.1 of Nocardia sp. NPDC057668. Taxonomy (NCBI): domain Bacteria; kingdom Bacillati; phylum Actinomycetota; class Actinomycetes; order Mycobacteriales; family Nocardiaceae; genus Nocardia; species Nocardia sp. NPDC057668. Next base: position 166,240 of record NZ_JBHVIC010000006.1, on the reverse strand, counting down.
TGGATCGCGTCCGATTCCATGCACACCCCGACCACGATGATCCGCGACAGCGGCGGGGCAGCGGTCAACAGCTGATCGATCATTCCCGGCACGCCGACGCACTCGAAGATGACCGGACCGGCCGGGCCCTTGTTGAACGTGTGCGCGGCCCGGAACACGTACCACCAGGGCACATTCGGCAGCCGCCGCAGTTTCTCCATGGCGTCGAAACCGAGGTTGAGCACGTCGGTCACGCCGCTGATCCCGGATTTACGCGGCGCGGAGGTCCACGGGGAATCCACTCCGGGATCCACGACCACGTCGGCCCCGCAGCGCGCGGCCAGTTCCCGCCGCCTGGGCGAGAAGTCGCTGGCCACCACGGTCCGCACCCCGGACGCCTTCAACATGGAGATGACCGCCAGCCCGATCGGCCCGCAGCCTATGACGTAGGCCGTCTGCCCCTTCTCGATCCGGCTGCGCCGCACCGCGTGCCAGGCCACCGCCATCGGTTCGGTCAGCGCGGCGTGCTCGGCGGACAACCCGTTGGGCACCGGGAACGTCATCGATTCCTGCACGAGCACCTGTTCGGCGTACCCGCCGGGCGCCGCGGCCGAGAGCCCGGTCAGGTGCGGCTGGTCGCCGTGCCGCAGGATCGGCAGCGACACCACCCGGGTGCCGGGCTTCCAGCGCTTGCGTGTCTTGGGCCCGTAATCGACCACCTCGCCGCAGAATTCGTGTCCCATCACCACGCTCTGGTCCGAGCGCATGAAATGCTCGTACCCGGTGGCGACGGCCATATCGGCCAGCTCGTCACAGTGCAGTCTGGCGTGCAGGTCGGATCCGCAGATGCCACAGCGCAATACATCGACCAGCACCTGCCCGGCTCCCGGGGTGGGTGTTAGCAATTCCGACACCCGGAACTCGCCCTTGGTTACCGTCACCGCGCGCATCAGCTGACTCCTGTCGAAGTTCGTGGACAGTTCGAATTGTTCTCCCTCACCGCCCCGATAATGCGAAAACAGCCCACGGTTTCGGCATTTCGCCGGAATTCGCGGGCTGTTTCGCGGTTTTCAGGCCGGGGTCAGCTCCTCGGCGCGCACCTGGTCGGCCTGCGGCGCCAGCCGCGTGTCGCGGGGCAGGGCGAAGAATCCCAGGCACACCGCGACCATCAGGCCGATACCCCATTTCAGGGTGTAGTCGAAGGCGTGCGCGAAATTGGCCGCATTGGACTCGGGGCTCGTCACCACGGCATTGTCGAGCTGTCCGAAGAACACGATGCCCACCAGCGCCACACCCAGCGCGAGCCCCAATTGCTGACCGGTATTGAGCAGCCCGGACGCGGCGCCCGCCTCCCGGTCCGGAATCTGGCCGAGCAGCATATCGATGGTCGGCGCGACCACGAATCCGAAGCCGATACCGGTCACGATCAGCGGCAATACCATTTGCCAGGAAGCGAATCCGGCACCGTATTCGACGCCCATCCACCCGTACAGCGCGAAGCCCGCGGCCACGACGACCCCGCCGCCCACGAGCACCCAGCGGCCGAAGCGCGGCGCCAGCACGCTCACCGAGACGCCCGCCCCGATGCCCGCGCCGACCGCGAAGAACATGGCGGTCAGCCCCGCTCGCATGGGCGACCAGCCCAGCCCGGCCTGCATGAACAGCGTCCAGATGAGGAAGAAACCGCCGAATCCGATCCAGAACAGCAGCCAGCCGCCGAGCCCGACGGTGAAGGCGCGGGACCGGAACAGATCGAGGTCGACCAGCGGTGAGCCGACCGTGCGCGCCCTGCGCCGCTCGTAGGCGATGAACACCGCGAACACCGCGGCGGCCGCGCCGATCATGAGGAAGGTCCACGCGGGCCACTCGAGCCGGCGGCCCTCGGCGAGCGGATAGACCAGCAGCATGACCGCCGAGACGGCCAGCACCATGCCGGGAATGTCCAGGCGTGGCGCGATCGGGGACTTGGAATCGCGCATGACGATCGACGCCGCGGCGAACGCGGCGATGCCGACCGGGATGTTGACCAGGAAGATCGGCCGCCACCCGAGATCGAACAGATCCCACTGCACGAGCACCCCGCCCAGCGACAGCCCGACCGCGGACGCGGAACCGCCGACGGCGCTGTAGATGGCAATCGCCTTGGTGCGCTCGGCTTTCGGGAACGTGACCCGGATGATGGCCAGGATCTGCGGCACCATGAGCCCGGCCATGGCGCCCTGGACGAAGCGCGAGGCGATGAGCATGGCCGGATCGGTGCTGAGCCCGCAGGCCGCGGAGGCGAGGGTGAAACCCGCCATGCCCAGCAGGAACAGCCGCTTGCGGCCGTAGATGTCACCGAGCCTGCCGCCGGTGATCAGGACGGCGGCGAAGGACAGGACGTAGGCGGCGATGATCCATTCGATCTGCGCGTATTCCGCGTGCAGATCCTGCTGAATGCTCGGCACGGCGACGTTGACGATCGTCACGTCGAGCAGATCCATGAACCCGGCGGCCAGGACTACGGCGAAGGCTATCCAGCGGCGGGGATCGAGGGTTGTCGGAACGGTGTCGGATTCCACGGCGAGCTCACTTCGATTCGGTGGGGTGTTGGCGACTCCTCAAACTATGCACATGAAGTGATTATCACGCAACAGGGCAATCCATATTGGTGCCTTCCTGTAGGCTGGGGCGGTGACCGCTCCCGACCTCTCGCCGCTCGCCGCGCATCCGGCGTTCCTGCTGGGCCAGCTGGGTTCGCACAGCGCGAGCCGTTTCGGTGAACTGCTGGCGCCGCTGGGCATCAAGCCGCAGCACCACGGCATGCTGCGGATCCTGCAGGCCAACGACGGGCAGTCCCAGCAGCAGCTCTGCGAGGCGCTGGGCATCCACCGCAACGTGATGGTCGGCCTGGTCGACGACCTCGAGAAGCGCGGCCTGGTCGAGCGCCGCAGGCATCCGGCGGATCGGCGCGCGCACGCGGTGCATCTGCTGCCGGCGGGTATCGAACTGCTGGTGGAATCGGCCCGGATCGCGACCGAGCTGGACGCCGAACTGCTTGCGCCGCTGGCGGAGTCCGATCGGGCGGTGCTCGTCGCGCTGCTGCAGCGGGCGGCGGTCGGCAACGGGCTGACCCCCGGCATCCATCCCGGATTGACGGTCGATCGCCCGGCCGCCGAGAACTGTGACACGGGTCACTGACGAGTCCTGTCACAGGCGGCGCCGGTGAGTGTCCAACCGGGTGAAGGCAATTCACTCGGAAGGACGAACACCATGGCAACCGTCGACGTACTCGACTCCTACCTCGCCTACACCGACGCCGGCAGCGGTGCGATCCCGGTCGTGTTCCTGCACGGCAACCCCACCTCGTCCCACATCTGGCGCAACGTGATTCCGCACATCACCGGCGAAAACCGCGCGCTGGCACCGGATCTGATCGGCATGGGCGACTCCGGCAAGCCCGAGAGCGACTACCGCTTCGCCGACCACGCCCGCTACCTCGACGCCTGGTTCGACGCGCTCGGCCTGGACCGGGTGGTGCTGGTCGGGCACGACTGGGGCGGCGCGCTCGCGATGGACTGGGCCGCACGCCATCCCGGGCGGGTGCGCGGGCTCGCGGTGGTGGAGACCTTCCTGCGTCCGATGAGCTGGTCGGAGATGCCGCCGCAGGGCGCGGAACTGTTCCGCCGCTTCCGTTCTCCGGAAGGGGAGGAGATGGTGCTGGAGAAGAACATGTTCATCGAGTTCAACCTCCCCGCCTCCACCCGCAGCCTGTCCCTCGACGCCCTCGAGGCGTACCGCAAGCCGTACCCCACCCCGGCCTCGCGCAAGCCGATGCTGGTGTGGCCCCGCGAGTTCCCGCTCGACGGCGAGCCGGCCGACGTGGTCGCGATCATCGAGAACTACGGCCGCTGGATGGCCGAATCGCCCGAGGTGCCCAAGCTCGTCATGGGCGTGGAACACGGCGTCGGGCTCGGTTCGGCCGAGGCCATCGCCTGGGCGGAGCGGACTTTCGCCGCCGTCGAGACCGCGAACATCGGCCCGGCCGGACATCACTGCCCGGAGGATCAGCCCGACGCCATCGGGACCGCCGTGGCCTCGTGGATCGAGCGGCACGCCCTGACCGCGGTGCGGGCGGTAGCCTGATATCGCCGTGGCAGGGCCGATCACGGGGCCGGAGCACGCCTTCGCCCCGTGATCCCCGCGGGATCGGCGATGTGCGCGGTGGGGGAATTCGGTTCCCGCCGCACTCGACTCGGAGCTTCGCCTGCCGACCGGTGATCTCCGCCGAAAGTCCTTGCGCGCGGAGGCCCGCGTGCACAAGCTGGCGGTATGTCGATTCAGTCCGGCTCTCCCGAACCCGCAGCGCTGGAGAGCCGTTCGCTCGGTCCCACGCCCGCGCGCGACTCGGCACCCGATGGGGCGAGCGAGCGGGATGCGGTCGCGGGCGCTCCCGGTCGGGAGTCGCTCGCCGTCGAGCGGTGGCGCGTTTCTGCCGAGCGTGGGTCGGACGCTGCCGACCGCGGGCCGGACGCCGCCGAGCGCGAGCTGGTCGCTCGGGCCGTGGCGGGGGACCGGGCGGCGGTCTCGGACGTCGTTCGGCTGCTGCGGGATCCGATCTATCGGCTGGCGCTGCGCATGGTGTGGCGGCCGGCCGACGCCGAGGACGCCGGGCAGGAGATCCTGCTGCGGGTGGTGGGCAGCCTGGGTACGTGGCGGGGCGAGGCCAAACTGCTGACCTGGGCGTACCGCATCGGGGTCAACTACCTGCTGAATCTGCGGCGCAAGACCACGCAGGAGGCGAATCAGGTCAGCCTGGACGAATTCGGGGCCGACCTGCGGGACGGCCTCGCCGAACAGGATTACCGGGGACCCGAGGCCGTGCTGCTCACCCACGAGGTGCGGCTCACCTGCACCCAGGCCATGCTGCAGTGCCTGGCCCGCGAGGAGCGGATCGCCTTCGTCCTCTCGGAGATATTCGAACTGAGCTCCGCCGAGGCCGCCTGGATCGCCGACATCACCCCGGCCGCCTATCGAAAACGCCTGGAGCGCGCCAAGAAACGACTCGGCAACTTCCTCACCGCGAACTGCGGGCTCGCGAATCCCCAGGCGCCCTGCCGGTGTTCGCGCCGGGTGGACCGGGCGCTGCACCTGGGACGCGTGAATCCGCGCGAGCCCGTGTTCGCCGCCCACCCGATCACCCCGGACGGGCGCACCGTCGCCGAGGCCGAACGGCAGATGGTCCGCCTGCGCGACGCCGCCGCTGTCCTCGGCGCGCACCCGGACTACGCGGCCCCACGGGCGCGCGCCGACGCGATCGCCGCGATCCTGGAATCCGGCGGTTTCCCGCTGCTGCGCTAGCGGTTCGCGGCGGTGGTCCGGACACCGGGAACCCCGGGCGCGGTGCGGGTTTCGGACCGCGCGCCGGGTGAGCTGCCCGATGTCCGGCGGCGCGTGTACGGAATCGCGCGGCCCTATCCGGCCATGGCCACTTCGCCGAGTCTTTCGCGAACGGCGGGCACGACGTCGCGGGCGAAGCGCCGGACCTGATCCACGTCGAGGCTCGGCGGCCAGAAGATGAAGGTGTCGAAGCGCGCGTTCCGGTGCAGGGCCGCGATGATCTCCGCCCACTCCGCGGCCGAGCCCCGGATCGGATCGGCGCCGCGCGGTCTCGGATGCAGGGCGCGGTCGCCGATTTCGCCGGGCAGGGCGGCCATGCGGGTGATGGCCCGCGGATCGCGGCCCGCCGCCAGCGCGGCGCTGTCGATGCGATCCTGCGCGTTGCGCCACTGCTCCCACGGCAGCCAGGCCGGCAGCGGCGCGACCCAGCCGTCGGCCGCACGTCCGATGAGATCGAGGGCGCGCGGGCCGATGGCGCCGAGCCACAGCGCCATCCGGTGCGCGGGCGCGGGTCCGCCCGGCAGCCCGGCCACCGTGTACTCGGTGCCGCGCACGGTGACCACCTGTCCCGGTCTCCAGGCGGAACGAATGATCTCCATACCCTCGGACAGGGCTCTCAGCGCGGCCGCGCCGCGTGATCGCGGGCCGCCCAGGGCCAGCGCGCCCTCCTCGAAAGCGCCCGTCCCGACCCCGAGTTCGAAGCGCCCGCCGCTGATCAGGTCGAGGGTGGCCGCCTGCTCGGCGAGCATCGACGGCCGCCGCAGCGGCATGGTCGCGATTCCCGAGTACAGCGTGATCCGGTTGGTCGCCGCCAGTGCCGGTCCCAGGACCCCGAAGGCGTCCCCGTGCTCGGGGGCGTACGGATGATCCTGAATGCCCACCAGATCCAGGCCCTCGTCCTCGGCCGCCCTCGTCATATCCAGTACATCCGCCAGCGCGGTTGCCACGGGCGGGATAGAGATGCCGAACCGCACTCCCATCTGGCCTCCTGAGCTGGGCTGACAACTGAGCTAGATCTTTTCCCAGACCGTCCGAAAGCCGGGTATTTCGGACACTCCGCGTGTCTGATTCCCGGGCGAGTCGCGTTGCGGGCCGCCCGCGATCGGCCGCACCCCGCGCAGTTGCCGTGCGCGGGTGGAGGTTCCGCGTCCGGAAGCGGGTTGGCCGGGCGCGCGCACTCGCGCCCGGACACGCAGTCGCCGGGATGCACGCCGCTGTGCCGGGCATCGATCACTCCGCGCGCAGCCCTTCCCGGGATCGCCGTCGTCGTGGTGTGAGCGAGCATTCGGGCGTGTTACGGCGGGGCGGCTCCCGCCTCGCCGGGCCGGGCCGGGCTTCGGCGCGCCCGAGGCGGGCACGGGCCGCTACCATCCGCTTGTGAGTGCGAGATCGGCCGATACGTCGGGTTCTGCCAGCGCCGGGCGCATGCGGGCGCGGGACGTGGACCGCGTGAACGTCCGGGCGCGGCTCGACGCCGCCTACGAGGAGGGGCAGCTCGGGGCGGCCGAGTATCACGACCGGTCCGAACGGGCCGGGGACGCAAAAACACTGGGTGAACTCGACCGGCTCGTCGCCGATCTGCAGGCCACCCCCGGCGCGACCCAGACGCGGGTGCCCACCGCGCGGCCGAGCCGGCGCGGCAGCGGGTATCCGCCGCGGACCCGGGCGCGGGACGAGGACCGGGCCGCCGCCTGCGCGCTGCTCGACGCCGCGCTCGCGGACGGGCAGCTGCGCGCGGCGGATCACCGCGCGCTCACCGAACTCGCCGGCGAGGCCAAGAGCCTGGGTGAGCTGGCCGACCTCACCGACGACCTCCAGCGCCCGGTCGGCACACCGGCCGATGCCCGGCCGCCGACGTCGGTCCGCGGCTTCCTGTTTCCGGTCGCCATGGTGACGGTCAGCCTCGTCGCGGCGGTCGGCGCCTTCGTGTGGGCGCATCAGCCCGAGACCCCGCCCGCGCCGCCGCCGGCGGTGGAGCTGGGCGCGATCACGCCGAAGATCATCGGGACCCCGAACTTCACGACCGGCGCGGGCATCGCGCAGTTCCGAGACGACTACCGCGCCAAGTTCGGCACCACCCTGGTGGACGAGGTGTCCTTCTTCGAGGCGCACATCTCGGTGACGCAGTCGCCGCAGCCGAATCGGATGGCCAAGTACACCTATCGCAGCGGCTTCGAATTGAGCACCGCGCCCGCGGTTCGGCAAACCACCACCGCGACAGCGGATCTGGCCGAGATCGACACCGCGGCGCTGGACAAGCTGCTGGCCGAGGCCCCCGCACTGCTGAAGGTCGAGAACGGCGCGGTCACCCATATCGGGTTCGAGCCGCAGCGCGGCGGCCCACCGGTGCTCAGCGTCTACGTGGACAACTCCTTCGAGGAGCGCGGCAATCTGACGGCCACCCCCGCCGGTGCGATCCTGCGGACATCCCCTTTCAAGGGTTAGGCGAGGCGACGATGGTTTCTCAGCATTCCGGCCTGCGGGTCCGCGACTCCGATCGGGTCGACGCCTGCTCGCTGCTCGATTCCGCCCGTGCCGCAGGCGAATTGAGTGAATCCGAACATACCCAGCGCACCGCCGCCGCGATGCGGGCGCGCACCTTCGGCGATCTCGACGCGCTCATCTCCGATCTCCAGATTCCGCGAAACCTGGTGGACGCCCCGCTGATTCGGCCCGAACGGCGACTGCCGCGGCGGCGCTGGATCGCGGCCGCGGGCACGGTGGCGGTGGCCGCGCTGCTCGGCTCGTTCTTCGGCTGGGTGAGCGAACCGGATCCGCCGCGCACCGCGCGCACCGACGGCACCACCGGTCAGGGCTTCGGCAGCTTCCTCGCCGCCTACCGGGCCGAGTACGGGGACTCCCCGGTCGACGACGTGACGCTGTACCCGGACTACGTGCGGGTGGACCGGCCGATCGAGGGCAATCGGTCCGAGGACCTGACCTACCGCGACGGCCGTTTCGGCAACTCCTCGACCAGTTCGCGCAGCGGCAGCACCGAATCGTTCCAGCTCACCGATATCGACGTGCGGGCGATCGCCGCGATCCTGGCGGGCGCGCCGCAGACCCTGCGCGTGCCCGGCGGCGCGATCAGTCATGTCTCCATCCACCGTTCGCCCGGCGCGACCGATCAGAGCCCGGTGGTGACCGTCTACGTCACCGACGGCACGCAGCAGGGGCATATGGACATCGCCTTCTCCGGCGAACCGCGCGAGGTGTTCCCCGAAGACGGGAAGTGAGCCCGGGGCGCGCAGCCCGACGACGCCGGCCGGGTGGTCCGCCCCGGCTCGCGGACCCCGGTCTACCCGGGCGTGCTCACCCCGAGCGCGTCGAAAGTTGCGCGTCCTTCGATCACAATCCGGACCCGAACCCTGGTTAGAGACCGTTCGGTATGCACACAATGGCACTCGGCCCGGCGTCCCGGGATTTTTTTCGAGCCCGGGAATACATCTCCGAAGCCGCTCGTTGGTGCAGATCAGACACAAGTTGAGCGAGTTCGACTCAAGTTAGAGTTGCATCCGATAGACAATCGATGCAGGATTGAGCTGACCACGCTCAGTGTTGCTGTGGACCATGCCCCGCCGTATCGCGGGAGCGAGGTCCAGTGGCATGGACGCAGGTAATCAACTAGGAGGAAACACCATGGCTCGTGCGGTCGGTATCGACCTCGGGACCACGAACTCGGTCATCGCCGTTCTCGAAGGCGGTGAGCCGGTAGTCGTCGCCAACTCGGAGGGTTCGCGCACCACCCCGTCGATCGTCGCCTTCGCCAAGAACGGCGAGGTTCTCGTGGGTCAGCCCGCGAAGAACCAGGCGGTCACCAACGTCGATCGCACGATTCGGTCGGTCAAGCGCCACATGGGCGAGGACTGGACCGTCGAGATCGACGGCAAGAAGTACACCCCGCAGGAGATCTCCGCGCGCACGCTGATGAAGCTGAAGCGCGACGCCGAGGCGTACCTCGGTGAGGAGATCACCGACGCGGTCATCACCGTCCCCGCCTACTTCGAGGACGCGCAGCGCCAGGCGACCAAGGAAGCCGGCCAGATCGCGGGCCTCAACGTCCTGCGCATCGTCAACGAGCCCACCGCGGCGGCGCTGGCGTACGGCCTGGACAAGGGCGACAAGGAACAGTCCATCCTGGTCTTCGACCTCGGTGGCGGCACCTTCGACGTCTCGCTGCTCGACATCGGCGAGGGCGTCGTCGAGGTCCGCGCGACCTCCGGCGACAACCACCTCGGTGGCGACGACTGGGACGAGCGCGTCGTGACCTGGCTGGTCGACAAGTTCAAGGCGTCCTCGGGCATCGACCTGACCAAGGACAAGATGGCCCTGCAGCGCCTGCGTGAGGCCGCGGAGAAGGCCAAGATCGAACTGTCGTCCTCGCAGTCGACCTCGATCAACCTGCCCTACATCACGGTCGACGCGGACAAGAACCCGCTGTTCCTCGACGAGCAGCTGACCCGCGCCGAGTTCCAGAAGATCACCGCTGATCTGCTGGACCGCACCCGCAAGCCCTTCCAGTCCGTCATCAAGGACGCGGGCATCGCCGTCGGCGACATCGATCACGTTGTCCTCGTTGGTGGTTCGACCCGTATGCCCGCCGTGTCGGAGCTGGTCAAGGAACTGACCGGCGGCCGTGAGCCCAACAAGGGCGTGAACCCGGACGAGGTCGTCGCCGTCGGCGCCGCCCTGCAGGCCGGCGTGCTCAAGGGCGAGGTCAAGGACGTCCTGCTGCTCGATGTCACCCCGCTGTCGCTGGGCATCGAGACCAAGGGCGGCGTGATGACCAAGCTCATCGAGCGCAACACCACGATCCCGACCAAGCGGTCCGAGACCTTCACCACGGCCGACGACAATCAGCCGTCCGTGCAGATCCAGGTCTTCCAGGGTGAGCGCGAAATCGCTTCGCACAACAAGCTGCTCGGCTCCTTCGAGCTGACCGGCATCCCGCCGGCCCCGCGTGGCGTGCCGCAGATCGAGGTCATCTTCGACATCGACGCCAACGGCATCGTGCACGTGACCGCGCGTGACAAGGGCACCAACAAGGAAAACACGATCAAGATCCAGGACGGCTCCGGTCTGTCCAAGGAAGAGATCGATCGCATGGTCAAGGACGCCGAGGCGCACGCCTCGGAGGACAAGGCCCGTCGCGAAGAGGCCGAGACCCGCAACCAGGCCGAGTCGCTGGTGCACCAGACCGAGAAGTTCATCAAGGACAACGAGGACAAGGTCCCGGCCGACATCAAGACCAAGGTCGAGGCGGCCATCGCCGAGGCGAACGAGGCGCTCAAGGGCACCGACATCGCGGTCATCAAGTCCGCGGTGGAGAAGCTCGCGACCGAGTCGCAGGCGCTGGGCCAGGCCATCTACGATGCCTCGGCGCAGGAGCAGGGCGCTTCGGCCAACGGCCAGGGCGCGCCCGACGCCGATGACACCGTCGTCGATGCCGAGGTCGTCGAGGAGCCGGAGAAGAAGTGACGAATCCGAACCCGGAGCAGGAACCGAATACGGTCTCGGGTGAGGTAGGCGAGGCCGCGGCGGAGGAATTCGCCGCGGCTTCGGCCGCAGATGCGCTCGCCGAGGACTCCCTCGCCGACGCCATCAGCGCCGAACTCGCCGAGCGCACCTCGGACCTGCAGCGGCTCACCGCCGAATACGCCAATTACCGCCGCCGCGTCGAGCGTGACCGTCAGGCCACCATCGACAACGCGAAAGCGACCATCGTGAGCGAATTGCTCCCGGTGCTGGACGATCTCGACCGGGCGCGCGCGCACGGCGATCTCGAGAACGGCCCGCTCAAGTCGGTGGCCGACAAGCTGGTCACCGCCCTGCAGAAGCAGGGGCTACAGGACTTCGGTTCGGAGGGCGAGCCTTTCGACCCGACCCTGCACGAGGCCGTGCAGCACGAGGGTTCCGGGCACGACCCGGTACTCGGCATGGTCATGCGCAAGGGCTACCGCTTCGGCGATCGCGTTCTGCGGCACGCACTGGTCGGTGTCACCGACTCGGTGGCGGATCTGAACGGCGCTGCCGCGCCGGACTCGGCGAACGGCGGTCCCGATGCCGCTGGCGTCGAGTAATACGACAGCGACCCCGACCGGGGTCCGGACACCGGTTCCGGTGTCGATCGAATCGAAAGGAGGGGATGCCCGGTGAATCGGGAGTGGCTCGAGAAGGACTTCTACAAGGAGCTGGGTATCGCCTCCGGCGCGACCCCCGAAGAGATCAAGAAGGCGTACCGCAAGCTCGCCCGTGACCTGCACCCGGACAAGAACCCGGGTGACGCGAAGGCCGAGGAGCGGTTCAAGACCGTCAGCGAGGCGCACGCCGTGCTGTCGGATCCGGATAAGCGCAAGGAGTACGACGAAGCGCGAAAGCTCTTCGCCAGCGGCGGTTTCGGCCGCGGCGGCTTCTCGCCCGGCGGTGGTTACAGCCAGGGCGGCGGCGGTTTCTCCGGCGACTTCAATCTCGGCGATATCTTCGGCGGGGCGCAGCCCGGTGGCGCCGACGGCGGACTGGGCGACATCCTCGGTGGTTTGTTCAACCGGGGCGGAACCCGCACCTCGTCCCGGCCGCGCCGCGGCAGCGACGTGGAAACCGAGACGACGCTGGGCTTCCGCGAGGCCGCCCAGGGCGTGACGGTGCCGCTGCGCATGACCAGCCCGGCCGCGTGCACCACCTGCCACGGCAGTGGCGCCAAGCCCGGCACCAGTCCGCGAGTGTGCCCGCACTGCAACGGAACCGGCGTGGTCAGCCGGAACCAGGGCGCGTTCGGGTTCAGCGAACCGTGCGACGACTGCCGGGGCACCGGGTCGATCATCGACGATCCGTGCGTCGACTGCCGGGGCGCGGGCATCCAGAATCGGACCCGCACCATCACGGTGCGTATCCCCCCGGGTGTGCGCGACGGACAGCGGATTCGGCTGGCGGGCCAGGGTGAAGCGGGTCTGCGGGGCGCGCCCCCGGGGGATCTGTTCGTCACCGTGCACGTCAGCCAGGACAAGGTCTTCGGCCGCAACGGCGACGATCTGACCCTGGTGCTGCCGGTCAGCTACAGCGAACTGGTGCTGGGGACAACGGTTTCCGTGCCGACGCTGGAGGGCCGGGTCGGCGTGAAGGTGCCCCCGGGCACCGCCGACGGCCGCACCCTGCGCGTGCGCGGGCGCGGTGTGTCCAAGCGCGACGGAGGCGCCGGCGATCTGCTCGTCACCGTCAAGGTCGCGATACCGCAGAAGCTGGACGATGATGCCACCGAGGCGCTGCGGCGCTACGCGGAGGCGGAGAAGACCAGTGGCTTCGATCCGCGTGCTGGATGGGCAGGTGCGTAATGAGTCATGATCCGAAGAAGGCCACCGAGGCGCAGTACTTCCTGATCTCGGTGGCGGCGCAGCTGGCGGGCATGCACGCCCAGACGCTGCGCACCTATGACCGCCTGGGTCTGGTGTCGCCGCAACGCACTTCCGGCGGCGGCCGGCGCTACTCGGACCGGGATGTGCAGCTGCTGCGCGAGGTGCAGCGGCTGTCCCAGGACGAGGGCGTCAACCTGGCGGGCATCAAACGGATCATCGAGCTCACCAATCAGGTGGAAGAGCTACAGCAGCGGGTCGCCGAACTCGGTGCGGAGGTGGAGCGGTTGCGGGCGGGCTACCGGCCGGACCTGACTCCGCCGCAGCGCAGTACGGCCCTGGTGGTGTGGCAGCCCCGCCATCGGCGGAATCTCCCGTAGCGGAGGTTCGGCAGCGACAGGCAGCGTCCCGGATTCCGGGGCGCTGCTTTTGTTTCGGGCGGGGGTGCCGGGTGGTGTTCGCACTGATGCGGTTTGTTGCAGGCAATGTGCTGAATTTAGTTGTGTGCGGCAAACAATGGTGTTGCGGGGGATGCGGGGTGGCGCCGGGGGTTTCGGGGTAATACATTTAGACCGGTCGGTTGGGAATTTGTGAATTTTGCTGGATTTGTCGTGAGCGACTTGGGGATTTCGGAACCGTCAGGGTTGCGGTGGGGTCGCTCGTTTTCTGAGTCTTGCAAAACGGATCACGCATGGTCGATGGGTGAAAACCCGTGTCGCACGGCGTTTCCTAGTTGATCAGTCTGTTTTCTGGGGAGATTGCTCGCCTTTGCCTGGTTTTCAGGGAATTGCAGGGGTGTGTTTGAAAGGTCCCGTTCCGTTGCTGGCAAACCTCGCCTACACTTGCTCACCAACGGCTGCTGTCGAGTGTCCCGCAGCACTGCACTCGCCGGATTCGCCTGTGTTCGAGTGCGAAATGGGGTTGTGACACAAATGGATTCGCGGACCGTCGCATTGATAAGAACGACGTTCAAGGCGGTTGCTGCGGAGGACGGCGGCCCCGAAAAACTCGCTCGATCTTTCTACGCCATCCTCTTCACCGATTACCCACAGGTGCGGGACTTCTTCCCCGCGGCCCTGGACGCCCAGCGCGACCGCCTCGTCAAGGCCATCGCCTACGTGGTGGACAGGCTGGAGGAGCCGGACAAGCTCCTGCCCTTCCTCGCGCAACTGGGCCGCGACCATCGCAAGTACGGTGTCGTCGCCGAACACTATGCGGCGGTGGCCAAATCGCTGAAGACCGCGATGCAGGCGTACGCGGGCACCGAGATGTGGACCGACGAGGTCGAACAGGCCTGGGATGCCGGGCTCGGCGTCATCGCCGACACCATGATCGGCGCCGCCGATTCCGAGAGCACCCCGCCGGTGTGGACCGGCACCGTGATCGAGCACCGCGAGGTCCTGCGCAATCTCTCCATCGTGCGCCTGCAACTGGACCAGCCCATGCAGTACGCGGCCGGCCAGTACATGAGCGTGCAGGTGCCCTCCCGCCCCCGGATGTGGCGCTATCTCTCGCCCGCGATTCCCTCGAATCCCAGCGGCGAGATCGAGTTCCACATCCGCGGCGTCACCGGCGGCTGGGTCAGCCCCGCGATGGTCGGCCACACGAAGGTCGGCGAACGCTGGCTGATCGGCTCCCCCCTCGGCGGCCTCGGCGTCCCCCGCAACACCCGCCGCAAGATGCTGATGGTCGGCTGCGGCACCGGCATAGCTCCCCTACGTGCCCAGCTGATGGCCATGACCCAGCGCCGCTCGAACCCGAAGGTCGACATCTTCGTAGGCGGCCACTACCCCTGCGACCTCTACGACCTCGAGGTCCTGAGCCAACTGGCCCAGGCGAACAAATGGCTGACGGTCCACCCCGTCACCGAAAGCGAAGAAAATCCCTGGTGGCACTTCGACACCTCGACGGAGGAGCCGAAGGAGTACCCCGGCCTTGAACCCCGCCGGGTAGGCCAAATAGGAAAGATAGTGGCAAGTTTCGGCGCCTGGGAAGATCGCGACGTCCAAATAGTAGGCGCCCCCTCGATGGTCCAAACAACGAAGTTCCGCCTGATGGCGGCCGGGATCTCGACGAAAAACATCCGCCACGATCCCCTGTTCTAACGGGCGCGGGTCCCCCCAAACCCCCGCGCCGCTGCCGTACGACTGGCAGCGGCGCGGGTTCACCAACTCTTCCGCGTCGGCCACCGTCGAGATCGTCGTACGACACGGCTGCTCTGTGGAAGCCCGTGCTACAGCCACCCTGCGAGTTCGGCCACAGCTTCGGTGGCAGAGGCGATTTCATCGCGAGCCGCCCGGCACGACTCCCGGATCTCGTCGAGGAACTCCCGCGACGCAACATCGCCGTTGGGCAGTGCCGTCAACGCACGCATGGTCGCGGTTTGAGCCTCTTGCTCCAGTCGCTGCAGCCTTCCCGGCGGCGGTGGGGTTTCGCCGGCACGAACGATGACCGCGGTCTGCCCGCTCAGCCGGAAGTCGAAGTCCCCGAGCAGTGTTTCCAGGGTCTGACCGGACAGCTCCGCCCGCGCGGGGCGCGGATCCGACAGAAGCGCGATCGCGTTCACGGCAAGCAGCGCGGACTGTACGACGAAGAACGACGTGTCTGACTCGTCCGGATCGAAAGATTCCGCCAGCTCTTCGAATTCTTCAACGGTCGCGGCCGAATCGCCGTCGTCGGCGTCACCGGCGGCCGCGCTCCACGCCAGTTCGAGGATGCCGGAAAGCTGTTCCCCCTCAACATGTTCCGCAAGGGCCTGAAAAATCCCGCTTCCGCGCTCCGCGCAGGCGAGGGCGAAGACGACGAGACCGGCCGGGCTCGTAGCGTGGAGCTCCCGGTAGATGTCGGCATTGCGAGTCAACCTAACTCTCCCCTCATTCTCTCCTTGGAGTATGGAGCGGCACCTACAGCAGGAGCTGTCGGCATTTATCGCCGACCTGCCAACCCTGACCTCGGCGGAGCTCGATCGCGTGTGCGATTCGGGCGCAGAGCTCGGTGCGGTTGCAGGAGATGGGGCGTCGCGTCCTTACCGCGGCCGACTTGGATGAGGTAATCGCCGAATAACCGGTTTGATCCGTGGTTAGCGTCCGGGCGGTTCCTCAGAAGGCCTCGTAGCGGATGTTTTCCATGGGCGTCCCGGTGTCGACCAGGATGTCGACCGTCGTCTCCACCGCCGTCATGCCGCCGCAGACCAGGATCTGCTGGTGGTCGAGGGGGGCGAACCGGGACAGGGCCGCGGCCAGGGGGCCGGGGACCAGCTCCTCGGGGTGGAAGCCTATGTCCACACGGCACTGGTCGTACCAGGGGTCGGGGTGGGCGGGGTCGTTGTCGGAGTCGACCACGGGAACTATTGTCAGCCAAGGGAGTTCGTTGCCGAGCAGGGCCAGCATGTCGGCGGCGTAGAGGTCGCGGGGGTAGCGGGCGCCGACGAACAGGTGGGTGCGGGGCGGGTGGGGGCGGCGGGTCAGGTCCAGGAGGAGGGCGCGCAGGGGAGCCAGGCCTACACCGTCGGCGACCAGGATCAGTTCCGCGGCGGCCTCGTGGACCGCGAGCCAGCCGGCGGGAGCGGTGATCCGCCACTCGTCGCCCGCGCGGGTGTCGGTCACCAGGGAACCGCTGCACCAGCCCCCGGGGACCGCGCGGACATGGAACTCCAGCTTGCCGTCCAGGGACGGCGGGAGCGCGGAATACAGGCGGCGCACCATGTTCGGGTGCTGCGGTGTGCGGACCTCCACCGACTGGCCGGGGGCGAAGGGCACGAACTCACCGATCAGGCGGACCACCGTCGTGTCCTCGCGCAGGCGGTGCACGCCGACCACGGTGGCGGTCCATTCGGTCACCGGGCCGAGGGGGATCTCACCGGTCTGGTCGGGGTCGAGGGTCACCGCACACTCCTGATCGTTCCACTACCGAACTGGTAAACAGCTGTCCTGCAAGGGCATTCGCCCGCAGTGATCGGACTACACCGGATCGGTGCTGATATTGCGCTCCGGCGTGCCGACCGCCATCAGCGCCCGTCTGGTGTCGGCGATCATGCGCGCCGACCCGGCGATCTGAATCTGCCGGTCCTCCCAGGCGCCGAAACTCGCCACCACCGCGCCCAGGTTACCGATCAGCCGCCGATGCATGCCGAACGGCGGATCCGCGGGCGCGTGGGGATGCCACCACGGGTTGGTTTCGTTCTCGCACACCGGAATAACGGTCAACCACGGGTTGCTCTGCGAGAGCTGCCAGAGGTTCTCCACATCGTAGAGATCGCAGGGATAGCGCCCGCCCATGAACAGGTGCACGCGCGGATTGATGCCGCGCCTGCCCATCTCGATCAACTGCGCCCGGATCGGCGCGATGCCGGTGCCGGAACTGATCATCAGCACATCGCGGCGGCTGCGCAGATCCACGTGCAGCCCGCCCAGCGGCGCCGCGATCATCCAGCGATCGCCCACCTCGGTCTCGTTGACGATGGCGGGACTCACCCAGCCGGTGCGCACCTTGCGCACGTGGAACTCGATCTCCCCGTACGGGTTGGTCGGAATGGCCGGTGACAAGTATCGCCACATCTTGGGCCGCTGCGGAATCGCGATCGGCACGTACTGGCCCGCCTGATACGGGATCGGGGTGTCCGACTGCAGCCGCACGATGGCCAGGTCGTCCACCACCCGGCGGTGCCCGACCACGGTGGCCTCCCAATAGGGCTGCGACTTATCGGAATTGGCGCCGATCGCCATGGACGCCGAGATCAGGATGGTGATGTCCTGCCACCCCTGCTCCAGCTCGCGGCTCCAATACCCGGTGCCGTTGTAGCTGCGGAACGCCGCCAGCAGCGCCCGGCCCGCCATGTCGTAGTGGGCGGCCTCCACACCGTACTTGCGGTGGTCGCGCGCGAGTTGCTCCAGGAAGCGCTGTGCCCGGTCCCAGTCCTCGAGATTGTCCAGCACGAACTGGATGGCCGTCATCAGCCGCTTGGGCTGCATGTCCATGGCGGAAGGAAAGAGTTCCCGCAAGCCGGGAATCTCTGCGAAGAGGTGACCGTAGAACGCGCTGATCAGCCGTTCGGGCCCGTGCGGTGCCTCTACGACTGTCCGGAAGTTTGCGCGGACCAGCGCTGCCGAACGCGCATCCACGACGTCGAACATTCCTTTCGTGTGCTGTACCCCGGACGCACCCGGTTCCAGGGCGCCCTCCGCGTCAAGTATCCCTGAAAAAACGGTGGTCGCACGGATATAGCCGGAGCAGGCCAATTTGTGTAACCCGAGGTTCAGATGACGAGCACCGTCTTACCACGCGCACCGGAGGCGCCGATAACATCGGGTGCTCCCTCCAGCGGCGGGGTGGCGTCGATCGGCACCACCAGATCGCCGTTGCCCACGTCGCGCAGCAGCTCCCGCAATTCCGGTGCGCCACCGGAGGATTCGAAATCCCCGCCGCGAATGCCGCGCCCCTTCAGATCGGCGCCCCCGGCGGACCCGGCGGTGGTGTAGGCCGCTCCGCCGTCCCGCACCAGCTCCGCGTTCGCGCCGAATCCGGCCGGATCGCTCACCAGATCGAAGAGCACGTCGACCCCGCCGGGTGTGCTCATTCGCACGGAATCGGCGACCGACAGCGGGCTCGATTGCTCCCGGGTGGGCGAATCGCCGACCGGGATCCGCCCGTAGTCGACCACCTCGGCCGCGCCCAGGCGAATCATCCGATCGGTGTCGTCGGGCCGGGCGGTGGCGATGACGTGCGCGCCCGCCAGCGCGGCCAATTGCACCAGGTAGGACCCCACCCCGCCGGACGCGCCGACCACCAGCACCCGCTGCCCGGCGGTGAGCCGCGCGGCGTGCACCAGATCCAGGGCGGTGATCCCCGCGGTCGGCAGGGCCGCGGCCTGGATGGAGGTCACCGAATCGGGCACCTTGGCGATGATCGAGGCGGCCGGGACCACGATGTACTCGGCGAAGGTCCCGTGCCCCACCGGCGGAATCAGGAACTTGCCGACCACCCGGTCGCCGACGCCGAAATCCTCGATGCCCGCGCCCACCGAGGAGATGACCCCCGCGCCGTCCACGCCGGGGATCATCGGGAACTCGTGCGGCAGCTTGCCGTCCAGGAAACCGTCGATGAGGCGCTTGTCGAACGGGTTGACCCCGGCGGCGTCGAGCTGGATCTGCAGGGTCCCGGGCCCGGCCTCGGGGGTCGGCATCTCGGTGACCTCGGCCCTGCCGCCGAACTCACGAACCACGATCGCGCGCATTGCTGCTCCATTCGTTCGGGGTGTATTCCGAGCCGAGCATGGGACGAGCGGGTGATGCGTCGACGAACGGCCTCATCGTAGGCCGATATGCCCCGTGTGCACCGTGATTCGGGCCAATCGGCCCGCCGCGCGGCGAGTAGCGTGAGGGGGCAGTGCGGCGGGGCCTGAAAATATTGAACTTGAGCGGAACAGACTCAACTTCTACTGCGTTGAAACCGGCAAAGCAATCAGTAGGAAAGGGGACTTGTGGACTCGTTCAATCCCACCACCAAGACTCAGGCGGCCCTGACCGCCGCCCTGGGAGCGGCCTCGGCGGCCGGCAATCCGGAGATCCGGCCCGCGCACCTGCTCGTGGCGCTGCTGGATCAGACCGATGGCATCGCCGCGCCGCTGCTCAAGGCCGTGGGCGTCGACCCCGCGACGGTGCGGGGCGAGGCACAGGACATCGTCGACCGTTTGCCCCGGGCCTCCGGCGCGACCACCACCCCGAATCTGGGGCGCGAGGCGCTCGCCGCGGTCACCGCCTCCCAGCGGCTGGCCACCGAGATGGGAGACGAATACGTCTCCACCGAACACCTCATGGTCGGCCTGGCCGCCGGTGACTCGGACGTCTCGCAGCTGCTGCTGAAGTACGGCGCGACCGCGGACACCCTGCGCGAGGCGTTCACCGCCGTGCGCGGCAACGCCCGCGTCACCACCGCCGATCCCGAGGGCAGCTACCAGGCGCTGGAGAAGTACTCCACCGACCTGACCGCCCAGGCGCGCGAGGGCAAACTCGACCCGGTCATCGGGCGCGACAACGAGATTCGGCGCGTGGTGCAGGTCCTGTCGCGGCGCACCAAGAACAACCCGGTGCTCATCGGCGAACCCGGCGTCGGCAAGACCGCCATCGTGGAGGGCCTGGCCCAGCGCATCATCGCCGGGGACGTGCCCGAATCGCTGCGCGGCAAGAAGCTGGTGTCGCTGGATCTGGGCGCGATGGTCGCGGGCGCGAAGTACCGCGGCGAGTTCGAGGAGCGGTTGAAAGCGGTGCTGGAGGAGATCAAATCCAGTGCGGGCCAAGTCATCACGTTCATCGACGAGCTGCACACGATCGTCGGCGCGGGCGCGACCGGCGAATCCGCCATGGACGCCGGCAACATGATCAAGCCGATGCTCGCGCGCGGGGAACTGCGCCTGGTCGGCGCGACCACCCTCGACGAATACCGCCAGCACATCGAGAAGGATCCGGCCCTCGAACGCCGGTTCCAGCAGGTGCTGGTCGGCGAGCCGTCGGTGGCCGACACCGTCGGCATCCTGCGCGGGCTCAACGAGCGGTACGAGGTGCACCACGGCGTGCGCATCACCGACTCGGCGCTGGTCGCCGCCGCGACGCTCTCGGATCGGTACATCACCTCGCGCTTCCTGCCGGACAAGGCCATCGACCTGGTCGACGAGGCCGCCTCCCGGCTGCGCATGGAGATCGATTCGCGCCCGGTGGAGATCGACGAGGTCGAACGCGCGGTGCGCCGGCTGGAGATCGAGGAGGTCGCCCTCGCCAAGGAGACCGACGAGGCGTCCAAGGCCCGGCTCGAGAAGCTGCGTTCCGAACTCGCCGACGACCGCGAGGTGCTGAACCAGCTCATGACCCGCTGGCAGAACGAGAAGCAGGCCATCGATTCGGTGCGCGTGCTCAAGGAGCAGTTGGAGACCCTGCGCGGGGAATCCGAGCGCGCCGAGCGCGACGGTGATCTGGGCACGGCCGCCGAACTCCGCTACGGGCGAATTCCCGCGCTGGAGAAGGAACTCGACGCGGCCGAGGCCAAGGCCGGTGTCGCCGCCGACGGTGAGGTCATGCTCAAGGAGGAGGTCGGGCCGGACGACATCGCCGAGGTGGTCTCGGCGTGGACCGGCATTCCGGTCGGCCGCATGCTCGAGGGCGAGACGCAGAAGCTGCTCCGCATGGAGGAGGAGCTCGAGCGGCGCGTCATCGGTCAGCGCGAACCCGTGCGGGCGGTGTCCGACGCGGTGCGCCGGGCGCGCGCCGGGGTCGCCGATCCGAACCGGCCCACCGGCTCGTTCCTGTTCGTCGGCCCGACCGGCGTCGGCAAGACCGAGCTCGCGAAAGCCTTGGCGGACTTCCTGTTCGACGACGAACGCGCCATGGTGCGCATCGACATGAGCGAGTACTCCGAGAAGCACTCGGTGGCCCGGCTCGTCGGCGCGCCCCCCGGCTACGTCGGCTACGACCAGGGCGGTCAGCTGACCGAGGCGGTGCGCAGGCGGCCGTACACCGTGGTGCTCTTCGACGAGATCGAGAAGGCGCATCCCGATGTGTTCGACATCCTGCTGCAGGTGCTGGACGAAGGGCGGCTCACCGACAGTCAGGGCCGCACGGTCGACTTCCGCAACACCATCCTGATTCTCACCTCGAATCTGGGAGCGGGCGGTTCGCAGGAGATGGTCATGAACGCGATTCGCGCCGCGTTCAAACCGGAATTCCTGAACCGGCTCGACGATGTCGTGATGTTCCATCCGCTGGACGAGGAACAGCTCGAGGGCATCGTCGACATCCAGCTGGAGCAGTTGCAGAAGCGGCTGGCCCAGCGTCGCCTGAACCTGGACGTGTCCGATTCGGCCCGTTTCTGGCTGGCCGTGCGCGGTTACGACCCGGCCTACGGCGCGCGCCCGCTGCGCAGGCTCATCCAGCAGTCCATCGGCGACACCCTCGCCAAGGAGCTGCTGGCCGGCGAGGTCAAGGACGGTGACACGGTCAAGGTGAACGTGAGTTCGGACGGCGATCACCTCATCGTGGGCAGGTAATCGCGGATCTCGGCCGGGCGGTGCAAGAGCACACCGCTCGGTCGAGTTCGCGGCTGCGGAGAGCTCGGCAGCCTAGGCTGGAGGTCATGACGAATCCGAGCGATCCGTGGGCGCGGCGGCCCGACGTGAGCCCGGGGGAGGGACCGACCGAGAAGATGGCGCCCGCCCCGGGGCAGGTCGGGCACACTTCCGATCCCGCGGACGCGTACGGGCCGACCGAGTATTTCGGAGTGCCGCCGGGTCCGGAGGCCACCCGCGTGATCCCGCCGCACGACGCGGGCTGGGGCGGGTACGAACAAGGTGCGGGGTACGAACCGACGGCCGCCTACCAGGCCGGAGCCGGGTACGTGCCGACGAGCACCTACGACACCGCGGGCGGCTACGTCCCGCAGCCGCCGCCGAACTACCCGGGCGGCCCGGGCGCGCCGGGCGGTTATCCGCCCGCCGGATTCCCGCGCCCGCCCGCCCCCGAGCCGCCGCGCAGAACCGGGCTGTGGATCGGGCTCGGACTGGCCGCCCTCGCGGGCATCGCGGTCATCGGCGTGGCGGTGGGAGTGCTCCTGGCCAACCGGAACACGCCCGAGTCGCCCACCGCCGCCGGAACCACCGCGGCCCCCACCTTCGTTTTCCCCAGCAAGCCGAACACCTCCTCGCAACCGCTGCCCAGCGGCGTGCCGCAGATCCCCGGCCTGGGCGACATCGATTCGCTCGGTGCGAATATGGGCACCATCGCCGCCAATGACGGCACCACCCTCACCATGACTACGCTGGCCGGCACTACGGTGACCGTGCACACCGACGAAGAGACACAGGTGATTTCGCTCGGCAGCACGAAGGTGGCGGATCTGCCGGTGGGTGAGATGGTCATGGTGCAGGGCGACAAGGGCGCCGACGGCTCGATCCAGGCCACGATCATCATCAGCACCTCCCTCCCCGGCGGGCCACGGTGAGCAGGTCCATTTCGGTTGTTTTCGAAGCTCGCAGCGCAGGGCGAAAATGGCAGAGCGTACCGGGCAATCTCCCGCCCGGCTGGATAGGGTAGGCGGCGATGACGGCTATATGGTTCGGGTTGGCGGCGATCGCGCTGGTGGGTGCGATCGTGCTGCTCTATTTCGATCGGCTGCAACGGCAGCGGACCGGTCACGTGCGCCAGGTCTGGGCGAAAACCCAGGGGTACACCTATGTTTCGGTGGAACCCTCGCTGGCCTCCACCTGGCGGCGCGGCGCGCTGGCCAAACTCGGCTACCTGTCCGCGGTGGACGTGGTCTCCGGCAATCGCAAGGGCGAGAAGTTCGTGCTCTTCGATCTGGAGGACGCCGCCACGCTGGTCGCGGTGCGCCGGCAGATCGGCTCGGACATCGATATCGACCTGCGCGTGAAGACCGCGCCCCCGCCCAAGGATCACGATCTCGAACTGCTCGGCGCGATCGGGGACCGCGTGGTGTTCGCCACCAACCCCGACATCGCCCGGCACGCGGTGGATCAGCGCATGGTGGCGTTCATCGAATCGCTGCCCGACTCCGTGCAACAGCTGTGGAGCGAGGGCAATTGGACCCTGGGCATGCTGCCGGTCGGGTCGGTCGCCAAGGATTGGGAGACCGCCATCGACGCGGTGCTGCGGCTCTCGGGCCTGCTGCACGTGCTGCCGCCGGTCATCAATTCCGAGCGCGGCCGCGACGAACTGCCCGAGCCCGGCAATTCGCGCCCGCTGCCCGAGGACGACGACTACGACGGCTATGACGCCGACGGGGACTACGAGCCCGAACGCACCCGCCCGGCCCGCGAGGCGAGCCCGCTGGTCGGCGACATCGCCGGGGGCGAGAACGAGGCCGAGGAAGCCGAATCCTGGCGTCCCGCACTGAAAGTGGTGCCGGATCCGCGCAATCGCCCGCGCCGCAACTGGCCGCCGGCCGCCGAGGACGCCGCCGCGGGCCGGCTCGACGACGACGAGTTCGACGACCGCCGCCCGGACGAGGACGACGACGATTGGCAGGGCGGCGCGGACCGGCGCGAACCGGCCGAACCCGAGGAGGGCTGGCGCCGCGACCAGGGCCGCAGCGCCCCGCCCGGCGGTCCCTTCCACCCGGGCTTCCGCCCGTATCAGGGTCCCGCGCCGCGGTGACCGATCCCGCTCGCATCGATGCTGCCGTCGTGACTCGTCACGGCGGCAGCGGTGTTTTCGCGGCCGGGCGCGCCGCCGGGTTCTCGCCCGGTCACGACGGTGTTTTCGCGCCCAGCCCCGCCCGCGACACACCGGGGAGATCGGGGTTCGGCCATTTGCGCGTGTACTGCCCGCACCCGAGCGCGGCAGGCACCACAATGGTGGCGCACCACCGGTCATCGCCGACCGTGTCCGCCGAGATGTACCGATGATGGGCGATCGATGACCGACAGTTCTCCCGTTTCGCGCCTGCCCGGCGCTCATCGGCCGGTGGCCCTGGTCACCGGGCCGACCTCCGGAATCGGCAAGGCGTACGCCACCCGGCTCGCTTCGCTCGGCTACGACCTGGTGCTGGTGGCGCGGGACGAGCAGCGGCTGGCGGCGCTGGCCCACGAGGTGGAGGTGCGCTTCGGGGCCCGCGCACAGGTGCTGCCCGCCGATCTGGCCCGCGCGCAGGATCGGGACAGGGTGGCGGCGCGGCTGGCCGAAGGCGTCGAATTCCTGGTCAACAACGCGGGTTTCGGGTTCTCCGAGGAGTTCTGGACGTTGTCCCCCGAAGCCCTGCAGTCCCAGCTCGATGTGAACGTCACCGCCGTCGTGCAGCTGACCCGCGCGGCCGTCCCGCCCATGCTGCACGCGGCGAACGGCACGGTGGTGAATGTGGCCAGTATCGCCGGGCTGATACCCGGGAGGGGTTCGACCTACTCGGCCTCCAAGGCGTACGTCGTATCCTTCTCGCAAGGGCTGGCGGGCGGGCTGGCCGGGACCGGCGTCCGGGTGCAGGCATTGTGCCCGGGTCTGGTCCACACCGAATTCCACGAGCGAGCCGGGTTACAGACGCGTTCGCTGCCGCGAGCACTGTGGCTCGACGTGGACGAGGTGGTAGCCGGCTCGTTGCGTGATCTGGAGAAAGCCCGGGTGCTCAGCGTGCCCGGAGCGCAGTACAAAACGATTGCTGCGGTTGCCGGACTGATCCCGAGGTCCCTGGTGACCCGCCTGAATCGGGGCCTGTTCAACGCACGCGGAAGGACATAGACACAGCAATGCAGGTAACGACGACCGACCGGGACAGACTGGCCGAACTCGTGCGCGCCCTCGCGGTGGTGCACGGCAAGGTCACCCTGTCCTCGGGCAAGGAAGCCGACTACTACGTGGACCTGCGCCGGGCCACACTGCATCACGAGGCGGCGCCGCTGATCGGCAAACTGCTGCGTGAACTGGTCGCGGACTGGGATTTCGAATCGGTCGGCGGACTCACCATGGGCGCGGACCCGGTGGCGGCGGCGGTGCTGCACGCGCCCGGCCGGCCCATCAACGCGTTCGTGGTGCGCAAGGCGGCCAAGGCGCACGGCATGCAGCGCCAGATCGAGGGCCCGGACGTCGTCGGTAAGCGGGTGCTTGTGGTGGAAGACACCACGACCACCGGCAACTCCCCGGTCACCGCCGTGCGCGCGCTGCGCGAGGCGGGCGCGATCGTGGTGGGCGTGGCTACCGTGGTGGATCGGGAAACCGGTGCTGACCAGGTGATCGCGGCCGAGGGGCTGGAGTATCGGTCCATTCTGGACCTGAAAGACCTTGCGCTGGGGTAAACAAGATCTTGCTCTGGGCTGAACCGGTGCTCTGGGTTAGCCTGGGTACTGGTCTTCTGTCCGACAACGTGGTCGAACAATGTGTTGCGAAGGGTCGTGTGAGTCACCAGTGGTGAGCATTGCAATCAACAAGGGCAATCAGAATGTTGCGATGCTCGGCATCGGTGCCTATCGACCCACCCGCATTGTCAGCAACGACGAAGTGTGCGAGAAGCTCGATTCCACCGACGAGTGGATCTACGAACGCAGCGGCATCCGTAATCGCCGTTGGGTGAGCGGCGAGGAGTCGCTGCGTTCGATGGCGGTCGCCGCGGGTGAGCGGGCGATCAAGAACAGCGGCATCGATCGCTCCAAGATCGGCGCGCTGATCCTGGCCACCTCGACCTGGCCCGAGATCACCCCGCACGGCGGCCCGACGGTCGCCTCGGATCTGGGCATCAACGGCATTCCGGCCTTCGACCTGGTCTCGGGCTGCGGCGGTTTCGGCTACGGCCTGGGCGTCGCCTCGGATCTGGTGCGCGCCGGTTCCGCCGAATACGTGCTGCTCATCGGTGCCGAGACCATGTCGTTCTCGCTCGACCCCGAGGACCGCGGCACCGCCTTCATCTTCGGTGACGGCGCGGGCGCGGTCATCGTGGGCCCGAGCGAGGAGAACGGCATCTCCCCGACGGTCTGGGGCAGTGACGGCGAGAACGCCTCGGCCATCGGCCAGAACTACAACATCCTCGAAATGATGGATCGCGCAGAGGAATTCCAGCACAAGGATCCCGCGACCGATCCGGTCGGCCGCATGCTGCTGCGCATGGAGGGCCCGCGCGTCTTCCGCTGGGCCGCGGTCACGCTGCCGCGCGCGCTGTCCTCCGCGGTCGAGGCGGCCGGGGTGTCCAAGGACGACATCGAGGTCTTCGTCCCGCACCAGGCCAACGCCCGCATCAACGAGCTCATGCGCAAGAACCTCGGCCTGCCCGACGATCTGCCCATGGCCAACGACATCGAGAACACCGGCAACACCTCGGCGGCCTCGATCCCGCTGGCCATCGAGGAAATGCTGGTCACCGGCAAGGCCAAGGGCGGTCAGCTCGCGCTGCTGCTCGGTTTCGGCGCGGGCCTGACCTACGCCGGCCAGGTCGCGGTGCTGCCCCCGGCCCCGGCCGAGCCCTCCTTCTGATGCCCAGGCCCTTCCGCGCCGCCTTCGTCGGCGCTGCCGCGGTGACGGTGTTCGGCGCCGTCACCGGCCGGGACAAGCTGCAGTGGATCGCCAAGCCGCTGCTCATGCCACTGCTGGCGGCGGACGTGGCGACCAACGACGACGGGCTGCCCGCCGTCGAGCGCACGGTGCTGCTCGGCGCGCTGGCCGCCGCGACCGTGGGCGACGTCCTGCTCATCGAACCCGACGACGACCGCCGATTGATCGCGGGCGCTTCGTCTTTCGCCGTCATGCAGAGCGGGTACTCGTGGCTGTGGTGGCGGCACGGTGCGCGGCCCAAGGCGGCCATCGCCGGGCAGCGCCTGGGCGCGTGGCTCGGCGCGGCCGCGCTCATGCGGGCCAAGGCTCCCGCGGTGGCGCTGCCGCTCACCGCCTACGGTGCCACGCTGGGAACGGCGGCGACCCTGGCCTCGGATCCGGATCTGGCGCCCGGCGCGAAAAATGTTGCGGGCCTGAATATTCCGGGCGCGCACCCGCGCACCCGCCTGGGCGTCGGCGCGCTGCTGTTCACCGTCTCCGACGGCCTGATCGTGCTGCGCAAGATCTTCGCCCGCACCCCGCGCTCGCGCCGGGTGACCGAGGGCGTCATCCTCGGCACCTACGCCACGGCGCAATATCTGCTGGCCGACCCCCGCGCCCACGTGCGCGGGTAGTGAGTCGAAACCCCCCGGACCGCAAGAGCTTCCGAGCGGGGTGACGCGGTCCAAGGGCCTGTGCCCGATCGGACGGACCGGCGCGAACAGTCCCGCGGCAGGGGACGCCGTCGGGCGTCGAGGCAGGTCGCGTCCATCGAGTCGGCCACGGCGCTAGTTTCGAACGCCCGACCCGCTCGCGGCGGCGTTGTACAGCTGCATCGCGGGGCAGGAGGCCGGGTCCGCGGCCCGGGCACACAGGCCGAATGCCAGGAAGGCCAGCGGGAACAGCACCGGGGCGACGATGGCGTCGGTCAGCGCGGAACCGGTTGTCGCGATCGGCGTGACGGCCACTTCCTGCGCGGTGGCGGGAGCCGGGTCGAGGGTGAGGGGAGCGGCGGTCGCGGTCGCGGATCCGATCGCGGCCGACACCAGCACCGCCGCCACGGCAGCCTTCGCCAACGTCTTCATCATCGCTCTTTCGTTCACGGGACTGATTTGCGAACACTGTAGTTCACCAACGGGGTTGTGAATCGGTTTCGCTTCATATCGAGCGTGCGTCAGGGCAGGTGGTGGAGCAGGGTCCTGCCCTCGTCGCCCGACCACCAGGCGGTGTGGCCGAGAAAGTAGTGGGTGTAGGCGATTTCGGCGTTCTCGGGGTTGCCGCCGGGGACGACGCCGAGGAAGTAGTCGATCTCGGAGAGTTCGTATTCGGCGTGCACCAGGGGGACCAGGTCGCGCAGGGCGTACATCTCGTAGCCGGTCAGGGTGCGCACGCTCGTGTAGCCGTCGAGCAGGGCTCGCACCTGATCGGGGCGGGGCCGGGCCGGGCCGCCCGTGCGCAGGGAGATCCAGTCGACGGCGCAGCGCTCGATCGCCACCGCCAGGTCGTGGACGGCGGCCGTGCGGTCGCAGAGGCCGAAATCCAGTACGGTGGAAGGCTTCTCGTGTTCCCAGAGCAGGTTGGTGCCGTGCCAGTCGTTGTGCGTCCACAGCGGGGAGAGATGTTCGAGAACGGTGCGCAGGCGATGGTGGAAGGGCAGGTGCAGGCGCTCGACATCGGCGCGCCAGTCCCGGGCGGCGAGGAAATCGGCCAGGACCGGGCGGTCGGCCGCGTAGCGCTCCATCGCCGTCATCGGATCGGCCGCGGAGAAGATGGTGAAGCTCGCCAGTAGCGGGCGCGGCGGTCGCGCGGGGGCGTCGTATCCCCGTGCGGCCAGGTGCAATTCGGCCAGCGCGCGACCGGCCGCGGTGGCCTGTTCGAGCGTGAGATACGGGGTCCAGGAGAAGGTTCCGCGGTACAGGTCCGCGCCGGCGCCGAGTTCCTGTACCTCGTAGGTGAATTCACCGTGCTCGCGGGTGAGCGCGATACGCGGAACGGGGATTCCCCGCGCGCGCAGGTGGTTCATGAAGCCGTGTTCCTCGGCGAGCGCGGTCGCGTCGCGCAGGGCCCGGGGCAGGCGTTTGACTATGAGTGGGCGGCCGTCGGCGGTCCGGACCCGAGCGGTCGCGGACAACGGCCGGGGACTGTGCCATTCGAGCGCCGCGCCGGGCGCCACGTCGATGTCGGGGGACAGGACCGCCGCGACTTCGGGGGAGGTCAGCGGCGGCCAGTCGGGGGCGACCAGCGGATCCGAACCCATGCCGAAGACGCGGTCGTCCGTCATCGAGTCAGGCCCTTCGTCGTTCCAGCGCCACGAGGATTCCGGTCACCGCCGCCGCCGACAGGAACGCGAACGCGGAGGCCGAGGTCCACCACGTGGCGTGAATGCCGGTGGCGTCCTGCACCCTGGTCCAGAAGCCGACCCACCAGCTGATCGAACCCGGGTTGATGAGCTGGTACACCACGAAGCCGATCACCCACGGCAGCAGCATGAGCGGGCGGGCGGGCGCGTGCTGGGTGAGGTCCCAGGTGTGGCGGCCGCGGCCGAAGAAGTAGTCGACGATCAGCACCGCGCTGAGCGGGACGAAGACCGAGCCGATCAGGTACAGGAAGTTCGCGTAGCCGCTGAAATCGCGCACCGGCAGCGCCAGCAGTGTGACCAGGACGCCGACGCCCAGGGCGAGAACGCGGCGGTCCACCTTGGGCAGCAGGTTCTGGATGGACATGGCGGTGGAGTACACGTTGGCGAAGGACTGATCGGTTTCGCGCAGCACCAGCACCGCGAAGAAGGCCCAGCCCGCCGCCACCCCGAGCAGGGTGTCGAAGATCTTGGACGGATCGCCGCCCGCCTGCAGGATGGCGAGAATGCCGAGCAGGTAGCACCAGAACTGCGCCACCGAATAGCCGATGACGGTGGCCGCGCCCGCGGTGCGGGCGGTGCGCGAGTGCCGGGTGTAGTCCGCGGCCAGCGGGACGAAGGACACCGAGACCGCCAGGGTGGTGTCCACCGCGGGGAAGAACCCGCTCCAGCTGGATCCGGTGACCTCCGGAATCGGTTGCCGCAGTAGCTGAACGGTGAAGTAGATCAGGGCGATGCCCACCGCGACCGAGACGTACTTGCGCAGGATGTGCAGCACCCGCAGCGGCCAGATGGCCATGACGGTGGAGAGCGCACCGGCCGCGAAGATCACCAGGGCGTGCGGCACCTTGTCGTCGGTGAGTGCGGCGATGCCCAGCGCGATGACGGTGAGTTCGTAGACGCCCCAGCCGACGCACTGCACGATGTTGGCCACCGTGGGCACGTAGGACAGCCTGGTCCCGAACAGTCCGCGCAGCACCGCCATCGCCGGCGCACCGGTCCGGGTGCCCACCATGCCGGTTCCGGCGACCATGGCGATGCCGGCCACGGTGCCGAGCAGGGTGGCCAGCAAAGCCCCCGCGATCGGCAACGGCGGATGGCCGGTGGGGAACAGCACGTAGGCCGCGCCGCTGAAACCGATCAGGCTGACGCCGAGATTCAGCCAGAAGGCCGCCTGGTCGCTGAAGCTCAGCGTGCGCGGCGGCTCGGTGTCGAGCAGCAGCGGCGCTTCCTGGCGGTCGGGCGGTGTAGCGGTACTCATGGGTCGTGATGCTACGGGGCATTGCGGGTAAAACGGTCAGCTAGCTCCCGGCATACCCGGCCGTCAGAGGCAGAGCATTATGCGGTCGCGATTGCGGGGATCCACGCGGATCGACAGGGTGCCGCCCACCGCGATCAGCGGGCGAACCATCGGCTCCACGTCGAACACGATGCGCCCCCGGTAGGTCTCCGAACCCGGCACCACCAACTCCAGGTCGATCTGGGTCAGCTCGGTGCAGTGGTCGGTGCGGCGCAGCGGATGCACCGCCTCGATGTTGGCCCAGCCTTCGAGTCCGTGCCGCAGCAGTTTGCGATCCTCGCGAGAAGGGCGCTGCGCCAGCAACATCGCCACGCCGAGGAAACAGCCGAACAATCCGACCAGGGCGACGACCTGCAACGCCACCGTGCCGGGCGGGGTGCGGGGCAGCAGCCACGCGAGCCAGACGGCGAGGGTGATCAGGTACAGGGCGGTCACGCCGAGCACGGTGCGTATGACGCGCGCGTGGTCCATGGGAACCTCCACCACGGCTGCTGGAACTCCAGGATAGTCCCGGTGTTCGCCGCCGGTGCCGGATCGGGCCGCCGCGCGCCGGAGTGCGGCGCGGTCGTTATCTACGACAGAGTGCCGTAGTGCCACAGGGGAATTGGCGCTGCCTGTGTCGGTGGACCCGGCTCGGGACCGTACCGGGTCGGCCGCCGTTCGGTGCTCGGGTCCGGCTCGTAGCGGCACGCGGAAATCAGGCTCGCGAATGACGGGTGGGAGTCGCGCCGTATCGGGGCGCTGCGACCCGGCACGGCCTACGGCGCGGTGCGCAGCGCGGTGAGGGCGTCCAGATCCAGCGGAATGCTCAACCCGTCGAGTTCGAGCGTCACCCGGCCGGTGTGCTCGCCGGTCTGTGCGTATCGGCCGCCGTCCAGCCGGTGGGTGCGCAGGCGCACCGCGCCGTCGATGTCGAGCAGCCAGTACTCGGCGATGCCGCTCTCGGCGTACTCGGTCATCTTCATGATCCGATCGGTGCGCCGGGAGCCGGGGGAGATGATCTCGATGGCCGCCAGCACATCCGCGGGCGCGACCCGGTCGGCGTGCGCGGCCCCGGCCGGACCGCCCACCACCAGCACGTCGGGCACCCGCACGGTCGGCGGCGTGCCGTCGTCGATCACCAATTCGATGCGCGCCAGCGCCGCCACCGAGCGCGGCAGCGCCGGTTCCAGCTGGGCGGCCAGCCGCCACACGGCCAGTTGGTGGCGCGGGGGCTGCGGTGACACCACCAGCACGCCGTCCACGAGTTCGCGGCACCGGCCGCGCTCGAGCTCGGGCAGCGCGGACCATTCGCCGAGGGTCAATAGGTGATCAGGCCAGGACGCAACCGTTTTCAGCGCTGCTGTAGTAGTCGGGCGCACCATGGGACCAGTCTTCCACGCCCGGCAACCGCACAGCGATGTTTCACCCCTTCAACCGCAGAACCGCGAGCACCCGGCGGTGGTGCAGATCCGAGGGCGGTAGCTCCAGCTTCGTGAAGATGTTTCCGATGTGCTTCTCCACCGCGCGCTCGGTCACCGTGAGGGCGTGCGCCAGCGCGGAATTGGACAGACCCTGGGCCATCAGTTCGAGCACCTCGCGTTCGCGCGGGGTGAGCCGGGCCAGTGAATCCTGTTGCCGTGCCGCGCCCATGAGCTGGCTCACCACTTCCGGATCGAGCGCGGTGCCGCCGGTCGCGACCCGCTGCAGGGCGTCGATGAAGTCGCCGATATCGGCCACCCGATCCTTGAGCAGGTAGCCGACCCCGCCCGCGCCCGCGGCGAGAAGTTCGGTGGCGTAGCGGGTTTCGATCCACTGCGAGAACACCAGTACCCCGGTGCCCGGATGGCTGCGGCGCAACTCCAGGGCGGCGAGCAGACCCTCGTCGGTGAAGGTCGGCGGCATCCGCACGTCCACCACGGCTACTTCCGGGCGATGCTCGATCACGGCCGCGCGCAGCGCCGCCCCGTCGCCGACCGCGGCCACCACCCGGTGGCCGCGCTCGGCGAGCAGGGCGACGAGCCCGTCCCGCAGGATCGCGTTGTCCTCGGCGACGACCACCCGCAATTCGGCCGGGGCCGGGGAATTCGCGCTGCTCACGGTCTCTCTCCTCTCGGTGCGGTCCCGCGGATCACCGCGCGCCCTCGTGCCGCCGTGGCCCGTCGCGTCACTGTGGCCCATCGAGCGGCAGGACCAGGGTGACCACGGTGGGCCCGCCGATCGGACTGTCGACGGCGAGGGTGCCGTCCACCGCCAGGGCGCGCGCGGCCAGCCCGGCCAGTCCGCCGCCGACGGTGCGCTCCCCGCCGTTGATCACCGGTTGCAGCGCGCCGCCACCCCCGTTGTCCCGGACGCTGACCGCGACCCGATCGTTTCCGGTCGGCAGCACCGCGACCCAGATCCGGTTCGCGCCAGCGTGTTTGGCGACATTCGTGAGCAGTTCGGCGACCGAGAAGTACGCGATGGACTCGATGGCCGGGCTGGGCCGGCGCGGCAGCAGCACCCGCAGTTCCACCGGGATGGCCGAGCGTGCCGCCAGGGTCTCCAGCGCCGCCTCCAGCCCGAGTTCCAGTGCGGGCGGGTGGATTCCGCGCACCAGCTCGCGCAGTTCGGTCAGCGCCTCCTTGGATCCGGCGCGGGCCTGTGCGATGAGTTCGCTCGCTTCGCCGCCGGTGGCCAGGCGCTCCTCGGCGCGGCCGAGCATCATGGCGATGCTGACCAGGCGCGCCTGGGTGCCGTCGTGCAGATCGCGCTCGAGGCGGCGCAGGGTGGCGGCGGCGTCGTCCACGGCGGCGCGGCGGCTCTGCCGGAGTTCGGCCATCCGCCGATCCCGGGCGGTCGGGGTGAGCAGCCAGCGCGCGAACAGCCGGTGCGGCAGGCAGACCAGGCGAATCAGCCAGGGCAGGGCGAAGCAGAGGACGATGCCCACCGCGGACAGCGCCAGATTGCGCGGCCAGGTGTCGAAGTAGAAGTCTCGGATCTGCAGGATCGAATGATGTTCCACCCCATCGGCATCCACGTTGACCGGATGGAACAGCGCCCAGGGGATGGGGGAGATCGCGGTGAACACCGTCATCGCCACCACGACCAGCGTCAGGTAGCCCACCACCACGCCGAGCGCGCCCTGCACGAGCATGAACGCCAGCGCGCGCCAGGAAACCTGATCGGTGAACGCGCTGCGCAGCCAGCCCAGCAGGCCCGGCCGGCCCACGAAGGTCGGTGGCTCGGGCAGGTCGTTGTCCAGCAGCACCCGATGCAATCCGCGATAGACGTGCCCCCAGATCCGGCCGCCGAGAATGACCGCCGCCAGCAGCGGAATGCCGACCAGGAAGATCGAGAGATAGCCCGCGCCACCCATTCCGAAGAACAGGTAGGTGGCCGCGGCGCAGTCCAGGACGAAGACCACGACGAGGTAGAACAGTTCCTTCCAGGTCCGCAGGCGGAACGGGGCGAGCAGCACCGTGCGCCACAGCGGTTCCGGGGCGGCGGCGTCCGGCGGCGGTCCGGCGGGCGGGGTGTTCGTCGAATCGGGCATATCGAGTACCAGGGTAGGCAGCGCGGCGGTTTCGCTCATCACATCATCGTGGTCGCGCGGGGTGGGTGCGGGCGATGGAGCAGACCCGTAAATGCGGGGTGTGGACAGCACCACCACCTAGCATCATGCCCATGAGCTACGAGTATCCGCCGCCGGGCAACCCGCCTCCGCCGCAGCCCGGGTACTACGGCGCCCCGCCGCCGGATCATCCGCAGTCCACCACCGTGCTGATCCTGGGCATCCTGAGTCTGGTGCTGTGCCAGCTGCTCGGGCCGGTCGCCTGGGTGATGGGCAAGCGGGTGCGCGACGAGATCGACGCCTCGCACGGGACCGTCGGCGGTCGCGGCATGGTGAACGCGGGCTACATCTGCGGCATCGTGGCCACCTGCCTGCTCGGGCTGGGTCTGCTGGTGGTCGTGCTGGCCGTCGTGATCGGCGCTTTCGCCGGCACCACGAACTAGGCACGCGCTCACCGCGCCGCCGAAATACGATGGTGCGGTGAGTTACCCGCCCTACGGCTATCCCGTGTACCCGCACTACGGTCCGCCGCCGGACCATCCGCAGGCCACCACCATCATGGTGCTCGGCATTCTGAGCCTGGTGCTGTGCCAGCTCCTGGGGCCGGTCGCGTGGATCATGGGCGCGCGGGCGCGCAAGGAGATCGACTACTCCGGCGGCCAGCTCGGCGGGCGCGGCAACGTGCAGGTCGGCTACATCTGCGGAATCATCTCCACCTGCATCATGGGGCTGCTGATTCTCTTCTACGGTGGCGTGATCCTGTACGCGGTCCTGTCCACCGACTCCGGCACCTACTGACCCGCGGGGGAGCGCACCGGGCGGTCACTACGATGGCCGGGTGAGTTCCGCCCCGACAGCCGACGATCCACTCGCCCCCGGTCCGACCGAATGGGGCGAGCATCCGCACGGCGTCGGGCCCTGGCGGGCGGAGTTCGGCTCCGAACCGCCGGCCGACCCGCGCCTGGATCCCGAGCTGCTCGCCGACGGTGACCGCCGCAACGTGGTCGACGCCTACCGGTACTGGACCCGCGAGGCGATCGTCGCCGATCTGGACACGCGCCGGCATCGGTTCCACGTGGCCATCGAGAACTTCGGCCACGACGCCAACATCGGCACGGTCGTGCGCACCGCCAACGCCTTCGGCGCGGCCGCCGTCCATATCGTCGGCCGCAAGCGCTGGAATCGGCGCGGGGCCATGGTGACCGACCGCTACCAGCACATCCACCATCACGCCGATACCGCGGAGCTGCTCGAATACGCTGCTGCCCAAGGTCTTACGGTCGTCGCGGTGGACAACGTCCCGGGTTCGGTGCCGCTGGAGACCGCCGAGCTGCCGCGCGACTGCCTGCTGCTGTTCGGCCAGGAGGGTCCCGGCGTCACCGACGCCGCCAAACACGCGGCCCGGCTCACCGTCTCCATCGCCCAGTTCGGGTCCACCCGCAGCATCAACGCCGGCGTCGCGGCGGGCATCGCCATGCACGCCTGGGTCCGGCAGCACGCGGACCTGACCGACGCCTGGTAGCCGCGCCGGCTCACGCGTCGGCACGTCCTGTCCCACGACGGCCGCGCCGCGGCCCGACTTTTCCGCCGCGCGACCGCTGCCACCGGCCGAACAGCGAGCGCGAGCCGGAAAGTGGTAACAAATCAGCCACATGGCGGGCTGTCCGGCTGGCACGATATGTCCATGACTTCGCGGACCGGGCGTAATACCGAGTCGAGCGCTGCTTTGTGGGCCGAGCGCGCCGATCTGGCGGAGTCGGCGATCGTCGCGCGGCATCTGCGCCCGCTGTGGGCGATTCCGGGGACGACGCTGGGGGTGGTGGGCTGGCCCGCCACCAAGCGCGAGCGCGCCTTCATGTTCTGGCACTACTGGTGGCAGGCGCACCTGATCGACTGCGCGGTCGACGCGGCCAATCGCGCGCCGACCCCGACTCGGCGGCGGCGGATCTCGACCATCGCGCAGGGGATGCGGACACGCAATCTCACGGGGTGGACCAACAACTACTACGACGACATGGCGTGGCTGGCCATCGCACTCGAGCGTGCCGAGCGTACCCAGGGCATCACCGAGGTGCGCGGCGGGCTGCTCGCGCTGGAGAAGGATCTGTACACCGGCTTCGAACCGCAGTTCGGCGCGGTGCCGTGGCGGCGCGGGTCGGACTATTTCAACGCCCCTGCGAACGGACCGGTCGGCATCGCCATGGCCCGGCTCGGGCGCTACACCCGCGCCCAGGAGATCTCCGACTGGCTCGATCACACCCTGCGGGACAAGGACTCCGGCCTGATCGTGGACGGGATCCACCTCCCCTCGGGCGAGATCGAGACGCCCACCTACAGCTACTGCCAGGGCGTGGTGCTCGGCCTCGAAACCGAATTGGCCGTGCACACCGGCGAACCCAGGCACGTGGACCGCGCGGTGCGCCTGCTCGCGGCCATCGAGGAACATCTCGTGGCGGGCGGCGTGGTCGCCGGCGACGGCGGCGGGGACGGCGGGCTGTTCAACGGGATCCTGATCCGCTACCTGGCCCTGATGGCGCTCATGCTGCCGGGGGAGGAGCAGGCGCAGGTGAACGCGCGGCGCGGGGCGGCGGCGATCGTGTGCCGCTCGGCCGTCGCGGCTTGGGAGAACCGCCTCGACGTGGACGGGAATCCGCTGTTCGGAGCCGACTGGCGGCAGCCGGCGCGACTACCGCGCATCTCCGGTGCGGGCATGCTCGAGGGCGGCTCGATCACGGCCTCGCGCACCCCCGAACGCGATCTGTCCGTACAGCTTTCGGGCTGGAAACTGATGGAAGCGGCACACGTCGTCTGCGCGGCGGGCTTCTGATTCGCGCGGGTCGTGGTCATCCACCGTGCGGACCGCTATCGGACG
Source organism: Nocardia sp. NPDC057668 (assembly GCF_042799795.1). Classification (NCBI taxonomy): domain Bacteria; kingdom Bacillati; phylum Actinomycetota; class Actinomycetes; order Mycobacteriales; family Nocardiaceae; genus Nocardia; species Nocardia sp. NPDC057668. Next base: position 129,467 of record NZ_JBHVIC010000006.1, on the reverse strand, counting down.
GTGCGTTTCAGGCCGTGTGGCGGTGCACCTGGGGGATGGGCTCGGTATCGCACTCGAGGTCGAAATCCTCGGCGGGACGGGCCATCTCCACGCGGTACTGGCGCACGCCCACGATGGTGCCGAGCACCAGGCCGACGATCAGGGTGCAGATCACCGCGGGCATCAGCCAGTCCATGCCCTCCAGGAAACCGCCGGCGTAGAAGCCGACCAGCAGCAGCACCGGGGCCCAGATGATCGCGCCGATCGTCGAGGCGACGGTGTAGCGGCGATGGTCCATCCCGGCCGCGCCCGCGACCAGCGGGCACAGCGTGCGCACCCACGGAATCCAGCGCGCGACAAGCACTGCCAAGAACCCGTGCCGGTGCAGTAGTTCGGCCACCCGGGTCAGGTTCCGGGTGTTGATGTACTTGCCGTTCTTTCGAGCCACCAGGTGATCCCCGGTTCTCTGCCCGATCACGTACCCGACCTGGTTGCCCGCGACGGCCGCGATCATCGCGCCGACCGAGAGCGCCCAGACGTGCGCCTCGCCGGTGCCGTGCGCGGCCAGCACGATGCCGGCCGTCAGCAGCATGGAGTCACCGGGCAGGAAGAGCCCGATGATCAGTGCGCACTCGAGGAATACGAAGGTCAGTACGACTGTCCAGACCAACACCGGTCCGGCCGTTTCGAGCGGTCCGAAACCGCCCATGGCGACGTTCATCGGGTGGGTGGACACCTTTTGGCTCAGTGATTCGACTTGTTCATGGTGACCGCGAACTCATCGGTATCGGCGGTCGCGTTCGAATCGTCCGTCGTATTGCGGTTCCGCAGGTTCCGGACCACCGCGCCGATGCCCGGCAGGATCGAGATGAACACGATCAGCAGGAAGATGGCCTCGATGTTCTTCCGGATGAACTCGACGTTGCCGAGGAAGTAGCCCAGCACCGTGATGCCGCCGCCCCACAGGATCGCGCCGACGATGTCGAAGGCGACGAACTTGCGGTAGTCCATCTTGGACACACCGGCCAGCACCGGCATGAACGTGCGCACGATGGGCACGAAGCGGGCCAGGATGATGGTCTTGGGACCGTGCTTCTCGAAGAACTCGTGCGTCTCGGTGACGTACTTCTTCTTGAAGAAGCGGCTGTCTTCCTTCTTGAAGATCGCCGGGCCGATGCCGCGGCCGATCCAGTACCCGGACTGGTCACCGAGGAACGCGACCAGGATGGTCAGCGGGACCAGCACCCAGATGTTGAGACCGGCGGGCGCGGGATCCTGCGCGGCCAGCATGCCGCCGGTGAACAGCAGCGAGTCGCCGGGGAGCAGTGGGAACAGCAGGCCGGTCTCGATGAAGACGATCGCCAGGATCGCGCCGAGCACAACTTTGCTCAGCCATGTCTCGGTGAGGAGATACATGGGATCGAGAATCTCGGGCATCGCGACGGTGGTCGTCACGGCATCGGATACGGCCAGCAAGGTCACGGCCACCACCCTACCGGTGATTGCTATGTCACACCGAACCTCGAAGCAACCTCACAAACTTGTCAGGTGTCCGGGACCTATTCCGAGGCAATTGCCAGGCGAAAAGCGGATTGGCTTAGTGTGTGGCCTGACAGAATTTGTTGTACACAGCACACCACAGTGGAGGTCATTGTGCCCATCGCGACTCCGGAGATCTACGCCGAGATGATTGCTCGGGCCAAGGAGAACTCCTTCGCGTTCCCCGCGATCAACTGCACGTCTTCCGAGACGATCAACGCCGCGATCAAGGGTTTCGCCGATGCCGGCAGTGACGGCATCATCCAGTTCTCCACCGGTGGCGCCGAATTCGGTTCCGGTCTGGGTGTCAAGAGCATGGTCACCGGTGCGGTGGCGCTCGCGGAGTTCGCGCACGTCGTGGCCGCCGAGTACGACATCACCATCGCGCTGCACACCGACCACTGCCCGAAGGACAAGCTGGACACCTTCGTCCGGCCGCTGATCGCCATTTCCGCCGATCGCGTCAAGTCCGGCCTGAACCCGCTGTTCCAGTCGCACATGTGGGACGGCTCGGCCATCCCGATCGACGAGAACCTCGAGATCGCCAAGGAACTGCTCAAGCAGTGCCATGCCGCGAACATCATCCTCGAGGTCGAGATCGGCGTCGTCGGCGGCGAAGAGGACGGCGTCGAGGCCGAGATCAACGACAAGCTCTACACCTCGCCCGAGGACTTCCAGAAGACCATCGACGCGCTGGGCGCGGGCGAGAACGGCAAGTACCTGCTGGCCGCCACCTTCGGCAACGTGCACGGTGTGTACAAGCCGGGCAACGTCGTGCTCAAGCCCGAGGTGCTCGCCGAGGGCCAGCGTGTGGCCGCGGCCAAGCTGGGCCTGGGCGCGGACGCGCAGCCGTTCGACTTCGTGTTCCACGGTGGTTCGGGCTCGCTGAAGTCCGAGATCGAGGATTCGCTGCGCTTCGGCGTGGTGAAGATGAACGTCGACACCGACACCCAGTACGCCTTCACCCGTCCGGTCGCCGGCCACATGTTCGGCAACTACGACGGCGTCCTCAAGATCGACGGTGAGGTCGGCAACAAGAAGGTCTACGACCCGCGCAGCTACCTCAAGAAGGCCGAAACCTCCATGGCCGCGCGCGTCTTCGAGGCGGCCCACGACCTGAAGTCGGCGGGCCGTTCCATCAGCGCCAAGTAAGGTAAGCCACGAAGCCGGAGAAAACTCCGGCGCAGTGAGCTGAGCGTGCCGCGGCTGCCCAGTGCTGCCGCGGCCGTTCGCTGTTATACGAGGTGCAGGGCAATGACTCTCGATGTGCGGGTCCTCGGACCTGTGCAGGTGCTGGTCGGCGGCCGTCCAGTGCTGGTCGGCGGCCCCAAGCCGCGCGCGCTGCTCGCGGCGCTGACCGTGAACCGGCGGCGCGCGGTGTCGTCGCAGGCGCTGGCGAACTACGTCTGGAACGACGATCCGCCGGATTCCTACCAGGCCAGCCTGCAGGTGTTCGTCTCCAATATTCGCAAGACGCTGCGCAACGCCGGCGTCGACTCGGTCGCCGTGCTGCGGACCGAGGCGTCCGGCTATCGCCTCGAGATCCCCGACGCGGATTGCGATCTCGGTCGTTTCGAGAGCATGCACCGGGCGGGCAAGGAAGCCGCCGCGATCGGCGATCACGCGGGCGCGGCCCGGTTGTACGCGAGCGCGCTGCAGGAATGGAGCGGCCGGGCGCTGGACGACCTGTCCGGGCTGTCCTTCGCCGGGGACTTCGCCACCGCCATGAACGAGGAGCGGCTGCTGGTCGCCTCCGCGCGCATCGACGCCGAGATCGCCTGCGGGAACGCGCGTTCGGTGATCGGCGAGCTGGTGTCGATGACCAACGCGCATCCCCTGCGCGAACCGCTGTGGGCGCAGCTCATCACCGCGCTCTACCTCTCCGATCGCCAGGCCGACGCGCTCGAGGCGTGCCGGCGCGTGCGCACGGTGCTCTCGGCCGAACTCGGCATCGATCCGGGTCCGGCCATCACCGCGCTGGAACAGCGGGTGCTGCGCCAGGAGCCGCTGCACACCGGAGCCATCGCCGAGATCGAGGCGCAGGCCAAGGCCATGACCGAGACGGTCACCGAGATGCCGCGGGCGATCCGGGCGGGGCAGCTGCGGACCGCGGACGGGCGGGCCGTTCCGATCGGCATCGGCGGCATCAAGATCGGGCGCATGGTCGACAACGACCTGATCCTGGACGACCCCAAGGCGAGCCGGTACCACGCGCACATCACCCCGAGCCGGGCCGGACTGCTCATCAAGGATCTGGGCTCGGCCAACGGCGTCTACATCAACGAGACGGCCATCGAGACCTCGGTGGTGCTCGCCGACGGCGACGCGATTCGCATCGGGTCCACGGTCTTCGTGTTCCACGCCGCGCGCTGAGCGGCGTCCGCGCCGGATCCTCGCGCGCACCGGGTGGTTCGGCGCGCCGATCTCGCACGTGATCTTCCCCGGCGAGTACGGGTGCGTCGCGCGAAAAGGCGGGTAGGGTCGGTCGCCGGATGTGTCCGGTGAGTCCTATCGAAGGGTGACGCATGGCCAAGCGCATGCTGGCCGCCGTGGGCGCGGTGGTTGTCGGGGCCGGGATGCTGGTGTCCGCGAACACCCCGCAGGCCCTGGCCGATCCGGCGGAATCCGGTGCGGAGAAACGGATTCCCGGTATCGGGCCGTGCAAGTCCGATCCCGCACCGGTGCACGAGACGCTCGTGCCCGACCGGATGGAGATGCCCATCGCCTATCCGGTGGTCACCGTCGATCCGGGGCCGCCCAAGGAGAACACCACCCGGATCGCGATGGAGCTGCCCGCCGATCCGTGCGAGAACCCCTGCCCGGATCTCACCGACGCGCCCGCGGCCGCGCCCAGTCTCCAGGAGCAGCTCGGGATACCGCAGCTGATCCTCAAGCCGCAGCCCTTTCACTTCGCCTTCCCCGACCCGGATCCCGCGCCGATGCCGCCCGCGCCCGAGGCCGTGCAGCCGATCAGCGAGACCGCGCCGCAGTCCCCGGCCCGCGCCGTGCCGCGCGTCTCGCAGGTCCGCGAGGTGGCCAAGCTGACCGGGGCGAGCTCGATCAACCGCACCGACAAGCGCTGGCAGGTCGAGGGCACCGATCTGGGGATCATCTGGGAGAGCAAGCCGGGCGAGGTCGCCATCGCGTTCGGCGACTCGGTCGGCGACGACTTCCACCCGCCGGGCGGATTCGGCAACGACTGGCGCAGCAATCTGCTGGCCTTCAGCACCGATCGCGAACTCGGTGACGGGGTCACCATCGACCGCTTCGTGACCGACAGCCGTTGTCACGCTGTCGAATTGCTGACCAGCAAGAAGCTCGACAACATCGAGATCACCACGATTCCGACCTCCGGCTTCGCCATCGGGGACCGGCAGTACATGAGCTACATGTCGATTCGCACCTGGAACTCGATCCCGGGCACGTGGTTCACCAACTACGGCGGGCTGGCCTACTCCGACGACCACGGGCAGACCTGGGTCAAGGACGCGCACGCCAAGTGGGACAACATCTTCGGCGTCTCCAACTTCCAGGTGAGCGCCATGGTGCCCGAAGGCGACTACGTCTACATGTTCGGCACCCGCAACACCCGCCTCGGGGCGGTGGGGCTGGCGCGGGTGCCCAAGGATCAGGTGCTAAACACGACCGCGTACCAGTACTGGCGGGACGGCTCCTGGACGCCGGTCGGCGGGTACCAGGCCGCCTCGACCATCGTGGACGCCCCCGCGGCCGAGCTGTCGGTGAACTACGACGCGGACCGCAAGGTCTGGCAGATGAGCTATCTGGACACCGCCAAAGCGGCTCTGGTTGTGCGGGAGTCGGATTCGCCGCAGGGGGTGTGGTCGCCGAGCGCGGTGACGGTGACCGCCGCGCAGTTCCCGGAGCTGTACGGCGGATTCATTCATCCCTGGTCGACGGCGAACGATCTGTACTTCACCATGTCGACCTGGAACGACTACAACGTGTATCTGATGCACGTGCGGGTGGAGTAACCGCCGGTAGGAACGCGAAAGGGCGGAAGGCACGAATGTGCTTTCCGCCCTGCGCTTTATGTCGCGGAAGATCGGACCGCCCGAATCCCGGCGCAAGTCGGGATCGGTGCGGAACTACTCCGCGAAGATCAGCCCCGCGCGGTGTTGGCGCCGGAGAGCCGAACCTCGGCCACGGCCCGCCCGAAGAGCTTCTTGCCCTCCGAGGTGGCGCCGAGAACGACGGTGGCCGAACCGCTTTCGGCGTCGACCGACTTGACCTTGCCGGTGAACTCCACGAACGTGGGCGCGGTCGGCTGGACGGCGACGAAGCCGGAGAACCGCACGCTGAACTTGCCCAGGGCGGCGGGGTCGCCGAGCCAGTCCACCAGGTAGCTCGCGGTCAGGCCCATGGTGAGCATGCCGTGCGCGACCACGGTCGGCAGGCCGACCAGCTCGGCGGCGGCGTCGCTGAAGTGGATGGGGTTCGGGTCGCCGGAGACGCCCGCGTAGTTGACCAGGTCGCCGCGGGTGAGCGGGATGCGCGAGGCCGGCAGTTCGGTTCCGGCGGTGAGGGTTTGCGCGGTGGGCACCGTGTGCACCGGCAGCGGCGCGGCGGGGGTGCGCAGTTCGCCGACTTCTTCCGGGGCCAGCAGGATGAGCCCGGACGGGTCCAGGGAGCCCTCGGCGTTCGAGTCGGTGACGTGGCCGTGCATGACCAGGCCCGAGACCATCTCGGCGGCGGCCGGATCGATCTCGACGCCGCGGCGGGCCACGATCGTGGTGGTCGCGACCAGGACCGGCAGGGCGTCGGCGTCGGTCAGCGTGACCTTGATGGTGATGAAGTCGTTGTCGCCGAAGATGCGGATGTTCTCCACGGCCACGTCCACCGACAGCAGATCGCCGCCCACGATGGGCCGGTGGTACTCGAAGATCTGATCGGTCTGCAGGATCTGCGACACGTCGTATTCGGTGAGCACCGTGCCGATTAGGCTGCGGGTGGTGGCCGCGCCGATCACCGACGCGAAGGTCGGGGAGGCGATCAGCCCCGCGTAGCCGAGCTTGTTCGCGTGCTCCTCGTGGTGATGGGCGGGGTGATCGTTGCGGACGGCACGCGCGAACTCGCGGATCTTCTCGCGACCGACGTCGTAGTGATCACGGACTCGAAAGTGCCGTCCGACCAGATCGGTGGCGGTGGCGACAGTCGCCTCGGCCGTCTCCGGCATGGTGTTCAGCTCCCTGCAATATCGAAACCTGATGGGCAGTGGCCGTTTCGGCGCACGCACGTCACCACGGCTGTACGAGCCGCCATGGCGCAGACAGAGCCGTAGTGGCTGGCCCAGACAATCCGAAGGATGCTACCGGGCTATTGGGCTACTGACCAGGTGTATGTGACGTTCGTCGCGGGTGGCGGCGCTCATACGCCGCCGCCCCACGAATAAGACATCGGCCCAAGCCCCCACCCTGTAACGCCGCCCCGGCCCGCGCCCCAACCCGCACCCCCTGAACTGCGCGAACCCCGATACCCGGCCCGCGACGCCCCTGCGCCGACGGCCGATACACGGCGGTCGCCACGACCCCGGTCATGTTCTGCAACCGGGTGCCCTCCTGCGATCCGGACGCGGTCGCCACGTTGCCCGGGTATCGGCGCGCCGATACCGCCGATGCCGTGCCGTGAGCGCCGAGACCGCCGTGTTGTGCGTGGCGGGGGAACCACCAGGGCCGGTGGCCCGCTTTGGTGTGCGCTCAATTGAGGTGCGGTGGACGCCCGGAACATCCGCATGCTGCCTGGTTGTCGACGCGCGCCGACACCGCCGATGCCGTGTCTTGCGCCGCGCGTGAACCGCCGGGGTCGGCCGGCGCTCTGGATGCCCGCACGCTGCTCGGGTATCGGAGATCGGAGCGCGCCGAGACTGCAGATGCCGTGCGCTGCGCGGCGGGAACCGTCAGTGCCGGTGGGCGGCTTAGGTGTGCGCGCTCGGTTGATGCGCGGCGTGGACGTCCTGAACGCCCGAATCCCGGCCCGCCACCGGGGTCGGTCCGCTGCTGCCGGTGTGAGTGGTTGATGTGCGGTGTGGCCGCTCCGAACGCTCCGCATGCTGCCGGATATCAGTGCTCATCGAGACCGCTGATGTCGTGCTGTGCGCGGCGTGGACCGTCAGCGCCGGTGGGCCGCTTAGTTGTGCGCGCTCTCGGTTTGATGTGCGGCGTGGACGTCCCGAACGCCCGCATCCCGGCCTGTCACCGAGCAACACCTCCCGGCACGACTGCCGCCCGGCACCTGGGGTGCCGGGCGGCGGGTTGTGGCCGGGTTACTGCTGGCCGGTTGGCGGGTCGCAGACCTTCCAGCCGTCGTCGGTGTGCTGGAGGTCGAAGGTGCGGGCGGACTGTTTGCCCGGGTCGGCCTCGGTGTAGACCGTGGCCTGGGCCAGGGCGGCGTCGCCGGTGATCCGGATCGCGTCGACGCTGCGGACGACGGGGATGCTCTTCTGTTCCTTCGAGGTCTGGTAGACCCCGGCGAACTGCTCGGCCGAGATGTTCTTGTAGAAGTCGTGTTGCGCGCCGCAGGTGATGCCGCGCAGGGCATCGAGGTCGCCGTCGGACAGCGCGTCGGTGTAGGTCCCGATGGCCTGCTTGACCTTGCCCTCGGGCGAGTCGTCGCCCCCGCCGCCGAGGCCGATCACCGCCGCGATCACGGCGATCACCAGCACGATCACGCCGGCGCCGATGAGCAGCAGCTTCTTGTTCGGCCCGGCCTTGTCGGCCGACTTGTCCTCGCCGCCGTCCGCGTTCGCGGCGGGAATCCGTTGCGGCGGAGCGACTTCGCCGCCGCCCGGGATCCGTTGCGGCGGCGCGACCCGTCCGGCATCCTGCGCGACCTTGTACACCTGGGTAGCGTCCTGGGAACCGCCGAAGCCCGGCGCGCCTCCCGGACCCTGCGGCTGGCCGCCCCCGTCCTGCGGCCCCTTCTGCAACTGCGCGCCGCCGGCAGCGCCCGCGAGCGCGCCCGCGCCCTGCTGTCCACCCGGCACGTTGGCGCCACCGGAGCCGGCCTGCGCGCCGCCGGGACCCTGCGGGCCTTGCCCGCCGCCCGGTCGTCCCTGCGGATTGCCTTGTGCGCCAAGGGGGCCGCGCGGACCACCCTGGTTGCCGGGGGCTTGGGGCCCGCCCTGATTGCCGGGGCCGCCCTGAGCGCCGCCGGGTCCCTGCGGTCCGCCTTGGCTGCCGGGTCCCTGCGGGCCCTTGTGTAGCTGAGCGGCTCCTGCCGCGCCGGCTCCCGCCGCGCCGGCGAGCGCGGCGGGCGAACCCTGTTGCCCGCCTTGGACTCCCGGTCCACCCGGGTTGCCCGGGCCCTGTGCGCCAGCGCCGCCTGCCGCGCCGCCCGGACCCTGGGGGCCCGGTCGTCCCTGCGGATTGCCTTGCGGCCCTTGCGGTCCCGCCGGTCCGCCCTGGGGGCCGCCCGGAACATGGGGTCCGCCCGGTCCCTGGGGGCCGCGAGCGTTCGGGCCGCCGGGACCCTGTGGCCCGCCGGGACCCTGGGGTGCGCCGGGACCTTGCGGTGCGCCCGCCCCGACCCGCTGGGGGCCGGGCGGCATGGCGCGGGGGCCGCGGATCGGCTGGGCGGGGGTGGTCGGCTGCATGTCGGCCGGCGACGGGGCGGAGGCGGGGCGCGGCTGGCCGAAGGGCGGCCGCGGCGCGTCCGGCGGCGCGGGCCGCGTCTCCTCCACGGACTGGTCCTGGAACGAGGGATGGTCGGGCCCGGCCCCGCGCGGCCCGGCGTTGCCCGGCCCGGCGGTGCCGCGCGGCGAGCTCGGCGGCTTGCTGACCGCCCGCCCCTGCGGCCCGCTCACGCGGATCTTCTGCGTGGCCTGCTCCCCGGCAACCACCGGGAACGCCGTGGTGGCGTCCTCGGTCCCGGCCGGAACCTGCTTCATAGCAACCGTTTTGGCGTCCGCCGCACCGTCGTGCGGCGCGTCGCCCGCGGCGTCCTTACCGGATCCTGCTGCGGCGGAACCTTTCTCGCCGGGCTCGTTCGCCACGGGCGCGCCCGCGGCGGCGATGTCACCGGCGATGCCCTGCTCGGAGTCCGGAAGATCGGCCCCCGCGCCCTGCGTGAACTCGCCCTGACTGTCCCGCGCGGCATTTGCCGCGCCACCCGCACCGGCACCGGGCGTTGCGCCGCCCTGGTCGGGGCCTTCACCCGCCTGACCGCCGGGGGCCGCCGAGCCACGTTCGCCACTCAGGCCACCGCCAACCGGCTGCCCTACCGCGGCGTCACGCCCCGCGTTTGCGCCACCGAACTGCCCTGCACCGCTGGATTGTTCGCGACCCGCTTCGCCGGCCACGCCGCTCGAGCCCGACTGCACCGGTCCGCCCCGGCCCGCGTCACCGCCGCCGAATCGCCCTGCGTCACCGGGCTGTTCGCGGCCGGCCGCGCCGGCCCCGGCGGTGGTTCCCGGCTGCCCGGATCCGCCGGGGGCCTGGGCCCGGACACCGGGTGCGGCCGAAGGCATGGGGGTGGTCGCGGCGCTCGCGACCGTCCGGTCGTCCGTGCCCGGGGCGGAGTCTCCTTCGGCCTGGTCCGCGGACCCGCCGGGAGCGCCTGCGCTACCTGCTGCCGGGACAGCTCCACCTTGTCCGGGGGCGGCATTCGGTCCACCCGCCGGACCGCCGGGGGCCTCCGCACCGCGTTCGCCGCTCTGGCCGCCGGCCGCCTGCTCCGCCGCAGTTCGACTTGCCGCTCCGGCCGGCTGATCCGAGGGGTTCGAGATCTTGCCGGTCGGGCCGTCGGCTCCCGCGGGGTTCGCGCCGACGCGGGGAACCGCGTCGAACTTCGTGGTCGCCGCGTCCGCCCCGGGCGACACGCCCGGGGCGGCGGGGGAATTCTGGGGTGCGCGGCCGCCGGCCGCGTAGCGCGTCGTCGCACCGTCCGGCGCCTGCTCGTACTGGATCGTGGCGAAGCCGGGGGTGGCCGGGGGATTGGCCTGGGCCGGTTCGGGTTTCGCGGACTCGGCGGACTCGCCGGGCTTGCGGATCACCTCGGTGGCTGCGGTGGGGGCGGGTTCCGTCGCCGGAACCTCGGTCTTCGCGGTGTCCTGTTCGGCGCCCGTGCCGGGAGCTGCCGGATCGGCAGGGCCGTGTGGCTTCTGGTCGTCCTTCGAGTCGGACACGCGCTACCCCTCATTTTCGGCGGAAACTGTCATTCGACGGTCAGCCTACTGAGCATTTTGGTAGTCGGTGCAGAATGATCGGCATGACCTCCTTCGGTGATCTGCTCGGACCACAGCCGGTACTGCTTCCGGAAAACACCGATGCCGAGGAAGCGCTGCTGAATCATCAAGACCCGGTGCAGGTCGCGGCGGCGCATCCGACGGCCTCCATCGCCTGGGCCCACCTGGCCGAAGCCGCGCTCGAGCGCGGCGGCGAATCCGCCACCACCCCGGTGGTGAACGCCGACATCATCGCCGCCTACGCGTTCGCCCGCACCGGCTACCACCGCGGCCTGGATGCCTTGCGCCGCAACGGCTGGAAGGGTTTCGGCCCGGTGCCGTGGAGCCACGAACCCAACCAGGGCTTCCTGCGCGCGGTCGGCGCGCTCGCCAAGGCCGCCCGCTCGATCGGCGAGTCCGACGAGTTCGCGCGCTGCCTGGACCTGCTCGAGGACTGCGATCCGCGCGCCGCCGCCGAACTCGGGCTCGACTGACACCTTGACCAGCAGTGGACTGGGCACGACGCTCGACGCCGCCAAGGACAGCGGCGTGGCGCGCATGCGCACCGCCGCCACCCGTGTCCGCTCCTCGCTGCTGCCGATCCTGCAGTGCGCGGTCGGCGCGGGTCTGGCCTGGTTCATAGCCCACAACGTCATCGGCCACGCGCAGCCGTTCTTCGCGCCGATGGCCGCCATGATCTCCATCGGCGTCTCCTTCGGCGCGCGCCTGCGCCGCGCGGTGGAGTTGATCGTCGGCGTCGCGGTCGGCATCGGCATCGGCGACCTGTTCGTCTCCTACTTCGGCACCGGCGTCTGGCAGATCACGCTGCTGGTCGTCGCCGCCATGTGCACGGCCGTCTTCCTGGACGGCGGCCCGGTCATCACCATGCAGGCCGCGTCCTCGGCGGTCCTGGTGGCGACGCTGCTGCCACCCTCGAGCGGCGCGTCCAATCTGCGCATCATCGACGCCCTGGTGGGCGGCCTGGTCGGCATCGTGGTGGTGGCGGCGCTGCCGCTGCACCCGGTGCGCCGCGCCCGGCAGCAGGCGGCCGACATCCTCGGCGTCATCGGCACCGGGCTCACCGACTGTGCGGACGGCCTGCTCGAGCACGACGCCGACAAGATCAAGGCCGCGTTGGAGGCCGCCCGCGGCACCCAGGCCCGCCTCGATTCGCTGCGCAGCACCCTCGATGGTGGCCGCGAGATCAGCAGAATCTCACCGCTGTACTGGAATTCGCGCAAACGCATGGAACGCCTGCGCGAGGTCGCCGATCCGCTGGACAACGCCACCCGCAACACCCGCGTGCTGTTGCGCCGCGCGTTGTCCCTGGTCCGGGACGACGAGATCCTGGATCCGCGCCTCACCCTCGAGGTGGAAGAACTGGGCAGGGCCGTGGAGGTGGTGCGGGCCATGGTCCTCGCCGATCCCGGCGAGCAACCCGACGCCGCCGAGGCCACCCGCGTGCTGCGCACCGTCGCCAAGGGCGCGACCAAGGATCTGGTGGAGGGCGCGGGCATCTCCGCGCACGTGGTGTTCGCCCAGACCCGTTCGATCGTGGTGGACCTCATGCGGGTGTGCGGGGTGAGCAGGCTCTCCGCCATCGCGCTGCTGCCGCCCACGGTCGCGAATCCCTATGTGACGCCCGTCGATTGAATCGGGTAGTGCGCTACTCGGGTCATCCGGCCGGTGCGCCGATACCGTTCGGGGAAGGCCGGGCACGCGAGGGGTGGCCCGGCCCCGCTCCCGCGAAGGCTCAGTTCCAGAAGCGCAGCAGCGAACTGCCGTAGGCGATCCAGTCCCGGGGAATCCCCGACAGTCCGAACAGCGAGTCGATCGCCCCGAAGAACAGATCCCGCAATTCCGGCACGAATAACAGCGCGACCAGCAGCAGCATGCCGTACGGCTTGATCTGATCGAGCGAACGCCGCGTCTGATAGCTCAGCGACGGCTCCAGAATCCCGTAGCCGTCGGTGCCCGGAATCGGAATCAGGTTCAGCACCGTCGCCATGATCTGGAAGTACGCGAGATAGCTCAGCCCGAACCAGAACGCGGGATGTGAACTCTCACTGCCGAACACGCGGATCACGATCAGCAGCACCAGCGCGCACACCGCGTTCACCGCCGGCCCCGCCGCACTGAGAATCCGCTGCGTGCGCGGGCTGAAGGTGTGCGAGTGCACGTACACCGCACCACCCGGCAGCGCGAACCCGCCGATCGCGATGAACAGCATGGGCAGCACGATCGAGAGCAGCGGATGGCTGTACTTGAGCGGATTCAGGGTGAGGTAGCCGCGCAGCTCCACCTCGCGGTCCCCGGCCCGGTAGGCGACATAGGCGTGCGCGAACTCGTGCAGACACAGCGAGACCACCCACCCGGCGATCACCATGATGAACACGCCGAATTCCGCGGTCCTGGAGAACACATCGGAATTCCAGGCCAGCACCCCGCCCGCCACCGTGATGGCGACCACGAGCAGGAAGATGGGGCTGGGGCGGACCGCGCCCGTGGCACGGCCGATCGCGCGGGGCGAGTTCATCGGACTCCTCGTCAGTGCCCGGTTGCCTGGCCCGGGAGCGTCAACGTACCAGCAGCCACGGTTCGTGATGGCGGTAGAAAGTGGAGCGTCGCACCGGCTTGTCGGTGGTGATGCCGTCGCGGGTCACGACCCCGCCGCGGGTGCCGAGCTGCATCGCGCGTCCCTGCACCCAGCGTTTCTTGCGCAGGCCGCGCTGCACGGTCGCGTGCAGGCCCGGCATCTCCAGCGTCGGCGAGATGTGCAGCGCCGCGACCTTTCCGGTGAACAACCGGGTGTCGTCGACGTACGCCTCGCCCTCGAGCTTCTCCCCGCCCTCGCCGACGATGGTGGCGCGGCCGATCAGCACCTTGCCGGTGTCGTCGCGGATCAGCGGGGTTTCGGTGGGCCTGCCCTCGAGCGCCAGTTTGGCGGCGGCCGAACCCGTTCCGGTCGCGTACGCGCGCGAGCCGTAGGTGCGGTCCACGGGCACGTACCCGATTTCCACCCCGAGCCGTTCGGTGCGCATGAGATGGGTCAGCACCGCGGCCAGTCCGGCGTCCTCGCCGAGCACGATCAGGCGCGGCAGGCTGTCCGCCGCCATGACCGGCAGCAGTTCGTCCAGGACCGAGGTGTCCGGGAGCGCGGAGGTCTGCGTGAGCGGTAGCGAGGCCAGGGCGATCGGGACCGGCGCGCCGTCACATCGGAGAACATGGGTACTCAACTGCCGTACACCCGCCTCTGACTCGCCAACACATCGCCTCACTGCGTTCACGCGGACGCCCTGCCGGTCCGGCTCCCTTTGTCACCTTAGCCCTGTTCGGTGGCACCCGCCGCGCCGCGCCGAGCGGCTCGCTCGACCGTGCCGAGGGTCACCCCGATCCCCGCGTGTCCGATTCGGCGTGGTGCTCGCGGCCCGGCGCGCGCGATCGTCGCAGGGTATGGGCGCAGCGAGTAATACGTCGTCTATTAGACTGTTCTTCCGGCCACCGCCTTCTGACGGCGGATAGCTGCAGCATCACCGGTGCTGCGCGTCGAACCCGTAGGAGACTCCTCATGCCGGCAATCGTGCTGATCGGCGCCCAGTGGGGCGACGAAGGCAAGGGCAAAGCGACCGATCTGCTCGGTGACAGGGTCAATTGGGTCGTCCGATACCAGGGCGGCAACAATGCCGGTCACACCGTCGTGCTCCCCAACGGGGACAAGTTCGCGCTGCACCTGATTCCGTCCGGCATCCTCACCCCCGGCGTCACCAACGTCATCGGCAACGGCGTGGTCGTCGATCCCGGCGTGCTGCTCACCGAACTCGCGGGGCTGGAAGAGCGCGGCGTGGACACCTCCCGCCTGCTGCTCTCGGCGGACGCGCATCTGATCATGCCGTACCACGTGGCCATCGATAAGGTCACCGAGCGCTTCCTGGGCAACAAGAAGATCGGCACCACCGGTCGCGGCATCGGCCCCTGCTACCAGGACAAGGTCGCCCGCGTCGGCGTCCGCGTCGCCGACGTGCTGGACGAGAAGATCCTCACCCAGAAGGTCGAGGCCGCACTGGAATTCAAGAACCAGGTGCTGGTCAAGATCTACAACCGGCGCGCGCTGGACCCGCAGCAGGTCGTCGAGGAGGTGCTCGGCCAGGCCGAGGGCTTCAAGCACCGCATCTCCGATACCCGCCTGCTGCTCAACCAGGCGCTGGAGCGCGACGAGATCGTGCTGCTGGAAGGCTCGCAGGGCACCCTGCTCGACGTCGACCACGGCACCTACCCCTACGTGACCTCCTCCAACCCGACCTCGGGCGGCGCGGCGGTCGGTTCGGGCGTGGGCCCCAACAAGATTCGGACCGTGCTCGGCATCCTGAAGGCGTACACCACCCGCGTGGGCTCGGGTCCCTTCCCGTCCGAGCTGTTCGACCAGTACGGCGAGTACCTGGCCGACAAGGGCGGCGAGGTCGGCGTCACCACCGGCCGCGGCCGGCGTACCGGCTGGTTCGACGCCGTGATCGCCCGCTACGCCACCCGCGTCAACGGCATCACCGACTACTTCCTCACCAAGCTGGACGTGCTCTCCAGCCTGGAGACCGTGCCGATCTGCGTGGCGTACGAGATCGACGGTGAGCGTTTCGAGGAAATGCCCACCACCCAAACCGATTTCCACCACGCCAAGCCGATCTACGAGGAGATGCCGGGCTGGTCGGAGGACATCTCCGGGGCGCGGACCTTCGAGGAGCTACCGGTCAACGCGCAGGAGTACGTGCTGCGGCTGGAGAAGCTGTCCGGCGCGCGGATGTCCTGCATCGGCGTCGGCCCGGGCCGCGATCAGACCATCGTGCGGCACGACATCCTGGGCTGATCCGAATCGGTTCGCGGTTCTGAACTCCCCGCCCCCGCTGCTCGAAAGCAGCGGGGGCGGAGTGCTTTTCGCGGTGTGTCTTGTGCGCGACGTTCGGTGCGGCGTCCTGCGCTGGATCAGTAGCAGGTCAGCGGGGCGAGGGGCTCGGCGGCGTGCGGGGTGAGCGAGGCGTAGGCCGCCGCCAGGGCCTTCACGCCCAGGCGGATGTCGGCTTCCTCGTGGGTGAAGGGCAGGCGGACGAAGCGCTCGAACGCGCCCTGCACGCCGAAACGCGGTCCGGCGGCGAGCAATACGCCGTGGTTGGGGGCGGTGGCGGCCAGGGCCGTCGAGACCGGGGCGGGGAGCTGGGCCCACAGCGACATGCCGCCCGCGCCGGGGGAGACGCGCCAGTCGGGGAGGTCCTCGGTGAGGGCGTCGAGCAACGCGGCGCGGCGCGAGCGGAGCTGTTCCCGGCGCACGGTGAGGATCTGCTCGGCGTGCTGGAGCAGGTGCACGGTCGCCAGCTGATCCATGACCGGGGTGCCCAGATCCATGGTGGAGCGGGTGCCGAGCAGTTTGGTGATGAGCGTCTGGCTCGCGCGCACCCAGCCGACCCGGAGGCCGCCCCAGAACGATTTCGACGCCGACCCGATGGTGACGATCTCGGTGCCGCGGGCGAAGGACGCGGCGGGCGGCATGATCTCGTGATCGGTGAGATGCAGGTCGACCATCGACTCGTCCACGATCACGGTCATACGGGTCTCGCGGGCGATCGCGGCCAGTTCCGCGCGGCCCTCGGCGCCGAGCAGCAGGCCGGTGGGATTGTGGTAGTCCGGCACCAGGTAGGCCACACTGGCCGCGGTTTGCCTTGCCGCGCTGCGGATTCCGTCCAGATCCCAGCCGTCCGGGCGCAGCGGCACCGGGACCGGGCGCGCCCCGACATCGCGAATGGCCTCGATCGCGTTGGGGTACGAGGGGTGTTCGATCAGCACCCGTTCGGCGGGGGTGGTCAGCACGTTCAGCAGCAGGCGCAGGCCGTGCTGCGCGCCGAGGGTGACCAGGATCTGGTCGGGCTCGGTCGGCAGGCCACGCTCGGTGTAGCGGCGGGCCAGGGCCTCGCGCAGCATGAGCATGCCGACCGGGTCCATGCCGTGCGTGCCGAGGTAGGTCGGAAGTCCTTGCAGCGCTGCGGTATAGGCGTCCGTCATCTCCGCGGGGGCGGCCATGGCGGCGTAGGTCATGTCGATGGTGGGCAGCTCGGGCTGGGCCATCATGGCGAGCAGGCTGCGCGCGGGTTTGGTGCCGTCGTGCACGACGGTCTGCGGCAGGGCGACCGTGCTGCGCGAACCCTGCCGGCTGATCAGGTAGCCGTGCTCGCGCAGCAGCGCGTAGGCCGAGGTGACGGTGGTGCGGCTGACGTCGAGGGTGGTGGCCAGGTCGCGTTCGCTGGGCAGGGCGACACCGAGCGGGGCGCGGCCGTCGTGGATGAGCAGCCGGATGCTCTCGGCCAGCGCCACGTAGGCGGGGCGGGTGGCGCGGCGGGTGTTGTCCGTCGCGGGGGCGCCGGGTTCGTCGTGCCGCCAGCGGCCCAGGTCGCGGGTCAGGCTCGCGGCGCCGATTACTCGAATGGCCATAAAGGCCAGTATCGGGGCACTGGATATTTTCTTCAAGTCCAGACCGGATCACCATGGAGTCATGAACGCTCTGCTCGCCTCTTTCCTGGTTGTCGCCGCTTTCGCCGGGATCGTTCACCGGTACGCCCCCAAGCCCGGTGAACGATGGGGCATTCTGCTGGAGCGCTATCGGCCGCACGCTCCGATGTCGGACTGGTCGGTCGGGGAGTACGACGGGGCTCGGCAGTACGCCGACCTGGCCGCTGTCGCCGCGCACCAGGAGCGCGGTGTCCCGGCCGCCGCGCCGCGGCCGGACCGGCGGCGGCCCGGGCTACCGGACATTGCCGCCGTGCCGTGCCGTCAGGAAACAGTCCAGTTCTAGCTAACTGGCCTTTGAATAGTGGAATTGTCGGTCCGCGCGTGCACACTGGCCCTATGTCCCAGCCGGACCGCCCGCTCGCCTCGGCGGCGCTCTTCGATACCGCGATCGGCGTCTGCGCCCTCGCCTGGAGCCCCGCCGGGGTGCTGCGTTTCGCCCTCCCCGAGCCGGATCCGGCCGCCGTGCGGAAATACATCCTGCGCCGGCACCGCGTCTTCGATGTCCGCGAAGCCGAACCGACCCCCGAGATGGCGGCGACCATCGAGAAGATTCGCGCCCACCTGGTCGGCGAACTCGACGATCTGGCCTGGATTCCGTTGGACACCAGCCCGATCAACGATTTCGACAACGCGGTGTACACGATCACCCGCGCGATCCCGCCCGGCCACACCCTGACCTACGGCCAGGTGGCCAACCGGATAGGCGCTCCCGGCGGGGCCCAGGCGGTGGGTCAGTCCCTGGGCCGCAACCCGATTCCCCTGATCATCCCCTGCCACCGGGTGCTCGCCGCCGACAACGCTCTGACCGGCTTCTCCGCCCCCGGCGGCGTGACCACGAAACAAACCCTCCTCGAGATAGAACGCACCCCCGGCTTCGGCGAACCCACCCTCTTCTGACCTGCCGCGTGTCCGGCCGCGCCTGTGGAGGTTTGGGGATGGGGACGAAACCCGCACCGAACCAGACTCTTCGGTGCGGGTGCGTTCTCGTGGACGGGGTGCGCACCCCGGGCCGGTCTCAGACGTTGGCCCCGATGACGCCGCCGACCGTCGCGCCCGCGAGGCCGCCGAGGGCGGCCGCGCCCAGGCCCGCGCCGATGCCGCCGACCGCGGCGCCGATGGCCGCGCCCACCGCGGTGCTCGTGCCCGCCACGGCGAGAGCGCCCGCGACCGCGCCGGGAACGGCGGCCGCGCCACCGGTGGGAACGCCCGCGACGGCCGCGCCCAGGGCCGCGCCCGCCGGGGTGCCCGCGATGGCGACGCCGAAGCCGATGCCCGCGCCGACCGCGGCGCCGACGGCCGCGCCCGCGATGGCGGCCGGGATGCCCGCGCCGACGACGCCGATGGCCGCGCCCGCCACGATGCCCGCCGCGACCTTGTCGGCGCGCCCGGGCGCGAGGCCGATGGACTGGCCGCCGGTGGCGATGGCGGCCTCGGCGTGCGCGGCGATGCCGTTCACGGTGTCGAGGACGTTGTCGGGGAGGTTCTCCGGGACGGGGGAGGTGAAGTCGCCCAGGCGCAGGGTGCGCGGCGGGGGCGCGATGGGAGCGACCGGCTCGACGGGGACGGGCGCGTGCAGGGACTGCCAGTCGATGGGCGGAGCCGGGACCGACGCATCGGGAATCGGGCGGTAGTTGGCGGGTACCGGGTAGTCGGGCATGGCCTCGAGCAGTCGCGGCAGCCGGCCCGGGGTCGTGACCCCGGGTTGCGCCGGCCGGTCCGCGCGCTCGCCCGCCGCCGGAACTCGCACCCCGGGCGCGGCCGCGACCCCGGGTTGCGCCGAACCGGAACCGGTTGTGGGAGAAGCGGGTACGCCCGCCCCCGTGACCCCGGGCGGCTGTAGGCCGTCCGCCGCCGACGGCTGTGCCCCCCGATCCGGGGCCGTATCCCCCTGCGGCAGCCCCGTTCCCGTCGCCCCGGTACGCGGCGCGGCCACCTCCACCGGCTCCCCGGCGCTCGAACAGCCCACCGCCATGGCCAGCGGAAGCGAGCTAAGCGCCATGAACCGCCGAACGCGGGAACGAACTTCCAGATACCGACCACTCACGCCGGTTCACCACCCTCTCATCAGGTTCCACCCACCGCCCCGAAACCACCCACACCGGTCCCCAAGCAAGCGGACACCACTCCCAAACCGGTCAAATACCACCCTGACCAGCATCGATACCCCCATCCTGGCCCCCCGCCCGCCCGAATCCCCAACCTTTCGAAACCTCGCGCCACCCATGCTGTGCGTGCCCCCGCGCTCGCGGGCCGCGTGAAGACCGCAGTGGTCCCTCCTGCGCCACCACGAGAAAATCGGAGGAGGAAGCGGACCGCCCGCCCTCGAACCTGCCCGCCCCGCTCGCCGACGTAATCCGCCCGCTCATTCCCCCGGGCCTTCGAACCCCCCGCACCACTCATGCTGTGCGTCCGCAAATGCCTACGGGCCGCGTGAAGACCGCGGTGGCCTCTTCTCTTTCGCCTCGAGAATCGGGCGAAGAGGCGGTCCATGTCGCAGCCCGCCCGCCAAAAGCTGTGGCCGACCACGCACTTGCTCGACGTCACGTCTGTGCGTGGCCGCGAAGTGGCCTTCTGTGTTCGCGCCCGCCTCAACGTGATTCACCTGGTTCATCCCCAATCCCGCACAGCCTGTGTGTAGTTGTGGACAGCGACGGGACTTCGACCTGCTCGACGTGGGTCCGAACTCCGCACAGCGTGTGGATGTCTGTGGAATATCGCCGTGGAGCGCGACGGGCGTTCATTGCGTGGAGTGCACAGGCTGTGGATTCATGGCCTTTGTGGTCAGCGGGTGCGGAAGGCCGAAAACCGCACGCCGGTAAGTGCTTTCGTGGCCCGTGTAATCGGCGGGCGGGCTCTGCGGCGCGCGGCTCGGGTCGTCCCGAACCGCCCACAGGCTGTGGACCGCGTGCGCGGGGCGAACAGTGCGACCGCGCCGCACGGTATCCACAGTCGTCAACAGGCTGTGCGCGACTGTGGAAACCGCTGGGGTGCGGGTTGATACGGCCGGACGGTCCGGTGCGGGCGGCGGAGCGGGGCGGCCGGTCGATCAGAGGTTCGCGGCCGCCCAGGCCCCGGCGGCGATCTTGTCCGAGCGGCTCGGGTCGATGCCGATCGACCTGCCCCGGGTGGCGACCGCGGCCTCGAAGCCGGCCGCCGCGTCGTTGACCGGGTTCAGGATGTTGTCGGGAACCTCGGTCAGGAAGTCGCCGACGCGCAGGGTGCGCGGGGCTGATGAGAAACCGGTGCTTCCAGAGCCGATTTCGAGCTCCCGGCACCTGACGTGCAGTCTCGAGACATATTTCAAAGTTGCTGGCAGTGGCCTTTTCTCGGCCGCGGAGCCCTAGGAACCCTGGCGTTTGCCGGAAGACGACCCGCTTCGCATGAGCTCCGCGAGCGCCTCCCGATCGGTGACGTCGAGCTTGATGCACGCGCGGTACAGGTGCCCCTCCACCGTGCGCACCGACACCGTCAGCCGGTCGGCGATCTGCCGATTCGAGAGCCCGGCCACCACCAGATTCGCGATCTCGCGCTCGCGGGAGGTCAGCGGCAACGGCTGCGCGGACTGCCGCAGCGCGGGCGTGCTCGCCCCGCCGCACGCCGCCGCGAGCCGGTTGGCCGCCGCCGCCGATTCCAGCAGCCGCCGCCGGTCACCCGCGCGCTCGTGCGCCGACGCGGCCTGCGCCGCGGCGTCGGCGGCCGACAGCAGCACCCCGATCCGCTCGAATTCCGCTGCGGCGGCGTCCAATCCGGCCCCGTCGTGGGCCGCGACGGCGACCGCGTGCCGAGCCTGAGCCTGCACCAGCCGCCCGTCCACCCGGGCCGCCAGGTCCGCGAGCCGCCCGGCCACGCTCGTGTCGCCGAAACGCGCGGCGGTGTGCAGCGCCATCGCCTCGATGGCGTGCTGCTGCGCACGCGCCGCGGCGTCCGCCGCGCCCAGGGCCAGCCGGATCGCGGGCGTCGCGGTACCCTCGGCCGCCGCCTGCCAGGACCTGGCGATCTCCAACTGCGGCTCGTACACCGCGCTGTGCCGCCCGCCCCGCTCCGCCGCAGCGGCGATCGACTCGGCCGCCTCCCCGGCGCGCCCCAGCGCCGAATACGCTTCCGCGAGACGGAGTCTGGCGGGGAACATCCAGGCCGCCGCGCCCTCGGTGGTGAGCGCGGCCAGCGCCTGTTCGAGATTGTCGATGCCGCGCGGGAACTGCCCCTGCGCCACGTCCACGGTGCCCTGCAGGATCTTGGTCATGCCCCACGCGAGGTACTGCCCGGGCGAGGAATACGTGTAAGGGCTACTGGCACAACGCCTGGCGGCGTCGATGTCACCGGTGAAGGTGAGCGCCAGCACCTCCGCGTGCGTGGACATGAACTGATTGAGCCCGTCGATGTGCGACTCCACCGCGTGCCCGCGCGCCGCGTACCGCCGCGCCGCGTCACCGCGACCCATGAGCGCCAGCGCGAGCCCGCCCCCGAACGCCGCCCACCACACCGCCCACGGCGGTGCGTCCGGGGCCGCCATCACCGGCTCGGCGCAGGCGACGGCCTCCTCCAGCTTGTTCTCGTTGACCGCGCAGGCCGAGGCCAGGCCGTCGAGGGTGGCGACCACCTTGGGATGGGTGGCCCGGCTGCGCACCGAGGTGAGCACCTCGTCGGCACGATCGGCATCGCCCATGGACCACAGCAGATTCGAGACGCGGGTGCTGCCCCAGCGCGCCAGCTGCACCTCGTCGAGCAGGTCGGGGTCGAACACGGCCAAGGTGCGCTCGGCCTCGATGCGATGGCCCTGCCACAGCAGGGCCCGGGCCAGCAGGTCGGCGGCCTCGACCCCGCCCCGTCGTTCCACCGCGGCACGCGCGAAGCGTTCGCCCAGTGGCAGATTCGCCAATCCGATGGCGTCGGCGGCCGCGGCCTCGAACAGCTCCAGATCGGCGGATTTGTCACTGTCCAAAGCCAATTCGGCCAGCCGGATGCGATCGGAGGCGGAGTTGATGGGCCGTTCCTTGAGCGAGGAGTACAGCCGCCCGCGCAGCCGCCGCGCGGAGGCGATGCCGAGCCTGCGCCGGATCACCTCGCCGAACAGCGGGTGGTTGTAGCGCACGAGCAGCTGGTGATCGTGCTCGGCGATCCTTATGACACCGCGTGATTCGGCCGCCTCCACCGCCTCCTCGCCCGCGATTTCGGACAGCACGTCCAGGTCGATGGGTTCGCAGAAGGTCAGCAGTTCGAGCACACGCAGCACCGTGCCGGGCAGCTGCTCCACCCGATCCTCCAGCAGCGCTGCCAATTCCGAGGTGACGGCCGCCCGCCCGCGCAGTTGCCACACGCCCTTGACCTGCCGCAGGCTGCCCGCCTCCAGCGCGCCCTCCACCAGGTGCCGCAGGAAAAGCGCGTTCCCCCCGGAGGATTCCCACATGAGATTGGCCGAGAGCCCCTCCAACTGCCCGCCGAGCATGTTCTCCACCAGTTCCACGCTCTGACGTTGAGTGAAGGGGGACAGGTCGATTCGCAGCAGATGCCCGTCCTTCCACAGCGAGGTCACCGCGTCCGGCACCGGCACGCCGCTGCGCACGGTGGCGACCACGCGTGCGGCCTTGTCGATGGCCAGCTGCAGCAGCAGGGTCGCGGAGAGCTGATCGAGCAGGTGCGCGTCGTCGACGCCGATGACGGTGTGCCCGTCCGCGAGCAGCGCTTCGCGGGCGGCGGCCATGAAGGTGACGGGGTCGTGCGCGGCGGACACCCCGACCATGTGCGCGAAGACCCCGAGCGGGATGCTGCGGGCCGATTCTGTTCCGGCGACCCAGCGAATCTTGCTGCCGTTGGCCGCGCCGACCGCGCCGGTGGCCAGCCGTGCCAGTGTGGTCTTCCCGACGCCGGCGTCGCCGGTGAGGACGGCTCCGACGAAGTCGTTCCCGGTCAGCGCCGCGGTGATCGTTTCGAGTTCGTGCTCACGTTCGACCATCGGCCAATTCCGAGCCATGAATCAACTGTAGATCGCAGGTGATTGGTGAGCGGGGGAAACGAACGGCACCCGAAATAGTCCCGGATCAGGCGACACACCGGTGGCAACCCGCCGCCACGCCGGGAAGGTTACTCGTTGACCAGCCGCAGGGCCGGGGCGTGCACCTGCCGGCGATCCACCAGCCACACGTTCACACTCTGGTCGGCGGCCGGGTCCAGGGTCTCGACTTCGATCTCGAGCGTGCCCCGCAGCGGATGCTCGACGCGCAGCCGATGCGAGCGGTAGTCGGTGACCCGGTGTTCGCGCCAGCGCCGGTCGAACTCCGGGTAGCGCTGCAGGTCGGTGATGCGCGCCTCGAGCGTCTCGTCGTCGGCGAAGCGGGCCTGGGCGTTGCGCAGCGCGGAGACGATCACGTCGGCGGCCTCGGCCCAGTTGCCGAAGTAGCGCGGGGCGTCCGGGTGCGCGAAGACGTAGTAGGCGAGATTGTTGTGCGCCGCGGCGTCGAACATGCCGATCGGCTCGGCCAGGTCGCGCCAGGCCGGATTCGTGGCCAGCAGGTCGAGCCAGCGCCCGAGCACGAACGCGGGGGTCGGGTGCAGGGCGTCGATGACCGCGCGCAGGGTTTCGGAGACCTCTTCCCCGGCCTGCCCGCTCTTGGGGCAGGACGCCTTCTGTTCCATGCCCATGGCGAGTTTGCCGAAATGATGCCGTTCGACCTCGTCCAGCCGCAGCGCGTCCGAGAGCGCGCCCAGGACCGCCATCGAGGGATTGGTGTCGCGGCCCTGTTCGAGGCGGGCCAGATAGTCGGCGCTCACCCCGGCGAGCGCGGCGACCTCTTCGCGGCGCAGTCCGGGCGTACGCCGGCGCCGGCCCGCGGGCAGGCCCACCTGTTCGGGCTGCAACTGGCCGCGGCGCGCGATGAGGAACTCACCGAATTCGGATCTGGACACCTCACCATGGTGCCTTGTCCGGGTGTCGTTATCCCCGCCCTGTCAGTACCAGGATCAAGAAGGTGTGGCTAACCGGACTGAGGTCCGCTTGACTGATCGTCATGACCACTTCCGAGCAGACCACCCTCGCACCCGGCGCCTGGGAACTGGACGCCCACCACTCCTCCGTGAACTTCACCGTCCGCCACCTGGGGATTTCCAAGGTACGCGGCCGCTTCAACCGCTTCGAGACCGGCTTCGTGGTCGACGAGGCCGGTAAGGCCGCCATCGAGGCGACCATCTACTTCGACTCCTTCGACACCGGCAACGAGGCCCGCGACAACCACGTGCGCAGCGCCGACATCCTGGATGTGGAGAATCTCTCCACCCTGGTCTTCCGTGTCCCGGCTCCCGTCGACCTGGCCGAGGAGTTCGAGGTCACCGGCGAGGCCACCATCGGCGGCATCACCAAGCCCGTCACCCTCGACGTGGAGTGGGGCGGCGTCGAGGTCTTCGCCGGCGACCAGAAGAAGCACGCCGGCTTCAGCGCCACCGGCACCATCAAGCGCAGCGACTTCAACGTCGCCCCCGGCCTGCCGTCGGCGATGCTCAGCGACAAGATCGCGATCGAGCTCGACATCCAGCTCGTCGAGCCCGCCGCGTAATTCCCGTCTGCTCGAAAAGCGAAGCGGCGGCGCCCTTTCGGGGCGCCGCCGCTCGGCGTTTCACGCGGGGCCGATCAGGCCCGCGGGAGCATCATCACTCCGCCCAGACGCTGTCGATCGGGGTGCCCGCGGTCGGCGGCGGGGTCGGGGTGCCCGCCGGGGTGCGCGAGAAGCGCGGGGCGGGCGCGTGCTGCACCACGCCCTCGATCTCGATCAGGCCGGTGCGGGCCTGGATGTGCGGGTTCTGCTCGGCCTCGGTGAAGGTGAGCACCGGGGTGGTGCAGGCGTCGGTGTGCTCGAAGATCGCCCACCACTCGTCGCGGGTCTTGGTCTTGAACTTGTCGGTGAACAGCTTGCGCAGCTGGTCCTGGCCGTTCGGATCGATCTGGTAGGGCAGGCCCTCGGGGTCGATCTCCAGGCCCTTCAGCAGTTCCGCGTAGAACTGCGGCTCGATACAGCCGACCGCCATGTACTTGCCGTCGGAGGTCTCGTAGGTGTCGTAGAAGGCCATGCCGGTGTCGAGCAGGTTGGTGCCCCGCTCGTCCGACCACAGGCCCATGCCCTTCATGCCCCAGATCATGTGCGAGAGCGCGAGCGAGCCGTCGATCATCGCGGAGTCGATGACCTGGCCCTTACCCGAGTTCTGCCGTTCCACCAGCGCGGCCAGGATGCCGAACACCAGGAACATCGAACCGCCGCCGAAGTCGCCGACCATGTTGAGCGGCGGCACCGGGCGCTCGCCCTTGCGGCCGATGGCGTTGAGCACGCCGGTCAGCGAGATGTAGTTGATGTCGTGCCCGGCGCGGTCGGCCATCGGGCCGTACTGACCCCAGCCGGTCATGCGGCCGTACACCAGGCGCGGATTGCGCTCGAGCGCGGCGTCCGGGCCCAGGCCCATGCGCTCGGTGACGCCGGGCCGGAAGCCCTCGATGAGCACGTCGGCCTTCTCGATGAGGTCGAGCACCTGCTCGATGTGCGCCGGATCCTTGAGGTTGGCCTCCACAATGGTCCGGCCGCGCCACTGCGGGCGCTCCATCTGGCCGGGCAGCTGGTTCGGGCGCTGCACCCGCACCACATCCGCGCCGAGGTCGGCCAGCAGCAGCGCCGCGTGCGGGCCCGGGCCGATACCGGCCAATTCGACTACGCGGACACCCGCGAGCGGGCCCTGCTTGGCGGTGGATGGTGTGCTCACGCCCTACCTCGGTTCATCGTCGATCCCTGTGCGAGCCGGCTCTGGCCGCACGTGTTGACAGTATGACAATAGCCGCGCGGGCTCCCGTGGTGAGTGCCGCCACAATTCGGCCCCGCGGCTATTCGCCCAGGTCGTCCGGTTACTTCGCCGACTTTGCCCGGACAGGGACGCCCGTGCTGGGCGACAATGCGGGTAACCACGAGCCTGGAGGACCGTAAGTTGAGCGCAATGGGTGAGGTGCTGGTCGGCCTCGCGATTCTGATCGGCCTGCTGGGGGTCATCGTGCCGATCCTGCCCGGGGTGATTCTCATCCTGGCCGCGATCCTGGTCTGGGCGGTCATGACCGGCGGGGCCACCGCCTGGACCGTATTCGCGGTCTGCACAACGTTTCTCGTCATCAGCGGCATCATCAAGTACACCTGGCCGGGTGCGAAGCTGCGCGAGGCCGGGGTGCCGAGCCGTTCGCTGATCCTGGGCGCGGTGCTCGGCATCATCGGCTTCTTCGTGGTGCCGGTGATCGGGCTGTTCCTGGGATTCGTTGTCGGCGTCTACGTTTCGGAGCTGCAGCGGCTGCGCGTGCAACAGCCGGCCTGGCAGTCGACGGTGCACGCGCTCAAGGGCGTCGGGCTCTCGATGCTGGTGGAGCTGTTCGGCGCGCTGCTCGCGGCGGGCATCTGGGTGGTCGCCGCCGTCGCGGTCTGACCGAGCCGGTCGGAAGCCGTCGGACCGATGCGGCCGAAGCTGTCCGGTCGAATCCGCCGGTGCGAGCGCCGAATTCGGTCAGCGCTCGATCCGGCGGAACGGAATCGTGTCCTGCGCCGGCGGTTTCGGCAGCTGGGAGCGATGCAGCCGCAGCGTCGGCGCGTCGGGTCCGTGCAGCGGCCGGGTCGGGGCCGGATCCTCGAGCGGCCGCGTCTTGACCGGCAGCCGGTAGAAGGCGCGCGCGTTGTCCTCGAGCACCCGGTGCAGATCGCCGCCGACGGTCTCGGCGATGAGGTCGATATCGGTGTTGCGGAACGGCCGCCCGGCCCGCGCTCCGGGCAGATCGGAGCCGAACATCAGCGCCTCGGGGCTGACCGCGTGGATCTTGCGCAGCGCCGAGGGCACGTCCATCGACACCCGCCCGAAGCCGGACGCTTTCACCTTGGCGCCACGATCGACCAGGTTCAGCAGATACGGCAGGCATTCGTCGGACATGCCCATGTGGTCGATCGACAGCCTGGGCAGTTTGGTGATGACCGGTTCCAGCGAGCCGAGCATGGAGCCGTCGATGTACAGCTCCACGTGCCAGCCGACCAGATCGAAGGCGCGCAGCGCGAGCATGGTGAGCCCGACGATGTCCCCGCCCGCGCGCTTGAGGTTGAACCGCAGCGCCCGCACCCCCGCGCGGTCCAGATCCACGATCTCCGCGTCGGTGGCGTCCACGTCGAGGTTGGTCACCCCGACCCAGCCCTCGCCCAGTTCGGCGAGGGCGGCCCGGAGATAGCTCTGATCGGTGCCCTGGAAGGACCCGCTGACCACCGCACCACCGTCGATGTCGTAGCGCGACATGCGCCGCCGATAGTCGGTGATGGTGTAGGGGTCGGGTAGGTAGCCTTCGTTCTCGATCAGCGGGAACCGCGGATCGATGATGTGGACATGGGCATCGAACACTTGATCAGCATGCCTCGAGAAGGTGACAAGTGCGTAAGACCTTGTCCACCTGGCGGATTCGGCCAGGTCAGGCGGTCAGGAAACTGCGTCCGGGAAGCGGTGGATCAGGAAACCTTGTCCGGCTCGCTGGCGCGCAGCATGTCCTCGCGCTCGACGACCTTCACGCGCTCGCGGCCCTCGGGCTCGCCCAGGGCGCGCTCGTGCGCGTCGAGGCGGTACCAGCCGGCCCAGGTGGTGAAGGGGATGCCCTTGCCCTCGAGGAACTCGGTGACCGCGTCCAGTTCCGGCTTGGGGGCCGGGACGAAGTTCGCGACATCGTCGAGCAGGCAGGCGATGGTCTCGTTGGCGTCGCCCTTGGTGTGGCCGATGAGGCCGACCGGGCCGCGCTTGATCCAGCCGGTGACGTAGGTCTGCGGCACGTAGCGCTCGGCGCCGTCGGCGTCCTCGTTGCCGAGCACGCGACCGGCCTCGTTGGGCACGGTGCCCGCCTGCTCGTCGAAGGGCAGCGAGGGGATGTTCTGCGACAGGTACCCGACGGCGCGGTAGATCGCGGTGACGTCGAAGTCCTTGAACTCGCCGGTGCCCTTGACGTTGCCGGTGCCGTCCAGGGCGGTGCGCTCGGTGCGCAGGCCCACGACCTTGCCGTCGGCGTCGCCCAGGATCTCGGCCGGGTTCTCGAAGAAGTGCAGGAAGAGCTTGTGCGGGCGGTTGCCGACGTCGCGGATGGCCCACTGCTCGAGGGTGTTGCAGATCATGTCGACCTGCTTGGAGTGGCGGCGCGCGGCTTCGGAACCCTCGTCGTAGTCGATGTCCTCGGGATCGACGATGACCTCGATGGTCGGGGAGTGATCCAGCTCGCGCAGCTCGAGCGGGGTGAACTTGGCCTGCGCGGGACCGCGACGCCCGAAGACGTGCACCTCCACGGCCTTGTTCTCCTTGAGACCGTCGTAGACGTTCGGCGGGATCTCGGTCGGCAGCAGTTCGTCGCCGGTCTTGGCGAGCACGCGCGCGACGTCGAGGGCGACGTTGCCGACGCCCAGGACCGCGACCTTCTCCGCGTGCAGCGGCCATTCGCGGGGCACGTCCGGGTGGCCGTCGTACCAGGAGACGAAGTCGGCCGCGCCGAAGCTGCCGTCCAGGTCGATGCCCGGGATCTCGAGCGCGCGGTCGGCGTTGGCGCCGGTGGAGAAGATGACCGCGTCGTAGAACGAGCGCAGGTCTTCCAGGGTGATGTCGACGCCGTAGTCGATGTTGCCGAGCAGGCGGACCTGCGGCTTGTCCAGGACCTTGTGCAGGGCGGTGATGATGCCCTTGATGCGCGGATGATCGGGCGCGACGCCGTAGCGGATCAGACCGAACGGCGCGGGCATGCGCTCGTACAGGTCGATGCTCACCCCGTCGAAACCGGCGGGGGTATCGGACTTCATCAGCGCGTCGGCGGCGTAGATTCCGGCCGGGCCCGCGCCCACGATCGCAATGCGAAGCGGGCGGGTCGCTGCATCGGTTCCCGCAAGCTGTTCGGTCATTCTTCGCGCACCCTTTGGTCGAAAACTATCTTGCCGTCAAGTCTCAGCCGTCGTTCTTAGCTTAGGCTAAGTTGACGCCCTGGCTTCGAGTGAACCACCCTACGGCCCCCGAAGCTGCAGCGTTGCTGCTCTGTACTGCCATTCCCGGCCTCGCGGGGGAATTGCGCCGATTCTATCGGTGGCGGCCGCCACTCCCCGCGCCGGTGCGGTGAACTGTGGGAATGCTCTCCCCGCGCGCGGGCCGGTGTCGCCGCCGGGACACCCGTCTCGACCAGGCATGATCAAGTCATGAGCGAGGACGAGGACCAGCCCGAACGCATCGATCAGCGCGAGTCCAGAACCATGCTGCCGTTCCTGATCGCCATCGGCATCACGGTTCTGGTGGTGATCGGCATCGTGGCGTCGGCGCTGCTGTCGCCGGCTGAGAAGAATGTCACAGACAAGGACCGGCTGGGCATCGCCGCCCGAAATTTCATCGAATCCCGCAGCGGCACCGACGTCCTCGATCCGTCGACCGCGTGCCCCGGCTTCGACGAACAGCGCTCCCCGATGCGTCCGGCGGAGGGCGAAAAGGCCGGAAAATCCACGATTGTGCGGGTGACCGACACCAATATCGAGGGTGAGCGCGCCACGGCCCAGGTGACCTGGCGCTCGGACGACCGCGATTCCACCTCGACCTGGACTTTCACCAAGAACGACGGCGCCTGGCTGGTGTGCAATTCCTGACCTGGATCATGGTTTGACAGTGAGGCCACATGTCGGTCAATCTCAACCCAGGTCATGAGTACCAGCGCCAAGCCCCGGCTGGCTGGTCGGCAACCCTCCTCCGCGGTGGGGTGCTCCGGGTGACGACCTGGCCGCGCATCGGGCAACGGTGCGGCAAGTGCGGATTCACAGGAGGTTCGAAGTGAGCTACGCGGGTGACATCACGCCGACGCAGGCGTGGGAACTGTTGCGCGACAACCCGGATGCGGTGCTGGTGGATGTGCGCACCGAAGCCGAATGGCGTTTCGTGGGCGTGCCCGACACCAGCGGCATCGGCCGCCCGACGGCGTTGATCGAATGGGTCGACACCAGCGGCGCGCGCAATGCCCGGTTCGTCGATCAGCTCCGCGAGGTGCTGGCCGATCGGGCCGCGGACTCGGACGCGCCGGTGATCTTCATCTGTCGTTCCGGGCAGCGCTCCATCGGGGCGGCCACCGCGGCGACCGCGCTCGGGCTGGCTCCTTCGTTCAATGTGCTCGAGGGTTTCGAGGGCGCGCTCGACGCGCAGGGACACCGCGGCGTCGAGGGCTGGCGCGCGGACGGACTTCCGTGGAGGCAGTCATGATCACCGGTGGCGCGTTCGACAAGCCGCTGCCCGAGGGCGTCGGCCCGGCCACGCTCAGTGTGCGCGGCGGTCTGCGGCGCTCGGGTTTCGAGGAGACCTCCGAGGCGCTGTACCTGTCCTCGGGCTTCGTCTACGAGAGCGCCGAGGCCGCCGAGGCGTCCTTCACCGGCGATATCGAGCACTTCGTGTACTCGCGCTACGGCAATCCCACGGTCGCCATGTTCGAGGACAGGCTGGCCCTGATCGACGGCGCCGAAGCGGCTTTCGCGACCGCCAGCGGCATGTCCGCGGTCTTCACCGCCCTGGCCGCGCTGCTGGGCAACGGTGACCGCCTGGTCGCCGCGCGCAGCCTGTTCGGCTCCTGCTTCGTGGTGGCCAACGAGATCCTGCCGCGCTGGGGCGTGGAGACCATCTTCGTCGACGGCGAGGATCTGGACCAGTGGACCGAGGCGCTCTCGGTGCCGACCCAGGCCGTGTTCTTCGAGACCCCGTCCAACCCGATGCAGTCCCTGGTGGACGTGCGCGCGGTGGTGGATCTGGCGCACGCCGCGGGCGCGAAGGTGGTGCTGGACAACGTGTTCGCGACCCCGCTGCTGCAGCGCGGGTTCGAGCTCGGCGCGGACGTGCTGGTCTACTCCGGCACCAAGCACATCGACGGTCAGGGCCGGGTGCTCGGCGGCGCGATCCTGGGCTCGCACGAGTACATCGACGGCCCGGTGAAAAACCTTATGCGCCATACGGGTCCGGCGCTGAGCCCGTTCAACGCCTGGACGCTGCTCAAGGGTCTGGAGACCATGCCGCTGCGGGTGCGCCAGTCCAACGACTCGGCGCTGCGCATCGCGGAGTTCCTGGAACAGCATCCGGCGGTGGCCTGGGTGAAGTACCCGTTCCTGAAGTCGCATCCGCAGTACGACCTGGCGCAGGCGCAGATGTCCGGCGGCGGAACGGTGGTGACCTTCGAGCTGAAGGCGGCGCCGGAGGCGGCCAAGAAGCGTGCGTTCGAGGTGCTGAACGGGCTGCGGATCATCGACATCTCGAACAACCTCGGCGATGCCAAGACGCTGATCACGCATCCGGCGACCACCACGCACCGGGCCATGGGCCCGGAGGGACGCGCGGCCATCGGTATCACCGATGGCGTGGTGCGCATCTCGATCGGCCTCGAGGACGTCGAGGATCTGATCGCGGATCTGGATCGCGCGCTGGGCTGATCCGCCGGCGAAAGCCTCGAGCCGATCCGCTCGAACAGTCGGGCCGAAGGGGCCGGATCCGTCAGGGTTCCGGCCCCTTCGCCGTTCCAGTGGGATGTTTCCGCAGGTTGCGGCGATTCACGCCTCGAGTATTGACAGCATCCTGTCAAACATGACAGGATACTGTCATGGCAAAGACAGTGCACCTGGCCGTTTACGACACCTTCGCCGATTGGGAGGTCGGGCACGCCACCGCGCATATCAACCGCACGCTGTGGCACCGCGAGCCCGGCGCCTGGCAGGTCCGCACCGTCGGGCTCACCGCCGATCCGGTGGTCTCGATGGGCGGGCTGCGCGTCACGCCCGACCTGACGCTGGCCGACCTGACCCCGGCGATGAGCGAGATGCTGATCCTGCCCGGTTCGGAGACCTGGGAGCGCGGCGATCTGGCCGCCTTCGGTCGCACGGCGCGCGAGTTCCTGGCGGCGGGGGTTCCGGTCGCGGCCATCTGCGGCGCGACCTGGGGCATGGCGGTCGAGGGGCTGCTCGACGAGCGCAAGCACACCAGCAACGCGGCGGAATACCTTGCCATGACCGAGTATTCGGGCGGCAAGGGCTTCGTCTACGAGCCCGCGGTCATCGACGCCGATCTCATCACCGCCAGCGGTATCACCCCGGTCGACTTCGCGCACGCCATCTTCGCGCGGCTCGACATCTTCGAACCGCACGTGCTCGACGCCTGGCATCGGCTCTACGGCCACAATGATCCGGCCGGCTTCTTCGCGCTGGCCGACTACGAACAGAGCCGCGCGGCGGCCGCCACCACCTAGGGGAGACCCTCCGCACGACGGGAACAGCAATGACGAGCCCCGAACAGGAACTGTTCAGTACGGCGGCCATCACCTCGTTCAAGCTCAACGGCCAATTCCTCGCCATCGCAGAGGAATTGGCCGGGCCGGCCGGGCTCACCGCCGCCTGGTGGCAGGTGCTGGGCGCGGTGCTGCGCGAGCCGCTGCCGGTGGCCGGCATCGCGCGGGCGATGGGTATCACGCGCCAGAGCGTGCAGCGCATAGCGGATCTGCTGGTGGACAAGGGTTTCGCCGAGTATCGGCCGAATCCGTTGCACCGGCGCGCCAAACTCGTGGCCGCCACCGATGCCGGTCGGGAGGCGGTGCGCCGGATTCACCCGCAGCACGCGGACATCTCGGCGCGACTGGGCGCGCGGCTGGGTCGCGAGCGCTTCGCCGAGATCGTCGACGCGCTCACCACGCTCTCCGCGGCGTTGGACGCTCTCGAAGCCGAGCAGCCCCGGCCGCCGAGCTAGGCGCCGCCCGGCGGCCGACCCTCAGGCGTCGAAGGGCGCCTTGGTCTTACCGATCAGATCGGCGACCGAGTGCAGGATCGCGGTGGGCCGGTAGGGGTACTGCTCCACCGTGGAGTGGGTGGAGATGCCCGTGGTCACCAGGATCGTGCGCAGTCCGGCTTCCAGCCCGGAGATGATGTCGGTGTCCATCCGGTCGCCGATCATGAGCGTGGACTGCGAGTGTGCGTCGATGCGGCGCAGCGCCGAGCGCATCATCAGCGGATTGGGTTTGCCCACGTAGTACGGCTCTTTGCCGGTGGCCCGGGTGATCAGCGCGGCGACCGACCCGGTGGCGGGCAGGATGCCCTCCCGCGAGGGGCCGGTGGCGTCGGGGTTGGTGGCGATGAAGCGCGCTCCCGCCGAGATCAGCCGGATGGCGGTGGTGATGGCCTCGAACGAGTACGTGCGGGTCTCGCCGAGCACCACGTAGTCCGGCTCGCTGTCGGTCAGCACGTAGCCGATCTCGTGCAGTGCGGTCGTGAGCCCGGATTCGCCCACGACATAGGCGGTTCCGTTGGGTCGCTGGTCGTTGAGGAAGGTCGCGGTCGCCAGCGCCGAGGTCCAGATGGACTCGATGGGGATCTCCAGGCCGGTGTGCCGGAGGCGGGCCTGCAGATCGCGGGCGGTGTAGATGGAGTTGTTGGTGAGCACCAGGAACGGAATCTCGTTGGCGCGCAACTCGGCCAGGAACTCGTCGGCGCCGGGCACCATGTGGTTCTCGTGCACCAGCACGCCGTCCATATCGGTGAGATAGGACAGGATCGGCTCTTCGGTGGAGGTCACGGACCCGAGTCTAATTTGCCCCCGCGTAGCTGCGCCCGTGCGCGGCCGGTTTTGTCTCGTTCTTCACTCTTGCCGCCGACCGTGCGATATTTCGGCAGCCCGCGGCGCGGGAGCGACGGCCGGACCTGTCGCCGACGGCGAATCGCCAGGTGCGGCAGCCGGAATACGGTCGCTGACCGCGCCGGTTGCAGCACTCGGGTGCGACCCCCGGCACACCGGGGCCCGGGGCGGAACTATCGTGCGAAGGTAAGCCGCCCGGCGCGACGACAACGTCGCGTCCCGGGCGGCCGGCAGCGGGAGGTTGGCCCGCACAACGAGCGCAACAAGGCGACAGGAGTGGCGCGGTGACAGACCTCAAACTCGGATACAAGGCGTCGGCGGAACAATTCGGCCCGCGGGAACTGGTGGAGATCGCGGTGGCGGCCGAGGAGCACGGCCTCGACAGCGCCACCGTCAGCGATCATTTCCAGCCTTGGCGGCACAACGGCGGGCACGCGCCCTTCTCCCTGGCCTGGATGGCCGCGGTGGGCGAGCGCACCAAGCGCATTCAGCTCGGCACCTCCGTGCTGACCCCGACCTTCCGCTACAACCCGGCGGTCATCGCGCAGGCGTTCGCGACCATGGGCTGCCTGTACCCCGAGCGAATCATGCTCGGGGTCGGCAGCGGCGAGGCGCTCAACGAGATCGCCACCGGGTACCAGGGCGAATGGCCGGAGTTCAAGGAGCGGTTCGCGCGCCTGCGCGAGTCGGTGGATCTCATGCGCGCGCTGTGGACGGGTGATCGCGTCGACTTCGACGGCGAGTACTACCGGACCGTCGGGGCGTCGATCTACGACGTGCCCAAGGGCGGCATCCCGGTCTACATCGCGGCGGGCGGCCCGCTGGTGGCCCGGTACGCGGGTCGCGCCGGCGACGGTTTCATCTGCACCTCGGGCAAGGGCATGGACCTGTACACCGAGAAGCTGATGCCCGCGGTGGCCGAGGGCGCGGCCAAGGCCGGGCGCACGGTCGAGGACATCGACCGGATGATCGAGATCAAGATCTCCTACGACACCGATCCCGCACTGGCGCTGGAGAATACGCGCTTCTGGGCCCCGCTCTCGCTGACCGCGGAGCAGAAGCACTCCATCACCGATCCCATCGAGATGGAGGCCGCTGCCGACGCGCTGCCGATCGAGCAGATCGCCAAGCGCTGGATCGTGGCCAGCGATCCGGACGAGGCCGTCGAGCTGATCAAGCCGTACCTGGACGCGGGCCTGAACCACCTGGTGTTCCACGCGCCGGGTCACGATCAGCGGCGATTCCTGGATCTGTTCCAGCGCGATCTGGCGCCGCGCCTGCGCGCGCTCTGATCGTTCGCGCGGCCGTTCGGGGCTGTGGCACGCGACACCTGCGTGCCATAGTCGCCCGAATCGGGACTTAACGGTCGGTAGGCTCTGGATCATGGCTGCTGCACCGGTCTCCAGTGTGTACATCGCGTCGCCCGAGGGCGACACCGGCAAGTCGACGGTGGCACTCGGCGTGCTGCAGGCGATGGCCGCCACCACACCCAGGGTCGGGGTGTTCCGGCCCATCACCCGCTCGGCCACCGAGCGCGACTACATCCTCGAACTGCTGCTCGAGCACTCCACCGCCGATGACGACTACGAGCAGTCCATCGGCGTCACCTACGAGCAGGTGCACGCCGACCCGGACGCGGCCATCAGCGAGATCGTCATGCGCTATCACGCCATGACCAAACAGTGCGATGCCGTGCTCATCCTGGGCAGCGACTACACCGACGTCGCCAGCCCCAGCGAACTGCGCTTCAACGCCCGCATCGCGGTGAACCTCGGCGCGCCCGTGCTGCTGGTCGTGCGCGGGCTGGGCCGCACCCCGGCCGAACTGGCCCAGCTGGTCGAGCTGTGCCGCACCGAACTCGTTTCCGAGCACGCCAAATTGGTGGCCGTGGTGGCCAATCGCTGTGCGCCCGAGCAACTCGAGGCCGACACCGAGGCGCTGCGCAAGGCGTGCGCCGTGCCGTCCTGGACCCTGCCGGAGGTGCCGCTGCTGCAGGCCCCCACCATGGAGGAGCTGTGCGCGGCCATCGGCGGCGAGATCTACAGCGGCGACCCGGAACTGCTGCACCGCGAAGCCCTGGACGTGATCATCGGCGGCATGACCATCGAGCACATTCTGGAGCGGCTCAGCGAAGGCGTCGCGGTCATCACCCCCGGCGACCGTTCGGACGTGCTGCTGGCGATGGTGAACGCCCATGAGGCGGAAGGTTTCCCGTCGCTGGCGGGAATCATCATGAACGGCGGCATGAAGCCGCCGGAGTCGGTGGCCCGGCTGATGCGCGGCCTCAAGCCCAGACTGCCGATCCTGGCCACCGATCTGGGCACCTTCGAGACCGCCAAGGCCGCGGTGCACACCCGCGGGCGGGTCTCGCTGTCCAGCATCCGCAAGGTGGACACCGCGCTGGCGCTCATGGAGGAGCGGGTCGACGGCCGGGAACTGCTGCGGCAGATCGAGATTCCCATCCCGAACATCGTCACCCCGCAGATGTTCGAGTACCAGCTCATCGAGCGCGCGCGCAACGACCGCAAGCGCATCGTGCTGCCCGAGGGCGACGACGATCGCATCCTGCGGGCCGCCGGGCGGGTGCTGCAGCGCAAGATCGCCGATCTCACCATCCTGGGTGACGAGGCCGCCGTGCGCGGCCGGGCCGCGGAACTCGGCGTGGACATCGAGGCCGCCGAGGTGCTGGATCCGCGTACCTGCCCGCTGCGCGACGAGTTCGCCGAGGAATACGCGCGCCTGCGCGCCCACAAGGGCATGACGGTCGACCGCGCCCGCGAAACCATGGGCGACATCTCGTATTTCGGCACCATGATGGTGCACATGGGGGTCGCCGACGGCATGGTGTCCGGCGCGGCGCACACCACCGCGCACACCATCCGCCCCTCCTTCGAGATCATCAAGACCACGCCCGGCGTCTCCACGGTGTCGAGCGTGTTCCTGATGTGCCTGGCCGACCGGGTGCTGGCCTACGGCGACTGCGCCGTCGTGCCGGATCCGACCGCCGATCAGCTGGCCGACATCGCCATCTCCTCCGCGCGCACCGCCGCCCAGTTCGGCATCGATCCGCGGATCGCGATGCTGTCCTACTCGACCGGCGAATCCGGTTCGGGCGCCGATGTGGAGAAGGTGCGCGAGGGCACCAAGCTCGTGCAGCAGCGGGCCCCGGAACTGCTGGTGGAGGGCCCGATTCAGTACGACGCCGCGATCGAGCCGACCGTGGCGCGCACCAAGCTGCCCGATTCCGCGGTGGCCGGGCAGGCCACGGTCTTCATCTTCCCGGACCTCAACACCGGCAACAACACGTACAAGGCCGTGCAGCGCAGCGCGGGCGCGGTGGCGATCGGGCCGGTGCTGCAGGGTCTGCGCAAGCCGGTCAACGACCTCTCGCGCGGCGCGCTGGTCGCCGACATCGTCAATACCGTTGCGATCACCGCCATTCAGGCGCAGCAGGAATCCGCGTCGTAGGACCCGGCGGATAGCGCGGAAGAAACTCACGCGGGGAACGGTTGTGCGGGAAATACGGGAAACAGTTGTGCGGGAGCCGGTCGAGAGGGAGTCGCTGTGAAGGTTCTGGTGATCAATTCCGGGTCCTCGTCCATCAAGTACCAACTGCTGGACGCGGCTTCGGCCGAGGTGATCGCCTCCGGCATGGTGCAGCGGATCGGTGAGCCGGTGGCCGAGGGGTCGCCGACGATCGAACACCGCAGCGACGGCCGGACTTTCGAGCACGACGGCGAAGTCCCGGATCACGCCGCCGGGCTGCGCCTGGTCTTCGGCCTGTTCGCCGAGAGCGGGCATGATCTGGCCGACGAGGGGCTGGGCGCGGTCGGGCACCGCGTGGTGCACGGCGGCGAGGTCTTCTACGAGCCGACGCTCGTCACGGACGACGTCGTCGCGGCCATCACCGAACTGTCCGCCCTTGCCCCGCTGCACAATCCGGCCAACGTGGTCGGCATCGAGAGCGCCCGCGCCCTGCTGCCCGACGTCCCGCAGGTCGCGGTGTTCGACACGGCCTTCTTCCACGGTCTGCCCCCGGCCGCCAAGACCTACGCCATCGACGCGAAGGTCGCCGCCGCGCACGGGGTGCGGCGCTACGGTTTCCACGGCACCTCGCACGAATACGTCTCCGGGCGGGTCGCCGAGTTCCTGGGCCGGGAGCCCGGCGAGCTGAATCAGATTGTGCTGCACCTGGGTAACGGGGCCTCGGCCTCGGCGATCCGGGGCGGCCGGGCCGTGGACACCACCATGGGCCTGACCCCGCTGGAGGGTCTGGTCATGGGCACCCGCTCGGGTGATCTGGACCCCGGCATCATCTTTCACCTGATCCGCACCGCGGGCATGGACGTGGACGACGTGGACGCGCTGCTGAATCGGCAGTCCGGGCTCAAGGGACTGTCCGGCGTCAACGACTTCCGGGAGCTGGGCGGCCTCATCGAATCCGGGGACGCCGCAGCGCGACTCGCGTTCGAGGTCTACATCCACCGGCTGCGCCGTTACATCGGCGCCTACCTGGTCGAGCTGGGCCGGGTGGACGCCATCACCTTCACCGCCGGGGTGGGGGAGAACGCCCCCGCGGTGCGCGCCGCCGCGCTGGCCGGTCTGGAGCGGTTCGGCATCGCGGTCGACCCCGAGCGCAACGCGGCGAAAGACCGCTCGGCCCGCTACATCTCGCCCGCGGGCGCGGAGACGGCCGTGCTCGTGGTGCCGACCAACGAAGAACTCGCCATCGCCCGGGCGGCCGCCGACCTGGTCGGATGAGTGTGGTGAACCCCCTTCACCAATTGCTCGCAATCGCTCTGGCACAGTAGGTCCCGGGCCGGCGTCAGCCGGTCCCCCGGATTCCGTGTAGCACCCCCGCGGCAGGGACCCGCCCTCGTCGGTCCCGCCGGACCCCGGCTGCCCCCGGGGTCCACCGCGGTGCGCCGTACGGGTATCCGGTCAACGAGCCGGTAATGGCGCGGGCAGGCGAACAGTGCCCGCGCCATTACCTGTTCGTCAGAACCAGGACTTCGCGCGCACCGCGTTGGCCAGATCCACCAGCGCGTAGCGGTGGCCGCGGCCGGGCGCCGACCGAGCCAGTCCGCGCAGGCCGATCTCGATGCCGCGCCGCAGTTCTCGTTCGCCGAACGGCGCGCCCAGCAGGGTGGCGTCCGCGGTGCGCGGCGTGCGGCCCGCCTGCAACCAGCCCAGCGCCGTGCCGAGCACGATGACGCGCAACTGCGCGGTGCGGCTCTCGCCCGTCGGCAGCGCTTTGACCCGGGCGGCGGCCACGTGCAGGGTGGACTCCTCGAGGTCGGCGACCGGCGCGCTGGTCAGCAGCATGTGCACGGCCGTCATGCGGGCCTCGAAGTAGTGCCGGGAGGCCGGGGGCACCTCGTCCAGGGCGCGCACCGCGCCGGCGACGTCATCGGCGGCGGCCAGTTGCCGCGCCAGGCCGAACGCCGCGCTGACCACCCCGCGATCGGTCCGCCAGACGGTGGCGTAGTAGTTCTCCGCGTAGGCCCGCCATTCCTCGGGATCGGGGGAATCCCAGTGCTGGAGAACGAGTTCCGCGGTGGCGGCGAGCGCGAGTTTGGGCGCGATCTCACCGGGCAGGGCCTGCAGGACGGCGTCGAAGTGCTCGAAGGCGCGTTCGTACTCCTGTTCCAGCAGTTCGGTCATGCCCAGGTACCAGTCCACCCGCCAGTCGCCGGGCTCCTGCGTTTCGGCCCCGAGCCGGTCCACCAGTACCCGGGCGGCCGCGGGTTCGTCCAGGTCGAGGTGGGCCCGGGCTTCGGCGAGGGTGACCTCCAGGTCGAAAGTGGCGGGCGCGCCGCCGGGTTCGGCCGCCGTGCGCTGGCGGGCGTGGCGGAGTTCGTCCAGGGCGTGCCGGGGTTCGGGGTGCGCCGCACCGGCCAGCAGCGGCGCGGACGGGTCGGCCGGATCGATGATCGGGACGGGCAGCGCGGCCATCACCTCGCGCGGGCGCAGCAGGGTGTCGCGGTGGACGCCGTCGATGATGCCGTCGGTCTGGGCGATGACCTCAGCGGTGCCGAAGCTGGTACGCGGGGGGCTGAACAGCGTGGACAGCTGCGGGTGTTCGTTCCCGGTCTCCAGCGCCAGGATCTCGCGCAGCACGCCCATGAGCTGACTGCTCAGCAGCCGCGCGGTGCCGAAGCGCCGATCCGGGTCGGGATCGGTGGCGCGCAGCAGCAGCCGGTGGAAGAACTCGTGCCGGGCGAGCACCGGCTGGGACTCGGGCTCGGGGATGCCCTCGACGTAGGCGCCCTTCTCCATGGGCAGATCGAGGGTCAGCACCGCCAGGGTGCGGCCGACGGTGTAGATGTCCGAGGCCACGGTCGGTCCGGTGCGGGCGATCTCCGGCGCTTGGAAACCCCTGGTGCCGTACAGGTTTCCGTACGCCTCGAACTGCGCGACCGCGCCCAGGTCGATGAGTTCCACCCGGTCGCTGGTGATCATGACGTTGTCCGGTTTGAGGTCGTTGTAGGCCAGGCCCACCGAATGCAGGTAGTCCAGGGCCGGCAGGACTTCCAGCACGTAGGCGATGGCCTCGGCGATCGGCATGCGCTGCGGGCGCCTGTACTGGTCGAGCAGATCGCGCAGCGAATGCCCGCCGACGTATTCCATGACGATGTAGCCGACGGGGGAGCCGTCCGGTCCGGGGTGCTCCACGAAGTTGTGGATCTTGACGATGCTGGGGTGCGCCACCTCGGCCAGGAACTGCCGTTCGGCCAGCGCCACCGCCTGCGCCTCGGCGTCGCCCGAGTGCAGCAGGCCCTTGAGCACCACCCACCGGTCGCTCACATTGCGGTCGATGGCCAGGTAGATCCAGCCCAGCCCGCCGTGCGCGATACAGCCCTGGATCTCGTACTGCCCGGCCACCCGATCGCCCGGGTACAGCGACGGCCGGAAATCGTAAGCGGCGCCGCAGGTGTCACAGGTGCCCGCGGTCTTCGCCGGCTGCCCGGCCATCGCCCGGCCCACGGGTTTCCCGCAGCGCCAGCAGAATCGGCGACCCTGCGACACGACCGGATCGGCCAGCACCGCCTGCTCGGGCTCGACCGGCTCCACCGCCGGGATGGGCACCAGCCCCGCCCCCAGCCGCCGCACCAGCGGCCGCGGCCG
Organism: Nocardia sp. NPDC057668; assembly: GCF_042799795.1. Lineage (NCBI taxonomy): Bacteria > Bacillati > Actinomycetota > Actinomycetes > Mycobacteriales > Nocardiaceae > Nocardia > Nocardia sp. NPDC057668. The sequence continues at coordinate 88,450 of NZ_JBHVIC010000006.1, read as the reverse complement.
CGCCAGCCGCGCGGTGCGCTGCGACGGCCGGGTAGGTGTCCGCGCCTCCCCCTCGGACCGCCCCCCGCTGTCCGGAGCCGTTCCCCGCCCGGTGTTCTCGCCGCCCCCGGAGTCCGCGCTCTCGCCCTCGGCGGGCCACCGGAATCCCGGCAGCCCGCCCCCGGGCGGAGCGTTCTCGGCGGCGGGGCCGGATACGTTCAGGTCCGGAAGCTCCGCCGCGCGCGTGGTGGCCCGGGTCGCCGGTCCACCGGCTGCGGGAGCGGCGTCGCCTGCCGCGGCCGCCCCACCCCGGTTCGGTACTGCCGCCTCGGTTTCGCCGTCCGTGAGTCGCTGTGCGGCCCCGGTGGCAGGACCGGCTGCGTCCCCGTCCGGCAGCTCGGCCCCGCGCGAGGTGGCCTGTGTTGCCGGGCCACCGGAGGCCGATGCGGAATCGTCCCGCGCGGTCACGTCTTGCTGGTTCGGCGGTGACACTGCCTCGGCTTCGTCGTCCATGGATCGCTGTGTCGCCCGGGTGGCCGGGCCAGGTGCGTACTGCTCCTGCCGTTTCGCTGTGCCCGGGGTCGTCTCTCCCGCTGTGCCGCCGGAGGTTGGGGCGGAATCGTCTGGTGCAGGGGCGGTTTCGTGGTTGGGCGGTGATACCGCGTCGGGTTCGCTGTTCGAGGATCGTTGGGTTGCCCGCGTGGCCGGGGGCGGTGCGTCCTGCCCGGGGCGTTGCGTTGTGCGCGGGGTCGCCTGTATCGCCGGCCCGGCGGAGGCGGGATCGGACACCGGCGTGCCACCCGTGTCCGGCGCTTCGTTCGTGCGCTCGGTGAATTGGGTTGCGGGACCGGGGTCCTCGGAGCGGCTGGTTGCGGGGGCGGCCGCGGTCTCGTGCTCGGCGGGGTCGGGGGTGTGGGGTTCGGTGCCGTTCATGCGTTGTCCCGGTAGCGGGGTGGCGGGGGGACCGCGGCGTCGCCGAGGGGGGCTGCCAGCCAGCGTTCGTAGACGCGGGTCCAGGTGCCGTCGGAGCGAATGCGTTCCAGGGTCGCGTTGACGTGGCGGACCAGATCGTCCGCGCCCTTGGGCATGCCGATGCCGTACTGCTCGGTGCTCAGGTCGGGGCCGACTACGTGGGTGATCGGATCCTGGACCGCGAGCCCGGCCAGGAGCGTGTCGTCGGTGCTGATGGCGTCCACCTGGCGCTGCTGCAGCACGACCAGGCAGTCCGCCCAGCTGGGTACGGTCAGGATCGAGGCGGCGGGCTGTTCGCGCCGGATGCGGTCCAGCGACGTGGTGCCGCGCACGACGCACACCCGCTTGCCCGCCAGATCGCCGAGGCCGGAGATGCCGGAGGTCTTGGCGGTGAGCACGCGCTGGTGCGCCTGCAGGTACGAGGTGGAGAACGACACGTGCTCGGCGCGGTCGCAGGTGATGGTCATGGTCTTGACCACGACGTCGACGGTGCGCTCCTGCAGCGCGCGTTCGCGGTCGGCCGAGCCGAGGATGCGGTACTCGATGAGCTCGGGATCACCGAGCAGATCGCGGGCCAGTTCCCGGGCGATGTCGACGTCGAAGCCGTCCAGCGCGCCGGTCGTCGGATCGCGGAAGCTGAACAGATTGCTGCCCGGATCGAGCCCGACCAGCAGCCGGCCGCGGGCCCGGATGGCGCTGACGTTGGCGCCGTCCTTGGCGAAGGACGGGCGCAGGCTCGCGGTCGGGTCGGCGCAGGTCTCGTTCACCGGCGGCAGCGCCGAATGCGTCTGCGCGGCAATGGCGCCCGAGGGCAGCGGCGGCTCCACGTAGCTGGGCACGCGGGTGCTCTGCGGCGGGGGAGCGGAGTCCGATCCGCACCCGGCGACGAGCGTCACCGCGGCCGCCGCGGCCACCATGGTCGCCACCGTCCGCGGCTTGGGGGCGGCGGGAGGTCCGGCGAGCACGGCCGGGCGGGTGTCCGTGTCCGGCCCCGAGCCGGGAATCTCGTTCCGGCGTAGTCGTCTTCGGCTCATCGGTACTCCCGTAGTCGCGGCCACAGACCCGCCGCCACGAAGACGGCGGCAGCGGTGCTCAGCACCAGCGCGCCGGGTCCGAGCAGGTCCAGGGCACGGGCTGCCTGGGAGGTGTTGTCCCGCAGCGTGTCCCGGGCATCACCGATTCCGTCGGCCAGGGCCCGGTCCAGCGCGTCCACCTGGGCCGCCGCGTCGTTCGTGCCCGGTCCGGTGGCCACCGCGCCCGCCCCGATGAAATCGCCCTTGGACAGGGCCTCGTTCATGCGCTGGTGTGCGGCGCGCCAGCGACCCAGGGCGTCGTTCGCGGTCCGCACCTGCGCCGCGCCGGGCCGGTCGTCGGCGTAGCCGGACAGAATCGAGCTCAACCGGGTGATGGCGGCGTCGTAGGTGCGGTCGTATTCGGTGCCCGCGTCGCGCCGCACCAGTTTCAGGGTCTCGGCGGTGCGCGCCTGCTGGGCCAGGATGCGGCTCTGGGTGAGCGCCGCGGTCGGCACACTGCCGTCGTCGCGCGAATGCGTGGTCGCCACCGCGGAGAACACGCCCGCGACGACCGTCCAGGACAGCAGCGCCACCATGGTCGTCGTGGCCAGCAGCAATCCGGGGTTGAGCACCCGGCGCCAGTGCCGGAACAGGAACCACTGCGCGGCCAGCAGGGCGGCGACCACCAGCAGCGGCAGCACGATGGCCGGCCAGGGCGGGCGCACGTGACTGCGCTGGGTGGAGGTGATGGCGGCGGCGCGATGCGCCTGCAGTTCGGCGGCCATCGGCAGCAGCGTCGCCTGCATGAGATTGGACGCCTCGCTCAGGTACGCCGCGCCGACGGGGAGCTCACTGCGATTGTTGGCGCGCGCGGTCTCGACGAGCCCGCTGTACACCGGCAGCCCGGTCGCGATCCCGGTGCGCAGGTACGAATCCGCGTCGTCCCCACTGCGATTGGACTGCGTCACTAATTCCGCGGCCGCCTCGCCCAGGGCCTGGTTGTAGCGGTCGCGCACCGGTTTGGGTTCGAGCCCGCCGGAGATGAAGGCGGTGCCGGCCGAGGCGTCGGCGACCGAGAGCGAGGTGTAGAGCCGCTGCGCGGAATTCGCGTCTATTTCGGATTCGTCGAGCAGCACGTCCAGTGCGTGTTGCCGGTCGGTCACCGCGGTCGCGGTGACCGCGCCCGCCGTCACGCACAAACCGAGCAGCAGCAACCCGACGGCGAGCAGTTTGGCGGGCGAGGACCGGACGAAGAACCGCAACTCGGTGGCGGCGAATCGTTTCCGGACGGCGGCGGCCGCGGCGCGCGGGGACAGCTCGTCCAGCCGTAGCTGCTCGGTGCGAGCCATGCTCACCTCCCACTGACCGAATTCGTACGAACGACTACTTGCTGTCGGATGAGCTTATTGTGGATGTACCCGTGCCGTGACGCGGGAAGACCCGGCGGCGTGCGCGACGGGGACCGACGATGGGATTTGACGTATGCGTGGTGACGGCGACGGTTGGTCGAAGAGCCCCGATGGCACCCGCCACTGGGGTCGTTTCGGCGCCGCTGGACTGTTGCTGCGCGCCCCGCTCGCCGACGGCGGATCGGCGGTGCTGTTGCAGCATCGCGCGGCGTGGAGTCATCAGGGCGGCACCTGGGCGCTGCCCGGCGGAGCTCGGGACAGTCACGAGACCAGTGTGCACGCCGCGGTCCGTGAGGCCGAGGAGGAAGCGGGCATCACCGCGGGCGCGATCCGGGTGCGCGGGTCCCGGGTGACCTCGACCGCCCCCAGCGGCTGGACCTATACGACGGTCGTCGCCGACAGCGCGCAGCGATTGAAGCTGCGCGGCAATATCGAGAGTCGCGAACTGGCGTGGATCCCGGAGGACCAGGTCGAGGCGCGCCTGCTGCACCCGGGGTTCGCGGCCGCGTGGCCGGCGCTGCGGGCGATCCCGACCCAGGTGAGCCTGGACGGGGTGGACGATCCCGGCGCGGTGGCCGCGGCCCTGCCCCGGACCCTGGACCTGGCCGACGGCGGTTTCCTGTGGTTGCTGCCCGGCGGCAACGGGCGCGGTGGCGACGGTGCGGCGCGCACCGCCCGGATCGGGGCCGCCGAGCCCGCGTCCGGCGCGGCGGCCGCCGCCGATCTGGCCGGAAATGTGTTGTTCCTCACTCTCGCGCAGGTGTTGTCTTGAGGGCGTGAGCACGCGCGAGGTTCCCACCTACTGCCGGATCTGCGAGCCGCTCTGCGGCCTGATCGCCACCGTCGAGGACGGAAAGCTGGTGCGGCTGCGCGCGGACAAGGAGCACCCGCTCTCGCGTGGCAACGCCTGTCCCAAGGGGATCGCGTTCACCGAGGTGCAGAACGATCCGGATCGGGTGCGATATCCCCTGCGCCGCACCGAGAACGGCTTCGAACGGGTGAGCTGGGACGCGGCCCTGGAGGACATCGGCGGTCGGCTGCGCGCCGTCATCGGCGAGCACGGGCGCGAAAGCCTCGGTTGGTATTTCGGCAATCCGTCCTCGTTCTCCTACTCGCATACGCTGTGGCTGGTCGGTTTTCAGCTGGCCGCCGGGCTGCGGCACGTGTATTCGGCGGGCTCCCAGGACATCAACAACCGCTTCGTCGCGAGCCATCTGCTCTACGGCTCGCTCACCACGGTGCCGGTGCCGGATCTGGATCGCACCGACTTCCTGCTCATGCTCGGCGCGAATCCGCTCGTCTCGCACGGCTCCGCCATGAGCGCTCCGCGCATCCGGGACCGGCTCACCGCCATCACCAAACGCGGTGGGCGCGTGGTGGTCGTGGATCCGCGCCGGACCGAGACCGCCCGGCTCTTCGAACACGTCGGGGTGCGCCCGGACAGCGATGCCTGGCTGCTGGCGGCCCTGCTGCAGGTCATCTTCGCGGAGGGCCTGGCGGACGAGCGCGCGCTGCGGAAACAGGCCGCCCAGGTCGCCGAACTGCGGGACGCGGTGGCCCGCTTCACTCCCGAATCGACCGCCGCGATCACCGGCCTGGACCCGGATCGGGTGCGGACGCTGGCCCGGGACCTGGCCGGGGCCACCACCGCCGCCGTCTACGGGCGCACCGGCACCTGCCTGGGACGGCACGCGACCCTGGTGGCCTTCCTCATCGACGCGCTGGCGCTGGTCACCGGCAATCTCGACGTGCCGGGCGGTTCGGTGTTCGGCCGCGAGCTGGTGGCGGTGTCCGAGCTCAACGCCCGGCTCGGCCTGATCAGATACGGAAAATCGAGGTCGCGGATCGGCGATTTCCCGGATGTGCTCGGCACCTTCCCCGCCGCCATCATGGCCAAGGAGATCACCACACCGGGGCCGGGGCAGCTGCGGGCGCTGTTCACCTCCGCGGGCAATCCGGTGTCCTCGCTGCCCAACGGCCGCGAATTGGCCGACGCCCTACCGCATCTCGACCTCTTCGTATCGATCGACCTGTACGTCAACGAGACCAATCGCACCGCCGATTACATCCTGCCCGCGACGACCTTCCTGGAACGCGACGACATTCCGCTGCCCTTCACCGCGCTCGCGCCGACGCCGTACACGCAGTACACCGAGCGGGTGCTGGAACCGGACGGCGAGGCCCGCGAGGAATGGCGCATCATCGACGACATAGCCACCCGAATCGGGGTGCAGCCCTTCGTCATCGGGCCCGAGGCCACCGGCCGCCTGTGGAGCGCGCTGCGGCGTCGGCTACCGGGCGGCGGTTCTGCCCGCCCGACGCCGCGGCTGCTGGTGGATCTGGCCCTGCGCGTCGGGCCCTACGGTGATCGATTCGGCCTGCGCCGCAACGGGTTGAGCCTGAAGATGCTGCGCCGTCATCCGCACGGGGTGGTGCTGGCCGATCACATCACCACCGGCGTGCTCGGGCACGTGGTCCGGCACCGGGATCGGCGAGTGCATCTCGCGCCGCCGGAGATTCGCGCCGAGCTGAGCGAGCTCACCCCGGAGCCGGTCGATCCGGCCTTTCCGCTGCGCGTGATCGGCCTGCGCGAGATCAAGTCGCACAACTCCTGGATGCACAACGTGGAACCGCTCATGCGCGGTGATCGCGAGCACGCGGCCCGGGTGAACCCCAAAGACGCGGCGGTGGCCGGGATTTCCGACGGCGACCGCTGCCGGGTCACCTCGCCGCACGGCTCGATCGAGCTCGTCGCCCGCTGTACCGAGGACATGACCGAGGGCACGGTGGCCATCCCGCACGGCTGGGGTCACCGCGGAGGCTGGCAGCGGGCAAATGCCGCGGGCGGCGCGAACGTGAACGACCTGATGTCCAGCGCCCTCCCGGATGTCGAACGCCTGGCCGGGATGTCGCACCTGAACGGCGTCCCGATCCGCCTGGACCCGGTGCCCTGACCGGCGATCGCCCGGAGCGCTGTCGAGTGCACTGACGCGACGGGAGCGGTCGTTGGCGCCCGTTGTCAGCTCGGAGTCGTGTGCGGTCCTGGTCTCGGGCGCTCAGTAGCCGGTGTTGTCCAGGACGCGCTGCTTCAGGGCGCGGGCGGCGGCCTCGGGGTCGCGGGCGTGAGTGATCGCGCGTACCACCACTATTCGGGTCGCACCGGCGTTCAGGACCTCGGGCAGGCGTTCGTCGTCGATGCCGCCGATGGCGAACCACGGGCGTCTCGTGTGGGAATCGGCCGTGGAGCGCACCAGATCGATGCCGGCGGCCTGGCGGCCGGGTTTGGTCGGGGTGGCGAAGACCGGGCCGGTGCAGAAGTAGTCGATGTGCTCGTCGATCGCGGCCAGTCCGGCCTGCGCGCGATTGTGCGTGGAGCGGCCGATGACCACGTCCGGGCCCAGGATGCGGCGGGCGTACCAGGGCGGTAGGTCGCCCTGGCCCAGGTGCAGGACGTCGGCGCCCGCGGCAAGGGCGATGTCGGCGCGGTCGTTGACGGCGACCAGCGCCCCGTGTCTGCGGGCGGCGGCCTTCAGTTCGGCCAGGGCCCCGAGTTCGGCCTTGGCCTCGAGCGAGCCGAACTGCTGCTCGCCCGGCGAACCCTTGTCCCGGAGCTGAATGATGTCGACGCCGCCTGCGAGCGCGGCTTCGGCGAAGGCGGCCAGGTCACCGTGCTCCCGACGGGCGTCGGTGCACAGGTACAGCCGGGCCGCGGCCAGGCGTTCCCGCGGCGATGCGGGCCTGTTCGGGTGGGAGGGTTGCACGGGCTCGACGCTAGTCGCGATACCTTGGTGGGGCGAAACGAAACGCAGCCGCGTCTGATGCGTGATGCGGTCGTTCGAAGAACGCGACCTGAGCGCTCGTGTTCGCTGTCAGTGCAGGCCCCGGGGCTGTTCCCCGGGCATTGGTGAGGTGGAAGCGGATGCGGACTCTGGCCGTCGTCGGCGGCGGTGTGATCGGTCTCTCGATCGCATGGCGGGCCGCCGAATCGGGCTGGACGGTCACGCTGTTCGATCCCGCGATCGGCGCCGGGGCGTCCTGGGTCGCGGGCGGCATGCTCGCACCCCTGTCCGAGGGCTGGCCCGGTGAGGACGCGGCCCTGGAGTTCGGCGCGGCCTCCCTGGCCCGCTGGCCCGCCTTCGCCGCCCGCCTGACCGCGGTCACCGGCATCGAACTCTTCACCGCCCGCGAAACCCTGACCGTGGCCCTGGACAGCGCAGACGCCGCCGACCTGCGCACCGTCGCCGACTGGGTCAACGCGCACGAGCTGCCCGGCTTCCCGGACGCCACCGTCGCGGCCGCACCCGATTCGGCTGTGACGGAAGGGGTTTCGTTGTCCGGCGGCGACGTGATCCCTTCTTCGCCCGCAGCGGCGACAGCGTCGGCGGCCACCTCGGGAACCGGCCCGCGACCCGCGCCCGGAGCGATCTCGGCCGCCACGACGGGGCAGCCCGGGCCATCCGCGGAAGCGAACCCACCGACCCGGGACGGTGCGCCGGCCGCGATCGGCACGCCCGGAACCGAGCGCCTGCGCCTGCTGGATCGCGCGGGAATCCGCGCGGCGGAACCGGGGCTGGGCCGGACGGTCCGCGCCGGACTGCTGGCCGCCGACGAACCCGCGGTGGACAACCGCGCCCTGGTCGCCGCCCTGCGCAGCGCGTGTGCGCGGGCGGGGGTTGAGTTCCGGACCGAACGCATCGTGGCCGAGCCGGTTGCCGGTGACGTGAACCTCGCCGGGGGCAGGGCAACCGCCACCGCCGAAAACTCTGCAAGGGGGGTCGACTTCGCCCGTGGCCCGGACGCTGCCGGTGCCGGGGTAACGCCGGGTGCTCTGGTGCTGCGCGAGCTTCCCCACGATCGCATCGTGCTCGCGGCCGGGGCCGCCTCGGCAGACCTGTGGCCGGGCCTGCCCGTGCGACCGGTCAAGGGGGAGATACTCCGATTGCGGCGGCGGCCGAGCGCGCCGCCGCAGCCGCGGCACGTGATTCGGGCGCGGGTGCACGGCAGGCCCATCTACCTGGTGCCGCGCGGTGACGGAATCGTGCTGGGCGCAACGCAGTACGAGGCGGGCTTCGACACCGCCGTCACCGTGGCGGGCGTGCGCGACCTCATCACCGACGCGGAAGCGATCTTCCCCGGCATCGGCGAGTACGAATTCGCCGAGGCCACAGCGGGTTCGCGGCCCGGCTCGCCGGACAACCTGCCGCTCATCGGGTATCTCGACGAGCGCGTGATCGCCGCGACCGGACACGGCCGCAACGGGATTCTCGGCGTCCCGGTCACCGCCGACGCGGTGGTCGAGCTGCTCGCCGGATCCGTCCTGCCCGCCGCGCGTGCCGCGGACCCGGGACGCTTCACCCGGTCCGGCACGCAATCCCCACGGTCCGTCCCGTCCGCCCCGATCCACCCAGGAGGAACCCGATGACCGCTATCCCGGTCGCCATCACCGTCAACGGTGAGGAGCACGAATTCGCGCAAGCGCCGTCGGTGCGCGCGGTGCTGGAGGCGCTGAACCTGCCCTGCCAGGGCGTGGCGGTTGCGGTGGACGGCGCGCTGTTCCCGAAGTCGCGGTGGGACGAGCCGGTCGAGCGCGGCTGGGAGCTCGAGGTGCTCACGGCGGTGCAGGGTGGCTAGCGCCGGTGATCCGCTGGTCATCGCGGGCCGCGAGTTCGGTTCCCGGCTGATCATGGGCACCGGTGGCGCGGAAAGCCTTTCGGTGCTGGAGGAGGCCCTGGTCGCCTCGGGCACCGAGCTGACCACGGTCGCCATGCGCCGGGTGGACGCCGCCGGCGGCACCGGCGTGCTCGACCTGTTGAAGAAGCTCGAGATCGCCCCGCTGCCCAACACCGCGGGCTGTCGCACCGCCGCCGAGGCAGTGCTCACGGCCCAGCTCGCGCGCGAGGCCCTAGGCACCGAATGGGTCAAACTCGAGGTCATCGCCGACGAGCGCACCCTGCTGCCCGACGCCATCGAATTGGTCGCCGCCGCAGAGCAACTGGTGGACGATGGCTTCATCGTGCTGCCGTACACCAACGACGATCCGGTGCTCGCGCGCCGCCTGGAGGACATCGGCTGCGCCGCGGTGATGCCGCTGGGCTCGCCCATCGGCACCGGCCTGGGCATCGGCAATCCGCACAACATCGAAATGATCGTGGCCGCCGCGAACGTCCCGGTCATCCTGGACGCCGGCATCGGCACCGCCAGCGACGCGGCCCTGGCGATGGAACTGGGCTGCTCGGCGGTCCTGCTCGCGACCGCGGTGACCCGCGCCCGCCAACCCGCCGCGATGGCGAAGGCCATGGCGCACGCCGTGGAGGCGGGCCGCCTGGCTCGCGCGGCGGGCCGCATTCCGAAACGCTTCTGGGCCCAGGCGTCGTCGCCCGAGCTCTGACTCCCGTCTGGGCGGCGCGCAGGACATTCACGCGGCGTCCGGGCGAGCACGCGACCCCGGCCGGGTGGTCACACCGGTGCGGTCTCGATTGCTGCTACGTTCCGCCGCGAGTCGGGTCCACCTGCGCTAGCCAGGTTTCCGTGTCGTCAGCCCGGAGTGAACAGCCGGCGCACCAGCCTGTCGCCGTGACCATTGACTCGTCAGCGCCGTTCTCGGTTCGGCTCCGGGTTCTTCCGGGGGTCGGTCCGGGGGCTTTCCCCGCCCGGGTCATCCTCGAGGCGTATCCGAAGCGCGACCTCGGGTCGATAGTGCGAGCACGAGAGTTGGGGAAGACTGGTCCCCATGATCGAACTGAGGGGCCTGACCAAACACTACGGGCAAACCGTCGCTGTGTCGGATCTGTCGTTCACGGTCCGCCCGGGGCAGGTGACCGGCTTTCTCGGCCCGAACGGGGCGGGCAAGTCGACCACCATGCGCATGATTCTGGGTCTGGACGAGCCGACCTCCGGCACCGCGCTCATCGACGGTAAGCCGTATCGCGATCTGCTGCGCCCGCTCGAATCGGTGGGCGCGCTGCTGGATGCCAAGTGGGTGCATCCGAACCGTTCGGCCCGGGCGCATCTGCGCTGGCTGGCCGCGTCCAACGACATTCCGGTGGCGCGCGTGGAGGAGGTGCTGCGCCTGGTCGGCCTCGCCGAGGTCGCCAACCGGAACGCGGGCGGCTTCTCACTCGGCATGTCCCAGCGCCTGGGCCTGGCCGGCGCGCTGCTCGGCGACCCGAAGGTGCTGCTGTTCGACGAGCCGGTGAACGGCCTCGATCCCGAGGGCATCCTGTGGATCCGCCGCTTCATGCAGCGCCTGGCCGCCGAGGGCCGCACGGTGCTGGTCTCGAGCCATCTGCTCTCGGAGATGGCGCAGACCGCCGAGCATCTCGTCGTCATCGGCCGCGGGCAGCTCATGGCCGATGTCAGCACAAAGGAATTCATCGAGCGCTCCTCGGAACAGTCTGTGCGCGTGCGCAGTCCGCAATTGGACCAGCTGCGCAGCCTGCTCACCTCGAACGGGATGACCGTGCGCGAGGACGGCGCGGACGCCGAGGGCGCGGCGCTGGTGGTGGCCGGGGTGACCAGCGACGTGGTCGGCAAACTCGCAGGCGCGCACGACATCACGCTGTTCGAGCTGTCCCCGCAGCGGGCCTCGCTCGAGGAAGCGTTCATGCGGATGACCGGTGGTGCGGTGGAGTACCACGGTGCAGGCTTCGACCAGGTGATGGGAGGTGCGCTCTGATGGGCGTGCTCGCAGCGGAACGTATCAAGCTCACCTCGACCCGTTCGCCGTGGTGGTGCACCGCGGTGATCGTGGTGCTCGGCCTGGGCTTCGCCGCGCTCGGCGCGATCTTCGGCAAGGACTCGCTGACCCTGACGAATGCCCTGGGCGGTGTCAGCGGCTTCGGCGTCCTGGTGCTGATGATCATGGCGGCGCTCGCGGTCACCAGTGAATACCGCTTCGGAACCATCCGCAGCACATTTCTGGCAACCCCTGCCAGGGATAAGGTTCTGGTCACCAAGGCTGTGCTCATCGGAGTCTTCGGCGCGGTGCTCATCGGGGTGCTGAGCCTGCTCGCCTTCGGCCTGGCAAAGGTGATCGCGGGCTCGGACGCCGACCTGCTCGTGCTGAACGCGGACACCGTTCGCGGGCTCTACGGCGTACCCGTCTACGCTTTCCTCGCGGTGTTGTTCGCGATCGGCGTCGGAGTGCTCGTCCGGCAGACCGCGGCCGCGGTGTCCATCGTCATCCTGCTGCCGACCGTGCTCGAGACGCTGCTCAGCGTCTTCGGCAGCTTCGGCCGAAATGTGGGCGCGTTCATGCCTTTCCAGAACGCCTCGCGCTTCTACACGGTCGGCCAGACCGAGGACATCACCGGTATCAACTGGCACTGGGGCCCATGGGGCAGCCTGGTGTACTTCGCCGCTTTCGTGGCGATCGTGTTCGGCGCCGCGCTGTTCATGGTGAACAAGCGCGACGCGTAGAGACCCTGCCCAGGGAGCCGCCGGCCACTGCCCGGATCGGCGGCACATCGGCCCGATGCGAAATCTCGCATCGGGCCGGTGCCGTTCCGGGCCGCCCATCCCGCCGGATGAACAGGATGTGAATACCGTCGCAGGGGGCGCGTAGTTTCTGGCCCCGCCAATTGGGCATGGGTAGCATCGCAACAGCAACCAAAGCACTCAAACAATCGGCGGGTCCAAAGATGTGGCCGCTCGAACCGATCGGGAGGTGTCAGGTGGCGGTCATTCATCCATCCGGCGATCAAGGGCTGAGATACGCTCTCCGCGTGAGCGAACGACCCTCCGAAGGTGGCGACGACGCGTCCGACGCGTCCCGCACGGAGGGACTGGGGACCGATCGCAGCCGGTCGCGCGGTTTCAACGGCGCGCGCGGGCGCGAGCCCCGCAAGATCGACCGCGATGTGGTCATCCCGCTCACCCCGGCCGAACTGGCCGACGACGTGCTGGAAGACGGCTCCGAAGCCGGCCGCCGCAGGTCGGGCGCGCGCTTCCCGGGTCAGCTCTCGGCCCTGGTCAACGCCGCGAATCAGCGCGGCGATCTGATCGGCGTCATTCGCAAGGCCCGGGAGAATCTGCCCGGCGATCCGGCGTTCGGCGATCCGCTCTCGGTCTCGGGCCCGGGCGGCGCGCGAGCGGTGGCCCGCGCCGCGGACAAAGCGCTCGGTGATTCGCCGAGCGCGGCCAAGGAATTGGGCCTGGGCGCGCTGCAGGTGTGGCAGGCCATGCTGGAACGGGTCGGCAAGGGCCGCGGCCCGCAGGACGTCACCATCATGTTCACCGACCTGGTGGCGTTCTCGAGCTGGTCGCTCGCCGCGGGCGACGAGGCCACCCTGGAACTGCTGCGCCGGGTCGCCAAGGCCATCGAGCCGCCGGTCGCCGAGCGCGGCGGCCAGGTCATCAAGCGCATGGGCGACGGCCTGATGGCCGTGTTCCCCTCGGCCGATCGCGCGTTGCAGGCGGCGGTCGCGGCCAAGGAGAACCTGGCCGGCGTCTCCATCGACGGCTACCGCCCGCAGATGCGGATGGGTCTGCACACCGGCTCCCCGCGCGAGATCGGCGGTGACTGGCTGGGCGTGGACGTCACCATCGCGGCCCGGGTCATGGCGGCGGGCGGCAACGGCAACACGATGTTGTCGGCGGTCACCCTGGAGAAGCTCTCGGCCGAGACCCTCGAACAGCTCGGGTTCGGCGTGAAGCTCTATCGCCGCAGCTTCTTCGCGGCCCCGCTCAGCGGCGTGCCGGAAGACCTGCGCATCTATCGCCTGGAAGCCGAGTAGCCGGACTTCGGCGAGGTGGGCGGCTCGGATTCCCGTGCCGCCGTCCTGTGCCCCGGAACGCCCGTCAGCGCCAGAGGAACGCGCCCAGGGCCGCGAGCACCGCGAGGCTCACCAGTCCGAAGGCCAGCGGCCGCGAGGTCTTCCACAGCGAGTAGGCGCCGCCGAGCAGGAATCCGGCCAGGGCCAGCATCAGAATCGTCACGGGATGAGTCTGCCTGCTCGCTCGGGCGCGACCGCCGCGGGCCGGGCGGATTGGTGCCGGAAATCTCCGTTATGTCCCCGACCGGGGGAGATCGGCGGCCAGGCTCGGCCCTTCGGCAATTAACAAGCACGCAGGCTTGATTTTTTTCCGGGCCGATGTGACCCTTGTTCGGAACGCGGCGATGACGCCGCGCCGCGCGCGGGTGCACAGGGAGGCCCAGTCATGAGTCAGCTCGCCGACGACCCGGAGCTCATTCGGATCGGCAACTGTTCCGGTTTCTACGGTGACCGGATGAGCGCCATGGGGGAGATGCTCGAGGGCGGGCAGCTCGACGTGCTCACCGGCGACTACCTTGCCGAGCTCACCATGCTCATCCTGGGCCGCGACCGCATGAAGGACGCGAACCTCGGCTACGCCAAGACCTTCGTGCGCCAGCTCGAGAACAATCTCGGTGTCGCCCTGGACCGGGGCGTGCGCATCGTGGTCAACGCGGGCGGCCTCAACCCCGCCGGCCTGGCGCAGCGCGTCGGCGAACTGGCGGAGAAGCTCGGTCTCGCACCGAAGATCGCGTACGTCACCGGCGATGATCTGCTGCCGCGCGCGAGCGAACTCGGGCTCGGGGCCCCGCTCACCGCCAATGCCTACCTGGGCGCGTGGGGCATCGCCGAATGCCTGAACTCCGGCGCCGACATCGTGGTCACCGGCCGCGTCACCGACGCCGCGCTGGTGGTCGGACCGGCCGCGGCCCACTTCGGCTGGGGCCGAACCGATTACGACGCGCTCGCGGGCGCGGTGGTCGCCGGGCACGTCATCGAATGCGGCACCCAGGCCACCGGCGGCAACTTCGCGTTCTTCACCGAGATCGCCGACCTGAACCGCCCCGGCTTCCCGATCGCCGAGGTCCGCCGCGACGGCGGCACCGTGATCACCAAGCACGCCGGCACCGGCGGCGCGGTCACCGTCGACACGGTCGAGGCCCAGCTCATGTACGAGATCCAGAGCGCGCGCTACGCCGGACCCGATGTGACGACCCGCCTGGACAGCATCGCGCTCACCCAGGACGGCCCGGACCGGGTGCTGATCAGCGGGGTGACCGGCGAAGCGCCGCCGCCCACCACCAAGGTCTCGATCAACACCATCGGCGGCTTCCGCAACGAGATGGAGTTCATTCTCACCGGCCTGGACATCGAGGCCAAAGCCGAACTGGCGCAACGGCAGCTGGAGTCGTGGCTGCCGGTGCGCCCGGCCGAGCTGGACTGGACCCTGGCCCGGCTGGATCGTCCCGACGCCGAGACCGAGGAGCAGGCCAGCGCGCTGCTGCGCTGCGTGGTGCGCGACCCGGATCCGAACAAGGTCGGCCGCGGATTCTCCAGTGTCGCCGTGGAATTGGCGCTCGCCAGCTACGCGGGCTTCTCGCTGACCTCACTGCCCGGCAACGGCGGTCCTTACGGGGTGTTCACCCCGGGCTACGTGGACTCCAAGGAAGTTCCGCACACCGCGGTGCTCGCCGACGGCCGCACGGTCGACATCGCGCCCGCGGGCGAGACCCTCGAACTGGCCGACGTGCCCGAACCCGCACTGCCCGAACCGCTTCCGGCAGGCGAGACCAGGCGCGTCCCGCTGGGCACGATCGCCCTGGCGCGCAGCGGCGACAAGGGCGGCAACGCCAATATCGGCGTCTGGGTCCGCACCGACGAGCAGTGGCGCTGGCTGGTCGGCGCCCTGACCGTGGACACGCTGCGGACCCTGCTGCCCGAGGCGGCCGACCTGCCCGTCACCCGGCACGTGCTGCCGAACCTGCGCGCCGTGAACTTCATCGTCGAGGGTCTGCTCGGGGCGGGCGTGGCCTATCAGGCCCGTTTCGATCCGCAGGCCAAGGGGCTCGGGGAATGGCTCCGGGCTCGCCACATCGAGATCCCCGTGGAGCTGCTGTGAGCTACGTCAATCTGTGGGAAAGCCCCGAGCGTCGCGAATTGCGCGCCACCGTGCGCGGATTCGCCGAGCGCGAGGTGCTCCCGTACCTCGCCGACTGGGAGCGCGACGGGGAGATCCCGCGTGAGCTGCACAAGAAGGCCGGTGCGCTGGGCCTGCTCGGGGTGCAGTTCCCCGAGGCCGTCGGCGGTTCGGACGGCGACGCCATCGACGCCGCCATCGTGTGCGAGGAACTGCATTACGCGGGCGGTTCCGGCGGGCTCTTCGCCTCGCTGTTCACCTGCGGCATCGCGGTCCCGCATATCGCCGCCACCGGCAACGCCGAGCACATCGAGCGCTGGGTCAAGCCGACCCTGGCAGGGGAGAAGATCGGCTCGCTCGCCATCACCGAACCCGGCGGTGGTTCCGACGTCGGTCACCTCACCACCAAAGCCGTTCGCGACGGCGACGAGTACATCGTCAACGGCGCCAAGACCTACATCACCTCCGGCGTGCGCGCGGACTACGTGGTCACCGCGGTCCGCACGGGCGGCGATGGCGCGGGCGGGGTTTCGCTGCTCGTGGTGGAGAAGGGCACGCCCGGCTTCACGGTCAGCCGCAAGCTGGACAAGATGGGCTGGCTGGCCTCGGACACCGCCGAACTGTCCTATGTCGATGTGCGCGTGCCGGTCTCGAACCTGGTCGGCCCGGAGAACTCCGGATTCGCGCAGATTGCCAATGCTTTCGTGAGCGAGCGGGTCGGCCTGGCCGTGCAGGCCTACGCGCAGGCCCAGCGCTGCCTGGACCTGACCCTGGCCTGGACCCGCGACCGCGAGACGTTCGGCCGTCCGCTCATCAGCCGCCAGTCCGTGCAGAACACGCTGTCGGAGATGGCGCGCCGCATCGATGTCGCCCGCGTCTACACCCGCCACATCGCCGAGCGCGCGGCCGGCGGGGAGACCGATCTGATCGCCGAGGTGTGCTTCGCCAAGAACACCGCGGTGGAGACGGCCGAATGGGTGGCGCACCAGGCCGTGCAGCTGTTCGGCGGCCTCGGTTACATGCGCGAGTCCGAGGTGGAGCGGCAGTACCGGGATGTGCGCATCCTCGGTATCGGCGGCGGCACCAACGAGATCCTGACCGCCCTGGCGGCAAAGCGATTGGGGTTCCAGTCTTGAGTATTCTGCGCACGAACGTAGACCCGGCCTCGGCGGAGTATCAGGCCGCCGCCGATGCGATGGCGATCAAGCTCGGCGAGGTCGAGGCCGAGTACGCCAAGAACATCGGGGGCGGCGGCCCGGAAAAGGTGGCGCGGCATCGCAAGCGCGGCAAGCTGACCGCGCGCGAGCGCATCGAGCTGCTCATCGACGAGGATTCCCCGTTCCTGGAGCTGGCCCCGCTGGCGGCCTGGGGCAGTGACTTCCACGTCGGCGCGAGCGTCATCGCGGGCATCGGCATCGTCGAGGGCGTCGAGTGCATGATCGTGGCGCCGGATCCGACCGTGCGCGGTGGCACGTCGAATCCGTGGACGCTGCGCAAGACGCTGCGCATGAACGATATCGCCATGGAGAACCGGCTGCCCTGCATCAGCCTGGTCGAGTCCGGCGGCGCCGACCTGCCCACGCAGAAGGAGGTCTTCGTCCCGGGCGGGCGCATGTTCCGGGACCTGACTCGCCTGTCCGCGGCCGGAATCCCCACGGTGGCCCTGGTTTTCGGTAACTCGACCGCCGGCGGCGCGTACATCCCCGGCATGTCCGACTACACGGTCATGATCAAGGAGCGCTCCAAGGTCTTCCTGGCCGGTCCGCCGCTGGTGAAGATGGCGACGGGCGAGGAAACCGATGACGAATCCCTCGGCGGGGCCGAGATGCACGCGCGCGTATCGGGCCTGGCCGACTACCTCGCGGTCGACGAGCAGGACGCGATTCGCCTGGGACGCTCCATCATTCGCCGCTTGAATTGGAAGAAGCAGGGCCCGGCCGCGCGTCCGGTCACCGAGATCATCGAACCGCTGTACGACCAGGACGAGCTGTCGGGCATCGTCCCGGCCGATCTCAAGATCCCCTTCGATCCGCGCGAGGTCATCGCCCGCGTGGTCGACGGCTCGGATTTCGACGAGTTCAAGCCGCTGTACGGTTCCAGCCTCGTCACCGGCTGGGCCGAGTTGCACGGCTATCCGGTCGGCATTCTGGCCAACGCGCGCGGCGTGCTCTTCAGTGAAGAGGCGCAGAAGGCGGCCCAGTTCATTCAGCTGGCCAATCAGAAGAACACCCCGCTGCTGTTCCTGCACAACACCACCGGCTACATGGTGGGCAAGGAATACGAGGAGAACGGCATCATCAAGCACGGCGCGATGATGATCAACGCGGTCTCCAACTCCAAGGTGCCGCACATCTCGCTGCTCATGGGCGCGTCCTACGGCGCGGGCCACTACGGCATGTGCGGTCGCGCGTACGACCCGCGCTTCGTGTTCGCCTGGCCCAGTGCGAAATCCGCCGTCATGGGCGGTGCGCAGCTGGCCGGTGTCATCTCCATCGTGGGCCGCGCGGCCAACGAGGCCCGGGGCATTCCCTTCGACGCCGAGGCCGACGCCGGTATCCGCGCCATGATCGAGGCGCAGATCGAGGCCGAGTCGCTGCCCATGTTCATGTCGGGCCGCCTGTACGACGACGGCGTCATCGACCCGCGCGACACCCGCACGGTATTGGGAATGGCGTTGTCCGCCATCCACAATGCCCCGATCAAGGGCGCCGAGGGCTTCGGCGTCTTCCGAATGTGAGTGCCGGTATGGAGATCACGAACGTTCTCGTCGCGAACCGCGGCGAAATCGCGCGGCGGGTGTTCGCGACCTGTCGCCGCATGGGTATCGGCACGACGGCGGTCTACTCCGACGCCGATGCCGCCGCCCCGCACGTGGCCGAGGCCGACGCCGCCATCCGGCTGCCGGGCAATACCCCGGCCGAGACCTACCTGCGCGGTGAACTGATCATCGAGGCCGCGCTGGCCGCGGGCGCCGACGCCATCCACCCCGGCTACGGATTCCTCTCCGAGAACGCCGAATTCGCCAAGGCCGTCATCGCGGCGGGGCTCGTGTGGATCGGCCCGCCGGTCCAGGCCATCGAGCAGATGGGCTCCAAGGTCGAGTCCAAGAAGATGATGGACGCCGCCGGTGTCCCGGTGCTCAAGCAGCTGGATCCGGCCGAGGTCACCGCCGACATGCTGCCGGTGCTGATCAAGGCGTCCTCGGGCGGCGGCGGGCGCGGCATGCGCGTGGTGCGCGAGCTCTCGGAGCTGACCGAACAGATCGAGGGCGCGGCCCGCGAGGCCGCCTCCGCGTTCGGCGATCCGACGGTGTTCTGCGAGCGCTACCTCGAGACCGGACGTCACATCGAGGTCCAGGTCATGGCCGATCAGCACGGCACCGTGTGGTCGGTCGGCGAGCGCGAGTGCTCGATCCAGCGCCGCCACCAGAAGGTCGTCGAAGAGGCCCCGTCCCCGCTGGTCGAGAAGATCGACGGCATGCGGGCGCGGCTGTTCGAGGCGGCCCGGCTGGCCTCGGAGGCCATCGGCTACGAGGGTGCGGGCACCGTCGAATTCCTGGCCGACGAGAAGGGCGACTTCTTCTTCCTGGAGATGAATACCCGCCTGCAGGTGGAGCATCCGGTCACCGAGCAGGTCACCGGCCTGGATCTGGTGCGCCTGCAGCTGCAGGTCGCCGCCGGTCGCCCGCTGCCCGCCACCCAGCCGGCCATGCGCGGGCACTCCATCGAGGTGCGCCTGTACGCGGAGGACCCCGCGCACGACTGGCAGCCGCAGAGCGGTCCCGTGCACAAGCTCGAGATCCCGGGCACCATCGGCGAATTCACCGTGCTGACCGAGCCGGGCGTACGCCTGGACACCGGCGTGGTGGACGGTTCGCTGGTGGGCGTGCACTACGACCCCATGCTGTCCAAGGTCATCTCCTTCGCCGAGACCCGGGACGAGGCCGCGCACCTGCTGGCATCGGCGTTGCAGCGGGCCAAGATTCACGGTCTGGTCACCAACCGCGATCTGCTGGTGCGGGTGCTGCGGCATCCCGCGTTCCTGGCGGGTGACACCGACACCGCGTTCTTCGCCACCCACGGCCTGGACGCGCTCGCCGCGCCGCTGGCCTCGGAAGGCGATGAGGCGCTGTCCATCGTGGCGGCCGCGCTCGCGGACGCCGCGGCCAATCGCCGGGCCGCCCGGGCCGGGTCCGGGGTGCCCAGCGGCTGGCGCAATCTGCCCTCGCAGCCGCAGTCCAAGTCGTATGAGAGCCGCATCAGCGGTAAGCACGAGGTCCGATACCGCATCACCCGGACCGGGCTCGCGGTCGACGGCTTCGACGGGCTCGAATTGATCGAGGCCACACCGGATTCGGTGACCCTGCTGGTTCCGGGGGAGCGCGGGCCGGTGCGCCGCCGCTTCGCCGTGGCCCGCTACGGCGATCTGGTGGCGGTGGACTCCCCGCTCGGCCCGGTGTCGGCGCGCCGGCTCCCGCGCTTCGAGGATCCGGCCGATCAGGTCGCCGAGGGCTCGCTGCTGGCTCCCATGCCGGGCGCGGTCATCCGTGTCGCGGCGGCGGTCGGCGACCGGGTCGAGAAGGGCCAGCCCATTCTGTGGCTGGAGGCGATGAAGATGGAGCACACCATCGCCGCGCCCGCCGCGGGCATTCTCACCGAACTCAACGTGACCGCGGGGCAGCAGGTCGAAGTGGGCGCGGTACTCGCCGTGGTCCAGGCGGAATCCGAAGACAGCGAAAACCAGGAGTAGGCAATGAGCTTCGTCGAAACCGAGGAACAGAAGGCGCTGCGCGACGCGGTGTCCAAGCTGGCCGCCAAGTACAACTTCCGCGACTACGCCGGACCCAAGGCCCGTCGCAACGAACCGTTCGACGAGCTGTGGAACGAGGCGGGCAAGCTCGGCTTCCTGGGCGTCAACCTGCCCGAGGAGTACGGCGGCGGTGGCGCGGGCATCTACGAGCTCGCGCTGGTGCAGGAAGAGCTGTCCGCTCGGGGCTGCGGTCTGCTGCTCATGGTGGTCTCGCCCGCCATCTGCGGCACCATCATCAGCAAGTACGGCACCGACGCGCAGAAGCAGCACTGGCTGACCAAGCTGGCCGACGGCTCGGCCAAGATGGTCTTCGGCATCACCGAGCCGGACGCGGGCTCGAACTCGCACCAGATCACCACCACCGCCCGCCGCGACGGCGAGGACTGGCTGCTCACCGGCCGCAAGATCTACATCTCCGGTGTCGATCAAGCCGATGCGGTGCTCATCGTGGCGCGCACCGAGAACGCCAAGACCGGCAAGCTGCAGCCCGCGCTGTTCATCGTCCCGGTGGACGCCCCCGGCTTCGTGAAGACGAAGCAGGAGATGGACATCATCGAGCCGGACAACCAGTTCACGCTCTTCCTCGACGATGTGCGCCTGCCCGCGACCGCGCTGGTCGGCGAGGCCGACGCCGCGCTGGGGCAGCTGTTCGCGGGTCTGAATCCCGAGCGCATCATGGGTGCGGCGATGGCGGTCGGCATGGGCCGCTACGCCATCGATCAGGCCGTGGCCTACGCCAAGGAGCGCACGGTCTGGAAGACGCCGATCGGTGCGCACCAGGGCATTTCGCACCCGCTGGCGCAGGTGAAGATCGAGCTGGAGCTGGCCAAGCTGATGATGCAGAAGGCCGCGCACCTGTACGACTCGGGTGACGACTTCGGCGCCGCCGAGGCCGCCAACATGGCGAAATACGCTGCGGCAGAAGCGAGTATCAAAGCGCTCGACCAGGCGATCCAGACCCACGGCGGCGCGGGCCTGACCTCCGACGTCGGCCTGGCGGGCATGCTCGCGGCCGCGCGCATCGGCCGGGTGGCCCCGGTCAGCCGGGAGATGGTGCTCAACTTCGTGGCGCAGCATTCGCTCGGCCTGCCCCGGTCGTACTGATACCCGGGCAATAGTTCTGCGCGACAACGAGATTCAGGAGAGCTGAATGAGTGAGACCACCCCCGACGCGCCGTTCGTGCGTTACGAGGTCCAGGACGACGGCTTCGCCGTGCTGACCCTGGACTCCCCGCACAATCGCAACGCGCTCTCGTCCCGGCTGGTGACGGAGTTGCTGGCGGGCCTGGAAAAAGCCGCCGCCGATAGCGCGGTGCGCGGGGTGGTGCTCACCCACACCGGCAACACCTTCTGCGCCGGTGCGGATCTGCGCGAGGCCATCGACGCCGATCCGGCCGCCGCGGCGGACATCCGGACCGGCTGGATGGTCGCGGTGCTGCGCCGCATCCTCGAGCTCCCGAAGCCCGTGGTGGCGCAGGTCGACGGCAACGTCCGGGCCGGCGGCATGGGCCTGGTCGCCGGGTGCGACATCGTCGTGGCCGGCCGGGGCAGCAGCTTCGCGCTCACCGAGGCCCGCCTGGGCCTGGCCCCGTTCGTCATCTCGCTGACCCTGCTGCCGCGCATGACCCCGCGTTCGGCGGCGCGCTACTTCCAGACCGGCGAAACCTTCGACGCCGCCGAGGCCGAGCGCACCGGGCTCATCACCGTGGCGGCCGATGATCCGGCCGCCACGGTTCAGCGGTTGCGTTCCGACCTGCGCAAAGGTTCGCCGCAGGGGCTCGCCGAGAGCAAGCGCCTCACCTCCGCGCCCATTCTCGCGGAGTTCGATCGCCAGGCCGACACCCTGGCCAAGCGCTCGGGCAGCTTCTTCGGCACCGCCGATGTGATCGAGGGCATGACGGCCTTCTTTCAGAAGCGTCCACCGAGCTGGGCAGAATAGCCACCATGGCCACACCCCACGAACCCAAGCAGGACCGCAGCCGGGCCACCCGGCAGCGGCTGCTGGAGGCGACCATCGACTGCCTGGCCGAGACGGGCTGGGCGGCGGCGACGGTCGCCGTGGTGGCCGAGCGGGCCGGGGTGTCCCGGGGTGCGGCGCAGCATCATTTCCCCACCCGCGAGGATCTGATCACCGCCGCCCTGGACTTCATGTTCGACACCCGCATGGACCAGTCCAAGGCCGACGCCCTGGCCCTGGGCGAGGTGGCCGAGGGCGTGGGCCGCACCGAGGCCGTGGTCACCGCCCTGGTCGAGGGCTACACGACTCCGTTCTTCAAGGCCGCGCTCCAGGTGTGGACGCATGCCGCCGCCGACCCGGCGCTGCGCGAGCGAATCCTGCCGATGGAAGCGCGATTCGGTCGCGTCTCGCATCGGATGGCGGTGGAGGCGCTCGGCGTCGACGACGCGAACCCCGTTGCGCACCACCTGGTTCAGGCGACCATGGACCTCGCGCGCGGACTCGGTCTGGCCGACGTGCTGACCGATGACTCCCTGCGCCGCAAGGAGATCGTGCAGCAGTGGGCGGCCACCCTGCATACCGCGCTGGAGGCGCAGCGCTGATCCGGCGGGTCCGCTACCGCGCGGGCGGTGCTGCCGCGCGGGCGGTGTTCGAGGGTTCCTACCAGCCGTAAACCTCTGCCATCTCTATGTATTCGTCATCCCAGCGCAGCTCGATGCTCTTGCGTTCGCGCTCCGGGAGGTCCGGGCTCCAGCCGACGCGACGCCAGAAGGCTTCGCGGCGTTCATCGGTGAGGGGCAGAAGAAATTCGTTCATGACGACAGTCCCTGGATCGGATCGTCCGGTGTTGCCGTCTACCAGGGTAAGAGAGTGACGCCCGTCATAGCGCGGTTTTGGAGTGGCGAGAATCGCCCCTGACCGGCCGTTATAGGTGATCCGTCACATTGCTGGACCGTTGCCCAGGAACTTACGTTGGGTAACGAATCCCAGTACGTATCGAACGAAGGATCCGCTGTGCCCATTATCGACCTCGGCTCTGCCGCCCTGAACCTCGCGAACTCGGTCACCGCCCTGGCCGCGAACATCACCTACCTGCTGCAGGCGTGGGGCCTGGCCTGACTCGGTTGTCACCGCGAGCGTGCCCGCCTCCGAACGGAGGCGGGCACGCTCGTTTTCGCGTGGTCGATTCGGGCGGGTTCGTGCGTTCCGGCAGCGCCCGGCGGACCGGCGCCCCCGATTCGACTGCCCCGAGAAGTGGTGTCCCCCAGCATGTTTGAAACACCAGAATTTCGGAGGGGTGGAGAACTATCGTCCACGGCGACCCGACGTAGTTCTGGCAGGAGTGGGTGGATGCGAGTAAGCAATGGTTCGAGTCGAATCGGCTGGGGGACGGCGGTATTCGTCATGGCATCGGTGGCCGTCGCGGTGACCTCGGCCCCGGCGTCGGCTGGGCTGGCCAACCTGGCCGTCCGGTCCGTCACCGACCCCGGGCAGGCCCTGTACGTCGGTGGCAAGTACAGCATCGGGGTGTCTCCCACGCCCGGCGACAGCGCGGGCCGGCACGTGAGCTTCTATGACAACGGCCGTTGCGTCGGAAGCGGTCTCATCAACTCGTACGGCGGCCAGGCCCCCGCCGGGGCCGGCATCTTCTGGGTCCCGTCCACCGCGGGAACCCACACGCTGCTGGCGCGCCGCGGGTCGGACTCGGTGTCGATCACCGTGACCGTCGCCCCGACGCCCGACGGCGTCACCCCCGTCGAGCAGCCGAAATCGGACGGCTGCGGTATCGATACCGGGAGTGTGAACGTCGGCAGCTTCGATTCCGGGAGTATCGGCCCGGCGTGGGAGAGCCCCGGCACCGGCAGCGTCTACAACTGATTTCCACGGCCCGCCGCGCCCGCCTCCCGAGGGGAAGCGGGCGCGTTCGTGAGCGGGTCAGCTCTTCGGTGCGGTGAGGTCGTAGACGGTGACGCCGTCGACCTCCTGCGCGGTGAAATGCTCTGTTACCCAGGCGGTTATCTCGGAGCTGGTGTTCGACTGGCCGCCGCGCATCCCGTTCTCCCCGCTGCCGAGGAAGTAGTGGATCTCGCCGTCGGCGACGTACCGCTGGAACTGCGCCAGAGTGGGGGAGGGGTCGCTGCCGTTGAACCCGCCGATCGGCATGACCGGGAGTTCGGTGGCGAGCTGGTAGCCGGCGGCGCTGTTCGAGCCGACGGTCGCGGCGACCCAGGTGTACTCGTCGCCCTCGGCGGTCAGCAGGGCCGTCAGGGTTGCGCCCGGGGTGCTGGCGGACATGAGACCGCCTGCCGCGCCGCCCATCCGGTTCTCCGAACGGTTCGCGCTGGTCGGCGCGTCGCTCGTCGTGCCGTTGGGCGTGGCGTTCCCGTTGCCGTCCATCGGGCCGCCGGGCATCGTGCCGCGGGCGTTGCCGGGCGGCATGCCCGGACCGTTGCCGCCGTCGCCGCGGTTGCCACCGCCCGGACCGTGTCCGCCGCCGGGTCCGAAGCCGAAGCCGCCCTTGGCATTCGGTCCCGCCGACGGGATCGGCCCGGCGTGGCCGGTGGCGAGGGTGTCGGCGGTGTAGGCCAGGGGGCCGGCCAGGCCGATCAGCACCGCCGCCGCGGCCGCGACCAGTTCGAGCCTGTGGGGCAGGCGGACCAGCAGCGCCAGGGCGGTGACGGTCCCGGCCGCGAGCAGCGTCCAGCGCAGCCAGGGCTGGAAGGAGCTGCTGCGGGACAACAGCATCCACGCCGTCGCGACGGTCGCGCCGACCGTCAGGGCCAGGGTCGCGCGGACCCACAGCCGTTCGCGTTCACGCCAGAGCAGGACCGCGCCCGCGCCGGCCAGCACGGCCGTCGCCGGGGCCAGGGCCACCGTGTAGTACTGGTGGAAGATGCCCTTCATGAAGCTGAAGACCAGTCCGGTCACCAGCAGCCAGCCGCCCCACAGGATCAGGGCCGCGCGCTGCGGATCGGTCCGGGCGGACCGGCCGCGCAGGACGAGTCCCGCGACGAGCAGCAGGAGCGCCGCCGGGATGAGCCAGGCGATCTGACCGCCCTGCGCGGGCTCGAACAGCCGCCCGATGCCGGTGCTGCCCCACATGCCGTTCCCGCCCGCGGGCAGTTCCCCGCCGGGGCCGACGCTGCCGGACTCCTCGCCGTTGAGCCTGCCCAGGCCGTTGTAGCCGAGGGTCAGTTCGATGATCGAATTGTTTTGCGAGCCACCGAAGTACGGCCGGTCGTCGGCGGGCCACAGCTCGGCGATGAGTACCCACCAGCCCGCGCCGGCAAGCATCGCGCCGCCCGCGGCGAACAGCTGCGCGATGCGCTTACCCAGCTTCGGCGGGCCGGCGATCAGGTAGGTGAGCGCCAGTGCGGGCACCACCAGCAGGACCTGGAGCTGCTTGGTCAGGAAGCCCAGTCCGATGAAGCCGCCGGTCAGCAGCAGCCACCGCCAGCGGCCGTCCGCGACCGCGCGGGTCATGGCCCAGGCCGCGGCGACCATGAACAGCACCAGCAGCGCGTCGGGATTGTTGAACCGGAACATCAGCGCCGCAACGGGAGTCAGCGCCAGTGCGAGCCCGGACAGCAGTCCCGCGCTCGCGCCGAAGTTCCGCCGCACCGTCGCCCACAGCAGCGCCACCGACGCCACGCCGATCAGCACCTGTGGCAGCAGCATGCTCCAGCTCGACAGTCCGAACACTCGAACCGAGAGCTCCATCGGCCACAGCGACAGCGGCGTCTTGTCCACCGTGATCGAGTTGGCGGCGTCGGAGGAGCCGAAGAAGAACGCCTTCCACGACACCGACCCCGCCTGCACCGCGGCGGCGTAGAACGAGTTGGCCCAGCCGTTGGCGGAAAGATTCCACAGGTAGGCGACCGCCGTTCCGATCAGCAGTACCGCCAGCGCCGGGTACTCCCAGCGGGGCGTCCGCCGCTCGAGGTCGGTCGCCGCGGTCGGCGCTCGTTCAGCGAGAAGTGTTGTCATCGTTCGCCTCCTCGGCGTGTCCGGTGGTGCTCGCGGGGATCGCGGTCGGCGGGGTAGCGGCGGGTGGCTCGGGTTCGGCCGTGCCCGGTGGCTGCGGTGCTTTCGCCCCGGGGGCAAGTGCGGCCGGGCGGGCTGTCGACGTGGACGAACCCGTGCGCGACGGGGGTGCGGCAGTGGGGATTCGCGACTCGGTGCCGCGTGTCGCCCAGGCGGGCAGAATCCCGTGGCCGACGGCCGCGAAGGTGCGGGGCCGGCGGGAGGCCGGCAGCGAGTTGATCGTGGTGCCGAGGATTTCGGCGCGGTCATCTCGCCGGGCCGTCATCGGGTGACCGCCGTCGCGCGGTTGTCCGCCTGGCGGAACACCCAGCGCAGGCCGACGAAGCGGGTCAGTGTCGCCAGCAGGTTGGCGGCGATCAGGACCAGGAGTTCGAGGTGGATCGAGGCGTTCGGGGCCCAATGGTGCAGGGCGAACAGGGATCCGCTGGTGAGCAGGAGGCCGACGCCGAAGATGGCCAGGCCCTGGAGTTGGTGGGAGACCGCGCGGGTCGCGCCGCGCACGCCGAAGGTGAAGGCGCGGTTGGCGGCGGTGTTGCCGACGGCGGTGATGAGCAGGGCCAGGAAGTTGGCGGCCTGGGCGCCGGTGAACGATTGCAGCAGCAGGTAGAGCAGCAGGTAGGCCAGGGTGGAGGCGACGCCGACGATGCCGAAGCGCACCAGCTGGCCGACCATTCCCAGGGGGACGCCCTCGACCAGCGGTTCGCGGCCGACGGCGGCGCGCAGTTCGTTGATGGGCAGTCGCCCGGCGGCCAGGGCGCGACCCACCCGCCAGATGCCGAGCAGATCCTTGCGCGCGGTGTCGACGATGTCCACGCGGCTGTCCGGATCGTCGATCCAGTCCACCGGCACCTCGTGAATGCGCAGCCCGATGCGTTCGGCCAGGACCAGCAGCTCGGTGTCGAAGAACCACTCACCGTCCTCGACCAGCGGCAGCACCACCCGGGCGACGGGGGCGCGCATGGCCTTGAACCCGCACTGGGCGTCGGAGAACTTGGCCTGCAGCGAGGTGCGCAGGATCAGGTTGTAGCAGCGCGAGATGAATTCGCGCTTGTGCCCGCGCACCACCCGCGACGAGGACGCCAGCCGGGTGCCGATCGCGACGTCCGAATGTCCGGAGACCAGCGGCGCGACCAGCGGCAGCAGGGCATTCAGATCCGTGGAGAGGTCGACGTCCATGTAGGCGACGACCTGTGCGTCCGAGTCCAGCCACACCTGGCGCAGCGCCCGGCCGCGCCCCTTGCGGTCCAGGTGCACCACGCGCACGCCGGCCAGTTCCCGCGCGAGATGCGCGGCCACCTGGAGGGTGGAGTCGGTGGACGCGTTGTCCGCGATGGTGATTCGCGCCGTGAACGGGAAGCTGCGGTCCAGGAATTCGCGCAGCCTGCGCACGCACGGCCCGAGATCGCGCTCTTCGTTGTACACGGGCACGACCACGTCCACGACGGGCGCGGTCACTGCCCCTGCTGGTTCCGCCGCCCGGACGGCGGTCGCTGTGTCGGTCATGATCACCAACCTGGTGGACCACACTGGGCCGACCCTGCGTCACAGCTGGGAGGTTCCTGGGAGCCCGGGTGTTCACGGCTGTGCGGGCGGTCCGGGCGTAGGTGACGCCGGCTAGATCTCGTTGCCTTGCGGGTCGGTGTGCAGGCGCCACAGCGGGGAGACCGGGCCGTGGCCCGCGCCGAGGTCGTAGGACGCGGCCAGGCTGCGGCGGGTCCACTCCTTGGCGAAGGCGAAGGCTTCGGGGACCGAATAGCCGTGGGCGAGAGCGCAGGTCATGGCGGCCGCCAGGGTGTCGCCGCCGCCGTGGTCGTTGCCGGTGGCGATGCGCGGGGCGGTGAGTTCGTGGAAGGTGTCGCCGTCGAAGAGCAGATCGGTGCTGACCGCGGAGGTGCGCAGGTGCCCGCCCTTGACGATGGCCCATCGCGGGCCGAGCGCGTGCAGCGCGACGGCGGCCTTGCGCGCGGTCGGGTCGTCGACGACCTCGATGCCGGTGAGCAGGCGCACCTCGTCGAGGTTCGGGGTGATGACGGTCGCGAGCGGGATCAGGGTGTCGCGCAGGGCGTCCAGCGCGGAGGCGTGCAGCAGCGGATCCCCGTGCATGGAGGCCGCGACCGGGTCCACTACCAGCGGAATCTCACCGGCCTGCCCGATGCCCACCTCCTGGCAGACCGCGGCGACGGCCTCGATGATCCCGGTCGAGGCGAGCATCCCGGTCTTGGTCGCGCCGATCCCGATGTCGCTCACCACTGTCCGCACCTGCGCGGCCACGATCTCCGGCGGGATCTCGTGAAAACCGCTGACCCCCACCGTGTTCTGCACGGTCACCGCGGCCACCGCCACGCACGCGTGCACGCCGCACAGCGCCATGGTCCGCGAGTCGGCCTGGATGCCGGCCCCGCCGCCGGAGTCGGTGCCGGCGATGGTGAGCGCGCGCACCGGCGTCTGCCCGTCGGGTGTGAGTGGCAAGAGATTCACGCCTGCGACCCTACGCGCAGGCGAAACAGGAGTTACCGGGCATCTCCCGGCGGTGGTCGCGGATCGGCGCGACATCGGGCCCGCACACTCGCGGCTTTTTGAAATCGCAACGTTTCACTAGCTGCGGGTGTTAGCGTTCGGCGACCCTGATCTCAGGGGGGAAACCGGAGTGAGAGATGAGTTCGAACAGTATGCCGAGGCGACGGATTGTTTGGGGCGCAGGGGCTTTCATGGCGACGATGGTGGTCGCGATGGCCCCGTCCGCGACCGCCGCCACCCAGCTCGCCCTGAACCTGGAGTCGCCCCCGCCCGGCGGCTATGTGACCGGGGTCGAGTATCACATCAACCCCATGCCGGGGCAGGGCGGTGCGGACGCCGCCAACCGGGTCGTGTTCACCGACAACGGTCAGTGCTTCGCCGCCTACTGGCGGGCGGGTAACAAGGACTCGACCGGCTCGAGCAGGGCGTTTCCGGCTGTGGACAAGGTGATCCGATGGGTTCCGGCGACCGTGGGTACGCACACCATCGTCGCGACCGCGAACGAGGCATCGGTAACCCTCACGGTGAATACCGTCGCCGCCGCGCCCGGCACCCCGCCGCCCCCGCCTGGGGATCCGAATACCAACGGCTGCAACGACACCGGCAACCCCTATGTCGAAGAGCCCAGCACGGGCAGCTTCTGACCCGTGCGTGTGGCGGGCTGACGGCCCCGAGGTCCACCGGCTCCGGCTCCGTCGGCAGCCGGCCGGACGCCGCGGGTGGAGTGTCGGAACTCCGCCGATGTGAGCGCGGGGTCCGGCGATCCTGCGCCCGAGCGCCGACCTCGGCCGTGGACGCACGATGGCGTTTCGGTTCACCCGTGAGCCAATTCCTGGCCCATGCGGGCGGTGATGGCCGTGAGAACCCGGGCCGCGGTGGCCAGGTCTTCGGGTGCGACGGCGCTGTAGGCGGCGTTCACGATCGCGCCGGATTCGGCGCGAACCTTGCTCACCACGGCCGTGCCGGCCGCGGTGGGTTCGAGTCTGCCGTCGGGTGTGTTCGTCAGTAGAGCCTTGGCGAGCAGCGCGTCCAGGGCCGTTTCGACTTCGGCGGGCGACCATCGCGTCAATCCGGCGACCCGGTTGATGTGGGCGGCCCGCTCGACCGGCTCGCCGACCTGATTCAGCACTATCCACCGCTTCTCGTCCAGGGTGGTGCCTGTCAGTGCGCGGGCCAGAACCGCGGTGTGGTGTTTCTCGGCCTGGCCGATGATCGATGGCGTCAAAGTAGCGGGGGCCGAAGCGAATTGGGTTGCCGCGATGCTGCTCGTGGGCGACCCGTCCTCGGCAGGGGTTCCACCGCAACCGGCGAGCAGCAATGCCGCACCGATGACCGAGACCGCTGCGCCGACGGCGGTTGTTCTGCTGTTCATCTCGTGAAACCTTCTCTCCGCGAACGGGCGAACCCCGGCGCGGTGGTCATGCGCCGTCGGCCCGTGCTCGTGAAAGCGCTGGGCCGGTGGCGAATTCGACTCATGCGCGGGCCAATTCCTCGGCCATGCGGGCGGTGATGGTGGCCAGGACGCGGGCCGCGGTGGCCAGATCTTCGGGTGCGACCGCGCCGTAGGCGGCGTTGACGATCGCGCCGGATTCGGCGCGAACCTTGCCCACCACGGCCTTGCCGGTGTCGGTGGGCTCGAGCAGTCCGCCGGGTGCGGTGGTCAGCAGGGCGTCGGCCAGCAATGCGTTCACGGCGGTCTCGACGTCGGCGCCTGCCCACCGGGTCATCGCGGCGACCCGGGCGATGTGGGCGTCCCGCTCGACCGGTTCACCTGCGGCGAGGGCCTGGTTCAGCACGATCCACCGCTTCTCGTCGAGGGTGGTGCCCGCCAGTGCGCGGGCCAGAACCGCGGTGTGGTGTTTCTCGGCCTGGCCGATGACCGCGGGGTTCAGGGTGGTCGGGGCGGTGGTGGTGCTCATGGCGATCTCCTGCTTTTCGAGTTGGTGCTCGCTGTCGTGAATGATTCTGACACTGAGTCTCAAAAGTGCGCAAGTATCTATTTGGACCGAGTTTCTTTCGGGCCTGAGATCCTTCTCGCGCTAGGATCGCGTCATGCCTTCGGACGACCGCGCCCTGCCGCTGCGTGAGCGCAAGCGGATCCGCACCCGCCGCGCCCTGGCGGACGCCGCACTGACGCTGTTCACCGAGAAGGGTTTCGCCGCAACCACGGTGGAGGAACTCGTCGAGGCGGCGGAGGTCTCGCGCAGCACGTTCTTCCGGCAGTTCCCGACCAAGGAGGCGGTGGCGGTCGAGGCCGAGACCGAGCTGTGGGCCGGGTATCTCCAGCTCCTGGCCGCGCGGGAACTCGCCGGTCCGATCCTGACCGCCCTACGCGACGTCCTCACCGACGCGGCTACCGCGCTCCCCGACGACTGGGATGAGCGCTACATCGCCACCCGCGGCCTGATCCTGACCGCTCCCAGCCTGCTCGGCTATGTCGACTACGCGCGCTCGGGTGTGGAAACAGAAGTGACAGAGCAGCTTTCGGCGAAGCTCGCGCTCGCCGCCGGTGATCTGCGCCCCCGCATCCTCGCCGAGCTGACCACCACCGCCTGGAGCATCGCCGGGCGCGGCTGGGTCGCCGCCGACGGCGCCGGCGGGCGATCCGCGCTCGTCACCGGTCTCCACGCGGCGTTCGCCGCCATTCCCGATGCCTTGCAGGCCGAGGCCCCGGCGATTACCTAGGCGGCCGGGGCTCGCCGTTCCGGTGGGAGGGCTCCGGTGTAACGGGCCGGGGTGCGAGTTCGACAGTTTGCTGTGGTTTGCCTGCCATCCGCAGGAGCGGTGGCCGGGCAAGGCGCTGGACGGTTCTGCGCAGGAGCGCGGGCCGGACCTTACTTCGATCTCGAACGGGTAGCAGAGTGCGTGACGTGGGAAAAGACCCGGACGGGACCGTCAGCCATCGGAAGGTGGTGCTGACATGTGTGGTGGTCGTCGCGGCCGCCTACGGGGTTGCGGGGCTGTTGTTCGGCCCGACGCCGGAGAGTGCGCCGCAGGCCGCCGACAACTCCTATGTCACTCCGCCGGTGCAGTTTCCGGTGCGGATTCCAGGGTGTGACATCGTCGAGCCGCCTCGGGACGGAGGGTTGTCCGGCGTGGTCTTCGGCGTCCAGGAGGGCTACGACAACCCGGCCTATCCGTGGTTCTCCGGGCGCAGGGCGATGGCCATGACCGACGCTCTGCGCGCGGCGCTGCCCGCCGATGCCGAGATCGCCTTCGCCTCGCCGCGGGCTTCGCTGGTGTTCCAGCCGATCCTCGGCGACGACTCGCGGCGGGACGAGTTCGGCAGCGAAACCGACGCGCGCGCCACGGTGCTGCGCGGCGACCGCGCGGGCGCGCTGCGGGTGGCCGTGCGGCAGTCCGCCCGGCCGGTGCCGCCGTGCGTCGCGGGCGCTCTCGACGAGCGGCGCGCCCTGGCCGACGGCACGGTCGTCGATGTCCAGGACACCTGGTACGAGATGAATCGTGTTCGCACTCTGTCCCGGACCGCCACCGCCTACCTGCCGGACGGGACGGTCGCGAGCGCGAATGCCACCGACGAGGCCGCCGGCCGCGCGGCGGCCGTCCCGCTCACCGTCGACGAACTCGTCACGATCGTCACGACCCCGGGGCTGCGCGTGACCGTTCCGATTCCGCCCGGCACACCCGATCCGCCCGGCAGGTGCATCACCGGACCGGATCGTTCCCCGGAGATCGACGAGGCCCGGGCGCGCCGCATGAACGCCGTGCTGGCCGCGATTCCGCTCGACGGCTTGCGCGTCGACCGACCGCTGGGTGCGCTGCTGCCCGCCGACTGGGGCGGGCTGTGCCAGGTGGTCCGGACGGGGGAACCCGGCGAAGACGCGCTGCTGAGCATCCAGATCACGACCGGACAGTCGCTCCCGCAGCAGGATTCGCCCGACGACGGCATGACCTCGCGGCGGCTCGCGGACGGTGCGGTGCTCGCGAGCCGGGAGTCGCGCTACGGGGTATCGGGGCCGGCGTCGTCGGCGCTCACGATGCGTGGGTCGCGCACCGTGACCGTCACCCGGCCGTCCGGGACGCAGATCGAGGTCACCTCCACCGTCGCCGCGGCCGACGAGCCGGTGTCGTGGGCGCTGCTCGAGTCGATCGCCGCGAATCCGGGACTCGACGTGTCGTGAGGGCGACGCGAACGCGGTGGCAGGCCCGCGGTCGATCTCGGCGGACGGTCAGCTGATCACCGGCTCGCGGAGCCGGTGATCAGGGCCACGGCGAGAGGTGAAGAGCCGCTGTCGGATCCGGTGTTCACCAGATCGCAGGTGTAGGACGCCGCGGAGCCGCTGCCTCGGTAGGTGGGGCAGACGTCGAAGGTCCTGGTCAGGGTCGAGGGGCCCTGGGTGGCGGTCACCTCGTAGACGCCCGCGCGGTCGGGCACCCAGTTGAACGACGCCCAGGTCCTGCCATCCTTGGGATCGTGAACGGCCGGGGTCCGCTGGCCGAGGGCGACGCCGTTGATCGACAGGGTCACCGGGGCTTCTCGATCCGCGCCGACGGTTGTGACCGAGATGCTGCAGGCCGTGTTCGCATGGCCGCACCGGCCCATATCGCTCACGAGCGTCTCGATGTCGATGGCGCTGACTTCGGCGGCGGCGTCGGGGGACAGAAACAGCGGCGCGGCGAGCACGGCAAGCGGCGCGAGCCCGGAGGCGGCCGCTCGGGCAATGGTGAACATGAGCAGTGAGACTAAAAGAAACGCTGTTGTTTCATTGCTGTTCGATGGCCCCCGGTTTCGTGGTCTCGACACCTCACCGGATCGGGCAGATGGCCCGCCCGAGATCCGCTCGGCGGGGAGTGATGCTTGTCATTGGCGCGTTAGCGGCGCGAAAGCCGGGTAGTGCGGTCCGGATTCGACTTCGCACGTATTGCCGCGAGAATCTGGAGGTCTCATGCCCGCACTCGGCCATATCGGCGTGCAACCATTCGACACCCGCGCGACCGACGCCGACCTCGACGATCTGCGAAT
Organism: Nocardia sp. NPDC057668; assembly: GCF_042799795.1. Lineage (NCBI taxonomy): Bacteria > Bacillati > Actinomycetota > Actinomycetes > Mycobacteriales > Nocardiaceae > Nocardia > Nocardia sp. NPDC057668. The sequence continues at coordinate 54,877 of NZ_JBHVIC010000006.1, read as the reverse complement.
TCGATTGGCGGCGGCGCGGTTGCCGGAGGCCGAGACGGTGCGCGGTGCCGGTCCCGGTCGGTGGGCGCAGGGCGTTCCGCTCGCCGATCTCGTCGATGTCGTGCACTACTGGCGTACCGAGTACGACTGGCGATCCTTCGAAGACCGCCTCGGCCGAATCGGCCAATTCCGCACGGTCATAGACGGTGTGGGTATCCACTTCCTGCATCGACGGTCGCCGCGCGCCGACGCCGTTCCGCTGATCGTGACGCACGGGTGGCCGGGGAGCATCGCTGAATTCGTAGATGTGGCAGACGAATTGGCTGATCCGGCGGATGCGGGCGCACCGGCGTTCCACGTCGTGATCCCGTCGCTGCCGGGCTTCGGGTACAGCGACAGACCGGCCGCCACCGGGTGGGGGATCGGAAAGATCGCGTCGGCCTGGGTGGAGCTGATGGACAGGCTCCGCTACCCCGAGTTCCTCGCCCACGGGGGCGATTGGGGCGGCGTGATCACCACGGTCCTCGGCGCGAGGTTCCCGGAGCGCGTGCTCGGCATCCATACGCTGACCCCGCAGGCGCCGCCCGGTCTCACAATGGACGGGCTGACGACGGCCGAGCGCGCCTGGGTCGAGACGACCCGTGAATTCTGGACCGGCCCGCGTGCGGCGTTCGCGAAGTTGCAGGCGGATCGGCCACAGACGATCGGCTATTCGCTCGTCGATTCGCCGGTCGGCCTGCTCGCCTTCATCCTCGACAAGTTCGCCGAGTGGACCGACACCGAAGACAGCCCGTTCGAGACGATCTCGATGGATCGCTTCCTCGATAACGTGACCCTGTACTGGCTGACGCGGACCGGCGCGTCCGCCGCCCGCATCTATTACGAAAGCCACGGCGGCATAAACACGTTCGATCCCGGCCTCCGGGTCGAGGTCCCGTCCGCGCTCAGCGTGTATCCGCACGATATCGAAAAGTGCCCGCGCCCTTGGGCGCAGGAACGCTTCCGCCGGATAGTCCACTGGAACGCACCCGATACCGGCGGGCATTTCCCGTCCCTGGAGGTCCCCGGCTATTTCGTCGAGGATCTGCGCCGGGGGCTCGCGGCGGTGCTGGCCGCCGGTCGGTAGTCGAGGGAGTGCGTCGTCCACGCGAGCACTGCGGCCGGCCGCGCACCGTAGTCTTCTGCTTCGTCGGCTCGTGGGTGGGCTGTGGGTTGGGGGACGGCTCGACGCGGGCGGGTGTGTGCACGCCGACTCGGCGCGATAGTGCCCGATAAGTAGGGTCGCGCGCAATTCGGTATGTCGATGCGTTTCGGCCGGGCCTTGGATCGGCTCGGGTTTGATCTGCGGCCCGCCGCGTGGTTGTTTTCGCCGGTATCAGCCGGGGCAATAGGCGGTCTCGGCGGCGTTCACGAACGCCAGCGCCGAGCCGAAATCGCCGGGCCCATCGCTCAGAAAGTCGGCCAGATCGTGCTTCGTCACGCCGTCGGTGAGTAGTTCGCAGACGGCATGGCCGCCCTCGGCGATGCCCGCGAAATCCGAGATGAGGTCGGGAAGCACCTGAATTCCATCGTGCTGGACGATCAGGAACCCGAAATGCGCGTCCTGCAGCGGGCCGTAATTGTGGGGCCCCGCGATGGGTGCGAGCTCTGCCGACGGCAATGCCGAAGCGGGGGCGGCGAACAGAACAGCGGCGACCGCGGTGGCGAGCCCCGCGGCGATCTTCGTGACGAGCAAGGGAATTCCAATCATGGGATAACAGCGCGACCCGGTGATCGCCATCAAGATCGTAAATGAGGTCACCGAACCCCGTCGAGTGAGTTCCGAGCCCCCATTTTTCAGGTTGCGGGTGGGGCATCGGGCAGTCGCGCCGGCTGCGAGAACCGCCCGAGCCGCGGGCAATGGCGAGCGTTTCCCGGCCTCGGCTGGAAGGCGGCGCTCGGCTGGCAGAATGGCCGACCATGAGTGGGTTGCGTTGTGGCGCCGCGGTTGTCGTCGCGGGGTGTGCGTTCGTATTGTCGGGGTGCGAACAGGAAGTCACGGAGAAGCTGAAATTCGGGGAATCGGTGACGGTGTCACTGATCGACGGCACGGTGGGAATCGCGGTCCTGAGCATCGAGCGGGGTACGACCTCGGATCTCGACGGGCTCGTTTACACGATGTCGAATTCCCCGGTTACCAGCGGCACGCCCTACTACGTTCGCTACCGCCTGACCCGTACTTCTGCCGGCGCCGACGTGGGCACCCATTTCGTTGTCGAGGCGGGCCGGAATCGCCTGGGGGAAGTGACCATCAACCCGCCGCTGTACTCCGGGTTCGGCACGCAATCCGGTGTGGAAAAGGAATGTCCGGCGGTGCGGCCGGACGAGTTCAGGGCATTGAGTCAGGGACAGAGTCTGGAAGGGTGTAAGGCCTTCGTCGCCCCTTCGGCGTTCGGCGGCGAAGCTCCGACCCGTGTGCAGTGGGTGCCCTATGAGGGCAGGGTGGTTGCGATCTGGGGCCCTCGCGCGTAATTCGGCGACGACCAAGGGTCCGGGTGTCGGTGCGTGCTGTTAGCTTCTGTACCGCAAGCGGATTCGTCGTTTGCCGCCGACCCGGTCGCTCTCGACCGGATCGGCATCGAAGGGGGAGATTCTCATGAAGCTGGTTGTCACCGGAGTGCTCGCGGCCGTCGCGGTTGTCGCCGGAGCCGGGGGCGCGCAGGCGCGCGCGTATGACCGGGACACGGTAATCGTGGATTCCGGGGACGGGGCCATCACCATGACCTACGGGGCGTATGTGGACTGGCTGGCCGAGAACGCGGCCGAACTCCGGCCCGAGGTGCGGCAGGCCGGTGGGTGCGCGGCCTTCATCGGTGGCAACCCGGGCCCGGCGAACGAAGCGCCGCTCGGAATCGATCCGTTCATCGCCGCGTGCAAAGAGGCCCTGGGGCTGTAGGCCGGTAGCCTTTGCGCTGGTGGGTGCCGTGGGCGCGGTAGCCGTGGCATCCCCGGCCGGGGTATGCCGGAGATACGCTGTGGGCATGGAACCGCCCGAGGTCGCCCTGGAAAATTTCGACGCCGTGTACGACTACTACCGCGATCACCGGCAGAATCTGTTGGGAGCGAAAGCCGCGTACTGGTTGCTCGGGCGTCGCTTCCAGCCGCGGGTGAGCTACGCGGACGGGGCGCGGAAAGAGTTGCGGGACTTCATCTCCGCGGGGCGGCCGCTGATCATCTCGATCAATCACCTGTCGGAGAAGGACCCCTACACGGTGAGCGCGGCGGCCTGGCGCAGTCCGCTGCGGCCCGTCATCGGCCACACCCGGGTGCTGGCCAAACACGAGGTCTTCGCCGACCCCAAGATGCGGGGCAAGCTCGACATGATGGGCGCCATGCCCGTGTTTCGCAGCAGGGACCATGACAACTCCCCGGTCAACGCCGCGTCGGGGCGGCTGATCGACACCTGCGCGGAGGTCCTGGCACGCGGCGACAGCATCGCCCTGTTTCCCGAGGGGACCTGCAACTACGTCGACCACACGCGGGTGCAGGAACTGGGCGGCGGCATCGGCCACGTCGTCGGCCGGGCCCGCGAACTCGGCGCGAACCCGGTGCTGGTCAATCTCGGGCTCAGCTACGGACCCCGGGCGGATCCCGCCGTTCACCTGAGCACGGCGGATGTCCGGTCGGCCAGCTTCTACTTCCGCAGGCCGGTCGGCGAACTGCCCGCCGAGCCCGCCGACATCACCGCCCTGGTCCGCGAGGAGTTGCAGACCGCTCTCGACGCGGCCATCGCGGCCTACTGAGCGACGGGCCGGCCGCGGTGGGCGGATCAGTCCAGATCGATGCGGACGGACAGCAGATCGGTGCCGAGTGCTCGGACGACCGTGCTGTTGGCGCGCGGCAGCTCACGCAGCCGCGCCCGGGCGTCGTCGCCGGGCACCACGTGCGCGGTGCCGGAGTACCACCGGCCACGCAGGCGCAGCCGAACACGGTTGTCCACCTGAATGTTTCGGATGTACTGGGATTTCTCGCCGAACTCGGAAACGAGCCAGAACGAGCTGCCGTCTCGGCGGCCCCCGATCGGCGTGATCCTGGGCTGACCGCTCTTGCGCCCCGTTGTCTCGAGCAAGGTCTGAATCGGTAGCCGCCCCGCGACCGGGTTGCCGATGTAGCGCTGAAATGTCGTCACCGCACTGAATTGCAGTTCTCGCAGCTTGCTCACGACCAGAATCTACCGAAGAGTTGGTCCGATCGGGTCGGGCGTCTGTGCGGAGCCTCACGTCGTGATCTGGTGACGCCCGCGAGATCCGCTGGCGCAGAGGCACATTCATCGTTGCCGGGCAGTGGAAATCAGCGGTGGTTCGATGTCGACCCGATGGTTGACCCTGACGCTGGGTCAACGATTCAGCATGGTCGGCATGACTACGGAAACCGATCAATTCATGGTCCGGCGCGACGGGGTCGCGATCCCGGTGTCGCGCGGGGGCGACGGGCGACCCCTCATTTTTTGTCCCGGTCTGAGCTCGACACAGGGCGAGCTGGGCGAACTCATCGAGCTGTTGCGGCGTGACTTCGATGTCATGACCTTCGACCTGCGGGGCCACGGCCTTTCCCCGGCGGTCGACCGGCCTTGTTTCGAGGCTTTCCTCGGCGATTTCGCCGCCGTGATGGCGGAGGTGGGACATCTGGGTCTGACCGAGACGCCCGTGCTCGCGGGCCACTCGTACGGCGCGGACCTGATCGTGCACTATGCCGCCGAGCATCCCGACGCCGTCGGGGAGCTGGTCCTCATCGACGGGGCCAACCCGATACCCGCACCGTTCATCACCGCGGCCGACCTGCCGGAGTTGCGCACGATGTGGGAACACCTGGCGGCGGAGCGCGAGACCGCCTGCGGCACATCGCGTCAGGTGCGACTCACAGCGCGGGAGATCCTCGATCTCAATCTCGAGCTGGACGTGCTCCGGTCCGGGATCGATCTGGACATCGATGTGGCCGGGCCCGGAATCCTCGACCGGTATCGCAGGATCGACCGCCCGATCCACATGATCATGTCGACCTCGATGGCCGGTGGCAGCGGTGCGGGGCGGGTACCGCGGCACAATCGGCTGTGGCGGGCCGGCGTCGAGCGGCTCGTGCGCGAGCGGCCGGATATTTCCACGTCGTGGCTCGATGCCACGCACGCGCTGGTCGTCACCCACGCCACGGACATCGCCCGGATCATCCGGAATACGCGTACTCAGCCAACCGGGTGACAGCCCCGAGCGGTTCCCGTCTCGGGGAGACTGGCCCGATGCTGACGATCGGCGAGCTCGCGTCGTACGCCGGGGTGACGGTGCGCGCGGTGCGGCACTACCACGCCAAAGGGCTGCTGCCGGAACCGGAACGAGACCACTCGGGCTACCGCCGGTACGGTGCGGAAGCCGTCGTCGAACTGATCAAGATCCGGACTCTCGCCGTGGCCGGGGTACCGCTCGCGCGCGTGAAAGAGCTGCTGCGGGCCGGCCCGGAGGAGTTCACCGCGGCCATCGCGGAGATCGACGCGCGGCTGCGGGCCGAGATCCGGCAGCGGCAGCGGCATCGCGAGCGGATCGCCCGCCTGGCGGCCGGTGACAGCCTGGTGCTGCCGACGGACGTGGTCGAGTTCCTCGACCGGTTGCGGGCGCTGGGCGTCGACGAGCGGATCATCCGGATCGAACGCGACGGCTGGATTCCGTTGGCCGCCTGCGCTCCCGAGCGGGTCCCGGTCCTGATCGCCCGCAAGCGCGAGCAGATCGCCGAGACACCGCTCGTCGACTTCTACCTGACCCTGAGCGATGCTCTCGACCGCCCCGGCGACGACCGGACGCTGGTCGCCCTGGTCGACAAGATGGCCGCCTACCTCACGGTGCTGGCCGACGAACAGGGCGAGGACTACGTCGGCGGTGAGATCGAGCCGTCCCTGGCGAGCCTCCTCGACACCCTGGCGTTCGACGCCGCCCCACCTGCCCGCCGGCTGGTCGAGCTGCTGGCCGACCGCGGCTGGACCGGCTGGACCAAACTCGAGCGCAGACGCCCGAACCGGCGGTAGCGGGGCACACGGTATCGAGCGGAGTGATGCAGCCGGATCCCACCGAAGCTGTTCAGCGGCAGTCGAACTCGCTGTTCGTGGTTCCGTCCACGAACGCGGTCCACTCGCCGGGCGTGAACCACAGCTCGGGGCCACCGGGGTCCTTGCTGTCGCGTACGCCGGTGCGGCCCTCGGCGTGGCAGACCTCCACGCACTGCTTGCCGCCTTCGGACCTGCTGGACTTGTACCAGTCGCCTGTATTCGGCTTGTTCACGCCGCGTACTCCTTCGCAACTCGAAGCATGAGGTCTCTGGAACCCTCCTCGGACAACGCTACCGTCCGGAGGTTCTCGATCGCCTCGCGATATTCGGAGAGCTCCTCCTCATGCTCATGGAACGTGCTGCCGAGCGCTCCTTCGGCGAATACGACCGGGGGCAGTGGCATGCCGTGTGTACTGTCGGGGAACTGCAGCAGGGAGAAGCCTTGCATCGTCAGCCCGCGATGAGGCCCGGCTCGGAACGGAACCACCCTGAGCCGCACCGTTCCTCCTATCTCCGCCAGATTTCGGAGCTGGTCAGCCATCACGGCCAAGTCGCCCGGCAGATGGCAGAGAACCGCCTCGGAAATAAACGCTTCCAGCTGAAATCCTGTGTCGAGGACGAGCTTTCGCTTCTCGGTTAGCTCGAGGCGGCGCTCCATATCGACTGCGGACAAACCGGGTTCGTTGATGGAGATGATGGCGCGGCGGTACCCGGGTGTTTGCAGTAAGCCGGGGATCATGGTCGGCTGGTACGTGATTACAGACTCGGCGATGGACTCCAGACGAAGAAACTTTGGGAAGTTCGGAGCGATCTGATCGGTGTAAGACTTCCAAAATCCCTTGGAATTTCCTTGCAGCCTTTCGACTTTCGCCTGTTCCCTGACCTCACCCCAGAGGGCGAGAGCCTCGCTGCGACTACCGGCGTCGGCTCCATAGAAGTCGAGCAGGCTTCCGAGCTGCATGGTGCTGATCTTTGTTGCCCAACCGTCCTCCATGCGCTGGATGGTCATGCGTGACACCTCGGCCTCCAAACCCGCTGCCAGCAGCGTCTTTCCGGCGCGGTCTCTCAGTTCGCGAATGAGGTTTCCGAAGGCCCTTCGAGAGACTGTCGATCCTGTCATTTCGTTAGCCTCGCTATCTGCGTGTGCTTCGAACTGTTCAGGTGCAGTGTGTGCGTGCACATTTCGTGAGTGCACAGAACGTGCATGTTCAAACTGTGCGCCCATCATATTCGTTCTGCATCACGCTGTGAACGGTTCAGAAAAGCTGGTTCGGGTGTCTACTGGAGTAGGCGGCGGGCGGTGGAGTTGCATCTGAACCGCCGACTTCGTCCCGATATCGCAGCAGCGGAATTCGAATGGGGTGATTCGATATGTCTTGGGAGACTTGCGTGCTCGTAGGGCTCGTTATGTTGTGCGTTGCCGTTACCGTCTGGGGGTTTCTGGGGATCCGGGCCGGCGGCGAGGTCAGACTCCTCCGACTCGACAGCATCGGCGGCGGGGGACATCTCTACGTCCCCGCGGCCGGGGGTGGGGGACGGTGGCATCGAGGAAGGCATCGGGCCGGAATCGTGCGGGGGGTGTGATCGGCTGTGACGAACCCCTATTTCGCTCGATCGCCGTATCCACGCCGTGAAACGGCTCTGCCGCAGCAGGATTCGGCGCAATCACCGGACGGTCATCCGGCCTGGCATGCGCGCCCGGGTGCGTACGCGGCCATGTCCGATCGCGACATCGACGATCTGCTGGACCGGCACCCGCCGGACTGCTGGGGCGGGCGCTGTCTACTGCGGCGCTACCTGTTGGAACTGCGTGAGCGGCGCGGGGGAGGTGAGGTGTCGTGAACCGCTGCGGGATCGATGAGCACCCCCGACTCTCTAACGCTAATGAAAATCATTATCATGTAAAGATGACTTCAGCCCCCGCCCCCGCCCCGCTGCCCGTGACCGTGCTTTCCGGCTTTCTCGGGGCGGGTAAGACCACCCTGCTCAACCACATCCTGGCCAACCGGGAGGGGCGGCGGGTCGCCGTCATCGTCAACGACATGAGCGAGGTGAACATCGACGCCGCGCTCGTCGCGGGGCAGGGGCATCTCGATCGGACCGAGGAGAAGCTGGTCGAGCTGACCAACGGGTGCATCTGCTGCACGCTGCGGGAGGATCTGCTCGAGTCGGTGGGGAAGCTCGCGCGGGAGGGGCGGTTCGACCAGCTCGTCATCGAATCGACCGGGATCTCCGAGCCCATGCCGGTGGCGGCGACCTTCGAGTGGGAGTTCGAGGACGGCTTCACCCTGGGGGAGCTGGCGCGGCTGGACACCATGGTGACCGTGGTCGATGCCTCGACGTTCCTGGCCGAGGTCGTCAAGGGACAGGCCCTCGCGGACCGGGCCATGCAGGCGGGGGAGGGTGACGCGCGGACCATCGCGGACCTGCTCGTCGATCAGGTCGAGTTCGCGAATGTGCTGGTGCTCAACAAGACCGACCTGGTGAGCCGCAACGCGGTGGGCACCGTGGAAGCCATGCTGCGCAGGCTCAATCCACAGGCGCGCATCGTGCACGCCGCGCACGGGGTCGTCGAGCTGTCCGAGGTGCTCGGCACCGGCCGCTACAACCCCGACATCGCGGCGCAGTACGAGGGCTGGGACGAGGAGCTCGCGGGCAGTCATACGCCCGAGACCGAGGAATACGGCATCAGCAGCATCACCTTCACCGCCGACCGGCCCTTCCATCCCGAACGACTGGAAACCGCACTCGCCCAGATGCAGCGGCTGCTGCGCAGCAAGGGCTTCTTCTGGCTCGCGACCCGCGCCGACCTGGCCGCCATCTGGTCGCAGGCCGGGCCGAACCTGACCTTCGAGGCGGGCGCGTACTGGTCGGCGCTGGATATGCCGCCGGGGCAGGAGATCGTGTTCATCGGGGTGAAGCTGGATCGCCCGCACGTGCGCGATCTGCTGAACTCCGCCCTGCTCACCGACGCGGAAATGGCCGCGGGGCCGATGGTTTGGGCCGGATACGCCGACCCGTTCCCGTCCTGGGGCGCGGCGCACGACCACGCCTGACCCGGGGCGGGACGCGCCGGTCGCCGCGCGTGAGCGGAGACCGGCACTGCCCATCGCCGATGCCGGGGGTCGATACCCCGGCTCGGCCACATCGCCGATCTCGAACTCAATTCGAGATGGCGGGCGTGCGGCGCACGTAGGTGGTGTCGGTGAGCTGTTCGACGAGGAAATCCGCGATGTCGGCGCGAGAGATCTTCAGCGTCAGCCCCTTCTCGTCCGGCCCGAAATTCCGGCGGTAGGCGCCCTCGGCCGGTCCATCGGTGAAAGCGCTGGGGCGCACGATGGTCCAGTCCAGATTCGACGCCCGCACGTAGTCCTCCTGCACGTTGTGGTCGGCCATCGCCGGCCGCAGCAGCAGGCCGAACAGGATGTACTTCCACAGGAAGTTCAGGTTGCCGTGGCTGTCGCCCGCGCCCAGGGTGGACTGGCAGACGAGCCGCTTCACGCCCGCGCGCTCCATGGCGGCCATGATGATTCGCGTACCCTCGGCGCGAACCACGCCCTTGCGCCCGGCGCCGAGGCAGACCAGCACGGCCTCCTGGCCGAGCACCGTCCGCTCCACCGCCGCCGGATCCAGTACGTCGCCGACCACCACGCGCAACCGCTCGTGGGAGACGGTGATGTTGTCCGCGTTGCGGGTGAGCGCGGTGACCTCGTGACCGGCCTCGAGAGCCTTGGTCAGGACGACGCGGCCGAGGGTGCCGGTGGCTCCGAAAAGTGCGATACGCATTGTGTTCTCCTGGTGAAATCCGTTGGTAACTCGCTGAATCCAGTACACCAACGGAGCCCGCGCGGAACCATCGCCGTGCGTCTCGCGGACATACGGGAGACGCTCGCGCACGAACGAGGGGGAGAACGCGCGAGACCCGCGCCCCCGGAGGGTTGCGGGTCTCGTGAAATGCGGACAGCTCAGCCGAGCTGGGCGAAGAACTCGCGGATGTCGGCGATCAGCACCTCCGGCGCCTCGTGCGCGGCGTAGTGCCCCGCCGCGTCGTTCGCGCCGCCGCCGTGCACCGAGGTCGCGTCGTAGGAATTCCAGCGCACGATGTTCTTGTGATCCCGCTCGGCGAAGCGGCGGATCGACTGGAAATCACCCTTGAACATGGCCAGCGCGGTCGGCACGGTGGTCGGTCCCTGCGGGTGCTCGGCGGTGTGGGCGTCCTCGTAGTAGAAGCGGATCGAGGAACCCGCGGTGCCGGTCAGCCAGTAGATCGCGACGTTGCCGATGATGAAGTCGGCGTCCAGGGATTCGCCGAAGAGCTGGGAGTTCCAGCCCAGCAGGCCGACCGGGGAATCGGTGAGCGCGAAGGCCAGGGTCTGCGGCTGCTGGCTGTGCAGCATGTTGAACGCCATCTTGTTCTCGTGGAACCACTGCAGGATCGCCAGCCCGGCCATGTCCTCCTCGGACAGGTCCGCCATCTCGGCCGGATCGCCGGACGGGAACGAGAACAGCTGCGTCACATGGACTCCGATCACCTTGTCCGGGGCGATGCGGCCCATCTCCGGGGAGATCATCGAGCCGCCGTCGTTCCCGATCGCGCCGTACTGCTCGTAGCCGAGACGGTCCATGAGCTCGACCCAGGCGTGGGCGGTGCGGTAGCGGCTCCAGCCGGTGCTGCGGGTGGGGCCGGAGAACCCGAAGCCGGGCACCGACGGGATGACCAGGTGGAAGGCGGGATCGGCGTCCGAGGCCGGCGCGGTGAGCGGTTCGATCACGTCGAGGTATTCGAGGATCGAGCCCGGCCAGCCGTGGGTCAGGATCACCGGCGTCGCGTCGGCGCGCTCGGAGCGGATGTGCAGGAAGTGGATGTCCTCGCCCTCGATCTCGGTGGTGAACTGCGGGTACGAGTTCAGCTTCGCCTCGAGCGCCCGCCAATCGAAGGACTCCAGCCAGTACTCGGCGAGCTCGCGCACCCGCTGGTTCGGCACGCCGTAGGCGTCGGCGACACCGGGGAGTTCCTGCGGCCACACCGTCCGGCGCAGCCGATCGGCCAGATCGTCCAGCCGGGCCTGGGGGACGTCGATGCGGAAGGGCTTGATGGCGGCGGTGTTGCTCATGTCGATCTCCTCGGTTGGAACGGAATGTTTCGTTCTGTTTCCAACGATAGCGGAACAGATCGTTCCGTTCAAGTGCTATTGTGGATTCATGCCGAAAGTTTCCGAAACCCCAGTTCAGCGCGGACTGCCCGGTCGCAAGGCGCAGGCCGCCCGCAACGACGAACTCATCCTGGCCGCCGCGCGCGAGGTGTTCCTGGCCGATCCCAAGGCCCCCATCTCCGCGGTCGCCGAACGCGCGGGGGTGGGCATCAGCGCCCTGTACCGCCGCTATCCGGGGAAGGAGGATCTACTGCGCACCCTCTGCTATGACGGATTGCGCCGCTACAACACCGAAGCCGAAGCGGCGCTGGAAGACTCCGACGGCTGGCGGGGGTTCGTGGGCTTCCTCGAGCGGGTCGTGGACGCGGACGTGCACTCGCTGACCACGCACCTCGCGGGGACCTTCACCCCGGACGACTCGATCCTGCCGGACATCCAGCGAGCCGGCGCGCTCAATTCCGAAATCCTGCGCCGCGCACACGAATCGGGCCGGCTGCGTCCCGCCGCGACGGTCGCCGACGTGGGCCTGATCCTCGAATCCTGCGCCGCCATCACCCTGCCCGATCCCGAGCGCACCGCCCAGCTCCGCCGGCGCGTGCTGGCGCTGCTCGTGGACGGACTCGCCACCACCGGCGACCTGCCCGGCCCGCCACCCGCCCCGGACGAGTTCGCCCACCGCTGGCAGCGGCGCTGAGCCGGATCGTGCCGGTGGGCGCACGGCCGGTGGCAACGACAACGGCCCACCGGTGAAATCCGATGGGCCGCGGTCGATATCGATGTCGCCGATCAGGAGACGACGGGCAGGTACACCTTGCCGCCGGTCGAGGCGAACTCGGCCGACTTCTCCGCCATGCCCGCCTCGATGGCGGCCACGTCGGTGAGCCCCTGCTTCTCGGCGTACTCGCGCACGTCGGCGGAGATCCGCATCGAGCAGAACTTCGGACCGCACATCGAGCAGAAGTGCGCGGTCTTGGCCGGCTCGGCCGGCATGGTCTCGTCGTGGTACTCCCGGGCGGTGTCGGGGTCCAGCGACAGGTTGAACTGGTCGTGCCAGCGGAATTCGAAGCGCGCCTTGGAGAGCGCGTCGTCGCGGTCCTGGGCGTGCGGGTGGCCCTTGGCCAGATCCGCGGAGTGCGCGGCGATCTTGTAGGTGATGACGCCGACCTTCACGTCGTCGCGGTTCGGCAGGCCCAGGTGCTCCTTGGGCGTGACGTAGCAGAGCATGGCGGTGCCGGCCTGCGCGATGATGGCCGCGCCGATGGCCGAGGTGATGTGGTCGTAGGCGGGCGCGATGTCGGTCGCGAGCGGGCCCAGGGTGTAGAACGGCGCCTCCTCGCACAGCTCCTCCTCGAGCCGCACGTTCTCCACGATCTTGTGCATGGGCACGTGACCGGGACCCTCGATCATCACCTGCACGCCATAGGATTTGGCGATCTTCGTGAGCTCGCCGAGGGTGCGCAGTTCGGCGAACTGAGCCTCGTCGTTGGCGTCCGCGATGGACCCCGGCCGCAGACCGTCACCCAGGGAGAAGGTGATGTCGTACTTCGCCAGGATCTCGCAGAGTTCACGGAAGTTCGTGTACAGGAACGATTCCTGATGATGCGCCAGACACCACGCGGCCATGATCGACCCGCCGCGCGAGACGATGCCGGTGACGCGCTTGGCCGTGAGCGGCACGTAGCGCAGCAGCACGCCCGCGTGCACGGTCATGTAGTCCACGCCCTGCTCGGCCTGCTCGATCACGGTGTCGCGGTAGATCTCCCAGGTCAGCTTGGTGGGATCGCCGTTCACCTTCTCCAGCGCCTGGTAGATCGGCACGGTCCCGACCGGGACGGGGGAGTTGCGCAGGATCCACTCGCGGGTCTCGTGAATGTTCTTGCCGGTGGACAGATCCATGATGTTGTCCGCGCCCCAGCGGGTCGCCCACACCATCTTCTCGACCTCCTCGGAGATCGAGGAGCTCACGGCCGAGTTGCCGATATTGGCGTTGATCTTCACCAGGAACTTCTTGCCGATGATCATCGGCTCGCACTCGGGGTGATTGTGATTCGCCGGGATCACGGCGCGACCGGCCGCGACCTCCTCGCGCACCACCTCGGGCTCGACGCCCTCGCGCGCGGCGATGAAACGCATCTCCGCGGTGACGATCCCTTCGCGCGCCCACGCCAGCTGCGTGCGCGGGCCCGGCACGTCGGGCTTGGTCCAGGCGTCGCGGGTGCGCGGCAGCCCGGCCTCGAGATCGATCACCGCGTTGTCGTCGGTGTACGGGCCCGAGGTGTCGTACAGGTCGAAATGCTCGCCATTGGTCAGATTGACCCGGCGCACCGGAATGCGCAGCGTCACCCCGTCGGACTCGACGAGTTCGTAGTGCTTGACGCTGCCCTGGATGGGGCCGGTGGTCACGGTGTCTACGGGCGCGGACGTCCCGGTGGCACGATTCGACATGAAAAAGAATCCTCCCTACGCCGGCATTACCCGGTCAGGTTCATACGGTCGACGGCCCTGACGCCTTGCGGCTAGCCGTCCTCTCAGCCCGCTGGTGCGAGCCCCCGTTGGCAGTGATTACCGCAGCCGACCTTACCGGGCGTCCGGAACCCGCGAGACCTACCCGCGAGGACCGGCCGATACCCGCGCAAACCGGACGGCCGTGCCCGGGAATCCCCCGGGCACGGCCGCCGAAGTGCGGTTTCGTGGAGTCCGCGCCGGGACGCGCCCGCCCGCGCGGTGCGGTGCGGTGACCGGTTGCCAACTAGATGTCTTTCTGAAACGCTCGCCGCTAATCTGTGGGCATGACCCGCAGCAACCCAGCCGCGGCACCGGACCGGGTACCCGTGCGGCGCCGTATCCGCGGCCTCGACGCCGAGGAGCGCAGCGCCCAGCGCCGCCGCCAATTGCTCACCGCCGCCACCGAACTCTTTGCCAGGCAAAGCTATTCGGGCACCTCGATCGAGCAGATCTGTCAGGCGGCGTACGTCGGGACCAAAGGCTTCTACGACCACTTCGACAGCAAGGAATCCTGCTACACCGCGCTGCTGTTGCAGATCACGCACGACATCCAGGAGCGCGTCGCGCGGGCCGCCGCCGAGACCGCGGAGCTGGCGTGGCGCGACCGGTTACCGCTGGTGGTCGAGGCTTTCGTGCACGCCATCGCCGACGATTCACGGCTGGCCAAGGTGACTTTCGGGGAGGCGGGCGGCATCTCGCCCGCGGTGGAGGCGCAGCGCCGCAGCAACCGGCGCTGGTCGGCGGCCTTCCTGGCGAGCCAGTGGCCGCGGCAGGCGGCGCTCACCGAACGGCAGGATCTGGCGCTGAGCCTGGCCACCATCGGCGGCATGTTCGAACTCGTCACCGACTGGCTGAACCATCACGACGACGGCGGCGATCCGGACAGCGTGGACACCCTCACGGCGGATCTGACCCGCTTCGTCATCGTGGTGGACGTCGGCCGGCAGGCCGCGCGCTAGCACCGGAAAACGCAACGCGGGCCGATCCTTTCGGATCGGCCCGCGTATTCGGGGGCGTGAGGCGCCGGGGCCGCGTCCTTCGCGCCGGGGCGCTGCTACTTGGCGGGGACACCCTGGGACGACAGGCTGCCCGATCCGGACAGCAGCGAGTACAGCAGCGACAGGAACGCCGGGTTGCACGAGGGCGGCTGGGACGAGGTGCAGCCGTAGTCCGACGAGCCGATCGGGCTCGCGGCCTGCGGTGCGGCGGCGGTCGCCGCCGCGGACGCGGCCAGCTGGGCGGGAACGAGCAGGGCGCCCGCGAGGGCGATGCCGGCAATGCGCTTGTTCATTCGAGACCTCGGTGTCTTCGGTTCGGTCGGGCGGAGCCGAGATGAAGTTGAAAGGTATCGTTTCGAACCCTCGCCGCGCTGCCCCGGATTATCGGGTCACCGGGTGCACTGCCGCGGCCCGCGATCCGGCGCGGGCCGGTGCGCGGGCTGCCCGCCCGGGGGCCTATTTTGCGAGAGCCGGCTCCGGAACCGGCTGCGCGGCAGCAGCTTCTGGGGCCTCCTCCTCCAGGCCGATCCGCTTGTGCAGCGCGGCCAGGGGTTTGGGGGCCCACCAGTTGCCGGTGCTCATCAGGCGCATCAGGGCCGGGACCAGCAGACCGCGGATCACCGTGGCGTCGGCGATGACCGCCAGGGCCAGGCCGATGCCGAACAGCTTCATCGCGGTCACCTCGGAGGTGGCCACCGCGAGCAGCACCACGGCCATCAAACCCGCTGCCGCGGTGAAGATCCGGCCGGTGCGGGCCACGCCCATCGCCACCGAATGGGTGTTGGCGGCGCTGGTGCGGTCCGAGGCCAGCCACTCCTCGCGAATGCGCGAGAGCAGGAAGACCTCGTAGTCCATGGACATCCCGAAGGCGATGCAGAACATCAGCACCGGCATGAACAGATCGGTGCTGCCCGTGGGGGTGAACCCGAGCACCCCGGACAGGTGCCCGTCCTCGAAGATCCAGATCATCGCGCCGAAGGTGGCGGTCAGCGACAGCGCGTTGAGGATGAGCGCCTTGAACGGCAGCACCACGCTGCCGGTGAACAGGAACAGCAGAATCAGGGTGATGATCGCGATGATCGCGCCCGCCAGCGGCAGCCGATCGATCACCGAGTCCATGGTGTCCTCGTTCAGCGCGGCCGCGCCGCCGAAGAGCACCGGTCCCGGCGCCTGCACCGCGCGCAGCGCCGCGAGCTGATCCTCGCCCTCCTGCGAATACGGCGCGACGGTGGTGCCCACCGACAGGTAGGCCCCGTGCGGCCCGGCCATCGCGGCGATGCCGGGGGCCATCTTGGCCGAATTCATGTACACGCCGTCGCTGGAGAGCACCGCGGGCACGCCCGGCACCGCGGACAGCGCCTTGGCGTACGCGCCGATCTGCTCGGCCGAGCCGTGGAACTCGGGCAGCACCACGACCGCGCTGGAGGCCATGTCGGCGTTGAAGTCCGAGCGCAGCGCGTCCCCGACCTGGCGGCTGGAGGCGAAGGTGCCGATCATCCGATCGTCGGGGGTGCCGAAATGCACCGACAGGAACGGGGATCCGACGAACAGCAGCAGCGCGCCGGTGACGAGCGAGACCGGCAGTGCCCGGCGCATGACCCCGCTCACCAGGCGGTACCAGAAGCTGTCCTGCGGAGCCTTCGGCGCGCTCTCGCCGCGACCGAGCAGGCGGCGCACCGGCTTTCGCAGATCCCACGCGTTGATCCGATCGCCGAGCAGCATGAGCGCGGCGGGCAGCAGCACCACCGACGCCGCGACCGCCGCCAGCACCACCGCGACCCCGGCGTAGGCGAAGGACTTGAAGAACGGCTGCGGGAAGACCGCCAGCGCGGCCAGCGCCAGCGCCACGGTCAGACCGGAGAACACCACGGTGCGCCCGGCCGTCTGAACCGCCCGCGCGATGGCGGCCTTGGGATCCCGGCCCGCGGCGATCTCCTCGCGATACCGGCTCACGATGAACAGGCTGTAGTCGATGGCCAGGGCGAAACCCAGCGCGCTGGTCATGTTCAGCGCGAACAGCGACACGTCCATGACCATGGTGAGCAGGCGCAGGATGCCGAGCGTGGCCGCGATCGCGAACAGTCCCACCGCCAGCGGCAGCATGGCCGCGACGACGCTGCCGAACACCAGCACCAGCAGCACCGCCGTGATCGGGATGGCGATGGCCTCAGAGACCAGCAGATCCTTCTCCACCTGGCGGTTGATGTCGGCGAAGGTGCCGGCCATGCCGCCGGTGCGGACCTGCACGCCGTCCCGGTCGCCGTTGAGCTCGGCGCTCAGGGCGTTCGCGGCGATCTGCACCTCGTTGTCGGTGCCCTCGAGGGTGGCCATGATCAGGCCGCGCTTGCTGTCCTTGCTGCGCAGTCCCGCGGCCAGATCGGGCCGCGCGGCGGTGCTGGTCCAATAGGACTGCACGCCTGTCACTTCGGGGTCCGCGGTGAGCAGATCGGTGATGCGCTGCGCCTCGGCGCGCGACTCGGGGCTGTTCACCCCGCCCTCGGAGGTGATCATCACGATGATGTTCGGGTTGCCGTCCGGGAAGCTGTCGGCCATGAACTGATTGGCCTGCACCGCTTCCAGCTCACCGGTGAGGTAGCCGCCGCCGACCATATGCGACTTCGCGGTGGCGCCGAAGCCGCCGCAAAGAATCATCAGCAACAGTGCGGCCACCAGGACGGCGCGCGGCCGTGCCATGGCGATCCGGGCAAGACTGGTCAACATTGACGCGCACCCTCCGAGGTCTTCTGACTTCGGAACGGTAGCGTTCAACTTCTGGCTCTAGCGATCCCCAGTGACCATGGTCATGCCCATGCCGGGCCGCTATCACCCGGCGATTCGGCCGCGCACCTCACCGAGGCTCAGCGTGCCGCCGCCCGCCGCCGGGGCGACGGCGGAGATGCTCACCTCGTCGCCGTCCTCCAGGAACGTGCGCCGCACCCCGTTCAGATCGATGGGTTCGCTGCCGCCCCGGCTCATCTCCATGAGCGAGCCGCGCTGCTCGCGCGCCGGCCCCGAGACGGTGCCCGAGGCGAACAGATCGCCGGTGCGGGTGGAAGCCCCGTTCACCGTCATATGGGCCAGCAACTGCGCGGGGGACCAGTACATGCGGTCGAACGGGGGAGCGGACACGCGCTGCCCGTTCCAGTCGATCCGGACCTCGATGTCCAGGCCCCAGAGGTCACCGCCGAGATAGGGCAGCGGGCGCGGCTCCTGCGCGGGCAGCGGAATCCGCGCCGCGCTCAACGCGTCCAGCGGGGTCACCCAGGCCGAGAGCGTGGTCGCGAACGACTTGCCCAGGAAGGGGCCCAGCGGCTGCCCCTCCCAGCCCTGGATGTCGCGCGCGGACCAGTCGTTGACCAGCGCGACCCCGAAGACGTGCGCGTCGAAATCGGCGGTGCGCACCGGGCTGCCCAGCGGCGAGCCCGCGCCGACCAGGAATCCCAGTTCGGCCTCGATGTCCAGCCGCCGGCTCGGGCCGAAATCCGGTGCGCCGGAATCGGTCCGGTACTGCCCGCTGGGGCGCGTGATCTCGGTGCCGGACACCACCACGGTGCCGGCGCGGCCGTGGTAGCCGACCGGGAGATGCCGCCAATTCGGCAGCAGCGCTTCGCCATTCGGGCGCAGCAGTTCGCCCATGGTGGTGGCGTGGTCGAGACTGGCGTAGAAGTCGACGTAGTCGCCGATCTCCACGGGTAGTTCCAGGCGCACCGCGGACACCGAATGCACGGCCGCCGCGGGCAATTCGGCCTCGGCCGCCGTGCGCACCCGCTCGCGGACCTCGCGCCAGCACTGCGGTCCCTGCGTCATGAAGGCGTTCAGGCTGGAGCGGGCGAACATGGGATCGTCCAGCGCCACCGCGAGATCGATGACCGAATCATCCAGCCGCGCGCCCACCCGCGGCTCGCCACCGAGCGGGCGGAAGACGCAGTAGGGCAGATGGGCGAGGCCGAAACCCGAGTCCTCGGGCACCTCGATACGTACGCGACTGCTCATGACCCCTGCACCTTCCCACCCACTCGCCGCTGTCGATCCACCGATTGTGTTGCCGTCGAAATCCGAGCTGTCAGATCCACGCCGAGTCGGGGCCGCGCCCCGACCAGGTCCACGCGTAGCCCGGGTCCTCGCAGGCCAGGGCCGCCGCGCCCAATTGCAGCGGATGGAACGTGTCCACCATGACGGCCAGTTCGTCGAAGAACTCCAGGCCGATGCTGCGCTCGTAGGCCCCGGGCTGCGGGCCGTGCGCGTAGCCGCCGGGATGCACCGACACCGAACCCTGGCCGATCCCGGAACCCTTGCGCGCCTCGTAATTTCCGCCGCAGTAGAACATGATCTCGTCGGAGTCCACGTTCGAGTGGTAGTAGGGCACCGGGATCGAGAGCGGGTGGTAATCCACCTTGCGGGGGACGAAGTCGCAGACCACGAAGTTCTGCCCGGCGAACGCCTGATGCGCGGGCGGCGGCTGGTGCACGCGGCCGGTGATGGGCTCGAAATCGGCGATGTCGAAGGTGAACGGGTACAGGCAGCCGTCCCAGCCGGTGACGTCGAAAGGATGCTGCGCGTAGACCATTCGGGTCCCGACGACTTCACCGGCCGGGCGATGCTTGACGAACACCTCGACGTCGTCCCCGGTCGCCAGCAGCGGTGCGGCGGGGCCGTGCAGGTCGCGTTCGCAGTAGGGGGCGTGCTCCAGCAGCTGACCGTATCTGGACAGGTAGCGCTGGGGCGGGGTGATGTGGCCCGCGCCCTCGATCAGGTAGGCGCGCAAGGGTTCCGGTCCGTCGGGCAGCCATCGGTGGGTGGTGGCGCGCGGGAGCAGCACGTGGTGCCCGGGATGCACGCGCAGCGCACCGAAGACCGTCTCCACCACGCCGGTCCCGGCTTCGATGTAGACCAGTTCGTCGCCGATGGCGTTTCGGTACAGCGGCGATTCGCGCAGGGCGGCCACGTAGGAGATGCGGACGTCGGCATTGCCGAGAATCAGGCGGCGGCCGGTCACCACGTCGGTCTCGGCAATCGCGGCGGCGGGGAACAGCTCGTGCAGCTTCAAATGCCGGTGTCGCAGTGGATGATTGGGGAACGTGCGCTGATCGGGCAGCGCCCAGACGGTGGAATCGACGATGGCGGTCGGCAATCCGCGGTGATAGAGCAGCGAGGAGTCGCCGGAGAAGCCCTCTTCACCCATCAGCTCCTCGTAGAAGAGCCTGCCCTGCTCATCACGATGCTGGGTATGCCGCTTGGGCGGCACCACCCCCACCTGCCGATAGAACGTCATCGCCGTCTCCCGCTGACTGATGGTCGATCCCCATCGTAGCCACCGGATTGCCGGCCGGGCCGCGTTTCAGGCGTGCCGCAGCGCCCGGAACACCGCGGCGCCCACGAACTCGCCCAGGGTGTCGGGGGTCCAGTCGCCGGGATCGCCGAGCATGGTGCGCACCGCGCCCTCACCGGCCGACACCCACAGCTCCACCAGGGCGGGCAGCTTCTGCTCGGCGTCGCTGGTGCCCCAGGCCCGCAGCGTCGGGCGCAGGCGCCGGGTGCAGCGCTCCACCGCCAGATCGCGGCCGCGGCCGAACGACTTGACCACGGCCGGATCGGGATTGCCGTAGAGCAGCCGCCAGCCGTCGGGGCGCGCGGTGGCCACGTGCAGCAGCGCGCGGAAGCCCTCGACGAACACCGCCTCGTCGGCCTCGACCCGCCGGCGCGGCAGGGCTTGCAGCACCCCGGCCAGCATGAGCGATTCCTCGCGCTGGATGAGCGCCTCGATGAGCTCGACGCGATCGGCGAAGCAGGCGTAGACCACGGGGCGGGTGACCTTCATCCGATCGGCCACCGCGGCGATGGTGACCGCGGCGATGCCGTCCCCGGCCGCTATCTCGAGCGCGGTGTCGAGCACCTGCGGACGGCGGCGTTCGGGCCCCAGATGCCGTGCACGCTGGCGGGGTCGTACAGCCGATTCGGTGCCCATGAGCACCGACCATAGCAGCGAATCCGGGGGACGGATCAGCAGGTCGGGAGCGGTCCCGAGCAGGCCGTCCGGTATGTGGCCTTCGGATGCCCGTCGCGTTGCGAGATCATTTCCTACACGCGCGAATAAAAATGCTACATTCACGAAGGAAAGAGGCGGCGCACCGGACGCCCCGGCCGGAGGAAAGACGAGAGATGACGCAGACCTTGTTCAATCCCAAGACCCACGAGTTCGCGGAATTCGACGCCGAGACCCGCCGGCTGCTGCGCGCCACGGTCGAGTGGTTCGAGGCCCGGGGCAAGGCGCGTCTGCTGGCGGACGCGCGCGATCGCGTCTGGTACTCGGAGTTCCTCGACTTCATCAAGCGGGAGCGGGTCTTCGCCACCTTCCTGACCCCGGCGGCCGAGGCGAACGGCGACCCGAACAAGCGCTGGGACACCGCGCGCATCGCCATGATGAGCAAGATCCTGGGCTTCTACGGAATGCAGTACTGGTACGTCTGGCAGGTCACCATCCTGGGCCTCGGGCCGATCTGGCAGAGCGCGAACGCGCAGGCCAAGGCGCGCGCCGCCGCCGATCTGGACTCCGGGGAGATCTTCGCGTTCGGGCTGTCCGAGCAGGACCACGGCGCGGACGTCTACTCCACCGACATGGTGCTCGAGCCCAAGGCGCGCGGGGGCTACACCGCCACCGGAGGCAAGTACTACATCGGCAACGGCAACCAGGCGAGCATGGTGTCGGTCTTCGGCCGGCGCTCGGACAAACCCATCATCGACAGCTCGGACTTCCTGCGGAAGATGACCGACGAGGAGTACTCGGGCTACCTGTTCTTCGCCGCGGACTCCCGGCACAAGAACTACAAGCTCCGCAAGAACGTCGTCGACTCCCAGATGTACGTGGCCGCTTTCGATCTCGACAAATACCCGGTCGCCGAGTCCGACATCCTGCACACCGGCCGCGGCGCCTTCGACGCCGCCATGAACACCGTCAACGTCGGCAAGTTCAACCTCGGCTTCGGCGCGGTCGGCGCCTGCGAGCACGCGATGTACGAGGGCGTCACGCACGCCGAGAACCGAATGCTGTTCGGCCACAACGTGACCGAGTTCCCCCAGGTGAAGGCGCTGCTGGCGGACAACTACGCCCGGCTGATCGGCATGAAGCTCTACAGCGAGCGCGCCATCGACTACATGCGCTCCGCGGGTCCCGGCGACCGCCGTTACCTGCTGTTCAACGCCATCGAGAAGATGTCGGTCACCCGCAACGGCCAGCAGCTGTTCGAGGATCTCGCCGACGTCATCGCCGCGCGCGGCTTCGAGAACGACACCTACTTCTCCATGGCGCTGCCGCCCATGTTCGGACTGCCGCGCCTGGAGGGCACGGTGCACGTGAACATGGCCCTGTCGCTGAAGTTCATGCCCAACTACATGTTCCACCCCGCCGACGCCGGATTGGCCGCGCTGCGCTACCTGCCTGGCGCGGGCGCGGCGCCGAAGGGACTGGTGCGCGGCGTATCCGACGCGCTGAGCTGGACCAGCCGCCGCGCGACCGGGCCCGCGAGCAAGGCCGTGCCGCGGCTGAAGTCCGAATTCGACAGCGCCGCATACGCTCCCGTACCGACCCGCCGCGACTCCGCCGATGACGAGTTCCTGTTCCGGCAGGGCCCGAGCAGCGGTCTGGGCCGGATCCGATTCCAGGACTGGCGGCCGATCTTCCGCCGCTTCGCCCACGTCCCGAACGTGGCGGTGTTCCTGGAGCAGGCGCAGGCGCTGCAGACCCTGCTCGCGGTGGCCACCCCGACCGCCGCGCAACAGGCCGACGTGGACTTCCTGTTCGGGCTCGGCGAGCTCTTCACGGTGATCCCCTACGCCCAGCTGATCCTCGAGCAGGCCGAGATCGAGGGCACCGATCCGGCGGTGCTGGATCAGCTCTTCGATCTGTTCGTGCGCGATGTCTCCGGGCACGCGGTGACCCTGCACGGCAAACCCTCCGCGACCAAGGCGCAGCAGACCCGCGCCCTGGATCTCGTGCGGCGTCCGGTGCCGTCACCGGCCCGTTTCGAGGCGGTCGTGAAGCTGGTCAGGGGTCTTTCGGGCGTGTACGCCATGAATCCCTGATCGGCCCTGCGAGACTCGCAAGCAAACTCGCTAACCCGACAAATCCGACACAGCAAATTCTACGTTGATGAATGAAACACGGCTTCCCGGTGCGCTGTTCGCCCAGTGCACCGGGGAATACTGCAAAGGAGCAGGCCGACAATGAAGGCAGCGATCTCTCGTCCGCAGTTCGACGCCCCCGCGCGCACCGTCCGCGAGGTGGACTACGGGTTCTTCGGCCCGGATTCGCCGACCTGGAAGGTCTGGACCGCGCCCACCGCGCTCATCGGCTTCCAGCGCTCGGTGGTGCTCGAGCACTTCGATCCGGATCTGACCGCGGCGGTGGCCGACGTGGGCGGCATCTACAGCGATCCGCGCGGGCGCCTGGACCACACCTTCGCCTACTTCCTCATCGCCGCCGTCGGCGACAGCCGCATGGCGGTCGAGGCCTCCGATCACCTCATGCGGGTGCACGCCAAGGCCACCGGCATCGAGCCGATCGGCGGAAAGCGCTACAGCGCAAACAATCCCGACTCGCAGCTGTGGATCCACGTCACCGGCTGGCATTCGGTGCTCAAGTGCTACGAGATGTACGGGCCGGGGCCGCTGAGCGAGGACGAGGAGCGGCGGTACTGGGCCGAATGCGTCGTCGCGGCCGAGTTGCAGACCTGCAGACCCGCCGACGTGCCCACCTCGCGCGCCGAGGTGCGCGAATACTTCGCGCGCGTGCGGCCCAAGCTGTCCTGCTCCGAGCGGGCCTGGGAGGGCATGCACTACCTGCTCTTCACCCCGCGCGACAAGGGCTTCAAGCTGTGGTCGGGCAGCCGCCTGGTCGCGCCCGCGGCCATCGCCACGCTGCCCGAGTGGATGCGCCGCACCGGCGGTTTCGATCAGCCCGGCGTGGTGGACAAGGCATATCCGCCCGCGGTGCGCACGGCCATGCGGGCGCTGGCGAACGACAAGCTCGAACTCAAGGTCGCCAAGAATTTCATCGGGCCGATGACGGGCAGGCTGCTGGGTCAGCACCTGAGCGCGGGCGTGCCCGTGAATCCGGTCACGGTCACCCCCGCCGAGGCCAAACAGCGCTACGGCAGGGCCGCGCAACCGACCGCCTGAGCCGCCGTGCCCGGTAACCGTGAATCGTCGGGCCGATCGGCTATCGAGGCTGCTCGGGTCGGTTCCCGGTTAACCGGGGTTCGTTCGCTGTGCGGTAGCCACCCGGTGTGACCTGGGGTACTGCTACCTACGGTTGCGTAGCGGAACGAACGTACGGCAGCCTTCTTTCGACAACTCGAACTTCGGCTAGGAGGCCAGTCCGTGTCCCATTACAAGGCGAACTTGAGAGACATTGAGTTCAATCTGTTCGAGGTACTGGGAATCGGTGCGCTGCTGGATCAGGGCGCCTACGGCGATCTCGACAGCGAGACCGCCCGCGACATGCTCACCGAGGCGCTGCGCCTCGCCGAGGGCCCGGTCGCCGAATCCTTCGTGGAGGGCGACCGCACCCCCGTCGAATTCGACCCGGCCAAGTACGAGATCACCGTTCCCGACCTGCTGCGCAAGACCGTCGCCGCGGTCAACGACGCCGGGTACTCCGGGCTCGGCATGTCCGAGGAGATGGGTGGCGTGCCCGCGCCCAACGCCCTCATCTGGGGCATCCAGGAAATGATCGTGGCCGCCAACAACTCGGCCTCCTTCTTCAACATGGGCCCGCTCATGCACAAGGTGATCTTCGACGAGGGCACCGACGAGCAGAAGCGCTGGGGCGCGCACGCCTGGGAGAACCGCTGGGGCGGCACCATGGTGCTCACCGAACCCGACGCCGGCTCCGACGTCGGCATGGGCCGCACCAAGGCCGTGCAGCAGCCCGACGGCACCTGGCACATCGAGGGCGTCAAGCGCTTCATCTCCGGCGGCGACGTCGGCGACACCGCCGACAACATCCTGCACCTGGTGCTGGCCCGCCCCGAGGGCGCCGGGCCCGGCACCAAGGGCCTGTCGCTGTTCATCGTGCCCAAGTTCCTGTTCGACCCCCAGACCATGGCCCTGGGCGCGCGCAACGGCGCGCTGGTCACCGGCGTCGAGCACAAGATGGGCATCAAGTCCTCGCCCACCTGTGAGATCACCTTCGGCGGCAGCAAGGATCTGCCCGCCGTGGGCTACCTGGTCGGCGACATCCACAACGGCATCGCGCAGATGTTCAAGGTCATCGAGAACGCGCGGATGATGGTGGGCACCAAGGCCACCGGCGCGCTGTCCACCGGATACCTGAACGCCCTCGAGTACGCCAAGCAGCGCGTGCAGGGCGCGGATCTGACCCAGATGACCGACAAGGCCGCGCCGCGCGTGACCATCACCCACCACCCCGACGTGCGCCGGTCGCTGGCCACCCAGAAGGCGTACGCGGAGGGCCTGCGCGCGCTCTACATGTACTGCGCCTCGTACCAGAACGCCGATGTGGCACAGGCGAATTACGGCGTCGACGCCGAAACCGCCGAGCGGGTCAACGATCTGCTGCTGCCGCTGGTCAAGGGCTGCGGCTCCGACCGCGCCTACGAGATGCTGACCGAATCGCTGCAGACCCTGGGCGGCTCGGGCTACCTGCAGGACTACCCGATCGAGCAGTACATCCGCGACTGCAAGATCGACTCGCTGTACGAGGGCACCACCGCCATCCAGGCGCAGGACTTCTTCTTCCGCAAGATCATTCGCGACAACGGCGTCGCCCTCGGGCACGTCGCGGGCCTGATCAACACCTTCGCCGAGAGCGGCCCGGACCGCTTCAAGGTCGAGCGCGGGCTGCTGGGCGCGGCCCTGGCCGACGTGCAGGCCATGGCGGCGGCGCTGACCGGCTTCCTCATGGCTTCGCAGCAGAACCCGGAGGAACTGTACAAGGTCGGCCTGGGCTCGGTCCGGTTCCTGTACGCGGTGGGCGATCTCGTCATCGGCTGGCGACTGCTGGAGCAGGCCGCCATCGCCGCGGCGGCGCTGGACGCCGGTGCGGCGGAGAAGGATCGGAACTTCTACACCGGCAAGGTCGCGGTGGCGTCCTGGTTCGCGAAGAACAAGCTCCCGCTGCTCGCCGGCGTCCGCACGATCGTCGAGAACGTCGACAACGACATCATGAAGCTCGACGAGGCTGCGTTCTAGCTCTCTGTGGTCTCCCGGCCCCGCACCTTTGGTGCGGGGCCGGATTGCGTAGTGGGGGAATGACGCCCGTGGAGTGGAAGTCGTCCGGGGACGGGGCGGAATGTGTAGGGGGAGGGGGGATTCGGGGGTGACTTATCCGGGTTTCTCATTACCGGGTGCGTGTCAGTTCGGCGTGTCCGGGGGCTTGCCGGGGGACACGCTGTTTCTGTTGGTGACCAGCTGTGTTGGGCCCCGCTGACGGGGTACAACTACCGCATGGTCTTTCCCGTGACATTCGGCTGGATTCAGATCCTGCTGCTGGTGCTCGTCGTCGCGGCGATCGCCCTCATCGGTACCGCGCTCGTCAAGGCTCGCCAGGTCGGGTTCCGAGTTCTGCTCGGGCGCGGCATGGGCGCGGTCTCGCTGCTTCTCGTTGCCGCGGTGATCCTTTGGGTCACCACGCTGCTGCAGATGTTCCTCGGACTCACGGGGGAGGTGAAGGCCGCGCACATCGTGGTGACACCGGTGGCCGGGCAGGAGCATCTGCTCGACGTCGATCTGACCCTGTTCGGGGACAAGGAGCACGACGAGCAGCGGCTGAAATATCAAGTCGAGGGCGACATGTGGGTGCTGCAGGCCAACATCGTCGAACTCGAGCCGTGGGTGAACGCGCTGGGCTTCAACGCCGGCTACAAGGTCACCCGGCTGTACGGGCAGCGCCTGGACGGCGTCGCCACCAAGCAGAACCACATCTTCCTCAACGGCGGCGACCGCGACTTCTTCGAGGACATGAAGGACGAGACCTGGTACACCAGGCCGTTCGTCAAGTCCGCCAACGGCAATGCGGTGATCGCGGTGCACGGGACGTACGACGTGTTCATCTCGCGCGACGCGATCAAGGCGCGTCCGGTCTGATGCGGAGTGGTGTCAGTCCGCGAGGTCGGCGAAGACCGGCGCGTGATCGCTGGCGCCCTTGCCCTTTCGCTCCTCGCGGTCCACGTTCGCGTCGGTGACGCGAGCGGCGAAGGCTGGGGAGCCGAGGATGAAATCGATGCGCATCCCCTCCTTGCGGGGGAAGCGCAGCTGGGTGTAATCCCAGTAGGTGTAGATGCCGGGACCCGGGTGCAGCGGCCGCATGACATCGCGGTAGCCGGTCTCGACCATGGCCTCGAACGCCGCCCGCTCCGGCGCGGAGGTGTGGGTCTTGCCCTCGAAGAACTCCGGCGACCACACGTCGGCATCGGTCGGGGCGATGTTCCAATCACCGACCAGCGCGATCTGCGCGTCCGGCCGCTCCGCCAGCCAGCGCGCGCCCGAAGCACGCAGCGCCGCCAGCCATTCCAGCTTGTACTCGTAGTGCGGATCGGCCAGGGCGCGCCCGTTCGGCACGTACAGGCTCCACACCCGCACCCCGCCGCAGGTCGCGCCGAGCGCCCGCGCCTCGACGACCGGCGTGCTCAGCAGCGACTCACCCGCGTCCTTGTCGAAGCCGGGCTGCTCCGGGAAATTGATCTCCACGTCGTCCAGCCCGATCCGCGAGGCGATCGCCACCCCGTTCCACTGGCTGTGCCCCACGTGCGCGACCTCGTACCCGGCCGCCTCGAACGCCTCGAACGGGAACTGCTCGTCCTTGCACTTGGTCTCCTGCATGGCGAGCACGTCGATGTCGTTGCGATCGAGCCAGGCCAGCACCCGATCCTGCCGGGAGCGAATCGAATTCACGTTCCAGGTCGCGAGCCGCACAGCAAAGCCTTTCGATACGGGTGTCTTTCGGAAAACGCCGGTTCACACCGGGCCGCGGCCCGGCGGGGGAGTGCGCCCGGGATCAGGGCGCGGCGTACCGGTAGCGATGGTGGTCCAGGAACCCCATCTCGCGGTACAGCGCCAGCCCGGCCGTGTTCTCCGCCGCCACCTGAACATAGGCGTGGGTCGCCCCCCGCGCATGACCCCACCGGATGAGCTCGGCGCACACCAGCGAACCGAGCCCGTGCCTGCGATGCCCGTCCGCGACCGCCACGCAGCTCAGCCCGACCCAGCGCCGCCCGTCCGGGGCGGTGGTCACCGCCGCCCGGCCGATGGCCAGGGGCGTGGGCAGACCCAGGGTGGCGAAACCCAATTCACCGTCGCGCACCGCGGTCAGCACCTCCACCACCGGGGGCCTGCCGATGCCGGCGTCCCCGCCGCGATGCCGGTGCACCGAGAGCCAGCCGCCGTCGGGCTCGGCGGCGATGCGCACCATGGGCACGCCCGGCGGCAGCACGAACGTCTCGATGTCCAGGGCCAGCACCACCGTCTCGCCCCAGCTCCGCCAGTCCAGGGGCACCGGGGCCAGCCGATCGGGCAGCACCAGTTGCAGCGGCAGCCCGTGCGCGGTGTACCACTCGCCGATGCGGTGCAGCGTCTCCGCCGAAGCCAGCGCCGGATTACCGGAACTGCCCAGCGGCACAGCGGAATTGGCGCGGGCGGTGTAGCCCTGCCCGCCGCGCAGCAGCCAGCCGTCGATCCAGGCGCGCTGCGATCCGGGCCAGCCGTCGGCGGCGGCGGCCTCCAGTGCGCGGATCTCACTCGTCCGAATGGGCCTGGGGCCCAGTTCCTTCCAGGCCACGACCCGGTCCCGGGCGACCGAGACCACCTGGCCGTCGGCGGTGCGCACGGTCAGCGGATCGGTCGCGGTCAGCTCGCCGATCACATCGGTGAGCGGCTGGGGGTACCCCTCGGGCAGCCGATAGCGCACCACCACCCGGCGTCCGAGTGGTGGCAGCGGTGCGTCGGCGGGATGCTCCCCGGCGGACGGCCCGGAATCAGTCGTCATGCCCGAAGGGGTCCGGCACGGTGCCAGGCACCCAGCTGTCGCCGGGCTTGCCCCAGCCCGCGCGCTTGATCACTTTCTTGGCGGCGCGGGCATGACGGCCGATGAGCACGTCGACGTACAGGAAGCCGTCGAGGTGACCGACCTCGTGCTGCAGCATGCGGGCGAAGAAACCCGAGCCCTCGATCTCGACCGGCTCACCGCGCTCGTCCGTGCCGGTGACCTTGGCCCAGGTGGCGCGGCCGGTGGGGAACTGCTTGCCCGGTACCGAGAGACAGCCCTCCTCGTCGTCATCGGGATCGGGCATGGTCTCGGGAATCTCGGAGGTCTCCAGCACCGGATTCACGACCACGCCGCGGCGGCGCACCATGGCCCCGTCCGGGCCCTCGTCGGGGCAGTCGTAGACGAACAGTCGCAGCGGCACCCCGACCTGATTCGCGGCCAGGCCGACGCCGTGCGCGGCATCGAGGGTGTCGAACATGTCCGCGATCAGCTCGGCCAGTTCCTCGGGGGTCTGCGTGACCTTCTCGGTCGGGTTGTGCAGAACCGGGTCGCCGACGATGACGATCGGGAGAATAGCCATGTCACACACAGTACTGGGTGGTTGCCGCGCCGCGTTCGGGACCTGTTGTCGGTGGCTCGGGGGATGCTTTCCGGCAAACCAGACGGATCGATTCCGGGAGCGACACGCCGGGGTTGAATCACAGAAACACGCCGAGCAGTACGCGCTGGGAACCCCCGGCCGCGTGGTTGAATGGGCGGCGACGTACAAGCACCATATTCGTCTGGTGACCACTCGGCGAGGGAGCACTATGGACAGCGCAGCGGCACGGGACATTTCCGCTAGCGGGGAAGGCCCTTCCGTCAGCGCGGACATCGCGGCCAGCGGTATCGCCCCCGAAGCGGATGGCGCGCACGGCCTCTCGCGACGCGAGCTCGACATCCTGGATTTCGAGCGCAAATGGTGGAAGTACGCGGGGGCCAAAGAGGAAGCGATCCGCGAACTCTTCGATCTCTCGCCCACCCGCTACTACCAGGTGCTGAACGCGGTCGTCGACAAGCCCGAGGCCATCGCCGCGGACCCCATGCTGGTGAAGCGACTGCGGCGGTTGCGCGCGAGTCGCCAGAAGACCAGAGCCGCACGCCGTCTCGGATTCCAGGTGTGAACCGGGATTCGGATTTCACCGCCGCCGGCGCAGGCGGTGCCGCTACGGTCGGTCCCGATACAGGCTTGCCCGATACCGGCGATGAGCGCCCCCAACGATTAGGCTCCACATCGTGAGCAATCCGAATACGCCGGCCGGCGGTCCGCCGCTGCGGGCTCTGGCCATGGTGCTGATCGCGCTGGCCATTGTGTTCGCCGGACTGGGCGCGATGTCGTTGTCGAGTTCGGACTCCGAGACCACCGACGCCGCACCCGAGACCACCACGGTCGTGCCGAGTGCCACTGTGGCGCCTAATCTTTCGTCCGCGGTGCCGCCGGTCACGATCACGCCGCCGGCGCCGGCGACCACCCCGGAGACCACTGCGCCGGTGACCACCCCGCCGCCGGTCACCACCACCGCGCCCGCGGGCGGCGCGGTCGACAAGTCGATCCCCGTACGGGTTTACAACAACAGCATGGTCGCCGGACTGGCCGCCAAGACCGCGAACCAGCTCACCGCGGGCGGCTGGAACGTCGCCGAGACCGGCAACTACGGCGCCGGTTCCATCCCCAATACCACGGTGTACTACGGGAGTTCGCCCGCCGAGAAGGCCACCGCGCTGGCCATCGCGAGCGAGATCGGCGCGACCGCCGAACCGCGCATTCCGGGTTTGTCGGCGTCGCCCACGGGAATCATCATCATCGTCACGGGCAACTGAGCAGCTCTCGCGGGAGACGGCACGCGCGCACGGCGACCGAGTGAACACCCGGCCAGCCCCTGCGCGGGCAGAGGTCACGCCTCTGGCATCATCTTGACCGAGTGGCAATCATGTTCACCCAGCTTTCCGTAAACTCGGACTCGTAAAGGAGTTCCCCCGATGGCCCCGTCCACAACTCGTCGCCCGTCCTGGCGGACTGTGACCCCCGTGCTCGCGGTCGCGGCGTTCGCTCTCGCAGGCTGCACCGCCAGCCAGGAATCGAGTGACGTCAAGGGGACGACCCCGCCGGTCTTCACCAGTTCCCCCGCGCCCGCCGGCGACACCGGCGGACACGGCGGCGGCGGTGACCACGGCGGCGCGCCTGCCACCGAATCCGTCAGCTCCACGCTGAAGGACTCCAACGGCCAGGCCGTCGGCACCGTCACCATCGGCAAGGTCGGCGGGCACCTGGAGATCACCGTCGAGGCCCGCGGCCTCAAGCCCGGTTTCCACGGCGTGCACTTCCACCAGATCGGCAAGTGCGAGGCGAACTCCGTCGCGCCCACCGGCGGCCCTGCGGGCGATTTCCTCTCCGCGGGCGGCCACCTGCAGGTCGGTGACCAGAACGCCAAGCCCGCCAGCGGCGACCTCACCTCTCTCTCGGTGCGGTCGGACGGCACGGCGAAACTGACCACCACCACCGATTCCGTCACGCTGGAGGAGCTCAAGGGCAAGGCCCTGATCATCCACGCGAGCGCGGACAACTTCGGCAATATTCCGAGCCGCTACACGCAGCCCGGCGGTGCCACCGGACCCGACGCCGAGACTCAGGCGACCGGGGACGCGGGTGCACGGGCCGCTTGCGGCGTCATCGCATAACGCAAGGTGAGATATGGCCGGGGCAGGCAGTTCGAAGGTCCACTTCAATAGTTCGCCCCGGCCCACGCTCGGCGTGGAGTGGGAAGTCGCACTCGTCGACAAGCAGACGCGTGATCTGTCCAACACCGCCGCAGCGGTTTTCGAGGCCTGCGGTGACCTGCGGGCCTGGGACGGTCATCCGCAGATCACCAAGGAGCTGCTGAAGAACACCGTCGAACTCGTCACCGGCAAGCACGACACCGTGGGCGAGATCGTCGACGAGCTGTCCGGCACCATGGACGTGGTGCGCCGGGCCGCCGACGAACTCGGCGTGGACCTGTTCTGCGCGGGCACCCACCCGTTCGCCCAGTGGTCGACCCAACAGCTCACGCGCAGTGCGCATTACGACGAACTCATCGAGCGCACCCAGTGGTGGGGCCGCCAGATGCTGATCTGGGGCGTGCACGTGCACGTCGGGATCTCGCATCCGGAGAAGGTCTTCCCGATCCTCAACAGCCTGCTGCTGTCCTACCCGCATCTGCTCGCGCTCTCGGCCTCCTCGCCCATGTGGGCGGGGGTGGACACCGGCTACGCCAGCAATCGCGCGCTCATGTTCCAGCAGTTGCCCACCGCCGGACTGCCGTTCCAGTTCGAAAACTGGTCCCAGTTCGAGGGTTTCGCACACGACCAGATGAAAACGGGTGTGTTCGAACAGATCGGCGGCATGCACTGGGACATCCGCCCCGCGCCCAAGTGGGGCACCATCGAGGTCCGGGTCTGCGACGGCACCCCGAGCCGCACCGAACTCGCGGCCCTGGTCGCGCTGATCCACTGCCTGGTGGTCGATCTCGACCGCCGCGTCGAAGCCGGCGAGACCATGCCGACCATTCCGCCGTGGCACGTGCAGGAGAACAAGTGGCGCGCCGCCCGATACGGTCTGGACGCGATCATCATCACCGACGCCGCGAGCAACGAGCGCCTGGTCACCGACGACCTGATGGAACTGCTCAACCGGCTCGAACCCACCGCCAAGAGCCTCGGCTGTGAGAACGAACTCGCCATGGTCGCGGACATTCCCAAGCGCGGGGCCTCCTACCAGCGCCAGCGCCGGGTGGCCGCGGCCGCCCAGGGCGATCTGGTCGCGGTCGTCGACTCCTTGGTCAAGGAACTGAACACCTAGCGGCCGCTCCACCCCGGCGGCCCGGCCCGGATCCGCCACCCGGCGTTCGCGGCCCGGCCGGTCGCGAACGTTCGCCGGGCACCCGGGCAGATGGAACGCACCGTTCATGCGACGTTTACTATGGCTTGGTGTTGCTCGACGATCCGCGCCCCGAATCGGGCGGTGGGGTGGGCGGGGGCCGGATGTGGGTGCCGTCGAGGCGTGTCCGGATCGTCGTCGGCCTGACCGCGATCCTGTTGCTGCTCATCGCACTTCAGGTCGTCGCATCCCGCAACGATTTCGTCGGCCCCCTGCAGAGCCTGCTCTACGACTACGTCGGCACCCCGCGCTCGGTGACCGTGCCCTGGGCCGGACTCGGCCTCGCGCTGGTCGGGCTCTCGTGGCGCCGCCGCGGCATCGCGCTCGGCGCGGCCCTCGGCATCGATCTGGCCTACCAGGCCGTGCGCACCCTCACCGGCGGACCGCTGGCCCTGGGCAACGGTCCTGTGATCGTGCTCACCGCCATCGTGGCGCTGGCGTTCTGGCGCTGGCACGGCGTCGAGCGCGCCAACGCCCTGCACGCCGCGGCGCTGGGCATCCTGCTCACGTTGTCCAGCAAGGTCGCCGAGGTCTGGCTGTACTTCACCATGATCGCCGGACCCGACGTGCTGGACGAGCACGTGGTGCTCGTCGACCACGCGCTGGGCAACCCCTCCTGGGTGGTCGGGCAGTTCGTGGAATGGGCCGGTCCCGTGCTCTACGCGGTACTGCACTGGGTCTACATCGAACTTCCGGTCGCCGCCATGATCGTGACCATCTGGCAGCTGCGCCGGGTACAGCGCACCGGCGTCTGGCCCTCGCACTACCTGGTGCGCACGTTCCTGGTGATCGGGCTCGTCGGCCCGATCGTGTACGTGATCTTCCCCGTCGTCGGGCCCATGTTCGTGTACGGCGTCGACGGCAAGGCCTTCTCCCTCGGCGACTACTGGCCGAATGTGGTGCCGCCCATCGACTTCACGCCGGGCGCGCTGCCCTTCGACACCATCACCCCGCGCAACTGCATGCCCTCGCTGCACACCGCCTGGGCGCTGTCGATCTTCATCCACTCCCGCCGCGACGCCGACGGTTCGCGCGCCCCGAACTGGCTGCGCTGGGGCGGCACCTTCTGGCTGCTGGCCACCCTCGGCGCGACCCTCGGCTTCGGCTACCACTACGGCGCCGATCTGGTGGCGGGCGCGGTGCTGCTGCTCGCGGTGGAATCGGCGCTGCGCGCGCCCGAACGCGGCTGGGACCGGACCCGGATCAATCTGGTCGGCGGCGGCGCGGCGCTGTTCGCGGCCCTGCTGATCGCCTACCGCTACCTGTCGGTGCCGATCGCCGAGAACCCGGTGTCCGCGGGCATCGTGATCCTCGGGGTGTTCGGCGCGTACGTCTGGGCGTTCTACCGCGCCTGGTTCGCCGAGACACCCGTCCCCGCCGCCGCGCCGGCGGCAGTGCGCGCCTGATCGGCGCGCGGGCTCACTCCTCGTCGGTGGAAACCGCTGCGCCCTCGGCGGACTCCGGCTTCTCGGTGAGCGGGCGGCCGCGGCGCAGCACCTGCAATCCGACGATGCAGCCGATCGCGACCAGCACGCCGGTCCACGCCGGAACCGAGGCGTCCTGCGGGGTCACCGTGCACACCACCGCCTGACTCGAATCCTGCATGGCGTAGTGACCGCGCGCGGAATAGTCGCGCAGGCCCAGCACCGCCGAGGGGATGAACAGCACGAGCGTGCCCAGCACCCGGCTCGGCACGTAACGCGGTGTCGCCGCGGTCAGTCCGTACCCGACCAGCCAGGACAGGGCCAGGGTGCCGCCGACGGTGAAGAACGCGCGATGGCTGCCCGCGGTGATCGCGGTGAACATCCCCAGCACCACCAGGAGCAGCAGCAGGATCATGAGCGAACCCTTGCGGCTGCCGTACCACATGCCCAGCACCGCGACCGCGACCGCGGTCGGGATGGCCCACCCGGGCAGTTCGGCGGCCAGCGCCGCCGAGCCCACCGCGCTCAATGCCACCGCCGCCAGCACGATCTCGCCGTCCCGGCCGGGCAGCAGCATGGCCGCGATGACGGCGGTGGTCATGGTGGTGACCACCGCCAGCCCGACCGAGGCGAGGGAGTCACCGTGCCGCGACAGCCATTCCGCGCTCGCCACGGTGACCAGCACCAGCACCACGGCCGCCAGCACCGGCGCCAGCGGCAGTTCGATCGAAGGCCGTTCGGCGGGTTCGCGATTGCGATTGGCCAGGGTGCCGATGGCGACCAGCACCAGCGCCACCTCGATCATCCACAGCGGCGGCATATCCAGCGATTCCCAGGCGCTGGGGAAGTTCCGGCCCAGCACCTCGCCCGCGAAAGGCATCGGATTCACCGAACCGAGCAGCACGCTGATCAATACGCCCAAGGTCCAGCCGTACGCGGGCAGACGATGATGCAGCACCGCCGAACCGAGCGCGCCCAGGACCAGACCACCCGCGAGCGAATCGATGAAGTTCATCGTGGACAGGGAGGCGGTGACTTCCCCGGCCTGCCCGTAGAGGTGATTCGCGGTCAGCACCACCAGCCCCGCGAGGGCGGTACCCCACGCGGTGACGATGCTGCCGAGCGTGGTGATGAGCACCGCGGCGATCATGCCGACCAACACCCCGGCGCCTACCGCTCTGGGCAGGCTGTAGGCCATCAAATCCAGTTGCAACGCCGAAGACTCCGACGTCCAGCCGAAGTCGATCGGCAATGCGAGTGAAAGGCCGGCGACCGTGGTGGCGACCAATACCGTGATCGTCTCGGTGGCTACCTGATACGGTCTCACCTGGGAGAAAATACCGTGACACGGCGTACCGATCGGTCCGACTCGCCCCAACTATTTAGTTTGCCGATCGGATTCTCCGGCCCCGCGAATAACCCCGCGGGCCGAATTCCCGCACGACCGGCAGACAATTCGGCCGCTATTCCGGGCACCTCGCGAATTTAACCGGAGGCCGCCCGCTGCGCCGCGAACGCGCGCAGTGATTCCACCTGAACCGGATCCAGCGACGGCCGCACCGCCGCCCGCGCCGCGGCCATGTCCGCGGCCGTCACATCGCAGGCGTCCACATCGCGGCGCATCGCCGACAGCGCCGCCTCGCGCAACAGCGCCGCGCAATCGGCCGCCGAGTAGCCCTCCAGCTCCACCGCCAGCTTCTTGAGATCGACCTCCTCGGCCAGCGGCACGGATTTGGCCGCCGTGCGCAGGATTTCGGCCCGCGCCGCGGCATCGGGCGGCGGCACGAACACCAGCCGTTCCAGCCGGCCCGGCCGGGTCAGCGCGGGATCGATGAGATCCGGGCGGTTCGTCGCGGCGACCACGACCACGTCGCGCAGCGGCTCCACCCCGTCGAGTTCGGTCAGCAGCGCCGCCACCACACGGTCGGTCACCCCCGAATCACTGCTCTGCCCGCGCCGCGGCGCGAGTGCGTCCACCTCGTCCAGGAACACCAGCGACGGCGCGGAATCGCGTGCGCGCTGGAACAATTCCCGCACCGCGCGCTCGGAGGAGCCGACCCACTTGTCCATCAGCTCCGCGCCCTTGACCACGTGCACGCTCAACTGACCGGTACTGGCCAGCGCGCGCACCAGGAACGTCTTGCCGCAGCCGGGCGGGCCGTACAGCAGCACCCCGCGCGGCGGCTCGATGCCGAGCCGGGCGAAGGAATCGGGATGCCGCAGCGGCCACAGCACCGCCTCGGTGAGCGCCTGCTTGGTCTCCACCATGTCGCCGACGTCGTCCAAACCCAGACTGCCGATGGCCAATTCCTCGGTCCCGGACCGCGACAGCGGGCGGATGACCTCCAGCGCCCCGGTCAGATCCTCCTGCCGCAGCATCGGCTCGGACTGCTCCCGGCTGGCCCGCGCGGCCGCCCGCAGCGCCGCCTCGCGCACCAGCGCGGCCAGATCCGAGGCGACGAAACCGGGTGTGCGCGCGGCGATCTCCGCGGGCTTCAGCTCCCCCGCCGGAATCGGGCGCAGCAACTGCTCCAGCAGCGCGGCGCGCACCGCCGCGTTCGGCAGCGGCAGCGACACCTCGCGATCGCACAGATCCGGGGCCCGCAGCCGGGCGTCGACCCGGGCCGGATGCGCCGTCGTGGCCAGCAGCGCGACCGCGGGCGCGGCCACCGCCGCGCGCAGCTGATCGAGAATGAGGGTGGCCACCGGTTCGGGCTCGGCCGGCAGCAGCGCGTCGATGTCGGTGATGAGCAGCACCCCGCCCGCGCCCGAACAGATCTCGCTCACCGCCATGCCGACCTCGCGCAGCCGGGTGCCGCTCTCGGTCGCCCCGACCGAGGGGCCGTCCAGTTCCACCAGCCGCCGCGCACCCGTCACCGCGCGCGCCAGCGTGGTCTTGCCGACCCCGGCCGGGCCGGTCACCAGCACACCCAGCTGCGAGGACGCGCCCAGCGTCCGGAGCAGCTCCGGCTCGTCCAGGGCCAGATTCAGCCATTCGGTCAGCTTGGCGGCCTGGGCCTGCACCCCCGCCAGATCCGCCACCGCGACCGCCGACACCGGCGCGGGGGAGGCCGCGCGCGGACCGGCGGCGGGCCGATCGAGGCGGTCGGGCGCCTGGGACTGGTCGTCGCCCATGAGCGCGCGCGGGGAATCGGTGGCCGCCACACCCGGTCCCCACACCACCGCGCTGTTGGGCTGCACGCTCACCGGCCCGGTGGCGGGATCGGTGGCGGTCACGGTCAGCAGCTCCGAGGTCCAGGCATAACCGAACAGCTTCGAGAGTGCTTGGGTGGCAGCGGAATTGCTGGTACCCGGGCCCAGATCGCGCGGGGCCAGCGAGACCGTGTCGCCGACGGTGACCACCTTGCCGAGCAGGGCCTGGCGCAGGGTCGGCTCCGGGATGCTCGCGGTCGCCAGCGTCGAACCCGTCACCGAGATCTGGCGGGCGCCGTAGACGGTCACGGGCGAGACGACCACCGTGGCGTCCTCGCGCACACCCGCGTTGGACAGTGTCACGTCATCGAGCAGGGCGGTGCCGGGCGCGGTCCCGGCCGGCGCGACCGCCACCACGGCCGCGGTGCGCCGCGCCCCGACCAGCGCGATGCCGTCCCACTCCCGCAGGCCCAGCGCGGCCAGCGCCTCCGGATGCAGTCGGACCAGGCCCCGTCGGGAGTCGGTGGGCGCGGAATTGAGCCGGGCGGTCAGCGCGAGTTCGGGCACGGCACCCATTGTGCTGGAAATATGCGCGCCACCGTCGGGTGTCGGCCCCGGAAAACCGAACGCCCACGGTTCGAGCCCTGCACAGGGCACGAAACCGTGGGCGTCCGAACGGGTTCGGGACTACAACTTTCCGCCGGGGCGGCGCAGGCGCAGGCGCGCCGAGGACATGCTCGCGATCGGGCGGCGGCGCTGTGCCCGGCGCTGCGCGCGGCGTTCGGCGGGCTTGTGATCCCAGGTCTCCGGGCGCGCGGCCACCCAGCGGGCGGAGTGCACGGCGAACGGGATGTGCCCGAGGTACAGCACCACCAGCGCCATCATCAGGATCAGCGGGTAGGTCACCAGCAGCGCGGCGGCCAGGGCCACCAGCACCAGCAGCAGCGGCGCGGTGCGCGGAGCCACCGACACCGACTTGATCGCCAGCGTCGGCAGCGTGCTCACGCACAGCAGGCCGGTCAGCACGACCCAGACCGCGACCACCGGGAAGCTGTCCCACCAGCCGTCGCCGAACTGCACCGACAGCGCGATGGGCAGCAGCGCGATCAGCGCGCCCGCGGGGGCGGGCACACCGACGAAATACTCCCGCTGCCAATCGGGCCGGGAGTCGTCGTCCATCAGGGTGTTGAACCGGGCCAGGCGCAGCACCATGCAGACCGCGAACATGAGCGCGACGATCCAGCCGACGCTGTCGGCCTCGAGGAAGGCCACGTACAGCACCAGCGCGGGCGCGACGCCGAAGGCGATCGCGTCGGACAGCGAGTCCAGCTCCGCGCCCATCTTGGTGGTCGCGTCGAGCATGCGGGCGATGCGGCCGTCCAGCATGTCGAAGATCGCGGCCGCGCCGATCAGCGCCAGCGCGAACGCGAGGTTGTTCTCCATGGCGAACTTGACCGCGGACAGTCCCGAGCAGAGCCCGAGAATGGTCACCATGCTCGGGAGCAGGCGCACGGTGCGATTGCGGCGGCGCTCGATCGGCGCAGGCGCGAGTTGTTCCATCACGAAACCAGTTCGGCCAGCACCGTTTCCGCGCCGATGGTCCGCTGTCCCGGCACCACCAGCAGTTTCGTACCGGCCGGGAAGTAGGTGTCCACGCGCGAACCGAACCGGATGAGACCGTAGGTGTCGCCGATGGTGAGCTTGTCGCCGACCTTGGGCTCGCAGATGATGCGCCGCGCCAGCAGACCGGCGATCTGGATGACCGCCAGGCGCTGACCGCCCTCGGTCACCAGCACCAGGCTGTTGCGCTCGTTGGCATCGCTGGCCTCGGGCAGGTCCGCCGAGAGGAACTGGCCCTTCTTGTAGACGATGTTCTCCACGCTGCCGGCGATGGGCGCGCGCTGCACGTGCACATCGAGCACGGACAGGAAGATGCTCACCCGGGGCAGCGGCTGATCACCGAGGTTCAATTCCGCGGGGGGAACGGCCGTGTCGACCAGTGCGACCTCGCCGTCGGCGGGCGCGACCACGACACCGGGCCGGTTCGGCGGAACACGATGCGGGTGCCGGAAGAACGTGGCGGTCGCGGCGGCGGCGAACAGACCCGTGCGGCGCACCCACTTACGCCGGAAACCCAGCACGGCTACCGCCAGCGGGGCCGCCACGAAGGGCAGACCGGCCGGGTGCAGCGGCGGGATGGCGTGGCGGACGAGATCGGCGACATGGCCGAGTCCGGTGGTTTCGGGAGTGCCGGGCGGGGTGGGACGGCGGGCCACAAGCTCCTCTTTCATGCGCGGGTAGGTGCGGAAAGCACCGCGCTCACACACTACGTGAAGGTGGTCCACCACTCGTGTCCTCCGTGGGCGATCGGGGGGTGACCGGGGCAGCTCCTAGTCCGAATTGTGATCGAACCCACACCCATGAGAGTCTTTCACGATTAATATGAGGGAGCCTCATGTCTGCGGTTTCAGTTACGCGCCGGCTGTGTACGGCGTTCCGCACGGGTGGGGGCCCGATGAAGGTCATGATCGACCCGCAGTACATAGGAGAAGCACCATGGCTGCTCGAATTGCCTCGATCAGCGGGGTAGAGCACACCGCGATACTCGGCCTCGGCGTCTACCGCCCGGCCCGGGTGGTGACCAACGAAGAGGTCGCCGGACCGATCGACTCCAGCGACGAATGGATCCGGACGCGCTCCGGCATCCGCACCCGCCGCTTCGCGTCCGCGGACGAGACGATCATCAGCATGAGCAGCGCGGCCGCCCGCGATGCCATCGAAGCCGCCGAGATAGCGGCCGGGGAGATCGACGCCGTCATCGTCGCCACCTCGACCTGGCTGCTGCTCACCCCGGCCGCCGCG
This sequence comes from Nocardia sp. NPDC057668, assembly GCF_042799795.1. Lineage (NCBI taxonomy): Bacteria > Bacillati > Actinomycetota > Actinomycetes > Mycobacteriales > Nocardiaceae > Nocardia > Nocardia sp. NPDC057668. Next base: position 14,780 of record NZ_JBHVIC010000006.1, on the reverse strand, counting down.
CCGCAGATCGCCACCGAGCTGGGACTCGAGGCCGCCGCGGCCTTCGACATCTCCGCGGGCTGCGCCGGCTTCTGCCACGCGCTGGCGGTGGCCTCGGATCTGGTCAAGGGCGGCACCGCGCGCAACGTGCTGGTCATCGGCGTCGAAAGGCTGACCGACGCTGTCAATCCGGCCGATCGCAGCACCGCGTTCCTGTTCGCCGACGGCGCCGGCGCGGTCGTGGTCGGCGCCTCCGACGAACCGGGCATCGGCCCGACCGTCTGGGGTTCGGACGGCACCCAGCATCACGCCATCCGCCAGACCAAGGACTGGATGGAATTCTTCCGCGAGATCGACGAGCAGGGCCTCGACGCCGTGCGCCCGTATCTCGCCATGGAGGGCACGGCCGTATTCCGCTGGGCCGCGCACTCTTTGGAGAAGGTGTGCCGCGACGCCATCGAGCGGGCGGGCCTGACGCCGGACGATCTGGACGCGATGGTCCCGCACCAGGCCAACGGCCGGATCATCGAGATCATGGCCCGGGTGCTGAAACTGCCCGAGCACTGCGCGCTGGCCAACGACATCGAGGAGACCGGCAACACCTCGGCCGCCTCGGTTCCGCTGGCCATGGAAGCGCTGCTGCGCAACGGCGACGCCAAACCCGGAGGCACCGCCCTGCTCATCGCCTTCGGCGCGGGCCTGTCCTACGCGGCGCAGGTCGTGACGATGCCGAACTGGAAGTAGCGCTTGCCCTTTCGCGGGGTCAGCCGAGGTCCCAGACGACGGTGACGGTGAACGTCACCGTCTGCTGGCCCGGTTCCAGACTGAAACCCGAGGCGGAGGGCGCGGCATCGCGCATGACCGGGAAGTCGCCGCCCGAGCCGCCCTCGTTGATGGTCCGGACGTCCTTCAGCTTCGCGCCGGCCAGGTCCGCGTACTGCTGGGCGCGGGATTTGGCGTCGTCGAAGGCGCGGGCGCGGGCATCGGACAGCAGTTTGGTGTTGTCCTCCAGGCCGAAGGCCACCGAGCTGATGCGGGTGTCGTTGCCGCCGGCCTTGACCGCCGCGTCCAGGATCGCTGACGCCTTGGGTAGATCCCGGACCGCGATGTGCACGTTGTTGGTGGCCTTGTAGCCGGTGATGGTCCGGCCCTCCGGGCCGTAGGTGGGTTGCACCGACAGCTCGCTGGTCTGAATGTCCTCTTTCTTGGCCCCGGCGGTGACCATGGCCGCGCTCATGGCGGCGGCCTTGGCGTTCACCCCGTCCACGGCGCTGGACACATCGGCCGCGGACACCTCGGCCCCGAGATCGGCGTTGAGCACATCGGGCACGCCCTGCACCTTGCCGTTCCCGACCACGGTGACCGTGCGATCACCGTCGGAACCCGAACTGCCACAGCCGGTCAACACCAGCGCGAGACCGGTGGCCGCGCCGCAGATACCCAGAAGTCGTCGTCGCATGAGGCCGAACCTAGGGCACCCGGACCCGGCCGGTCGGGAAAACACACGCGGCCGGGCGCATCGAGAACTACTTCTCGACCGACTTCTTGATCTTGCCGAGGGTTTCGTTCATGCCCGAGACCAGGGCCGCCTCGAACGACGCTTCACCGCCGAGGGCGGTGTCGATGACCTTGCGGACGATCCAGGTGACGCCATTGGGCACGTCGCGGCGCTGGGTCACGCGGGTGCCCTCGGCGGTGGGCTCGAGGGTGTAGCTCCAGATCGTGCGGTTCTCGGTCATGCGGAACGCCAGCGCCCGATTCGGCTCGAAGCGCACGATGCGCGAGGTGGTCGGCCACACCTTGGCGCCGTCCTTGTTCAGGTTGACGGTCCAGGTGCCGGTCTTGACCTTGCCCAGCGGCTGCATCCGAATGCACTGCGGGCTGAACTCGGGCATCCGCTTCAGATCCGAGATGACGCTCCACACCTGCTCGGGCGTTGCCGCGATATCGATGGTGGCTTCCAACTTGTTCGGCAACGCTGCCTCCGAGAGTGTGACGATCAGTACCGCTCATCCTAGTTCGGCCGATGTGGCACGCGGCAATCGAACAGGTTTCGAACAAGATCGCGGATTCGAACAGCGATCCGAACACTGAAGATCAAGTGCATTACATTCCGGTGCTGCCGATCTGCCGAATGTAATGGCCGGAGCAGAATGTCGGATAGACCTGAATACAGACCACAGCCACCTGCTTCCGACGGAAACGTGAGGTGATCGGCCGTGAAACTGCGCTCGCTCCTGCACCGCAAGACCAAGACGGTCCCGATCCTCCCCGCCGAAGCCCGCGCCGGCGCCCCGCAGCGCCACGGCCGCCTGGGCCGTTCCAAGACCAACGGGGCCCTCGAGGAACAGCTGGAACGTCTACTCACCCCGAGCGAGCTCGATATTGTTCAACACCATCGCATCTGAGCCGGTGGCGGCGTCGCGACCGGCCAATTTGCCACCCCGCCGCATAATCGTTAGGTGACCTCACCAGCTGCCGCCAAACCGGCCATCCTCAGCGTGGACGACGATCCGGGCGTTTCCCGGGCCGTGGTTCGCGATCTGCGCCGCCGCTACGGCGCCGACTATCGCATCCTGCGCGCGGAATCCGGCGCCGATGCCCTCGAGGTACTGCGGGAACTGAAACTGCGCGGCCAGCCGGTCGCGGTATTGATCGCCGACTACCGGATGCCGAACATGAACGGCGTCGAATTCCTCGAGCAGGCCATGGACCTGCACCCCTACGCCCGGCGCGTGCTGCTGACCGCCTACGCGGACACCGACGCGGCCATCGAGGCCATCAATGTCGTCGACCTCGATCACTACCTGCTCAAGCCGTGGGATCCGCCGGAGGAGAAGCTCTACCCGGTCATCGACGCCCTGCTCGAGGCGTGGCGCGGGGACGAGCACCGGCCGGTCACCGAAACCAAGGTCGTGGGCCATCGCTGGTCCGCCCGCTGCTCGCAGGTCCGGGAGTTCCTGGCCCGCAACCAATTGCCGTATCGCTGGTACCAGGTCGACGAGCCCGAGGGCGCGCGCCTGCTCGCCGCCGCGGACGCCACCGAGGATCAGTGCCCGCTCATCATCAACTCCGACGGCAAGGTCCTGGCGATGCCGTCGGACTCGGAACTGGCCGCCGCGGTCGGGCTGAACATCGATCCTTCCGGCGACTTCTACGACCTCATCGTGGTCGGCGGCGGACCGGCCGGGCTGGGCGCCGCGCTGTACGGCGCCTCCGAGGGCCTGCGCACGGTGCTGGTTGAGCGCACCGCGACCGGCGGTCAAGCCGGTCAGAGCTCGCGCATCGAGAACTACCTCGGCTTCCCGGACGGCGTCTCCGGCGCGCAGCTGGCCGACCGTGCCAGGCGGCAGGCGGTGAAATTCGGCGCCGAGCTCATCACCGCACGCGAAGTCGTCTCGCTGGAGGCGTGCGGTTCGGCGCGCGTGGTGAAGTTCGCCGACGGCGGCAGCATCGCCGCGCACAGCGTGCTCATCGCCACCGGCGTGAACTACCGGCATCATCCGGCGCCCGGTGTGGACGAATTCACCGGTCGCGGCGTCTATTACGGCTCGGCCATGACCGCGGCGTCGGACTGCGCGGACAAGGACGTCTACATCGTCGGCGGCGCGAACTCCGCGGGACAGGCGGCGGTGTACCTGTCCCGGCACGCGCGCACGGTGCACATTCTGGTGCGGGCGGAATCGCTGGTGGATTCGATGTCGCACTACCTGATCCAGCAGATCGAGCAGATCCCCAACATCAAACTGCGCGCCCGGACCGAGGTGGTCTCCGCGCACGGCGACGATCACCTCGAGCACCTGGTGGTGCGGGACAACGCGTCCGGGGCCGAGGAGAAGGTGGACGCGGAACGGCTGTTCCTGTTCATCGGCGCGGCCCCGGAAACGGACTGGCTCGACGGCGTGGTCTTCCGCGACGACAAGGGCTACGTGCTCGCCGGCCCCGACCTCATGGTCGACGGCGCGCGCCCGGCGGGCTGGGAGCTGCCGCGCCCGCCGCACCATCTGGAATCCAGCGTGCCCGGGGTCTTCGTGGCGGGCGACGTCCGCTCGGAATCGGCCAAGCGGGTGGCCTCGGCCGTGGGTGAAGGCGCGATGGCCGTCATGCTGGTCCACCGCTACCTGGCGAAACAGTAGGAGTGCCGTGGGAACGAATCTGATCTGCGATCCGAACGAACTACGCGAACTGTTCCTGTTCGAGAAGCTGAACGACGAACAGCTGGCATGGCTGTGCCGGGACGGCCGGGTCGAGCGCTTCGAACCGGGTCTGGTCTTCCGCGAGGGTGATCCGGGCACCTGTTTCTACGTGCTAATGGACGGTGAGGTCCGGCTGACCAAGATGTCGGGCGGAGAGGAGATCGAACTCGTTCGCACCGACCACCGCGGCGTCTACTCGGGCGCGTGGATGGCGTACATGGGCGACAAGGTCGATCAGCACTACTCGGGCTCGTTCTACGTCACCCGGCCGTCGCGGTTCTTCGTGCTCGACGCCGGGATCTTCTCCGCCATGATGCAGGACTGGTTCCCGATGGCGGTCCACCTGCTCGAAGGAGTGTTCTTCGGCAACCGCAACGCCAATGAGCGCATCGGGCAACGGGAACGGCTGCTCGCCCTGGGCTCGCTGTCCGCGGGCCTGACCCACGAGCTGAACAACCCGGCCGCCGCCGCGGTGCGCGCCACCTCCTCGCTGCGCGAACGCGTCGCCGGGATGCGGCACAAGCTGAAGATGATGGCGCACGGCAAATTCGATTCGGCCACCCTGGAAAACCTGGTGCAGCTGCAGGAGGAGGCCGCCGCCCAGGTCGCCAAGGCCCCGATCCTGACACCGCTGGAAGCCGCCGACCGCGAGGACGAACTCGGCGACTGGCTGGAGAACCATGGCATCAGCTTCGGCTGGGACATCGCGGCCAACTTCGTGCAGGCCGGGTTCGACATCGACTGGCTGGAGAAGGTCAAGGGCACCCTGTCCGCCTGTGACGGACCGGTTTTCGAGGGCGCGATCCGCTGGCTCAACTACACGGTCGAGACCGAACTGCTCATGAACGAGATCGCCGACTCCACCACGCGGATCTCCACGCTGGTGAACGCGGCCAAGCAGTACTCGCAGATGGACCGCGCGCCGTTCCAGGTCGTGGACATCCACGAACTCCTCGACAGCACGCTGGTCATGCTGGGCCGCAAGCTCGGTGACGACATCGAGGTCGTCAAGGAGTACGACCTGGCCCTGCCGCCGGTGCCCTGCTACGCCGCCGAGCTCAATCAGGTGTGGACCAACCTGATCGACAACGCGATCGGCGCCATGGCGGGCCGCGGCACGCTGACCGTGCGCACCTACCGCGACGGCGAATGCGTCGCGGTGGAGATCGGCGACACCGGTCCCGGTGTGCCGGAGGAGATCCGGACCCGCATCTTCGAACCGTTCTTCACCACCAAACCGGTCGGCGAGGGCACGGGCCTGGGCCTGGACATCTCGTTCCGCATCGTGGTCAACAAGCATCACGGCGACATCCGGGTGCAGTCCGTGCCGGGTGACACCCGGTTCATCGTGCGACTGCCGCTGGAAGCGTCCGAGGACATGGCACCGCCGCTCACCGAAACAGGAGGTCAGTGATGTCGGAACAGATCGAGGGCATCGATACCACGGTCCCGCCCAGCGGCCCGGGGTGTGTGGAATGCGAAGCCGCGCAGGGCTGGTGGCTGCATCTGCGTCGTTGCGCGCAGTGCGGGCACGTGGGGTGCTGCGACAGCTCACCCTCGCAGCACGCGTCCAAGCACTTCAAGGACGCGGGTCACCCGTTCGCGCAGAGTTACGAGCCGGGGGAGAGCTGGTTCTACAACTACGAGAGCGGCGACATGTACGGCAACGGCCCGGATCTGGTCGCGCCGCAGCACCATCCGCTGGAGCAGAGCGTGCCCGGGCCGCGCGAGCGCGTGCCCGCGGATTGGCGGGGTCAGCTGAACTGACCCCGGGACCGGGCGCATCGGCGGCGTCGCCCGCCGCCGGCATCCGGTGCGCTCCGGTCGCTCTCGATCCCGATCGCCGGGAATTTGCGGGCTCCGAACTGCCACTGCACGAAACCTCCGGGTCCGGGTACGCTGCTGCGAGCGCCGGGCGGGTCCGGCGCGCAGACATCGCGGAGAGTTCGGAAAGCAGGGTATGAAGCGGATCTTTGTGGGTGCCCTCGCGGCGGGCGCGCTGGTACTGGGCCTATCGGCTTGCGGTTCGGACACTTCCACGGGTGCGGCGAGCACGTCCGAGAGCGCCTCGGTCACCGCCGCCGCGGCCCAGGTCACGGCCACCGCGGTCACCACCCCGGCCGCACCGCCGGTGGAGCCGCCGGCCGCCGCCCCGGTGACCACCGTGATCAAGAAGAACAGCGCGCCCAACGGCGCCCAGACAACCTGTGGCGAATTCCGTGAGCTCGACGGCGACACCGAGATCCAGGTCATCCAGCAGGTGCTGGCGGCCAATCCCGGCTCCAAGTTCGCGGGCAGCCCCAATGTCGCGCTCAGCACCGCCAAGCTCGTGTGCGGAGAAGCGAATTCGGCCGGTGCGGTGATGGCCGACGCGATCGGCGCGACCGCTCGATAATCCGGTGTTGCCGCGCGTCGGACGCCCTCGCGGGACCCGGCGCGGCACACCCCTGCTCGGCGGAGTTCCAGCTCCGGCGGGCGCTGGACCCGGCTGTGTGGCCGGTGCGCGAAGCGCTGCCGGCACATCGCCGGACCACCGAGAAGACGGCTCGGCAGTCGCATATTCCCGGCCCCGCTGCCCAGCGTCGCGTGTCCACCCGGCGCACCGCACGTGCGCTTTTCCGACCGGCGCGATGATCCAACGGCGCGGCGCGACAGCCGAATCCGGCGGAGCCGTTGGTGGCCCGTTGGTGCGTGGTTGGCGGCGCGGGCCACCGTGTGCAGGTGTGGATGGTCACCGGAACCCGGGCTCGGCGCAGGCGTATCGTCCCCGAACGACCGCGTAGCGCGAGGAGGGGCGGGCAGATGGATGCCGAGGGGCTGGCCGAATTCGAACGACATCGGCCGCGCCTGTTCGCGCTGGGCTATCGCATGCTCGGGTCGGCGAGCGAGGCCGAGGACGCGGTGCAGGAGACCTACCTGCGCTGGGACGCGAGTCAGCGTGGCGACATCCGTTCCGCCGAAGCGTGGTTGACCACCATCCTGGTCAATCTGTGCCGTACCTGGTTGGATTCGGCGCGTGCCCGCCGCGAGACCTACGTCGGCCCGTGGCTGCCCGAACCCGTCGCGACCCCCAACGGCCAACTGGGCCCGCTGGAGTCGGCCGAACAGCGGGAGCTGGTCTCGCTGGCGATGCTGACCCTGATGGAACGCCTGACCCCCGCCGAGCGCGCGGTCTTCGTCCTGCGCGAGGCCTTCGGGTACGCCCACCGCGAGATCGCCGACATGCTGGACCTCACCGAATCCAATTCCCAGCAGCTCTATCGCCGCGCGGCACAGCACGTCCGGCAGGAGCGCCCCCGATTCGAGCCCGCGCCCGAGCAGGCCCGCGCGCTGTTCGAGAAGTTCCTGATCGCCGCGCAGGCCGGGGACGTGGAATCGCTCGGCGCGTTGTTCGCGGCCGACATCACCTCGGTCGCCGACGGCGGCGACAAGGTCAACGCCGCCCGCCGCACGGTCGTCGGCTCCGACCGCGTCGCCCGCTACCTGGTCGGCCTGTTCCGGTTCTCGGTTCCGGGCCTGCGCGTCGACATCGAGAACGTCAACGGCACACCGGCCCTGGTCGCCCGCGCGCCCGGGGTCGTGCTGCTGGTGCTCGCCGCCGAGTTCGCCCCCGACCACTTCGCGTCGCTGCGCCTGGTCGTGAACCCCGACAAACTCGCGTACTTCACCCGGACCGATCAATAGGCAACCGGCGCGCCCCCGGCCTGACGGTTCGATCGGAACGGGCATCGGTCGGCGGTCGGCCTCGCGGGAACCAACGCGGTCCCGCCGCCGCATCGTGCGGTCGGGGCGGGCCGGTCGGCGTGACGCAGCACACGGCCCGGGTTGTCAGGGATCGCGGGGCTGTCCCGTCTGAGTGGTATCGGACCAGCGAAAGGGGTCGGCCATGACCGGGGAACATCGGATTGTCGTCTTGGGTGCGGGATACGCGGGGCTGGCGGCGGCGCGGCAGGCCGCGCGGGCGAAAGGCGTGCGGGTCACCGTGATCGACGCCCGGGCCGAGCTCGTGGAGCGCGTGCGGCTGCACCAGGTGCTGGCGGGGCAGCAGGTGCCGCGCTGGAACCTTCGAGAACTGCTGGAGCCCAAGGGAATCGAGTTCACACAGGCACGGGCGACCCGGATCGACCCGGAGGCGAAACGGGTGGAACTGGCCGATGCCGAACCGGTGCCCTACGACTCGCTCGTCTACGCGCTGGGGAGCGTGGCCGACACCGGCGGCGTGCCGGGCCTCGCGGCGCACGCCCACACGGTGGCGACGCCCGAGGATGTGCGGCGGGCGCCGGAGCTGTCCGGCCGTGTCGCGGTGGTGGGCGGCGGCTCCACCGGCATCGAGGTCGCGACCGAACTCGCCGAATCCCGGCCGGACCTCGAGGTGCTGCTGATCAGCGCCGACGAGCCCGGGGCCTGGCTCTCGGCCAAGGCGCGCGGGCACATCGGGGCGGTGCTCGACCGGCTCGGGGTGCGCGTGCACGCCGGGGCGAAGGTGGCCGCGGTGACACCGACCGGCCTCGACCTGGTCGACGGCGCGCACGTGCCCGCCGACACGGTCCTGTGGACCGCCGGTTTCGCGGTCCCCGACGTGGCCGCCCGCTCCGGTCTGGCGGTGGACGCGCGGGGCCGCGTCCTCGTCGGCGACGACCTGCGCGCCGTGGCGCACCCGGACATCTACGCGGTCGGCGACGCCGCCGTCGTCACGGGTCCGGGCGAGCGCGAGCTGCGCATGGCCTGCGCCACCGCGCTGCCCGCGGGCAAGTACGCGGCCACGGCCATCACCGCGCGCCTGCGTGGGAAAGAGCCCGCCGCACGGCAATTCCGCTACTACTTCCAGTGCCTGAGCCTGGGCCGGCGCGACGCGGTCATCCAGTTCCTGAACCCCGACGACACCCCCACCGCCCGCGCGGTCACCGGGCGGCCGGCGGTCTGGTTCAAGGAGGGCATCGTGCGCGGCGCGGGCTGGGCGGCTCGTCCCTGACGGGCGGCGCGGACGGCCCCCACGGGCAGGACCGGAAAATTTTCGATCGTCGTCAACTAAGGGTTGACCATTGAGAGATGGTCAACCTACAGTTGACGCATGACGAATCCTTTCCGCCTCGACGATCTGATCGACGGCATCAAGAAGGCCCGCCCCGACAACGCCCTGGACCAGCTCTCGGACGCCGTGGTCGTGGCCAATCACCTCGGTGAACTCGCCGACCACCTGATCGGCCATTTCGTCGACCAGGCCCGGCGCTCCGGCGCGTCCTGGACCGACATCGGCGGCAGCATGGGCGTCACCAAACAGGCCGCCCAGAAGCGTTTCGTACCCAAGGGCCCGGGTGACGCCGCCGAGGCCGCCGCCCTCGACCCGCAGGCGGGCTTCGCCCGCTTCACCCCGCGCGCCCGGCACGTGGTGGTGGCCGCGCAGGAGGAGGCGCGCGACGCGAGCAATGCCGAGATCACTCCCGAGCACCTGATCCTGGGTCTGCTGAAGGAGCCGGAATCGCTTGCGGTGCAGATCATCATCGCCAAGGGCATCAGCATCGACGCGGTGCGCCGGGTCGCCACCGCCGCGCTGCCCGCCGCCGCGGACAAGATCGCGGCGTTGATTCCCTTCGACTCTCAGGCGAAGAAGACCCTCGAGCTGACCTTCCGCGAGGCACTTCGGCTGGGCCACAACTACGTCGGCACCGAACATCTGCTGCTGGCGCTGCTCGACGTGGAGGACGGGACCGGCGTGCTGTCCGGGCTCGGCCTGGACAAGGACTCGGTGTCCGCGGACGTCGAGGCGCTGCTGTCCTCGATCACCGGGGGCGTGCCGGAAGTGAAATAGCAGTTGCGGGGGCAGCCTCACGTGACTCCTGGGGCGCGCCCGATAGGATATCCGTATGGCGGACGACGAAGGTTCCGACCTGGTTGCGGGGGAAACGCGCGCGGATCTGCTGCGCGCGCTCTCCTATGTCTCCACCGAGGACACGCCGGACGGCGGCTACATAGTGAACGGTGACCTGCCACCCGATGTCGCACCGGCCTTCATTCGCGCGATCATGCGAATCGAGGCCGAACTCCTGCTCAATGACGCCGAGCTCGTCGACGTCGAGCAGGGGGAACCGCGAACGCCGGAGGAACGTCGCACGGATGCTCTGATAGCGCTGCTCCTGCGGGTCGACGACCGCTTGGTCAGGTAGAGACACGGACCGCGCCCTCCGGGGCCGGGCCGCCGGGTCTGTTTCGGGGTTCGGGGGTGGCCCCCTGCTATCCCGGTTAGGTTGGAGCGAGACCTCGTTTCGCGCTGCCCCGACCTTGCACTCCCCGGGGGAGAGTGCTAGAAATGGCTTTGGCACTCCCGACCTGTGAGTGCTAGGTCGGGACGGTGAGGCCCCTTGTGGTCGTCCGTCGCGGGCACCGAGCCTGGCCAGATCGTGTCAATCCCCTGATCTGGAGGATCTCAACGCAATGGCCAAGACAATTGCGTACGACGAAGAGGCTCGCCGCGGTCTCGAGCGGGGTCTGAACGCCCTGGCCGACGCTGTCAAGGTGACGCTGGGCCCCAAGGGCCGCAACGTCGTGCTGGAGAAGAAGTGGGGCGCCCCCACCATCACCAACGATGGTGTCTCCATCGCCAAGGAAATCGAGCTCGAGGATCCGTACGAGAAGATCGGCGCGGAGCTCGTCAAGGAAGTTGCCAAGAAGACGGATGACGTCGCTGGCGACGGCACCACCACCGCCACCGTGCTCGCCCAGGCGCTGGTGCGCGAGGGCCTGCGCAACGTCGCGGCCGGCGCGAACCCGCTGGGCCTGAAGCGCGGCATCGAGAAGGCCGTCGCGGCCATCACCGCGCGCCTGCTGGAGACCGCCAAGGAGGTCGAGACCAAGGAGCAGATCGCTGCTACCGCGGGCATCTCGGCCGGCGACTCGTCCATCGGTGATCTGATCGCCGAGGCCATGGACAAGGTCGGCAAGGAAGGCGTCATCACCGTCGAGGAGAGCAACACCTTCGGTCTCCAGCTGGAGCTCACCGAGGGCATGCGCTTCGACAAGGGCTACATCTCGGGTTACTTCGTCACCGACCCGGAGCGTCAGGAAGCGACCCTCGAGGATCCGTACATCCTGCTCGTCGGCTCGAAGATCTCGACCGTCAAGGACCTGCTGCCGCTGCTGGAGAAGGTCATCCAGGCCGGCAAGCCGCTGCTGATCATCGCCGAGGACGTCGAGGGCGAAGCCCTTTCCACCCTGGTGGTCAACAAGATCCGCGGCACCTTCAAGTCCATCGCCGTCAAGGCGCCGGGCTTCGGTGACCGTCGCAAGGCCATGCTCGCCGATATCGCCATCCTCACCGGTGGCGAGGTCATCAGCGAAGAGGTCGGCCTGTCCCTGGACACCGCCGGCATCGAGCTGCTCGGCACCGCCCGCAAGGTCGTCATCACCAAGGACGAGACCACCATCGTCGAGGGCGCGGGCGACCCGGAGGCCATCAAGGGCCGCGTGGCGCAGATCCGCTCCGAGATCGAGAACTCGGACTCGGACTACGACCGTGAGAAGCTGCAGGAGCGGCTGGCCAAGCTGGCCGGCGGCGTCGCGGTCATCAAGGCCGGCGCCGCCACCGAGGTCGAGCTCAAGGAGCGCAAGCACCGCATCGAAGATGCCGTGCGTAACGCCAAGGCCGCCGTCGAAGAGGGCATCGTCGCCGGTGGTGGCGTTGCTCTCGTGCAGGCCGCCCCGGCCCTGGACGAGCTGACCCTGACCGGCGACGAGGCCACCGGTGCGAACATCGTTCGCGTCGCGCTGTCCGCGCCGCTGAAGCAGATCGCGTTCAACGCCGGCCTCGAGCCGGGCGTCGTCGCCGAGAAGGTCTCGAACCTTCCCGCCGGCCACGGCCTGAACGCCGATTCGGGCGAGTACGTCGACCTGCTGGCCGCCGGCGTTGCCGACCCGGTCAAGGTCACCCGCTCCGCCCTGCAGAACGCCGCCTCCATCGCGGCGCTGTTCCTCACCACCGAGGCCGTCGTCGCCGACAAGCCGGAGAAGGCCGCCCCCGCGGGCGACCCGACCGGCGGCATGGGCGGCATGGACTTCTGATCCCCTCGGATCGATAGTCCGCGCCGAATCGACGCGGTTCTCGCAGCACACGACCGAAGGCCGGTCCACCGAAAGGTGGGCCGGCCTTCGGCGTTGTGGTTACTCGTGAGTTGTGTTCGCCGCCAATGGAATTTGTTGTCGGTGCCCTGTGATCTGCTGCTGTCGGGGTTCGGGAACTGATTGGACAAATCGGGCATCGAATCGCCAGGATCTGTAACTGGTTTCAAAACGAAGCCAATTCGATGGGGAGTTTTCACGATGTTCGCAATGGGCAAGGTTGCCCTGGGTATGGCCGCTGTCGCGTTGACGGCGGGTGTGGTTACGGGCGCCGGGACGGCGAGCGCCGAGCCGGGGCCGGACGGGCGCTACTACGGCTCGATCGCGCTGGGGCAGTGGGACGACGGCACCGAGACCTGGGGCACCGCCTACAACTACCCCAACTGGCAGGAGTCGGATTGGGACGCGGTGAGCGAGTGCGGTTACGCGCACTGCACCGTAGAGGTTCGGTTCGTCGACGGGTGCGGCGCGATCGCGAAGAGCTCGGGTTCGAACCCCTCCTACTTCCGGGGGACCGGCGCGACCCGTTTCGATGCCGAGCGCGCGGCCCTGCAGGCTGCCTACCGGCCTTCGTCGATGAGCGCCTCGGGCGGGCCCGGCATCCTCGTCGTCTCGCAGTGCACCGACAACGTGCGCTGACCTTCCGAGTTTCACGTTCCGAAAGCCGGTTCACCGTGTGGTGGACCGGCTTTCCGCGTGGTGGCGGGCCGGATACGCGGGTACGCTCCGGCCGGACGTCGAGCCTGGGGAGTTGGCTCGAACAGAGGAGGGGAGACCTCATGACCTATCCACCGCAGGGCCCCGGCCCGGGCAATTCCGGTCCGTACGGGCAGGTCCCGCCGAACCACGGCGGACAACCGCGACCGCAGTTCCCGTCGCAATCGCCACCGCCGCAAGGGTTTTCGCCGCAGGGGCCGGGTGGTCCGCAGCAGTGGCAGGGACAGCCGGGCCCGGGCGGGCAGCCACAGCAGCCGCACGGTCAGCAGTGGGCGCCACCGCAACAGCAGCAACCTCAGTGGGGACAGCAGCCGCCGCCGAACCCGCAGGGCACGCCCGGCGGGAAGCCGCCGGTGGTGCTGATCGGCGTGGCCGCCGTCGCGGTCCTCGCGATTCTGATCGGCGTGATCGTGGTGGTAGCCGGTGGTGGCGACGACTCCGACACCACCGCGGCGAAACCCACCACGACCGCCGCGCCCGCGGCCACCACCGAGTCCTCGAAGACGACCACCACCGGGAAGTCGACCACGACCACCAGCACGAAGGCCGGCGCCGCGGTGCCGGCCGAGGTGCAGCCGATTCTCGACGCCATGCCCGCGGCGCTGCGCTCGGCGGTGGCCCCGAACTTCAACCGCACCACCAAGCCCGGCTACACCGACGACGACGCCTTCGACACCGGCGCCGATTTCAACATCGGGCAGAAGGACGCGCTCATCGCCGGTCTGACCGACGGCGCCTCCAAAGATCGTGCGGTGCTCGCGCACATCAGCACCGATCCGTCCAAGCTGCCCGCGCTGTGGCGTAAGCAGTTTCCCGATCGGCTCACCGAGCAGGGCGGCAAGTTGATCCGCTTCAACGACAAGAGCGTCAGCGGCACGATGGAGTACTTCAACCCCTCGACCAACCTGTACATCGCCGTCACCGGGTTCAAGGACAAGGCGGCGGTCATGACGTTCATCGAGCGCGCCGGGCTCTGATGTCCTGAAACGGCAACCGCCGGAACGGCATTCGCGAGGACCCTCGGTTTCCGGACCGGGGGTCCTTCGCCGTCCGGGAGTCGCGCCGGCCCGTCGAGTGCGTTCCGTCAGCGGTTGGGGTGCCGCTGGGACAGCGTGGCGGCCGCGTCTATGGGGCGGATGCCGAGCGTCGTCGCGGCCGCCGCGACGCTCGCCTGTAGTTCGGTGTCGTTCGCCCGGGCGGGGTCGTAGAGGAGTTCGACCAACTCGATCGCGGCCATCGCCTGCTCACGCGTGAAAACTTGCCCGGGCAACCAGCTCACCCGCCAGCGCGTATCGGCCGAGTCGGACAGTCGCTCCGCGAACTCGCCGACAATGCCACTCGTGATCGACGAATCGCAGACGTACACATCTCCCAGGGTGCGCGCTGCACGCGCATCGGTAAGCCCATTCGCGAGGATTGCACGATTCGCACGAACTTTTCCGGGTCCGCGGCCCGGGCGAGTGTGTCCCGCCGCCTGTTTTCGCGCGACACGCGCCTCTGACCAGCCGATTTGACTTCATTCGTAGCGACACGTAACTTTATCCAAGTCAGAGCGACACGGACACCGACCCGGAGCCCCAAGGGCCTGGGAAACGAGGTTGTACGAGGAGCGCCTGATGATCACATTAGCTCAACTGACCAGCGGATTTGGTTCTGCTGCGAGGTAGGAGCTAAGCTATGTAAGCAGCCACGGAGACCGACCGGGACAAAGAGCCCGCGAAGTTCCGTGTGCGTGTGTTCTTTGAGAACTCAATAGTGTGTCGATGAATGTCAGTG